>NZ_JAURYQ010000028.1 GCF_030653815.1 Rhodoferax sp. | reverse complement strand
CGTATGCGTCCGGCGAACACAGATTGACGGCGTAACCGTTACGTGATCAGCGGTGACCAATTGTGCGGCAGCAGCTCATCAATTCGGCTGTTCTTCTGAGTCGGCAAGCGGGCCAGAACATCCTTCAGATAGGCATACGGGTCATGCCCGTTGAGCTTGGCGCTTTGGATCAGGCTCATCACCGCAGCTGCGCGCTGGCCCGCGCGCAGTGAGCCCGCGAACAACCAGTTGCCCCGGCCTATGGCGATCGGGCGAATCTGGTTCTCAATCCAGTTGTTGTCAATGGGCAGGCGCCCGTCGTTCACAAACCGGGTCAAGGCAACCCAGCGTTTCAAGCTGTAGTCCAGCGCTTTGGCGGTGGCGGTCCCATCGGTAATGCGTTGGCGCTGTAACAGCATCCACTGGTGCAAGGCATCAACCAGCGGTTTTGATTTTTCTTTGCGGATGCTGCCTCGCTCATCGGCACTGAGATGTTTGACTTCCCGCTCGATCTCATACAACTGCCCAATGTAGGTCAGCGCCTGTTGGGCAATCTCGCTCTTGTTGCTGACATGCAGGTCAAAGAACTTGCGCCGCGCATGCGCCATGCAGCCCACCTCGGTGATGGCAGCACCAAAGCTGGCTTTGTAGCCACTGAAGTCGTCACAAACCAGACCACCGCTCCAGTCTCCCAGGAATGTTCTTGCATGTTCACCGGCGCGGGATTCGCAAAAGTCGTAGACCACGGCCTTTATGTTCTCGAAGGCCCCCGGCGCATAAGCCCAGAGGTAGGCCCGGTGGGTCTTCTTGTTGCCCGGCTTGAGCATGGCCACCGGGGTTTCGTCGGCATGCAGCACGGCAGACTGGAACATGGACTTCTTGAGCGCATCGACCAGTGGCTGCAACTGCACGCCACACACGCCCACCCACTGCGCCAGGGTGGAGCGGGCTATTGGATAGCCGGAACGACCGAAGATGGCCTCCTGGCGATACAGTGGCAAATGGTCAGAATACTTGGCCACCAACACCTGTGCCAGCAAACCCGAGGTAGGCAGGCCCTTGTCGACGATCTGGGCGGGCACCGGCGCTTGCGTCAGGGTCTGGCACTCGGAACAGGCCCACTTGCCACGGACATGGCGCTGCACCGTGAGCACGCCCGGCGTGTAGTCCAGCTTCTCGCTGACGTCTTCGCCGATGCGCTTCAACTGGCAGCCGCAGGTGCAGGTGGTGCTGTCGGGTTCGTGGTGCAACTCAACGCGAGGCAGCTCTGGGGGCAGGGTTGTGCGCTTAGGCGCCTGGCGGGGTTCTTTGGCTGCTTTGTCCGGTGGTGCGAGGTCTTGGAGCTCTTGCTCAATGGCGGCGATGTCGGCGTCGATGGTTTCATCGAGCAAGCTGGCCTGGCCAGCATCGAGTTGTTCTCGGCTGCGCCCAAATTTCCAGCGCTTCAAGACCGCCATCTCATGCGTGAGCTGGTCGATCTTGGCCTGGCGGTACAGGATCTCGCGGTCTTTGCTGATGATGGTTTGGTCCAGGCTGGTGATTTGTTGGTCCTGGTGGGCGATTTGCGCGATCAAATCAAGGGCGAGTTCACGCAGTTGTTCTGCGTTCAAATCGAGAAGTGATTCTTGGGCTTGGACCATGGTGCAAAGTGTCCCACACAGAACTGTTTTGGGCCATTCTGACATTCCCCAATTGACTCAAAAACAATAGTGAACCAACATTGCCATGTCTGCATTTGAAGTCCTTTCTCCCTTCATTTTCGTACCAAATCAGAGTTGATTTTTCGTCATTTTTTGCCTCACACCACGCGGATGATGCCACCCTCGCCAATGCGACTCCAGGGCAGGCCCAGCACCAGTGCGTCGAGCTGGGCTCGACTCAAGCTGATCTGCGTTTGGGTCGCTTGAGCGGGCCAGACAAAGTGGCCCTGGTGCAGCCTTCTGGCGGCCAGCCAGATGCCGATACCGTCATGCACCAGCACCTTCATGCGGTTGGCGCGCCGGTTGGCAAAGAGGTAGGCGGTGTGCGGGTGGGCGCAACCGAATACAGCCACCACGCGGGCCAGTGCCGTGTCTGTTCCGGCTCGCATGTCCAAGGGAGCGGTGGACAACCATACCGCGTCGATGCGGATCACTGCAAGCACTCGCGTAGCCACTGCGCGCACGCGGCGCCACCGGCAAGAGGCCAGTGCACGACGATGGTGGTGTTGACTCGCTTGACCTCAAGGCGGATGTCCCCAGTGGGCTGGGCCGTTGCCGGTTCTGTGGCCGCGCTTAAGGTAACCGGCACAAAGGTCTGTTCTCGCCTGATCAGTGTGCCCTGGCTATGTTCGCGCAACCAGCGGTGCACGATGTTGGCGTTGATGCCGTGCTGCAGGGCAACCCCGGCAATGGACGCACCGGGCTGGGCGCAGGCCCCGACAACTTGCAGCTTGAGTTCGGGGCTGTAGAACCGCCTCTTGCGGGCTTGGGTGGTGCGAGCCTCGCTCGCCATGGTGTGCATGATGTTCATCGTGCACACTATCTCCGGATTTCAGCTCCCCTTCAATATGTGTTGGCCGGACGCATACTGTGCTACGCCATGTGCAGCGCGTGATCGGGGCGCGCTTTGACGACATTGCGCCCATTCGCAGCGTGACTCGGGTGCGCTGTCCGGTGCTGCTGGTGCACGGTGAAGACGACGACATGGTGCCGTTTGATGATGCCCTGCGTCTGCTGGCAGCCGGGCAAAATGGCCGGGTGCAGTTGCTGGCCCTGCCAGGGCGGCATGACCCGACCGAGGCCTTGCAAACCGAATCCCCGCAGTTGCTGGCGTTTTTGATCAGTTCGCTTGGGCGTAGGCCTCAAACTCCGGCAGGGGCAGCGGGCGACTGAACAAATAACCCTGGTAGTTGTAACAACCCAGGCTGGCAAGGAAGTCACCTGTCAGTAAGTTCGTGAAGGCCAGCCTCCTGATCTGTTCTTCAGAAGCCCGATAGGCTGCTCTGGAACGAGTAACCCGTGCTTCACGTCCTTGGCCTCACTGGCTCAAGCGAGGTAGATCCAGCCCGCCACCGCGGCGGCTGTCATGGCCAGGTGAAAAATGCTCCAGCGTAAAAAATGCTTGCGCAGCGCCTGGGGCGAGAGCGCCGAAATCAAAAACAGTCGCCCGTCTTCGGGTGCCCGCAGCAAGTGAACTCCGGCTTGCTGGCGGATGCTGCGGTGCTCGCGCTCGATGGTCTGGGTGGCCAAGTTTCGGGCCAATTCCCATTCCTGCAGGTCAATGGTGCCATTGCGGTCCAGGTCAAAGCGCTGGTGCAGGTCAGTCCGGTCCTGCTTCCAGCGGGTCAGCAGGGCGCTCACGTCTTCGCGTGCATTCAAGGTCGAACTGGCACCGCCCAGGGTCAAAAACTCACCCAGCACGTAGATCGTGCTGCCACCGAACAGGCATTCTTCCACCAGCTTGTCATCGCCAGGGTAGCTGGTGCGCGCTTGCGCGCCGACCACCTCGGCATGGTCCGGGTCGACGCTGCAGACGCCGCTGGCGTCCACGATGTCGAACGTGGCGCTGCTGGTGCCGCTGTCGATCTGGCGCCATTCGCGCTTGGCGTTGTCCCTGGAGTACAGCCGGTAGCGGTACCAGATGCAGGCGATACCGCCCAGCGGGGTATGGATCAGCTGGTCCGTTTGGGTGCTGGCGCGGCCCATGATCTCGACATAGCCCTGCGCTGCGGAGGCAATGCGTGAGGTGGCCAGTTCGGCAATGGCGCGGGTGCGGCGCAAACTGCCCAGCCAGGCCACCCCCGCCAGCCAGGCCGCGCCCGCCAGGCACCAGCGCGCCTGCAAACCGGGGCCCGATTGCGCGGCCACGGCGATCAAAGCGAAGTACAGGCCGGTGGCCAGGCTACCCAGGTTGAGCCCGAAGTGCTGCAGACCGCGCAAGCCGCGCACCAGCATGGTTCAAGCCTTGAAGCGTTGGCCAATGTCGACGTCTTGCAACTCGGTCGCTGCAAACTTCAGCAACTCGAACGCCTTGAAGTTGAACAGTCGCGCCAGCACGAGATCGGGAAACTGCGCGATGGCCACGTTGTTGATGTTGACGCTTTCGTTGTAGAACTCGCGCCGGTCGGCAATGGCGTTTTCCAGCCCGCTGATGCGCGATTGCAGGTGCAGGAACTGCTCGTTGCTTTTGAGATCTGGGTAAGACTCCGCCAGCGCAAACAATTGCCCCAGACCACTGCGCAAAGCGCCTTCGGCCAGACCCAGGGCGCCCATGTCGTGGGATTGACGGGCCTCTGACACCCTGGAGCGCGCCTGGATCACTTTTTCCAGGGTGCTTTGCTCGTATTGCATGTACTGCTTGCAGGTGTCGACCAGCTTGGGCAGCTCTTCATGGCGCTGTTTGAGCAGCACATCGATGTTGGCCCAGGCCTTGGACACCGCATTCTTGACCTTGACCAGGCTGTTGTAAAGCGTGATGGCATACAGCAGCACCACGGCCAGCACAATCCAGAAAATCGCATCCATGAATGGCTCCTTGTCGTTGACGTGAATGAACAGCGCCTTGGCGCGACCCGCCGTGGCATCTGTCACAGGAATGAGGGCTGTTCCAGCACCTTGGGCATCCTATACTTCAAGTCTAATCGGACATCATGATGAAAATTCTTATTTGCAACGACGATGGTTTTCGGGCACCCGGCATTGTGGCGCTGTACGAGGCGTTGAAAGACGTCGCCACCGTCGAAGTGGTGGCGCCGGAGCACAACAACAGCGCCAAGTCCAATGCGCTGACCCTGCACACACCGCTGTATGTGCAGCGTGCGGCCAATGGTTTCCGCTATGTCAACGGCACGCCGGCTGATTGTGTCCACATCGCCCTGACTGGGCTGCTGGATTACCGCCCGGACCTGGTGCTGGCAGGCATCAACAACGGCGCCAACATGGGTGACGACACCATTTATTCCGGCACCGTGGGTGCCGCCATGGAGGGTTATCTGTTTGGTATTCCGGCCATCGCGTTTTCCCAGGTGGAGCGGGACTGGCACCATCTGGACGCCGCAGCCATCAAGGCGCGTGACCTGGTGCTGCAGATGGGACAGCAGAACCTGATCGGTCACACGCCCTGGTTGCTCAATGTCAACATCCCCAATTTGCCCCTGGCGGAAATGGGGCATCTGAAGCTGTGCCGCCTGGGACGGCGCCATTCCGCAGAAAAAGTCATCACGCAGATGAGCCCGCGTGGCGAGACCATGTACTGGATTGGAGCAGCCGGCCAGGCCAAGGATGACGCCGAGGGCACCGACTTCTCTGCCACAGCGCAAGGCCACATCGCCATGACGCCGCTCAAGGTCGATCTGACCGATCATGACCATCTGGGTTACTGGGCGCAAACAGCCGCCAAGCTGGCCGATTCAGTCGACTGATGACACAACCCGACCCGAGCCGTGCCAAGCTTCGGCCTGGTTTCCCAGCCAGGTTGGCGGTGCCCAAGGCGCCAGTTGCCCCCTTGCGACCTGCGACGTCAGCACGACCCTTGCCTGCGTCCAAGCCGATGACCCATCTGGCGCACGGTGTCGGGCTGGACTCCAGTGCGGTACGGCAAAGCATGGTGAACAAACTGGCGCAGCAGGGCATGACCGACGCGCCCGTACTGCAGGCCATGGGCCGCATCGAGCGCCACCGCTTTGTCGATACCGCCTTGGTGAATCAGGCTTATGAAGACACCAGCCTGCCGATTGGCCTGGGGCAAACCATTTCCAAACCCGGTGTGGTTTGCAGAATGCTTGGCTTGTTGCGCCAGGGCAGCCCGGGACCCTTGGGGCGGGTGCTGGAAATTGGTACTGGCTGCGGCTATCAGACGGCGCTGCTGAGCCTGCTGTGCCATGAGGTCTATTCAATGGAGCGCTTGCGCGGTCTGCATGACAAGGCGCGTGACAACCTGCGTCATCTGAGGTTGGCCAATGTTCACCTGCTGTTTGGTGACGGTATGCCGGGCTATGCCAGGGGTGCGCCTTATGCTGGCATCATTGCCGCGGCGGGCGGCGAGGCCGTGCCGCAAGCCTGGATTGACCAGTTGGCCGTCGGTGGCAGGTTGGTGGCGCCCGTCTCTGTGGGCGCCACGGGCGCAGGCAAACAGGTGCTGATGGTGGTTGACAAGACGCCGCAAGGGGTCCAGCAGACGGTCATGGAGGGCGTTTTCTTTGTCCCTTTAAAATCAGGCATTGCATGATGAGGGTTGATCTATGACGGTTTTGAAGCGACGTTTGGGCTTGTCCCTGGCAGTGACGTGCGTGTTGTTGACTTTGGTGGCCTGCGGCTCCAGAAGCATCAACCGCGCACCGGTGGAGGAGCGGGTGACCCGGGCAGGTGATGTGATTGGCGTCGTGCCGAGCGTCAAGCCACCCCAAGGGTTCGAGCATGCGGGCAAGCCGGGGTATTACACCGTCAAGCCGGGCGATACTCTGACGCGCATCGCCCTTGAAAACGGCCAAAGCCCGCGTGACATCGCGCTCTGGAGCCAGGTGGAAAACCCGAACCGCATTGAAGTGGGTCAGGTCCTGCGGGTGGTACCGCCTGTCAGCCAGGAGGTGCAGGTGCAAGCGGTGTCCCGGGCCTCCGTGAGCACGGGCACGCTGGCACAGCCGGCAGCACCTGCACCGGCGCTTGCATCCACACCGGCTGCCAGCGAAACCCGTCCTGCCCCGGCCGCTGCGTCAGAGTCAGACATCAACTGGATCTGGCCCACCAATGGGCCGGTGTTGGCCGGCTTTGACGATGTCAAGAACAAGGGCATCGACATTGGCGGCACTGCGGGCGAACCGGTGCTGGCGGCTGCCGATGGCCGTGTGGTTTACGTCGGTGCCGGTTTGCGCGGCTATGGCAACCTGATCATTCTGAAGCACAACAATGTCTATCTGACGGCCTATGCCCACAACCAGACCCTGCTGGTCAAGGAAGACCAGTCGGTGCTCAAAGGGCAAAAAATTGCCGAGATGGGCAACAGTGATGCCGACCGTGTGAAGTTGCACTTTGAGGTGCGCCGCCAGGGCAAGCCGGTGGACCCCGCCAAGTACCTGCCTGCCAGGTAACGCCATCCTTCCAAGCCCGCCAAGCTGGTCGGGCCACATCAAGACTGAATTGAATGATTGAACCGACTGATCCCACGGCAGCCCAAGCTGCCGTGCCTGCCGACTGGCTCTATGTGGAGTCGCTCGACCTGGAAGCCCAGGGCGTGGCCCACAAGGCCGACGGCAAAGTGGTGTTCATTGAAGGTGCGCTGCCGTTTGAGTATGTCAGTGCCAATATCAACCGCACCAAGCACAGTTGGGAGCGCGGCACGCTCACCGTTGTGCACCGCGAGTCTTCCCAAAGGGTGGAACCCCATTGCCCGCATTTCGGCCTGCATCAGGGTTCCTGTGGTGGCTGCAAGATGCAGCATGTGCACATGAGCACGCAGGTCGCCGTCAAACAGCGCGCGCTGGAAGACAATTTATGGCACCTGGGCAAACTCAAGCCCGAGACCATTTTTCGCCCGATCGAAGGTCCGGCCTGGGGTTACCGCTACCGCGCCCGCTTGTCGGTGCGTTATGTGCGTAAAAAAGGCGCGGTGCTGGTGGGTTTTCACGAGCGCAAGAGCCGTTATGTGGCCGACATGCAGGTGTGTCCGGTGCTGCCGCCACACGTTGACGCCATGCTGATGCCTTTGCGTGCGCTGATTGCCTCGCTTGATGCCGTCGAGACCATTCCCCAAATTGAATTGGCCTGCGGCGACAGCGTCACGGCCCTGGTGTTGCGTCACCTCGAGCCCCTGAGCGCCGCTGATTTGACCCGGCTGCGCGAATTTGCCCGTCAGCATGCGGGTGTGCAGTGGTGGTTGCAGTCCAAGGGGCCAGAAACCGTGTGTTTGCTCGATGAAGGTGGTGAACTGCTGAGTTACGCCTTGCCCGAGTTTGGCATCATCATGCCGTTCAAACCGACCGATTTCACCCAGGTCAATCCGCAGATCAACCGGGTGCTGGTGTCGCGCGCGCTGCGCCTGCTCGACGCGCAGGCCGACGAGCGCGTGATTGACTGGTTTTGTGGTTTGGGCAATTTCACCTTGCCCTTGGCAACCCAGGCGCGCGAGGTGCTCGGCATTGAGGGCAGTGAAACGCTGGTCGCCCGGTCACGCGACAACTACCTGAGAAACAAGGCTTCAACCCGGCCCGGCAACACCCTGGCTGCAACTGAATTTGCCGCCCGGAATCTGTTCGAGATGACGCCCGAGCTCCTCATTGCAGATGGTGTTGCCGACAAATGGCTGGTCGACCCACCACGTGAAGGCGCCTTTGCCCTGGCACGTTCATTGGCCAGCCTGCATCAGCAAAAATTGGGCTTGTCAGAGGAACCGGCCACGCCGGGAGCAAATGCCTGGCAGCCGCCCAAACGCATTGTTTATGTCAGCTGCAACCCGTCAACCTTGGCCCGTGATGCTGACTTGCTGGTGCACCAGGCGGGCTACCGCTGCAGCGGTGCCGGCATGGTCAACATGTTTCCGCACACCGCCCATGTTGAGAGTATTGCGGTGTTTGACCTGATGGACTGAAGCGTTGACAAGCTTGATGCATCATTAAAAAAGGCTCCGAGGAGCCTTTTTTCTGGTTAGTTGGGGTCAGAGCACATCGGTGCGCGAGTGGTCTGACCCGCAAAGTCTCAGTCGCGTTCGCCGCCGAAGATGCCGAGCAGTGCCAGCAAACTCTGGAACACATTGACGATGTCCAGGTAGAGGGCGAGCGTGGCGCTGATGTAGTTGGTTTCGCCGCCATCCACAATGCGCTTCAGGTCGTACAGCATGTAGGCACTGAAGACGCCAATGGCGGCGACAGAGATGGCCATCATGCCGGCGGTGGAGCCCACGAACACGTTGATGACGCCGCCCACCACGATCGCCAGTGCGCCGACGAACAGCCATTTGCCCATGCCCGAGAGGTCGCGCTTGATGACGCTGGACAGGCTGGCCATGACAAAAAAGACACCGGCGGTGCCACCAAAGGCCGTCATGATGAGGTCAGGCCCGTTTTTGAAGCCCAGCACCATGGCAATCATGCGCGACAGCATGAGGCCCATGAAGAAGGTGAAGCCCAGCAGCACCGGAACACCGGCGGCAGAGTTCTTGGTTTTTTCGATGGCATAGATGAAGCCAAAAGCGCCAGCCAAAAACACCACCAGGCCCATGCCGCCACTCAGCGATTGGGTGATGCCCGTGGCCACACCCAGCCAGGCGCCCAGCACGGTCGGAATCAGGCTAAGGGCCAGCAACCAATAAGTGTTGCGCAGAACTTTGTTGCGCTCTTGCGCCATGGCGCCAAAGCCATGGCTACGTTCGATGGAATGGACGTTATCAGTCATGTTCAAGCTCCTTGCTTGGGTTGGTGAAAAAAGTAAACTGGATTTTAGTGGGCACCGATTTCGCGGGAGACAAGCCGCTGTCGGCTTCCTACTTTTCTTGAGGATACTTTAACCTGCAATGTGGGCAAATGAACTGTGAAGGCGCGGTATGCTTGGCCAACTTTTTTACAGGTAATTCCCATGAAAACCAAACCCACTCTGGAACTGTCCGACATCAAACGCATTGCTGCTGCAGCCGAGGCTGAAGCACTGCAAAACAACTGGGTGGTCACGATCGCTGTGGTGGACGACGGCGGCCATTTGCTCTGGCTGCAGCGCCTGGACGGTGCGGCAGCCCTTTCCGCGCACATTGCACCCGCCAAGGCGCACACGGCTGCGCTGGGGCGCCGCGAAACCAAAAACTACGAAGACATGATCGACGGTGGTCGTCATTCCTTCCTGAGTGTGCCGACCATTGGCGGCATGCTGGAGGGTGGGGTGCCGATCATGAAGGACGGTGTCTGCCTGGGTGCGGTCGGGGTCAGTGGCGTGAAATCCACCGAAGACGCGCAAATTGCCCGTGCGGGTATTGCTGCGCTCTGATGGCGTTTTACCAGGCGCAGAGGGTGTCCGGGGAGGGCTCATTCCAGCGCGAAGTGAATGGGAACGTTGAACCACATGTCTTGCGCCTTGCCATCGCGACGACCGGGCACGTAACGCCAGTCCATCGCGGCGCGCAATGCCGCCTGGTCAAGACGCGCATAACCACTTGACTGACCAATGTCGCCTTGTTGCGGCTTGCCGTCCTTGTCAATGAGCACCCGAATTACCACCCTGCCGTGTTCGCCCAACCGGCGGCTGAGGGCAGGGTAGGCGGGTGCCGGGTTGTTCAGATAATCGGCGTTGCTGGACGGCAAGACCGTGACGGGCGCGGCCGGCGTCGCTTGGGCATGTGTTGCCATTCCGGTATTCGCGCTGCGTGCGACATCCGCCTGACCGACTTTGTCAATCACCCCGAGGCCCGTCGGCAGCTTGGTGGCGGGGGGTGAAACCGGCGCATCGCTTGCCGTGGGGGTGGCTGCTTCGGTTTGTTTTTGCGCTGCCACCCGACTTGATGTTTTTACTTTGCCGGAGACCGGCCGCACGGGGCTGGCCGATGGCACGGGCGCGGCTGGCCGAGGGGATGGGGCGGTGGGTGCCAGTTGGAAGCGCAGGGTCGGCGCGACCGCCGCGTCATGATCGGGTCCAAGCTGGAGCCAGCCAAGCAGTGCCAGGTGCCCTGCCAGCACGCCCGAAATCAGACAGACTTTGTGCCACAAAACACGGTTCCTTTTGCTTAATAAGTCATGTGCTCGATGCGCAACTCCTGCAGAATCGTGGTGGCAATTTCCTCGATCGATTTGGTGGTCGTGGACAACCACTTGATGCCCGAGCGTCGCATCATGGCTTCGGCTTCCTTGACTTCATGACGGCAGTTGGCCAGCGACGCGTACTTGGAGTGTGGGCGGCGCTCGTTGCGAATTTCGCTCAGGCGTTCCGGCAGGATGGTCAGTCCAAACAGTTTTTTGTGGTGCAGCTTGAGCGCGGGCGGCAAATCCTGGCGTTCAAAGTCTTCCGGAATCAGCGGGTAATTCGATGCCTTGAGCCCATATTGCATGGCCAGATAGAGCGAGGTGGGTGTTTTGCCACTGCGACTGACCCCAACCAGAATCACGTCAGAGCTGGCCAGGTCGCGATGTGACTGGCCGTCGTCGTGATCCAGCGAGAAGTTGATGGCGTCGATGCGGGACTGGTATTGTTTGCTTTTGCTGGCATCGCTGAAGCGACCGATGCGGTGGTTGGATTTAACGCCCAGTTCCTCCTCTAGCGGGTGCACAAAGGTGCCAAACATGTCCATCAGCATGCCCTGACATCCCTGGCTGATGACGGCCATGACTTCCTCGTTGGCCAGGGTGGTGAAGACCAGTGGCTTCTTGCCTTCAAGCGCGCCGGCCTGGTTGATTTGCCGTACCGCCTGGTGTGCCTTGTCGACTGTGTCGGTAAAAGGCAGCCGGACCCGTCGAAAGTCAATTTCAAACTGGTTCAGGATGGCGTGGCCAAAGGTTTCGGCGGTAATGCCGGTGCCATCCGAGACGAAAAATACGGTGCGATTGGGCATGGTGAAAGTGGGGGTAAATTTTTGTGCGGGTCAAAGCCTACAATAATTATCTAGCCAAATTCAGAGCGCCAGACAATCCAATAAATCAAGCAACAAATGGATGCGTTGGCCTCGACAGGGGGTGCAGCCTGGAATGCACCCTACTCAAGCGCGGTTTTTTAACTTCTGGAGTTTTTTATGACAACACGATTTGCAGCGACCGCCCTGGTTGTTCCATTTGAGGACTTGAGGATGACCGACGTCGATTCGGTCGGCGGCAAGAATGCCAGTCTGGGGGAAATGATTTCCAATTTACCCACCGGGGTCAAGGTGCCCACGGGTTTTGCCACCACGGCCCACGCATTTCGTGAGTTTCTGGCTTTTGACGGCCTGACCGAAAAGATCAACGTCCGTTTGAGCACACTTGACACCGAAGACGTCAATGCGCTGGCCTTGGTGGGTGCTGAAATTCGCGCCATGATCGAATCGCAACCGTTTCCGGCTGATCTGGAGCAGGAAATTCGCAAGGCCTTCATCACCTTGAATGGTGACAACGACAGGGCTTCTTTCGCCGTGCGCTCGTCGGCCACCGCCGAAGACCTGCCCGATGCATCCTTTGCCGGCCAGCAAGAAACCTTTTTGAATGTCATGGGCATTGAAGAAATCCTGCACAAGATCAGGGAAGTCTTTGCCTCGCTCTACAACGACCGCGCCATCAGCTACCGGGTGCACAAGGGTTTTGCCCACGAGCATGTGGCCTTGAGCGCGGGCATTCAGCGCATGGTGCGTTCTGATTTGGGTGCTGCCGGCGTCATGTTCACCATTGACACCGAGTCCGGCTTTGACCAGGTGGTGTTCATCACCTCGAGCTACGGTCTGGGTGAAACAGTGGTGCAGGGTGCGGTCAATCCGGATGAGTTTTATGTCCACAAGCCGATGCTCAAGGCCGGCAAACTGGCGCTGATCCGACGCAATCTGGGCTCCAAACTGATCCAGATGCAGTTCTCCACTGCCGAAGAAAAAGCAGCCACTGGGCACCTCGTCAAGACCACCGATGTGCCCACCGAGTTGCGCAACCGCTATTCCCTGAGTGATGCCGACGTGCAAAAACTGGCGGCTTACGCCGTGGTGATTGAAGAGCATTACGGCCGACCGATGGATATCGAATGGGGTAGGGACGGCCTGGATGGCGAGTTGTATATCCTGCAGGCGCGTCCCGAAACGGTCAAGAGCCAGGCCGCTGGCAAGGTCGAGCATCGCTACAAGCTCAAGGGCAAGGGCGCCGTGTTGGTCGAAGGCCGTGCCATTGGTCAAAAAATCGGCACGGGCCCGGTGCGCGTGGTGCACAACCTCAGCGAAATGGACCGGGTGCAGCCCGGCGATATTCTGGTGACCGACATGACCGACCCCAACTGGGAGCCGGTCATGAAGCGCGCTTCGGCCATTGTCACCAACCGTGGTGGGCGGACCTGCCACGCGGCCATCATTGCACGTGAATTGGGCATCCCGGCGGTGGTGGGCTGTGGCCATGCCGACCAGGTTCTCAAGGACGGCATGTTGGTGACGGTGAGCTGCGCTGAGGGCGATACCGGTTTTATTTATGACGGCTTGCTGGAAACCGAAGTGACCGAGGTGCAGCGCGGCCAGATGCCCGAGATCGACGTCAAGATCATGATGAACGTGGGCAACCCCCAACTGGCCTTTGATTTCTGCCAATTGCCCAACGCCGGCGTCGGTCTGGCGCGCCTGGAGTTCATCATCAACAACAACATTGGTGTGCACCCCAAGGCGATCCTGGACTACCCCAACATCGATTCGGACCTGAAAAAGGCCGTCGAGTCGGTGGCCCGGGGCCATGCTTCGCCACGCGCCTTTTATGTTGACCGGGTGGCCGAAGGGGTGGCCACCATTGCTGCTGCGTTCTGGCCTAAACCGGTCATTGTTCGCCTGTCGGACTTCAAGAGCAATGAGTACCGCAAGCTGATTGGTGGCAGCCGCTACGAGCCGGAAGAAGAAAACCCGATGCTGGGTTTTCGCGGTGCCGCACGCTACATCAGTGCCGAGTTTGGCGAGGCTTTTGCCATGGAGTGCGAAGCCCTCAAGCGCGTGCGCAACGACATGGGTCTGAGCAATGTGCAAGTCATGGTGCCCTTTGTTCGCACCCTGGGTCAGGCCAAAAAAGTGACTGAGTTGCTGGCCCAGAAAGGACTCAAGAGTGGGGTGGATGGCCTCAAGTTGATCATGATGTGTGAAATTCCGAGCAATGCGATTCTGGCCAAAGAGTTCCTGCAGTATTTCGACGGTTTCTCGATTGGCTCCAACGACTTGACGCAACTGACCTTGGGGCTGGACCGTGACTCGGGTCTGGAAATACTGGCCAAGGACTTCGACGAGCGCGACCCGGCGGTCACCCGGCTGATTTCTCAGGCCATTGAAGCCTGTCTGGCTGAAGGAAAGTACGTGGGTATTTGTGGTCAGGGTCCCAGTGACCATCCGGACTTCGCCGCTTGGTTGATGGCGCAGGGCATCTCGTCAATCTCCCTGAATCCTGACACGGTGGTGGCCACTTGGCAGAACCTTGCCAAGGGCACGTAAGCAGGGCGGAGCGCAAGTGCCTGAGGATGCCAGCATCGTCTGATGGTTGACGCCAACCTGTCCACACGCAACAGTCCGCCTGCGGCAAACCTGATGGGTTTGCACGGCTGGCTGTTGCTGGTCTGGTTTGCTGCGTCTTTCGGGCTGGTTTTTTTTGCTCACGATCTGCAACAGGTTGTGGCGGGTTGGCCGGTTTCCTACTGGTTTGCGGCACAGGGCAGTGTCATCATGTTCATTGGCATCGTGGCTGTTTTCGCCTGGGTGGCCAATCGGCAAGAGGGACAAGCGGCTGAAGTCCCCGCTGCGGTCAAGGTGTATAACCGCCGCCTCCATCAGCGTTTTGCCACTTTTGTGGTTTTGCTGGTCATGTTCATCCTGGCCCTGACCCTGGCAGAGCAGGGGGGGCTGCGAAAAATCTGGGTGGGGGCCATATTTCTTTTTGCCACCGTTTTCCTGTACGCCTTGATCGGCATTTACGGTCGTACTTCCAACGCCTCGGAGTATTACGTGGCGGGTCGGCGCATTCCGGCCATGTACAACGGCATGGCGGTGGCCGCAGACTGGATGAGCGCGGCCTCCTTCATCAGCATGGCGGGTGGGCTTTATTTGCAGGGTTTCTCGGGCTCAGGCATGCAACCCGGGGGCCTGGTTTATGTGCTCGGTTGGACGGGTGGCTTTTGCCTGGTGGCGCTGTTCGTGGCGCCTTATCTCAGGCAATTGAATCTCTACACCTTGCCGGAGTATTTTGCCCATCGGTTTGGTGGACGTTGGCCTCGCATCATTGCGGCGTGGTCGGCGGTTTTATGTTCCTTTATTTATGTGGTCGCACAAATTTATGGCGTCGGTCTCATCACCTCTCGCTTGACCGGCGTCCAGTTCGAAATTGGCATCCTGTTGGGCTTGGGCGGCGTGCTGGTCTGTTCGTTTTTGGGTGGCATGCGTGCCGTGACCTGGACGCAGGTGACGCAGTATGTGGTTGTCATCCTTGCGTTTTTGATCCCGGTCTCCTGGCTTGCTTACAAGCAGTTGGGCAATCCGGTGGCTGCCGTGGCCTACGGTCAACAGCTGCCAAAAATCGCTGAGCTTGAGCAGCATTTGATGACGGCGCCCGACGAGCAGCAGGTCATCAAGGAATATCTGCGGCGTGCGCATGACTTTGAGCGCAAACTGGCCGAATTGCCCGCTTCCCTGGAGCAGGAAAAAAGGGCGCAAAAGGAGATGATTCAAAGCTTGATGGGGGCGCACGCTGAAGAGTCGGTGATTGTGGCGGCGCGGCGCCAATTGGCCGCGATGCCGCGTGATGAAGATGCGGCGCGCGCGCGCTGGACGCAGGCCCGGCAGGAAAATTTGATGCGCGCCCAGCCTTTGGCTGGCATGCCCGCCCATACCCAGCCCTTCGCCGGTGACCCCGAGGGGACAGCGCAGGAGCAGGAAAAGTTTGAAGTATCGCGGCGTAATTTCCTGGCCCTGATGTTTTGTCTCATGATTGGCACGGCGGGCTTGCCCCATTTGCTGACCCGCTTTTACACCACCCGAACTGTCGCTGAAGCCAGGAATTCTGTTACCTGGTCGCTGTTTTTCATTGCACTTTTGTACCTCTCGGCGCCGGCCCTGGCTGTTTTGGTGAAGTACGAGGTCATGAGCCAGTTGGTGGGCATGCGCTTTGATGCCCTGCCGGTCTGGATTGCCCAGTGGGCCAAGCTTGATCCCGCCCTGATATCCGTAAGTGACATCAACGGTGATCATATTCTCCAGTTTGCCGAGCTCCAGCTGGGTCCCGATATCGTCATGCTGGCCACCCCTGAGCTTGGCGGTCTGCCCTATGTGGTGTCGGGCCTGGTGGCGGCGGGCGGTCTGGCGGCCGCTTTGTCGACAGCGGATGGCTTGCTGTTGACCATCGGCAATGCCCTGGCCCATGATCTGTTTTACTGGCAGGACACCGACCGTGCCGGCGCAGTGCGCCGTGTCATGCTGTCCAAATTTGCACTTTTGTTGGTGGCCTTGGTCGCGGCCTATGTGGCAGCGCAGCGTCCCGCCGACATCCTGTTTCTGGTTTCAGCTTCCTTTTCCCTGGCTGGTTCAGCCTTTGTGCCGGTCATGATTCTGGGGATTTTCTGGCGCGGCGTGACGCGTGTGGCGGCCGTCGCGGGCATGCTGACCGGCTTGTTGACAACGCTTTATTACATGGTAATCAACCTGAGCGCCGTCAGGACGCTGCTGTCCTTGAAAGGCTCCGGCCTCTGGTTTGACATCGAACCGGTCTCCGCTGGCGTCTTTGGTGTGGGAACAGGGCTGCTGGTCACGGTGGTCCTGAGCTGGCTGACGCGGGGTTCTGCTGCTTCTGCAAGGTGATCGAGGCTGGTTGATTCAGGGCTATAATCGCCAGTTACCTTACCGCACCTCAATTAGACGCTGAGGGCGGTTTTTTGCCTCACAAGAGGTTTATCCAGAAGGAGTTTCAATGCGTCATTATGAAATTATCCTCATGATCCATCCGGATCAGAGCGAACAGGTTCCAGCCATGCTGGAGCGTTACAAAGGCATGATCGTTGCCGGCGGTGGCAAAGTCCATCGTGTCGAGGACTGGGGTCGCCGCCAGTTGGTCTATCTGATCAACAAGCTGGCCAAAGCCCATTACCTGTGCGTCAACATTGAAGCTGACCAAGCGGTCATGGCCGAACTTGAGCATGCATTCAAGTTCAACGATGCCGTGTTGCGCCATTTGACGGTTCTGAAGAAGAAAGCTGAAACCGGCCCATCTTCCATGATGAAGACCGTTGAGCGTGAAGATGCTCGCAAAACGCAGCAAGCCGAATACCAGGCTTAAATTTCTTGAGTGACAACACCTAGTGCGACCGTTGCCGTTAACCAATTGGTTTTGACGGCGCAAATTGTCGAATCGAGCACCATGCGTTATACGCCCTCTGGTGTGCCGGCTTTGAATTGTTTGTTGGAGCATGCCTCCGAAGCACTTGAAGCCAGTCAGGTAAGACAAGTCAAGGCACTTCTGAAGTCGGTGTCATTTGGTTCCGTGGCTGAGCGATTGGCCCAACAGGAAATAGGAAGCAGTTGGCTCTTCAAGGGCTTTTTGGCTTCCCCACGTGGCACCAAACAATTGGTGTTTCATGTTCAAGAATTTGCTCAAAATTAAAGTTTTTTAAAAATTTAAGGAGTCCATCATGGCCGGACCTAAACGTTTCAATAATAAAGACAAGCGCCCCAAGCGCCCCGCACAAAATCTGCTTTTCAAGCGCAAGCGCTTTTGCCGTTTCACGGTAACTGGTGTTGAAGAAATCGACTACAAGGACATCGATACCTTGCGCGATTTCATTGCCGAAAACGGCAAGATCATTCCCGCTCGCCTGACGGGTACACGCGCTATTTTCCAGCGTCAACTGAACACGGCTATCAAGCGCGCACGCTTTTTGGCCATGCTGCCTTACAGCGACCAGCACAAGATCTAAGGACCACAACCATGCAAATCATTCTGCTCGACAAGGTGGTGAACCTTGGTACCCTGGGTGAAATCGTTCGTGTCAAAGACGGATACGCCCGCAATTTCCTGATCCCTTCCGGCCGCGCCCGTCGCGCCACCGCATCTGCCAAGCAAGAGTTCGAAGCACGCCGTGCCGAACTCGAAAAGGCGGCAGCCGCCAAACTCGCCGAATGCCAGGCGATCGGTGAGAAACTCGCCGGCCATACCTGCAAGCTGACGCAAAAAGCCGGTGTGGATGGTCGCTTGTTTGGTTCCGTGACCAATGCCGACATCGCTGAAGAGCTGACCAAGGCCGGTTTTGCTGTGGCCAAGTCGCAAGTACGCATGCCCAACGGTCCGATCAAGACCGTCAGTGACAGCACGGTCAGTGTCGCTTTGCACACCGACGTGGTGGTTGACATCACGGTTTCCGTTTACGGCGAAACGGCCTGATAGCGGCTCATTCAAAAAAACCGCCCGTGGCAACATGGGCGGTTTTTTTTGGCGCGTTCGTCTATGAAGTCGTCAGGCCTTTGAATAGCATGTACGCCGCCAGCAGGTACAAAATACTGGCAAAGATGCGTTTGAGGCGTTTGACGGGTAGTTTGTGTGCTGCCTTGGCACCCAGGGGGGCAGTCAAAACGCTGCAGCTCGCAATGACCAGCAGGCCTGGCAACCAGATATAACCCAAAGAGTAGGCCGGCAGTTGCGCCAGCTTGAGGCCACTCAGCACATAACCTGTTGCATTAGCCAGCGCAATGGGAAAACCGAGCGCGGCCGAGGTGGCAACGGCATGGTGGATGGACACATTCACCCAAGTCATGAAGGGCACGCTGATAAAGCCGCCACCGGCACCGACCAGTCCCGACAGGAAACCAATCACCGAGCCGGCACCGAGCAAGCCGGCTGTTCCGGGAACCTCCCGGCTGGGCGGCGGCTTCTTGTCCAAAAACATCTGGGTCGCTGAAAAGCCGACAAACACGGCAAAGAAAATGGCCAGCGAGGACCCTTTGAGCAGGGCAAAGACACCCATGCTGCCCAGCAGGCTGCCCAGCACGATACCAGGCGCCAGTTTTTTCACCAGGTCCCAGCGTACGGCGCCCCGTTTGTGGTGCGCCCGCACACTGGAGACGGAGGTGAAGACGATGGTCGCCATCGAGGTGGCGATGGCCATCTTGATCGTCAGCTCCGGCACCACGCCAATCTTGGTCAGAATGATGGTCAGAAAGGGCACCATGATCATGCCACCACCGATGCCCAGGAGTCCGGCCAAAAAACCGGTGAAAAGCCCGAGTGTCACCAGTTCAGCAATCAAGAGGGGGTCAGGCAGCATGAAACAAGAAGAGAATAGGGTGCCTGCGCGTGTCACCGGATCCGCATCCTGAACCGGGGTTCAGGTGGGCGAGGTCAGTCAATGTCTTGGGTTCATCTAACGCGAGACGATCACGCTGACATGACAATGTTCCAAGCCCGGGCTCTATGAGCATTGGTTCAAGGAAATATAAAACCCGGCATACACGGCAGGCAAATTGATTGTAGTGTCGCCAAGGCGGGCCGTGACCAGAAAAGCGTAAAAATGACGACTTTTTCAGGGTCGTGCAATCAACACATAGATTTCATTGACCTTGATCATGCCCAGTTCCATGCGCGCCTTTTCCTCAACCATTTCGAGCCCTTCTTTCAAGTCCCGCACTTCAGCAGCCAGTTGCTGGTTGGCCTGAACCGCTTGTTGATTGAGTTGGGCTTGCGTCTTGAGTTGCGCCTGCAACTGTGCCACGTTCGGGATGCTGCCGCGCCCCGACCACAACTGCGCGTGCAAGATCACGAGCAGTGCAATCAGTGCGAGCATCACCGAACGTGAGCCCATGGTTCTCTTCAGCGAAGGTTATAAAAGGCCGCGCGCCCAGGGTAACTGGCGATCTCACCCAGGTCTTCTTCGATGCGCAGCAACTGGTTGTATTTGGCCATGCGGTCAGAGCGGCTGAGTGACCCGGTCTTGATTTGCAGTGCGTTGGTGCCCACTGCGATGTCGGCAATGGTGGAGTCCTCGGTTTCACCCGAACGGTGGCTGATGACGGCCGTGTAACCGGCCTTTTTGGCCATCTCGATGCAGGCAAAAGTTTCGGTCAAGGTGCCAATCTGATTGATCTTGATCAGGATCGAATTGGCAATACCCTTGTCGATGCCTTCCTTGAAAATTTTGGTATTCGTGACGAACAGGTCGTCACCCACGATTTGCACCTGTTTGCCCAGGCGATCCGTCAAGACTTTCCAGCCGTCCCAGTCGCCCTCGGCCATGCCGTCTTCAATGCTGATGATCGGGTATTTGTCAACCCAGGTGGCCAGCATGTCGGTCCAGGCTTCGGCGCTGAGCACCAGGCCCTCGCCTTTGAGGTGGTACTGACCGTCCTTGTAAAACTCGCTGGCAGCGCAATCCAGGCCAATGGCAATCTGTTCGCCGGCGGTGTAGCCAGCCTTGTCGATCGCCTGCAAGATCAACTGGATGGCAGCTTCATGGTTTTCCACGCTGGGAGTAAAGCCACCTTCGTCACCGACAGCGGTGCTCATGCCTTTCTCGTCGATGATTTTCTTCAGGGCATGAAACACTTCAGCGCCGTAGCGCAGGGCTTCCCGGAACGTGGGGGCGCCCAGCGGGATGATCATGAATTCCTGCAGATCGAGGCTGTTGTTGGCGTGTGCTCCGCCGTTGATGACGTTCATCATCGGCACCGGCAATTGCATGCCGCCCATGCCACCGAAGTAACGGTACAGCGGCAGGCCGGATTCCTCGGCGGCAGCGCGGGCCACGGCCATGGACACGGCCAGCATGGCGTTGGCGCCCAGGCGGCTCTTGTTCTCGGTGCCGTCCAGGTCAATCAGCGTTTTGTCCAGAAAAGCTTGCTCGGATGCGTCCAAGCCGAGTACCGCTTCAGAAATTTCGGTGTTGATGTACTCGACCGCTTTCAGCACGCCCTTGCCCAGGTAGCGGGACTTGTCGCCATCACGCAACTCAATGGCTTCACGGCTGCCCGTGGAGGCGCCAGACGGTACGGCAGCGCGGCCCATGGTGCCGGACTCCAGCAACACATCACACTCGACCGTGGGGTTGCCACGGGAGTCCAGAATTTCACGACCGACGATATCGACAATTGCACTCATGGGTTTTATTCTCCAAAAAATTTAACGGAAATAAGGCGCGATCAATGGGATCAAGCGGAAAAATCGTTTTCAAGGAAGCCATGCCGCTTGGTCACCTGGTCCAGTGCCAACAGGGTTTCAAGCAGGGCTTTCATGTGTTTCAGTGGCACGGCGTTGGGGCCGTCGCTCAGGGCCTGGGCTGGATTGGGGTGGGTTTCCATGAACAGGCCGGCCACACCGACCGCCACAGCCGCACGCGCCAGCACAGGCACCATCTCACGCTGGCCGCCGCTGCTGGTGCCCTGACCGCCGGGCAATTGCACCGAGTGGGTGGCATCGAAGACCACGGGCGCACCCGTGTCGCGCATGATGGCCAGCGCGCGCATGTCGCTCACCAGGTTGTTATAGCCAAAGCTGACGCCGCGCTCGCACGCCATGAAGTTGTCTTCTGGCAGACCTTTTTCACGGGCAGCGGCGCGGGCCTTGTCGATCACGTTTTTCATGTCGCCAGGCGCCAGAAATTGCCCCTTTTTGATGTTGACGGGTTTGCCGGATTGCGCCACCGCGCGAATGAAGTCCGTTTGGCGGCATAAAAAAGCCGGCGTTTGCAGCACGTCGACCACGGCCGTCACTTGGGCGATCTGGTCTTCGGAGTGAATGTCGGTCAGCACCGGCAAGCCCAACTCACGTTTGACCTTGGCCAGAATTTCAAGTCCCTTGTCGATGCCAGGTCCCCGAAAGGTGCTGCCGCTGGAGCGGTTGGCCTTGTCAAAGCTGCTTTTGAAAATGAAGGGAATGCCCAGGCTGGCGGTGATTTCCTTCAGCGTGCCGGCCGTGTCCATCTGCAATTGCTCGGACTCGATGACACAGGGACCGGCAATCAGGAAAAACGGCTGTTGCAAGCCGACGTCAAAACCACACAGTTTCATCAGGCCACCGCTTTCTCGTTGCTGGAACTGGCTTGATGTTCCAGGGCTGCCCGCACGAAGGCATTGAAAAGAGGATGTCCATCCCATGGCGTGGACTTGAACTCGGGGTGAAACTGGACACCCACATACCAGGGGTGCACGTTTTGCGGCAGTTCCACAATCTCGGTCAGGTGTTCGCGCTGCGTGAGGGCAGAAATCACCAAGCCGGCCTGGCGCAAGGTGTCGAGATAATTCACATTGGCTTCGTAGCGATGGCGATGGCGCTCGGTCACCACGTCGCCATAAATTTTGTGGGCCAGCGTGCCTTTGGCCACGTCCGAGCTTTGCGCGCCCAGGCGCATGGTGCCACCCAGGTCGGAGTCCTGGGTGCGCGTCTTGATGCTGCCGTCCGCGTCTTTCCATTCGGTGATCAGGGCAATCACGGGCTGGGACGTACCCGGGTTGAATTCGGTGCTGTTGGCCTCGGTGAGACCGGCCACATGGCGCGCAAATTCGATGGTGGCCACCTGCATGCCCAAACAGATGCCGAGGTAAGGCACCATGTTTTCGCGGGCGAAGCGGGCCGCGCAGATCTTGCCTTCCACGCCGCGCACGCCAAAGCCGCCCGGCACCAGAATGGCGTCGAACTTGGCCAAGCGTGCGACGTTGTCAGGGGTGATGGTTTCGGAGTCGATGTAGTCGATCTTGATGCGCACGTGGTTTTTCATGCCGGCATGCCGCAAGGCTTCATTGAGCGATTTGTAGCTGTCGCTCAATTCGACATACTTGCCCACCATGACGATATTGACATCACCTTGCGGATGGGCGGTTTCATACACCAGCTCGTCCCAGCGTTTCAGGCTGGCGGGTGGCGTATTCAGGCGCAGCTTGTCGCAGATCAGGCCGTCCAGGCCTTGTTCATGCAACATGCGCGGCACCTTGTAAATGGTGTCCACGTCCCACATGGAAATCACGCCCCACAGCGGGACGTTGGAGAACAGTGAAATCTTTTGCCGCTCTTCTTCGGGAATAGGGCGGTCGGCGCGGCACAGCAGGGCATCGGCCTGAATGCCGATTTCGCGCAATTGCTTGGCGGTGTGCTGGGTCGGTTTGGTCTTGAGCTCGCCCGCTGCGGCAATCCAGGGCACGTAGCTCAAATGCACAAACGCGCTGTTGTTGGGGCCGAGTTGCAGGCTGAGCTGGCGTACCGCCTCAAGGAACGGAAGTGACTCGATGTCACCCACGGTACCACCGATTTCGACAATGGCTACATCAACCGCCTCGGGTGTGCCAAAACCGGCACCGCGCTTGATGAAGTCCTGGATTTCGTTGGTCACATGGGGGATGACCTGCACGGTTTTTCCCAGGTAGTCGCCACGGCGCTCCTTTTCCAACACGCTTTTGTAGATTTGACCCGTGGTGAAATTGTTGGCCTTTTTCATGCGCGTTTCAATGAAGCGCTCATAGTGGCCCAGGTCGAGGTCGGTCTCGGCGCCATCGTCGGTCACAAACACCTCGCCATGCTGGAACGGCGACATGGTGCCGGGGTCCACATTCAGATAGGGATCGAGTTTAATTAAGGTGACTTTGAGGCCGCGCGATTCGAGGATCGCAGCGAGGGAAGCGGAGGCGATTCCCTTGCCCAGGGAAGACACTACACCGCCGGTGACGAAGACAAATTTGGTCATGTCAGAGTGAGTTGTGAACTCAGGAAGCTGGTAAAGCGAGATTATAGGGGCCGCTTTCATGCCTGCCCCATGGTCTGTTACATTGCGGCGCATGAAAGATTTAGCTGGAAAACACATTGTTCTGGGTCTCTCGGGCGGTATTGCCTGCTACAAGGCGGCCGAGTTGTGCCGTTTGTTGATCAAGGCCGGCGCCTCGGTGCAAGTCGTCATGACGCAGGCCGCAGAGCAATTCATGACCCCGGTCACCATGCAAGCCCTGAGTCAGCGCCCGGTGTTTGGGTCCCAATGGGACAGCCGGGCTGCCAACAACATGGCGCACATCAACCTGACGCGGGAAGCCGATGCGTGTTTGATGGCACCCGCCAGCGCCGACCTGATCGCCAAATTGGCCCAAGGCCAGGCTGATGATTTGCTCAGCTTGATGTGCCTGGCGCGTCCCGCAGAGCGGGTGCCCTTGTTGATTGCGCCGGCCATGAACCGCGAAATGTGGCAACATCCCGCCACCCAGCGCAATGTGGCGCAAGTGCAGTCTGACGGCGCCCGGGTGCTGGGCGTGGGCCATGGCGACCAGGCCTGTGGCGAAACAGGCGATGGCCGCATGCTGGAGCCGCATGAGTTGCTGGATGAACTGATCGCCTTTTTTCAACCCAAGGTACTGACAGGTCAGCACGTGCTGGTCACGGCCGGCCCGACTTATGAAGCCATTGACCCGGTGCGGGGCATCACCAACCTGTCGAGCGGCAAGATGGGTTTTGCCATTGCCAGCGCCGCGCGCGAAGCCGGTGCCACGGTGACCTTGGTGGCCGGGCCGGTGAGCCTTTCCACGCCGCGCGGTGTCCAGCGGATCAACGTGAAGTCTGCCCTGGAGATGCTGGCCGCCGTGACCGAACGGGCGGATCAAGCCAGCGTTTTTGTCGCAACTTCGGCTGTGGCTGACTGGCGCCCCGCCCGTGCCTCGACTTCAAAAATCAAGAAGGACGGCAGCGGTCAGCCGCCCGAGCTGCATTTTGTCGAAAACCCCGACATTCTGGCCACGCTGGCACAGTCCGAGCGGGGCCAAAGCCGCGCCTTGTACTGCGTGGGGTTCGCGGCCGAAAGCCACGACTTGCTGGCCAATGCGCAGGCCAAGCGGGCCAGCAAGGGCGTGCCCTTGCTGGTGGGCAATATTGGCCCGGACACCTTTGGACAGGATGACAACGCCTTGTTGCTGGTTGACGAGGCCGGCAGCCGTGCCTTGCCGCGCGATTCCAAACTTGCGCTGGCGCGCCAACTCATTGCCGAAATTGCCCAACGCCTGGGTCCCGGAGCTGCTGCATGATGAAGATTGATGTCAAAGTGATCGACCCGCGCATGGCGGACCAGTTGCCGGCCTATGCCACGCCCGGCAGTGCCGGTCTGGACTTGCGTGCTTGCCTGGAGGCGCCCTTGACACTGGCGCCCAATGCCTGGCAACTGGTGCCCACCGGCATTGCCATTTACCTGCACAACCCAGGCTTTGCCGCCATGATCCTGCCGCGCTCCGGTCTGGGTCACAAGCACGGCATCGTGCTGGGCAATCTGGTCGGCCTGATCGACAGCGATTACCAGGGCCAGTTGATGGTGAGCGCCTGGAACCGCAGTGATGTGGCCTTCACCATCGAGCCCATGGAACGCATTGCGCAACTGGTGATCGTGCCGGTGGTGCAAGCCCAGTTCAACGTGGTGACCGAGTTCCCGGCCAGCGTGCGCGGCGAGGGCGGCTACGGCTCGACTGGCAAAGCCTGATTTTTCCAGAGCGCCAGGAGCCTGGGCGGCAGAGCGTTCTGCTGCGTGTCCCCCGCCCTGCGGGCTCCTCCTTTTACCTGCGCAGAACGCTCTGCCGCCCAGGCCCCTAGTGCAGCAGGTCGCTGCCCGGTGGCAGGCTGTGCATGGGCGTGACCTTGAAAAAACCCGTTCCCGCACTGCCGCAACCAATTTCCGCTTCGGTGGCTTCGCGCACGCCGCGCACCTGCAGTGTCAGGTGCAGCGCAATGCCGGCCAGCGGATGGTTGCCGTCCAGCACCACATGTTCCGGGTAGATGTCGGTCACGGTGTAAAGCACATCCTGTGGCATGTCCGGGGTACACCCGGCGGGCAGGGCAGCGCCTTCGAAGGTCAGGCCTTCTTCGAGCTCGGGTGGGAAGAGTTCGCGCCTTTCCAGAAAAATGAGCTGTTCGTTGAACTCGCCAAAGCCCTGCTCGGGCTCGATGTGCAGGTTCAGGGTGGCACCTGCCTCATGGCCTTGCAGTGCAGTTTCGATGACTTCAAACAAGTCACCGCCCCCCACCAAAAACTCGACGGGTTCATCGAGCACGTCCAATTCCTCACCCAAAGAATCTTTGAGTGTCCAAGTTAAAGCGACGACGCATTGTTGTGTGATTTCCATACGAGAATTGTCGCAGACAAAAAACCGAACGGAGTACCCCATGGATGTCACCCAAGCGCTGCCTTTGTTAGGCGGTATCAGCCCAGAAGTGTTCATGAAACGCTATTGGCAAAAAAAGCCATTGTTGGTTAGGCAGGCCGTGCCCGGCTTCAAACCCTTGTTGGACCGCGCGGAGTTGTTTGAACTTGCCGCCAATGAAGACGCCCAGACCCGCATGGTGATTCAGGAGCCGGGGTCCAGGCCGGGTTGGCGCTTCAAGCACGGGCCGTTTCAGCGCCGTGCCCTGCCACCCCTGAAGCAACCGGGGTGGACAATTCTGGTGCAGGGCGTGGATTTGCACCACGAGCGGGTGCACGAACTGATGAACCAGTTCAGGTTTGTACCTGACGCGCGGCTGGACGACCTGATGATCAGCTACGCCACCAATGGCGGTGGCGTGGGGCCGCACTACGACAGTTATGACGTGTTTTTATTGCAGGCGCATGGCAACAGGCGCTGGCGCATTGGCCGCCAAAAAGATTTGAGCCTGCAGCCCGATGTGCCTTTGAAAATCCTGGCCAACTTCGAGCCCGAGGCGGAGTATGTGCTGGAGCCGGGTGATCTGCTGTATTTGCCGCCGCGTTATGCCCATGACGGCATTGCCGAGGGCGAATGCATGACCTATTCCATTGGCTTTCGTATTCCGAACCGGGCCGAGCTGGCCCGGGAACTGCTGCAGCGCCTCGCAGAAGACGCCGAGGAGGCGGTGGGTGTGGCTTTGTACCAGGATCCCAATCAGCCCGCGGTCGACCAGCCCGCAGAAATCTCTGCCCGGATGCTGGAGTTTGCCCAGGATGCACTGCAAGACGCCCTGCAGGACAGTCGGGCGCTGGCACGGGGCCTGGGTGAGTACATGACCGAGCCCAAGCCCAATGTCTGGTTTGAAGTGCAGTCCGAGTCTGCACAGGATGCGCTGACCTTGAAGGCCCAGGGCATTCGTCTGGACCGGCGCACGCGCATGATGTTCGATGCCCACCATGTTTTCATCAATGGCGAGAGCTTCAGTGCTTCGGGGCGGGATGCCACTTTGATGCGCAGCCTGGCCAACACCCGCCGCCTTTCAGCCCGGGACGTAGGCAAGCTCAGTGTGCAGGCGCTGATGCTGGTCACGGCTTGGTGGGTCGCTGGTTGGCTTCAGGCCCTTGAATGATCACCGCAGCAGCATTGAAATAGATTGTTGCAAACATAGTGTGAGTTTTTAGTCAAGCGTAAAAACCAGTAGTTTCTCACTATAATTCAGCTCCGAGTTAACGCAATACTCGCTGCGTCTGCTTGGTTTTGTGGGCCTCCACAAGGCAAATTCCGGAATTTTTTTATCAGGTATTACAAATGAATAAATCTCTCGTTCTGATCGCCGTGATCGCTGCTGCTGCCCTCGTTGCCTGTGGCAAAAAAGAAGAAGCGCCCGCTCCTGCACCGGCTCCCGTGGAAGCACCTGCTGCCGCTGCCGCTGTGGTTGATGCTGCTGCTGCTGCTGCCTCTGCTGCCAACACGGCTGCTTCGGCTGTTGCCGCTTCGGCTGACGCTGCTGCCGATGTCGCCAAAAAGGCGACTGACGTTGCCGCTGATGCTGCCAAAGCCGCTGCTTCCAAGTAATCAGCTTTTCGCTGCGTGAAAAAGCCACCCTCGGGTGGCTTTTTTGTTGAAGTTGACTTGTCCTGCTTTTACCAGTGAGACACTCAGACGTAATAGAGGACGAGGAATCCCAATAACAGCACCAGCACCCACAGGGCCATGCTTCGGGTGGACCAGGTGCGCGCAAACCGGCCGTCCTGGCGATGCTGGTAAAGCACCAGTGCCAAGGACTCCGTGATCAGTACATAGGCCGCCCGCACCATCAGGTTCCATGCCTTGGCCAGCGGCAGGCCCACATAACGCAACAGCGCGGGTAGCAAAGTGCGCCAGACCCAGTCCACATCCAGTGTGATGGTCAAACTGCGCTTCAGGTAGGGCAACAACACGAAGAAGGCCAGACCCGAGAACAGCAGCAACTGCAACTGCGTCACCACATGGGCTGCGGTGTAGGGCACATAGTTGACTGCGAAAGGCAGCAACGCATACAGCGGTTCAGGCCAGACGCCCAGCGCAATACACAGGAACGAAAAGAAAACCATGGCCCAGCGCATGCTGCGCGGCGGCTCAGCCGGGCGCAAGCCGGAATCTTTCTGGAAAAAAACAAACCAGACGAACTTGAACCCGGCGTGCAGCAACACACCAGCCGATGCGGTCGTCAGCAACAGCCAGATCCACAGATGATGCCCGTCAAGTGCGGCCTGTGACACCATGGATTTGGAGATGAAGCCGGAGGTGAGCGGGAATGCCGAAATCGCCATGGCGCCGACGATGCCGCAGCTTGCAGTCAAGGGCATGGTTCGAAACAAGCCACCGAGCTCCGAACATTTGCGCTTGCCCGTCATCAACATCACCGACCCTGCCGACATGAGCAACAGCGCAACATAGATCACACCGACAAAGGCTTGTGCTGCTGCACCGTTGAGGGCCATCTCTGTGCCAATACCCACACCCACCATCATCAGGCCGCCCTGGTTGACGATGGTGTAAGCCAGGATGCGCCGAATGTCGTTTTCCAGCAGGCCATAGACGATGCCATAAAACGCCATGAACAAGCCAAGCCAGATCAGCAACTCGTTGCCGGGAAAGCCGCGCAGCAAAACATACACCGCCGTCTTGGTGGTGAAGGCCGACAGGAACACTGTGCCGCTCCAGGAGGCTTCAGGGTAGGCATCGGCCAGCCAGGCAGATAAAGGCGGGGCAGCCGCGTTGACCAGGAAACCGATCAGGATCAGCCAGTGCGCGGACGATTCCAGCGCCATGCGGGTAAACGCCACATCACCTGTGTCAACAATGTGGCCGGTCACACCGGCAAACAGCAGAACACCGCCCAGCAGGTGAATCATCAGGTAGCGTCTGGCCGCGCGATACGCCGCTTCGGTGCCCTGGCTCCAGAGCACCAGGGTCGAGCCGACCGCCATCAGCTCCCAGAACACAAACACCGTGACCAGGTCGCCTGCCAAAGCCACGCCTATGGCTGAGCCGGCATAAACAAAGGCAGCTGGTACTTCGACGCGGCTTTTTTGCGTCATGGCAAACAGTCCACCGCCAGCGGCCATCAGCGCAAAGATGGTGGCAAACAGCCGTGAGAGCTTGTCACCTTGCAAGGGTGTCAGGGTGTAATCAAGAAAGCGCAACTGCCAGGCCGAACCATCGGGCACCTGCCATACCAAGGCCAACACCAACAACGGCAAGGCCACGATTGCCACAGAGCGTAGCGCACCACGCAGCAGGGGCAGTAGCAGGGCGCCCACAATGAGCACCAGCCCGGGATGAAGCACAGCCTCAGTCATGGTCTTTGCCGTAATGCTTGTCAGGGCGCTGCAGCACCAGCGCCAGGCCTTTGGTCACCAGGATCAGCAAGGCGCAGGCAAGTGAACCATACCAAGCGTAAAAACCAAACACCGACTCAATTTCAAAATGCGGGTGCATGGGCACAAAAAACTCCGCCAGTGCCAGCAGCAGCAGTACCGCCAGAAAACTGCGCCAAAGCAGCTTCACGTTGCGGGGATGATCCAGCCAGTGGGTTTTTTCGTCCATTGGTTTCATTCTTACGGGTTGAGCATCTGGCGGGCGAGCGCCAGGGGCACGTCGGGAAAGAAAAATAACAGTACCGTCACGGTGGCGGTCGCTGTCAGGGCGATCACCATCGGCAAGGGCGCCTCGCCGTGCGGATGGCCGTGCGGGTCCGCCGGGGGTGCCACAAAGAAAGCGCGGTACACAATGGGCAGGAAATAGCCTGCGTTGAGCAAGGTGCTCAGCACAATGACCGTGACCGCCAACCAGTGCTGACTGGCCATGGCGCCCGACACCATGTACCACTTGGAAATAAAACCAACGGCCGGGGGCAGACCAATCATGGACAGTGCGGCAATGGCGAAGGCGCCCATGGTCCAGGGCATGCGCCGACCAATGCCATCGAGCTGGCTGATCTCGGTTTTGTGGGCAGCGGTGTAAATGGCGCCCGCAGCAAAAAAGAGGGTGATCTTGCCGACCGCATGGGCGGCGATGTGCATCACGGCGCCCACCAGCGACAAGGGGGCCAGCAAGGCCGCAGCCATGGTGACATAGGAAAGTTGGCTGACTGTGGAATAGGCCAGCCGGCGTTTCAGGTTGTCCGCACTCAGTGCCACCACCGAGGCCGCGATGATGGTGAACCCGGCCACAACCACCAGCCAATTCGTGGCACCCGCTGTGGCAAGGGTGTCCACACCAAACACATAGACCATCACCTTGACCACACTGAAGACGCCGGCCTTGACCACGGCCACAGCGTGCAACAGTGCCGACACCGGCGTGGGTGCCACCATGGCGGCAGGCAACCAGCGGTGGAAAGGCATCAGCGCGGCCTTGCCGATGCCGAACACGCACAAGCCCAACAACAAGGCAAGCTCACCGGGTTTGAGCTTGTCGGCCAGGATGCCCCCTACCGTGAAGTCGGTGGTACCGGCAATGTGCCAGATAAACACCAGCGCAGGCAGCAGCAACACGGTGGATGTGCTCAACAGCAGACCGAGGTAGATACGCCCGCCGTCGCGCGCCTTGTCGGTGCCGTGGTGCGTAACCAGCGGGTAGGTGCTGAGCGTCAGCACTTCATAAAAGATGAACAGGGTGAGCAAGTTGCCCGAGAAGGCAATGCCCATGGTGGCTGCGATGGAAACTGCAAAGCAGACAAAAAAGCGTGTTTGATTCGCCTCTTGGTTGCCGCGCATGTAGCCAATGGAGTACAGCGAATTGACGATCCACAGGCCAGACGCTATCAGCGCAAACAGCATACCCAGCGGCTCGACCTGGAACGCGATGCTCAGACCCGGCAGCAAGCTGAACAGCACCACGCCAGGGCGCGCACCGACCAGCACCAGCGGCAGCAGCGTCAACACCAGCACCAACAACACCGCTGCAGTGACCAGCGTGATGGTTTCACGCAGATTGGGTAGACGCCCGGCCAGTGAGATCAACAAGGCGCCGGCCAAAGGCACGGCCATGGACGCCAGAATGGCCTGTTCGGGTGTCAGCATCAGCGCTGCCCTCCGAGCAATGCAGCCGCAGCGTCAGAAGCGGTGCCAATCGTGAACGAGGTGTCAAAACCGAAATACACCGTGCTGATGACCAAAATAGCGGTCGGCACGCTCATCAGCCAGGGCGTCGCCGCGACATTGGCGGTATCGTCGCGCGGTGCCCGGAAATAGGCCACTTCAACGAAGCGCCAGACATAAACCGCCGCCAGCAGAGACGACAAGACAATCATGAACACCAGCCACCACTGGCCTTGCTCAAGCGCTGCCAGCAACAAATACCACTTGCTGATGAAGCCGGCAGTGCCCGGAACGCCCATCAGCGAGAGCCCGCCCACCACAATGCCAAAACTGACCAGTGGCATGCGCTTGCCCAGCCCCTGCACCCGCGCCAGCGTGGTGCCACCCATGCCCAGCGCCACGCAGCCCAGCAACATGAAGATGGCCCCTTTGGTGATGCCATGGTTGAACAGGTGGACGATGCTGGCGGTCAGGCCGTTGACCGAATTGAACGACAGGCCAAGAATGATGTAGCCGATTTGTGCCACGCTCGAGTAGGCAAACAGCCGCTTCAGGTCAGTCTGGAAGATGGCAATGGTCGACGCTGCAAACATGCCGGCCAGCGCCAGCAGCAGCATCATTTGCTGCATGGGCAACTTGGCAAACACGGCTGACTCGCCGAACACCGTGAAATAAAAGCGCAGCAGCACATAGACCGCCACCTTGGTCGCTGTGGCCGCCAGAAAGGCCGACACTGCCGACGGTGCGAAGGTATAGGCGTTGGGCAACCACTGGTGCAACGGAAACAGCGCCAGCTTGAGCGAGACACCCACGGTAATGAAGGCCAGCGCGGCCAGCACCGGTCGGGTGCCCTGCACCGAGGCCAAACGCTGCCCCATGTCGGCCAGGTTCAGGGTACCGGTCATCAGGTAAAGCAGGCCGATGCCGATGACCAGAAAGCTCGCCCCGATGGAGCCCATCAGCAAGTATTGGAAAGCAGCAAACAGTGCCCGGCGATCGCGGCCCAGCGCAATCAACACGTAGGCGGACAGCGAGGAGACTTCCAGGAACACAAAAATGTTGAAGGCATCCCCGGTGATGGCGATGCCCAGCAGTCCGGCCAAGCACAACACAAACATGGTGTAAAAAAGGTAGTGCTGTTGCGTCGGCACTTCGGACTCGATGCTGGACCGGCTGAAAGGCAGCACCAAGGCGGCGATACCGGACACCAGCACCAGCAGGAAAGAGTTCAAACGGTCGACCCGGTACTCGATGCCCCAGGGAGCGGGCCAGCTGCCAATGGCGTAGCTGATGGTGCCGCTGTTGGCCACCTGCATCCACAGCAGTAGCGAGATCGCCAAGGAGAGCCAACTTGCCACCAATGCCACGCCAAATGCGACGCTGCGCCGGCGCAACAGCACGGTGAGCGGCGCTGCAATCAAGGGCACAACCACTTGCAGGGCGGGCAGGTGCGGGGCCAGATTCATGTTGCCTTCCCGTCGTCGTCTGCTTGGGTGTCACGCTCCAGGATCTCGTCCTCTTCGATCGTGTCGTAAGCCTCATGGATGCGCACCGCCAGGGCCAGGCCCAGTGCCAGCGTTGCCACACCCACCACGATGGCCGTCAAAATCAGCACATGGGGCAGGGGGTTGGAGTACACCGTGAAGGCGTCACTGAGAATAGGCGCTGTGCCCCCGATCAACTTGGCGGGCGCAATGTACAGCAAATAAACCGAGGTTTGAAAAATCCCGAGGCCAACCATTTTCTTGATCAGATTGGTACGTGAGATCAGGGTGAACAAGCCCGCGATCATCAGGAAAATCGTGATGAAGTAGGTGAAGTGACTGCCCAGCGTCATGGAAGTGGTGGCACCGGTCATTCCTCATCCACCTTGGCACGGTCCGCAAACATGTAGAACATCTTCAGCATGACACCCGACACGGTGGTCGCCACACCTGCCTCGACCCAGAAAATACCGCGATGCTGCCCTTGCACCGGGTTGGGGTCGAGCACAAAGTAGTCAAGGTAGTTGCCACCCAGCACAATGCCAGCCACGCCGACGCCGGCGTACAGCAGCACGCCAATGGCCATCATGGACTCCACCAGCGGCTCAGGAACCACCTTGCGCGCGTCAGCCAGGCCGTAGATCAACGCATAAAAGATAACGGCGGCGGCCAGAATCACGCCCGCCTGGAAGCCGCCACCCGGCCCAAAGTCACCGTGAAATTGCACGTAGAGGGCAAACAGCAAAATGAACGGAATCAGCAACTTGGCGATGACGCGCAGGATCAGGTCGTTTCTCATGACTTGCTCCCTTTGCGGCGCCGGCGCAGCAGCGCAACCACGCCGGCTCCCGCCGTGAAGACCACCGTGGTTTCACCCAGAGTATCGAAGCCCCGGTAGCTGGCCAACACGGCGGTCACCACGTTGGGCACATCAACCTCCTGCTTCATCTCGTTGAGATAGCGTGGTGCCACATGCACATGGATGGGTGCCTTGGGGTCCGAGAATTCGGGCAGACCGAGCGTTCCGTAGATCAGCATGCCACCCACCGAAAGCGAGATCAGCAATGGAACAAAGGGTTTACTGGGTGCATTCGCCTCTTCACTTTTGCACAGGTACAGTGCACCCAGCAAAAGCACGGTCGAGATACCCGCACCCACCGCCGCCTCGGTCATGGCCACATCTACCGCATCCATGGCCACCAGCACGGTGGCCATCAAAAAACTGTAAATGCCGCTGAGCAAAATCACGGCAAACAAGTTGCGGCTGCGGATGATGACCACCACACTCACGGCCATCATCAGCATCAGGACATTGATGATCAAGGCTTCGATGGTGTTTTCTCCTCAGGGGCCAACAGCGGCTTGAGCCCGCGCACCATGGCGGCACGCGCCAGGGCGTGGGTGGCCGTGGGGCTGACAAACAAAATCAACAGGCCCAGCATGAGCAACTTGACGGTCACCAGTGTGAGGCCGGCTTGCAGCATCAGACCCAGCAAAATCAGGCCGGCGCCAAGCGTTTCAATCACGCTGGCGGCGTGCATCCGGGTGTAGAAATCAGGCATGCGCAGCATGCCGATAGCCCCCACAACGCAAAAGACACCACCCAGGATCAGGCTGACCCAACTCACCGAAGTGATGAGGAAACTCATGGGGCAACTTCCTTCCCGGCTGGCGAGTCTTCTTGTTCATCACCCGGGTCACCCAGGTCCCCGTGTCGGAAGTACTTGAGGACGGCAATGGTGCCAATCACATTGAGCAAGCCATAGACGATGGCCAGGTCGAGGAACTCGGGGCGTCCACCGAGGAATCCCATGACCGCCAGCAGCAGCATGGCCACCGTGCCGATGGTGTTGGCTGCCTGAGCGCGGTCAAAAACCGTGGGCCCCAAGCTGGCCCGCACCAGGGTCAAGGCCAGCGTGACCAAGAGCGCGAGGGCAGCGGCTGCGAACATCAGGCTTTACCCTCGCACGCCGTGCAACGCAGGTTCATTTCGCTGTTGACCACCGCGTGCGCCGAGGCAAGGGTCAGGCCGTGCACCAGAAATTCGTGGGTATGCGCCTCAATCGTGATGGTGCCAGGCGTGAGTGTGATCGAGTTGGCATGCAACACCAGGCCCACATGCGTTCTCTGCGAAGGTTTGAACCGGATCAGGGTGGGGCTGATGGGCAACTTGGGATGCAAGATGATCTTGCTGACATCCCAGGCGGACTTGACGATTTCCTTGAAGAGCCAGGCCCAGTAGACCAGTGCGTGCGTTCCCAGCTGGACGGGATGACCTTCATCGTCCACCACGTGCATGCGCCGCGCAAACCAGGTCACAACCAGCGCGCATCCCACCCCTGAAGCCAATAAAAATGGCGTAAACAAACCCGACAGCAGGAGCCAGAACAGGTATAAAAAGACGAACAGGCTGAGGGAGCGAATCACGTTGATCGAATTTGCAATTTTAAATTTGCGCGATTGTAGACAAGTCTGACACTTTTAAAAGGCCATCAAAACGGCGCACAAAATTGACAAAAATAGTGGCAACAAATGAACCTTGATGGCACGGAAAAAGCGGGTAGTTCGCGGACAATGTTACTTTAAAAAACATCCCTCAACTAGTTATCTGTGCCAGGAGACTGAATAAATGAAACCCCGCATTTTGGTTGCGCGTGCCGTGTTCCCGCAAGTACTGACGCTGTTAGCGCAGCACTTTGATGTCACTGCCAATCAGGATGACGCCCTCTGGTCATCCGCAGAATTGATCCAACAGCTTCAAGGCAAGCAGGGTGTTTTCACCACCGGCAGCGAACGCATCAGCCAGGAGTTGCTGGCGGCCTGTCCGGATCTGAAAATCTGCGCCAACATGGCGGTTGGTTTCAACAACTTTGACCTTGATGCCATGACCGCCGCTGGCGTGCTGGGCACCAACACGCCCGACGTTTTGACCGAAACCACGGCCGATTTTGGCTTTGCGCTGATGATGGCCACTGCCCGGCGGATGGCTGAAAGCGAGCACTTCTTGCGAGCGGGGCTGTGGAATCGATGGCGTTACGACATGTTTGCCGGGGCGGAGGTGCACGGAAGCACACTGGGAATTCTGGGTATGGGACGCATTGGCCAGGGTATTGCCAGGCGAGGTGCATTCGGTTTTGGCATGAACGTGATCTATCACAACCGCTCGCGCCTCGATGCTGCCACCGAGGCGGCCTGCGGCGCCAGTTATGTCAGCAAGCAGGACCTGTTGCAGCGATCTGACCACCTGGTTCTGGTACTGCCTTACTCGCCCGAGGCGCACCACGTCATCGGGGCGACCGAGTTGGCGCAGATGAAGCCCACCGCCAGCCTGGTCAACATTGCGCGTGGCGGCATCGTGGATGATGCGGCCTTGGCCATTGCCTTGAAGCAGGGCACCATTGCTGCGGCGGGGCTCGATGTGTTCGAGGGCGAGCCCAAGGTGCACCCGGATCTGTTGAGCGTGCCCAATGTGGTGCTGACGCCGCACATCGCCAGCGCCACCATACCAACCCGCCTGGCCATGGCGCAGCTCGCCGCTGACAACCTGATCGGCTTTCTGGTGCACGGCAAGGCTGTGACGCCTTTGAATCCGCAGGTCGTGTCGGCTTGAAGCGCGGCTTGTGCATGCGCGTGCCATGCGAAAGGGTTAGAGCATGAACACAGTTTTTTCCTGGGCCCTGCTGGCCTTGGGCCTGCTCAATCTGGCCGTCCTGCTCGTCGTGTTCATGCGGCGCTCAGGCGCCGACGCGTCCCAGGCCGATCAACTAATGCAACAGGTCAGGGACAGCACGGAGCGGCTGGAACGTGAACTCCGTCGCGACATCGTCGAGGCCTCGCGCGATAGCCGCCAGGAACTCGCAATGACTTTGTCCACCTTTCAGCAAACCCTGGTGCAACAGGGCGCCGAGGCCACCCGCACGCAGAACACGCAGATTGATGCCTTTGGCCAGCAGCTTGCCGTGTTGCAAAAAACCTTGCACGACACACTGACCAACCAGCTCTCGGGCTTGAGTGAGTCCAACGCGCGGCGCATGAACGAGATCCGCGAAACCCTGGAAAAGCAATTGGCGCAACTGCAGACCAGCAATGCGTCCAAGCTCGACGAAATGCGCGCCACGGTCGATGAAAAACTGCAAAGCACTTTGCAGGCCCGTCTGGGTGAAAGCTTCAAGCAGGTCGCTGACCGTCTTGAGCAAGTGCACAAGGGCCTGGGTGAAATGCAGACGCTGGCGCAGGGCGTGGGTGACCTCAAGCATCTGCTCACCAACGTCAAGACGCGGGGTATTTTTGGCGAGGCACAACTGGCCTCGTTGCTGGAACAGGTGTTTGTGCCGGACCAGTACGCAGCGCAGGTGGCGACGCGTCCGGGCAGCAAAAATGTGGTGGACTTTGCCATCAAATTGCCAGGCCGGTCCGATGCTGGCGTGCCCTTGTGGTTGCCGATCGATGCCAAGTTTCCCAATGAGGACTACGAGCGCTTGCTTGATGCCCAGGGCCGTGCCGATGCGTCAGGCGCTGAGCTGGCTGGCCGCGCTCTGGAACAGCGCATTCGCGTGGAAGCCAAGTCGATTGCCGAGAAATACCTGGAACCGCCGTTCACCACCGACTTTGCCATTCTGTTCCTGCCCACCGAAGGGCTGTACGCCGAGGTGTTGCGCCGCCCGGGCCTGATGGAATCCCTGCAGCGCGATTGCCGCGTCACGCTGGCCGGGCCCACCACCTTGCTGGCCATGCTGAGCTCGCTGCAAATGGGTTTCAGAACCCTGGCGCTCGAAAAGCGCTCCAGCGAAGTCTGGCAGGTGCTTGGCGCGGTCAAAACCGAGTTTGGCAAGTTTGGCGACGTGCTGGCCAGGGTGAAGGCGCAAACCGAGACCGTGCTCAAAACCATTGACGGTGCGCAAACCCGCAGCCGTGCCATGGGCCGTGCGCTCAAGAATGTCGAGGCCTTGTCTGACTCGCAGAGTGCTGTGCTGATCGTGCACGACGCAGATTTCGACAGCGCCGACGCATCTCAGCCACCATGAATACCGCCGGGCCGCTGCTGGGCTCGGTGGCGCTGACCCGCCTGATCGCTGGCCACATCAGCTTGCACGCCTGCATGGCCGGCATGCGCATGGCCGCACCGCTGATGGCGCTGCGCGAAGGATACAGCGCCTTGGCTGTGGGCTTGTTGCTTTCCCTGTTCGCCCTGACTCAGGTGTTTTTGGCATTGCCGGCGGGGCGTTACGCGGATCGCAACGGGTTCAAACGGCCAGTGGGTTTGAGTGTGCTGTTTGCCAGCGCGGGTGCCGGGCTGGCGGTGGCATTTCCGGTTTTTCCGGCGCTGTGCCTGAGTGCCTTGATGACCGGCGGGGCCACGGGGGTGGCTTCCATCAGCCTGCAGCGCCATGTGGGGCGTTCGGCGCAAAACACCACCGAGCTCAAGCGCATGTTCAGCTGGCTCTCGATCGGCCCGGCGCTGGCCAACTTTATCGGACCACTGATGGCGGGGTTGCTGATTGACCTGGCGGGTTTCAGGGTGGCATTTTTTGCCTTGGCCTGCATGCCCTTGATGACCTGGCTGTGGGTGCGTCACACCGTCGAGTTACCTCCGGTGCCGGTCAGGACGGGTGCCGACAAGGGCGGCGCCTGGGATTTGCTGCGAGATCCGATGATCCGCAGGTTGATGCTGGTGAACTGGTTGCTGTCCTCTTGTTGGGACGTGCACACCTTTGTGGTGCCCGTGCTGGGGCACGAGCGTGGCTTGAGCGCCTCGGCCATTGGGGCGATTCTGGGCAGCTTTGCGCTGGCCGCCACAGCGGTGCGGGTGGCCTTGCCGCTGCTGGCGGCCCACTTGCGTGAATGGGTGGTGGTCACCAGCGCCATGCTGGCCACCGCCGTGTTGTTTGCGCTCTACCCGTTCATGCCCGATGCGCTCACCATGGGCCTGTGCTCTGTTTTATTGGGCATTTCTCTGGGCTCGGTGCAACCCATGATCATGAGCACCTTGCACCAGATCACCCCCGAGGCACGCCACGGCGAGGCGCTGGGCTTTCGTTTGATGGCCATCAACGCGTCCAGCGTCCTGATGCCCATGCTGTTTGGCAGCGCGGGCGCCGTGCTGGGGGTGTCACTGGTGTTCTGGACAGTCGGTGCCGCTGTGGCGGCTGGCGCACGCGCGGCCTGGCACTTGCGACCGCCGGCTCACAAGCCGTAAAAATCCTTGATCACCGCCCAGGCGGCTTCGGGCTCATCCACATACTGGAACAACTTGAGGTCATCTGCAGAGATGGCGCCTTCCTCGACCAGCACGTCCATGTTGATCAGGCGTTTCCAGTACTCGGTGCCATACAACACAATGGGCACGGGTTTCGCCTTGCGCGTCTGCACCAGGGTGATGACCTCGAACAACTCGTCGAGCGTGCCAAAGCCGCCCGGAAATGCCACCAGCGCCTTGGCCCGCATCATGAAGTGCATTTTGCGCAGCGCAAAGTAATGGAACTTGAAGCTGAGGTTGGGCGTGACGTAGGGATTGTGTTTTTGTTCGTGGGGCAGGGCGATGTTGAGGCCCACACTCGGCGCCCCCATTTCATGCGCGCCACGGTTGGCCGCCTCCATGATGCCGGGGCCACCACCGGTAACAATGAACAGCCGCTCTTCGGGGCGGCGATGCATGCTGTACTCCGCCACCAAGCGGGCAAACAGGCGCGCCTGATCGTAATAGTGGGCGTTGCGCACCAGTCGATGCGCTATCGCCAAAGCATTGGCGTCGCCGCTGGCTTGGGCCTCGTAGAGGCTGTTCTTGGCGTCCTCCGGTGCTGGAAATCGGGCACTGCCAAACACCACCACCGTGCTCTCGATGCCTTGCTCGGCTTGGTCCAGGTCGGGTTTGAGCATCTCCAGCTGAAAGCGGATGCCGCGGGTTTCCCGGCGCAACAGGAACTCGGGGTCCGAGAAAGCCAGTCGATACGCGTCGGCTTCCAAGGGGTTGCCTTGATCCGCGTGACTTTGCAGCTCTGCCCAGGCATCCGCCAGTCGGCGCTCGGTCAGGTTCTCGGTGGGTTTTTCAATGGGGTTCATGACAGCCAGGGTGGGGAAAAGAGGAGGAAAATCGGGTCTTCAAAATGATTATTCGCAAGCGCGGCGATGCCGGTGTGGCCTAGGATGGCCGCTCGTGGAAGGAGTGCATGATGCCAGTTTTTGATCCGTTCCGGTTCAGTTCATTGTCAGTGGACGTGCTGGCCAGCGGACGGAGCTCGGTGCAGGCACTCATGGACCGTCAGCAGTCACGGCTCAGCATGCTGGTCGCCGCAGCGCAGCAGGAGTCGCTATTTTACCGGGAGCATCTGTCGGGCTGTGTGCCCGGCATGACCCCTTTGTACGAACTGCCCAGCGTGTCCCGGCAGGCCCTGATGGCGCGCTTTGACGATTGGGTGACCGACCCACAGCTCAAATTGAGCGAACTGCGCGCTTTCACCGCAGATCCTGCGCGCATCGGGCAAGCCTACCTGGGTGAGTATCTGGTTTGGGAAAGTTCTGGCACCCACCATGAACCCGGCATTTTTGTGCAAAACGCGCAGACCCTGGCGGTCTATGACGCGCTGGAAGTGGTGCGGCGCAGCGTGCCGCGACCCCTGCAGCGCTGGCTGGATCCGTTGGCGCTGACCGAACGCATTGCTTTTGTGGGGGTCATCAGTGGTCACTTCGCCAGCGCCGTGAGCATGCAACGTGTGCGCGCGCTCAACCCTTGGCAGGCACCGTTGCTGCGGAGTTTTTCCATTCTTCAATCCAACCGACTTCTGGTTGATGCTCTCAACGCATTTGCCCCGACCGTGATCGCCACCTATCCGACGGTGGCCGCCATGCTGGCCGATGAGGCAGAACGTGGCGCGCTGCAATTTGCGCCTAAAGAAGTCTGGACCGGCGGGGAAACCCTCAGTACCACCGTACGGCAAAGGTTGGAGCGGGTGCTTGGCTGCGCGGTGCGCAACAGCTATGGTGCCTCAGAGTTCATGTCCATCGCCTGGGAGTGCGACCACGGACAACTCCACGCCAATGTGGACTGGGTCATTCTGGAGCCCGTCGATGAGCGCGGTCGGCCAATGCCGGCTGGCGAGCCCTCCTGCTCCACCTTGCTGACCAACCTGGTGAACCATGTGCAACCACTGATCCGTTATGACCTGGGCGACCAGTTGACGATGCACCTTGATCGCTGTGCTTGTGGCTGTGTCTTGCCGGTGATTGAGGTGTTGGGGCGACGCGACGATGCGCTGGTCATGACCGGTAGAACTGGCCGGCCCGTCACGCTGCTACCGTTGGCACTGAGCACGGTGCTGGAAGACGAGGCCGGTGTGTTTGATTTTCATTTGCGCCAGCTTGATGACCATACCCTGGAGCTGCGGCTTCCGTTGCAGGGCGCGGACGGTGAACAAGCACTGGCGCGGTGCCGCCTGGAACTGAATAAATTTGCCCTTGCGCAGGAGTTGCAACCGATTCGGGTGATCGGCGAACTGGGTCAGGTGATGCCGCGCGGGCGCAGTGGCAAGGCCCAACGCATTGAGGCCAAATAATGGGGGTCAGATTTCAATTATTTTTGATCGTCACTGACGGTCTGAAGCTGCGCCAGGGCGGCAGCCAGCGCGCTGGCCATGCTGACGACGTTGCTCGGGTGTTCGATGCAGTCGGTGCTCCAGACTTCGCCAATGCCTGCGGCCTGCATCAGCTGCAGCGCGTCACCCGAGAACAAGGCGTGGGTCACTGCCACGTCCACTGACGCAGCACCTGCCGCCAGCAGCAGTTGCGCCGCGCCGGCCACACTGTGGCCGGTGCTGACCACGTCGTCAAGCAGCACCACTTGGCGACCGGCCATGATCACATCGGGCAACGCCACCGCGACGTCACGGTCACCGTGGCGCACTTTGCGGCAGACCGCGTGATCAAAGCCATGGCGTGCCGCCGCCAGCGCCACCCACTGTGCCGACTCTTCATCAGGGCCGATCAGCAGGGGGCGCTGCCGCTGCGCGGCTATCCAGTCCGACAACAAAGGCGCCCCGCTCAGCACCCGTGCCTGCGCCAGTGGCACGGCTTCCTGTAGTGTGGTCACCCGGTGCAGGTGCGGGTCGACGGTGATCACCGCGTCAAACAAGTCGGCCAGGTACTTGCCGACAATGCGCTGGCTGATGGCCTCGCCCGGACGAAAAGCCATGTCCTGGCGCATGTAGGCCAGGTACGGTGCCACCAGCGTCAGGTGAGTGGCACCCAGCGTGCGCGCGGTCTGTGCCACCAGCAGCAGTTCAACCAGTTTGGTATTCGGGTCGTTCAGCGTGCGCAACATCACCACCTTTGCGGGCAGGACTTCGGGCAGGCGCAGCTTGATCTCACCATCGGGAAAACGGTGCCGCTCGATCAGGCGGGCGGGCAACTGGGCTGCCTGCGCAAGACGCGAGGCGCCGTTCAACTCATCGTCAAAATACAGCAGCATGGGGTCAGAACTCCACAAAGACGTGCGGCACTTCACTGGCCTTGCCAAGGGTGTAACCGTTGCATTTCGCGCTGGCCTGGCGCGCAAAGCCCAGGTCGCTTTGAAAACTGGCATGGACCCGGTACAAGACGTCGCCCGCCACCACCGCATCGCCAAGTTTGCGAAAAAGATCGATGCCCGCGCCGGCCACTTTGGGCGCACCGGCCAAGCGGGCAATTCGCGCCACCTGCAAATTGTCAATGTTGGTGACCACGCCGTCGGTGGATGCGCAGACCTCGAAGCTCAACAGCCCCAACGGTGGTTTGTTGTAATCAAAATCCTTGGCGCCCTGGGCAGCAATGATGGCGTTCATCTTGGCGAGCGCGCGGCCCGAATCCAGAATGTCGCGGGCAATGGCAAAACCGTCGCCGCCGCGCACATCGGGGTGACATTCGATCAGCCGCCCGGCCAGGCGCAAAGCCTTTTGCCGCAGGTCGTTGGGCGCCAGCGGGTCGTTCTCCAGCACGCGCATCACGTCGCGTGCTTCCAGCATCGGCCCAATGCCGCGCCCGATCGGTTGCCGCCCATCGGTGATGACCACGTCAAGCGACAGGTGCAGGCGACCAGCGACATATTCGAACAGCCGGCGCAGCCGCTGCGCCTCGGGCATGGAGCGCACTTTCGCGCTTGGACCAATCGGAATATCCAGCACCAGGTGGGTCGAGCCGGCGGCGATTTTTTTCGACAGGATGGAAGCCACCATCTGGCCAGGCGAGTCGATCGCCAGCGGGCGCTCCACCGCAATCAGCACGTCGTCAGCCGGCGACAGCTTGGCGGTGCCGCCCCAGGCCAGGCAGGCGCGGTGGTCGCGCACGATGTCGGCCAACTGCTCAAATGGCAGCTCCACGTTGGCCAGCACTTCCATGGTGTCGGCGGTGCCCGCGGGCGAGGTGATGGCGCGCGACGATGTTTTGGGGCACAGCAGGCCGTGTGCCGCCACGATCGGCACCACCAGCATCGAGGTCCGGTTGCCAGGGATGCCGCCGATGCAGTGCTTGTCGACCACCAGGCTGTCATGCCAGTCGAGTTTTCTGCCGACGCCGACCATGGCCTCGGTCAAAAAATAGACTTCCTCGCGGTCCAGTTCATCCCGGTTGGTCGCCACCACAAAGGCCGTCAGTTCGATTTTTGAGTAGTGCAGCGCGGCGATGTCATTGACGATGGCCGTGAAATCTTCACGCCCCAAGCGTTCACCGGCAATTTTTCGGTAGAGTGCACCAATGGAGGCAGGCGGCTCGGCTTGCGCCACCGACACCACATGGCCGGGTGCGACGGCAAGCTGTAAAAAAGCATCTTCCGACAGCCCAAGTTCAGTGCAGCCAACGATGGCGACATCGTCCACCACGTTCAAAGTGGCCACAATGTGCTGACCGTTGGCGCGCACTTCAATCTTGGACAGCGCCTGAAACCCCTCGGCCCGGTACAGCGCGCAGTCGCGGTGCAGGTAGGCCACGTTTTCACGGTAGGTATCAATGGCGACCCGGCGCAGAGCGAGCCGGGAACCAGTCAGGTCCTGGGGTGCTTGTTCAACCGGAGAGACTTGTTGCGCTGGGTCGTGCTTCATGACCGTAGCCTACACCGAAAAATCCAATAAAAAAAGGCTTCCGAAGAAGCCTTTTGAGGGTGCGCCCAGCAGGGCCGTTTTTTAGACGCGCTTGCGGTATTCGCCGGTGCGGGTGTCGATTTCGACCTTGTCGCCTTGGGCCACAAAAATTGGCACGCCAATTTCGAAACCGGTGGCCAATTTGGCGGGCTTGAGCACTTTGCCCGAGGTGTCGCCTTTGACGGCTGGCTCGGTCCAGGTGATTTCACGCACCACGCTGGTCGGCAGTTCGACCGAAATGGCCTTGCCGTCGTAAAACACCACTTCGAGTGGCATGCCGTCTTCGAGGTAGCTGAGCGAGTCGCCCATGTTTTCGGCTTCGACTTCGTACTGGTTGTATTCCTGGTCCATGCAGATGTACATGGGGTCGGCAAAGTACGAATAGGTGCAGTCCTTCTTGTCGAGGATCACATTGTCAATTTTGTCATCGGCCCGGAACACCACTTCGGTACCGAAGTTGGCGATCAGACTCTTGAGCTTCATGCGCACGGTGGCGGCACCGCGGCCACCGCGGGCGTATTCGGTTTTCAGGACGACCATGGGGTCTTTGCCGTGCATGATGACATTGCCGGCGCGAATTTCTTGAGCGATTTTCATATGAGAGGAAACGTAACGATGAAAGTAGGCCGCGCGTCAGGCGGCGAGGGCGGTCTGGACTTTGGTCATTTCAAGTCTGTGCCGCAAAACGCACTATTTTAAGGGATTTTTGCAATAAAGTTGAGCAGTTGGGTGCTCAAGTCTGCCTGATCCAGCAGTTTTGCACGCGCCTGCGTCATGCAGTCCTGCCAGCGCTCGGGTTCGAACGCCGCGTCCGGCAAGCCGGGGCCTGGCGCATCCAGGCCATTCCAGCGCCGGTGAAACGCGCGCAGCGAGGCGGGCGCCTGCAGCCAGTCCAGAAAGGTGGCAAGCTTGTGGGCGTGGACGCCGTCGTGTTGCGGGTAGATGTGCCACACCAGCGGTTTGCCAGCCCATAGCGCGCGCACCAGCGAGTCTTCGCCGCGCACAAAATTGACGTCACTGGCCCACAGCAAGTGGTCAAAATCAAATTGACTGAGTTGGGGTAGGTAAAAAACCGACAACACCGAACGCTGGTTCCAGGAGGGGTCAAGCGTGTTCATTCTTGCAAGCTCGGCACGCACGGCGGCACTGGCCCGCCCGGGCGTCACCAGCAGACAGCTCGGCTGGGCGCCACTGGCCAGGCTGAGCAGCAGGGCGTCCAGGCCGGCGGGTTCATAACAAAACAGCGACACCAGGCGCTCGCCCTGCCAAGGCAGGCCCAGGTCGTCCAGCCAGGCTTGGCGGTCAAAACGGGCTTGTCGCGCCAGCAGATCCGGCTCGCGCAACAGGCCACCCGTGCCGGTGGTGAAGCCCGGGTAGAAAAAATGCTTTGTCAAACCGCGCCCGGACCCGCTCATGACTGGGGAGGGCAGGCCGTGGCAACGCGCTGAAAAGTCTTCGGCGCTCAGGTATTCCAGATTGATCCAGGCGCATTTTTGGCCTTTTTCCCTTATTTTTCGTGCGTATTCAGCGACAAATGCCTCATCGATCGTGCAACCAAAGGCTTCCAGCATGACCTCGCCAGGCTTGATGTCGGTCATGTCCAGGGGTGTGGTCCAGACCTTGACCTCAACCCCAGGCGCGCCCTGCGGCGCCATCCAGGCCAGCGCGGACACATCATCGGCCCACAGGCGCACCACCTGACCGCGCCCGGCCAAATCGCAGGCCAGACGCCAGCACACGCCGAGGTCGCCAAAGTTGTCGATGACCCGGCAAAAAATATCCCAGTGCGGGGTGGGGTGGGGCGTTTCACATGGCATGGCCGGATTGTCCACAATACGGGCCTATGTCTGAAAACGCTCCCAACATGTCAGCCGCTGTGGTCACTGACTCCGCCCCAACGCCAGCCCATCCCGAGCAGGTGCTCAGCGATGTCGCCAGTCTGCCGGCGCTACCTGGCGTCTACCGCTATTTCGATGCTCAAGGCAACGTGCTCTATGTGGGCAAGGCCATCAACCTGAAAAAGCGGGTGTCGAGTTATTTCCAGAAAAACCATGGCGGCACCCGCATTGGCTACATGGTCAGCAAGATCGCCCGGCTGGAGACCACCGTGGTGCGCTCCGAGGCCGAGGCGCTGCTGCTGGAAAACAACCTGATCAAGACGCTCAACCCCAAGTACAACATCCTGTTTCGGGACGACAAAAGTTACCCTTACTTGAAGATCACGGCGCTGGGCAAGAGCGGCAGCGAGCAATTTCCCCGCGTGGCGTACTACCGCGGTGCGGTCGAAAAAAAACACCATTATTTCGGCCCTTATCCGAGTGCCTGGGCGGTCAAGGAAGCCATTCTGTTGATGCAAAAGGTGTTCCGCTTGCGCACCTGCGAAGACCCGGTGTTCAGCAACCGCACCCGGCCCTGCCTGCTGTACCAGATCAAGCGTTGCTCGGGGCCGTGCGTGGGGCATATTTCACCTGAGGCTTACGCCCAGGACTTGGCCGATGCGGAGCGCTTCTTGAACGGCGACGCGCGCGAGGTCATGCGCGAGCTTGAGGCCCGCATGATGGCCTACGCTGACAAGCTCGAATTCGAGCAGGCTGCCGAGCTGCGCAACCAGGTGGCAGCGCTCTCCAACGTGCTGCACCAGCAGTCGGTGGACAACGTTTCCGACCGCGACGTCGACATTCTGGCAGTCAAGGTGCAGGGCGGTCGCGCCTGCGTCAACCTGGCCATGGTGCGCGGTGGTCGGCATCTGGGGGATCGGCCGTATTTTCCGGTCCATGTCGAAGACGCGGCCGAACTCGACGACCCAGACGCCGGCGACACCGTGGCTGCTGTGCGCAGCGTGGAAATGCAGGTGCTCGATGCTTTCATTGCCCAGCATTACCTCAATGTGCCCGCGCCGCCCTCACTGGTGGTGAGTGTGCCGGTGGACAAGGGCTTGTTGCAGGCACTGTCCGAACAAACCGGGGTCAAGATCAGCGCCGTGCACAACCCGCGCGAGCAACGCCGGGTCTGGCTGGAAATGGCACAAACCAATGCGGGCCTGCAATTGGCCCGGCTGCTGGCCGAAGAAGGCTCGCAGCAGGCCCGCACCCGCGCGCTGGTGGAGGCGCTGGACCTGGCGCTGGACAATCTTGACGAGCTGCGGGTGGAATGTTTTGACATCTCCCACACCGCGGGTGAGTCGACCCAGGCCTCGTGTGTGGTGTTTCACCACCACAAGATGCAAAGCGCCGAGTACCGGCGTTTCAAGATCAGCGACATCACGCCGGGCGACGACTATGCCGCCATGCGCCAGGTGCTGTTGCGCCGCTACGGCAAGCTGGCCGAAACCCTGGCTGAGGCCAAGCGTTCCGGCGTGGTGCCGGCCGGCACCGGGCGCCTGCCAGACCTGGTGCTGGTCGATGGTGGCAAGGGCCAGGTGTCGATGGCTCGCGAGGTCTTTGAGCAGCTCGGGCTGGACCTGTCGCTGATCGTGGGGGTGGAAAAGGGTGAGGGCCGGCGCATTGGCCTGGAAGAACTGGTGTTTGCCGATGGCCGCGACAAGGTGTACCTGGGCAAGGATTCTGCGGCGCTGATGCTGGTGGCGCAGATCCGCGACGAGGCGCACCGCTTTGCCATCACCGGCATGCGTGCGGCACGCGCCAAGGTGCGCATGGACGGCGGCAAGCTGGAAGAAATTCCTGGCATCGGCCCGAAACGGCGCGCGCGTTTGCTGCAGCGCTTTGGCGGCGTGCGCGGCGTGGCGCTGGCCTCCGAGGCCGACATTGCCCAGGTCGAAGGTATTTCCACTGACTTGGCGGCAGAAATTTACCGCGCCCTGCACTGACACGTCAGCTTTTTTAGAAGTAACGCATGCCACAATTGAGGCATGTTCTGGACCATCCCCACCCTCATGACCTGGGCGCGCATTGTGGCGATCCCATTGATCGTGGGCGTGTTTTACCTGCCAATTGGCCCCGACACCAAAAATTTGGTCGCCACCGTCATGTTTGTGGTGTTTGCCGCCACCGACTGGCTTGACGGTTACCTGGCGCGCAAGCTCAACCAGGTGTCTGCCTTTGGCGCGTTTCTTGACCCGGTCGCCGACAAGTTTCTGGTTTGCGCCTGCGTGCTGGTGCTGGTGCATCTGGGGCGGGCCGATGTCTTTGTGGCGCTGATCATCATTGGCCGCGAAATTGCCATCTCGGCCCTGCGTGAATGGATGGCGCAGATTGGCGCGGCCAAGAGCGTGGCGGTGCACATGATCGGCAAGCTCAAAACGACCGCGCAAATGGTGGCCATCCCCTTTTTGTTGTTCGACGGCATGCTGTTCGGGGTCATCAACACCCATCTTTGGGGCGTCTGGCTGATCTGGATTTCGGCGGTGATGACGGTCTGGTCGATGATCTATTACCTGCAAAAAGCCTTACCTGAAATCAGGTCGCGCGTGCAGTGACGGTCTCCCTTGAGCGGCCCCTGATCCGGGCCATGCCGGCGGTGTTTGTGCTGATCTGGAGCACGGGTTTCATCGTCGCACGCTACGGCATGCCCCATGCGCCGCCCTTCAAATTCCTGGCGATTCGATACGCCCTGTCCATCGCCTGTTTCCTCATCTGGATTGTGTTGGCGAAAGTCAAGTGGCCAAACCATCGCACCCAGTGGCTGCACCTGGCCGTTACGGGCGTGTTCATGCACGCCGGCTACCTGGGTGGCGTCTGGGCGGCTGTCAAGCTCGGCATGGGTTCCGGCCTGTCAGCGCTGATTGTGGGTTTGCAACCCGTGCTTACTGCGCTGTGGCTGGCGGCCATTGGCAGCAAGATATTGAGGCGTCAATGGTGGGGTCTGGTGCTGGGGTTTGTCGGGCTGGTGATGGTGGTGTCGCGCAAGTTTGGCACTGGCGGCGAGGCCAATTGGCTCAATATGTCGCTGGTCGTGGGCGCCTTGTTCAGCATCACCATTGGCACCCTGTACCAAAAGCGCTTTGTCACCTCGTGTGACGTGCGCACGGCCAACACCGTGCAGTTGGGAGCCGCCTTGTTGGTGACCTTGCCCCTGGCTGCGCTGGAGCTTGAAGCCATCCGCTGGCACGCCGAACTGTTGGGCGCCATCGCCTGGTCGGCGATCGTCCTGACGCTGGGAGGAAGTTCACTGCTGTATTTGCTGATCCAGAAAGGCGCAGCGGCCTCGGTCACCAGCCTGATGTACCTGGTGCCACCGGTCACGGCCTTCATTGCCTGGATTTTGTTTGCCGAACCCATCACGCTCACCACGGTGTTGGGAACCCTGCTGACGGCTTTGGGGGTGGCGCTGGTGGTGCGCCAGCCCAAGGGGGGCTGATGCTGATAGACACTGCCGAAACGGGAAGGGTCATTGCCTGCAACTGTGAGCCCTGAAAAATTTGCCATATCAATACTGGCTGATGGGTCAAACCCGTCTAGAATCCATTTTTCCAAGAAGAAATTACCTGAACATAACAACTCGACCCGGTGTTTTTCAGGCGGTAGGATTCCATTCCCCCAAAAAATTCAAGAGACATTCGACTACAACTCCCGTGAGAGGTTTTTTGTGAACAAGACTGAACTAATTGATTTCATCGCGACCGATGCTGATATTCCCAAAGCGGTTGCTGCGCGCGCTCTGGAGTCCACCATCGAAGCTGTCAAGTCGACCCTGCAAAAAGGTGACTCGGTCGCCTTGGTTGGCTTTGGCACTTTTGCGGTTGGCAAGCGTGCTGCCCGAACCGGCCGGAACCCGCGCACCGGCGCTTCGATTAAAATCAAGGCAGCCAAGGTTCCCAAGTTCCGTCCGGGCAAGGCATTGAAAGATGCCTTGAACTGAATCCGTTTTCGGTGGGGTGATTAGCTCAGTTGGTAGAGCGGCGCCTTTACACGGCGTAGGTCGGCGGTTCGAGCCCGTCATCACCCACCACCCGCACAAAGGCGAACACTGTGTTCGCCTTTTTTGTTGCCTCACAGGAGAGTTTGCGCATGTTCGATATTTTCCGGAAACACACCAGAATCATGATGATGGTGATGTTTTTGCTCATCATTCCCTCTTTTGTGCTGTTGGGGATTGATGGGTACAGCCGCATGAACGAGACGGATGTGCCTGTGGCCCGTGTGGGCCGCACGGACATCACCCAAGCGCAGTGGGACGCAGCGCACCGGGCAGAAGCAGACCGCCTGCGTGCGTCCATGCCCAACATTGATGCCAAGTTGCTTGACTCCCCTGAAGCCCGCTACGCCACCCTGGAGCGCTTGGTGCGCGAGCAGGTCGTGGCACAGGCGGCTGACCAGGCCAGACTCTCCACCAGCGATGGGCGCCTGGCCCGATTTCTACAGGAAGATCCCACCATTGCCTCCTTGCGCAAGGCGGACGGCAAGATCGACATGGACCGTTACCGGCAGTTGGCTGCCAGCCAGGGTTTGACGCCAGAGGGGTTTGAGAATAACGTGCGATTTGATTTGGCGCGCCAGCAGATTGAAGTGGCTGTCAGCGCCTCTGGCTTTGTTGTGCCGGCGGTGGCTGATGTGGCCTTGAACGCATTTTTTGAAAAACGCGAAGTTCAGCTTGTCAACTTTCTGACCAAAGACTACGTCGCCAAGCTCAATCCGACCGAGGCCGAGTTGGATGCCTTCTACCAAAAGAATCAAGCTCTTTTTCAAGCGCCTGAGCAAGCCCAAGTGGAATACGTGGTGCTTGATCTTGACGCGGTCAAGAAGGGCATCCAGATTCCCGAGGCCGAATTGAAGGCCTATTATGAGCAAAACGCGCAGCGCTTGAGTGGTGTTGAAGAGCGTCGTGCCAGCCACATCCTGATCACTGCACCCAAGGATGCTGCCGCTGCCGAGCGTGAAAAAGCAAAACTCAAGGCCGAAGAGTTGCTGAAGACGGTGCGTGCCAACCCGTCCGGGTTTGCCGACCTGGCCCGCAAGAACTCGCAGGATCCAGGCTCTGCCGCCAAAGGTGGTGACCTGGAATTTTTTGCCCGCGGGGCCATGGTGAAACCGTTTGAAGACGCTGCCTTTGCGATGAAAAAGGGGGCTATCAGTGACGTGGTGGAGTCTGACTTTGGTTTTCACATCATCCAACTCACCGACATCAAACTGCCGCAACAACGTTCCTTTGACGAGCTTCGGGCGGGCCTTGAAACTGACCTGAAGGGTCAGCAAGCGCAACGCAAGTTTGCAGAAATTGCCGAGATTTTCACCAACACGGTGTACGAGCAGTCTGACAGCCTGAAGCCGGTGGCTGACAAGCTCAAACTCGAGATCAAAACCGCCGACAAGGTGACGCGCCAGCCTTTACCGGGCGTCTCGGGTGTGCTGGCCAACGAGAAAGTCCTCAGTGCCTTGTTTTCAGCCGATACCCTGAGCAACAAGCGCAACACCGAGGCGATTGAAACGGCTGCCAATCAATTGGTTGCGGGGCGTGTGGTAACACATCAGCCAGCCCGGACATTGGCCTTGGCCGAAGTCAAAGCGCAGGTTCAGGCCCAGGTGCTTGCCACCCAAGCTGCCGAGTTGGCGAAAAAAGAAGGTGCAGAGAAACTGGCGCTGTGGCAAGCAGGGACTGCTCCTGCAAATCTGCCAGCTGCCCAAGTCGTGTCGCGTGACCAGGCGCTCAATTTGCCAGCGCCGGTTCTGCTGGCTGCGTTGCGGGTCGACACTGCCAAGTTGCCCGCCTGGGCTGGTGTTGATTTGGGTCCGCAAGGTTACGCCGCCGTTCGGGTCAACCGGGTGGTAGCGCGCGAAGCCGCGGCACAAGCCAGTCTGGTCCAGAGCCGTGGCCAGTATGCGCAGTGGTGGACGGGAGCTGAGTCGCAAGCCTATTACGCCTTGCTCAAGGAAAAACTCAAAGCTGAAATCCTGGTTCCCAATCCAGAGAAAAAACAATAGACTGTCCGGTGATTTTCAAGGTGAGCTATCGATGGTTTTGAGGTCAGCCTGAAGTTTCATCGGTTATAATTTTTCCCACGGTGGCTGTAGCTCAGTTGGTAGAGTCCAGGATTGTGATTCCTGTTGTCGTGGGTTCGAGCCCCATCAGCCACCCCAGTATTTGTAAGCCTCACATCATTGTGAGGCTTTTTTTGCTTCTAGCGATTTTGGAAATTTGTAGCTGATTTGTAGCTACGATTAGCCGTTATTCTATAGATATCTAACCCCATCAAAAAGTCTAAGCAGTAACAATCTACCCGCTGGTATAAAGTTCTGTGGAGCAAAGTTCAGACAATAAGGAATTATTAAAACCGTGTGACCCCACGGTGGGGGTATCACCCCTTTTTAATGCGCACCTGCCGCACTTATACTGTCGGTTTTGGATAATCAATCTTGAGTTTTGAAAACACTAATCTAAAAATTTTATTTTAAAAAAAATTTAAGGGTTGTCGCTTTGACTAAAATCTTTTGAAAGCAGCTCAGCTACAGTTACACCTAATTGGCAGGCAAGTTTAGTTAGTATCTCTAATGATGGATTGGCAATTTCACACTCAATTTTACTCGCTAGCGTTCTATCAACCCCAGCTTCTAATCCAAGTTTCTCTTGAGCAAATCCCTTTTGCCTTTACAAGATCGGCGACGTATATTAGTTGTTTAAAGCCATGGCTTTTCAGTTGGATAACCAGCTTTTTTTATTTCATTTGCTGGAAATCTTTGTGCAATAGTCAACTCCCACCAATATTCTGGAACATTACCAACTAAGTGTTGACCTTCTATGTATGCAGATTTGCAGTTGTAACTTGATCCTCACTTGGAATGCCAATGCAGCTATTGATTATCCTTAATTTTTGCTTACCGCTGAGGCGGTAGCCTGATCTTATAAAAAATTAGATAATCAAATCAAAGGTTCAATTTGACTACACTTAACTTGAGGCTTAACAAGATTGTCACGATATCAAATTGTCATCCAAATTTCACCTACTGTTCTTTCAACTTCAACGCCGGTTGCTGTGGTTCTGTAAGTTAGAAAGCATGTATGCGCAGGGTTTGATAACACTTTTGGTGTAAATACCGCATAGACATCACCATGCCTAACTCTAGCTGAGTTAGTGATTAGACCTGGATGTCCTTCACGATGCAGTTTTCTTCCGATCGATTGCGTGGCGCTGTAATCAGTTGGATGAAGTAATTCAGGGTGTGATTTAATTTCAGGACGCAAATCTATAAGAAGTGAATCACATTGCACCATGAAGATTCTACGCTCTATCTCGACACCAGGTTTATTGAAGCCTGCGTCATCCAATAGGATTTTTTGCCAGTGATAAGCTGTTTCATGCACTGTGGTTTCGATAGAGTCAGCACCATACCAAACGCCAAAAGAGCCATCAGAGAATCTGCTTTGTGAAGAGTTCTGGAATGGGTAGCCAATCGCAGTATTCCATTCAGCTTCTTCAAATGGCCGGTCAATAATTGGCTGATGAGAATTGAATAATTTGGGTTTGGTTTCCATCTCCAAAAGCTGGGCAGCTTGCCAAGCTTCTGGATCATCGGTCAGGTCGTCGAACAAATCTTCAGAGACTCTTAATGAGACAATATTTCTCGCGATATTCTGATGAATATCAGTGAGAGTCAGGTTAGAAAATAACGAATCCATTAGTTGCCACGAGCGCGATCTAAGTAGCTACGCACATACAACAAACCAGGGAAGCCCATTTCGGCAATCGTCTCAATCGGTGTGTTGCCATGCAACGCCCTGTTTTTAGTTTTCATCCAGGTGTAGGCCAACTCCGGATTCTTTGGGAAAAGTAAACGCAAGTCTTTGTGGATGGCTAACAAGTTGCCGGCACGATCCAACATATCTCTGCTTGCAGAAATAGCTTCACCTTTTTTATACCGTGTAAGTGCAGCTCGGTTGTCGGTAGACAAACCAAGAGCAGCAAGCTTCTCTTCGGTGGTTAAGTTCCAAAGCTCAAACATTTTGAGGAGCATAGGCGTGATTTTTGCACGGTCGATCTCCCTTCCTTTGCCTGCTGATGCTGTTTGTGTGGCGGTCATCATACCCTCCGTCCGTATAAATGCAACATAATATGTTGCACATACTACACTTTGTGTTTACAAAAGTAAACATGCATCAGCGTATATGGTCTGGTTATCTGACGGACTATATCGGGCGGTGGATTTAATAGGGGTAGCACTTACGGTTGCACTTATTTCTGGATTTGTACGCTACAATGAGCTTGTACGCATTGATTAACGCTGACTTGAGAAATCGGTGGGGTAGAACCCCATCAGCCACCCCAGTATGTATAAGCCTCACAGCGTTGTGGGGCTTTTTTACGCCTAGTGGTGTTGGAGTTTCGTAGCTATTTTGTAACCGAGTTTAATCAATACAACATCTCATAACAACCACGAACACTATCCACAGACGAGCAGCAACACTAGCCCGACCAACTAATACCACAAAGGCATTTAATGGCTGTTTTAGACATCAGATAAGTGCAGGCCAGCACGATGCGCTGATTGAAGTACCAGAGGCGCTAATTATGTGGGCAGCTCAAGGGTTTATAAGTTGGCCGTTTTATAGGTTTTACTCGTTAAGTATGTGTTGAAATTGGCTGTATACAACCAAAAATGTTACAAATATGTAAAAAATCAATCACCTATATATTATTTGGTAAAATATTATCAGTGATAAATTGGCATGGCCTAGCATGTAGTTTTTTGCTTTTATATTGACATTAATATTTGGAGATTAATATGTTTCGTTTAACAATGGGCGCTACCCTAATAGCAGCAGCATTTTTTGCAAACACAGCAGTGGCTGGGCATGACACAATCAAGCCTAAGTCTTATGACAGTTTGGGTAAATGCGTTAAAGCAGCACTTAGTAAACACGACGGCAAGATTGTCAAAGTTGAATTCAAATCTGAGAAAAAAACAGGAATTTATGAATTTGATATTGAATCAGCCGACGGTAAATCATGGGATATTGAGTGTGATGCTAAAACAGGCAAAGTGACTGAGATTGAAGAAGAAGTTAAAGCCGATGATGCTAGATTCATCGCTCTGGCTAAAGTGACTGAGGCTGAAGCTAAAGCAACCGCATTAGCGGCGCACCCGGGTACTGTGGTTGAAACAGAGTATGAACTTGAATCAGATGGTAAAGCCTCTTATGAATTCGATATACTTGAAGCTGATGGAGAAGAAATTAAAGTTGAAGTTGATGCGACTACAGGCAAGATTGTAGAGGCTAGTTATGAGGTTTATCAAATTGGTAAAGAGTAATTTTTGTAACATTTTTTGTTAAAAAAATTACGATAGCGGTAAAGTAGAAAAGGCGCCTTAGGGCGCCTTTTCTACTTTTTAATACATGCAAATTAACAAAACTTAAGTGAGGAATCTATCCAGTTTACTGTACGCACAACCCTTAAAATTATGTAACAGTAAAAAGTCCTAGTGATAGTATTCCCTGATATTACTTATGCTACAAACGTGCCAAGTTTATATAATCAATTATTATCGGCTTAACCATTTGAATATATTGTATTTTTTATGTTTCCTGCCAATTCTATTTAATGTGATTATTTGAAGATTTTGGTTATAAGCAACCAGCAGGGTTGTATACAACCACCAACTTTGAAAAATATTACTTTATTCACTTGTAACGTCATGCTCGTAACAATTTAGTTTGCTGGTTCAAAAAAACAGCTTTAAGGCGTTTAATGCCTATGCGAATTTCATCATTATTCAAATTAGCAAAGCCAAGTCGGATGGCGGGAATCTGGTAGTTAGAAGCTGAAAAATTTACGCCAGCTGATATGCTTATTTTTTCTGATTCCGCATCACTGATTAATATATTCATATCGATTGTTTGATTTATTTCAAGCCATATGGCTAAGCCGCTATCTGGCACTCGAAAGCTCACAAACTCACTTAACTCATTATGTATAAGGCTAGAGATGAAAGTGCTGCGCTCTTCGTAAATCTTTAGGGTACGTAAATTATGCCTTTTTATTTCACCCGTATGCAGCAATTCCGCAATTGCTAACTCTGTAATAATGTCACCTTGACGGTCTATCAAGGTGACTTGGTTTGCACACTGGTGAATGATTTCTTTAGGTGCCACGATATAGCCGATTCGAAAACCAGGCGCCAATACTTTAGAAAGCGAGCCAATATAAATGACGCGATTAGATTTTTGTATGCTGGCAAGAGGTAGGGTAACTTTTTGAGAAAAATTAAACTCATAATCACTATCGTCTTCGATAATTAAAAAATCATATTGCTCTGCAAGTGCCAGAAGCCTCTTTCTCCGTTCTTGCGACATACATACGGTAGTGGGAATCTGATGGTGTGGAGTGACATAAACCGCGCGTATTTTATGCTGACCGCATAGTAGTTCCAGGTTGTCTACATCTATTCCTTCATTATCATGTGCGACGCTCACAATACTAGCACCACAACTTTTAAATGCTTCGCGGGCAAGCGGGTTAGTGAGTTGCTCAACAACGACACAATCACCAGTTTCTATAAAAACTCTCGCTGTTAAAAAAACGCCCATTTGGCTACCACGGACGATGCATAAATTTTCAATATTTGCATGAAGCCCTCTCTCCATATTAAGCATTTGAAGAATAGCTTCTCGTAAAATCATAGAGCCCTTAGGGTCACCGTAGGCTGATTTATTATTTCTTGCAGAAAAAATCAATGCATGTCGCATTGCACGGGAAAGCATTTCAAAGGGCAATAATCGAACATCAGGTAGTCCTTCGCTGAAGTGGATAAAGTCATGTTCCTGGCGCTTGCTTAGGATAGGTGTTACCTCTTTACTGAGGGGAAGTGATGCCCGATGCTGAATTTTTAGCGGTGGTTTGTTCTGATGGTTGACAGTAAGGACCCGGGGAGAAACGAATGTTCCTCGCTTGCTCTCGCTAATCAGCCAGCCCTCAGAAATCAGTTCGTCATAAGCCTGAATAACTGTTTTTCGATTAACTTTGATTTTATTGGCAAGATCTCGTGTGCCCGGAAGTGCCACCCCGGGTGTGAAGCGCCCACTTTGAATATCGCCGATGATTTTTTGTGCAATTTGCACATGAATAGCGGTGCCTGATTCACGCGCAATATCGACGTTGAGTTCCCACGGTCTTAGCATAGCCATCTCCTATCCAGTCAGCATATTGGTGATACATAATTTTTTCTGAGTAAGTGATTTCGTTCAGAAAATTACGCTTAATGGATACTAGGAGAACCCAAGTTGAGAATATTACCAAAATTTTCAATGGACGCTTAATTTATTAAGTGGACCAGCATGAATTAAAAAACTGGATGGCCTAAAAGGCGGTTTTTTTATATACAGTTACATTCGTTTACAAATTGAAACAATTAAATTTAAAAAGCGTACATATTTGTATGCATTTATTACGTGGTTGAATCAATTGCCTGTCATCCTAGTGCCAGTTTTATGTGAGCAAATTGAGGTTAATTTACTTCACTCTTTTATATTATCTTTGGAGATAACTATGTTTACAAAAAAACGAGTATTAGGACTAGCGGTAAGCGCAGCCTTGGCAATGCCAATGCTTGCATCAGCAGCGGCAGACCAAGAAACCGCAATGAAAGATTCAAACAATTGGTTGCACCCACGTGGTCAGCACGACAACCAAGGCTACAGCAAGCTAGCGCAAGTAAATAAAGGCAACATCAAAAACCTTAAAGCAGCGTGGACATTCGCAACAGGTGTAAACCGTGGTCACGAAGGTTCACCAGTAGTTGTTGGTAACATGATGTATGTACATACAGCATTCCCAAACAACGTATACGCACTTGATTTAAACGACAATCAAAAAATCGTTTGGTCATATTTCCCAAAACAAGATCCATCAGTACAAGCTGTTTTATGTTGCGATAACGTAAGTCGCGGTATGGGTTTTGGCGATGGAAAAATTTTCTTGCAACAAAATGACGGTCACTTGGTGGCTTTAGACGCTAAAACAGGCGCTAAGGTTTGGTCTGTTTCAAATACAGACCCAAAAGTCGGCGCTACTAACACTAACGCACCACACGTCATTAAAGATAAAGTGCTGACAGGTTGTTCAGGAGCTGAGTTCGGTGTACGTTGCTTTATTGCAGCATACTTCATCAAAGATGGCTCATTGGCATGGAAAGCTTATTCAACAGGCCCGGATGCTGAAGTGCTAATCGGCGAAGGTTTTAATAAAGATACACCTGAGTACAGCGCATTATCAGTTTACCAAGACGTAAACGGCGGTAACAAAATTGGCGGTTCATTTAAACCGTTACCTCATGACCAATTGAAAATTGGCGAAAAAGAACTAGGTACACGTACCTGGTTAAAACCACAGGCGGTTAAAGATGGCTGGCAACATGGTGGTGGTTCTGTGTGGGGCTGGTTTCCGTATGATGCCCGTACAAACTTAGTGTTCTACGGAATTGGTAACCCTTCTGTTTGGAATCCGGATGTACGTCCAGGCGATAACAAATGGTCTATGTCTGTATTTGCACGTGATGTAGATACTGGCATGGCTCGCTGGGGCATGCAAATGACTCCACATGATGAGTGGGATTACGATGGTGTGAATGAAGTGATCTTGTTCGACAAAGGCGGCAAAACTTATGCATGGCACCATGACCGTAACGGTTTCGCTTACACTTGGGTAGCAGATACAGGTAAATTGGTTGCTGCTGAAAAAGTACACCCATTCGTGAACTGGGCCACTGGTGTTGATTTAAAAACCGGTGTGCCTAATAAAACACCAAATGCGTCAACGCACCAAGATTACAATGCTAAAGGCATCTGCCCGGCTGCATTGGGTACTAAAGATCAACAACCAGCTGCATACTCACCAAAAACGGGTTTAATGTATTCACCATTGAACCACGTATGTATGACCTACGAGCCGGTTGAGTCTAAATACGTTGCTGGTCAACCATGGGTTGGTGCGACATTGACCATGTTCCCGGGTCCTGACGGTGTGATGGGTGGCTTTGCTGCTTATGACCCAATGACCAACAAAAAAGTATGGTACAACAAAGAGAAGTTCTCTGCTTGGGGTGGTGTACTAACAACAGCCACTGGTTTAGTGTTCTACGGTACGTTAGATCGTTGGTTTAAAGCGGTGGATGATAAAACTGGTAAAGAACTTTGGAAATTCCAGGTAGGTTCTGGCGTGATTGGTAATGCATTCACCTACGGTAACAAAGGTAAACAATACGTTGGCGTGCTATCAGGTATCGGTGGCTGGGCTGGTGT
>NZ_JAURYQ010000027.1 GCF_030653815.1 Rhodoferax sp. | reverse complement strand
CAAGAGCTTGAGGCCAAGCTGTACAAGGCGGCATTACCGCGCAACAGCAAACAAGCACTGCCTGACTTTGCCCAGATACACACTGAGCTCAAACGCGCCGGTGTCACCCTGCAACTGCTGTGGGAGGAATACGCCAAGGGCTGCCGGCGTTCGCGTTCGCTGACGCCGATAAATGCGGCTGATCCAGGTGAAGATTTTCGGCTGTAGACCGATCCTTCCTCGGGCGTCCGACGCCTAACGTATTGATGCGAGGGCTTTTGCCTTTCCCAAAAACTCGGCCGCCATCAAACTCAGGCATCAAGCAGTAGTCTTTTTTTGTCAGGTACTGAACAACGTGGTCCAGGTTGTGGCGCTTTTGCTCGTCGTCGCTTTCGATCCGACCGATACCGAGGCGATTGAGGCGCTGGTAGCGTTTTTTGTTGCCATTGCAGTTGTAGTAGGCCCCACGCCCTTTCGTAACGACGTCCACCCAGTATTCCCCAATTTTGCGGGCGATGTAGGTGTCCTTCTGTACTTTTGATCCGTCAAAAAAGAAGATGACATGGAAGTGGTATCCACGACCGCGTCCACCATATTCAAGCGACCAGATGTACCCGCCAATGTCGTCAAACAGCCTGTTGTGCCGACGGTTCTCCATGAAATGCGCCAGGTCGGATCTTGCTTGCGCCAAGCTGGGCTCCTCTTTGTCAGTTCGATACTCCAGATCAACTCGAATAACTTCAAGCCGGTTCCGCCATGCAAAGATCCTATTCACATACTGCCGAGAGCTTTGAAACTTCTTGGTTGAGTTTTCTTGCCTGCGAGTAACACTCTTCTTGAACGCCACCGTGGCAGCCTCACGCCGAATTTCATCCACCATCTCGTTCAAACGCTCCGCCACCTTCTTGCCTTCCACCAAGGACCAGGCACCCGGCACTTTGAAAGTTTCCAGCCACATATCCAGTTTCTTAACAGTGTCAAAGAACAGCTGAATATGTGGGCTGTGTCGGATCTTGGGGCTATAAAGCGCAATGAATTGGGGCATGCGCCAGGCGAAGTAGCTGAGGGCCGTGACCGCATGGACTTCACGCCCTGATTTGTCCGTTGTTTTTTTATATATCGGGTCTCTGCTGGAGAGGATCGCCTTCACCGCCTCCTCCAAGGGGGGATACGGGCTTTGGTACTGATGAGCAAGCACCATCACCGTTTCGCCGCCAACTTCCTCTTGCCAGCAATTCGATTGTTCATCTTGCGCTAGGTAAAATTCATCGTCAGAAATACTGTCTTCCAAGTCAGATTGATTGCTCACTTTCGGTCCTCGTATAAGGCTGGGTCGTAAAGACTCAGCTGGCGTTAGAGGCGCTATTCTCTAACGCTTGATTGTTGGGTTATGACATGACGTGGTGCAGGACTCCTATGAGTTCTCCTCATACACGTTAATTAACCAAAATTGATCGGTTTGGAAGGTGTTCTCTCCGCGATAATCTTTAGCAGAAAATCGCGGGCGTAGAGCCCCCGCTGCATTTTTGGGCATGTACGCAGTTAGGCCTTATCTCCCTGAAGGTCGGTTGACCTTCGGGGAGAATGTTTATATGGCTTTTTCGGGGGCGAACTCTGCGTTTCCGCTCAAGTCCGGATTGATTCGATTAACTTCGGGGGTCAGGTTGTACCCCCTTTGCGGCTCAGATCAATGCGGTGCTGCAGCCAGCGTTCGATCTCCCAGTTGAGCCAAATAATCGAACGGCTGGAGGTGCGAATCGGTGGTGGAAAAAATGCATCGAATTGCTTGCTCGTCGGACACATTTTGGAGTAGATGGTCGATCGGCTCAGCTTTGTGATTAACTGAACTTCGGGGAGCTTGAGCCCCTTCGTTTGCTTACCCATCGAGTTTTCCACTAAGCCGAGCCTAGTCGTTTCGTGGCCCGTTGGATTTTCGCCGGGCCGCCCGAATGCTTGAGCCATCGAAGGATAAAGAGGAAACACTGACTTTTTTGGCGATGCATTTTGCATATACGCGCTCCATAACAGATCAAAAGAATGCAAACGCCCACGCGATCAGTACCGCTGTGTTGGCGAACGCGCGATGGCTTCTGACCGTGTTAATGCACGGTGGGTCGCTTGTTGCTAGTAAAGCGACCGAAGCCCGAATCTTTATTACCGTCCGTAGAGAAGACGTCTGTTATGGATAATTATTGGGCGTGGCGGCCCGTGTTGATAGCTGAGCGTGTCGAACTCAGTGCGGCAATTATAGGTTTACGCAAGCGACTGTCAAGGTAGCCTGGGAAGTGTGAAATATTTTTCGAGTCCGATTGAAGCCCAAAACAATCATGCACATTACCGGGGAACAAACCGGGGAACAAAATAAAGATTGAATTGAAGAATTCTATATTTCATGCGGGTTTCGGACTATCTCTCAGTAGACGCCAGCCCACCATATACAAAATCCAACCCGTTACACGGTTGGATTTTTTTCGCCTGTACCCGCGTGTTCATTGGGGTTTCCGAGGATTCTTGCGGACTTCGCGGTTTTTCCGGCCGATCAGAAATCCGTCACTTTCGCTCTCTCCGGGCCAATAGTCTCCGCTACAGAGAGAACACCGGTCACACCAAAGTCCGCAAAGTAGCATGGATAGCTGACTTCGGCGAAAAGTCAGCGATCGACTCCTTGGTGCCCTGACCCGACATCCAATTTTGTCGGTCTGTTTCGGAGAAAGTTGGCTGGCTCCAGAAGACACAGTGCCGACATCGGGCAAATTCTTGACCACATCGGGGCGGACTCAGAGCCCCCGCACATCTCCCCGGCACGTGGGCCGCCGCTGTGGGACGACTGTGGTGCGCAGATGGATGACGGGGCGCAAAGCGAGCCGCAATGGGATATGGCAGCGCAACCGGCACCGGACTACGAGATCGATCAGCGCGTCAATTGGTGAGTAAGCCAGACAGCGACCCCGACGCGCTGCGGGTCAGTACAGCGCCAGATCAGCAAATTCAATCACCAATGAAGCGATCTGTGCGCGTGCACGCCCACATAAGCGACTTTCGCAGGGTTTGTACTGATTCTGGTGGCCGATCTGAAGAGTGATACTGGTACGCATGTGGTTGAATTTCCTATCCTTATGATGGACGAGATGCAGAAAAAGCAGTTGGCCGAGCAGGGCTATGCCATTTTCCCGAATCTGATACCGCCAGCCATGCTGGCCGAGATGCGTGCACGGGTTGAGGCGCTGTATAAGGAGGAGGGCGACCGGGCCGGGCAGGAATTCAAGCACGAGCCGGGCGCGTTGCGTCTGGCCAATTGCGTAGACAAGGGCGAAATATTTGAGCGTGCGGTGGCCATGCCCGAGGTACTGGAGGCAGTTGGCGCGGTGCTCGGCCCGGAATTCAAACTCTCAAGCCTGAACGTGCGTACGGCGCTGCCGCACAACGGCATCAGCCAGCCGCTCCATTGCGACATGGCGGCGATCCCGGATGCGGGTGGCTACTGGGTCTGCAACTGCATCTGGATGCTGGACGACTTTACGTTACAGAATGGTCCGACCCGGGCTGTGCCTGGCACCCATCTGCTCGGGCGCCTGCCGGATCGCCCTAAAGATGCGCATCCTGAAGAGGTCAAAATCACAGGCAAGGCCGGAACCGTGGTGGTCATGAATGCACACCTGTGGCATGGGGGCGATGCCAATCTGACGGACAAGCCGCGCACGGCGTTACACAGCTTCTATTGCCGTGGTGACAAGCCACAGCAGCAGTACCAGAAGCGTCTGCTGCGCCCGGAAGTTCAGGGACGTTTGTCGCCGGCCCTGCGGCGCTTGCTGGCCCTGGACGATCCGCACAACGATGCCATCAGCGCGGAAGTGGCCGTCACTTCCGGGTTCATGAAATAAGGCGGTACCGTCCCCGGGACGCTGGGGAGGGCTGCGGGGAGCGTGCGGACGGCTGCCGATCCCCAAGTCGCGCGGCAATGCCGCCGCTCACGTTAGCGATGCAGATACATAAGCTGCATCAGGCGTCATCTTCCACCCGGCCAGCGGGGTCGATGAGCGTGTCGCAATCCAAGCCCAAGCCACCTTGCGCAGGCGTGTCCTGCGCGCCTTCGTGGGACGGGGGCTACTGCAAAGCTTTGAGGCCAATGAGATGCTGGCCTACCGCCACAGTGGGTTTTCTGTCGATGCCGGTGTTTGCATTGCAGCGCACGAGCGCGCAGGTCTTGAGCGGCTGCCGCGCTCCAGGGCGCTGGGATAAAAACCACCGCTTCTCACCTGGGGCACCTCAAAGGTGATTTCTCCCATGCGGGTGAGCATGGTCTTGGATTTGTAGCCGTTGGCCTGGCCGATACGCTGGGCGCTACGCTCGTAGGGCATGCCCAAAGGCTCCAGTAGACCCATTCCCGACGTTCACCGGAACCCCATGAGCCCCACAGAAAAGTGGAAAAGCTGACCTTCAATTTCGCCGGAAGCTGCCTTAGGTTTGGGTGGGTTCTGGTTCGGGGTTGTTCATGCGGCTCTGCAAGGCGTGGGCTTTGACAATATGCTCAATAGCGCGGCGCAGTGCACTGGCAGCGCGCAGTTGCGCGTCCATGGCGGTCACGTCGAGCTGCCCTTGTGTCCCGTCACGCAGCAGGCGGTCTTTGAGGTTCTGATAGGCGATTTTGAGCGAGATGCTGGCTTGTTCCAAGGTACGGCGGTCGCTGCCGGCCTCTACCGTGGCCAACGTCAGAATGTGGTCTGCGTGCTGTCGCAAGGTGGCCCAATCGGAGCTGTCGAGTGCAGCCTGGTGGACCTGTGGGACAACCGATGCGGGCAGGTTCAGTTCGGCCAACGCTTGGGCCGCCTCACCGGCCAAGGCCACGGCCGTTTCATGGTCGCGTGCAAGGTGCAGCATGTTGGAGAGCCGCGCGGCGCTCAGCGGGGACATGCCACTGCGGTGCAACTGCACAATGAAGTCAGCAATTGCCTTTCCCAAGCGGTCAGCCGCTACCGGGTGCAGGCTGGTGCCCGCTGCCAGCGGCTCGCGCAGCACTGCCTGCACGCTGGCCACCGCCATTTGCCCCAGGCGCGCCACCTCGCGCTGCAGGGCATCGAGCGCCAAAGCGGGGATGGTCAACACGGTTTTGTCCAGGTAGCGAGGGCGGCCCTGGTCTTCATCAGCAGCCTTGAAGCGGCCCTCCAGAAAGCGTGTCATGCGCGCCGCCACTGGCCAGATCAGCAGCACGCCCAGCAGGTTGAACACGGTGTGAAACAGCGCCAGCTTGGCTGCTGGGTCGGGCGGCAGGTCGAGCCACTCGCGTAGCACGGCCAAAAAGTTGATCAACCACGGCAGCAACACCAGCGCGACCACCCCTGTGAGCAGGTTGAACAAAATGTGCGCCGCAGCGGCGCGCTTTGCGTTGGGCGTAGCACCAATGGCGGCAATCAGCGCCGTCACCGTGGTGCCTAAATTGGCACCAATCACCACAGCGGCCGCGCCCTGTGCCGACAGCAGGCCACCCTGCGCAGCGGTCAGCGCCACGGTGAGTGCCGCGCTGGAGCTTTGCATCAGCACCGTCAACAGCACGCCACTGCCCACCAGCAGCAACACATTCAAAGCGCCGCCACCATCGGGCAGCGTCATGCCTGCAGCGACACCGGTGAAGCTGTTTTTGAGCAGGTCAATGCCCAAAAACAGCACCCCAAAGCCGGCGATGGCCATGCCCATGGCACCACGTCGTTGACCCTCGCCGCTGAGTCGAAGCACCATTCCCAGACCGATCATGGGCAGGGCCAGTGCCTCAATCTTGAACTTCAGGCCCACCAGCGCCACCAGCCACCCGGTCATGGTAGTGCCCACGTTGGCGCCAAACAGCACCCAGATGGCTGGCCCCAGCGTCAGCAGCCCGGCATTGACGAAACCAATGGCCGCCACGGTGACGGCGCTTGACGACTGCACCACGGCGGTCACCAGCACGCCGCTGGCCAGGGCGCGCGCGCGTGTTTGCGTCGCGTTGGCCAAAATGCGTTCCAGCGCCGGGCCAGCAGCCAGTTTGAGGCCGTCGGTCATCAGCCCCATTCCCAGCAAAAACAGGCCCACGCCACCAGCCAGGCCGCCGATCAGTGACAGGTTGTTCATGGTTTTACTATTTGTTCTTTATGCTTTAAATCATAGTGGAAGCAATACTTAGCGCCGGGCGCCGTGTGCGCAAGTGAGTTCGCATTGAAAGAGCAATATAGTCAATTTCTGCGCTAGCCAGTCACAGGTATGGCGACAGCAGCCAGACCAGTCGGTCGCGCAGCCGTGCACCCAAGGACTGCCCGGCCAACTCGGCGGTCGTGAGTTGGTGTGCCTGCGCAATGCGCTCATCCACCAGGGCATCGAGCTGCTGCACCAGTTGCGCGTCGTGACATTCCAGGTTGTATTCGAAGTTCAGTCGCAGGCTGCGCGCATCCCAATTGGTCGAGCCGATCAGCGACCACGCGTCATCCACCAAAAACAGTTTGGTGTGGTCAAAGCCCGGCCCGCTCAGGTGGACGCGACAGCCGCTGGCAACCAGCCAGCCAAACTGAGAGCGCATGGCCCAGTCCAGCAATGGCAGGTTGCTGCGCGCGGGCAGCACAATATCTACCGTCACGCCGCGCAGGGCCGTGATCTGCAGCGTGGTAAGTAGCACATCGTCAGGCAGAAAATACGGTGTCACAATGCGCACCCGCTGGCGCGCCGTTGCCAACGCGCCCAAAATTACCTGGCGCATATGGTCAATGTCGGCATCTGGCCCGTCCGTGATGCCGCGCGCCAGCACCGGGCCACAGGCTGCGTTGCCAACAAACCAGGGGCGGCCATGTAAGGTCTCACCGGTGGTAAAGGCCCAGTCGATGGCAAAGGTGCGCTGCAGGTCGGTGACCACGGGGCCGCGTACGGCGAAATGCAGGCATTGAATCAGTGGCGCAGACGCTGTTGACAGCCAATGGGCAGAACTGATATTCATGCCGCCGGTAAAGCCAATTTCACCATCGACCACCATGATCTTGCGGTGGTTGCGCAGGTTGGCCTGGGCCAGCAGGCGGGTCAGGCGGGGCGGCAGAAACACGGCTGCTGGAACGCCACAGCGGCGCAGTTGCTTGACCATATGGCGGCGGCTGTAACGCGCCCCGACCGCATCAATGAGCACCCGCACCTGCACCCCGCGCGTCTTTGCCTGTGCCAGCGCCTCCAGAAAAGAACGCCCGGCCAGATCATCGTCAAAAATATAACTGAGCAGTGTGACCGAATGGCGTGCCGCGTGAATCGCAGCCAGCATGGCGGGATAGGCTTGCTCGCCATGCACAAGCGGCGTCACCGTATTGCCAGCCAACAAGCTTCGCCCGGTGACCTCACGGGTGAGCCGGCTAATGCCGGCCAGTTCCGGCAAGCAAGGGGCATCTGCTTCACTGGTCGGGTCAGCGCTGGAGCCGTCACCGCGCCAGGTGTCAGTGAGCCCCAAGGCCACAGCGGCACGTCGGATGCGGTTCACGCCCAGCATCAGGTACAACAGGGCTCCCATGAACGGCGCGAGCCAGGCCAGCGCAATCCAGCCGATCGCCGCGTGCACGAGCCGCTTGTTCAGCAACGCATGCACCGTCACGGCCGTGGCGCACACCAGATGCAACAGCGACACAAGAAGGGGGGCGAGACCCTGTGCCAGCAGCAGCGTGGATTCCAACCAGGAAGAGCTCATGGTTGCATGTTAGCCGCTTGGCACACTAACTCTTTATGCCATGGGCGTACGCGTCAGGTGATCAAAGGCCCCCAAGGCGGCTTCGGCAACGTCGCCGGTGGCAATGATGATTTGCTCGAACAGTACCTGCGGTACGGATTGCCTGGTACGCGGTCAAAGCGGTTGGGAACAACGTCACCAACCCGCCCCGTTTTCGTTCTGGTTCCTGAGTTTGTCGCAGGCGAGAGCACCATAGGCTTATGATCTGGATGATCCTGCCTAGCGGCATCAAGTCAGGATTCTCAGGAATCAATTCACTCTCGACAAGGACTCCGGGTTCATTACCGAGTTCGGGTTATCAGGCCGCGGATCGCCAGAGTAGAACAGCAACAGATTGGCTCGGGGGAAAAGTTCTGCGAGTTCTTCTGGCAGGTGAGTCATACTGGGCTTCCACGTCAAGCCACCCTGTCGGGCGCCGAACAGGATCAGGAAATCTCCGTCACGGTATTGCTCTTTGAGGGCACGGGTCAGCCCTGGCCAGCGTTCTGTCTTACTCATAACAAGATCGCAATCGGGCGCCAAAGTCCGAATTCGACTCAACACCCGCTCGGAAACCCCCGCATGGCCGATCAAGACCACTGGAGCGCTAAGCTGACGAGCCAGTCGTTTGATGGACCTGATGCCGGCGTTGAAGCCCGGCTCCAGATCGGCATCGGGTGAAGCGATGAGGAGTAGGCGACGGGTGGTGTTGATTGGTTCGCGTGGCCGCAAAACGAGCAAGGAGAACTCGCTCTCGCGCAGCAGGTTCTCCATCAGCGAGCCGAAGAAGAACTCTGGCGCACGGCTTTGCTCGCTCCAGCCCATGAGGACTTCCGTCGCGTTCAGTTCGCGCCGTGCCTTGAGGATGCCTGAAGCCAGGTTGAGGTCGATACGGGTGAGGGGTTTGGAGGGCACTTCCACCTGCGATAGATACTTGGCCACGGATGGCAAGGCGTGGGTTGACCCGAGTCGCCAACTTGAGATTTCCGAGCGCATCGCAGCCCGGCGTGCCCGGCTGCTGCCCGAGCGCAAGTCCCTTCAGGCGCGATTGCTGGCCAAGTGGCGTGCAAAGTAATGTGTGAGTTGATATGAGATCAAATTCGATGCATAATTGACGCATGGAAACCAACTTCAAACGGCCGTTTGCTCAGTACGTCAAAAAGGCACACAAGCCCTTGCAGTTGGCAATTGAAGATGAAGTGGACGTCGTTTGCGATGATCCCGAAATTGGTGAGCTGAAGGTTGGAGACCTGGCCGGAATCCGAGTGCGCAAGTTTCGCTTCAGTCGGCAGGAGTATTTGATTGCTTATCGCGCTCCAAAGGACGATGTGTCCGTGGAGTTTTTAGTTATTGATTTTTATCAGGTGGGTACTCACGAGAATTTTTACGCTGAGTTGAAACAGTACCTACGACAGGAAAAATCCAAAGGAACCTCAAAATGAGCCACGCATTGACCGCACAAGATCTCTTCTCGGAGATGAAGCGCATGCCCTCGACTGAGCGGATCAAATTCTTTTCGCTTCTGACAAACCAGGCGTTTAGGGATGATGACTTCACGCATGAGCAAGTGTTCGGTCACTTGCAGCATGAACCTTTATCGGCGTTTGAGGCGGCTGAGTATCTAGAGGTGTCTTTGCCAACTCTGCGGCGATATGTGCAGGCGAATAAATTGCTGCCCTGTCACACGGTGGGACGCAACCAGATGTTTTCTGCCGAAGATCTTCGAGCCTACAAACGAGCTCGGCGGTAGAGGCTATTTGTCTGGTTTGTGAAGTTTGATGTTCAGTTCGAAGTTTCACCATCCGAAAAGGACAATCTTCGCAATCATGGAACAAATACCCGAAACCTTCCTCACCTGTTCCGAGAGCGAGTTTGAACCGTGGTCCGCAGTACACCACCATATACAAGTTCCAACCCGTCACACGGTTGGATTTTTTTCGCCTTTACCCGCGTGTTCATTGGGGTTTCCGAGGATTCTTGCGGACTTCGCGGTTTTTCCAGGCGCACAGAAATCCGCCACTTTCGCTCTCTCTGGGCCAATAGTCTCCGCGACAGAGA
>NZ_JAURYQ010000022.1 GCF_030653815.1 Rhodoferax sp. | reverse complement strand
TCCATCACTTCTCAGGGACGGGAACATCATGGCAAGCCTCATACCCGCGCTGGGTGCCTGCGCCTCACGCATGACCAGCGGCGAGCGCCGACTCGCCGAGCGGCTTGAACAAAAGCTCGACGACGACTACCTGCTCTGGTACGACGTCCCGATCGGCCCCAAGCAGACTTACCCTGACTTTGTGCTGCTGCACCCACGCCGGGGCCTGCTGATTCTGGAAACCAAAGACTGGAAGCTGGAGACCATCCTGCGTGCCGACCGCCAGTCCTGGGACATCCTGGCCAACGGTCAGCCCAAGGTGGTCATCAACCCGCTGGCGCAGGCGCGGCACTGCGCCATCCAGGTGGTGAACGCGCTGGAGCGCGACCCGCAACTGGTGCAACCGGACGGTGAACACCAAGGCAAGCTGTCGTTTCCCTGGGGCCATGGCGTGGTGTTGACACGCATCACGCGCAAGCAGTTCGACGATGCCGGGCTGGCCGAGGCCATCGCGCCGCATCACGTGATCTGCTCGGACGAAATGTATGAAGCGGTGGAAGCCGAAAGCTTTCAGCAGCGGCTGTGGAACATGTTTCCCCACGCCTTTGGCAAAGTCATGAGCCTGCCGCAGCTCGACCGGGTGCGCTGGATCATGTTCCCCGAGGTGCGCGTGCAAACGCAGGGCGCATTGTTTGACGACAGCGACAGCCAGGCCGAACTGCCCGGCATCATGCGTGTGATGGACCTGCAGCAGGAGCAATTGGCGCGCTCCCTGGGCAACGGCCACCGCGTGATTCATGGCGTGGCGGGTTCGGGCAAAACCATGATCCTGGGCTACCGCGCCGAGTACCTGGCCCGGGCCAGCACGGCCAGCACCAAACCCGTCTTGATCCTGTGCTTTAACGAGCCACTGGCCGTCAAGCTGGCCAGTGTGATGGAAGCCAAAGGCCTGACCAGCAGCGTGCATGTGCGGCATTTTCATAAATGGTGCCGTGACCAACTGGTGGCGTTTGGTCAGACCCTGCCCGACTATCACATGCCGGTGGCCGAGAAGATGGTGGAGATGGTGCAACGCGTCATCCACGGCGTGGAGCGCCAGCAAATTCCCAGCGGCCAATACCAGGCGGTGCTGATCGACGAAGGCCACGACTTTGCGCCCGAATGGCTCAAACTGGTGACGCAAATGGTGGACCCCGCCACCAACAGCTTGCTGGTGCTGTTTGATGATGCGCAGAGCCTGTACGAGCGCAGCCGCAGCAAGCAGTTCAGCTTCAAGAGCGTGGGCATCGCCGCGCAAGGCCGCACCACGATCCTGAAAATCAACTACCGCAACACCCAGCAGATTTTGCAGACCGCCAGCCTGATCGCCGCCGACCTGCTGACGGCCGACGACAAGGACGACGACGGCATCCCGCTGCTGCACCCCATCAGTTGCGGGCGTGACGGCGAGGCGCCACTATTCATCCGCCTGCCCAGCTTGCGCGAAGAAGCCTATGCGATTGCAGACCACCTGAACGCCGCACACCAGGAGGGCCACGCCTGGGGCGACATGGCCATCCTGTGCCGCGACTGGAACACCATGGACCTGTGCGCCGCCGCCCTGCGCCAGCGCCAGTTGCCGCACCATGTACGCAAAAAAGCGGGCGACTTCAAACCCGGCAGCGACAGCATCCAGATCATGACCATGCATGTCAGCAAAGGCCTTGAGTTTCCCGTGGTGGCCCTGCCCGGCGTCGGGCACATGCCTGCCGAGGGTGAGGACGAGGCGGATGCTGCGCGGGTGTTTTATGTGGCGGCGACGCGGGCGACGCATCGGTTAATGATTGGGGTGGGTGGGGATGGGGGGTTTGGGCGCAGGCTTGGATACACTGCCAGTAGTCCACAGTCATTCACCAACACGCAAGAGCTTTCGGGGAGCCCACATTGAGCCAGGAAGGACAGCTACTCGACAAAAAGTCATTGCGTGCCGTGTTGGGAAAAACCGCCAACTGGAGCGAACTGGCAAAAGACTGCATCGCGTTCGCCAACGCCCTTGGCGAAATTCACCCTAAACAGGTCAAGCGCACCCTGGAGGAACTGACGGCCAAAGGCGACGTGCGTTTTGAAGGCGACAAACGCTGGCGGCGCTACTGGGTGGTGCAGCGATGATGTCTATCGGACAAAACGCGCTGATATCGCACTATGTTGGGCGATACGGTTTGGGTGATAGTGGCAAATCCCTTTATGGATCAACGACTTCTATCAACCGCTGGCGGTTGATAAGGGTGATAGCCATGAAGGTCAGCAATGGCTTGGAGCTCCCCGTGGTGGCGCTGCCCGGCGTGGGGCACATGCCCGCCAAGGGGGAAGACGAGCTGGACGCTGCGCGGGTGTTTTATGTGGCGGCGACGCGGGCGACGCATAGGTTGGTGATTGGGATGGGGGTTTGGGCGCAGGCTTGGATCATGACCTTTATTTGTCGTGATATTTGTCACAAAAACCCTTGCGCGCCACTTTAAGTGGCGCGATACTGTCTACCTTCCACCAAAACCCCGAGCACATGCCGCGAGTCACCCCTCAATTCGAGCTTAATCAACTGGTTGCGCTGATTGCTGCGCAACCCGATGGCCTGGGGATAAATGCGATCCAGTCGCAGAGCAACAGCTTGCCGCGTCGCACCCTTCAACGCCGATTAGCCTTGTTGGTCGAGCAAGGCCGAATTCAGATGTTGGGCGAGGCGCGGGCTGTGCGGTACTTGCGTGTGCTGCAGAACATTGAGGCCGCCTCATCCAGCCAGCAAGGTCAAACGACGCAGGCTTTTGCTGAGGTTTACGTGCCAACGTCGCCGCAAGGTGAAGAGATCAAAGCCTACGTGCGCCAACCGCGTGCGATGCGCCCACCAGTGGGCTACAGATTAACGTTTCTGGAGCAGTACCACCCCAATCACACAGCCTATCTGCCGCAAGGCTTGCGGGATCAGTTGCACGCCATGGGCAGAGCGCGCGCGCAGCAGTCGCCCGCTGGCACCTTTGCGCGTGACATCCTCAACCGCTTGCTGATTGACCTGTCTTGGGCCTCTTCGCAACTGGAAGGCAACACCTATAGCCGGCTCGACACCGAGCGGCTCATCGAGTTCGGCCAGGCCGCCGAAGGCAAGGACGCGCTGGAAACCCAGATGATCCTGAACCACAAGCAGGCCATTGAATACCTGGTGCTCGACCCCGCCCACGCCCAAGTCACGCCCGATTGCATCGTCGCGCTGCATGCATTTTTGTCGGATGGCTTGATGGCCGACCCCACAGCGGTGGGCCGCCTGCGCTGCCGGGCGGTAGAGATTGGCGGCAGTGTGTATTTGCCTGTCGCCCTGCCGCAGCGGCTGGAGGAACTGTTTGGCATCGTCATCCAGATGGCGGCGGAAATTGACGACCCCTTCGAGCAGGCTTTTTTTCTGATGGTGCATTTGCCCTACCTGCAGCCGTTTGAGGATGTAAACAAACGCACCTCAAGGCTGGCGGCCAACATACCGCTCATTCGCCATAACTTGTGCCCGCTGTCCTTCATCGACGTGCCGCAACAGGCTTACGTGGATGCCATGATCGGCGTGTACGAACTCAATCGCATTGAGCTTCTGCGTGACGTTTTCGTCTGGGCCTACGAGCGCTCATGCCAGCAATACGTGGCGGTCAAGCAGAACCTGGTGCCGCCCGACATTTTTCGTCTACGTTATCGCCAGGCCTTAAGTGACGTGGTGGCGGCCATCGTTCAAAACGACGAGGCCGCGACTATTGCCACCGTGAATGCCAGGCTGCCGTCCATGGTCGCCGCGACCGACCAGGCCCATTTCACCCAATTGGTGTTGCAAGAGTTCGCCGCCTTGCACCCTGGGAATGCGGTGCGGTTTGGCATCAGGCCTTTGGTGTTTGCTGGGTGGAAGGAAAGGCATGGTGGGACATGAGTGAATTAGTACCCAACGCACTGCACGCCGAGCTGACCCGCCTGTATTGGTCGGTCGAGCAGTGGCTGGGTTGTGTCGACACTGTCGACAAAATTGAGCTGGATCCACATGGTGGCCATCGTTGCTCTCAAAAACTCGCAGGTCCGCCGGGTGAGAAAGCGCCCATTGGCCTCATCCTGTGCGCCGAATCCAGCCGCGAACAAGTGGAGTTGCTGCAAAGGCACAAAGACGGCATCATCGTGGCCGAATACTGGACCGAACTGCCACCCAAAGCGGAGCTGCAGCAAAAGCTGCATGCCGCCCTAATTGAGGCGTGCGAACGCTTGGCAAGACGCGGGGTGTTGTTGGAGGGCTTGGATGATGCGTGATGACGTGAGGGTCAGCAAAGGCCTGGGGTTCCCCGTGGTGGCGCTGCGCGGCGTGGGGCACATGCCTGCCGAGGGCGAGGATGAGATGGAAGCGGCGCGGGTGTTTTATGTGGCGGCGACCAGGGCTACGCAGAGGTTGGTGGGCATGGGACGCCTCCGCAACTTAAGACAAGCAGGGGAATGCGGTCCGAGCAACCGCTCGTAAATTTAAACATCAAATTGGAAAAGTAAATGGCAAAGCCAGACTTTGGTGGTGCACGTGGCTCCTCTGCGGGCGACGATTTTCACGAATGGTGGGCGTTACGGCACGCCCTGCCACTTCTAACTGGCATGAATGACCTCGTGGCATTGACCGTCGAGGGTTTACTTGCAATCGACGAAACGGGTGCACCTGCAGATGCATGGCTGGGAGTAGATTGCGCGCAGTACTTCGGAGGGCGTCAGCTCTCCAAAGCAACAAAGGTGGTGGTCGAGCAGTTGAAGTATTCATCCGCGAATCCTGACTCGCCGTGGACTCTTGCCCGCTTACAGGCTGCGACTAACAACAAAAAGAACAACTCCGTCATTGCTCGATTGGCTAGCGCTTATGTGGGGTTGGCGGATAAGCGACCAGATTTAGTCGCATCAAACAATATTTCAATTCGGCTGGTCAGCAATCAGCCCATTGCTGCAGAGGTTGCCGAAGCTATTGCTGATGTAAAGGGAAAGAACTACGGCGCACTACAAAAGGCGGCCAAACTTGAACCGGCACAATTCTCATCCTTTCTTCTTGCCTTTGATTTCTCGATGTGTGGTGCGAAATCGCGGTTTGCACATGAGGAACGCTGTGTTGCCGAAATTGCCAATGTTGTTGCAACTGGAGCGCTAAGCTTAGCGTCGGAGCTCAAGGAACGAGTGCACAAACTCATGCTTCCTGAGGGCCGCGGCAGCGTAATTTCTAGAGAGACTCTTCTGAGTTGGCTGGGTGTCGCACATCCAGATGCGCTTTTCCCATGCCCCCCGCAAATTCGACACGTTGAAGCGGCCATACCACGCCAAGTCGCCGTCGACGTGTTGAAGGAGATGATTTCAGGTAGTCAGAAGCTGTGCCTGCACGGACCGGGGGGGTGTGGGAAAACCACAACCATTCAACAAATCCAACTCGGGTTGCCGCAGGGTTCCACCATGGTGATCTTTGATTGCTATGGTGCCGGGCGATATCAGGAACCTGATGCATACAGGCATAGAGCGAAAGATGCATACCTTCAAATAATCAACGAACTTGCTAGCAAGCTTCAAACTCCGCTATTTATCAATCGAACTGGTACTGATGACTACGTCCGTGAATTGAAGCAACGTTTAGAGCTCGCCGCCACGACGGTTGCAGCCCACGATACTGGAGCTTTGCTTGTCATTGTTGTTGACGCTGCGGACAACTCTGTTGAGGGCGCCCGCCAGTGCGCACCCCCTGAAGTTTCCTTTGTGCATGAGTTCATGAAAATTGGTGGATTGCCAGCCAACGTTCGTGTGTTGGTCACTGCACGCTCTAGCCGGCTAGCCGATCTTGCAATGCCGGATAGCTTCATCCAGAAAGACATTTCGGCCTTCACGCTAGATGAGACTACGCAGTTTTCGTTGGCTAGGTTTAGCGCCGCCACCGACCAGTGGATTCAAGATTTTCATCACTTCTCGCATGGCATACCGCGTGTGCAGGATTACGCATTCCAATATGCAGCAACGCAGCCAGAGAACGCACTTAGCTTCCTTCTGCCCAACGGAAAAGGTTTGGATGATATTTTCAGAGACCGTCTCCGCGAGGCGTTACTTCGTGATGGGAGCCAGAAGTTATTAGGCAATCTGTGCGCAGCTTTAATTGGGCTACCCAGACCAATTCCGGTCCATGATTTGGCATGTGTAATCGATATTAAAAAGGCGCGGCTCATTGACATTTGTGGGGAAATGTCACCGGGGATGCGGGTAGCAGATGATGCCGTAACCTTTGCAGATGAAGACTTTGAAAGCTTTGTTCGGGACGAAGGACGCGAACAACTGCATTCGACTATCGTAAAGATAGCGAAGCATTTCAAAGCAGAGCATGAAGAGAATCCATACGCGGCTACCCATCTGGCAAGCGCACTATTCGCCGCCGGTCGCGGTACCGAGATAGTGGAAATAATTGGAAGTGGGGTTGAGCCAGTAGCAATTGCCGATATGGTTCTTCGTCGTGAGGCTCATCATTCGCGTCTACGGATCGCAATGAAGGTCTGCCGTGCGTCCGGTGACGCAGCGAATGCTCTGCTGATACTGCTAATTGGCGCTGAAGCATTGAAAATTGACAAGGCAGTTCAGGAGACGTTAACAGATCACCCAGATCTTGCCGCACCTTTCGCGCGTCAGACTGTGGATCGAACCATCCTGTATGAATCATCACAACAAGTGCACCATGGCCCTGCGCTCATGCATCTGTTGGCTGTCGACTCGCGCAAGGGCGACGGTATATCGGTCCGCGAAAAGCGAAGGCAGTTGCGCGAATGGCACCGTCGTCGAACCGAAGATTCTCGTGAGCAATCAAATCAAGGGTTGCATCCACACGCCTGGGAAATTAAAGGTCGCGATATAGCCGCAGTTGCTGAAGGCATTTTGCGCACAGACGGGCCAACTGCGGCAATTCAATTTACTCTCAGTTGGACCCCGCGCTCAGTTGGCTTCGAGGTCGCATTTGTGCTTAGTCGCCAACTCATAGCTCGTGGAGACACTTCGTTGCTCGAGCGATGCGTAGCTGATTCTGCAATGCCCAAGTCTTGGCAGTGCTTGCTATTGGTACCACTGGTATTGTCAGGGCGGGTAGTCGACATCGACGCGCTTGCACTTTCACTCTCGAGTCGAGCTGTCACGGTTGCCATTGGATCTGAAAGTACAGTCTACTCAGCGTTCGATAAGCCTGGTCGGTCACTTGCTGAACTGGTTTTGACCGGCTGCGAGATCGTCGTCGCCCGGTCAAAAAACGTTGCCCCAATTGTCCGGATCCTAGAGCGGTTTTTGAAGGATGAGCTTCGGGATCCGAGCCGTTCATACCATTTGGAGAGACCTCAGGGTGATTTAGCCCTTCGTGCTTTCGCGCTCTGCGAATGTCTAAATGGGCGTGTCGCAACAGTTGATTCGTATTTGATAGCGACCGAGGTGGATACGAGCCTCACAGGAAAGGAGAAGAATAAAGCTGCGAATTTGGTACGCGAAAACCACGATAAATCAACTGCATTGATCAAAGATCGTCTTGCCATTTACAACGCAAGAGCGCGGGCCTTGCTTGGATTGTTTCCTGCCACTGAGCTGACATCTAACCTAGCTCCTCTCATCTCTAGATTTGTGGGAGAGAGCTGGCGTAGACGGTCTTATGAACATGCGGGTATGGCTGTCCAGGTTGCATATTCCATGTCTGCACTCAGGTGCCTTACTGCGGCCGCACCAGTGGACGTAATGCTGCTTGTGAAGACGGTTTTTAAAAGTTGGGATGCGCCGTTTAGCCAGAACTTTGAGGCTCTAATGACAGAGCTCGCTCTTAGTCACGCGCTGCATGACACAATCATCGAAATAATCAATGCTTGGGCATCTGCCGCTGCGGTTGCCAAAACCGCTTCTAGTGAAAAGATCAGCTTTTTGATGGGACTTGCGCGTGTTCTAGGATCTATCAGCTCAGATGACGGGCAGGCAATATTCAATATCGCATTAAAAGTCGCAGATGAGGTCGATGGCGATGCCATGCACGAAATCGCTGTACTAGAACCACTTGCTAAGAGGGGCGTATCAGCGATGGACGAAGTGCTCCGGCGTAAGCTGGCGACACGGGTTCACTTTGTTGTTGATGAGGTTCATCAGCGGCTTCTCGGTTACGACCACTTTCCGTGGGCGTCGGTCGCACGAACCCTGTCAACATTGAGTACGCCACTTGCACTGGCCGCTGTAGGTTGTTGGGATGATGAGGCTGTGGTGGATCAGAACACTCTTCTACCCGTGGTTATTAAAGCGGCTCTTCTGTCGGGCGACATCACTGCAGCGCAAGCCATGGCGCTTACCTACCTTGACGATACGTGCGATGCCTTAACACTGGAACTAATATCTTCCCACGCACAGGCAGTCATTCGCACATACTTATCTGAGGAAATCGCTAGGAACGAGCTGTTGCGGTTTGCGTTGGATGGGAGACCAGCCACAGTTGCAGCGGTTGAATCATTGCTTAATGGCGGTAACAAAGGACCATGGGCATCGCGATTGGTTGAAGTCAGCGATTTCACTTCTGCCTTTGGCAAAGAACCAGCGGTACCGGATTCATCATCATGGAAAGAGGCCTCCGCGCAACGTGCCATTGCATTCGAAGGCCTTCTCGCATTTACAGAGTGCGCATCACTCACGGATTCGGCAGCGATAGACGCGTTTATCGACGCCACGAAACTGAAGGCAGATTCACTTGGTGTGCAATTCAGCGCATCAATCCTACTCAGTGGAATGGCACGCCAAGTGATCCGTGCAGACCGACTGGCATTTCTTAAGGCATTGTGTAATCTTCAATCTGAAGAAGTATCAACATATGACTGGCGCGCCGCAGTATTAGGAACTTTGAAGTCATGGTTGCCCACCTCACTTGCGATACAGGAATGGTTCCGTACGGACTTCAAGCAGCTAGTAGTCTCAGAGTTCCACGTGTTTGGCCGGTACTTGTCCGAAGATGGATCAGATTTAGAGTGGATTTTGCAGACCTTGGCGCTTTCGGATGCTGAGGTTACCGAGCTACTTCTCGCTGGCATTGAAAATAACTCTGATTCCCTTAGCCCCCAAGGAATCTACTCCTTCATTGGCTATGCTGCCAAATTTGTGAAGCCTACAGAAGCTGCGCAGGTTCTTGACCGTTTCACGTTGCGGTTACAAGGGCGCTTTCTGGATACGACAGAAGTGCGCTCAGAGCGCGTCGACGACGAACCAGTAGACACGCCTGAGGCTGTCGCACGATTGCTATACGGTTTTCTTGGTGATATCGATCTCCGAATGCGTTGGCGCGCGGCGCATGGTGTTCGTTGCTTGGCGCGTCTACAGGATTCAGACACCCTTGGCCACGTCGTCAATCGGTACGACAAGCACACAGAGCCGCATTTCAAAGACCCGAAAGCCCCGTTCTATTGGTGTGCCGCTCGAATGTGGTTGATCCTGACGTTGGAACGAATCAGTTCGGAAACACCCGATCAAGTTGTGCCACACGCAAAGTGGTTGCTTGGTGTTGCGACCGACGATGCATTTCCTCACTTGCTTCTGCGAATGTCTGCGAAGAACGCACTAAACAATATTGCATGTATTGAGCCTGGTCGGTTAACTAAGGCTGAGCTAGAGCAGGTGCAAGACATTGGCCAGTCCATATTTGCCAGAGTTGCCGAGCCAAATCAGAAAGTGGCGCGGGCTAGAGATCAACCCGAGGGAAAACACAAGTTCCGCTTTGATCCCATGGACACTATTCCCTATTGGTTCACACGCGGAGTGGAGGTTTTCTCGGGCCTCTCAATGAAAACGTTTCAGCATGAAGCGGCGCGTTGGATAGTTGACATGTGGCATGTCCAAACCGACGCCGAAGGATCGGTTGGTGAGCCACGACAGGATCGCTTTCGTAATAGCAACTACAGCCTTTCGGACAATCGACACGGGTCGCTGCCGACGGTTGAGCGATATCGTAGTCACTTGGAGTGGCATGCAATGTGGTGCGCTGCTGGTTCTTTGATGAAGCAATACCCACTGATCGCATGTAACGATGACACTTGGGGAACCCTAGAGGGTTGGTTGGACCGAAATAGTATTGAAAAGCCTGAGCAGTGGCTTTCAGATATTCGCCAATGCAAACCTCTGGAGAGGCAGTTCTGGGCGCCGCCCGTTGATTGGCTGAATGAGCCATCAGAGGGTTTTGACGACAAAGATTTTTTAGAAGTCCTCAACCTTTCTTCAGATGCTTCAATTGCAGTCGATGTGCGTTTCAGCATTCACACCCAAAAGACCAATTTCACGGCCAGACTGTCATCTGCGCTCGTTTCCCCAGTAACTGCCAGCGCGCTAGCACGAGCGCTTCAGACAGCGGATGATTCATGGGATTACCACATTCCAAATGCTGGTCATGATTTGGAGATACACGTGACCCAATTCCGTTTGAAGGGCTGGCTTGATGCATTGGAGGGCGACCTACGTTTGGACGAATGCGACACCTCTAGAAACGATATCCGCCGAATTGAATGTGCGCCGGCCAAGTCCGTTTTTCCGGGGCTGAGGCAAATTGTTTCCAGCCTATCGCAGCCAATTTGGCTGAACGAGGAGAAGCGAGAGCTTTTCTCCTATCAGACGTGGGGCGACACTCCTAGCGATAAGCGGGAAAGGCATCAGTACTATTCTTCGGATTTACGGTCTGACGGATGGCAGTTATCCATGGATCGGGTATCCATGGCTAGCTTTCTCGTTCAATCCGATATGGACTTGATTGTGCAAATAGAGATAGAGCATGAAAAATCAAAAGACGACACCTATAGATATGACGAGAACACCGAAGAGAAAACGCGGTTCACGAAAATCCTTGTCCTCCGACAATGCGGACGTATTGAATCAGCCGATCAACATCTTGGCTCTTGGATCACATCTGACAGATGAGCTGGGTTTTTCCGAGCTAAACGACACATTGGGGCGCTGGATGGCGCACTATCTGGCAGAGCTAATCGACAAGGCATCCAATGCGCCGGAAGGCCCTATCAGGGACGCAGCTCAAGCCAAGGTTGCTACTGAAATTTTGGCGATCTGGGCGCATCGTTCTGCTTTGCCAGGTAACTCTTATCCTTTGGCGCGATACAAAGACATCATCGCGGGCATGCAGCTCTTGGCTCCTGGGGGATCGCCTTGGGAGCGGCCTGCCAGCGGGTCTCGAACAGCCCAGGCTGGCGAGGCTTACGAGCAGCTTCGACAATTGTCAATTGCATGTCTTTTTGCGGATCATTTTGCCGAAATCCAGAATGTTGATCCGGTGGTGTTGGAACATCTGGATCCAGAGGAAGGAAAACTCTTCGAGTTTTTCAATAGTTGGGCTACGTCGGTCAATTCGCAACGCCACACCCTCTACGACCAAAGTGTGGTTTTAAGCGAATCGTCGTCCTCTACTAAAGCGCCCACGCCAAACGAATTGCTAGAAGCGACTGTTGATCTCGCTATAGCCTGCTTGCAGAAGTTAAAAATGGATTTGGGCCGAGCAAGTGTGGGCCAATGACACTGGCACTACCGCGCCGTGGATGCGTTTGTGGATTCCGGCATGGCAACGCAGCAGATCGGCAGCGCTGAAAACCACGAGCTCAACCGCGTGGCCTACATCAAGGCGCTGCGCACGCAGTTGCAGTTGACCGAGGTGTATGGCGTGAGCGATACCGTCACCACCGATGCGGGTGACACCGTGCCGCTGTTTCAGGCGCTGCTGTCGCTGGAGTTGATGAACGTGTTTTACCAGCGCGATTTTCTGGAAACCTACGTCAAACATTTGCGCAGCACAGGCAACTGGGCTATGGCGTTGAGCATGCTGGCCTTCAATGGCTTGCGGGATGGCAGCCAAAATCGGTTCCCGCTTACATGGTCCAGCCGTAATGACAAGATCGCCATGATGGTGGGCTGGACGGTTACCGCTGAGCACCCGCAAGGCAACCCGCGCCATGCGGCGGCGATTGTTGACTTCTGGACCAGTGACTGGAGCAAGTTGGCCGCTCAATTACAGGGCGGTGCGCCGGGCTTGAAGCCTGATTTGTTCGAGCGCCCGATTCTCAAAATGGGCCAGACGCTCGTGCAATTGCCCTGGGTGGTGGGCCTGCAAAACAACAGCACGGCGGCCATCAACAACCTGCGGCGCTTGGGTGCGCGGCGCAATGAAGCGCGCACCGAGACCCAGCGCATAGAAACCCGGCTGGGGGCCATGCTGGAAAAGCGGGGTTTCAAGGTCGTGCTGAACTGGCACCCGCCGGTGGGGCCAGATGGCAACGCCGGTGAAGTGGACGTGATCTGCTCGCGTGATGGTGTCATCTTGGTGCTGGAAGTGAAGTCCACTTATTTGCGCCGCTCGCAACAAGACGCCTGGCAGCACGAGACCACCACATTGCGCAAGGCGGGCCAGCAACTGCAGCGCAAGGTGACTGCCGTGCAACTGGCGCTGGCCAGTGCGCCTGAATTGGCGCCACTACTGGGGCTGGAGACTGGTGTGCCTGCTACCCAGATATCCGGCTGGATTGTGGACACCAGCATCGAATGCGACCACCAGCGGTTTGGCGGCTTTCTGAAAATATCTTTGGAAGAACTGCTGGTTGCGCTGCGCGATGACCGCCATTTGCTGCATGACCCGAGCGGCATGTTTGCGCCGAACGCGCCAACGGCCCATGCAGAGCCACAGAGCCTTTATCCAGAGGGGTTTAGCGCTGGGCGAATGCTTGAGGTGGTGGAGACGCAGGCGGTGTGGCGGGATATTTGATGTTTCGTTTGCACCTGACCGCTAAAACAGTCCTGCCTGATTTGGATTATCAGTAGGCAGGTAGATCAGGCTGATCAGCAGCCATTGGTGGGGAAAGCGGCGAATTCCCCGCCCATTTCTGCGACGGCCAATTGGTCAGACAGTGTCTGGCCAATTCTTTGGGCGCGCAGTATTCCGATTGGTCATCACCAGCCACGCAGAATTTACGCTTGGAAATTAAGCGGCCAATTTAAAGTGAAGCCTTGCCTAATTTCAAATTCAAAGCTTGGCCGCATCAGCCTCAGCCTCCGGCCAAAGTTGCGGAAAGAGAAAGCGCAAGGCGTGCTGCGGCAGACCAAAGCGCACCTTGCCTTGCGGCGAGTCTGACTTGAGCAGTCCGCGCTTGACCAGCGCCCCCAACGCGTCAGTGGCGCCCCGGTCGCTCATGCCCAGCATGGACTTGAATTCGCCGCGCGCAATGTCTTCGCCACTCAGAAACAGGTAGTGCAGCCCGCGCAGCGCCTCCTGGCGCACGCCTTGTTTGACTACCGTGCTCTCAAACACCAGACAGGCCTCAATGCGGGCTTTGATGGTTTCAAAGTCCAGCATGCCCGCCATGAAGCGGACCTGGTCCAGGCAGGTGTCAAGCACATAGTCAATCCAGGCGATCAAGGCCTGTTCGCTCAGATTGCCGCGCCCGTCCAGGTCACCCCGGCGCAGGCTGTCGGCATCGGCCAGCAAGGCATAGTAGCGTTCGGTGCTGCGGGCAAAGCCACGCAGTGGCGACCACAGGCCACCGGTGTAACCCAGGGCGCTGAGCAGGGTGTGGGTGTGCAGCCGCATGACGCGCCCGTTGCCGTCCACAAAGGGGTGAACCCAAGCCAGGCGCTGGTGGGCAGCGGCCATGGCCACCAACGCAGCCTCGCCGCGCCGCACCCCACCGTAATAAGTAGCCCAACGCGTCAGAAAGTCAGGGACGCTGGCGTGGCTTGGGGCAATGTGCTGGCCCACCTGAACATCGCGCTGGCGCAACGCGCCGGGCGCTATGGGTTGGCCTTCTGGCGTCAATAAATCAGCGGGCGGCAGCTGGCTGAACAGCTCATGGTGCAAGTCTTGCACCGCTGCCACCGAGTACAGCGCGCGCGCACCGTCCGCCCCGGCATAGCGCTGCTCCAGCACTTGCTCGGCCTCAATGTGGGCCACCGCGAGGCGTTGTTTGGTGGCCAGCGCCGCGTCTTTGGAGAAGTCTTGCCGCAGGGCCTGGTCGATTTCGTGGGGCCGGGTGTGCTGTCCCTCAATGCGGTTGGTGTAATACGAATTCATGTTGCGCAACAGGCCACGCAGTTCTGATGGCACGCGGGTGCCGGCCAAGGTGGTGGCCAGGCGCGACAGGTCATGCGCTTTGGTCAGCAGGGGCGCCATGCGTGCTTCGGAAGGCAGCAGGGGTTCAAATTGATGGGTGTCGGTATACATGGCTCTATTTTGCCAAGTTTATAACTTTTGTAAATAATTGATTTATATGTTTTTATGGTTATTTTGTCTAACAATTTTGCCAACCTTTATGCCAACTTGTCCCATCTTCCTTAATCATCAAACCGGGCGATCCATTACCATCCCCGGTTCCCATTTCGCCCGTTACCGGGCCCCCACGGAGAATTTATGTTCAGTCATGTGATGCTTGGTACCAATGACCTTGAGGTCTCGAAGAAGTTTTACGACGCGGTGCTCGGCACGCTGGGCATTGGCCCGGGGGTGGCCAACAAAAGCCGTTATTTTTACCGCAGCCCCACCGGCTTGTTTGCCATCACCACGCCGGTCAATGGCGAACCCGCGACCCACGGCAATGGCAGCACCATCGGGTTTAACGCGGCGTCCGCAGAGCAGGTGGACGCCTTCCACGCTGCCGGCGTAGCCAACGGCGGCATCACCTGTGAAGACCCGCCGGGGTTTCGCGAAGGCGGGGCGGTCAAGCTCTACCTGGCGTACCTGCGCGACCCCGACGGCAACAAGCTTTGCGCCTTGTACCGGCCGGCCAAATAGACAAAGGCGCACCTTCCCGGAAACCATGACCCACGCAGTTTCCCGCTTGCGCACGGCCCGCCTGGCGCGCGCCGTCAAGCCGTTTCGCGCCCGCGGCGGCCCAAGCGAGCGCTGCCCCGGTTGCCGGGTGATGCACAGCCACTGCCTGTGCGCCTTGCGCCCCGATGTGCCGACGCGCGCTGGCATGTGCCTGCTGATGGCCGACATCGAGCCGCTCAAGCCCAGCAACACCGGCTGGCTGATTGCCGATGTGGTGGCGGACACCTTTGCCTTTGGCTGGGCCCGCACTTCAGTGGACCCGGCGTTGCTGGTGCTGTTGGCCGACCCGCAATGGCAGCCCTATGTGGTGTTTCCGGGGGAGTTTGTAAGCCCTGAGCGAATGGTCACCGCGCTGCTGCCCGACGTTGCCGCCCATGGGCAGCCGGCCAAACGCCCGCTGTTTGTGCTGCTGGACGCCACCTGGAGCGAGGCCGGCAAGATGTTTCGCAAGAGCCCTTACCTGAACCAGTTTCCGGTGCTGAGCCTGCACCCGGAGCAGATCTCCAACTACCGCCTGCGCCGCTCCAGCCGCACGGACCACTTTTGCACGTCCGAAGTGGGCGCCCTGTGCCTGGCCCTGGCCGGCGAGCCCCACGCGGCCGAGGTGCTGGACGCTTACCTGGAGGTGTTTACCCACCACTACCTGCAGGCCAAAAACCAGCAGCCGCTGGACCGGGAAGATGCGGCGCACCTGCGTTTGCGGGACTTGGGTTTGGTGAAACAGGCCGCAGGGTGACAATCGGCCCCAACACACAGAGAGCACCCCATGACCCAAGACCAGAACCCACCCAACGAATTAAATACGCCTGCGCTGTGCGATGCCTGCGCCGGCATCCAGCGCAACTGGCGCCGCGCCCCCGGCCATGCCGAGCTGATGCAGGGCGTCAACCGCAAGGAGCCGCGCCGCCACGGCGCGGTCACCGTCACCCGCTACGTGTGTGAGCGTTGCGCGGCGGTCTGGGACTATGAGAACGACAAAAACAACACCCACGCGGGTTGGTCCCTGCTGGGCCACCTGGACCCCGCCAGCTGAGCTTGCCGACGTGAGTGCCAGGCTGGACCTTGACGCCAAAGCCATCAGCCTGATGGTGGTGTTGTGCGCCATTTGGGGCCTGCAACAAGTGGTGCTGAAGGCCACGGCAGATGACATTGCCCCCATCATGCAAATCGGACTGCGCTCTGGCGTGGCCGCGCTGCTGGTGGGGCTGGTCATGTGGTGGCGCAAGGAGCCCATGAATCTGCGCGACGGCACGCTGCGCCCGGGCGTGGCGGTGGCGCTGCTGTTTGGCGTGGAGTTTTTACTGGTGGCCGAGGGCCTGCGCCATACCAGCGCCTCGCACATGGTGGTGTTTTTGTACACCGCACCCATGTTTGCTGCGCTGGGCCTGCACTGGAAACTGCCCGCCGAGCGGCTGGGCGCGGTGCAGTGGCTGGGCATTGTGCTGGCCTTTGGCGGCATTGCCTATGCCTTTTTGGGGCGCAGCACCGCGTCCAGCGCCTTGCCGGGCAACGCGCTATGGGGTGACTTTCTGGGGCTGCTGGGCGGTGTGGCCTGGGCGGCCACCACCGTGGTGGTGCGCTGCTCCAGTTTGTCCAGGGCGCCCGCCACGCAGACCCTGCTGTACCAGCTGATCGGTGCCTTCGTGCTGCTGCTGGCCGGCGCCTTCCTGACCGGCCAGGCCCGCTTCAACCCCACGCCGCAGGTCTGGGCCAGCCTGGCGTTTCACTCGGTGGTGGTGTCGTTTGCCAGTTTTCTGATGTGGTTCTGGCTGTTGCGCCATTACCTGGCGTCGCCGCTGGGGGTGTTTTCATTCCTGACACCGCTGTTCGGCATTGTGTTTGGCGCCTGGCTGCTGTCGGAACCGATCGAGCCAAGTTTTTTACTCGGGGCCATTCCGGTGCTGGTCGGCATTGTGCTGGTGAGCGGCGGCGGCTGGCTGATGCAACAGTGGGCCCGCAAGCTGCGCGCCAATGAAACAGTGAAGAGTTAGTCAAGCGAAAAAATCATTTACGCAGGGCCCTCATTTCGCCATAATCTGACGACATTGCCATGTCGCCCCCACCGCAAAAGAGGTCGACTGACGCCACCTAGGGGACCATCATGGGGCTCAAACGCGCGAACCGGCTGCACTTTCAGATCAGATTGCACCCACTACCGGTAGCAATCGTTTTGGCGCTGTCGCTCACGCACGGCGCCCTGGCCCAGCAAGAAGCACCGGCCGAACCCCAGTTCTCCATCAACAACTTTGAGGTGTCCGGCAACAGCCTGCTGGCACCGACCCAGGTGGACGCGCGTCTGGCCGGTTTTGTGGGGGAGCAGCGCCGCTTTGCCGACATCGAGGCCGCGCGGCGCGCCCTCGAAGCCATGTACCTGCAGGCCGGCTACAGCACGGTGCAAGTGACATTGCCAGAGCAGGAAATCAGCTCGGGCGTGATCCGCCTGGTGGTGCGCGAGATGAAGCTCGGCAGCATCACGCTGCTCTCCGCCAATCACCATGACCTGGACAACGTCAAGGCCAGCCTGCCCGGCCTGGTGGAAGGCCAGGTGCCCAACACGGTCGCCGTGGCCGAGTCGCTGCGCCTGGCCAACGACAACCCCAGCAAGCAGACCCAGTTGCTGTTCAAGCCCGACCCGGCCAACAACCGGGTTGACGCCACACTGCGGCTCGAAGATGAAAAGCCCTGGAAAGGCTTTCTGAGCTTGGACAACACCGGCAGCCGCGATACCGGCCAAACCCGCCTGAGCGTGGGCTACCAGCATGCCAACCTGTTCAACCGCGACCATGTGCTCACGCTGCAGTACATCACTTCGGTTGAAAAACCGCAGAACGTGAGCATTTATGGCCTGGGCTACCGCTGGCCGTTGTATGACCGCGCCGATGCCATCGACGTCTATGCGGGTTACTCGGACGTCGACTCGGGCACGGTGGCTGGCCTGTTCAACGTCAGCGGCAAGGGCACCATTGTGGGCGCGCGTTACACCCACCCCTTCATCCGGACCAGCGACATCGAGCACAAGCTGGCCGCAGGCCTGGACTACCGCGCCTACGAGAACAACATCGACCTCAGCGGCACGGCACTGGGCAGCGACGTCACCGTTCACCCCTTCAGCCTGACCTGGAGCAGCCTCTGGAAAAACGACAGCACCCAGCTGAACGGCTACGCCACCTGGCTGCACAACCTGCCCGGTGGCAGCAAGGGCCGCGACACTGATTTCGCCGTAGCCCGCTCCGGCGCGGATGCAAGCTACCAACTGCTGCGCCTGGGTGGCAACGCCAGTCGGCAGTTTGCCGGCGACTGGCAGTGGCGCTGGGCGCTGGATGCGCAATACGCCCAGGAGCCGCTGGTGCCGGGCGAACAGTTTGGCCTGGGCGGACAGGACTCGGTGCGTGGCTTTGACGAGCGCGCCATCAGCGGTGACCGCGGCTGGCGCACCGGCCTGGAAATCTTTACCCCCGAGCTGGGCGGAAAAACCGGCATCGACGGCGCACGCTTGCGCTTCTCGGCCTTTGTCGAAGGTGGCCAGGTGCAGCGTCTGCAGGCCCTGCCCGGTGAAACCAGCCTTGAGGGCGTGACCAGCGTCGGTTTCGGCATGCGCTTTGGCATCGCCAAATCATTGAGTATTCGTCTGGACTACGGCCATGTCATCAACGGCGGTGGTGGCCAGAACAAGGGGTCCGACCGGCTGCACGGCAGCGTCGCCTACGTCTTTTAAGCAGGAGTTCAGCATGAACGCCAACACCTTCCGTTTGATCTTCAGCAAGCGCCTGGGCATGTGCGTGCCGGTGTCTGAACAGCACAGTGCGCAGGGCAAAGTTGCCTCCGAAAAGATCGCCGAACGGGTGCTTGGCTCCCTTGCGTTCAGCCTCACCCTGCTTTGTGCCACGCCCGCCCTGGCCTTGCCGGTCGCGCCCACGGTGGCTCATGGCAGCGCCAGCTTCAGCCAGAGCGGCAGCACGCTGACCGTGACCAACACGCCCAACGCCATCATCAACTGGGGCAGCTTCTCCATCGGCCAGAACGAGCTCACCCAATTCGTCCAGCAAAGCAGCGCCAGCGCGGTGCTGAACCGCGTCACGGGCCAAAGCCCGAGCCAGATCCTGGGCCAGCTGCAGTCCAATGGCCGGGTTTTCCTGATCAACCCCAACGGCATCGTTTTTGGCCAGGGGGCACGCATCGACACGGCCGGCTTGATTGCCTCCACGCTCAACCTCAGCGACGCCGACTTTCTGACCGGCAAACTCAAATTCAGCGGCACAGGCAGCGAAGCCAAGGTGGACAACCAGGGCACCATCAGCACCGCCCAGGGTGGCTTCGTTTACCTGATTGCGCCCCATGTGGAGAACAGCGGCCTCATCAACGCCCCCAACGGCGACGTGTTGCTGGCGGCCGGTCACAGCGTGGAAATTGCCGACGGCCTGAACCCGGCGCTGCGCGTGCTGCTGACCGCGCCGGAAGGCAGCGTCGTGAACCTCGGCCAGGTGCTGGCGGAGTCCGGGCGCATTGGCTTGCATGGCAGCATGGTGGCCAACTCGGGGACGGTGAGCGCATCGAGCGCCGTGGTGGAAGGCGGGAAGATTTATTTGCGGGCGACAGAAAAAATTGAGCTAACCGAGACCTCAAAGCTCAGCGCCGATGGGACGGTAGGCGGGGAGATCACCGCGATTACCCAGAAGGATGGGCAGATCACCGGGGAGCTGGTTGCACGCGGTGAGATCAGCGCGCAGGGCAGTGGCGCAGTTGGTAGCGGCGGATTCGTTGAAACGTCGGCGGCGAAGGTCATGATCGATGATGAATTCAAAGTTGCAACCCGTGGGGGCCATTGGTTGATTGACCCCAGTGACTTCACCATAGCAGCCTCCGGTGGAAACATCACAGGTGCCACGCTCAGCAATAGTTTAAACAACGCAACAAGTGGCGGCGTGACCATCTTCTCGAGCAGCGGCACAGCAAACGGCAGCGGCGACATCAACGTCAACGACGCAGTGAGTTGGAGCGCAAACACACTCACACTGACCGCCGCCCGCGATATCAACATCAATGCCGTCATGACGGCAACCGGCAGTGCCGGACTCACGATGAACACCGCCACCAGCAACAGCGGCGACACTGGCGTGTCTGGCGGCACGGTCCGGGTTGGCTTTAACCCGGATGGCAGCTTCAAGGGGCGGGTGGACATGGCAAGTGGCACCGAACTGACAATCAACGACCTTTCTTACACGCTCATCAACGACCTGACTGCCTTGCAGAACATGGCGAATAGCCTCGGCGGCAACTTTGCGCTGGGTAGCAACATCGATGCCTCCGCCACCTCTAGCTGGAACAGTGGAGCGGGGTTTATTCCGATCGGCAACGTCAACACTTCCTTCACCGGCACCCTGGACGGCTTGGGGCACACCATCAGCGGGCTCACCATCAATCGCCCAACGACAGACTACGTGGGGCTCTTTGGCTACACAGATGGTGCCAGTTTGCGTAATGTCGGGCTTGTCAGCGCAACAGTTACTGGCGATAAATATGTGGGTGGATTGGTGGGCGGGACGCTCAACATCACCGTTAACAACAGCTATGCGGATGTCACGCTGACCGGCCGGAGGTTTCTGGGCGGCCTGATCGGCAACATAAACTGGGAAAGTTCGATCAAGAGCTTGGTGAGCCATACCCACGCCACAGGAACCATCACGGCAGGGGCAGGCGGAACAGCTGACGAAGTCGGCGGCTTGATCGGCAGCGTCTACAGCGGTTCGACCGTCAACAATACCGTTATTTCCGACTCGTATTCAAGTGTCTCCATATCCGGCGGTGCCTCCAGCAGAAATATCGGCGGCCTGGTGGGCTCCTTGGGGGATTACAGCTCAATATCTGGCAGCTATGCGACTGGAACTATTTCTCTCGGTGATGGTAGTTACTTAACAGGTGGGCTGGTTGGGTATCGCGACCAATATGCAGACATCTCAACCAGTTATGCCAGCAGTACCATTACCAGCGGCGCCAGCAGCAGTGATATCGGTGGGTTGATTGGTTCATCAGATTTGGGTGGCTCCGTCAGCCAAAGCTATGCCTCGGGCAGCATTACGGTTGGCAACAACAGCCATGACATAGGTGGCCTGATTGGCTGGAACAATGGCAGGGGCGTGTCTGATGTCTATGCCACGACGGCGGTAACCACCGGTACCGCAAGCTATGATGTCGGCGGCCTAGTCGGGGAAAACGGCGGCGCCATTACGCGGGCTTATTCGTCAGGCAAAGTAACTGCCGGCGCTGGTTCAACAACGGTAGGGGGACTGGTCGGCATCCTTTACACAGCGTCAGATGGCAGCGTAATCAACAGCTACTGGAACACCGAAACCAGTGGCTTAAGTACCAGCGACGGCGGTGTGGGCCTCACCACTGCCCAGATGAAGGTTTCCACCAACTTCTCCGGCTGGGATTTCTCTACTGTCTGGAACATTGATCCGAACGTTTCCTATCCATATCTCCGCAATCCCGAGCAGATACCCCATCCTCCTTTAACCACGTGCAGCATCTGCAGTTGGGACGGTGGTGGCGGCAGCAACTATTTATGGAGTCTGCCAGCCAACTGGACCGGCAACCTGCTACCAACGACGGCAAGTACCGTCACCATCGGCAGCGGTTTCGGCACGATCCTGTTCGACATCACCAGTCTGAGTCTTACCGCGCTGACCGCCAGCAGCGCCCTCACTATTCAAAGCGGCAAGACGTTGACCCTGACAGGCAGCGCGACATTCAATGCGCTCGTCAGCGGTAGCGGCACGCTCGAGATTGCTGGCGCGGCGGTGAATACCACTGCCAGCGCGATCAATGTCGCCAATCTCCTGCTCAGTTCCGGCAGCCTGGCGCTCAACGGCGGCAACGTCACCGGCAACCTGACACTCAATGGCGGTACCCTGAAGGGCACTGGCACCATCACCGGTAATGTCACCGTGGGCGCGGCAACCCTGGCGCCGGGCGCCTCGCCGGGCACGCTCAACATCACGGGCAATCTGACGCTGTCACCAACGAGTACGACCCTCATTGAACTGTGGGGTACGACGGCGGGCTTGTTCGACGTCATCAACGTCTCAGGTATTGCCAGCCTGGCCGGCGCCCTGAACGCAACCACGGGTAACGGCTACGTGCCAGGCGTCGGCCACGCCCTGCGTTTCATGACCTTTGCCAGCAAAACGGGGAGTTTTGGTTCAATGTCGCTGCCGTCAGGCATGAGCCTGAGTGCCTTGGCCACTGCGCTTGATCTTCTGGGTCCGCTCGCGACAACGGCCCTGCCACCCAATGTGAGCAGCACGGTCAATCAGGTCAACAATTCGCTGACCCTGGGCGCCGTGAGCTACGAAACACCGCTGCTGTACCTCGCCGGCCAAAGCAGCCCCACGGCATCGAGCAGTGGCACGCTGACGCAAACGGCCGAAATCGTGTTGCCTGATCTCATGCCGCAGGCGCCATCCGCCGGCGACAGTGGCGATGATGCAAACAATGCATCCGCTGTGGCCGGCCTGACCCCGATGTTTGACCAGCTTGTTCGTGACGCCCGTTTTAAGGACACCCCCCATGACAGCCGCCTCATCTGCCGCTAAGGCGGCCCTGGCCCTCGTTCTGTGGGCCTCTGTTCATCTTGCTTGGGCCGCCGGTGAGGCGGGCACCGTGGAGCGCCTGCTGGGCACTGTGTCTGCGCAAACGGCAGACGGCAAGCTGCGCATCATTTCCCAGGGGTCCAAATTCTGGCCTGGTGAAATTATTCTGACCGAAGCCGACAGCGCGGCCAACCTCCGGTTTGCTGACGGTGCCAAGCTGGCCTTGCGCGCCAACAGCCGCCTGGTGGTGGAGCGCTATGACTACAGTTTCCTCAAGCCTGAAGACGACAACATCGCCATGCGGCTCCTGAAAGGCGGCATGCGCTCGGTGACGGGCGCGGTGGGCAAACGCAGCCCAACCAGCTACAAAAACCAGACGCTGGTGGCCACAGTCGGCATACGGGGAACCGACTACGCGCTGCTGATGTGCGTGGAAGGCGACGGCGCCTGCACGCAGCTGAAACTGCCTGCAACTTTGAAAACGTCCGACGGCCAGTCGCCGCCGGGCTTGTACCTGTCGGTATTCGAGGGGGTCATCAGCGCCACCAACAATGCCGGCAGCAAAGACTATGCAACCGGAAACCATGGCTATGTGCGGGACATCAATACCCTGCCCATCGAGCTTGACGAGTCACCCGGGCTGACCACGGAATTCCTGGGATTCCATGGCATCTTCGACTTGAACAACCCGTGGGATGCCAATCCGCAGGCGTGTCTGGTGAAGTAGCACATCAGCTCACGATGACCGGTGGTTTTGCAGGCTGCTTGCGGCTGTTCCACAAGCTGTCCAGGCTGTAGACCACCAGAGCCAGCCAGATCAGATAAAACCCGATGGCGCGCGCGGGGTCAAAGGCTTCGCCGTACAACCACACGCCCAGCAGCATCTGCAGGCTGGGCGAGATGTATTGCAGGATGCCCAGCGTGCCCAAGGGGATGCGACGCGCGCCCGCGGCAAACAGCAGCAGCGGCACAGCGGTCAACGGGCCGGCCAACAGCAGCCAGCCCAGGGTGGGTACGTCGCCCTGTACCAGCACACCTTGACCTTGCCAAGCCCACCACGCCAGCAGGCCCAGGGCAAACGGTGCCAGCAGCAAGGTTTCCAGCGTCAGGCCCTCCAGCGCGCCCAACGCCGCCACCTTGCGCAGCAAGCCATAGACACCAAAGGTCGCCGCCAGCACCAGCGCCACCCAAGGCAGCTGCCCGGCCTGCAGCGTGAGCCACAACACCCCGGCAGCAGCCACCGCCACCGCCAGCCACTGCACCGGGCGTGGACGCTCCTTTAAGAAGGCAAAGCCAAAAGCCACATTGACCAGCGGCAAGATAAAGTAGCCCAGGCTGGCATCGACCACATGGGCGTTTTGAATGGCCCACACGTACACCGACCAATTCAGGGACAACAACAGGGCAGACGCACCAAACGCCGCCAGCACCCTGGGCTGGCGCGCCACGTCACGCAACCAGGCCCAGCGCTTGAGCACGGTCAACACACCCAGCAGAAACACCAGCGCCCACACCATGCGGTGCAGCACCACCTCGAAGGGATTGACATGGCCGAGCAATTTGAAAAAGGCCGGGAACAAGCCCCAGGCCGAATAGGCCAGCGCGGCATAAAGCACACCAGAATTCATGGTTGGAAGAGACTCAGGGTTTGATGGCCGCGGGATGCGGCACAGTACAGAGTCTAGAGCCAAGGCCCTGGCCTGCATCGTGGAATGGCCGGGGCACGACAATCCGGCAAACACCCAAAGCAAAAGACCCGCCATGAAACCACCCGCCCGACTGCAATCCCTGATCGAAGAAGGCCTGATCGACAGCGTGGTGCGCCAGCTCATGAGCGGCAAGGAGGCCATGGTGTTCGTGGTGCGCTGCGGCGATGACACCCGCTGCGCCAAGATCTACAAGGAAGCCACGCACCGCAGCTTTCGCCAGGCGGTGGACTACACCGAAAACCGCAAGGTCAAGAACTCCCGCTCGGCCCGAGCCATGGCGAAGGGCAGCAAGTTTGGCCGCCAGGAGCAAGAGGCCGCCTGGCAAAGCGCCGAGGTCGATGCGCTCTACCGCCTGGCCGCGGCGGGGGTGCGGGTGCCGCAGCCGTACAACTTCTGCGACGGCGTGCTGCTGATGGAGCTGGTGACCGATGCCCACGGCGACGCCGCCCCGCGCTTGAACGACGTGGCTTTTACCCCGGAGCAGGCTCGCGCCCACCACACCACGCTGATAGCCGAGGTGGTGCGCATGCTGTGCGCAGGCGTGGTGCACGGCGACCTGTCGGAGTTCAATATTTTGCTGGCGCACACGCCCGGAACCGACGGTGCTGATGGCGTGGACGGCCCCGTCATCATCGACCTGCCGCAGGCGGTGGACGCCGCCGGCAACAACCACGCGCAGCGCATGCTGCTGCGCGACGTGGCCAACCTGCGCGACTTCTTTGGCCAGTTTGCGCCCGAGCTGCTGGCCACCCAGTACGGCCCCGAGATCTGGAGCCTGTACCAGGCTGGCCTGCTCAGCAACGAGTCAGTGCTGTCCGGCCACTTTGAGCGCGCGCAGGCCAGTGTCGACATGCAGGCGGTGCTGCGCGAGATTGACGACGCCCGGGCCGAGGACGCGGCGCGCAGGCTGCGCATGGCAACGGCGCTAACATAGGCCACGCTGACCCCCGAAAAATCCTGCATGACCGAGCCTAAAGCCTTGCTGGTGGTGACTGGCGACGGCCACGATGCCACCTGGTAACAACATTCCTCACTCCCCGGAGAGCTATCACCATGCCGCTCAAAAGCAAGTCCGATCCCGCCCGAAGCACCGAAGGCAAAAACGGTGTCCAGTCCCTTGAAATTGGCATGACGATTCTGCGCGCCATCAGCGGTGGCCACCGTGCCATGATGCTCAAGGACATCGCTGCGGCGGCCGACATGCCGGCCAGCAAAGTGCACCGTTATATCGTCAGCCTGGTGCGCGCCGGGCTGGTGGAGCAAGACCCCATGAGCGCGCGCTACGACCTGGGACCCTTTGCCCTGAGCCTGGGACTGGTGGCGGTGGACCGCCTGGACCGGATCAAACTCGGCCTGGAGGCCATTGCCGAATTGCGTGACGAAGTCAATCAGACCATCGCGCTGGCGGTGTGGAGCGACAACGGCCCGGTCATCATCCGCTCGTTGCGCCCTTACCGCCCGATCACCGTCAACGTGATCACCGGCAGCGCCCTGCAGCTACTCACCTCGGCCAGCGGCCGGATTTTTGCGGCTAATTTGCCGCGCAGCACCACCGATGCGCTGATAGGGCGTGAACGCGCCACGCTGGCATTGCCGCCGGAACTGCAAACCGAAACCGGCATTGATGCCATGCTGGCCAAGGTGCACGCTGACAGGCTGTCGGTGGTCAGCGACTACCACCTGGTGCCTGGTGTGGCTGCAGCAGCCGCACCTGTTTTTAATTTCAAACACGAAATCACCCTTTCGGTGCTGGCCATCGGCGTCAAAAGCATGATCGACCTGGCGCCCAACGGCAAAGTGGTGACCGCCCTGAAGCGCTGCGCGCAGAATTTGTCGATGCGGCTGGGGCATGTTGAGCAGGACACCTAAATCCTGACTTGACCCTTCTTCAAACCCACCTCTAAAAAAAATTTGCGAATATCATTTGACAGAACTAGTTCCTTAATGCAGAATTCGATCCAGTGAGCCGCTTGGCTTGACGCGCCGTAAAAAACAACAGGAGACAACGCATGTTGACGTGCCCAACCCGTTCCGGGTGTTTTGAATCTGCAGCCAGGAGCGCATGATGCTGGCCGAATTTCTCCAATTCCTGTTTTCCGGCATCACGGTGGGCGCCACCTACGCGCTCGCCGCTCTGGGCTTCACACTGATCTACAACGCCAGCAATGTCATCAACTTTGCGCAGGGCGAATTCATCATGCTGGGCGGCATGCTGGCCGTGTTTTTCACGCAAGGCGGCCTGCCCATGCCCCTCGCGCTGGCGCTGGCCATTCTGTTGCCCGCGCTGGTAGGTGTCGTCGTGGAGAAGCTGGCGATCGAGCCCGTCAAGGGTGCTGAATCGGTCACGCTGATCATCATCACCATCGGCGCTTCGCTGGTGATTCGCGGTCTGGTTCAGGTCTGGCTGGGCAAGGGCACCTTCAGCCTGCCGGCCTTCTCCGGCGACGTACCGCTGCAAATACTGGGCGCCACGCTGATGCCGCAAAGCCTGTGGGTTCTGGGTGTCACGGCCATCGTGGTGGTGGCGCTGTGGTACTTCTTCAACCGCACCTTGCACGGCAAGGCCATGCTGGCCACCTCCTACAACCGGGTGGCGGCCGAACTGGTCGGCATCAACACCAACTGGGTGCTGTTCTTGAGCTTTGCCATGTCGGCGGCACTCGGCGCGTTGGGTGGCATCCTGGTGACGCCCATCACACTGACCTCCTATGACGTCGGCATCATGCTCGGGCTCAAGGGCTTTGTCGCCGCCGTGGTTGGCGGTCTGGGCAACGGTCTGGGCGCGGTGGTGGGCGGCTTGCTGGTGGGCATTCTGGAAGCCATGGGCGCGGGCTACATCTCGTCGTCGTACAAGGATGCGATCCCGTTCGTGCTGATCCTGCTCATTTTGTTCTTCATGCCGCGCGGCCTGTTCGGCGGCAAATCCACGGATCGGGTCTGAGCATGAAAAAGAGTCCTTTCATCGGCCTGTACATCATCATGGCCGTGCTGCTGGTGCTGCCCTTTGTGTTGCCCAACAGCTTTTATGTCGACCTGGCGATCCGCATGGCCATCAACGCCATCATCGTGCTGGGGCTGAACCTGCTGATCGGTTTTGCCGGCCAGATCAGCCTGGGCCATGCAGGTTTTCTGGGCATTGGCGCTTATGCCACGGCGGCACTGCCAACCCATCTGGGCTGGCATCCCATCCTGGCGCTGCTGGCGGGTGCGGTAGCAGCGGGTTTGCTGGCCGCCATTGTGGCGCGGCCGATTTTCAAACTCAAGGGCCATTACCTGGCGATGGCCACCCTGGGCCTGGGCATCATCATCAACATCGTGGTGCGTAACGAAGCCGCCTGGACCGGTGGCCCGGACGGCATGCCGGTGCCCGCCATGAGCCTGGCCGGGTTCGAGATTTCGGGCGACAAACACTGGTACTGGATTGTGGCCATTCTGCTGTCGGTCAGTGTCTGGGCCTCGCTCAACTTGATTGACTCGCCCTTCGGCCGGGCGCTGCGCGCGCTGCACGGCAGCGAGGTCGCGTCCAAGGTGGTGGGGGTCGACGTGGTGCGCTACAAGGTTGCGATCTTTGTGCTCTCGGCCGTGTTTGCCAGCATCATGGGCAGCGTGACGGCGCATTACGTAGGCTTTGTCACGCCGAACCTGGCGGACTTCTTCCACTCCATCGAGCTGGTCACCATGGTGGTGATCGGCGGCATGGCTTCGGTCTATGGCTCGGTGGTCGGCGCCGTTCTGCTGACCGCCCTGCCGCAGGCGCTGACCTCGTTTGAAGGCTGGGAAACGGTGATCTTCGGCGCCATCCTGATGCTGTGCATGATCTTCCTGCCCAAAGGCCTGGTGCCCACCTTGGCAGCTAAATTCGGCAAGGGAGAATGAGCATGGCCTTGCTAGAAGTCAAAGACCTTTCCATCCACTTTGGTGGTGTCAAGGCGGTGCAAAACGTCAGCTTTTCCATTGACGCTGGCATTGTCTACGCGGTGATCGGCCCCAACGGCGCCGGTAAGACCACACTGTTTAATTTGATTACCGGGGTCTACACCCCGACCACCGGTACCATCCATCTCGACGGTGAAGCCATCGGAGGCAAATCACCCGATGAGCTGGCACGCCGTGGCGTGGCGCGCACGTTCCAGAACCTGCAGATCTGCATGAACATGGACGCCATTGAAAACGTCATGGTCGGGGCGCATTTGCGGCTGGATCGCAACCTGCTCAAGGCCGCCCTGCGCTGGCCCGCGCTCAAACGTCGCGACCGCGAATTGCATGGCGAAGCAGCTGAACTGATGCGTTTTGTCGGCTTGCAAGACTACATCAACGCCCGCGCCGACAGCATGCCCTACGGTGCGCTCAAGCGGCTGGAAATTGCCCGCGCCCTGGCCATGAAGCCACGCCTGATCTTTCTGGACGAACCCGCTGCCGGCCTTAACCCCAAGGAAACCATCGAGGTCGATGCGCTGGTGCGCAAGGTGGCCGATTCAGGCGTCACGGTGGTGCTGGTCGAGCACGACATGAAGATGGTGATGAACCTCTCGGACCGCATTTTGGTGCTGGACTACGGCCGCAAGCTGACCGAAGGCACCGGCGCCGAGGTGCGCCGCAACCCCGACGTGATTGCCGCTTATCTTGGCGCGCACGCCTGAACCCAAGGGACACCATGGACGCACTCAACATCATCAGCCAGGACCACAGCAACATGTGGCGGCTGGCCATCACCATCGACCATGTCGCCACTGACATTGAGCAGGGCGCGCCTGTTGAGTCGGCATTTTTCAATGCCGCCTTCGACTACATCGACCAGTTTGTCGACCGCTTTCATCACCCGAAAGAAGACGACTACCTGTTTCGGTTGTTGCGCCTGCGCAGTGCCGAGGCCGCCGACATTCTGGACCAGCTGCAACTGGAACACCGCGAGGGTCCGGACAACCTGGCCGCCTTGCGCGCCCGGGTCAACGCCGCCGCTGCCGGGCAGGTGTCGGGCGCGCAGATTGCCACCGACCTGCGCAACTACACCGCCATCCTGAAGAACCACATCCGGACCGAAGAAAAAACGGTTTTGCCACTGGCACGCAACAGTTTGATTGCCTCGGACTGGGCTGAAATCAACCAGGCCTTTCTGGACAACAGCGACCCGGTGTTTGGCGAAAAGGCGCAGGCGGAGTTTCGCCAGCTTTACCACCGGGTGGTCAGTCTGGCGCCCGAATCGGTGGGTCTGGGCGGCCACAGCGAGGGCACGTTGCAACCGCTGCCGGAGCGCACCAAAAACGAGGTGCAACTGCGCGTCGAAGGCATGGAAAGCTGTTACGGTCGCATCAAGGCGCTCAAGGGCATCAGCCTGGAAGTGCGTCGCGGCGAAACCGTGGCCCTGGTGGGCGCCAACGGGGCGGGCAAGACCACGTTTTTACGCACCTTGTCGGGCGTGCAACCGATGAGCGCGGGCAGCATCCATTTCAAGGGCCAAGACATCAGCAAAATGCGCTCGGACAAGCGCATGCGCTTAGGGATTTGCCAAAGCCCCGAAGGCCGCCAGGTGTTTGGCCCGCTGTCGATTGAAGACAACTTGCGCCTGGGCGCCTACACCCAGCCGCGTGATCAGGTGGACGGCGACATGGAAAAGATTTTCACCATGTTCCCGATCCTGAAAGAAAAACGCGCCCTGCCGGCAGGCACGCTGTCAGGCGGCCAGCAGCAGATGCTGGCGATTGGCCGCGCGCTGATGGGCCGCCCCAGCCTGCTGCTGCTTGACGAACCATCGATGGGCTTGGCGCCGCTGCTGGTGGAAGAAGTGTTCAACGTGATCAAGATGCTCAAGAGCAAGGGCATGACGATTTTGCTGGTCGAACAAAACGCGTTTGCCGCGCTGGCCATTGCCGACCGCGGCTATGTGCTGGAGACCGGCACTGTGACGCTCACCGGAACCGGCCAGGAACTCATCAGCAACGAACAGGTGCGCGCTGCGTACCTGGGCATGTGAACGCCACAACAAGTCAACCCCAGGAAAAAACATGACCAAAAAATTCGCATCCCAGGCCGACCTGGAAGTCAAGAAGACCACCTTTGCCCAACTGTCCGAGCACTGCTGGGCCTACACCGCCGAGGGCGACCCCAACACCGGCGTCATCATTGGCGAAGACGCGGTGCTGATTTGTGACGCCCTGGCCACCCCGGTGATGGCGCAAAGCCTGATCGCCGAGATTCGCAAGGTCTCTGACAAGCCCATCAAATACGTGGTGCTGTCGCATTACCACGCGGTGCGCGTGCTGGGCGCCTCAGGGTACAAAGATGCGGGCATGCAGGAAATCATTGCCAGCCAGGGCACCTACGAGATGATTGTGGAGCGCGGCGCGCAAGATATGCAGAGCGAGTACGAGCGTTTTCCGCGCCTGTTTGACGCCTTTGACTCCATCCCCGGCCTGACCTGGCCGACCATGGTGTTCAAGGACGAAATGACGCTCTGGATGGGCCAGCTTCAAGTCAAGATCATGCATGTGGGCCCCGGCCACACCAAGGGCGACACCATTGTCTGGGTGCCGTCGGAGAAAGTGCTGTTCTCGGGCGACCTGATGGAGGCCGATGCGGCTTGTTACACCGGCGATGCCCAGCTCGAAGAATGGCCCGCCACGCTGGACGCACTGGCCGCGCTCAAACCCGAAAAAATCGTGCCTGGCCGTGGCCCGGCGCTCGACACCCCCGAGCGTGTGGCCGCCGGCCTGGCCTACACCCGCGACTTTGTGACCACGCTGCTGAGCTCGGCCAAAGAAGCCGTGGCGCAGGGCATGAACCTGAACCAGGCCATGGCGCATTGCCGCAAGGCGATGGACCCCAAGTTTGGCCAGGTCTTCATCTACGAGCACTGCCTGCCGTTTGACGTCACCCGCGCCGTGGACGAGGCCAGCGGCATCAAACACCCGCGCATCTGGACCGCCGAGCGCGACAAGGAAATGTGGCACGGCCTGCAAGCCGCTGAGTAAGCCACAACAACATCGGCACAAAAAATTAACACCAGAGACAAGCCATGTTGAGCACTTACCAATATCCAAAATTTGATTACGTCCGCCCGCCCGAGCTGTCTGGCGTTGGCAAAAAACGCTACCCCGTGGTGGTGGTGGGCGCCGGCCCGGTGGGCCTGGCGGCGGCCATCGAGCTGGCGCAGTCCGGCGTGCCGGTGGTGCTTCTGGACGACGACGACACCGTGTCGGTGGGCTCGCGCGGTGTCTGTTACGCCAAGCGCACGCTTGAAGTGCTGGATCGCCTGGGCTTGGGTGAGCCTTGCATGGACAAGGGCGTGAGCTGGAACGTGGGGCGCACGTTTTTCCGCGAGCAGGAGGTCTACAACTTCAACCTCTTGCCGCAGCCAGATCACAAGCGCCCCGGCATGATCAACCTGCAACAGTATTACCTGGAAGAGTTCGAGGTGAAACGCGCCCAGGAACTGCCCAAGCTCGACCTGCGCTTCAAAAACAAGGTGCTTTCCGTGACGCCTGAAGGCGATGGCGCCACGCTCCAAGTTGAAACGCCCGACGGCGTTTACACGCTGGAAACCGACTGGCTGGTGGTGGCCGACGGCGCCCGCAGTGGCATCAGGCGCCTGATGAATCTGGACATTGAAGGCAAGATTTTCAAGGACCGCTTTCTGATTGCCGACGTGGTCATGAAGGCCGATTTTCCGCACGAGCGCTGGTTCTGGTTTGACCCGCCGTTTCACCCCGGACAGTCGGTGCTGCTGCACCGCCAGGCGGACAACGTCTACCGCATCGACTTCCAGTTGGGCTGGGACGCCGACCCCGAAGAAGAAAAGAAACCCGAGAAGGTGATTCCGCGCATCAAGGCCATGCTCGGTGATGAGCGCGAGTTCGAGCTCGAGTGGGTCAGCGTCTACACCTTTCAGTGCCGCCGCATGAACGCCTTCATCCACGGCCATGTGCTGTTTGTGGGTGATGCCGCGCACCAGGTGTCGCCGTTTGGCGCGCGGGGTGCCAACTCCGGTATTCAGGACACCGACAACCTGTGCTGGAAGCTTAAATTGGTGGTCGAGGGCAAGGCCCCGCCCGAGTTGCTCGACACCTATTCGGAAGAACGTGTGTTTGCCGCCGAAGAAAACCTGCTCAACTCGACCCGCTCTACCGACTTCATCACACCCAAAAGTAAAACCTCGCTGACCTTTCGCAACGCGGTGCTGAGCCTGGCGCGAGACCATGCGTTTGCCCGCGCACTGGTCAATTCGGGCCGCTTGTCGGTGCCGAGTGTCCTGACTGAGTCACGCCTGAACACACCCGATGACGGCAGTTTTGCCGGCGACATGGTGCCCGGCGCGCCGATGGACGATGCGCCGATGCGCAAGGGTGGCCAAGATGTCTGGCTGCTGGATCAGGTAGGCCAGCGCTTCTGCCTGCTGGTTTACGTGAACGACCCGGCCGGCCTGGGTGCTGATGCCGTGGCGCAGCTTCAGGCATTGGCCGGTGCGTCGGCCGGTCCTGACATGGGCGCTGCGATTGCGCTTGACGTGGTGCTGGTGTCGCCAGCCCAAACTGCCACTGCAGGCTTGACGCTGCTGCAAGACCACACCGGCCGCTTTGCGGAGCGCTTTGACACGCAGCACGGCAGCACCTACCTGATCCGCCCGGACCAGCATGTGGCGGCGCGCTGGCGCGCTTTTGATGCGGCTCAAGTGCAAGCCGCCCTGGCCCGCGCCACCTGCAACCTTCTCTGAGAAGCCCGCCATGTCCCTGAACCTGCAAGCCAATTTCTTTGAATCCGGCAAGCGCTACTTTCGCGCTTTCACCCCCGGTGACGATTTTTATGAAGCACTGATTGACACCCACCGTGACCTCAGCGACGAGCAAAGCGCCATGGTCAACGCGAAACTGGTGCTGCTGCTGGCCAACCATGTGGGCGACATCAGCGTGCTGCGCGAAGCCATGCAGATTGCCCGTCAAGATTCTTAAGAACAAAGCAAAGGATTCCCCATGCAAATCCAGAAAATCCACCACGTGGCCTACCGCTGCAAGGATGCCAAGCAAACCGTGGAGTGGTACGGCAAGTACCTCAACATGAACTTCATCCTGGCGATTGCCGAGAACGAGGTGCCTTCCACCCACGAGCCCGACCCCTACATGCACGTCTTTCTGGACGCAGGCGGCGGCAATGTGCTGGCATTTTTCGAGCTGCCCACCCAACCCGAGATGGGCCGCGACATGAACACGCCGGCCTGGACGCAGCACCTGGCGATGCAAGTCGCCACGGTCGACGAGCTGCTGGAAACCAAGGCCAAGTTAGAGGCCGATGGCATTGAGGTGGTGGGTCCCACCGACCACACCATCTTCAAATCGATCTACTTCTTTGACCCCAGCGGCCATCGGCTGGAACTGGCCGCCAACACCGGCACGCCCAAGATGGCCAAGATGCTTGACGACGCCAAGTGGGACATGCTCAACGAATGGGCTGTGACCAAAAAGGCCCCCCAGCACGCGCGCTGGATGCACGACGGCTCGTATGCCGGGGAGTAAAGACGCATGAAACTGGCCACCCTCAAACAAGGCGGACGCGACGGCACGCTGGTTGTCGTCAACCGCGCGCTGACCCACTGCCGCGCCGTGCCCGCCATTGCCCGCACCCTGCAAGCGGCGCTGGACGACTGGGAGGCTTGCGAGCCGCAGTTGCGTCAGGTCTATGAAGCCTTGAACAGCGGCGCCTTCAGCACCCCCGATGTGTTCGACCCGGCGCTGTGCCACTCGCCGCTGCCACGCGCTTACCAATGGGCCGATGGCTCGGCCTACGTCAACCACGTGGAGCTGGTGCGACGCGCCCGTGGGGCCGAGTTGCCGCCCTCGTTCTGGACCGACCCGCTGATGTACCAGGGCGGCTCGGACTCGTTTGTCGGTCCGCGCGACCCCGTGTATGCCCTGTCCGAAGACTGGGGCATTGACCTGGAGGCTGAAGTGGCGGTGGTCACCGGCGACGTCAGGATGGGCTGCAGCGTGGCGGACGCCGCCAAATCGGTGCGTCTGCTGATGCTCGTCAACGACGTGTCGCTGCGCAACCTGATCCCGGCCGAGCTGGCCAAGGGTTTTGGCTTCTTCCAGTCCAAGCCAGCATCTGCCTTCAGCCCGGTGGCGGTCACGCCCGACGAGCTGGGTGCCGACTGGTCTGACAGCCGGGTGCACCGGCCCTTGACCGTGCATTTGAACGGCGCCTTGTTTGGCCAGCCCGATGCAGGGCAGGACATGATCTTCAACTTCGCCCAGCTCATTGCCCACGCGGCCAAAACACGGGAGCTGGAAGCGGGTTCGGTCATTGGCTCGGGCACGGTGTCGAACAAACAGGGTGGTCTGCAGGGCTCGTCGATTGCCAATGGCGGTGTCGGCTACTGCTGCATTGCCGAGGTGCGCATGTACGAGACGATCGAGTCCGGCGAACCGCAAACCGACTACATGAAGTTTGGCGACCGCGTGCAAATCGACATGACCGACCGCTTTGGCGCCTCGATTTTTGGTGCCATCGATCAGACCGTGACCCGCTATCCAGGCGCTGCGTCGCCAGATTAATTGGATCTCTGACCCCCATTATTTTTTTCAAGGAAATTCCATGACCCATCCCCTGTTTGAAAAACACCGCGCCAAGCTCGACGCTGCGCTCAACGCCATCCACAGCCGTGGCTACTGGGCCGCGTACAACGAGATGCCCAGCCCCAAGACCTATGGCGAAGCCGCACCCGCAGACGGCAAGTCAGCGTTTGAGGCCCACCTGGGTCAGCAGTTTGACCTGCAGCAGCCCGGCACCAGCGCCTGGCTCGCGCCCGAGGTGTCGCCGTTTGGCATTGAACTGGGCGTGCAGTACCCGGTGTGCGACATCGAGGCGCTGATTACCGCTGGCCAGGCCGCCATGACCGGCTGGCAGGCGGCCGGGGTGGACGGCCGCACCGGCCTGTGCATCGAGATGCTGGACCGCCTGAACGCGCAAAGTTTCGAGATCGCCCACGCCGTCATGATGACCACCGGCCAGGGCTGGATGATGGCGTTCCAGGCCGGCAGCCCGCACGCCCAGGACCGTGGCCTGGAGGCCGTGAGCTACGCCTACCGCGAGCAGAGCTTTGTGCCGTCGGAGGCCACCTGGGAAAAGCCGCAAGGCAAAAACCCGCCGCTGGTCATGAAGAAGCATTTCCAGATCGTCGGCCGCGGTGTGGCCGTGGTGGTAGGCTGCGCCACTTTCCCGACCTGGAACACCTATCCCGGCCTGTTCGCCGCGCTGGCGACCGGCAACGCGGTCATTGTCAAGCCGCACGACCACGCGGTGCTGCCTGCCGCCATCACCGTGCGCACCCTGCGTGCGGTCCTGGCCGAGCATGGCATGGACCCCAATCTGGTCACCCTGTGTGTGCCGGCCAAGCCCGAAACCACCCAGGCACTGGTGACGCACCCGGCCGTGAAATCGGTCGACTTCACCGGCGGCAACGTGTTTGGCCAGTGGCTCATCGATCACTGCCGCCAGGCCCAGGTCTATGCCGAACTGGCCGGTGTGAACAACATCGTGATCGACTCGACCGACGCCTACAAACCCATGCTGCGCAACCTGGCCTTCACCCTGTCGCTGTACTCGGGCCAGATGTGCACCACCTCGCAGGCGCTGTTGGTGCCCGCTGGCGGCATCGACACCGAAGACGGCCACAAGACTTATGACGAGGTGTGCGCCGACCTGGCCCGCGCCATCGAGGGCTTTCTGGCCAAGCCAGAGGTGGCATTTGCCGTGCTGGGCGCGGTGCAATCCCAAGCCACGCTGGCGCGTATTGCGCTGGCAGACGGAGGCAGCTTGGGCCAAGTGCTGCTGGCGTCAAAGAAGCTCGACAACCCCGAGTTCCCCAAGGCCGAAGTGCGCACCCCGGTGTTGCTGGCCTGCGATGCGGCGGATGAAGCGGCCTACATGGAAGAGCGCTTTGGGCCCATCACGTTTGTGGTGAAAGTGGCCGACACCGCGGCTGCCATTGCCCTGTCGGAACGCATCATCAACAGCCACGGCGCGCTCACGGCCGGGCTCTACTCGACCCGTGCCGACGTGATCGACGCCATGACGGCCGCCACCTGGCGCTCCAAGGTGGCCCTGTCGATCAACCTGACCGGCGCGGTGTTTGTGAACCAGTCCGCCGCGTTCTCCGACTACCACGGCACCGGCGGCAACCCGGCCGCCAACGCCTCGTACTCGGACTCGGCCTTTGTCGCCAACCGCTTCCGGGTGGTGCAGCGCCGCTACCACGTTTGAGGTTTTGCCATGACTTACCAGAACATTCGTTTTGAAGCCCAGGACGGCATTGCCCGCCTGACGCTCAATCGCCCGGACAAGCTCAACAGCTTCAACGGCGCCATGCACGCCGAGTTGCGCGCCGCGCTCGATGCGGTGCAGCATGACAAAAGTATCCGCGTGCTGGTCATCACCGGTGCCGGGCGTGGCTTTTGTGCCGGGCAGGATCTGGCCGACCCCGACATGGCCATGGGCCCGCTGCAGCCCGACATTGGCAACGTGGTCGAGCACAACTACAAGCCGCTGATTTTGGCGCTGCAAAACCTGCGCGTGCCCACGGTTGCACAAGTCAACGGCATTGCCGCCGGTGCCGGGGCCAGCCTGGCGCTGGCCTGTGATCTGGTGATTGCAGCGAAGTCGGCTGCGTTTTTGCAGGCCTTCAGCAAAATCGGCCTGATTCCCGACACCGGGGGCACCTGGTTCCTGCCGCAGCGCGTGGGCATGGCCCGCGCCATGGGTCTGGCCCTGCTGGCAGAGAAATTACCCGCCGAAAAAGCCGCCGAATGGGGCCTGATCTGGCAAGCCGTGGACGACGCTGAACTCACCCCCACGGTGGACAAACTGGCAGCTCAGTTGGCCGCCATGCCGACCAAAGCGCTGGTGCGCACCCGCGCCGCCATGCACGCCGCGCCCAACCACACGCTCGAGCAGCAGCTCAACATGGAAGGCGGCTTCATGCGCGAACTGGGCTGGAGCCCGGACTTTGCCGAAGGTGTGGCCGCCTTCATGGAAAAGCGCGCGCCCAAATTCACCGGAAACTAATCACCCCATGACACAAGCGCTCTCACAAAACGCGGTGGTCGCCGTCATCGGCGCCGGTGCCATGGGTGCCGGCATTGCCCAGGTGGCAGCTGCTGGCGGGCACCCGGTCAAGCTGCTCGACAACCGCCCCGGCGCAGCCGCCCAGGCCATTGAAGGCATTCGCGCCCAGTTTGAAAAAATGGCGGCCAGGGGCAAGCTCAGCGCAGAAGCAGCCCAAGCCGCTGGTGCGCGCCTGCAGGCAGTCGGGCAAGTCGCTGACCTGTTTGATGCGGCCCTGGTGGTGGAAGCCATTGTGGAAAACCTGCAGGTCAAGCAAACGCTGTTCAAGGAGCTTGAAACCGCGGTGTCCGAGGGCTGCATTCTGGCCAGCAACACCTCGTCGATTTCCATCACGGCCATTGGTGCAGCGCTTGGCAACCCACAACGCCTGGCGGGTTTGCACTTCTTCAACCCGGCGCCCTTGATGGCGCTGGTCGAAGTGGTCTCTGGCCTGGCGACTGCCCCGGACGTGGCCAGCACCCTGTATGACACGGCGCTGGCCTGGGGCAAAACCCCGGTGCATGCCAAATCCACCCCCGGTTTCATCGTCAACCGGGTGGCGCGTTCGTATTACGCCGAAGCCTTGCGTGTGCTGACCGAGGGGGGTGCCGATTGCGCCACGCTCGATGCCTGCTGCCGCGAGTCCGGCGGTTTTCGCATGGGGCCGTTCGAGCTGATGGACATGATCGGTCATGACGTCAACTTTGCTGTGACCAACTCGGTATGGCGCGCGTTTTTCAACGATCCGCGCTTTTTGCCCTCGCTGATTCAGCAGGATTTGGTTGATGCCGGTTTTCTGGGCAAAAAGTCTGGCCGGGGCTTTTACGACTATCAGGACGGTGCCAGCAAACCGCTGCCCGCCACCGTGCCGGCGCTGGCCCGCCCCCATGAAATCGTCCTGTATGGTCAGTCTGCCGCAGCCCAAGCCCTGGCCATGCGCCTGCAAGCCAACAACGTCAGCTTCACCCAGGCCCACGCGCTGGGCGACACGCTGGCCACTGCGGGTTCCGCGACCCTGCGCATCACCGATGGTCGCACCGCCACCCGCTGTGCTGTTGACACCCAAACGCCCAACACCGTGCTGATCGACTTGGCGCTGGACTACGCAAAAGCCACCCGGCTGGCCGTGAGTGTCGCCGCCCAGTGCGACCGCGCTGCCGCCAACAGCGCCCTGGGCTTGTTGCAGGCGGCAGGGTTTGCCGTGTCGCAACTGCAAGACATCCCCGGCCTGATCGTCATGCGCACCGTGGCCATGCTGGCCAATGAGGCCTCCGATGCCGTCAACCAGGGCGTCTGTGATGCCGCCGCGGTCGACACCGCGATGCGCCTGGGCGTCAATTACCCCTGCGGCCCGCTGGCTTGGGCCAACCACGTGGGCCTGGCGCAGGTCAGCACGGTGCTGGGCCATCTGGCGCAAACCTATGGCGAAGACCGCTACCGCACCTCGCCCCTGATCCAACACCACGTTTTTGCTGCAAAGGACTTTTCATGACCGACCAACACACCAACCCGCAGGCCTTGGCAGACGCGGTCACCCAGGCCATGTGGTCGCGCGACCGCGCCACGCAAGGCTTGGACATGCAAATTTTGAGCGTCAAGCCGGGTTATGCGTTGATGGCCATGCCGGTGCGCGCCGACATGGTCAATGGCCACCACATCTGCCATGGCGGTTTCATGTTCATCCTGGCCGACAGCGCCTTTGCCTTTGCCTGCAACAGCTACAACCAGAACACCGTGGCGTCGAGCTGCAACATCGATTTTCTGGCGCCAGCGCGCGAAGGCGATGTGCTCGAAGCCGAAGCGGTGGAGCGCTCGCTGGCGGGCCGCACCGGGGTCTATGACATCACGGTGCGCACCCGCACGGGCAAAACGGTGGCGCTGTTTCGCGGCAAAAGCTACCGCATCAAGGGCGAGGTGATTGCCGGCTTGCAGCACAGCGATGCCGTGGCCTGAATTTCGCCTCATCCGACACCCGATTTACATCCAGATCAACCTGAACAAGAGGAGATCCCTATGACTGCCAAAGCCCCCCAACCCGGTGAACTTGACGCGATTGAAACCGCCAGCCGCGACGAAATTTCGGCGCTGCAACTGGAACGCCTCAAATGGTCGCTGCAACACGCCTATGACAACGTGCCCTTTCATAAAAAGGCGTTTGACGACAAAGGTGTTCACCCCAGCGATCTGAAAACGCTGGCCGACCTGGCCAAGTTTCCGTTCATGACCAAGACCGCGCTGCGCGACCAGTACCCGTTTGGCCTGTTTGCCGTACCCAGGGAAAAGGTGGCTCGGCTGCACGCATCCAGCGGCACCACTGGCAAGTCGATCGTGGTCGGCTACACCCTCAAAGACATCGACAACTGGGCCAATCTGGTGGCGCGCTCAATTCGCGCCGCCGGTGGTCGTGCCGGCGACATGCTGCACAACGCCTACGGCTACGGCATGTTCACCGGCGGTCTGGGCGCGCACTACGGCGCCGAGCGCCTGGGTTGCACCGTGGTACCGATGTCGGGTGGCCAAACCGAAAAGCAGGTCCAGCAGATTGTTGATTTTCAGCCACAAATCATCATGGTGACGCCCAGCTACTCGCTGGTGATCGCCGAAGAATTCGAGCGCCTGGGCATCACGCCAGACCAAATCTCGCTCAAGGTCGGCATTTTTGGCGCCGAACCCTGGGGCGAAGGCATGCGCGCCGAGATCGAGCGCAAACTGGGCATTGACGCCATCGACATCTACGGCCTGACCGAAGTCATGGGCCCCGGTGTCGCCTGCGAATGTATTGAGTCGAAAGACGGCCCGGTGATCTGGGAAGACCACTTTTACCCCGAGATCATCGACCCCGAAACCGGCGAAGTGCTGCCAGACGGCTCCGACGGCGAGTTGGTGTTCACGTCGCTGACCAAAGAGGCGTTTCCTGTCATTCGTTATCGAACCCGCGACCTGACGCGCCTGCTGCCCCCCACCTCGCGCGCGTTCCGGCGCATGGGCAAGATCACCGGTCGTTCTGACGACATGCTGATCGTGCGCGGCGTCAATGTGTTCCCGAGCCAGATTGAAGAGCAAATCCTGCGCGACAAGCGGCTCTCGGGCAACTACCAGATCTTGCTGAGCCGCGATGGCCATCTGGACAACGTCGAGGTGCGCTGCGAGCTGCAACGCGAATTCTCCGGCAAGCTGTCGGCCGCAGACGTGGCGCTCATCAGCAAAGAGTTGCAGCACCACATCAAGACCATCGTCGGCATTTCGACCCGCGTCACCGTGCTGGGCTTTGAGGCGATTCCGCGCACGCAAACCGGCAAGGCGCGCCGCCTGATCGACGAGCGGCCCAAGCAACTCTAAGGAAGCCAACATGACTGAAGCCTTTATTTGCGATGCCATTCGCACGCCCATTGGCCGTTATGGCGGCGCTTTGGCAGGTGTGCGCGCTGACGACTTGGCCGCCATTCCGCTCAAAGCCCTGATGGAGCGCAACCCCCAGGTCAACTGGGCCAGCGTCGACGACATCATTTATGGCTGCGCCAACCAGGCCGGTGAAGACAACCGCAACGTGGCGCGCATGGCCGGCCTGCTGGCTGGCTTGCCCATCGAGGTGCCGGGCACCACGGTCAACCGCTTGTGCGGCTCGTCGCTGGACTGCGTTGGTATGGCGGCGCGCGCCATTCGCTCGGGTGACACCGAGCTGATGATTGCCGGTGGCGTGGAGAGCATGTCGCGCGCGCCTTTTGTCATGGGCAAGGCTGAAAGCGCCTGGTCGCGCAGCGCCGCCATGTATGACACCACCATCGGCTGGCGTTTTCCCAACCCGCTGATGAAGCAGCTGTATGACACCCATTCGATGCCGCAAACGGCCGACAACGTGGCCGCTGACTTTCACATCTCACGCGCCGACCAGGACGCGTTTGCCGTGCGCTCGCAGCAGCGCTGGGCTGCTGCCCACGCCGCGGGCCGTTTTGCCGACGAACTGACCCCGGTGCGGATAGCGCGCAAAAAGGGTGATCCGCTGGTGGTCGACACCGACGAGCACCCGCGCCCCGAGACCACGCTGGAGATGCTGGCCAAGCTCAAGGGCGTCAACGGCCCCGAGCTGTCGGTCACGGCGGGCAACGCCTCGGGCGTCAACGATGGCGCTTGTGCGCTGTTGCTGGCCAGCGAGGCGAGTGCCCGCGCCAACGGCCTGACACCGCGCGCCCGCGTTGTGGCCATGGCGGCGGCCGGTGTGGCGCCGCGCATCATGGGTTTTGGCCCGGCCCCGGCGGTGCGCAAGGTGCTGGCCAAGGCGGGATTGAGGCTCGACCAGATGGATGTGATTGAACTCAATGAAGCCTTTGCGGCACAAAGCCTGGCGGTGCTGCGCGACCTCGGACTCAAGGACGACGAGGCGCGGGTCAACCCCAATGGCGGTGCCATTGCCATGGGGCATCCGCTGGGCATGAGCGGTGGCCGTTTGGTGACAACAGCCATGTACGAACTGGCACGGCGTGGCGGGCGTTATGCGCTTTGCACGATGTGTATTGGTGTGGGGCAAGGCATTGCCCTGGTGATAGAGCGCGTCTGATTTTTTAACCCCTTTAGGAGACAAAGCATGAAATTTACGATGAAAAAACTGGTCATTGGCACCGCATTGGCAATGGGCACACTGGCTGCCATGGCCGCTGACACGATCAAGATCGGGTCCGTTCTGTCGGTCACCGGCCCGGCTGCCTTTTTGGGCGACCCCGAGCTCAAGACGCTGCAGATGTACGTCGAGGACATCAACAAGAAAGGCGGCGTCATCGGTCGCCAGCTGGAGTTGGTGCATTACGACGACGGCAGTGACGCCGGCAAGGCCAACGGCTTTGGCAAGCGCCTGATCGACGACGACAAGGTCGACATCATTGTGGGCGGCACCACCACCGGGTCCACCATGTCGATGGTTCCTTTGGTCGAAAAGGCCGGCGTTCCGTTCATTTCCCTGGCGGGTGCGGTGGTGATTGTGGAGCCGGTCAAGAAGTGGGTGTTCAAAACTCCGCACACCGACCGCATGGCCGCTGAAAAAGTCTTTGAAGACATGAAAAAACGCGGCCTGACCAAGGTCGCCCTGTTCTCCGAGACCAGCGGCTTTGGCCAGTCGGGCAAGAAGGAAACCGAGGGTGTGGCGGCCAAGTACGGCATCACCTTGGTGGCCAATGAAACCTACGGCCCGAAAGACACCGACATGAGCCCGCAGCTCACCAAGATCCGCAATACCCCGGGTGTCCAGGCGGTGTTCATTTTTGGTCTGGGCCAGGGTCCGGCCATTGCCACCAAGGGCTACAAGCAGCTCGGCATGACGCTGCCGCTGTACCACGCGCATGGCGTGGCGTCTGACGAGTTCATCAAGCTCGCCGGTCCGGCCGCAGAAGGCGTTCGCCTGCCCGCCGCCGCGCTGCTGGTGGCCAGCAAACTGGCCGCCAATGACCCGCAAAAGCCGGTCGCCGAAGGCTACGCCAAGGCTTACAGCGCCAAATGGAAATCCGATGTTTCGACCTTTGGCGGCCATGCCTATGACGGCCTGATGCTGGCGGTGGACGCGATCAAGCGCGCCGGCAGCACCGACAAGGCCAAGGTGCGTGATGCGATTGAAGCCACCAAGGGTTTTGTCGGCACCGGCGGCCTGGTCAACATGTCGGCCACCGACCACATGGGCCTCGACCTGTCAGCCTTCAAGATGCTGGAGATCAAGAACGGCGACTGGACGCTGGCGCAATAAGACCAGCCGACTCAACCCACCCGCACAAGCACCATGTTTGAGACACTAGATATCGAACGTTCCGGCCAGGTCGCCACGGTCTGGATGAACCGCCCGGCGGTGTTCAACGCCTTCAACGAACAGCTGATTGCCGACCTGAGCGAGGCCTGCACCAGGCTGGACGCGGATGCCAGTGTGCGCGTGGTGGTGCTGGGCGGGCGTGGTCGGCATTTTTCGGCCGGCGCCGACCTGAACTGGATGCGCCGCGCCGCGGAAGGCAGCGAAGCCGACAACCTGGCCGACGCACGCCGCTTTGCCCGCATGTTGCACGTGCTGGCTGGTTTGTCCAAGCCGACCATTGCCCGTGTTCAAGGCGCCGCCCTGGGCGGTGGCACCGGGCTGGCCGCAGCGTGTGACATGGCGGTGGCCAGCGCTGACGCGGTGTTTTCCACGTCCGAGGTCAAGTTCGGCATCATTCCGGCAGTGATCAGCCCCTATGTGCTGCGCGCCATCGGGCCTCGCCACGCGCTGCGTTATTTCCAAAGCGCCGAACGCATCAGCGCAGAGCGCGCACTGAGCATTGGCCTGGTCAATGAGGTCACGGCGGTGGATGCACTCGATGCCGGCGTGGCGGCCTTGATCGAGCCTTTGCTGGCCGGAGCCCCCAGCGCCCAAAAAGCCGCCAAGGAGTTGATCGAAGCCATCAAGGGCCGGCCGATTGACGCGCAAACGCTCGAAGACACCGCCCAGCGCATCGCCCGGCAGCGCGCCACCGCGGAGGGCCGCAATGGTGTCGCCGCCTTTCTGGACAAACGCCCGCCCGCCTGGCTGGTGAGCTAAGTTTATTTTTCAACCCACAGGAGTCATCACTTATGTACACACAGTCGTTCAATGTGCAGGAGACCCCCGGCCAGAAAAAGGCGGCACCCGTCGCCTCGCTGGAGAACCCCGAGGCGCAGGCGCGCTTTGATGCCCGCATCGATGCCGATGGCAAGATCGAGCCGCAGGACTGGATGCCCGAGGCCTACCGCAAAACCCTGGTGCGCCAGATCAGCCAGCACGCCCACAGCGAAATTGTGGGCATGCTGCCCGAGGGCAACTGGATCAGCCGCGCCCCCAGCCTGAAACGCAAGGCGATTCTGATTGCCAAGGTGCAGGACGAAGGCGGCCACGGCCTGTACCTCTACAGCGCGGCCGAAACCCTGGGCACCGGGCGCGACCAGATGCTGGCCGACCTGCACAGCGGCAAAGCCAAGTACAGCTCGATCTTCAACTACCCGACGCTGAACTGGGCCGATGTCGGCACGATTGGCTGGCTGGTCGATGGCGCCGCCATCATGAACCAGATTCCGCTGTGCCGCTGCAGTTACGGCCCCTATGCGCGCGCCATGATCCGCGTCTGCAAGGAGGAATCGTTCCACCAGCGTCAGGGCTATGAAGCGCTGCTGGTCATGATGCAAGGCACGGCCGAACAAAAAGCCATGGTGCAGGACTCGGTGAACCGCTTCTGGTGGAAATGCCTGGCCATGTTTGGCCCACCGGACGCCAACAGCCCGCACAGCGAACAAGCCATGCGCTGGGGCATCAAGCGCATCAGCAACGACGACTTGCGCCAGAAGTTCATCGACGCCACCGTGCCGCAAGCCAACGTGCTTGGCGTGACCCTGCCCGACCCCAAGCTGAAATGGAACGAAGAGCGCCAGCACTATGACCATGGCGAGATCGACTGGGACGAATTCTGGGCCACGGTGAACGGCAACGGCCCGTGCAATGTTGAGCGCCTGTCGACCCGCGTCAAAGCCCATAACGATGGCCAGTGGGTGCGCGACGCCGCCCTGGCCCACGCCCGTAAACACCAACCAAGCCAACACAAGGAAGCAGCATGAGCACCACCACCCCCGCATTGAAAGACTGGCCCCTTTGGGAAGTATTTGTTCGCAGCAAACAGGGTCTGGAGCACAAGCACTGTGGCAGCCTGCACGCCAGTGACGCCCAGCACGCCCTGCAAATGGCGCGTGACGTGTACACCCGCCGCCAGGAAGGCGTGAGCATCTGGGTGGTGCCGTCCAAGAGCATTGCCGCCAGCGCCCCGGAAGACAAGGATGCGCTGTTCGACCCGGCGGCCGACAAGATCTACCGTCACCCCACCTTTTATGACATTCCTGAAGAAGTGGGGCACATGTAATGGCTGCCTATTTTCAAGACTACCTGCTGCACCTGGCTGACAACGCGGTCATTCTGGGCCAGCGCAACGCCGAGTGGTGCGGCCATGGCCCCGTGCTCGAAGAAGACCTGGCGCTGGCCAACAACAGCCTCGACCTGATCGGTCAGGCGCGCCTGTTGTACCAGCATGTGGCCACCGTGCGCAAGGACGGCAAAAGCAGCGAAGACCTGCTGGCTTACTTCCGCGATGTGCCCGACTTCAAGAACTACACCCTGCTGGAGCTGCCGCACAGCACCGCGCTGGCGCCCACCAGCCGTGGCGACCGGGACTATGCGGTCACGATTGGCCGCAACTTTCTCTACAGCGCCCTGATGGTGCTGGTGTGGGAAGGGCTCAAGGGTTCTGCCGATGCACAACTGGCCGCCATTGCGTCCAAGTCGCTCAAGGAAACCCAATACCACCTGCGCCATGCCCATGACTGGCTGCTGCGCCTGGGTGACGGCACCGACGAATCCCACGCCAAAATGCAGGCGGCCATCAACCATTTGATGCCCTACACGCAGGAGTTCTTTACGCCCAGCATTATGGAAACTGCCGTGGTCAAGTCGGGGCTCGGGGTCGATACCCGGCCACTGCAAGCCAGCTGGAACGCGATCGTGGACGACGCCCTGGCAGCGGCCACCCTCAAGCGCCCGGCCGCTGGTGGATTTGTGACCACCGGCAAAACCGGCGTGCATTCCGAGCACCTGGGATTTGTGCTGGCTGAGATGCAAAGCCTGGCGCGTGCGCACCCCGAGGCCGTCTGGTAATCGCCATGCAAGTGCATGCCTCACCAAGCCAGGCGCAGACTGCGGCATCGGCCTTGCCCGACGGCCCGATCGCGCTGAAAGAGCCAAACGACGCGTTTTACGCCACCTGGAATCTGCTGGAGTCGGTCACCGACCCCGAGATTCCGGTGGTGAACCTGCGCGAGATGGGCATCTTGCGCGCGGTGCGGCAGACCGCCACGGGCCTGGAGGTGGTGATCACCCCGACCTACAGCGGCTGTCCGGCCATGAGCCAGATGCAGGACGACGTGGTCAATGCCTTGGCCAAAGCCGGTGTTGCGGCCCGGGTGCTGACGCAAATTGCGCCGGCCTGGTCCACCGACTGGATGACACCTGAAGCGCGCGAAAAGCTCCGCGCCTATGGCATTGCCCCGCCGCACCCCAGTGGCTGTGGCACGCCGGTCGCCAACGTCGTGCAGTTCGCCGCCAGAAAGACAGGCGGCACCGAGCTGACCGTGGCCTGCCCGCAGTGTGGCTCACACAACACCACCGAGACCTCGCACTTTGGCTCGACCGCCTGCAAGGCGCTGTACCGCTGCCTGGACTGCCTGGAACCCTTTGACTACTTCAAACCCTATTAGGCCAACATGTCTACATCTCCCCGTTTTCACGACCTGCGCGTTGCCCGTGTCAGCCCCGAGGCGGCTGGCTCGGTGGCCGTTGCCCTGAGCGTGCCCGATGCCCTGCTGGACAGCTTTGACTTCCAGCCCGGCCAGTACCTGACCCTGCGCAGCAAGATCGACGGTGCCGATGTGCGCCGCAGCTACTCGATCTGCTGCACCCATAGCCACCTGCAAAAAAATCACGAACTGGTGGTGGGCATTCGCCCGATGGAGGGCGGTGTCTTCTCCAACTGGGCCGCCACCCAGCTCAAGGCAGGTGACACGCTGGCGGTGATGCCGCCCGATGGTCGCTTTGTCTCCAAACGTCCGCGCGCGCTGCACCGCGTCGGTTTTGCCGCCGGCTCGGGCATCACGCCCATTTTGTCGATCATGGCCAGCACGCTGGAAGACCAGCCAGATGCCAAGTTCACCTTGGTCTACGGCAACCGCAGCATGGCCAGCGTGATGTTCAACGAAGCCTTGCAAGAGCTGAAAGACCGCTTTGCCGGGCGCCTGACCCTGATCCACATTCTGTCGCGCCAAGCGCAAGAAGCGGACCTGCTACAAGGCCGCATTGACGGGGACAAAGTGCGGGCCATCATCGCGGCGCTGTTGCCGGTCGGCAGCATGGACGAGGTGTTCATCTGCGGCCCCGAGGCCATGATCAACGTCACCGAAAAAGCGCTGCTTGAAGCCGGTGTGCCCGCCAAACAGCTGCACACCGAGCGCTTCACCTCACCCACGCTGGAAACCATGACGCCCGAAGCGCGCCAGGCGGTGGTGGCCAACAGCATGAAGCTGCCCGCGGGCGGCCAGGTCGCTCTGACCGTGGTGCTCGACGGCAAGTCGCACGCGCTGCACATGAACCCGGACGAGCATGTGCTCGACGTCGCCATGGCCGCCGGGCTGGACCTGCCGTTTTCCTGCAAAGGCGGCGTCTGCGCCACCTGCCGCTGCAAGGTCATCACCGGCAGCGTGGCCATGGACAAAAATTACGGCCTGGAACCCTGGGAAACCGACAAGGGCTTTGTGCTGAGCTGCCAGTCGCGCCCAACCAGCGAAGCGGTCACCGTGAGTTTTGACGAGCGTTGACCTCCGAAACTTTTTGGACCTGCCATGCCTTGTTACGCGATTGAAGGGGTGATCCCCGTGATAGACCCCAGCGCCTACGTGCACCCCACGGCGGTGCTGATTGGTGATGTGCACATCGGGCCGAACTGCTACGTGGGCCCCAACGCCAGCCTGCGCGGGGATTTTGGCCGAATCGTGCTGGAAGCGGGCGCCAACGTGCAGGACAACTGCGTCATGCACGGCTTTCCGCAGCAGGACACGGTGGTCGAGGAAAACGGCCACATCGGCCATGGCGCGGTGTTGCACAGCTGTGTGGTGCGCCGCAATGCCCTGGTCGGCATGAATGCCGTGGTCATGGACGAGGCCGTGGTGGGCGAGGCCGCGGTGGTGGCCGCCTGCGCCTTTGTGCCCGCCGGCATGCAGGTGGCGCCCGCGACCCTGGTGGCCGGTGTGCCGGCCAAACTGGTACGCGCCCTGCGTGACGACGAGATGGCCTGGAAACTTGCCGGCACACAAACCTACCAGGACCTCACCCGGCGCTGCCTGGCCAGCCTGACAGAAGTGCAGCCACTGGCGGCCGCCGAGCCCAATCGCCCGCGGGTGCGCGCGCCGGATGTCAAGTCCCTGATTGCTTCCAAACGCGGTCAGGGTTCCTGATGCACTGAAGTCACTGCAGCCAATCCATGAAAATCTACAACTACTTTCGCAGCGGCACCTCCCACCGTCTGCGCATCGTGCTCAATCTCAAGGGCCTGGACTGGGACTATGTGGCGGTCGATTTGCGCGCCGAGGCGCACTTTGACGCCGCTTTCAAGGCGCTCAATCCGCAGGGCTTGGTGCCCACGCTGATCCACGGTGACCTGGTGCTGACCCAGTCGCCCGCCATCATCGAATGGCTGGAAGAGCGCTACCCGCAGCCGCCACTGCTGCCCACTGACCTGAATGATCGGGCCCGCGTGCGTGCCCTGGCGGCCATCGTGGGCTGCGACATTCACCCGCTCAACAACCGCCGCGTGCTGGAGTACCTGCGCCACACGCTGGGCTGCGACGAGGCCGCCGTGCTGGCCTGGTGCGCCACTTGGATCAGCGCGGGTTTTGAGGCGCTGGAGACCCTGCTGGCGGCTGACCCGAAGCGCGGCAACTTTTGCTTTGGTCAGGACCCGACCTTGGCCGACGCCTACTTGGTCGCGCAAGTCGAAAGCGCGCGGCGTTTCAAAGTCAGTCTCGCGCCCTACCCGCTGATTGCGGCCATCGACCAGGCCTGCAGCGCGCTACCGGCGTTTGCGCTCGCTGCCCCCAGGTCCCAGCCCGACGCTGCCTGATTTTATCGGGGGGTTTTGCTTCGTGTTATGGTGATGTGCCGCTTTAGGCTCAGCCTGTCTGGCTGCGAGCGCATCCACAATTTCTGCCACCTAACATGTCAGCCCCATGTCATTCCAAGCCCTGTACCAAAGCAAACGCGTCACCCCTGAAGACGCCATCGATCAATTGCGCAATGGCGACTTCATCGTCGTGCCCACCGGGGTTGGCGAACCGCCCACACTGCTGACGGCGCTCTCAGAGCAGCGCCGCCGCTTCCAGGACATCAAGGTGGCACAGATCCTGGCGGTGCGCAAGTTTGACTATTTCGACCCCGAGACTGTGGACCATGTGCGCCACATGGCGTTCTTCTTTGGCGGCGCGTCACGCGCCGGCGGACAAAAAGGCTCGGTCGATTTCATCCCCTGCAGTTTTTCCGACATCCCGGTCATGATCCAGCGCGGCCAGATTCCGGCGGATGTGGTTTTTTCCATGGCTTCGCCGATGGACGAGAAGGGCTTTTTCTCGCTCAGCCTGGGGCCCGACTACACCATGGCCGCCGTGGCGAAGGCGCGCGCCATCGTGCTGGAAGTTAACCCCAACGTGCCGTTTGCCTACGGCAATTGCCACGTTCATGTGTCACAGGTGAGCGCCTTGGTGGAGAGCAGCGAACCGGTGCTGGAAGTCGGCCTGCCAAAAATAGGCCCGGTGCAGCAGGCCATTGGCAAGTACGTGGCCGACATGATCGATGACGGCTCGACCCTGCAGATCGGTTATGGCGGCATTCCCGATGCGGTGGTGATGCAGCTCACCGCCAAGCACGACCTGGGGGTGCACACCGAGATGATCGGCGACGGCATTCTGACGCTGATCGAAAGCGGCGCCATCACCAACCGCAAAAAGAACTATCTGCCCGGCAAGATGGTCGCCACCTTCGCCCTCGGCTCCAAAAAGCTGTACCAATTCATGGAACGCAACCCGATGCTGGAGATGCACCCGGTGGACTTCACCAACGATCCCTACCTGGCCGCACAAAACGACAAACTGGTGTCGATCAATGCCACGCTGCAGATCGATTTGCTGGGCCAGTGCGGCTCGGAAAGCCTGGGTCCTTTGCCGTATTCGGGCAGCGGTGGTCAGGTGGACTTTGTGCGCGCCGCCAACCGCTCACGCGACGGCAAGTCCTTCATCGTGCTGCCCGCCACCGCCAAGGACGACACCCTGACGCGCATCGTGCCCACGCTGACACCGGGCACCCACGTCACCACCAGCAAGAATGACGTCAATTACGTCGTGACCGAGTTCGGCGTGGCGCAGTTGCGCGGCAAGTCAGCCAAACAACGCGCACAGGAATTGATTGCCATTGCCCACCCGGATTTCCGCGCCGAACTCACCGAGGGCGCGCGCCGCTTGAACCTGCTGTAAGGGCTCTTGAAGGGGTGACGCGCGATTTATACTCGACGCGAGTCTTTTCCTGAACCTATGAACGTCACACCCCAGTCCATGCATTTTGCCGCCGCCTTGCCTTTGCAAAGCGGCGCTTCGATTCGGGACTACGATCTCAGCTTCGAGACCTACGGCACACTCAACGCCGACCAATCCAACGCCGTGTTGATCTGCCACGCCCTCAACGCCTCGCACCATGTGGCCGGCACTTATGCGGGCCAGGACAAGTCCGAGGGCTGGTGGCACAACATGATCGGGCCGGGCAAGGCGCTTGACACCGAGCATTTTTTTGTCATTGGCGTCAACAACCTGGGCTCGTGTTTTGGTTCCACCGGCCCGATGCACGTTAACCCCGACAGCGGGCGCGTTTATGGCGCCGACTTTCCGGTGGTCACGGTCGAAGACTGGGTCAACGCGCAGGCCCGGCTGCTCGATGCCCTGGGCATCCAGACGCTGGCTGCCGTGATGGGCGGCAGTCTGGGCGGCATGCAGGCGCTGAGCTGGGCGCTACAGTACCCGGACCGGGTGCGCCACGCGGTGGTGATTGCCAGCGCGCCCAACCTGACGGCAGAAAACATTGCCTTCAACGAAGTGGCCCGGCGCGCCATCCAGACCGACCCCGACTTTCATGGCGGGAATTTTTATGCGCAGGGCACGGTGCCCAAGCGCGGCCTGCGCATTGCCCGCATGATCGGCCACATCACCTACCTCAGCGACGACGTGATGAACGAAAAGTTTGGCCGCCAGCTGATTGCCGGCAGCCAGAGCGAGCAGGACCGCAGTTTCTTTTACAGCACGCTGGAGGCCGAATTCCAGATCGAAAGTTACCTGCGTTACCAGGGAGACAAGTTTGCCGAGTACTTTGACGCCAACACCTACTTGCTGATCACCCGCGCGCTCGACTATTTTGACCCGGCACGCAAATTTGACGGCAACCTGAGCCAGGCGCTGGCACGGGCCACGTCCAAGTTCCTGCTGGTGAGCTTCACCACCGACTGGCGCTTTGCCCCCAAGCGCAGCCGCGAGATCGTCAAGGCGCTGCTCGACAACAAGCGCGACGTCAGCTACGCGGAAATCAACGCGCCGCACGGACACGACGCTTTTTTGCTCGACGATGCGCGCTACATGGGCGTCATTCGCTCCTATTTCAACAACGTGGTCAAACCCGCCGGGGGGGCCGCATGAGCGCCACCACAGTCGTCAACGCCACCCAGTTGGCCATTGCCGAGCTGGTGCCGTCGGGCTCGCGCGTGCTCGACCTGGGTTGCGGCAACGGTGCCATGCTGGCGCATTTGATTCAGGCGCGCGGCTGCAGTGGTTACGGCATCGAGATCGACGACGCCAATGTGCAAGCCTGCGTCAAGCGCGGCGTCAACGTGATCCAGCTCAACCTCGACGAAGGCCTGTCCACGTTCGAGGACGCCAGCTTTGACGTGGTGCTGCAAATCGACACCCTGCAACACCTGCGCAATGCCGAAGTGATGTTGCTGGAAACCGTGCGCGTGGGGCGCCTGGGCATTGTGGCCTTTCCCAATTTTGCCCACTGGCCAAACCGCATCAGCGTATTGGGCGGACGCATGCCAGTAACCAAACGCCTGCCCTACCAGTGGTTCGACACACCCAACATCCGCGTTGGCACCCACGCCGACCTGGGTGTGCTGGCCAGCCGCAACCGGCTGCTGGTGCAAGACAGCTTTGGCCTGCAGGACGGCAAGGTGGTGCGCCTGCTGCCCAACCTGTTGGCCGGCACCTCGGTGTACACGCTGTCCCGGTGAGTCCTGTTCTCCCGCTGCGTTGGCGCTGGTTGGTGTTGCTGTTGCTCAGTGGCATGCTGGGCGGCGTTTTACACGCCTTGCACTTTCCCGCCGGGGTGCTGCTGGGCTGCATGTTGACGGGTATTTTGCTGTCGTTGCAGTGGGGGCAGATGAACCTGCCCAAGCCCTTTTTCATGCTCGCGCAAGCGGTACTGGGCTGCCTGATGGCGCAAAGCATGCGCCCCCCGGCGCTCAGCAAGGTGCTGGCCGATTGGCCGCTGTTTCTGGGTATCAACCTGCTGGTGATCGGCGCTGGTGGTCTGCTGGGCTGGCTGCTGGTGCGGCGAAAAGTTTTACCCGGTACCACGGCGCTGTGGGGCATTGCGCCGGGCGCGGCCTCGGCCATGGTGCTGATGGCCGAAAGTTATGGCGCCGACGCGCGGCTGGTGGCCTTCATGCAGTACACCCGCGTCGTGCTGGTCACAGCCGTGGCGGCCGGGGTGGCACATCTGGCGATGGTGGTGACGGCCATACCTGCCACGCCAGCCGTGCCCGACCCAATCACGAACCTGCAGCATCTGTACCACTTGGGGGCCACCTTGCTGCTGATCCTTGCGGCAGCATTGGCGGCACAGCGCTGGCACATTCCAGCTGGCGGCTTGGTGCTGGCTTTGGTGGGCGGCACGGTTTTACAGGCGCTGGGCGTGCTGGTGATCGAGTTGCCCGCCGCCTTGCTGGTACTGGCCTACGCCGTGATCGGCTGGAGCGTGGGTTTGCGCTTCACACGTGACATCCTGCTGCACGCCTGGCAGGCCCTGCCCATGGTGTTGGCGGCCATTGCGGCCCTGATGGGCTTGGGCCTGGTGCTCGCGCTGTTGTTGGTGCTGCTGGCCGGCGTGGCACCGCTCACGGCCTACCTGGCCACCAGCCCGGGCGGTGCCGATTCGGTGGTGGTGATTGCCGCCACCAGCGCGGTCGACGCCAGCTTTGTCATGGCCATGCAACTGGTGCGGTTCTTGATGGTGCTGGTGCTGGGCCCCCGGGTGACCGCGTGGCTGGCGAAAAAGTGAGCAGTGCGGCACGTTGAAGCCGGATTGGCAGAGGTCTTAAACTTCAGCATCCATTCCAACCCCCTCACTCCATGCGCATTCTTTTGGCGGAAGACGAACCGGCACTGGCCACCTGGCTGGTACAGGCGCTGCAACAGAGCCGGTTCCAGGTCGACTGGGTCAATGACGGCCGGCTGGTGCGCCAAAGCCTCAAGTCCACCCGTTACGACGCGCTGATCCTTGACCTGGGCTTGCCCGGGCGCGACGGCCATGACGTGCTGGCCGACTTGCGCGATGCCGACCAACGCCTGCCGGTGTTGATTCTGACGGCGCGCGATTCGCTCATCGAGCGCGTCAGCACCCTGCGCGAAGGCGCTGACGACTTTCTGGCCAAGCCGTTTGAGCTGGCCGAACTCGAAGCCCGCCTGCTGGCGCTGATCCGCCGCTCGCGTGGCAGCGATCACCCACGATTCGCCTGCGGACCGCTGGTGTATGACCCGGTCAGCCAGCAGTTGCTGCTCAAGCATGTGCCCATGACCCTGACCCCGCGCGAGCACGCGGCGCTGTGTGCTTTGGTGCAGCACAGCGGCGAACCTTTGTCCAAGCGCGACCTGATGGAACGCGTGTTTTCCGACGAGGTGGACGTGCAGCCCGAAGCCATCGAGGTGCTGGTGCACCGGCTGCGCAAGCGCCTGGACAACACGCCGCTGCGCATCACCACGCTGCGCGGCCTGGGCTACGTGCTGGAAAGCGACTGATGCTGGCCGCCCTGCACCGGCTGAGCCTGCGCCGCACGCTGCTGCTGGTGCTGCTGCCGGGCATGCTGCTGGTGATGGGGCTGGAAATTGTGGTGAGCTGGCGCACCGCTTTGGGGGCGGCCAATGCCGCCTACGACCGCTCGCTGTTGGGCGCCATCAAGTCGCTCGATGCCAACATCTCCACCGCCAGTGGCGGCTTGTCGGTGGAGCTGCCCTACCGGTTGCTGGAGTTTTTTGAACTGACCGCCAACGGCCGGGTGTTTTACCGGGTGGCCAGCGGCGACGGGCTGGTTGAAATTGGCAACGCCGACCTGCCCGCGCCACCCCGGCCGCTGGTCAACGGCCAGCCGCAATTCAGCGATGCCCTGTACTACGGCGAACCCATCCGGCTGGGCTCTTACGCCCGGGCGCTGGACCAGCCGCTGTCGGGCGGCTCCAACTCAAGCCAGGTCGTGATCCAGATTGGTGAAACCCTGGAAAGTCGCCAGGACTTCACCCGCCGCCTGGTGATGGAGACGCTGGCGCGTGACGTGTTGCTGCTGCTGGCTGGTGTGGCACTGCTGGTGGCTGCGGTGAATTGGTCGCTGCGCCCGCTGCAGCGCCTGCGCCAGGACGTCTTGCAGCGCGACCCGCAGGACCTGACGCCGCTGGCCAGCCACAACATCGCCGATGACGTGCAGCCGCTGGTCGAAGCCATCAACCACCATGTGATGCGTTACCGCGACGCCATGGAGGCGCGCCGCATGTTCATGGACGACGCCTCGCACCAGTTGCGCACGCCTTTGACCACGCTGGCCACGCAGGTCGGTTTTGCGCTGCGTGAACCCGACCCGGCACTGATGAAACAGGCGCTGCTCGCGATCAAATTGCAGGTTGAGGAAACGGTGCGGCAAACCAATCAAATGCTGTCGCTGGCGCGCGCTGACACCACCGAGTGGCACATGGCGCCCTGCGACCTGGTGGCGCTGGCGCAAGAGGTCACGCGTGCCGCCTGGCCGCAAGCTCGGCAAAAGCAGATTGACCTGGGTTTTGAGCCCTTGAATGAAGCGCACGCCGAGGTGAACGCGCACGCCGGCTTGCTCAAGGAAGCGCTGGTCAATGTGCTGCACAACGCCTTGCACCACACGCCAGTGGGGGCCAAGGTGACGGTGCAAGCCGGTATCGAACCTGTGAATTCTGCTACCGGAGGCGCCCGGCAAGCGGTGCTCCGCGTGATCGACAACGGCCCCGGCATGTCGCCCGAAGAACTGGCGCACGCCGGCGAACGCTTTTACCGGGGCAGCAGCCAGGTCAACGGCTCCGGCCTGGGCCTGGCCATTGCCAAAGCCATTGCCCAACGGCATGGTGGCGCTTTGAACCTGCACGCCACCAGCGCAGACCCGACTCGCCCGGGCCTCACGGTGACCCTGCGGTGGCCGGCGATTTTTCAAGTCGCTTCTGAAGACCCTGCTGCCCACGCCCCGCTTTGACCTTGCGCTGATCCTTGCTCTTGCGCACACCGAATGACAGACTGTCAACGTGCCACGGCCTTTGCCCAGCGCCGGGTCATCTCGGGGGTATTGAAGCAAGTCGTGAATTCGCCCGCGCTGTACACCGCGCGATCAAGCAATTGAATATCTGCCTCATGTTGCCGGGCCACATGCGGATCTTCAAAAAAGATGACTTTCTGGCACCGTTTGTCCAGCACCAGTTCGGCAATCTGGGCGTCCCCGCCCAAGGGACCACTCTGGTAGCAAGTGACCCACGCTTGTGCTGCCGGCCAGCCTTTTGACCAGGCTATGGCGTTGAGTTGGCTACCCGTCGTGCCGGTGGCGACGCGACCCGCGAAACGTGACAGCAACTCGAAGTGCTCAGCAGCAAATGCCATCATCTCGGCCTTGCGCGCATCGTGGGCGATCAAGGCCACCACCTGGGATTCCAGTGCCTGGAATTGTTGCGCCAAGGGTAACGCGCGGGCAATAAGCCCGGCTGAGGCCATCTCCACCGCCACCCATTCGATGGCGCCGGCCAGCGTCGCCACAAAAGGCTTGCCGTGAATGACACATTGGCGCTTGAGCGCCTGGGTCTCGGGATACATGGAGGTCGGATTGACCGGGTCGATAAAGAAAAAAACCCCATCGATGGCCGAATCTGGCGTCAACCCACCCGCCGCGCGAGACACAAGGCGCATCAAACCACCGTCGCGTCCATGCCCCACCGAGGCCAGTTGATCACGCAGTAAACGGTTGATCACCAGCGTGTCATGCGCACCGCCCGTGGCGTGTAATTGAAGTGCCAGCGTCTGCAAGTCGGCCTCGCACAGCCGGGCCCAGCGCAACAGCGTGCAGTCCGGTCCAAGACGGTGATGACGATGGGCAACAAGTCCAAAATTCATGGTGATCTCCAATGCGTTATCGACAATGTATCTCCAATTCCTCGATGCCCAGGATGTCGCACTACTTAAGGGTTTTCCCTAGTTTTTCAGACCCTGCACTGAAAGCTGGCTGACAGCCGCTTTTCTCTACAGTCACCCCCATGTCGCGGCCGCCGCACGGTGGTCGACGGCATTTTCAACACATTTACAGGAGATTTCTCATGCGTCTGCATCACGTTTCTTTGGCCGCTGTGGCCTGTGCCGGTTTGCTGAGCTTGTCCGCACTGGCAGGCCCCTTGGACAAGACCGAATGTATTGCCCCGGCCAAGCCGGGCGGCGGCTTCGATTTGACCTGCAAGCTGGCACAGACCGCCTTGCTGGAAGGCAAGTACGTGGTCGACCCGATGCGCGTGAGCTACATGCCCGGCGGCATTGGCGCCGTGGCCTACAACGCCGTCGTGGCGCAGCGCCCGGATGAAAACAACACCATCGTGGCGTTTTCGGGCGGGTCGCTGTTGAACCTGGCGCAAGGCAAGTTCGGCCGCTACAACGAAAACGATGTGCGCTGGCTGGCCGCTGTGGGCAGTGACTTTGGTGCCGTGATCGTGGCGGAGAACTCCCCCTTCAAGTCGATCAAGGACCTGGTGGCCGCCATCAAGGCCGACCCGAGCAAAGTCGTGTTTGGTGCCGGCGGCAGCGTCGGCAGCCAGGACTGGATGAAAGCGGCATTGACTGCGCGCGCCGCCGGACTCGACCCCAAGGCCATGCGTTTTGTCGCCTTTGAAGGCGGTGGCGAAGCCATCACCGCGCTGCAGGGTGGCCACGTGCAGGTGTACTCGGGCGATGCCGCTGAAGCCGAAGAGCAGATCAAGGCCGGCTCCAAGATCCGCGTGCTGGCGATCCTGGCCGACAAGCGCCAGGAAGGTTCGCTGTCCGGCGTGCCCACCATGAAGGAGCAGGGTTATGACGTGCAGTGGCCGATCATTCGCGGCTTCTTCATGGGCCCCAAGGTCAGCGATGCCGACTTCAAGGTCTGGAGCGACACCTTTGCCAAGATGATGGCCACACCGGCCTACGACAAATTGCGCGCCGAGCGCGGCATGTTCAAGTTCGCCATGACCGGCAAGGAACTGGATGCCTTCATCAAGGACCGCATGGTGGCCTACCGCCAGCTGGCCAAAGACTTCAACCTCAAGGTTGCACAGTAAGTTAATTGAGCCGAATCCACTGCTGGCGCTGACAAAAAAAGCGCCAGCAGCTATTTTTTGAGGGGACATCATGGGTGATCGCATCTTGGGCGCGATCTGCCTGGTCATGGCTGCGGCCATGGCTTGGGCAGCGCACGGCTATGCCGCCGAAATTTCTTATGAACCGGTCGGGCCGCGCGCCTTCCCGACGCTGCTCGCCGCCATTCTGGGGCTGGTGGGCGCATGGCTTTTGGTCAAGCGCCAGGCCCATGCTGTGGCCTCAAACACCCCGGTGCTGGCAGCCACCTCGCCACTGGACTGGAAAGCGGTAGCCTTGTGCGCTGCCGCTGTGATGGTGTACGGCGCACTGTTCCGCACACTGGGTTTCTGGCTGGCGACCACGCTGATGGCGGTGCCGGTGGGCATGGCCTTTGGTGGCACCCTGAAGAAGAGCCTGGTCGGTGGCCTGGTGATGGGTCTGGGGTTTTATGTGCTGTTTGACAAGCTGCTGGATGTGATTTTGCCCACTGGGGTGCTGTCGTTTTTACTGGGAGGGCGTTGATGGATACCTTGCTACATCTGGCGGAAGGTTTTGGCGTCGCCCTGATGCCGATCAACCTGCTGGTGGCTGCCCTGGGTGCGCTGATAGGCACCATTGTCGGCATGCTGCCCGGCCTGGGCCCGATCAATGGCGTGGCGCTGTTGATGCCGCTGGCTTTTGCCTTGAAGCTACCGGCCGAGACCGCATTGATCCTGCTCACGGCGGTTTATATCGGCTGTGAATTTGGCGGCCGAATTTCTTCCATTTTGCTCAATGTGCCGGGGGACGCGGGCGCCATCATGACCGCCATCGACGGCCACCCCATGGCCGCCAAGGGTCAGGGCGGCGTGGCACTGTCAATTTCGGCCTGGAGCTCGTTCATCGGCTCGACCATTGCCACCATCGGCATCGTCTTGTTCGCGCCGCTGCTGGCGCGCTGGGCGCTGGCCTTCGGCCCGGCGGAATACTTTGCGCTGATGTGTTTTGCCTTTGCCTGCATCACCGGGCTGATGGGCAACCAGCCCCTGAAAGCCGTGCTGGCCGCGGCCATTGGCCTGTCGCTGTCCACTGTGGGGCTGGACTCCAATTCAGGGGTCTACCGCTTTACCGGCGACAACGTGCACTTGAGCGACGGCATCCAGTTCATCGTGGTGGTGATTGGCCTGTTTTCGGTCAGCGAAATTTTGCTGATGCTGGAGCACCAGGCCAATGCCAGTGGACTGATTCGTGTCACCGGGCGCAACCTGTTCAACCTGAAAGAAATGGCGCTGACCTGGTGGTGCACTGTGCGCTCGGCGCTGATCGGTTTTGTGGTGGGCGTGCTGCCCGGTGCCGGCGCAACCATCGCCAGCGCCATGGCCTACACCGTGGAAAAACGCATGAGCGACAAGGACGGCACCTTTGGCAAGGGCGACATCCGTGGCGTCTGCGCGCCCGAGGCGGCCAACAATGCCTCGGCCAACGGCTCGTTCATTCCCATGCTGACACTCGGTGTGCCGGGCTCGGGCACCACGGCGGTGATGGTGGGGGCGCTGTCGCTCTACAACATCACGCCGGGGCCGGCGCTGTTCACCCAGCAGCCGGCGCTGGTGTGGGGCCTGATTGCGTCCATGTTCATCGGCAACATCCTGCTGCTGCTCATCAACATCCCGCTGGTGGGCCTGTTCACCCGCATTTTGCTGGTACCCAACTGGCTGCTGGTGCCGGGCATTCTGGCCATCAGCGCAGTCGGCGTGTATTCGGTGCACGCCACCACGTTTGACTTGATGCTGATGGGCGGCCTGGGCATTGCCGGCTATTTGCTGCGCAAGACCGGCGTGCCCATGGCGCCGCTGATTCTGGGTTTTGTGTTGGGTGACTTGATGGAGCAAAACCTGCGCCGCGCCTTGTCCATCACCAATGGCGAGCTGGGCATTCTGATGGAAAGCGCGATTTCCAGAGGCTTGTGGATCGGCGTGGTGGCGATGCTGCTGGTGCCGCCGCTCTACCGCCGCTGGAGTCAGTTGAAGGCTAGTCGCTGATCAGCAACGCCGCCGCGGCCGCAATGGCCGCGGTCTCGGAGCGCAGCACGCGCGGCCCCAGCGTCACCGGGGCAAAGCCCTGGGCCAGCGCGGCGTCTTCTTCCGCAAGACTCAAGCCGCCTTCGGGGCCAGACAGGAAAGTGATGTCGGTCGCCGTAGTCCGGGTCGCTGCGCGCAGCCCCACCGACTCGGGCCGCAAGGACAGCAACAGACGCGGTGACTGCGCCGCATCCAAAAGGGTCTGCGCCTTGAGCCACTGCGCCAGCGTCATCACCGCGTGCACGCGCGGCACCCGGTTGCCGCCGCACTGCTCGCAGGCCGCCACCGCCACACTTTGCCAGTGCGCCTGTTTCTTGTCGGCGCGCTCACCGCTCAGGCGCAACACGCTGCGTTCGGTCATCAGCGGCTGGATGCTGGCCACACCCAACTCAGACGCTTTTTCCACCAGCCAATCCATGCGCTCATTGGCCGGCATGCCCACCGCCAGGTGCACCTGCAGCGCGGCTTCGCGCTCCACCGCCGTGTGCGCACCGACCTGCACCTGCACGTGGTTGCGACCCATCTGGGTGACGGTCGCTTCAAATTCACCACCACTGCTGCCTGGCACCTCCGGCCCGCCATTGAACAGCGTGATGACATCACCAGGCTGCAGGCGCAACACCTGCACATGGCGCGCGGCGCTGGCGGGCAAGTCCAGCAGCTCGCCGGGGGTCAGGGGAGTGGGGCAGTAAAAACGGGGCATGACTATATTTTCTCAGGATCACCCGCCAAATCACCTGCGATCAGCCGGAACTGCTCCAGCGCTGCTTCCAGGTCGTCCACAATTTCTTGCGCGATCACGTCGGGCGGCGGCAGGTTGTCGCTGTCGGCCAGGCTGTCGTCCTTGAGCCAGAAGATGTCCAGACTGGCTTTATCCCGAGCGATCAGATCGGTATAGTCGTACACGCGCCAGCGGCCCTCGGGGCCGGTACTTTCGTCCGTTCGGCCTGAGCCTGTCGAAGGCTCGGCGCTCCAGGTAGCCTTGCGGTCATGCCGATTGGCCGGGTTGTACAGCCTGACAAACTCGTCCAGATGTTCGCGCCTGAGCGGGTTGGTCTTGAGCGTGAAGTGCTGGTTGGTGCGCAGGTCGTAAATCCAGAGCTTCTTGGTCCAGGGTGTTTCTGATGCGGGCTTGCGCTCAAAGAAGATCACATTGGCTTTCACGCCCTGCGCGTAAAACAGGCCGGTGGGCAAACGCAGCAGCGTATGCACATCGCACTCGTGCAACAGCTTCTTACGGATGGTCTCACCCGCGCCGCCTTCAAACAGCACGTTGTCAGGCAGCACCACGGCGGCACGGCCATACTGCTTGAGCAGAGTCTTGATGTGCTGCACAAAGTTGAGCTGCTTGTTGGACGTGGTGGCCCAGAAGTCGTCGCGCTCGATCACGTCTTTTTCGGTGCTTACTTTGCCCTCGGCCCCGGTGATCATGGTGCTGCTCTTCTTGCCAAAGGGCGGATTCGCCAACACCACGTCAAAGCGCTCGCCGGGGTCGGCAGCCAGAGCGTCCGCCACCACGATGGGCACCGACTTGTCAGAACCAATGCCGTGCAACATCATGTTCATGGCGGCCAGGCGCGCGGTGCTTTGCACGAGTTCGTAGCCGGTGAAGGCCTTTTCTTTCAGGTGCTTCTTCTGCTCACGCGTGAGGTTGGCGTTGTGCTCCGCCACATGGTTGTGCGCGGCAAACAAAAAGCCGCCGGTGCCACAGGCCGGGTCGCAAATGGTTTCACCCGGTTTGGGCGCAATGCAGTCCACCATGGCCTGAATCAAGGGGCGCGGCGTGAAGTACTGGCCGGCACCACTCTTGGTGTCTTGCGCGTTTTTTTCCAACAGGCCCTCGTAGGCGTCACCTTTCACATCCGCACCCATGGCCGACCAGTTTTCACCATCGATCAGGTCCACCACCAGACGACGCAGCTTGGCCGGGTCCTGGAACTTGTTTTGCGCCTTGCCGAAAATCAGGCCGATAGTGCCCTTTTCGGCCCCCAGCCGCTCCAGCGTGTGGCGGTAATGGTCAAACAGTTCGTCGCCGTCACGCTCCAACAATGACGGCCAGTCATACCCCTTGAGGATGGGGCTGGGTGAATCGCCGGCAAGGTTGAACGGCGGCTTGCTGCGCTCGTCGGCCATCTTGAGGAACAACAAATAAGTGAGCTGCTCCACATAGTCGCCGTAGCTCATGCCGTCGTCGCGCAGCACGTTGCAGTAGTTCCAGAGCTTCTGGACGATAGTGGCTGAGTTCATGGGTTCTTTCTTATAGCTTGAGGAACATGTCCATCGTCAGGATGAGGCAGCCACTGGCCTGCTTGAATTCGCCTGACAACACCAGCAAATCCTGGTCGCCAGAAACCAGCACTTGCGCCTTGCCAGCCACTGCAAGCTGCATGAATGGCATATCCAGAGGATCACGACACTCCGGCACCGCTGGTGGTGGCTGGGGAACACGTACCGTTTGGGCGTATGGCAGATAGTCTGCCAGCAACTCATCCTGGTCTGACTTTGACAGACGAAACTTGGGGTAGGCCAGCACGCGCACCAACTCCTGCGCGGTGGCAGTGCTGACCAAGGGCACAAAGGCACCCTGCTGCCAACCCAGCCGAAGTTGCCCCGCTTGGCCACCACCAAACACCAGCGCCGACAACACCACGTTGGTGTCCAGCACCACGCGTATCGGGCTGGTCATGGTTTGGTGACACGGTAAGGCGCGACAGGTTCTGCTGCCAACGCAGGCGCAGCCGCAGTCGCTCTGGCCCAATCGACGGCATTGGCAATATCAACTTCGGTTAAATCGAGCTCCGCCAACTTGGCCCGCACCGCATCGCCGCGCTGAATGCGCACTGGCGTCAGAATGATCTGCCCGGCCCGGGTTTCGACATCAAAATACTCGGCAGCGCCCACGGCTTGCATCACGCTCTTGGGCAATGTGAGCTGGTTTTTGGAAGTCATTTTGGCAAGCATGACTTTTCTCCGAAAGTAAGGAATTCTTACTTTAGCTGTTTTCCGCATTCCTGTCCAGACCCACGACTAAGGCGCAGCGCCTGGCGCAGCCCGCACCACATCACTTGGGGTAAGTAACCACTGCGCCCTGCACTTGCACAACGCCCTTGTTCTGCAGGGTCTGCACCATGGCTTCGGCGTCTGCCGCCGTGCTGTTCTTGTCCAGCATTGGCTTGAGCGCGTTCAGGAATGACTTCAGCTTGGTTGGCGCCTTGTCTCCCATCTTGGCCAGCCCCTTGGCAATACGAGCGATCAGCTTGGCGTCTGGCGTCGCGGCGAGTTTGGGATCGGGCTTGGGTACAACTACTTTCTTGGTCACGGCTTTTTTAACTGCAGGCGCTTTCTTGGCGGCGGGTGCCTTTTTGGCAGCAGCCACTTTGCCGGACGCCGCAGGCTTGGGTGAAGCTTGCTTTGCTACTGCCTTTTTCGCCACGGCTTTCTTGGCAACCGCCTTCTTGGCCACCACAGGCACGGCTGCTGGCGCAGCGGGTTTCAGTACGGCAGCCTTCTTGGCCACGGGCCCCTTGTAGCCAACGCGGCGGGCGCGAAACTTGAGCATGCGGGCGTGCGCCAGCATGGGGTCGTAACCACGGTCGTTGGCTACCACCACCAGCTCGGCGTCCGGGTGCTTGGCCGCCACATAGCCCAGGTAGAACGCCACATGGAAGTCCAGCGCATTAGGCCCCTGGCCCGAGCGCGGCACCAGAGTCACCCGCTCTTGGCTGGCAGCGAAAGCCTGCGCCTGCTTGGCCTGGTGCGGGCCATGGAACAACCACACATCGGTAAACCCTGGTGCCAGCTTGGCCAGCGCCTCCCAAGACGGCTGGACGTTTTCATAGTCCACCAATGCGTGCAGCTCTTTCATGCTCTTCCTCCCAGAAGAAATCGGGCTCTAGACCCCGTAGTTGTCTCGCTAAAAGCTACCAAAACAGAAGCAAACTTGAGGCCAGAGTTTGTGACCTCAAACCGCTAACACCGTGCGATACGACTGATCAGGCCGATTCGGCACATCCGGGAATCGCACAAACGCAGAACCAGCACCTGCATTTCTGCCGCCGGGAGCCTTGGTTTGAGTCGGGCGGGCTCTACCAATGACAGGAGTTCCGGCATCAAATGAGGGGAGTTCGCCACGGTATGAGGGGAGTCCCCGCCCAATTGAGGGGAGCTTTGGGGGGAGTCCACCTCCAAATGAGGGGAGTCGTCGGGCAATTGGGTGGAGTCCTCCGCCACGCGGTAGCTCGCCCAGCGCCGCTGGTTTTGCTGCGTCAACAGACCGTCACGCACCAGGTTTTGCAGCACGCCCGTGATGTCCTTGGAATGTTCCCCGGTGATTTCCTGCATGCGGCCATTGGTCACGCTGCCTTCCACCTGGGCCGTCACCACCGCTTGCACGGCCGTTTTGTCCAGCTTGGCGAACCGGTCGCCAAAACGCACGCGCAGCGCCTGGTCAACCTCATCGGGTATCAGGCTGACCATAGGCAGCACCAGCTTCACACGGTCGGGCTGTAACGATTCTTCCAGCCTGGGTGAGCGCCAATGCTGTGCGCTCCAGCCTGCCCGAATCTTGTCCGACAGGGACGCTTTGCGTTTAAACACGCAACCTGTTGATTTATATGTGCTTTTCAAAGATTAGCGCGACAAATCCGGTTTGCGTTTAAGCACTTTTGCAAACCCCATTAGGCCCAAAACGGCAAGTACCGCGCATAGCGGGTTGAGGTCGTTTCCGATTCATCGGCTTTGATCAAACCGGCCTCTTTTGCCGCGCCAATCACCTGAGACGTGACCACCGTTTTGTCCTCACCCAGCCCAAACCGTAGTCGCAGAGATTGGTTGGACATACGCTGATTGGTCACGTACATCAGACAGCAATGCTGGTAACAAGCGCGGACACGGTCGCCTTTGCTCATGTCGGCAAAGTCCTGATGCGCAAACAGCAGGGCCGTGGTACGCATTTCGCCCACCCGAAAGTCCGGTGCCGGGAGCTGATATATCTCGGCGGCATGAATCACTTTATCAACCCCGCTGCCCTTTTCTTCGCAAATACCCAATCTGCGCATGAGGTCGGCCAGCCGCTCGTTGCGCGAGCGATATTCGTCAATGAAGCGCTCCACTTTGATGGGTGGCGTGCCGGGGTTGGAAATTTCCACACGGTCTGAGTAAAGCTCAATCATTACTGATGCGCCAGATGCCAAAAAGTCCTGATGCACCAAGGCATTGGCAATCAACTCACGCAGTGCCTGCTTGGGGAACATCTTGACTTCTTCCCGCACCGCCTGCTCGACAAACTGATTTTGCGGTGCCGCCGAATGCACAAAGTCCACCAAGCTTCCAAACCCGACTGCGTAACCGCGCAACCCGGGCTTATCGTCCTTTGTGTTGAGCTTGTTGATGCCCTCGTAAATGATTACACGCGCTGCCTTGCGCGCCAACGCGGGTGAAAACGCATCCAGCCGTTTGGCCAACAAAATGGCCGCCATGTTGGAAATGGTCCACCCAGACTCACTGGGAAAGATCAGCGCCTCGGCCTGCAAGCGCGCCAACACGGCATCACGCGTCGTGGGATACGGCAACTTCAGCAATTCAAAGTAAGCTTGCGTGTCTAGCAAGGCTATGACGTCATCCGAGCTGGCGTCCACCTTGGCAGGCTGGACAAACCAGTCGGGCTGACCCTCGGCAAAAATACGTCGCAAGTAGTCTGGTGTCATCGGCACCAAATCTTCCCCAGCGCGCATCAGGTAGGCACCTTCAAAATCCAGCGGCTGACCAACGGGGCGGGTTGGCACCTCAAAAACCAAAACTCGGCCATCTGGATGCACCAGCTCTATTGCATCCACCCGAAGGCGCAACTTCTCAACAATGTAAGCCTTGATTTTGTTGAGGTCCGTCAGCGCAACAAAGGCTTGCGTGCCAACCACGCGACGTGGTGGCTTGTCGGATACGCCCAGCACAATATGCCCACCGCCTTCATTGGCCAGCGCCACACAGTAACGCAAGAGTTTGGTGGTGTCGTACTGCTGCTTGGCCTCTTTGAATTCAAGGCGCTCATGTTCGGCGGGAGCGACAAGCCAGCGGGCGAGGGTTGCAAGATCAATCATGGCAGGAATGAGAATATAAATTGGCCAGGCCGGTGGGCTCTTCGGCCACGCCCAAAACAATGGTGCCACCCTGGGTGTTGGCCATGGCGGAATAGGACTCCCAAAAGCTGCCGGGCATGCCACCGCGTGCCGATTTGAATTCGGTGTCGATGCCCTCGGTGCTGGACTGCAGGGCGGAGAAAAGGTCAAGCTGGCGCATGGAGTTTCCTTGGTGACTTCCTAGAAGCTTCGCGCGCCTTCACGAAAAATTGAGGATCTTGCTTTACCCGTTCAACAATCCAATCAACAAAAGCCTGACTGACCTTGCCCCTGGAATCCGTATCCCATAACCGAGATCATGAGTTGGCTTGCTTGGGCTGATTAGCAAGCCAGTTCTGTTCGAACTTCATCGGGCTGACATAGGCCAGCGTCGAATGCAGTCGAGTCCGGTTATACCAAA
>NZ_JAURYQ010000019.1 GCF_030653815.1 Rhodoferax sp. | reverse complement strand
CGCCTGCGTTGGGTGGGTTTTGCGGGATCAGGAGTCGCGATTGTCTGAGCGTAGCGAGTTCGAGCGACTCCCCCGCAAAACTCGCCCAGCGCAGGTTGCCCGCAGCTTTGCTGCGGGTCGCAGACAGTAGGGTCGCTTTTCGTTTTCTTACTTTTCTTTGGCGAAGCAAAGAAAAGTGAGTCGCCCGCCGGGGCGAGACCCGGCTCCATGACTTAGTCCGTAGCTCAATGAAGCGAAGCGTCATCCGGGGTGGTGCTTGCTGGTCACCTGCCAATCCAGTAAGCCAGCAAAATCATCCCAATCACAAAAACCAGCCAGCCCACCAGCAAGTTGCGCCACAAGGCTGGGGCATGGCGCAGGTCCATGAAGTCGAGGATGACACCCAAGCCCTTGAAAAACGCGAAGCCAAAGATGAGGAATACCGGCACCATGCTGGCGTGACCCAGCGACTGCGACTCACCCAGCCAATAGGTCACACCAGTGGCGACCAGCAAGAGCAGCCAAAGCGTGTTGCTTGAAAATTTGAACATGTTGACCTGAGCCTCAGCGCATCACGTACACCAGCGGGAACAGCACGATCCACAACAAATCCACCATGTGCCAAAAGGCGGCGCCGGTCTCCAGGGCGTGGTGCTTGTGCTGGCCGTAGTGGCCGGCTCGGGTCTTGACCAGCAGGATCGTCAAAAAAACCATGGCTGCCAGCACATGGAAAAAATGGAACCCGGTCAACAAAAGGTAAAACATGTAGAAGGTGTTGGTGGACAAATCGATGCCCGCCTGCGCCTTGTCAGAAAACTCCAACAGCTTGATGCCGACAAACCCGCTGCCGCAGGCCAGCGCCGCCAGCAACCAGCGCGCCCCTGCCGCCGATGCATCCTGTTGGACAGCCTGCACAGCGCGCGCCACGCACCAGCTGCCGGTGATCAGCAAGGCCGTGTTGATGGCGCCAGAATTCAGATCGAGCGTGCGTTGCGAGGCGTTGAACAGCGTCACGTCAAACGTGCGGGCAAAGGCATAGGACAAAAACAGAATGCCAAACGCCAACAATTCCGCCAGGATAATGAGCCAAACCGCCAGATCGCCGGCCAATCTCGGGGGCGCCATCACCATCTCTTTGCCCATTCCTTTACCCATTGCGACCATCCGGACGCGGCGTGCCAAACCAGCCGCCATAGCGCAGCGCCCAGCCCAGCATGACCACACACCACGCGGCCACAGCGGCCAGCGTCAAGGTCTGCGATAAGACCTCAAGCATGGCGGCGCTGACCCGCAACACCACAGCGGCCTGCAACACCCAGTAAAGCGACCAGACCAGGTTGTCAGCAGACTCCTTTCGGCCACCGTGGCCAGTGCTGATGCGCGTGACCATGGCGAACATGGTGCAGCCCAGGTAGCCCATGGTCATGGCATGCAAAGGCGCCAGGCCCAGCGACACGGTGTCGCCACTGGCGGCCATCAAACCGTGTGAAACGGCATTCAACGCCAGCGCCACACCCAGCCAAACAAAGCCACCATGCAGCATGGCCAACAGGCGAATCTTCAGGCTTTGAATGAAACCCCAACGCAGCGCCAAACCCAGCATCAGCAAGGCCAGGGGCGTTTCCAGCCCCGCTTGCAGCCAGCGCAGCGCCGGCGGCAAGGGCCACCACCACAGATCGGCCACGCTGACCAGTCCCTCCAACAGCAGCGTGGCAAGCATGACCACCAGCACCCAGTTGGGTCGCCAGGCGTCGAGACTTTCAATGATGCTGGCGCTGAAAAACGGAAGCATGCGATGCGATACCACCACGAAGACCGGCGCCAAAAACCACCAGATACCCATTTGAATGCCGGTACGCAGCAGGGGTGTCGCGTCAAAAACCAGTGCCAACGTGACCCACCACATCACCCCCGCGCCGACCAGACACGCGGCACTGGCCAAGCTGGTGTGCATCTTGTCGCTGACCCGGCTGCACCAAACCATGTGGGCAAAGCGCAGGCTTAAAGTGGTCCAGCCCAGCGCCACCAAGCCCATGCCTGCCGCTGCCATGAGCAATTGCCAGTGCAGCCCGAACCAGGCCAGCGCCCAACCAGTCATCACCGTCGCCAGTGCCGGCAGCACGCTGCGCGCACTGACCGCGGGCAGTTTGAGCCATTTGGGTCCGGCAGTGTACAAAAAACCGACAAAAAATAGCGGCATAAAGCCCAGGCCCATCAGCAGCGCGTGCATCAAGGGTGCAGGAACAGCCGGACTCAGCGGCCACTGCAAAGCGCGCGCCAGCAACAGCGCAGCCCACCAGAGCGCGGACGTGGCCAGCATCAAGGCAGCCAGGAAAAACGCCAGACGGTGCGGGGCCAGCAGCAGGTGGTTGAAGCGCCAGCGGGGCATCACCAGTTCCGTGCCATCGCGATTGGGGCGATCAACGTTTGAGTTCCGTGAGTTTGTGCTCAACCTTGGCCCATTCATCCGCGTCGGGCAGGCCCGCCTTGGTTTTCGTGATCGTTTTCCATTGGGGCGCCAGCTCAGCGTTGAGCGCGATGAAGCCCTGCTGCTTGGCAGGCACGTCTTCCTCCGCATAGATGGCATTGACCGGGCACTCCGGCACGCACACGGCGCAGTCGATGCAATCGTCAGGATCGATCACCAAAAAATTGGCGCCTTCGCGGAAGGCATCCACCGGGCAGACGTCGACGCAGTCGGTGTATTTGCAGCGGATGCACGATTCGGTCACGACAAAGGTCATGGTGGTTTTTCCTTTCAGACGGGCCGGAGTTCAAACACGGCATCGTCAAAACCATGCACCAGCAACAATTGCTCTACCCGCGCCTGCCAAAGCTGACCAAACTCTTGCCGTTGCACCGCCGTGGCGGTGCCTGACAGACAGGCTTGCATCAAGGGCATGGTCCGAGGGTCGGCGCGCACCTGCTGTACGTGGGCATGGGCCAACACGGCCTGACCGGTGTCGGTCCGTGTGAAGCGAATTTCAGAGTCAATGTCCACACCAAAGTGCATCAGGTCGCGTCGCACAAAACGCCCGCCAATGCCGGCAAAGCCGCCGCTGCTCGCAGCACCCGTGAGTTGCCCCAGGACGTTGGCCACCACACCCGTCGTGCCCGACTCCAGGGTCTGTCGCAGGTCGACCGCAACGCCGCCACGCTCTGGCACCGCATCGGGATAAAGTTGCTGCAAGGCGCGCACGCCTAACCAATAGGCTGATGCCACCGTCGGACACGAATGGCCTGCCAGCTTGACGGCATCGGCATAACCGTAGCGCACCAGTCCACCCTCGGCAGAGCCTAAAAAATCAGCCAGTGGATCGATCAGGGTGATGTCTGGAATTCGTTTGAAAAATGCAGGTGAGTCCATCGGTGTGACCTTGAAGACAAGTTTTAATCTTTAAAGATTCATTTTACATGCATCTAATAAAAATACAAAGAAGATGGTTTTTTTGATGGCTTCACCTGCCATGCGGGCAGAGAAACTCAGCGGCGCGACAACGTGGCCCAGGCTTGGGTGAGTTGCCGCACAAGGTCCTGCGGTTGGCGCACCATGGCGTAGCCGTTCTGACCGAACAGCATGGGCAGGTAGTCGTGGGCTTTCTCATCAATGGTGACGCAAAACGGAATCAATCCGGCAGCGTGCGCCTCGCGCACCGCTTGGCGCGTGTCTTCCAGTCCGTAGCGGCCTTCATAGACGTCCAGATCGTTGGGTTTGCCGTCGGTGAGCAGCATCAGCAGGCGCTTGCGCTCGGGGCGGTCGGCCAGTTGCAAGGTGGCGTGGCGAATGGCCGCGCCCATGCGGGTGTAGTAGCCGGGTTTGACGGCGCCCACGCGGGCCCGGCTGGCATCGCTCCACGGTTCAGCAAAGGTTTTGAGGTGCTGCATCCGCACATGCTGACGGCGCACCGAGCTGAAGCCCCAGATGGCGAAGGGGTCACCGGCGGCGTGCAGCGCCTCGCCAAACACGAAAAGCGCGTCGCGGATCACATCGATGACCCGGGCTTGTTCCGTGGCGTAGGCATCGGTGGACAAGGACAGGTCGGCCAGCAACAGCGTGGCCAAGCTGCGGTCGAGCCGGGCGCGTCGGGTGTAGATGGGTGGTGTGTCGCTGCACGGGGTGGCGGCGTCAAGCTGGTCGGCGTGAAAGCGCACCCAGGCGTCCAGGTCAATGTCATCGCCGCTGTCCTGGCCATGCACGACGCGTGGCGCGTCGCGCAAAACTTCCAGGCGGCGGCGCAGTCGCCGGGCGGTCAGGCGCAGGGCCGCAGGGGGGATGAAGGGCGCGCAGTTTTGCGCCTGCATCACCTGCACGCGGCAATGCGCTGGCTGCAGCACGGCACGCCGATAGTCCCATTCCGGCAGGGCGATACCAGCGCCGAGGGGCGTGTCGTCAGCGCTGCTGCTGGGTAAATCGAGGTCGAATTTGACGCGCGAGGCGAGCGTTTGCCCGTCCGGTGCGACCGACAGCTTGTCCATGTCGTTGGCGGCGTCCAGGGCGTTGCCGTCTTCTTCATCATCCGTACTGCGGTTGACATGCACCATTTCGCTCCAGGACATCAGGGCTTCGGCGCGAAACGGCAGCACCATGGCGTTGCGGCTTTGTTCGTGCGAGGTGGTCTGGCTGCGGCGGCGCTGCTTGTCCTTGAGCGCAGCGGGGTGTTGTTCGGCCTCGGCATTTTTCTGACCAGCCGGGCGATCGGCGGCAGTCGGGGCATTTGCGCTCAGCCACAGCCAGACCGCAGCGACGTCTTGCGGTTGACAGCGCAGGTCGCCCGCCACTTGCTCCCTCAAAGCGGCCTGAACGGCAGCCTCGACCTGCGCCTTTTCCCCACCCTGCCGTTGCAGCTTTGGGCGCTGTGCCAAGTGCGCCTGCAGCAGCGACTGGTAGCGTGCGGCAAAGCCCGGAAACTGTGCCAGCGCCGCCTGGGTAGCACGCAGGTTGTCGCCGATCCAGTCACCGCTGGGCTCGAAACACGCAGACAGCATCGCCAGCCAGAGGTACAGGTCGCGGTTCAGTTGCACATCGTCAAACACCGCCAGTGTGGCGGGAAGCGCCAGCACATCGGGCTCCAGTTGCGCCGTATCGGCACGTTGGCCGCTGCCCGCCAGTTTTTGCAGCCAGTGCCGCTGGCCACCCACGGCGTGCAGGGATGCTGGCGTAAAACGCAGCGCTGCGGGGCCGCCGGCCGCCCGAAAAAAGATACCAATGGTTTTTTGCATGTCCTGCAACTGCACTGCCACCGCCGGGTGCTCCAGCCGCGCAAGCTTGGTGATAGCCTGGTGCCACCAGCGTCCAACCAGTTCTTCCATCAGTTTCTCTCCGCCTGCTCGCGCTGGCGTTGGCGCAAGGTTTCGCGCAAAGCATCCACACCCACCTGCCACGCCAGCGTGGGCGTGCGTTGCTGGTCTTGCTGGGTGGCATCACAGGCCGTCAAACACTGGCCGCATTGCACACAGGAAAACATCATGCGTTTGATGTTGCGCGGGTTCAGGCGCATGGGGCAGGCGTTGTCGCAGGCGGAACCACGTGGCGCGTCGCAGGTTTTGCACTCGCGGGCGCGCTCGCGGGCAAAGGCCACCACCATGCCTTTGGGGTTGGCCATCCAGGCCAGGCTCTGAAACAAACCCACCGCGCAGCCAAAGCGGCAAAACAAGTGCCGGGCAAAGGCAAACTCCAGCGTGAAAACGGTGCCGGCAATCAGCAAAAACCGGCTTTGATTGGGCGTCAGCGTGCCCTCGACCAAACCACCCCAAATGAGGCCAGGCGGCAGCAAGTAGGTCAACAGCGTGATGGCCCAGATAAAACCCATCAGGACACAACTCAGGACAAACAGCGGCCACCAGCCCGCATGCGGGGTAGCGCCTGGCCGGGGTGTGGCGCTTTTGTCCCAGAGGCTCAACTTGCCGCAAGCCCGGTGTAGCAGCTTGTTAAGCATTTCCACCATCGAAAAGTGTGGGCACAGCCAGCCGCAATAGAGGCGGCCATAGCGGTAGGCCACGCCCAAAAATACCGCCACCAGCAGCAAGCCGGGCACAAAGGCGCGCCAAACCAGTTGCAGCGCAGCGTCTGTCGGGCTGATTTGGCCTTGGGCCAGGGCGTCAATGCCCAGCGACCAGCGTTGCCCCAAAAACCAGAGTTGGGTGTCGGTCAAGTCAAAGCGCAACAGGTTGAGCGACGGGGCCAACACAAACAGCGCAAAAAAGCCAAGTTGGGTCGCCAACCGCCACTGCTGCAAGCGTGCGGGGGCGAGTTTGCCGGGCTTGGACTGTTTCATGAGGTGGTCTGAAACGCGTCAGACGGCATCGCCAAACAGCGCGCGCACCACCTCAGCCAGCGCCTGCGCGGTGGCGAGGTCGTCGGTGAGTGCGTCGATGATGGCGGCCTGGCAAGCCACCTGCAGCGGCAAGCCCGACGCCACCAGTCGCCCCGCCGACACCAGCAAGCGGGTGCTGGCGGTTTCTTCCAGGTCGTGCTCAGTGAGCGAGCGCAGGGCCTTGGCCAACTGCACCAGCTGTTTCGCCTGCGCCTCGGAAATACCGGTTTCATTGCGCACGATGTCCAGCTCGACTTGCGGGCTGGGGTAATTCATGCTGAGGCTGACAAAACGTTGGCGGGTGCTGGGTTTGAGCCCTTTGAGCAGGTTTTGGTAACCCGGGTTGTAAGAGATCACCAGCATGAATTCGGGCGGGGCCGCCAGTTCTTCACCGGTGCGCTCGATCGGCAAAATGCGCCGGTCGTCGGCCAGCGGATGCAGCACCACGGTGGTGTCCTTGCGCGCTTCCACCACCTCGTCCAGGTAACAAATGGCGCCCAGGCGCACGGCACGGGCCAAGGGACCGTCTGACCACTGCGTGCTGCCGTTGCCAATCAGAAAGCGCCCCACCAGGTCGGCCGCACTCAGGTCGTCGTGGCAGGACACCGTGACCAGAGGCCGCCCCAGGCGCGCCGCCATGTGCTCGACAAAGCGGGTTTTGCCGCACCCTGTCGGGCCCTTGATCAGCAGCGGCAACTGCTGGCGCCACGCATGTTCAAACAGGGTGCACTCACCTGCCTGCTCGGCGTAAAAAGGGACAGTCGACATGCGCACAGACTCAAGCCGCATTGACACGACGGTGCATCATGCCGTTGGGCACCTGCACCTCGTCTTCGTTGTTACCCGGCGCGGCAAAGAAGCTGTACAGGTAGGTGATCAAGCCCAGCAGGAAGCCGACACCACCCGCCACGCGCAGCCAGTAGAAGAAGCGCAGTTGGTCCTGGGTTTCCATGAACGACATGGCACCTTCTGTGGGCATGCGTTGCAGCCAGACTTGCAGGATGCCCGCACCCGTGAGGGCCAGCACCATCAAGCCCATGCTGATGGTCATGATCCAGAACGACCACATCTCGAAACTCTGGGCGCGACGGCTGTTGGCTTCACGGCCACGCAGCGTGGGCATGGCGTAGCTGATCATGGCAATCACCACCAGCACATAGGCGCCATAAAAAGCCAGGTGGCCATGCGCGGCGGTGATTTGCGTGCCATGGGTGTAGTAGTTGATCGGGCTCAGCGTGTGCATGAAGCCCCACAGACCGGCGCCCAAAAAGCCCACCACCGAGCAGCCCACCGCCCACAGCAGGGCGGCCTGGTTGACGTGGTCACGGCGACGGCGTTGCACCATGTTGAAGGCAAACACCGTCATCATGAAGAACGGAATCGGTTCCATGGCCGAGAAGATACTGCCCACCCACAACCAGTAGCCCGGCATGCCAATAAAGAAGAAGTGGTGACCGGTGCCCAAAATTCCGGTGATCAGGGCCATGGCAATGATGACGTAGAGCCATTTGTCGATCACTTCACGGTCGACACCGGTGGTCTTGATCAGCACAAAGGCCAGCAAGGCGCCCAGAATCAGCTCCCAGGTGCCTTCCACCCACAGGTGCACCACAAACCACCAGTACATCTTGTCGCGCACCAGGTTGTCGGGGTTGACAAAACTGAACAGGAACATCAGCGCCAGGCCCCACAAGCCCATCAGCAGCACCACAGAAATACTGGTTTTGCGGCCCTTGAGCACGGTCATGCTGATGTTGAAGAGAAAAGCCAGGCAGACCACCACAATGCCGACTTTGGTGGGCAGCGGTTGCTCCAGGAACTCGCGCCCCATGGTGCCCAGCAACTCATTGCCGGTGAGCTCAGCCAGCTTGGCGTAGGGCACCGCCAGGTAACCGACGATGGTGAGCGCACCGGCCGCCAGAAACACCCAGAACAGCACCATGGCCAGTCGTGGGCTGTAAAGCTCGGTTTCAGCTTCTTCAGGCACCAGGTAATAGGCCGAGCCCATGAAGCCAAACAGCAGCCAGACGATCAGCAGGTTGGTGTGCACCATGCGCGCCTGGTTGAAGGGGATGTACGGAAAGGCAAAGTCGCCAATTACGTATTGCAGCCCGAGCGTGATGCCGAAGATGATTTGGGCGGTGAAGAGCACCAGGGCGGCAACGAAGTAATACTTCGCTACCCCCTGGGATTTGTATTTGAGTGTGGTCGCTTGCATGTTGTTTTTCCTGGTGTGTTCAGACGGGTGACTCTGATCAGCCTTCGATGTTCGGTGGCCAGTTTTCGGTGTTCACGTTGTTGGTCCAGCGCAAAAACTCCACCAGATCGTTGAGTTGTTCTTCGGTGAAGTTGAACTGCGGCATCTGGCGGCGCCCCGGGATGTGGGTCGGTTGTGCTGCAATCCAGGCCTTGATGAATTCCGGGCCGCGACGTTTGTAGACGTTGCCCAGCTCGGGGGCAAAGTAGGCGCCTTCACCCAGCAGGGTGTGGCAGCCGATGCAGTTGCGCGTTTCCCAGAGTCCCTTGCCCTTGATGACGGCCGGCGTGATGGCCTCGGCGTTGGAGCGGAACGGGATCTTGCGTTCGCTGTCAAAAATCAGGGCTGCAAAAACAAAGATAAAAAAGACCGTCCCGCCATAAAACATGTTGCGGGCCATCTGCTTGGTAAAGCCACTGGCTTTGACTTGGTTCATCGTGTGAATCTCCAAAAGTGAGGTTGAAATGAAGGAGAAGCTCCGTCAGACGCGGACGAAGTCAATCACGATGGCACCGGCCTCGCGCTGCACGTAGGCAATGGACACGGCATCGCCATAACGGGCGCTGAGTTGGTGCAACAAGGGAATCGGATCGTGGTCATTGCAGAAGCGCATGGTCTCACCGGGCGCAAGCGCATCCAGTGCACCAAAAATGGCCGCATGACGAAAGCGTTTGGCCACACCGCGGGCATCAAACGGGTAAATGGCTTCAGGGGTGACGTGACCGGTGGCACAGGAACTCATGGCTTGACTCCAAACAAATTTAAAGATTCATTGTATGTGAATCTTTAAATTCAACAATGGAAACCGCCTGATAAATCGTACGGCTAGTTCTAAAAAGTCCAGGTAGTAGTTCTTAAGAACTAGAACGAACGGTGTCTGCTAGTTCCAAATTCTGCTGGCACACGTTCCACAGAGGGATACCTAAATGCCCTGGCAAAACCTACAGTCATGCCAACCCAAAAGGAGTTTTTGACATGACCAAGAAAGGGCAAGCCCTCTCCGTGCTGATCGTCAGCACCTTCGCCTTCACTGTGTGTTTCATGGTGTGGATGATGTTTGCAGTGATCGGCATTCCGATCAAGAAAACGCTTGACCTCAACTCGACCCAGTTTGGCTTGCTGATGGCCACGCCGGTGCTGACCGGTTCGCTGATTCGGGTGCCGCTGGGCATCTGGACCGACAAATTTGGCGGTCGCATCGTAATGACCATTCTGATGGCCTCCACGGTGCCGGCCATCTGGCTGATGTCGTATGCCACCGAATTCTGGCAGTACCTGACCATCGGCCTCTTCGTCGGTCTGGCTGGCGGCTCGTTTTCGGTGGGCACGCCCTACGTGGCACGCTGGTTTCCGAAACATCAGCAGGGCTTTGCCATGGGCATTTACGGTGCCGGCAACTCCGGCGCCGCGGTCAACAAGTTTCTGGCCCCGGCGTTGGTGGTGGGTTTTGGCTGGACCATGGTGCCGCAGGTGTACGCCGCCATCATGCTCGGAACGGTGATTCTGTTCTGGTTTTTCAGCCACAGTGACCCGGCTCACCTGGTGCCCAGCCATGTCACGTTTCGCGACCAACTGAAGTCGCTGAAAGATCCGAAGGTCATTAAATACTGCCAGTACTACAGCATCGTGTTTGGCGGCTACGTGGCACTGTCCTTGTGGATGGTGCAGTATTACGTCGGCGAGTTTGGTCTGGACATCCGCACCGCTGCCCTGCTGGCGGCCTGCTTCTCGCTGCCAGGCGGTGTCTTGCGCGCCGTCGGTGGTTGGTTGTCGGACAAATACGGTGCCCATGCCATGACCTGGTGGGTATTGTGGGTGAGCTGGGTCTGCCTGTTCCTGCTGAGCTACCCGCAGACCGATTTCACCATTGCCACCGTCGATGGCCCCAAGACCTTTCACGTTGGCCTGAATGTCTACCTGTTCACCTTGCTGATGTTCACACTGGGCATCGCCTGGGCTTTTGGCAAGGCCAGCGTCTTCAAGTACATCAGTGACGACTATCCGGACAACATCGGCACCATCAGCGGCATCGTCGGTCTGGCCGGCGGCCTGGGCGGCTTCCTGCTGCCCATCATGTTCGGCGCCCTGATGGACCTGACCGGCATCCGCTCCAGCGCCTTCATGTTGATGTATGGCGTGGTCTGGGTGTCCTTGATCTGGATGTACTGGACCGAAGTGCGCGCCAAGGAGTACATGGCCCACAAGAGCCCGCCCGAGATCACCGCACAAATCATTTCCAACTGAAAGAACTTATGAGCAATACAAAAGCATCAGGCGCAGACATCGCCGAGTGGCGCCCGGAAGACGAGCAGTTCTGGGAAGCCACGGGCAAGCGTGTCGCCAGCCGCAATCTCTGGATTTCCATTCCCAACCTGCTGGTGGCCTTTGCCGTCTGGGCGATGTGGGGCATCATCACCGTGCAGATGATCAACCTGGGCTTTCCGTTCAAGCCCGCCGAAATGTTCACCCTGACCGCCATCGCCGGCCTGATGGGTGCCACCTTCCGCATTCCGGCGTCGTTCTTCATTCGCCTGTCAGGTGGGCGCAACACCATCTTCCTGACCTCGGCACTGCTGATGATTCCCGCCATCTGGACCGGCATTGCACTGCAGGACACCAGTACACCGTTGTGGGTATTCCAGGCCTGCGCCTTCCTGAGCGGCATCGGTGGCGGCAACTTTGCCTGCTCGATGTCCAATATTTCAGGCTTTTACCCCAAACGCCTGCAGGGCACCGGCCTGGGCCTGAACGCCGGTCTGGGCAACTTTGGTGTCACCACCATGCAGGTGCTCATTCCGCTGGTCATGACGGTGGGCCTGTTTGGCGCGGTCGGCGGTGGCTCGATGGTGCTGACCAAGGACAGCGGCTGGATCATGGGCAAGATTCTGGCCGGCACCCCCACCTTTATTCAAAACGCGGGATTCATCTGGGCCGCGATTTTGTTGCCCCTGGTGGCAGCCGCCTGGTTTGGCATGAACAACCTGTTGCCGCTCTCCCCGAACTACGGCGGCACGCTGGCAGCGTTTTCCAAAATCCTGTACCTGTGGGGCATTACCGGCCTGATCGGTGGCTTGGGGCTGTACCTGTACCTGCCGGCACCCACCGGTCTGGGTCTGCTCAACATGTGGGTGGCTTTGCCCTTGATCATCGTGGCCACCCTGGCGGCCATGCGGCTGGCAGCCTTCGGCGAAATGAAGGGCAACATTGCCAAGCAGTTCGACATTTTCAAGAACAAGCACACCTGGTCCATGACACTGCTCTACATCGTGACCTTCGGCTCGTTCATTGGGTTCTCCATGGCCCTGCCGCTGTCGATCACGGTGATTTTTGGTGTCAGCCACGTGCCTGACGCGGCCGGCATCATGCAGCACACCCTGAAAAACCCGAACGCACCATCCGCCCTCACCTACGCCTGGATCGGCCCGTTTGTTGGCGCGCTGATTCGGCCAGTGGGCGGCTGGATTTCTGACAAGGTGGGTGGTTCCATCGTGACCCAGGTGATCTCGGCCGTCATGGTCGGCGCCTCGGCAGGTGTCGGCTACGTCATGATGCAGGCTTACAGCTCGGCCACGCCAGAGCAGTACTTCTCGACCTTCATGTGGCTCTTTGTGCTGCTGTTTGCCGCCAGCGGCATTGGCAATGGGTCCACCTTCCGCACCATCGGGGTCATTTTTGACCGCCAGCAAGCCGGCCCGGTGCTGGGCTGGACTTCTGCCGTGGCCGCTTACGGCGCCTTCATTGCCCCGGTGGTGATTGGTGCCCAGATCAAGGCCGGCACACCGCAAACGGCCATGTACGGCTTCGCCATCTTTTACGCGCTGTGCCTGATCCTGAACTGGTGGTTCTATTTGCGCAGCGGCTCGGAGATCAAAAACCCATAACACCCCGGATGTCATCCCGGACGCGATCCGGGATCCATGCGCCAGGAAGTCATGGGTTGCGGATCAAGTCCGCAATGACAACTAAAAACCAACAACACTTATTTTTTACAGAGGTAAACCATGAGCCACTTTCTTGACCGACTCACTTATTTCTCGCAACCCAAAGAGGCTTTCTCTGGCGAGCACGGTGTCACCACGGGTGAAGACCGCACTTGGGAAGACGCCTACCGCACCCGCTGGGCACACGACAAGATCGTGCGCAGCACGCACGGCGTGAACTGCACCGGCTCCTGCTCCTGGAAGATTTACGTCAAGGGCGGCATCGTGACCTGGGAAACCCAGCAAACCGACTACCCGCGCACGCGCTGGGACATGCCCAACCACGAGCCGCGCGGTTGCGCCCGTGGCGCCAGTTACAGCTGGTATTTGTACAGCGCCAACCGCGTCAAGTACCCGCTGGTGCGTGGCCGTCTGTTGAAACTCTGGCGTGAAGCCCGCTTGTCGATGGACCCGGTGGACGCCTGGGCCTCGATTGCCCAGGACGATGCCAAGCGCAAAGACTACCAAAGCGTGCGCGGCCTCGGCGGCTTTGTGCGCTCGGGCTGGGACGAGGTTAATGAAATGATCGCCGCAGCCAACATCTACACCATCAAGAAACACGGCCCCGACCGCGTCATCGGCTTTTCGCCGATTCCCGCCATGTCGATGGTCAGTTATGCCGCCGGTAGCCGTTACCTGAGCTTGATTGGCGGCGTCTGCATGAGCTTTTACGACTGGTACTGCGACCTGCCCCCCGCCAGCCCGCAGATCTGGGGCGAGCAAACCGACGTGCCCGAATCGGCCGACTGGTACAACAGCAGCTTCATCATCGCCTGGGGTTCCAACGTGCCGCAAACGCGCACACCCGACGCCCACTTCTTCACCGAGGTGCGTTACAAAGGCACCAAGACCGTGGCGGTCACGCCCGACTACTCGGAAGTGGCCAAGCTCTCCGACATCTGGATGAAACCCAAGCAGGGCACTGACGCCGCGGTGGCCATGGCCATGGGCCATGTCATCCTGAAAGAGTTTTACTTCCCCGACAAGGGTGAGCGCAGCACTTACTTTGACGACTACGTGCGTCGTTACACCGACATGCCGATGCTGGTGATGCTCAAAGAGCAGACCCTGCCCAGCGGCGAGGTGGTGATGGTGCCCGACCGTTATGTGCGCGCCTCCGACTTCAACGGCAAGCTCGGTGCTGCCAACAACCCCGAGTGGAAAACTGTCGCCCTCAACGAAGACGGCAAGGTGGTGCTGCCCAATGGTGCCATCGGCTTCCGCTGGGGTGCTGACGGCCGCGCCGATGAAGGCCAGTGGAACCTGCAGGCCAAGGAAGCGCGCCACGGCACCGATGTCAAGCTCAAGCTCACCGTCATGGAAGGTGAAAACGCCAGCACCGAGACGGCCAAGGTGGGCTTCCCCTACTTTGGTGGCATCGTCAGCGAAAACTTCCCCAACAACGCCACCGGAGACGCCGCCAACAACGTGCTGGTGCGTACCGTGCCGGTGCAACGCATTTCGCTCGGCAAGGAGGGCGACAAGCGCGAGGCGCTGGTGGCCACCGTGTTCGACCTGCAGGTCGCCAACTACGGCGTGGCCCGCGGTCTGCCAGGAGAAATGGCGGCCAAGGACTTCGACGACGACACCCCTTACACCCCGGCCTGGCAAGAGCGCATCACCGGCACACCGCGTGAGCAGCTCATCACCGTGGCGCGCCAGTTTGCTGAAAATGCCGACAAGACCCATGGCAAGTCCATGGTCATCATCGGTGCGGCCATGAACCACTGGTACCACGCCGACATGAACTACCGTGGCGTCATCAACATGCTGATGATGTGCGGCTGTATTGGCCAATCGGGCGGCGGCTGGGCGCACTATGTGGGCCAGGAAAAACTGCGCCCGCAAACCGGCTGGACCGCACTGGCCTTCGCGCTGGACTGGATCCGTCCGCCCCGGCAGATGAACTCCACCAGCTTCTTCTACGCCCACACCGACCAGTGGCGCTATGAAAAGCTGGGTGTCGATGAAGTGCTGAGCCCGCTGGCCGACAAGTCCAAGTTTGGCGGCAGCATGATCGACTACAACGTGCGTGCCGAACGCATGGGCTGGTTACCTTCGGCACCCCAACTCAAAACCAACCCGATGCAGTTGGTCAAGGATGCGGCGGCAGCGGGCATGGAGCCCAAGGACTACCTGGTCAAAGGTCTGAAAGACGGCAGCCAGGCCATGAGTTGCGAAGACCCTGACCACCCCAACAACTGGCCGCGCAACATGTTCGTCTGGCGCTCCAATATTTTGGGCTCCAGCGGCAAGGGCCACGAGTACTTCCTCAAGCACCTGCTGGGCACCAGCAACGGCGTGCAGGGCAAGGACATGGGCGCCGACGAAGCCAAGCCCGAAGAAGTGGTGTGGCATGACAAGGCGCCCGAAGGCAAGCTCGACCTGCTGGTCACGCTGGACTTCCGCATGAGCACCACCTGCCTGTACTCCGACATCGTGCTGCCCACCGCCACCTGGTACGAGAAGAACGACCTCAACACCAGTGACATGCACCCCTTCATCCACCCCTTGAGCACCGCGGTGGACCCGGCCTGGCAGTCCCGCAGCGACTGGGACATCTACAAGGGTTTCGCGAAAAAATTCAGCGAAATCTGCGTCGGCCATCTGGGCGTGGAGCGTGACATGGTGCTGTCGCCCCTCATGCACGACTCCCCGGCCGAGCTGGCACAACCCTTTGGTGTGCAGGACTGGAAACGTGGCGAAATTGAGCTGATCCCTGGCAAAACAGCGCCCAACATGGTGGTGGTGGAACGCGACTACCCCAACCTGTACAAGCGCTTCACCGCCCTGGGGCCACTGATGAACAAGGTCGGCAACGGCGGCAAGGGTATCAACTGGGACACCAAGATCGAAGTCACGCAACTCGGTCAGCTCAACGGCCTGGTGACCGACGCCGGTGTGACCTGCGGCATGCCCAAGATCGACACCGACATCGATGCCTGCGAAGTCGTGTTGCAATTGGCACCCGAAACCAACGGCCACGTGGCAGTGAAAGCCTGGAAGGCGCTGGGCAAACAGACCGGCATTGACCACACCCACCTGGCGCTGTACCGCGAGGACGAAAAAATCCGTTTCCGCGACATCCAGGCCCAGCCGCGCAAGATCATCAGCTCGCCGACCTGGAGCGGCATCGAAAGTGAAACCGTGTCCTACAACGCCGGCTACACCAACGTGCATGAGATGATCCCATGGCGCACCCTGACCGGTCGTCAGCAGTTCTACATGGACCACCCCTGGATGACCGCGTTTGGCGAAGGCTTCAGCAGCTACCGGCCACCTGTGGACCTGAAAACCACCGCCGGCATTCACAACATCAAGCCCAACGGCAACAAGGAAATTGCGCTGAACTTCATCACGCCGCACCAGAAGTGGGGCATTCACTCCACCTACAGTGACAACCTGATGATGCTCACGCTGAACCGCGGCGGCAGTGTGGTCTGGCTCAGTGAAGACGACGCCAAGAGCGCCGGCATTGAAGACAACGACTGGATCGAGGTCTTCAACATCAACGGTGCCATTGCGGCCCGTGCGGTGGTCAGCCAGCGTGTCAACCCCGGCATGACGCTGATGTACCACTCGCAGGAGAAGATCATCAACACCCCCGGCTCGGAAATCACCGGGGTGCGTGGCGGTATTCACAACTCGGTCACCCGGATTGTGCTCAAGCCGACCCACATGATCGGCGGCTACGCCCAATTCAGCTACGGCTTCAACTACTACGGCACGATTGGCACCAACCGCGATGAGTTTGTGGTGGTGCGCAAGATGGCCAAGGTGGACTGGCTGGACGACGAAGGTTCGTCCACCGAAGTCGCCGCAGCCCACGTTTGATTAGTTTGAGGACAGAGCTGGCGACTGCGTCGCTGCGGTCTGTCCCGCAAAACATAAGGAGTTACACATGAAAATTCGCGCACAAATCGGCATGGTGCTCAACCTGGACAAATGCATTGGTTGCCACACCTGCTCTGTTACCTGCAAAAACGTCTGGACCAGCCGCCCCGGCATGGAATACGCCTGGTTCAACAACGTCGAGACCAAACCCGGCATTGGCTACCCGAAAGAATGGGAAAACCAGGACAAATGGAACGGTGGCTGGATCCGCAAGAGCAATGGCGCCATTGAGCCGCGCCAGGGCGCCAAGTGGAAGCTGCTCATGCGCATCTTCGCCAATCCGAACCTGCCACAAATTGACGACTACTACGAGCCCTTCACCTTTGACTACGCGCACCTGCAATCCGCGCCCGAGTCCAAGGCGGCACCCACGGCCCGCCCGCGCAGCCTGATCACCGGCAAGCGCATGGAGAAAATCGTTTGGGGTCCGAACTGGGAGGAGATTCTGGGCGGTGAGTTCTCCAAGCGCAGCAAAGACAAAAACTTTGACGACATCCAGAAGGACATCTACGGTCAGTTCGAAAACACCTTCATGATGTACCTGCCGCGCCTGTGTGAGCACTGCCTGAACCCGGCATGTGTGGCCAGCTGCCCGTCAGGCTCGATCTACAAGCGCGAGGAAGACGGCATTGTGCTGATCGACCAGGACAAATGCCGCGGCTGGCGCATGTGCATCAGCGGCTGCCCTTACAAGAAGATTTATTACAACTGGAAATCCGGCAAGGCCGAAAAGTGCATCTTCTGCTACCCGCGCATCGAAGCCGGCCAACCCACGGTGTGCAGTGAGACCTGCGTCGGGCGCATCCGTTACCTCGGCGTGCTGCTGTACGATGCCGACCGCATCCAGGAGGCCGCGAGCGTGGAACATGACCGCGACCTGTACCAGGCCCAGCTCGACATTTTCCTGGACCCGAACGACCCGAAAGTGATTGAGCAGGCGAGAGCCGACGGTATTCCCGACAAGTGGATGGAAGCCGCCCGCAACAGCCCGGTCTACAAAATGGCGGTGGAATGGAAAGTCGCCCTGCCCTTGCACCCCGAATACCGCACGCTGCCCATGGTCTGGTATGTGCCACCGCTGTCGCCCATCAGCGCAGCCGCCAACGCCGGCAACATCGGCATCAACGGTGAAATCCCCGATGTCAAGCAACTGCGGATTCCGGTCAAGTACCTGGCCAATTTGCTGACAGCCGGCGACACCTTCCCGGTGGAACGGGCGCTGGAGCGCATGCTCGCCATGCGCGCCTACCAGCGTGGCAAACACGTGGATGGCAAACCCAATATGGCAGCGCTGGAGCAGGTGCAGATGAGCACGCTGGAAGTCGAGGAGATGTACCAGGTGATGGCGATTGCCAACTACGAGGACCGCTTTGTCATCCCCAGCACGCACCGCGAATACGCCGAGAACACCTTTGACGTGCGTGGGGGCTGCGGTTTCTCGTTCGGCAATGGTTGCTCCGACGGTGCCAGCGAAGCCAGCCTGTTTGGTGGCAGCAAACGCCGCACCATTCCAATCCAGGCGGAGGTCTGATCATGGCCCTCTTTTCAACTCCCGTCCCGGCGTCGCTGAGCCTGCGCGTTCTGGCGCGACTGCTGTCCTACCCCGATGCGCAACTGCGCGGCGACCTCGACGACATGCGCCAGGCGCTGTTGTCCGAGAAAGCCATCGCCCCGGCGCGCCTGGAAGAACTTGACGCACTCATCAGCGGCCTGGCACGCGGCAACGCGCTTGAGAACGAGGCCGAGTACGTCGAAGTCTTTGACCGCGGCCGCGCCACCTCGCTGCACCTGTTCGAACATGTGCATGGCGACTCGCGCGACCGTGGCCCGGCCATGATCGACCTGGCACAAACCTACGAAAAGGCCGGCCTGTTCCTCGGCCCTGATGAAATGCCGGACTACCTGCCGGTGGTGCTTGAATTCGTCTCGACCCAGCCTCCCAAGGAGGCACGCGCCTTCCTGGGCGAGATGGCGCACATTTTCAATGCCATTTTCAACGCCCTGCAACAGCGCAACAGCCCCTACGCCAGCGTGCTCGGGGCCTTGCTGGAACTCAGCGGCGAAAAGGCGCATCCGGTCAAGATCGTGGCCGATGAGCCGCTTGACACCAGCTGGGAAGAACCGGTGGTATTTGATGGTTGCTCCGTCAAGGGGCAGACCAAGCCGGACCAAGCCCAACCCATTCATTTTGTTAAAACCGATGCGGCCAAACCACGTCAAAGCGCAGCCGCAACTGCTGGAGCCCCACTATGAACACCCTCGACTACCTCCTGTTTGGCGTCTACCCCTACATCGCCTTCGTCGTCTTCGTGCTCGGCAGCCTGATCCGCTTCGACCGCGACCAGTACACCTGGAAAAGCGACTCGTCGCAAATGCTGAAAATGGGCCAACTGCGCTGGGGCAGCAACCTGTTCCACATTGGCGTGCTGTTCCTGTTCTTTGGCCACACCTTCGGCATGCTGACACCGCACTTTGTTTATGAGCACTTCGTCAGTGCCGGTGACAAACAACTCATGGCCATGATCAGCGGCGGCATTGCCGGCTTGCTGGGCTTCATCGGTGTCACCATTTTGCTGCACCGCCGCCTGACCGAGCCGCGCATCCGCATCAACTCCAAAACCAGCGACATCATGCTGCTGGTGCTGCTGTGGCTGCAACTGGCGCTGGGTTTGGCCACTGTGCCGCTGTCGGGGCAACACCTGGACGGCAGCATGATGATGAAACTGGCGGGCTGGGCGCAAGCCATCGTGACGTTCCAGCCGGGCGCCGTTGAACTGTTGGCCGATGCCGGCTTCATCTTCAAGGCGCACATGTTCCTGGGTATGACGATCTTCTTCATCTTCCCTTTCACCCGCCTGGTGCACGTCTGGAGCGGCTTTGCCTCGGTCACTTACCTGATGCGCCCCTACCAGGTGGTGCGGGCCCGGCGCCTGAATGTGCCCGCCGGACAAAATCAGCCACGCCACCCCGGCGCAGGTGTTTGAGGTGGCTAACATGCAATCTACTTCGATCACCGAAACCCCCGTGGCCAACATCAACGGCGTGGCGCTGCACAAGGCCGGCGATGTCCTGACGGCCGATGAGTTGCGCCAGCGCGCTTACGCCGAATTGCTGCGTCAGGCCGCCATGCACAAGGGTCTGCTGGACGCCAGTGACGCCGCCAGCACCGATGGGGTGGCCAGCGAGGCGGCGTCCATCGCCATCGAGACCTTGCTGGACCAGGAACTGCTGATTCCCGAGCCGTCTGAAGAAGCCTGCCGTCGCCATCATGCGGCCAACCAAGCCAGCCACTACACCACGGGTGAACGCGTCCATGTGCGCCATATCCTGTTCGCAGTGACACCCGGCGTGGACCTGAACGCCCTGCGCAAGCAAGCCGAAGGCACGCTGCTCAATGTGCGCTGCTTTGACAGTAGCAACACCGACGACGCGTTTGCCAAGGCTGCCAAGACCTTGTCCAACTGCCCCAGCGGCGCCGAGGGCGGCCAACTGGGCTGGTTGACCACCAGCGACTGCGCGCCCGAGTTTGCCAAGGAGTTGTTTGGCCACGCCGAAGTGGGCGTGCTGCCACGCCTGGTGCACAGCCGTTTCGGCCTGCATGTGGTGGAGGTCATGGGCCGTGAGGCCGGCGTGGCCCAAGCCTTTGACTCGGTCCATGGCGCCGTACGCATGACGCTGAAACAGCAGACTTTTGTCACGGCACTGCGCCAGTACCTGAGCCTGCTGGCAGGCGAAGCAAGCGTTCAGGGTGTGGACCTGGAAGCCGCTGATACACCGCTGGTGCAATAGGTCCAGACAAAGATGCCCACAGCTGTAGTGCCCGATGAATTGCTGGCGCGCATCCGGCGCTTTCACGACCACACCTTCCCCGGTGTGCAGGAGCAGTTCCAGACCCTGATTGCCGAGGGTCAGCACCCCACCATTCTTTTCATCGGTTGCTCGGACTCGCGTCTGGTGCCCTACATGCTGACCGGCATGGGTCCGGGCGAGCTGTTTCTGGTGCGCAATGTGGGCGCCTTTGTGCCACCCTATGACGGCTCGGCCGGGTTTCATGGCACCTCGGCTGCCATTGAATTCGCCGTGCTCAATCTCAAGGTGTCACGCATCATTGTGTGTGGCCACAGCCATTGCGGCGGCATCCGTGCCCTCTACGAAGAGGTGAATCCCCAGGCCAAAAACCTGATCGCCTGGCTGGAACTGGGCCGTGAAGCGGTGTTGCCGGTGCAGGTCACAGAGGAGGCTTTGCGCCGCACCGAGCAGCGCGCGGTGGTCTTGCAGCTGGAGCGGCTCATGGGCTACCCCATGGTGCGCGCCCAGGTGGAAGCTGGCCTCATGACGCTGCATGGTTGGCACTATGTCATTGAAGACGGCGAGATCCATGTCTTTGATGTCAATAGCGGACAATTCATTCCGGCCTCCGTGGCCTCGCACAGCGGTCACGGCCCCTACGCTGAGCATTTGTCTGAACCCATGTTCAATGAGATCGATTCCGCTTACAACACCCAATCCACACCATGACCATCCACATTGACACTTTTGACGACCTGCTGCAGGCGGCACGCCAGCAGGCACAACCGCAACGCCTGCTGATGGTGTTCACCAGCGCCGAGTTGCCCGACGACTGCACACCGCAACAACGCCAGGACTTTGAAGCCGGTCACGGCGGTGCCTTGGTGCCAGCCATGGTCGCCGACAAGTCGCCCGACGACATCCAGAGCTTTGCCGCGCTCAAGCAGGAGTCCGGCCAGTTCCAAAGCCAATGGCACGTGGTGTTTGTCGCCTCCCTGTCGGGTAGCAACGGCAAGCCACCCAGCAGCACCGACGTCGAACAAACACTGGAGCGCATGGTGGAGTCCGTCAAACTGGGCGCACTCGACAACATGATCGCCTTTGACACCTCGGGCAGCGCCATCATGCTGCAATAACCATGACGCTGGACACGCAATTTTTTGACATGCCGCGCTTTCTGGCGGGCTCACCCTTGTTCAGTGGTTTGTCCCCGGATGAGCTCGCGCGCATCGCCAAAAGCTGCCAGATCCGGAATTACGCCAAGGGCGACATGATTTTCAGCGTGGGCGAGGCCTGCGAGGCCTTTCACATCGTCTTCAACGGACAGGTCAAGCTGTTTGTGGTGTCACCAGCCGGCCAGGAAAAAGTCATTGAGATCATCAGCCCAGGGCAAAGTTTTGCCGAGGCGCTGGTGTTTTTGAACAAGCCCTACATTCTCAACGCGCAAGCGCTGGTTGATACGGTGCTGGTCAATGTCAGCAAACGCGGCGTGATCGATGAAATCGAACAGGACCCCCACTTTGCACTGCACATGCTGGCAGGTGTTTCCAGGCGCCTGCACAGCCTGGTTCAGGATGTCGAAGCCTATGCCCTGCAAAACGGCATGCAGCGCCTGATTGGTTACTTGCTGCGCGACGTGGAAATGGACACCACTGGCGGTCAGCATACCTTGACTGTGTCCCTGCCCGCCAGCAAGGCGACCATCGCCTCACGCCTGTCGCTCACGCCCGAGTATTTCTCACGCGTGCTGCATGAGCTCGAAGCCCGACAACTCATCACCATCGACCGTCGTGAAATCCGGATCCTGGATGTGAAGAAGCTGCTGGGTTACGGCGCCCAATAACCGGGCGTACTCGGCAACCGGGTGCGCACAGCACAGTACACTGTGCGCTGGCCGTGATGGAATCAACCTGAGGAGCTTGCCATGACCGACAACATCGTTCATTTGAATGCCGCTGCAGAAGACTACTTTGGCACGCTTGAGGGCATGAAATACCCGCAAGCCCTGGCTCAACAGTACCCACGCATCGCCCAAACCATCTTCAATCTCAAGGACGATGAAACCCAGCTCCGCGCCTGTTTTGCCTCGCTGATCGAAGACGCGCGTGGTGACCGCCATGGTTTTCCGTTCGACGTCCTGATGGACATCCAGGCGCTGCGCGAAATCATGTTGGGCGACGTCAACCAATTCGTCGCCGATGACACCACCAAGTGGGTGTCCTGACGTCCCTTTGAGCCAGCACCTGCGAGACAGCTTGGCTTAATTCTTGCGTCGTCAGACGCATGAATCCCAGTCTTCGTATTGTTGTTGTCGCACCCGACCTGGACATCGCTGATCCGCAGGACGATCAAGCCATTCGCCAGGTGGATCGCTCGCGCAGCCTGCGCATCGGGCTTCTGGAAAACAGCTTCAACCTGATCGCCACCCTGCCCGCTGATGTGTTCCTGACCGAGCGCCTCGCGCAGCTGCAACCCGACCTGATCATTGTCGACGCCGAAAGCGATGCCCGCGACGCGCTGGAGCATGTGGTGATGGCCACGCGCGACGAGCGCCGCCCGATTGTGATGTTCACCAACGATGACGATACCCGGCATGTCAAGCAGGCCGTGGCCGCCGGGGTCTCGGCCTACATCGTGGCCGGTCTTTCGCCGGAGCGCATTCGCCCGATACTGGACGTGGCGCTGGCACGCTTCGAGCACGAACAGGCCCTGCTGCAGACCCTGGCCAGCACACAAAACGAGCGCGATGAACTGAGCGCCGAACTCAAGGACCGCAAGCTGATCGACCGCGCCAAGGGTCTGCTGATGCAGCGCCAAGGCTTGAGCGAAGAAGAGGCCTTCAGGAAAATGCGCAAGACGGCAATGGACAAGGGCCTGAAACTGGCGGACGTGGCGCAGCGCATGCTCGATGTGGCCGACTTGCTGGGCTGAATTGGTGCGCCGCACAAATACAGTGCAGGACCACACAAGCCAAGTGAATGCACGCTTGAATGCGCCAGTCAGTCCCACTCATAACAAACAGTACTACTGAATTTATAGCAATCTCGCGCATCAATCAAGCTGGCACACAGCTTGCTTATAAATTAACAAGACCAGTAATGGTCGTTTGACCGGTACCACCCAACGGCGGGTGATTCCGGTCTGATCCGGACAAAGGCGTCCCCACGGGTTCGCAACGTGTCACACGTTGCGAACCCTGTGAGGACGCCTTTTTTTTGTTTGTTTTGCCCACCCACCTGTAAAGGAAACTGCCATGACTGATTTTCTGAAACCCAGCCTGAGCCGACGCGCGGTTTTGCAAACGGCCGCCGTGGGCGCCATTGGCATCAGCCCGGCATTGCGCGCGGCCGTCTATGCCGCAGGTTCTGATGCGCCTGAGAAGACCGAGGTCAGGATCGGCTTCATTCCACTGACCGACTGCGCCAGCGTGGTGATGGCAGCCGAACTGGGCCTGGACAAAAAATACGGCGTCAAGATCATTCCCACCAAAGAATCCAGTTGGGCCGGTGTGCGCGACAAACTGGTCAATGGCGAACTGGACTTTGCCCATGTGTTGTGCGGCCTGATTTATGGCGTTCACCTGGGTGTGGGTGGCGCCAAGAAAGACATGGCTGTGCTGATGAACCTGAACCACAACGGCCAGGCCATCACGCTCAGCAAGAAACTGGCGGACAAGGGCGCCGTGGACGGTGCCGGCCTGGCCAAGTTGATGAGCCTGGAAAAGCGCGAATACACCTTTGCCCAGACCTTTCCCACCGGCACCCACGCCATGTGGCTGTACTACTGGCTGGCGGCCAACGGCATCAACCCGATGAAAGACGCCAAGGTCATCACCGTGCCGCCGCCGCAAATGGTGGCCAACATGCGGGTTGGCAACATGGACGGCTTTTGCGTGGGCGAGCCCTGGAACCACCGCGCCATCATCGACGGCATTGGCGTTACCGCCGCCACCACACAGGAAATCTGGAAAGACCACCCCGAAAAGGTGTTGGGCACCACGGCGGATTTTGTCAAAAAATACCCCAACACCGCGCGCGCCGTGACAGCGGCCATTCTGGAAGCCGGCAAGTGGATCGACGCCGGCCTGCAAAACAAGAACAAGATGGCCGAAACCATTGCCGCCAAGTCGTATGTGAACACCAGCGTGGACGCCATCAACCAGCGCATTCTGGGGCGCTACCAGAACGGCATGGGCAAGACCTGGGACGACCCCAACCACATGAAGTTTTTCAATGACGGCGCGGTCAACTTCCCTTACCTGAGTGATGGCATGTGGTTCATGACCCAGCACAAGCGCTGGGGTCTGCTCAAAGACCACCCGGACTACCTGGCGGTGGCCAAACAGATCAACCAGATCGACCTCTACAAACAAGCCGCCACGGCTTCCAAAACGCCGATCCCGAAGGACGTGATGCGCAGCAGCAAGCTGATCGACGGCGTCGTGTGGGACGGCAAGGACCCGAAGAAATACGCCGACGGTTTCAAGGTCAAGGTTTAAGCCTTCACATCACAGGAGTCACACCATGGTCAGTGCTGTTTTTAATCCCTCGCTGCAACACGAAAATGCCGAAGCCGCCAAAGCACCCGTGATGGCTCCGGTCGCCATCGAGAAGGCGCAGGCCACCCCGGCTGCGGAAAAGGCCAAAGCCCCGAGCCAGGCGCTTGACTGGCGTGGCCTCTGGCTGGCCGTGTTGCCACCGGTGCTCGGGTTTAGCCTGCTGATCGGCATCTGGGCGCTGGTGTCGATCAGCACCGCCAGCAGCATCCCGTCGCCCTTTGAGACCTTCAAGCAAGCGGTGGTGATTTTCAGCGACCCGTTCTACCGCAACGGCCCCAATGACCAGGGTTTGGGCTGGAACATTTTGATGTCGCTGGAGCGTGTGGCGCTGGGTTTTGGGCTGGCCGCTGCGGTGGGTATTCCGGCAGGCTTTGCGATTGGCCGGTTTGAGTTTTTGAGCCGCATGTTCAACCCGCTGATCAGCCTGCTGCGCCCGGTGTCCCCTTTGGCCTGGCTGCCCATTGGCCTGCTGGTGTTCAAGGGGGCTGACCCGGCCGCCATCTGGACCATTTTTATCTGCTCGATCTGGCCCATGATCATCAACACCGCGGTGGGTGTGCAACGCGTGCCGCAGGACTACATGAACGTGGCGCGGGTGCTGAACTTGAGTGAGTGGAAGATCGTCACCAAGATCCTGTTCCCCTCGGTGCTGCCTTACATGCTGACCGGTGTGCGCCTCGCCGTGGGTACCGCCTGGCTGGTGATTGTGGCCGCCGAGATGCTGACCGGCGGTGTGGGCATTGGCTTCTGGGTCTGGGACGAGTGGAACAACCTGAACGTCAAGAACATCATCATCGCCATTTTTGTCATTGGCATCGTCGGGCTGATTCTGGAGTACGCCCTGATCAAGATCGCAACCGCCTTCACTTTTGAAGAAGTCAAAACCTGAAACCTTGCGGGACAGACCAAGAGTTACACGCAGTGAAATTTTGCTCTGTCCCCAACTGACCAGTCGCATCAACTTTTGCCTCAAAGGACCATCATGCATGCCAACCAGACCAGCAAGTTCATCGACATCGTCGGTGTCGAGCAAACCTTCAAAACCAAAAAAGGCCCGTTTTGTGCGCTGCGGGACATCCATCTGACAGTGGCCAAGGGCGAGTTTGTGGCCTTGATCGGCCACTCGGGTTGTGGCAAGTCCACCCTGCTCAACCTGATCGCCGGCCTGACCACGCCCACCCAAGGCCACCTGCTGTGTGACAACCGCGAAATTGCCGGCCCCGGTCCGGACCGCGCTGTGGTGTTTCAAAACCACTCCCTGCTGCCCTGGCTCACCTGCTTCGAGAACGTCTATCTGGGGGTGGAGCGGGTCTTTGGCGCCGCCAACAAAACCACGGGCGCGGCCAGCGAAAACAAGGCCCAGCTCATGGCGCGCACCGATGCCGCGCTGGCACTGGTGGGCTTGACCCCCGCCGCACAAAAACGCCCGGGAGAAATCTCGGGTGGCATGAAGCAGCGCGTCGGCATTGCCCGCGCGCTGGCGATGGAGCCCAAGGTACTGCTCATGGATGAACCCTTTGGCGCCCTCGACGCCCTGACCCGCGCCAAACTGCAGGACGAACTGCTGGAAATTGTGGCGCGCACCCACAGCACGGTGGTGATGGTGACGCACGATGTGGATGAAGCCGTGCTGCTGTCCGACAAGATCGTGATGATGACCAACGGCCCGGCCGCCACCATTGGCGAAGTGCTCAGCGTCGACCTGCCACGCCCGCGCAACCGGGTGCAACTCGCCGACAGCCCGCAGTACCTCAAATACCGCAAAGCCGTGATCGACTTTTTGTACACCCGGCAAGCACATGTTGAAAAGGCGGCCTGACATGGACATGCGCATTGAACCCAAAGCAAAAATGAAACTCGTGATGGTCGGCAACGGCATGGCCGGTGTCCGCACACTGGAAGAATTGCTCAAAATCGCGCCGGAGCTGTACGAAATCACCGTCTTTGGCGCCGAGCCGCACCCCAACTACAACCGTATCCTGCTGTCGCCCGTGCTGGCCGGTGAACAAACGCTTGACGAGATCGTGCTGAACGCCTACGAGTGGTACAGCGACAACCACATCACCTTGCACGCCGGCTGGCGTGTGACCTCGGTGGACCGCGTCAAACGGCTGGTGCATGCCCAAAACGCTGCCGGGGAAACGATCAGCACCGAATACGACCGCCTGCTGCTGTGCACCGGCTCCAACCCCTTCATGCTGCCGATCCCCGGCAAAGACCTGCAGGGCGTGATTGCCTACCGCGACATTGCCGACACCCAGACCATGATCGAGGCGGCGACCACCTACCAACACGCGGTGGTGATTGGTGGTGGTCTATTGGGCCTGGAAGCCGCCAACGGCCTGATGCGCCGCGGCATGACGGTCAGCGTGGTGCATGTCCAGCCAACACTGATGGAGCGCCAACTCGACGAAGTGGCGGGCAAGCTGCTGCAAAAATCGTTGGAAGAACGCGGTCTGCGTTTCCTGATGGGGGCACAAACCCAGGCGCTGGTCGGTGGGTCGGAGGGCCGGGTCACCGCCATCAAGTTCAGGGACGGCACACAGGTCCCCGCCGACCTGGTGGTGATGGCGGTCGGCATTCGTCCTAACGTGGAACTGGCCCAATCGATGCGACTGCACTGCGACAAGGGCATTGTGGTCAACGACACGCTGCAAACCATCACCGACGCCCGCATTTACTCCGTGGGTGAATGCGCCGCCCACCGCGGCACCGCCTACGGACTGGTCGCGCCGTTGTTCGAGCAAGCCAGGGTGGCAGCCAACCACCTGGCGCAGTTCGGCATTGGCCGCTATGTCGGGTCGCTGACCTCGACCAAGCTCAAGGTCACCGGCATTGACCTTTTTTCAGCTGGCAACTTTGCCGGTGGCGAAGGTTTTGAGGAAATCATCATGAGCGACCCCAAGGGCGGGGTCTACAAGAAGCTGGTGCTGAAAGACGACAGATTAGTGGGCGCCTGCCTGTACGGCGACACCGTTGACGGCAGTTGGTACTTCAAGCTGCTGCGCGATGGCCGTCCGATTGCCGACATTCGCGACAAGCTGATGTTCGGCGAATCCAACATCGGTGATGCCGGCCACGAGGGCCACAACAAGGCCGCCGCCATGAAAGACAGCGACGAGGTCTGCGGCTGCAACGGCGTGACCAAGGGCACCATCTGCAAGACGATCCGTGAAAAAGGCCTGTTCACACTGGACGAGGTGCGCAAACACACCAAGGCCAGCGCCTCCTGCGGCTCCTGCACCGGGCTGGTCGAACAATTGCTGATCTTCACCGCGGGTGCCGACTACTCGGTCACCCCCAAAACCAAGGCCATGTGCGCTTGCACCGAGCACGGCCATCAGGCGGTGCGCGATGCCATCAAGGCCAACAAGCTGCTCAAAATTGCCGACGTGTTTGCCTTCATGGAATGGAAAACGCCCAACGGCTGCGCGTCGTGCCGCCCTGCCATCAACTACTACCTGCTCAGCACCTGGCCCAAACTGGCCAAGGACGACCCGCAAAGCCGCTTCATCAACGAGCGCTCCCACGCCAACATCCAGAAGGACGGCACCTACAGCGTGATCCCGCGCATGTGGGGTGGCGAGACCACGGCCAGCGAACTGCGCCGCATTGCCGATGTGGTGGACAAATACAAAATCCCGACCGTCAAGGTCACCGGCGGCCAGCGCATCGACCTGCTGGGCGTCAAAAAGGAAGACCTGCAGGCAGTCTGGAAAGACATCGGCATGCCCTCAGGCCATGCCTACGCCAAGGCGCTGCGAACCGTCAAGACCTGTGTCGGCAGTGAGTGGTGCCGCATGGGCACGCAGGACAGCACCCAGATGGGCAAGGACCTGGAGCGCGCCATGTGGCGCATGTACGCGCCGCACAAGGTGAAATTTGCCGTGAGCGGTTGCCCGCGCAATTGCGCCGAGGCCGGCATCAAGGACGTCGGCATCATCGGTGTCGACAGCGGCTGGGAGATGTATGTGGCGGGCAACGGCGGCATCAAGACCGAAGTGGCGCACTTTCTGGTCAAGGTCAAGACCGCCGCCGAGGTGCTGGAGTACACCGGCGCTTTCTGCGAGCTGTACCGCACCGAGGGCTGGTACCTGGAGCGCACCGTGCATTACGTCAACCGCGTCGGCTTGGACTACGTGAAGAAACGCATTGTCGAAGACCACGCCGGGCGCAAGGAACTCTGGGAAAACCTGCAATTCGCCCTGGATGGCGAGCCCGACCCCTGGTTCGAGTTTGACAAGGCCGCCGTCGACACCCGCCAGTTTGACGCCCTGAGCGTTTAAGGAAAACCAACATGAATGAATGGACCCCCATCTGCCGCATCGACGACATTCCGGTGCTGGGCTCGCGGCGCGTGGCTCGCCCCCAGGGCCTGGACGTGGCAGTATTTCGCAACGACCAAAACGGGGTGTTTGCCCTGCTCGACCGTTGCCCCCACAAGGGTGGGCCGCTGAGCCAGGGCATTGTGTTTGGCACCAGCGTGGCCTGCCCCCTGCACAACTGGACGATTGGTCTGTGCACCGGTCAGGCGGCCGCGCCCGATGAAGGCTGCACGCCGCGCTTCGAGGTCAAATGCACAGATGGGCAGGTGTTCCTGAAAACTGCTGAATTAACAGGTCATGCCACCGACCTGACGCGCCCGATGGCAGGCCCGTCGCGCCGCACGGCTTGCGCCTGACACCCACCGCCAAAGGGCTGCCATGACAGACACCCGGTCCACCTGTCCGTATTGCGGCGTCGGTTGCGGCGTGATCATTGAGTCCCGCGGCAACCAGATCACCGGCGTGCGTGGCGACCAGGACCATCCGGCCAACTTCGGGCGCCTGTGCACCAAGGGGTCCAGCCTGCACCTCACGGCCACAGCCGACATCACGGCCCAGGCAAGATTGCTTTCCCCGATGCAGCGCAGCCAGCGCGGCGCGCCGGCGCAACGCATCAGTTGGGACAGCGCGCTTGACCAGGCAGCCAGCCGTTTTGCCGGCATCATCCAACAACACGGCCCCGACGCCGTGGGCTTTTACATCTCGGGCCAACTGCTGACCGAGGACTATTACGTCTTCAACAAGCTCGCCAAGGGCCTGATCGGCAGCAACAACATCGACAGCAATTCGCGCCTGTGCATGAGCAGCGCCGTGGCGGGCTACAAGCAAAGCCTGGGCATGGACGCACCACCCGCGTGTTATGACGACGTCCAGCACGCTGGCACCCTGTTCATCACCGGCAGCAACACCGCTTACGCCCACCCGATTCTGTTCAGGCGCATCGAAGACGCCCGCCGCGCCAATCCGACCCTGAAGATCGTGGTGGTCGACCCGCGTCGCACCGACACCGCGGACATGGCGGACCTGTTCCTGCAAATTCAGCCCGGCACCGATGTCATGCTGCACCACGGCATGCTGCACCTGATGCTGTGGGAGGGCTGGCTTGATGCCGCGTACATGGCCGCCCATACCAACGGTTTTGATGCGCTCAAAGCCTTGGTGCGCGACTGCACCCCAGAGCTGGTGGCGCGCACCTGCGGCATCAGCCAGGCGGCGCTGCTTGAAGCCACCCGCCTGTTTGCCGGCATTTCGGCCAGCGGTCAGGCCCGCACACCGACGCTGAGTCTGTACTGCCAGGGCTTGAACCAGTCCAGCAGCGGCACCGCCAAAAACACCTCGCTCATCAACCTGCATCTGGCCACTGGGCAAATCGGCAAAGCGGGTGCCGGACCGTTTTCACTCACTGGCCAGCCCAACGCCATGGGCGGGCGTGAAGTGGGCGGCATGGCAAACCTGCTCAGTGGCCACCGTGACCTGAATAATGCCGACGATCGCGCTGAAATTGCCGCGCTATGGGGTGTGCCAAGTGTCCCCGGGCAGCCCGGAAAAACGGCGGTGGAAATGTTCCAGGCCGCCGCTGACGGCGAGATCAAGGCCTTGTGGATTGCCTGCACCAACCCGGCACAGTCCATGCCCAACCAGACCCTGGTGCGCCGGGCTTTGGCGCGCTCCGAGTTTGTGGTGGTGCAGGAAGCCTACGCCAGCACCGCCACCTGCACCTATGCCGACCTGCTGCTGCCAGCCAGCACCTGGGGTGAAAAAGAAGGCACGGTCACCAACAGCGAGCGCTGCATCAGCCGCGTCCGCGCTGCGGTGCCAGCCGCCGGTGAGTCGCGCCACGACTGGCACATTGCCACCGACTTTGCCCAGCGCCTCGAAGTGTTGCTGAAGCCGCAGCGCACACTGACCCAGGCGGGCTTGACCCCCCTCTTCCCCTACAGCACGCCGGAAGCGATTTGGCTGGAGCATCGCGAATCCACGCGTGGCCGAGACCTCGACATCACGGGCATGCGTTACGCCCTGCTGGAAGAGTCACCCCAACAATGGCCCATGCCACAAGGCCAAACCCAGGGCCGGGCACGGCTTTATGAGGACGGTATTTTCCCAACCGCTGACGGCAAGGCGCGTTTCATCAGCGTGGCTTACCAGCCGGTTGCCGAACCGCGCAGTGCGCGTTACCCGTTTGCGCTTACCACCGGCCGCCTGCGCGACCAGTGGCACGGCATGAGCCGCACCGGGACGCTGGGCCAGCTGTTTGGTCATGTCAGCGAACCCTGTGTGCAATTGCACCCGCAAGACATGGCGCAGCGCCAGCTCGAGGACGGCGACCTGGTCCACCTCACCAGCGTGCGCGGCTCGGTGCTGGTGCCGGCCCAGGCCAGCCACGAGATCGGCTTGAATCAGGCCTTCATAGCCATGCACTGGGGCGAGGAATTCCTGAGCGGCCAAAGCGCCCAGGGTGAACGCCTGGCCGGGGTCAATGCGCTGACCAGCGGTGTTTTTTGCCCGGATTCAAAACAACCCGAGTTCAAACATACGCCCGTCAAAATCCTCAAAGCCGAACTGCCCTGGCAGCTTCTGGCCGTGGCCTGGCTGCCGGATTCGCAAGGAATCGCCGCCCGGCGTGCACTGCAAAAACTGATGGCGCAATTTGACTTTGCCACCTGTGTCCCGTTTGCCAGCGCGGCCAACAGCAGCCAGGGTGAGCGTAGCGGCCTGCTGTTTCGCGCCGCACGCCATGCCGCACCGGCGCAGGGCCTGCTGGAGCAGATTGAACAACTCTTGCAGCTCCAGGGTCCGGATGCACTGCGCTACTCCGACCCCAAGCGCGGCCAGCAGCGGGTGGCCCGACTGGTCGAGACCGACACCCAAACCGTGCTGGAAGGTTTCATGCTGGCCGGCGACACCCGCGCCCAGCACTGGATCACCACTTTGCTCAAGGATGCCCTGCCCGCCCATTCCTATGGCCGGGCACTGCTGATTCCAGGTGCCACGCCGCCGGTGCCCGTGGTGTCGCGTGGGCAGCAGGTGTGCGCCTGCTTCAACGTGACCGATCTTGCCATTGCCGAACATCTGGCACAAAGTGCCGCAGCGCCAGTGCAGCGTTTGGCATCACTGCAGGCCAGCCTGAAATGCGGCACCAACTGCGGTTCCTGCCTACCGCAACTACAGCGCATGATTGCAAAACATGCCTGAAGTTCGAAGCTCTTGCCCAGGTTGACAGCATCGCGGCGAGGGCGCCGCTCCCACCAGGAGGCTGCGCGCCGTCTGTACGCGGTAACTGACCGGCTACAGCAGGCTCACAGTGACGCCTGTCTTTCATCATTCGGGCTCACTGTATTGACATCACAGCTGACCGGCAAATACACTATATCTGGGCAATAATATAAGTACATACACTAGGTATAGCGTTTATTTATTTTTATTTAGGCCGCCATTTTTGTTCTGGATCAACGAAACTGGGGCTTCAGCCGAATACCATGGCGACTCGTTTTTCAGGAAAGAAAGCATGACACAACACACCACCACCCCCAATTTGACCGCCTTGCAGGTTCAGCCCATCAGCATCGAAGTGTTGATCGAGAAATACAGCAAAGGCACTGAAAAAAGCATAGCCGACGTCAACCAGCGTGTGGCGCGCGCGCTGGCCAAGGTCGAAGCACCCGAACAGCAAGCCCACTGGGAGGCCCGCTTCCTTGACACGCTGGAAGCCGGCTTTTTACCGGCCGGGCGCATCCAGTCGGCGGCCGGCACTGACCTGGCAGCCACTCTCATCAACTGTTTTGTGCAACCCGTGGGCGACTCGATTGCCCACGTTGAAGACGGTCACCCCGGCATCTACACAGCACTGACCGAGGCCGCGGAAACCATGCGTCGTGGTGGCGGTGTGGGTTACGACTTTTCCCGTATCCGTCCACGTGGCGCCTGGGTTGGCAGCACCCAAAGCAGCGCCTCCGGACCCGTGAGCTACATGCGCGTGTTTGACCGGTCCTGTGAAACAGTCGAGTCGGCTGGCGCCCGGCGCGGTGCCCAAATGGGCGTGCTGCGCTGCGACCACCCCGACATCGAGGAGTTCATCCACGCCAAGGACCAAGGCGACCTGAAGAACTTCAACATCTCGGTCGGTGTGTCTGATGAATTCATGAACGCGGTGCAAGCCGATGGTGACTTTTGCCTGGTGCACAAGGCCGAGCCCGGCGTCCCACAAAAAGAAGCCGGGGCCTACCACGACGAGGACAAAGGGGTCTGGGTCTACCGCAAGCTCAAGGCGCGCGTGCTGTGGGACCAGATCATGCGCTCCACCTACGACCACGCCGAGCCCGGCGTGTTGTTTCTGGACCAGATGAACCGCGACAACAACCTGTCGTATTGCGAAACCATTGCCAGCACCAACCCCTGCGCCGAGCAACCGCTGCCACCTTACGGCTGCTGCTGCCTGGGCTCGATCGACCTGACCCGCTTCATCCGGGAGCCGTTCACCGAGTCGGCCAGTTTTGACCGCAAGGCCTTCGCCGAAGTCGCCAAAGTGGCCGTGCGCATGCTCGACAACGTGCTTGACGCGACCGTCTGGCCACTGCCGCAGCAGCAACAGGAAGCCGCTTCCAAGCGCCGCGTTGGCCTGGGCTATACCGGCTTGGGCGATGCGCTGGTGATGCTCAACTTGCGCTACGACACGCCCGCCGCGCGCGACATGGCACGGCAAATTTCAGAATTGATGCGCGACACCGCCTACCTGGCTTCCAACGAGCTGGCGCAAGAGCGCGGTGCCTTTCCGCTGTTCAACGCCGACCTCTACCTGAGCGGCCAGAACTTTGCGTCGCGCTTGCCCGTCGACCTGAAAAAGCGCATTCACAAGCACGGTCTGCGCAATTCACACCTGCTGTCGATTGCGCCCACCGGCACCATCAGCCTGGCTTTTGCCGACAACGCCAGCAATGGCATCGAGCCCGCTTTCAGCTGGACCTACAACCGCAAGAAACGCATGCCCGACGGCGGCTTCAAGGAATATGCGGTAGAAGACCACGCCTGGCGCCTGTACCGCCACCTGTTCGGCGCCGATGCGCCCCTGACCGACGCCTTTGTCACCGCGCTGGAGATGAGTGCGCAGGCCCACGAAGAAATGGTGGCGGCGGTGGCGCCCTTCATCGACACGGCCATTTCCAAAACTGTCAATGTGCCAGCCGACTACCCTTATGCCGACTTCCAGGGTCTGTACACCCAAGCCTGGCAATCGGGTCTGAAGGGCCTGGCCACCTACCGACCCAACTCGGTGTTGGGTTCAGTGCTGAGCGTGACGCCCTCCAACCCTGCGCCCAGTGGCGCCAAGCCGCTGCAAATTGACGGCGCCAACCAGCGCTTGTTGCTGGACCGGCTGCCGGCGCCTGTGCTCTCAAGCCTGCGCTGGCCTGGCCGTCCCGACCTGCCGGGCGGCAACCCGGCCTGGACCTTCATGGTGCACCATCCGTTTGGCGACTTTGCCCTGTTCATCGGTGAGCTCTCGCTGGTCGAGGGTGGCGCACCGCAGCCTTTCGAAGTGTGGGTCAATGGTGCCGAGCAGCCGCGCGGCCTGGGCGCCCTGGCCAAGACGCTGTCAATGGACTTGCGCGCCAACGACCCCGCCTGGCTGCAACTCAAGCTCGACGCCCTGGCCACGGTCAGTGAAGAGCATGCCTTCGAGATGCCGTTCCCGCCCCACGGTGAAAAACGCCTGTTCCCCGGCGTGGTCGCCGCCACCGCCGCGGTGATCCGCTGGCGCTGCGAGCAGATCGCTGCGCAGTCCAGCAAAAAACCCGCTGACAGCAAACCTGTGTACACCCCGGTGATCGATGCCATGTTCAGCCGCAACGAACCCATCACCGGCCCATCCGGCACCCTGGCCTGGGCCGTTGACGTCAACAACCCGGCCACCAGCGAAGACTTCACCGTGACCCTCAAGGAGGTCAACCTGGCCGGCCCCGACGGCAACATGGTGACACGGCCTTGTGCCGTGGGCTTCAGCGGCAATTACCCCAAGGCCATGGACGGCCTGGCGCGCCTGCTGTCACTTGATATGCGGGTGATCGACCCGGCCTGGATCGGCATGAAACTGCGCAAGCTGCTCAATTACGCCGAACCCCTGGGCCACTTCATGGCCTTTGTGCCGGGCCTGCCCAACGGTGAAAAACGCCAGCAGACCTGGCCGTCGACCGTGGCCTATATTGCGCGCCTGATCATCCACCGCTACGCGATGCTGGGCATCCTGAATGAAGAGGGTTATCCGCTGCGCGACATGGGCGTACTCGACACGCCAGAGGCGCGCGAAGCCAGCAAGACCATGGCTGGCAAAACCTGCCCCGAGTGCGGCAACCCCACCGTGATCCACAAGGACGGTTGCGACTTCTGCACCGCCTGTGGCTATGTGGGGCAGTGCGGCTGATTATTTGGCGTCGCGCACCACCAGCACGGGAAGCTTGGTGTGCGACAGCACGGCCTGGGCCACGCTGCCAAGCACCAGTTTCTCCAGCGCATTGCGGCCGTGTGAGCCCATCACGATCAGGTCGGCCTGCAATGACTCACCCGCCTCGACAATGCCGCGCCACGCGGTGTGGGCCTCGACCACCGAGGTGTCGACGTTCAAACCGGCATCGGCAAAAGACTGCTTGGCCAATTTGACCGATTCATTGGCCTCGGCCGTGGCGGCGCTCAAGTACTCGGCCTGACCATAGGCAAAGTCGGTGCCCACGCCAGTAAACGGATACGGGTCAATCACATAGATCACCGTGACCTGGCTGCCAAATGCCTTGGCCAGTGCAGTCGCCTTGCCAACCGCCATTTGTGCCGTCTCTGAACCGTCAACCGGGACCAGAATATGCTTAAACATGACTTGCTCCTTAGAAGAAAAGTTACCAGCGCATTTTGAACCAGATCGTTGAGCACGGCCTGATAAAACGCATGAAATCAATCAAATGTCTTCGGGCACCATCTTGATCGAGCCACAGGGACATTCCGCGACGCAAATGCCGCAGCCTTTGCAGTAGTCGTAGTTGAACTCGAAGCCTTTGCCGGGGCCGAGCTTGATGACCGCGTTGTCGGGACACACACCGTAGCAGTTGTCACATTCAAAACAGTTGCCACACGACAGACAGCGCCGCGCTTCAAACAGCGCGTTGCCTTCATCCAGACCGCCCTGCACTTCTTCAAAGGTGGACTGACGGCGGATGATGTCCAGCATCGGTCGCATGGTTTTGGGCGCATCGCTGTAGTACCAGGTGTTGAGCAAATCGAAGCTGGCCACTTCGGTTTTGGGCACCGGCACATAAGCCGTGCCGCGCAACCAGGCATCAATGTTGCGCGCGGCCTTCTTGCCGTGCCCGATGGCCACGGTCGCGTTGCGGTCGGCAGGCACCATGTCGCCACCGGCAAAAATACCGTCGTGACCCGTCATCATCTGCGCATTCACCTGCACCACCCCGTCTTGCACCGCCATGCCCGGCACGCCATCGATCAGTGACAGATCCACATCCTGGCCCAGCGCCAGCACCACCGAGTCGGCTTCCAGCGTTTCGAACTCGCCGGTCGGCTGCGGAAAACCTTTGTCGTCCAGCGCCATTTTTTCGACCGTGATGGACGACTCACCGGCTTGCTTGATGGTGGACAGCCATTTGATCATGACGCCCTCTTGCAGCGCTTCTTCGACCTCGAAATCATGCGCAGGCATCTTGTCGCGGTTGCGCCGGTAGACAATGATGGACTCGGTCGCGCCCAGCCGCTTGGCAGTGCGCGCCACGTCAATGGCCGTGTTGCCGCCGCCATACACCACCACGCGCCGACCCAGCAAGGGTTTGTCTTCACCTTCCATGGAACGCAGCACCGACACCGCATCCAGCACCTTGGCGGAATCACCAGCCGGAATGTAGGCCCGTTTGGCAATGTGCGCACCCACGGCCAGAAACACGGCATCAAAGCCGCCAGACTCTTTGGCCTCCAGCACGTTGGCCACCTTGGTGTTGTACTCAATGCGCACACCCAAATCAACAATGCGCTGCACCTCGGCGTCAAGTACCTGGCGCGGCAGGCGGTATTGCGGAATGCCAAAGCGCATCATGCCGCCCGGCAATGGCCCGGCCTCGATCACGGTGACCGCATGGCCCAGCCGCGCCAACTGGTAAGCCGCCGACAGGCCCGAAGGTCCGGCGCCGACCACCATGACTTTTTTACCCGAACTGGCGGCAGGTTTGGGAAACTGCCAGCCTTGTTTGATGGCTTCATCACCCAAAAAGTGTTCCACTGAATTGATGCCCACAGCCGAATCGAGCTGTGCCCGGTTACAGGCACCCTCGCAGGTGTGGTAACAGACGCGACCCATGATGGCGGGAAACGGGTTGTCTTCGACCAGTGTGCGCCAGGCTTCCTGGTAGTTGCCCGATTCGGCATGAAACAGCCAGCCCTGGATGTTTTCACCGGCGGGGCACTGGTGGTTGCACGGGGGTTTGCGGCTCAGATACACCGGGCGCTCGTTGCGCCAGGAGCCGGTATGGTTGGCCAGCGAGCTGCCGACATCGAGTGTGATGGCAAAAGGTTTTTGCATGGTCATTCCCCTAACAGGCCAAAACGGCGGATGTTGCGATCGGCGCGCGCCTGCAAGCGCGCCAGCGTGGCCACATCGGGCTTTTTGCCAAACAAATGCGCAAAGCGCTTTTGCGGCTTCAGGTAGTCTTCCACCGGCACCTGGCGGCGGATTTTGAGCACGCCGGTGACCTCGCCGCGCTCAGCCTCGAACACCGGAAAAACACCACTCTCCACGGCCAGACGCGACAACTTGATGGTGTCATGCGAGGCCGCACCCCAACCCAGCGGGCAAGGCACAAAGATGTGGATGTAACGCGCGCCGCGCATCGACATGGCCTTGGTCACCTTGTATTCCAGGTCGTGCAAATCAGCCACGGTGGCGGTGGCCACATAGGGGATCTCGTGCGCCATGGCGATCTGCGGGACATTTTTGCCCTGGCCAAATTCATTCCCTGGATGCTCCCCCACGGCCATGGTGGTGGCCGTGCGTGCCGCCGGCGGCGTGGCGCTGGAGCGTTGCACGCCGGTGTTCATGTAGGCCTCGTTGTCATAGCAGATGTAGAGCACGTCGTCGTTGCGCTCGAACATGCCGCTCAAGCAGCCAAAGCCGATGTCGGTGGTGCCACCGTCGCCGCCTTGCGCCACCACCCGCACGTCGGTCCGGCCCTTGGCTTTCATGGCGGCCGCAATGCCGGTGGCCACGGCGGCGGTGTTGCCGAACAGCGAGTGGATCCAGGGTATTTGCCACGAGGTTTCGGGGTATGGCGTGGAAAACACCTCCAGGCAACCGGTGGCATTGGCGGCGATCAACTGGCCGTTGGTGGCCGCCATGGCGGCATCAATGGCATAACGTGCGCCCAGGGCCTCGCCGCAGCCTTGGCAGGCGCGGTGACCGGAGTTGAGCGAATTGCTGCGCGTCGCACCCGACTGCAGGCTGCGTTGCTCGGGGGCGAGCAAGCGGTTGCCGACGGTGAAGGTGCCGGTTTGGTAAAACTTGACCAATGACTGTTCCATGATGATCCTTTCAGTTCAGTGGGACATCAGGCGCCGGGTGCCGACGCCGTGCCCATGTCGCGCAGGATGCCCTCGGCGATCGGACCGGAACGACGCTGCGATTTTTCGCGTTCCAGCACCCGGTTGACCACCGCCCAGTCCAGGTCCAGAAAGGTCAGCAATTCCAGCTTGTCGGCAATGGCGTCCAGCAACAACTGGTGCACCGAGGTTTTGGTGATGGGACGCCCACCCAAACCAGCCACCACGGTCAGCACCGGCTGCGGGCGGTTGCGCACGGCACTGCGCACATCGCGCGACACAATACCGCCAATGCCCACGGCAAAACATTTCTCGATGACCACAATGCGCTTGGCATGGGCGGTGGCATCACGAATGGCAGAAATGGGAAACGGACGGTACGAGGTGATACCGAGCACACCCACTTTGACGCCCTCGGCGCGCAGGTCGTCCACGGTGTCCTTGATGGTGCCCAGGACTGAGCCCAGCGCAATCACGATGGTATCGGCGTCTTCGGTTTGGTAGGTCTTGATCAGGCCACCCGAGTCGCGGCCAAATTCCTGTTTGAACTCAGCGGCAATCTGCGGAATCAGGTCAAGTGCCTGCATTTGCTTGGCATGGGCCAGGTAACGCACCTCGGTAAAGGCCTCGGGGCCGACCATGGCACCAATGGTGACCGGGTCGTTGGGGTCGAGCACCTGGCGCGGCTCATAGGGCGGCAAAAACTTGTCCACCTGTTCCTGGCTGGGCATGTCCACCCGCTCGTAGGCGTGGGTCAAAATAAAACCGTCCATGCACACCATCACCGGCAGCGACAGCTCCTCGGCAATCTTGAAAGCCTGGATGTGCAGGTCGAGTGCTTCCTGGTTGGTTTCGGCAAAAATCTGCAGCCAGCCGGCATCGCGCATCGACATGCTGTCGGTGTGGTCGTTCCAGATGTTGATGGGCGCGCCAATGGCGCGGTTGGCCACCGTCATGACAATCGGCAAGCCCAGACCTGAAGCGTTGTAAACCGCCTCGGCCATGAACAACAAGCCCTGGCTGGCCGTGGCGGTGTAAGAGCGTGCACCCGCCGCAGAAGCGCCGATGGCCACGCTCAGGGCGGCGAATTCCGACTCGACGTTGACAAACTCGCAGGACGTCAGATCACCCGACTTCACCATCTGCCCCAGGCCTTCGACGATGTGGGTTTGCGGCGAAATGGGGTAGGCACAAATGACCTCAGGGCGGCTCAGCGCCACGGCCTTGGCTACGGCATGCGAGCCTTCGCATTGTTCAAGCATGGTGTGTCTCCTGGGCGGTCTGTTGCATGGCGGTGTTGTAAGCTTGTTCGGCGGCGGCCTTGTTGCCTAAAGCGACCGCGCCCTTGAACTTTTGATCAATGGCGCTTTGCACGGCTTCGAGTGAAATCAACGCACACAGAGCCGCAAAGGCCCCCAGCAAAGGCACGTTGGGCACGGCACGCCCCACATGCTTCATGGCCAGCTCGGACGCTGGCACCGTCAGCAGGTGTTCCGGCTTGAAGTCCTTGACGAACTCGCCCAAACCCAGCTCGGCAAAGCTGCGCGTGGTGTTGATCAGGATATAGCCGTCCTTTTTAAGACCGCTGAAGACGTCGACCTGGTGCAAAAGGGTCGGATCCTGAATGATGATGGCATCGGGTTGCATGATGGGTTCACGCAGCCGGATTTCCTTGTCATCCATGCGGCAAAACGCCACCACGGGAGCACCCGTGCGCTCGGATCCAAAACTGGGGAAGGCCTGCGCATGCCGACCCCCCTGAAACGCAGCGATGGACATCATCTCTGCACCCGTGACGACCCCTTGGCCGCCACGTCCGTGAATGCGAACCTGAAACATGTTGTCTCCTCGTGTGTTGGCGGCTCAAACAGGCGAAGTGTCTGCGGCCTTTGTTCAACAGGCTGAATGATGATACGACGACAAGCGGAATGGTTGATTTGGATCAAACTCTTCTGCGATAAGGAAATCAATTTCACATCGCAGAATTCTGATTTTTGTCAAGGTGAAAAAGTGGCTGCTTGGGTATGATGAATTCTTTATAGGAATATATCGATGCCCGCATTGCAATGGACCGACTCACTGGCGCTTGGCTTGTCCGAGATGGACACCACCCACCAAGAATTTGTGGCGCTGCTGGCGCAGGTCGTCCATGCCCCGGACGACGCCTTGCTGCCGCTGTGGCGCGACTTGGTGGCGCACACCGACGATCACTTTGCACGTGAAGACCGATGGATGCAAAGCACGGGTTTCGCCGCCAGCAACTGCCACACCAGCCAGCACAGGGTAGTGCTTCAAGTGCTGCGCGAAGGCGACAAACGCGGCAGCGCAGGCGAGCTGGCCGTGGTACGGCAAATGGCCGATGAACTGGGCACCTGGTTTCCCATGCATGCCCAGGCCATGGACGCCGCGCTGGCGCTGCACTTGCGCAATGTCGGCTTCGATCCGGTGACAGGCCAGGTGACCCTGCCCCGAGCCCTGCCAAGCGAAGTCATTCAGGGTTGCGGCGGTGCCACCTGCTCCACCGGCGCAGCAGCGACAGTCGATACGGCCGTTGCGGCCTGAAAAAGCGCCCGGTCAATCCAGCAGCGCGGCATAGACCAGGTCACGAAACAGCATGCGGTAGTACTCGCGCTGGTTTGGCGCCTGCAGCATCAAGATGCCAAACAGGTCCAGCGCCGGGTCAACAAAGAAAGTGGTGCCGGCCAGCCCGCCCCAAAAGTAGGTGCCCACGGAACCTGGGACTGGTGCCACCCCAAGATGTTTGCGCACGGCAAAGCCCAGGCCAAAACCGTGCCCGGCAGGTAGCAACGAGCGCGAACCCGCACTGAACACCGGTATGTCTCCCAGATGGTCCGTGGTCATGAAATCCACTGTGCGCGGGCCCAGCAGACGCACGCCGGCCAGTTCGCCACGGTTCAACATGAACTGCAGAAAGCGGGCGTAGTCCATGGCCGTGGACGCCAAGCCCCCGCCACCGGAGGCCAGCGCCGCGTCGGCGCGGACGTCGATCACGCGCATCTGCACGCCGCCATCGGGGTCGCGTGCGAAGGGCTCGGCAATCAACTCGTGGTGCTGCTCGGCCACGGCAAAAGCGGTATGGTGCATGCCCAGCGGCTCGAAAATGCGCTCGCCCAAAAAAGCTTGCAGTGTCTGCCCCGAAATCACCTCGATGACGCGCCCCAGCACGTCGGTGGCACGGCTGTACTCAAAGGCGCTGCCGGGCTCAAAAACCAGCGGCAGGGCCGCCAGTTGTTGGGTGAATTCAGCCAGACTGCGTTCGCGTGAGCCAATGCGCAACTGGCTGTACTGGCGCTGCACCGGGCTGCTGCCCAAAAACTCATAGGTCATGCCGGCGGTGTGGCGCAGCAAGTCATGCACGGTGGCAGCACGCCCGACCGGCTGCAATTGCACGGCACCCACCTCCAGCGTGGCCACCTGCTGCGCCGCAAATTCCGGCAAGAACTTGGCCACCGGGTCGCTCAGCAGCAATCGACCCTCTTCCATCAGCATCATGATCGCCACCGAGACAATCGGCTTGGTCATGGAGTAGATGCGAAAGTGGGCGTTCGTCGTCATGGCCACGCCGGTGGCCGGGTTAAGCTGGCCCACACTTTCAAACAAGGCCACCTGGCCATGCCGCGCCACCACCGCCACCGCACCAGGCAGGCGTTTTTTATCGGTCTCGCTTTTCAGGACTTCCATCAGCCGCTGCAATCGCTGCGGGCTCAGGCCCACCTTCTCCGGGGCTACCATGTGCAAAGTCATCACATCTCCAGTATTTAAATAAAAATCCTCAAGCCACGGGTACATCATGCGCATAGGTCGGCAGACCGGCACCACAATGGCGGCAATAGTTGGCATCGGGCATGTGGCCCTCGGTCAGGCACTCCTGGCAGGTCCGGGTGGTCACAGGCGACCGTCGTGCATAGGTCATCTCGGCCGTCACGATGCCGGTTGGCACCGCCAGCGTGCCCCAGCCCAGCAACATCATGGCCGATGCAATCAAGCGTCCCAGGTCGGTCTTGGGCGTGATGTCACCAAAACCCACCGTGGACATGGTGGTGATGGCCCAATACACCGAGATGGGAATACTGGTAAAGCCGTTGGCGGGGCCTTCGACCACGTACATCAAGGTCCCCACCACCAGCACAATCATCAACACCGCCGTCAGAAACACCATGATCTTGCGCCGGCTGGCGCGCAAGGCCTGACCCAGCACCTGGTATTCCGACACGTAAGCCGTCAACTTGAAAACCCGAAACACCCGCAGCAGCCGCAGGATGCGCACGTCGACCAGCACACCGACTTCCGGCACCAGCAGCGCCAGGTAGGTGGGCAACACCGCCAGCAAGTCCACCACACCATAAAAGCTCAGGACGTAGCGCCAGGGGTGACGCACGCACATGAGGCGCGCGACATATTCAATCGTGAACACCAGCGTGAAAAACCACTCGGCCAGCGTCAACCACCCATGAAAACGCACATTGATGTGCTCAACGCTATCAGCCACCACCACGGCCACACTGGCCAGTATGACCGCAATCAGCACTTGGTCAAAGCGGCGACCGGCGCGGGTATCCGCTTCGAAAATGATGGTGTACAGCTGCAAGCGCCAGCCTGTCAGCGGTTTGCCGAGTTCATCTGTTTTTGAGTTTGCCATCCGGGTCCTGCGGGTCGATTCGACAGCTCGGATTTTGACACCCAGAACCTTTCATGGCATGTTTTCTGCTTGGTTTTTTCAACCTTGCTCATGAATGGACTGAACGTATGGGATCATGCATTTAATGCATAAATCTCAAGCGTAAACCCGGATATCACGGCAATTGCTGCACTGCTACAGTGCAAAACTTGTTGATTGACCCTCAGGTTTGGTCAACATCATGAGGTTTTTATTTTTTAACTGGAGTCATCACACATGGAAATGCGCAATCTAAAAAATGCGGCTGTCGTTGCAGCGGTACTGGGCACGCTGGCGGCAATTCCGGCACATGCTGGCAAAACGCTGGACGGCATCAAGGCCCGCGGCCAAGTGGTCTGTGGCGTGAACACCGGCCTGGCTGGTTTCGGCGCTGCTGACTCCAACGGCAAGTGGACGGGGCTGGACATCGATATTTGTCGCGCCATCGCCGCTGCCACCTTGGGCGACCCCGAGAAAGTCAAATATGTACCGCTGAACGCGCAACAACGCTTTACCGCCTTGCAGTCTGGCGAAATTGACGTGCTGTCGCGCAACACCACCTTTACCCTGACCCGCGACGCCTCACTGGGTCTGCATTCCACGGTCACCACCTATTACGACGGCCAGGGTTTCATGGTCCCGGTCAAGAGCAAGATCAAGAGCGCCAAGCAGCTCAAGGGCCAAACGGTGTGTGTGCAGTCTGGCACCACAACCGAGAAAAACATGACCGACTATTCCAAGGCCAATGGTTTGAACATCAAACCGGTGGTGTTTGAAAAGCTCGAAGCGGCGGAAAACGCCTATTTCACCGGCCGCTGCATTGCCTACACCACCGACGCCTCCGGCCTGGCCTCGACCCGCAACAAGGTGGCCAAGGTGCCGGCTGATCACGTCATCCTGCCGGAGCTGATTTCCAAAGAGCCCCTCGGGCCCGTCGTGCGCCGCGGTGACGACGAGTGGTTTGCCATTGTCAAATGGACGATCTACGGTCTGCTCGAAGCCGAAGAGTACGGCATCACCCAGGCCAATGTGGACAGCCTGAAAACCGCCAGCAAGGACCCCGTGGTCACCCGTATCCTGGGTGTCTCGGAAGACACCGGCAAGTTGCTCGGACTGAGCAAGGACTGGATGGCCAACGCGGTCAAGGCGACCGGCAACTACGGTGAAATTTTCGAACGCAATGTGGGTCCCAAGTCAGCCCTGGGTTTGCCCCGGGGTGTCAACAACCAGTGGAACAAGGGCGGCCTGATGTACGCCTACCCGGTCCGTTAAACCCACCCTGCCAGCCCGAGAAGCGCCGCCTGATATCGCCACAAGCGAATCTCGCGGCGCTTTTTTTGATGGATGCCAAGCACCATGACACCACAAACTCCTCCCAAAAAAAATAACTGGTCCTGGCGCAGCCAAGCCTTTCGGGGCCTGATCTACCAACTGATCGCCATCACGGCCATCGCGGGTGTGGCCTGGTTTCTGGCGCACAACACGCTGGAAAACATGCGGGTGCGCGGGATCCAAAGTGGTTTTGACTTTCTGAACCAGGCGGCCGGCTTTGACATTGGCGAAAGCCTGTACCCCTTTGACTCGGGCGAACCCTACTGGCGCGCCTTTCTGGTCGGGGTCACCAACACGCTGCGCGTGGCCGTGCTCGGCATCATCCTGGCGACCATCCTTGGCACCCTGCTGGGCGTGGGCCGCTTCTCGCGCAACGCCTTGGTGCGCGGTCTGTGCCTGGCCTATGTGGAATTCTTCCGCAACATCCCGGTGCTGCTGCAACTGCTGATGTGGTACGTGATCCTGACCGAGGTTCTGCCCGCTGCAACTGATGCCTGGACCGTGGGCCCCCTCTTTCTGAGCAAGGGTGGCCTGAACTACCCCATTCCGGTGTGGGGCACCGGCCAGCTTTGGGCGGCTTATGGGCTGCTGCCCGGCTTGTTGCTGGGCTGGGCCTACCGGCGCTGGGCGGTCCGGCAATTTGAGGCCACTGGCCAAGCCCGCAGCATGGTGCTGCTGCCACTGTTGATTGTCCTGCTGGCCAGCGTGGCGGGTTGGGCGCTGGGTGGTGCGCCCACCGATTTCAACCGCCCTTTCAAAGGCGACTTTTCAATTGAAAACGGCGGTGCCCTGACGCCGGAGTTCCTGGCCGTCTTGATGGGCCTGTCGCTTTACACCGCAGCCTTCATTGCCGAGGTGGTGCGCGGCGGCATTTCATCGGTGGCGCGTGGCCAGGGCGAGGCTGCCTCGGCCCTTGGCCTGAACCGTAAGCAGGAAATGCGCTTGGTGATGCTGCCGCAAGCCCTGCGCGTGATCATTCCGCCTCTGACCAACCAATATTTGAACCTGACTAAAAATTCGTCACTGGCAGTGGCCATTGGCTACCCCGATGTGGTGTCGATTGCCAACACCGCGCTCAACCAGACCGGCCGCGCAGTGGAATGCATTGCCATCGTGATGTTGGTGTACCTGATCACATCGCTGGGCACATCCCTGTTGATGAACTGGTACAACAGCCGCGCCGCCATCAAGGAACGTTGAAAGGAAGACACCATGAACACCACAACTTTTCAACCCATCGCAGCGCGCCCCGCCCCGGTCAACACCGAAGGCCCGGTGGCCTGGGTCAAGGCCAACTTGCTGGGCGACTGGAAGACGACGCTGGCCACCTTGCTGATTGGTGCAGTGCTGCTCTGGCTGGTCCCGCAAGTTCTGAATTGGGCCATTTTCAAGGCGGTCTGGGTCGCTGACTATGACGCCTGCCGTGTCGATGGCGTGGGTGCCTGCTGGGGTGTGATCACCGAAAAATACCGCATCATCATTTTTGGCCGCTATCCGTTTGAAGAACAATGGCGACCGCTCATTGCCACCCTGCTGCTGACCGGCTTGCTGGTGGCGAGCTGCATGCGCATGTTCTGGCGCGCCTGGCTACCGCTGTTGTGGTTGGTGGTACTGGCAGCATTTTTTGCGCTCATGTATGGCAACACACTGGGCTTGACCAAGGTCGAGACCGACCGCTGGGGTGGCCTGCCACTGACCATTTTGCTGGCTTCCCTGTCGCTGGTGATGTCATTTCCGCTGGCGCTGCTCATTGCGCTGGGTAGGCGCTCCAACCTGCCCGCCATTCGCAGTTTTTGCACCATATATGTCGAGCTGATTCGCGGCGTGCCGCTGATCTCGGTGCTGTTCATGGCCTCGTTCATGTTCCCGCTGTTCATGCCGCCGGGCGTCACCATCGACGTGCTGGTGCGGGTGCTGGTGGGCATCACGCTGTTTGCTGCGGCCTATTCAGCCGAGGTGATCCGCGGCGGCTTGCAGGCGGTGCCCAAGGGACAAGTGGAGGCGGCAGCCACGCTGGGCCTGTCCTACTGGCAAACCCAGCGCAAGATCGTGCTGCCACAAGCCCTGGCCATGGTGGTGCCGGGCATCATGAACAACTTCATCTCGACCTTCAAGGACACCTCACTGGTGACCATTGTGAGTCTGTACGAGCTGACGGGTGCCATGAGCCTGGCGCTCAACTCGGACTCCAACTGGCGGCCCTTCTCGATCGAGGGCTACGTCTTCATTGCATTGATCTATTTTGTTTTCTGCTTCTCCATGTCGCGCTACAGCCACTGGGTCGAGAAGCAGGTCAACAAGAGCAAGTTGAGATAACTTGCGGGACAGACCGCAGCGAAACGAAGTGAGCAAGCTCTGTCCTCAACTGATTAAAAATTTAACCGAACATCATCATGGCTGACATCAAAACACCCTCCCCCATCATCACCTTCGACAAGGTCAACAAGTGGTATGGCAACAACTTCCATGTGCTGCGCGACATCGACCTCTCGGTCGCCAAGGGCGAGCGCATCGTCATCTGCGGGCCGTCGGGCTCGGGCAAGTCCACCCTGATCCGCTGCATCAACCGGCTTGAGGAACACCAGCAGGGCCACCTGACGGTCGACGGCATCGAGCTTACCGACGACGTCAAGGCCATCGACGCGGTGCGCAAGGAAGTCGGTATGGTGTTCCAGCAGTTCAACCTGTTCCCGCACCTCACGGTGCTGGAAAACCTGACGCTGTCACCGATGTGGGTCGGAAAGATGCCCAAAAAAGACGCCGAAGAAAAAGCCATGGTGCAGCTCAACCGGGTGCGCATTGCCGAACAGGCCCATAAGTACCCGTTGCAACTCTCGGGCGGTCAGCAACAGCGCGTGGCCATTGCGCGCGCGCTGTGTCTCAAGCCCAAGATCATGCTGTTTGACGAACCCACCAGCGCGCTCGACCCCGAGATGATCAAGGAAGTGCTTGACGTGATGATTGCCATGGCCGATGAAGGCATCACCATGCTCTGCGTGACCCACGAAATGGGCTTTGCCAAGGCCGTGGCCGACCGCGTGATCTTCATGGACCAGGGCCAGATCGTCGAGCAAAACAACCCGCATGACTTCTTCAACAACCCGGAAAGCGAGCGCAGCAAGGACTTTTTGTCAAAAATCCTGGGGCATTAACTCCCCGCCACCTTCATCTTGTTGACAAGAATCGAGCCCACGGTTTTGGCGCCGTAGTTGTAGGCGTCCGCACCCACCGCCACAATGCCCTTGAGCATGGCTTTCATGTTGCCGGCAATGGTGATCTCATGGACGGGAAAGGCAATGCGGCCGTTTTCCACCCAGAAGCCGCTGGCCCCGCGCGAATAGTCGCCGGTCACATAGTTGACGCCGCTGCCCATCAATTCGGTCACAAACAGGCCCGTGCCCAGGCGCTGCAACATGGCGTCCAGGTCGTCACCGGCGCGGGTCAGGCGCGAGGTGAGCGTCAGGTTGTGCGAGCCACCGGCGTTGCCCGTGGTCTTCATGCCCAGTTTGCGCGCCGAGTAGCTGCCCAGAAAGTAGCCCTGCACCTTGCCCGCCTCGACCACGCTGCGCGCCTGCACGCGCACACCTTCGTCGTCAAAGGGCGAGCTGCCCTTACCGCGCTTGACGAACGGGTCTTCCAGAATGTCAATGTGCTTGGGGAAAACCGGTTTGCCCAGGCTGTCAAGCAAAAAGCTGCTCTTGCGGTACAGGGCGCCACCGCTGACCGCCTGCACAAAACTGCCCAACAGGCCGGCCGCCAGCGGCGACTCGAACAGCACCGGGCATTCGGTGGTGGCGATCTTGCGGGCGCGCAGCCGGCTCAAGGCGCGCTCGGCGGCATAACGCCCCACCGCTTGCGGACTGGCCAACTCGGCGGCATCGCGCTGCGAGCTGTACCAGGCATCACGCTGCATGTCATCGCCCTTGCCCGCGATCGGCGACACCGACAGCGAATGGCGCGAGCTGGCATAACCGCCGCGAAAACCGTGGGTGTTTGCGCTGAAGAAATGCGACTGCTGGGCCGACACGCCAGCGCCCTCGCTGTTGCGGATGCGCTTGTCCACGGCAAAGGCAGCCGCTTCAGCCTGCAGTGCAATGTGCGCCGCCTGCTCGCTGGTGATGGCCCAGGGGAAGAACAGTTCCAGATCGGTACGTTGCTCCTGCGGCCGGGCAATATCGGCTTCGTCCGGCAGTGCGGCAAACGGGTCTTCGGCGGTAAAACGGGCGATGTCAAAAGCGGCCTGCACCGTTTGCTGGATGGCTGCCTGGGAAAAGTCGGAGGTGCTGGCGTTGCCGCGACGCTGACCCAGGTGCACGGTGATGCCAAGGGACTTGTCGCGGTTTCTCTCCACGTTTTCGAGCTCACCCAAGCGCGCCGAAACGCTCAGGCCGCAGCCTTCCGAGGCGTGCGCCGCAGCATCGGTGGCACCCAATTTTTTGGCGTGGGCCAAGGCCGAATCAACCAGGTCTTCAAAAAAAGAGCGGCTGTAACTGAAGCCGTCAGCCGGGGAATCGGCGGTTTTTGCGGAAGCAGAAGTAGCGGCACGGCTTGGCTGGGTGGCGCGCTTGGGCGTGTTGGATTTGTTCATAGCGCGGCTATGATACTTGTCTATGTCAAGAAAACTCAAAAAAGGCTATTTCGTACGTGGTGAGTTCGTCGCCGAGGGCAGCGAACGCGACATTGAGCTCAAAGCCGAGCTCAAGGGCACCGACGACCAAAGCCGCACCGACCTCAAACGCGAAAGCACCGAATTGCAAAAGCTGGGCGCCGACCTGCTCGACCTGCGCGCGGATCTGTTGGCGCGGCTGGACCTGTCCGAGAAGTTCAAGGATGCCATTGCCGACGCCAAACGCATCACCAACTTCGAAGGCAAACGCCGCCAGATGCAGTTCATCGGCAAGCTCATGCGCAAGCTCGAGCCCGACGTGTTGGAGGCGGTCAAAAAGACGCTGAGTGAAGAAGCCACCGGTTCGGCCGCCGACAACCTGGTGCTGCACCAGGCCGAAATCTGGCGTGACCGCCTGATTGCCGACGACGATGCTGCCGCCCAGTGGATCACCAACAACCCCGGCTGTGACAGCCAGGAACTGCGCGCCCTGATTCGACAGGCACGCAAGGACGCCACGCCGTCCAAACCCGGCGCCCTGCCGCGCCATGGCCGTGCCTACCGTGAAATTTTTAAGATGGTGCGCGAGCAGCTCGGCGCCATTCCGCCGAACGACGACAACGCCATCCCCTTCAGTCCCGCCAAAGAAGCTTCATGAACACGACCGCTGCCAACCCCTACCCGAGCGTCAAAATCGGTATCGTGTCGGTCAGTGACCGCGCATCCACCGGTGTTTATGTCGACAAGGGCTTGCCCGCGCTGCAAGAGTGGCTGAGCCGCGCCCTCAAGAACCCGCTGCAGTTCGAACCACGCCTGATCCCGGACGAGCAAGCCGACATCAGTGCCGCGCTGATCGAACTGGTGGACGCGGGCTGCGCCTTGGTGCTCACCACCGGCGGCACCGGTCCGGCGCTGCGTGACGTCACGCCCGAAGCCACACTGGCGGTGGCACACAAGGAAATGCCCGGTTTTGGGGAACAAATGCGCCAGATCAGCCTGAACTTCGTGCCCACGGCCATTTTGTCGCGCCAGGTGGCGGTGATCCGCAATCAAAGCCTGATCATCAATCTGCCGGGCCAGCCCAAGTCGATTGCCGAAACCCTGGAAGGCCTGCGCGACGCCGAGGGCAAATCGGTCGTGCCCGGCATCTTTGCCGCCGTGCCCTACTGCATCGACCTGATTGGCGGGCCGTACCTGGAAACCGACGAAGCGGTGTGCAAGGCGTTTCGGCCCAAAACTGCAATTCGGAGTTTTCCCGGTTGAACCAGTCTTGTTGACTCAAAGTCGACCAGATGAATGAAAAGAGGCTGTCATTGCGGACCTGATCCGCAATCCATGTGAGCTTCGTTATCACCAGAAATCATTGCTGAACGCGCCAGGTTCAGCGCCAGCAGGCGCTTGAGGATCTCGTCGTCGGACATGTCGGGCGTGTAGTCCGCCCAGCCGTAAGCAGCGGCCACCGCCAAATCGAGTTGCTGGTGCGCCATGATGAGCCAGGCGGGTTTGGCGTTGTAGAGATTCGTGAGCGTGCGTTTTTGCAGGGCTTTGAGGTCTTGTTCACTGATGCCGGGTTTGGGCTTGATGCGGTCGGGGTACGGCGACTTGTCCAGCCCCAGCGGCGTGACTTCGGGCACCTTGTGCGTCCACTCGGGCGGGTTGAGCCAGTTGTCCCTAAGGTCGTTGAGCTTCTTGGCTGCTATGGCTATTGCGATGGCGTTAGTTCTGAGGTTCAGGCTTTGGCGCTGTTGACCCGGCGGGGCTGGCTCGGACGCCGGGGGCTCATACGCTTCGCTTTTTAAAATCGCCCCCGACATCCGAACCACCCCCGCCTTTGAAGCTTGTTCCTGCAAATGGGCGGGGATCAGGGCGCCAGATTCAAGTGGCTCAGTTTGCTGGTGGGCGGTATCGGCGGGTGTGAGGCCTGCGGGAAAGGGGAAAGTTTCGAAGCAGGTGGTGGGGGTGTAGCGTGGACGGTCTTCCAACGACGTGCCCATGCGCAACGACCAGAGCTCATGGAAACGGCTGTGCAGGATGCCGAAGGTGGTGTCGTCGGCGCGGGCCGTTGCCAGGGTGGCCTGATCGGGCAAAACGGCACGGTGCATCCAGATGAAGGTGCGGTGTTTGGCAACGGCGGCAGTGATAATGTAGCGCGGTAACGATGCAAGAGCTGTGCGCATACCAGGGCGTGATTCTGCATGTCGCCACCAAAACTTGCGATAGGCCTCGCGATTATTATTTTCACGCAATGGCTTTACAGTTTTTACCGTGTATGCGTAAGGTGCCTCGAAAAGCATAGCTTCTGATTCAACCAGGCGCGTGCCAAAGTCAACAATCCAGCGATCACCCCAGCGCCGGGTCAAGTCGATGCCATTGCATAAGGGTCGCACTACTTCTGCGTTGGACTTACCGTGCGGATTCGGCTGGGCTAGCCACGCTCTGGCTATTGAACCTTCAATGTCAAATGGCGCTTTTTTGGAGGCACCCATAAAACAAGTGGTCGCGGTCTCAAGCAATCGATGCGCTGTTGTAAGGTCAGTTGTTACGCCACTGCTGTTACCGGGGGTCAGATCGGCGTGAATCAGATTCACGTCAACACCATCCAACCGCGAACGATTGGAATGCCCAAAACAAATCAGCGACACGCGCACTGCCGCACCGTCATTGACCCAAGATTCATCACTCCAGGCTTCAAAAATCCTGCTACTTTTGCATATGGCATCAAGCACTTTGCGATTGGCACCGCCCCGAATCGAATTGGTGGCAACCAGCCCGGCAGCCTCCAGCCCATTACTTTCAATCGCCACCCACGCCTTGTCAAACCAGTAACACACCAGGTCGGCCCCACCCGGCACACGACCGGCAAACACGGTGTCGAGTGCCTTGAAGTAGTCATCTCCAAGCTCCCGGCGCTTCTTGCTGCCACCCAAAAACGGCGGATTCCCAATCACCACATTGGCTTTGGGCCAAGTGGCTTCACGAACACCCGCAGAAGTGGGGTCAGAGCCCGAGTTTTGCTGCGCAAAATCGGGATCCGACCCCATTTCTGCTGACCCCGGTATTTCCTCGACCACCTGCGAATCCAGGTCCAGGGGCGTGGGTGGGGCGGATGTCGGGGGCGATTTTAAAAAGCGAAGCTTATGAGCCCCCGGCGTCTGCCCTGCCCGCGGCCCGGGTTCAGAAGACATGGATTGCCGCGCTTCGCTCGCAATGACAGCCTCTGTGAATTGCGGTGCTTCGCTCGCAATGACGGGAAACGTAAGCAGCGCATCGCGGCACTCGATGTGATCCAGCGGTTCCAGCACCGGGTTGGTCTTGAACTCGTAGCCGTGCGCCATGCGCCACTGCAGTTCGCCAATCCAGACCGTGACGCGCGCCAGTTCGGCGGCGTATTCGTTGAGCTCGATGCCCAGCACATTGTGCGGGCCGGTGACCAGATCGGCCTCGCGGTCCAGGCCAAACATGGCGGCATCGAGGTGGCTTTTGTGCTCGATGTCCTTGAGCGCCTTGAGGCCCATGAACAAAAAGTTGCCACTGCCACACGCTGGGTCCAGCAGGCGGAAGGCCTTGAGGTCTTCGAGCCACAAGACAAACCGGGCTTTGCCATCGTTGTAGTGCTTGTCGCCCTTCTTCCTGCTTTTACTCAACAACGTGCGAATGTCCTGCGCCACCCGCTCCCATTTTTGAAGTAGCGGACGGCTCAGCACGGGCTCGATGATGCGCAAAATGGTGGCTGGGTCGGTGTAATGCGCGCCGAGCTGGCTGCGTTTGGCAGGGTCCAGCCCCCGTTCGAACAGCGTGCCGAAAATCGACACATCAATGGCCGACCAGTTCAGCCCTGCGGCGTTGCGCAGCTCGGTCACTTCCATGATGCTCAGAGCGGGCACCTTGACCTTTTTGAACAGGCCACCGTTGAACCACGGAATGTCGTCGTTGCCGTACAAGCCACCGTCGCACATGGCGATGAACAAATTGGTCAAACCCCGGGTGAGTTTGTCGGCGGTGAGCTGCTTGTTGTTGACCAGCTTTTCAAACATGCGCTCGGGCAGCAGGCCCACGTCTTCGGCGAAAAAGCAGAACAGGCACTGCGTCAGGAAGTGAGCCACTTCATCGGCGTCGTTGTCACGCTTGCGCAGGCCATCGGCCAGCGTGGCAAAGCTTTTGGCGGCGGCTTCGGTGATGTCGCGGCTGGTTTTCTTGGGGCGAAAGCTCTCGGGGTCGGTCCATAAATGGCGCAGCAGCGCCTGTTTGGCGGGTTGGTCCAGTTCGCCCAGCAGCACCGTGTGGACTTCGGACGGATGCCCGTTGAACTGGGTGTGGATGCGAATCGTGAGGCGGTCACACACCACCAACAGCGGCGGGTTGCTCAGCGCCAGGCTGTAAGTGAGCAATTGCTTGAGCGCGGTGTCCAGGTTTTTACCGGGTGCCTTGTTTTCCCAGGCAAAGTGGTTGCGCATGAAGACGTCGGCATAACCACGCGCCTCGCCCAGCACCAGCGTGTCCTGCTCAAAAATATAGTCACCCGCGCTGCCTGGCGTGGGCACGCCCAGCAACTGGCACAAATCCATGAAGTGCGGTTGCGCACCCTGACGTTCATTGAGTTCAAACGCCGGGCCACCAGGGCCCCATTTGGTGATGAAGTCTTGCGGGGTCATTTTGCTTACGATGCAGTCTGCCTATGCGCGCTGCGGCGCGATCTCGGAGGCGTAGTCGTACAGAGCACCCAGAATGGCTTCGTCGCGCTCACTGGCATCTTCGGCCAGCTTGTCGAGGGCTTCAAACAAGGCGTCCAGCGTCAGCGCCCCACCCTCGCCGTCAAACAGGCGCGCGGCGCGGTGGGCTTCCCAGCTTTTGGCTTCTTCGGCGCTGAGGCTTTGCGGGAAATTGCGCGCCCGGTAGCGCCACAGCAACTCCGACAAACGCGCGTCCTCAAACGCAGGCCGCGCCGTGGCCAGCTCGGTCGGGCTGCAGCGGCGCAGGTCGTTAAGGCGGCGGCGGTCTGCGTTGCCGACAAAACCACCATAAAGGTCTTCATCGACATCGACCGCTGCCGCGGCGGTCCGGACAAACACCTGGGCCCAGATGGCGCTCATGTCAGGCAAGTCACGGGCGACTGCCGCATGCTGCAACTGGGCTGCCACGTCGATGCCCCAGCGCTCGGCCATGGCCGGGCTCAGCACTTTCAGGTTGTTCATGACCATGGGCGACTTGTTGAGGTGCACCGATTTGACCGGCAGCCGGGTCACGCCCTCCGGCAAGTCTGCAGACTTGCTGAACAAGCGCAAACGGATTTGTTCGGCGTTCAAGCTGGCCAACTCACTCGGGTCAAAGGCCAGGTCCCAGGCCAGCAACTCGTTCTTATTGGCCGGATGCATGGCCAGCGGCCACATCAGCGCAAGACAGCCGCGCTCGGGGGCGAACATGCCGGAAATGTGCAAGAAAGGCTTGGCGTGCGTCAGGCTGGTGGGCAGGCCCAGCTCAGCCATGACACGGTCTTTTTTGTGCAGGCCAAAACAGAAGTCAAACAACTTGGGCTGCGCGCTCTTGATGAGCCGCGCCAGCGCGATGGTGGCCTGGACGTCGCTCAAAGCGTCGTGCGCGGCCGCGTGCAACAGGCTGTTGGCTGCGCTCAGGTCGGTCAACTTGAAGCTGGGTTTGCCATCGGGTTTGACGGGCCACTGGATACCGTCCGGGCGCAAGGCATAGGCGGTGCGCACCACATCCAGCAGATCCCAACGACCGCATTCGTTTTGCCATTCACGGGCGTAGGGGTCGATCAGGTTGCGCCAGAACATGAAACGCGTGATCTCGTCGTCAAAACGGATGGTGTTGTAGCCTACGCCGACGGTTCCGGATTCGCTGAAAAGCTGCTCGATTTGCGCCGCGAACAGGTGTTCTGGCAGGCCCTTTTCCAGGCATTCCTGGGGCGTGATGCCGGTGATCAAACAAGCCTCTGGTTCCGGCAAAAAATCATTGGCGGGCTGGCAGTACAGCATGACCGGCGCGCCGATAGGATTCAGCTCTGCATCGGTGCGAATGGCAGCAAATTGGGCCGGCCGGGTTTGCCGGGTGTTGGCACCAAAAGTTTCGTAGTCGTGCCAGAGGAAAGTGTGCATCAGATGGGCGGCTGGGTCAGTCGACTTTGGGCTTGTCGCTGTGGGAGACGTCGTAACCATCGGCCACGTAAGCCGGGCCTTTCATGAGCCAGACCACCACACAACCAAACGACACCGTGAACACGGCTGTCCAGATCAGCACAGCCAAACCGATCATGCCGAAATCAAAGAGCTGAACACGCCGCTCAATCTCGGCCGCCGTACCCTGGGTATAAAACAGCCGCGCCAGCCCCGACAGCAGCAAAGGCAGCAGTGTGCCCAGCAACAGCACGCGCGGCATCATGCGCAGCAAACGCCACTCGAAGCCGTAAGGCGTGCGCTGGTAACCGGGGAGTTTTTTGAGCCAGTTCATGGTGTCATGGTTTAAAAGTTAAAGCCATTTTTGCATGAACTGCGCCTGCCCCATGGCCGGGTCGAGCTGGTAGTTCTCAAAACCCAGCCGCCGGTACAGCTTTTGGGCAGGTGTATTGCCTTCCAGTACTTCCAGCGTCAGCTTGCAAGCACCCCGCGCGCGCGCCAGCTGCTCCACCAGAACCAGCATTTGCTCGGCCACACCGCGTCCGCGGTGCGATGCCACCACCACCACGTCATGCACGTTGACCAGTGGCTGGCAGGCAAAGGTGGAAAAGCCCTCAACGCAATTGACCAGGCCCACCGGAAGGCCACCAGCTGCCGGATCAAAGGCCAGCACGCTGAACAGATGGGGCCGAGCCGCCAGGGCTTGCGGCAAGTTGGCCTTGGCAAAGTCAGACAGGGGCTCGGCGCCGCCCATCGGGTCGCGGGCATAGCCGTCGAGCAAATCGAGCAGGGCCTGCATGTGCTGCGGATTGGCATAGTCGACCTGGCAGAGCGTCAGGGTGGTGATCGCGGTCATGCTGGCCTCAGCCGCTGATGGTGTCGGCAATGCGCTGGGCGCAGGCTTTGGCCTGGGCCGGGTCGCGCGCCTCGACCATGACACGCACCAAGGGCTCGGTACCACTGGGGCGGATCAGCACCCGGCCGTTCTGGCCCAGTTCCGCTTCCACGGCCAGGGTTTCGGACTCCAGTCGCGCGCTGGCGCGCCAATCCTGCCCGGGTTTGAGCCGGATATTGATGAGTGTTTGCGGAAACAGCGTGACTTCGCTGAGCAGCTCCGCCAAGGACTTGCCGCTGCGCACCACGGTTTGCAGCACCTGCAACGCCGAGATGAGCCCGTCGCCAGTGGTGTGCTGGTCCAGTGCCAGCAAATGGCCAGAACCCTCACCGCCGAGCAGCCACTTGTTTTTTTCAAGTTCCTCCAGCACATAACGGTCGCCCACCTTGGCGCGCACCAGGGGCACGCCCCGTGCCTGCAGGGCCAGTTCCACCGCCATGTTGGTCATGAGGGTGCCGACCACTCCGGGCACGGCCTCGCCGCGGCGCAGGCGGTCATCCACCATCAGGTACAGCACCTCGTCGCCGTTGAACAGGCGGCCATGGGCATCGACCATCTGCAAGCGGTCGGCGTCGCCGTCCAGCGCAATGCCGACGTCAGCCCGGTGCAGCCTAACCGCCTCGATCAGCGCCTCGGGATGCGTGGCACCAAAGCCTTTATTGATGTTCAGGCCATCCGGCGAGCAGCCAATGGCAATGACCTCGGCACCGAGCTCATGGAACACCTTGGGCGCAATCTGATAGGCGGCGCCGTTGGCCCCATCGACCACGATGCGCATGCCCTTGAGCGACAGGTTGTTGGCAAAAGTGCTTTTGCAGAACTCGATGTAACGACCAGCGGCATCGTCCAGGCGCCGGGACCTGCCCAGGTTGGCAGAGTCCACCCAGACCGGGTCCTGACGCAGCGTGGCTTCGACATCACGCTCCCAGGCATCGGGCAACTTGGTGCCCTGGGCACTGAAAAACTTGATGCCGTTGTCGTCAAACGGGTTGTGGCTGGCGCTGATGACCACGCCCAGCGAGGCGCGCTGCGCCCGCGTGAGGTAGGCCACCCCCGGCGTTGGCAGCGGCCCGAGCAGCACCACGTCGACCCCGGCCGAATTGAAGCCACTTTCCAGCGCGCTTTCCAGCATGTAGCCCGAAATTCGGGTGTCCTTGCCAATCAGCACCGTGGGCTTGGCCTCATGGCGCTTGAGCACACGGCCCACCGCATGGGCCAGTTTGAGTGTGAAATCTGCCGTGATGGGCGCTTGCCCGACGGTACCGCGGATGCCGTCGGTACCAAAATATTGCCTTGTCATTGTTCTACCTTCACCTGAATCTTGAATCAAACAACGGCTATGTTATCGCTTCCAGCACCCGCAGCGACTGCGCGGTTTCCTTGACATCGTGCACGCGCAGCACCGAAGCGCCGCGCTCGGCAGCCAACAGCGCGCAAGCCAGGCTGGCTGCCAGACGCTCGGTCACTGGCAAGGTGGTGCCAGGCTGCGCCGTGTGCGGCACCATGCCCGCCAGCGAGGACTTGCGCGACCAGCCCGCCAGCACCGGGTAACCCGTTTCCAGCAGCTCGGCCTGGCGTGCCAGCAGGGCAAAATTCTGTGCCACGGTTTTACCAAAGCCAATACCCGGGTCCAGCATGATTCGGGATTTTCCGACGCCAAGCGCCTGCAAATCATGGGCGGCTTGCGCCAGGAAGTCGCGCACCTGGGACAACACGTCGCCCGCCATGGGTGCCACCTGCATGGTCTGGGGATCACGGTGCATGTGCATCAGGCAAACGCCACAGCGGGGGTGTGCCGCCACCACCTCGGTCGCCCGCAGGGTGTGGCCCGCCGTCCCGCCCTCCCGCCAGCGCAGCGCCCAAATGTCGTTGATGATGTCCACGCCGAGGTCGAGCGCGGCCTGCATCACGCGGGGCTTGTAGCTGTCCAGCGATACCGGCACGCCCAGCCGGACGGCCTCACGCAGCACCGGCAACACGCGGGCCAACTCGTCTGCCAGACTGACCGGAGGCGCGCCCGGTCGGGTGGACTCACCGCCAATGTCGAGGATGTCGGCACCGTCGCGAATCAACTGCTCACAGTGCCTGAGCGCGCTCAGCGTAGCGCCATGTTGACCGCCATCCGAGAAGGAATCGGGTGTGACGTTGACGATGCCCATCACTTTGGGGCGCGTCAGGTCGATGTGATAACGACTGGTTTGCCAAAACATGGTCTAAGCCTGGGCTGAAAACTTGTCAGATAAAAAAACGGGGCCGCAGCCCCGTTATTGAATGGTGACGCTCAGGCAGCGTGCGGTGCAGCATCCGGATTGACAGCCGGGGTGCCGCCGCTGCCGGTGTCCGTGCTTGAAGCTGGCGGCACCCGTGGTGACCAGTCCTTGGGCGGCCGTGGCGGTTTGCCTGCCATGATGTCGTCAAGCTGGTCACTGTCGATGGTTTCCCACTCCAGCAAGGCTTTGGCCATCACGTGCATGTGATCGCTGTGTTCCTCAATCAGGCGGCGCGCCAGGGCGTACTGCTCGTCGATGATGCGGCGCACTTCGGCGTCGACCTTCTGCATGGTCTCTTCGCTCATGTTGGTGGTCTTGGTGACCGAGCGGCCCAGGAACACTTCGCCTTCATTTTCGGCATACACCATCGGACCCAGGGCTGCCGTCATGCCGTAACGCATGACCATGTCGCGGGCGATGTGGGTGGCACGCTCGAAGTCGTTGCTGGCGCCGGTGGTCATCTGGTTCATGAACACCTCTTCGGCAATGCGGCCGCCAAACAGCATGCTGATCTGGTTCAGCATGTACTCCTTGTCGTAGCTGTAGCGGTCTTGCGCCGGCAGACTCATGGTGACACCCAAAGCGCGGCCGCGCGGGATGATGGTGACCTTGTGCACCGGGTCGCACTTGGGCAGCAGCTTGCCGATCAGGGCGTGACCCGACTCGTGGTAGGCCGTGTTGCGGCGTTCGCTCTCGGGCATGACCATGCTCTTGCGTTCCGGGCCCATCAGGATCTGGTCCTTGGCCTTCTCGAAGTCCTGCATCTCCACCGTGCGGGCATTGCGTCGCGCTGCCATCAAAGCGGCTTCGTTGCACAGGTTAGCCAGGTCAGCACCCGACATGCCGGGCGTGCCACGGGCAATCACGCCAGCGTTGACATCCGGATTCAAGGGAATCTTGCGCATGTGCACATTCAAAATCTGCTCGCGGCCGCGGATGTCAGGCAGCGTCACATAGACCTGGCGGTCGAAACGACCCGGGCGCAGCAAGGCGGCATCCAGAATGTCCGGGCGGTTGGTGGCAGCTACCACGATCACGCCGACATTGGTCTCAAAGCCGTCCATCTCGACCAGCATCTGGTTCAGGGTTTGTTCGCGCTCGTCATTGCCACCGCCCAGACCGGCACCACGTTGGCGGCCCACTGCGTCAATTTCGTCAATGAAAATAATGCAGGGCGCGTTTTTCTTGGCGTTGTCAAACATGTCCCGCACCCGCGAGGCACCGACACCGACAAACATTTCAACAAAGTCGGAACCCGAAATGCTGAAGAACGGCACCTTGGCGTCGCCAGCAATTGATTTGGCCAACAGGGTTTTGCCGGTGCCGGGTGGGCCGACCAGCAGCAAACCGCGCGGAATGCGGCCACCCAGTTTCTGGAATTTGGCGGGGTCCTTCAAGAAGTCCACCACCTCTTTCACTTCTTCCTTGGCTTCATCGCAACCGGCCACATCGGCAAAGGTCACGGTGTTGGTGTTTTCATCAAGCAGGCGCGCCTTGCTCTTGCCAAAGCTGAAAGCGCCGCCTTTGCCGCCACCCTGCATCTGGCGCATGAAATAGACCCAGACGCCAATCAGCAGCAGCATCGGGCCCCAGCTGACCAGCAAGGTCATCAACAACGAACCCTCTTCACGCTGGCGCACATCAAACTTGACGTCGTTGGCAATCAGGTCACCCACCAGACCGCGGTCGAGGTAAGTCGCCGTGGTGCGGACCTTGCGGTCGTCCGTGGTGACGGCCACGATTTCAGTGCCGCCCTGGCCTTCCTGAATGATGGCACTCTTGATCCGGCTGCCGCGAACTTCTTCCAGGAAGTCGGAGTAACCCATATAGCCGGCCCCGGCTTCCGGACGGGCGTCGAATTGCTTGAAGACGGTGAACAACACCATCGCAATGACCATCCAGACCGCAATTTTTGAAAACCATGGATTGTTCAAGCCAAACTCCAGTAGAAATGCATTCGTTCGAATACCAAAAAGATGACCAATTCTAGGCGGTTCAGTCAGTGCCACGGCAAGACACAGGCATCAGCCACAGCGACTGCAAGGAATTCAGTGCTTTTTAAGCTGCATGCCAATTAAAAAGGTCTCGGACGACTTGTCACGCGAAGCCTTGGGCTTGATCCGTTTGACCGTGACAAAAGTCTCCCGAAAGCGTTGGTACAAGGCATCGTAACTACCCCCATGAAACACTTTGGCGACCAAGGCCCCTTCAGGCTTGAGATGGTCCTGGGCAAACTCAAGCGCCAGTTCAATCAGATGTTCAATGCGTGCCGCATCGGCCGAACTGATGCCCGACAGGTTGGGCGCCATGTCGGAGATCACCATGTCGGCTTTCTGGCCCTGCATGTGCTCGGCCAATTGGGCCAGCACCGCGTCTTCGCGCAGGTCCCCCTGGATGAACAGCACACCTTCGATCGCTTCCATCGGCAACAGATCGAGCGCGATGATGCGACCATTGAGCTCACCGGCGGCGGCGCCACCACCGGTGGCCGATTTGGGTGACAGGCGGCGGCGCACATACTGGCTCCAGGCGCCCGGTGCCGAACCCAGGTCCACCACCAACTGGCCTGGCTTGATCAGGTGCAGGGTCTCGTCAATCTCCTGCAACTTGTACGCCGCGCGCGCCCGGTAACCCTCTTTTTTGGCGAGCTTGACGTAGGTGTCATTGACGTGATCGTTGAGCCATGCCCGATTGACCTTGCTGCTTTTAACTGCTGATTTCATAGTTCTCACCGATAATACTGTTATGTCTCAAATTCAACTGACCCCCGCCGAACGCAAAGTTCACCGTGCTGAAGCCCACCACCTCGACCCCGTGGTCATGATTGGCGGCGACGGCCTGACCGATGCCGTCAAGAAAGAAGCCGACGCCGCGCTGAAGGCCCACGGCCTCATCAAGGTTCGCGTTTTCTCAGACGATCGCGTCGCCCGCGAAGCCATGTTTCAAACCCTGGCCGATGAACTCAATGCCGCCCCCATCCAGCACATCGGCAAGTTGCTGGTGCTGTGGCGGCCCCTTCCCGAGCGGGAAAAAACCGCCGACGAGGACCGCAAACCCGGCCCACGTGATGTCAAAGTGCTCAAATACAGCACCCGCGGTGGCCAGCGCCCCGAGGTCAAGACCCTGCGCGTGCTGGGCAACCAGCGCCTCACCTCAGGCGGCCAGGTGAAACGCTCCAAGCCCAAGCAAATCAGCATCAAGAAGCGCAGCCAGGGCTGATAGCATTTGCAAAGCCGACATCTTGTGGGGCAGACTTCAGTCTGCCAGGTCGGTGCAAGTCGACCCCACAACACGCCAGGCAGTCAAAGTTTTTTTAGATTGACCCGACCTTTCGGGTCACCTTCCAGAACGTCACCCCGGCGCACAGCCACTGCAACGCAAACATCGCGCTGCCCACACTGTGCCACAGCCGCAAATTTTCCCGGCTCACGATGCGCGGGGCGACGGCAAATTCCGACAACAGCGCCAACAAGACGCCCAACATCACAAACACCGTGATGGATTGCGCACGTCCGGCGTCCACACGGTCCTGACCCGGCCGGTTCAACAGCAGCAACAGCAAGCAGCAGCCGGTTCCGAGCCAGGTCTGCGCGGTGAACAGTTTGGCCGCCATACCGCCTGCCAGTGCCGGGCTGGGCAAATGCACGAACAGCAAGGGTACAACCACCACGCCCAGCGTGGTCAAGCTGCCCCACCACAAGGCGGCCAGCCAGGGCGCCAGAGCCTGCAGGCGCGTCGTCATTCAGATGTAGCTGACCGACATCACTTCATAGCGGCGCACACCGCTGGGTGCCTGCACCTCGGCCGTATCACCTTCGACCTTGCCGATCAAGGCGCGGGCGATCGGGCTGTTGATGTTGATCAGACCGAGTTTGAGATCAGCCTCGTCTTCACCCACAATCTGGTAGCTGACTTTTTGACCGGACTCTTCGTCTTCGAGTTCCACGGTGGCGCCAAACACCACCCGGCCATCGGCGTGCAGCTCGGTGGGGTCGATGATTTGCGCAGCCGACAACTTGCCTTCAATTTCCTTGATGCGTCCCTCGACAAAGCCCTGCTTGTCCTTGGCCGACTCGTATTCGGCGTTCTCGCTCAGGTCGCCCTGGGCACGCGCTTCGGCAATGGCGTTGATGACGGCGGGACGCTCAAACGCTTTGAGTTGATGCAACTCGGCCTTGAGTTTGTCAGCACCACGCTTGGTAAGGGGAAGGGTCGCCACGAGCAGCTCCGAGAAAGTTGAAACACAAAAATGAAACCGCCGAACGTTGCCGGTCGGCGGTATGAACGAATTATGCCGCGAATATGAGGCGACGGAGCACAGGTTTACCCTGCGTTCAATTGCGCATGCATCTCCTGCACCGAAATCACATCGAGCGTGTCCATGTAGCGCATGCCCTCCACCGCAGCTTCAGCGCCGGCAATGGTGGTGAAGGTGGTGACTTGTGCGAGCAAGGCCGAGGTGCGGATCTGGCGTGAATCGGCAATCGCATTACGCCGCTCTTCCACGGTGTTGATGACCAGCACAATCTCGTCGTTTTTCAGCATGTCGACAATGTGCGGACGCCCCTCCGTCACCTTGTTGACGACACCGCAGGGCACACCGGCGGCATTGATGGCTGCGGCCGAGCCCTTGGTTGCCACCACGGCAAAGTTCATGGCCACCAGTTTCCTGGCCACTTCGATGGCCCGCTGCTTGTCATTGTTCTTGACCGACAGGAAGACCTTGCCCGAGGGCTCGCCGGTCGCTGTGAAAGGTCGCGGCAACTTGCAGCCGGCACCCATTTGCGACTTGACAAAGGCTTCGCCAAAGGTCTTGCCGACCCCCATGACTTCGCCGGTGGACTTCATCTCGGGGCCGAGGATGGTGTCGACGCCAGGGAACTTGACGAACGGAAAAACCGCTTCCTTGACGCTGAAATAGGGCGGGTCCACTTCGCGGTTGATGCCTTGCGAGGCCAGCGTTTGACCGACCATGCAGCGGGCCGCCACCTTGGCCAATTGCACGCCCGTGGCCTTGGACACAAAAGGCACGGTGCGCGAGGCGCGCGGATTGACCTCAAGGACAAAAATCACGTCCTGGCCGTCGAGGTGCTGGATGGCGAACTGCACGTTCATCAGCCCCACCACGTTCAGGCCATGGGCCATGGCTGCGGTCTGGCGCTTGATCTCGGCCACCGTGTCGGCACTCAAGCTGTAGGGCGGCAGCGAGCAGGCCGAGTCGCCGCTGTGCACCCCCGCCTGTTCAATGTGCTCCATCACGCCACCAATATAGGTCTGACCGGTGGCATCACGCACGCAGTCCACATCGCACTCGATGGCGTCGTTCAAAAAGCGGTCCAGGAGGACCGGCGAGTCGTGCGACACCTTGACCGCTTCGCGCATGTAGCGCTCCAGGTCGCGCTGCTCGTGCACGATTTCCATGGCACGGCCGCCCAGCACATAGCTCGGGCGCACCACCAGCGGGTAACCCAGCTCGGTGGCCTTTTCCAGGGCCTCAGCCTCGGTGCGCGCGGTGGCGTTCGGTGGCTGGCGCAGTTTGAGTTCGTGCAGCAGCTTCTGGAAGCGCTCACGGTCCTCGGCGGCATCGATCATGTCGGGACTGGTGCCAATGATGGGCACGCCATTGGCCTCCAGATCAAGCGCCAGCTTCAGGGGCGTCTGGCCGCCGTACTGCACGATCACGCCGTAAGGCTTTTCCTTGTCGACAATTTCCAGCACGTCTTCGAGCGTCAGCGGCTCGAAGTAGAGGCGATCCGAAGTGTCATAGTCGGTCGAGACGGTCTCGGGGTTGCAGTTGACCATGATGGTCTCGTAGCCGTCTTCGCGCATGGCCAGCGCGGCATGCACGCAGCAGTAGTCGAACTCGATGCCCTGACCAATGCGGTTGGGTCCGCCACCAAGCACCATGATTTTCTTGTTGTTGGTGGGTGCGGCTTCGCACTCGGCGCCTTCTGCCTCGTAGGTGGAGTACAGGTAAGCCGTGTTGGTGGCGAATTCAGCCGCGCAGGTGTCGACCCGCTTGTACACCGGGCGCACGCCCAAGGCATGGCGGCGCGCTCGCACGGCGGTGTCGCTGGTCTTGAACTGCTTGGCCAGGCGGCGGTCGGAAAACCCTTTTTGCTTGAGCGCGCGCAGCGTGGCCGCGTCGATTGAATCCAGTGCCGTGCCGACAGCGGGTTGCGGCAGATGCTCAATTTCAAGCTCGATCTTGACGATCTGCTCGATCTGCACCAAAAACCAGCGGTCGATTTTGGTGAGTTCGAACACCTCATCCACGCTCCAGCCGGCGGCAAAGGCATCGCCCACGTACCAGATGCGGTCGGGGCCGGGCTCGCCAAGTTCGCGCTCCAGGATTTCGCGGTCCTGGGTCTTCTCGTTCATGCCATCCACACCGACTTCGAGGCCGCGCAGGGCTTTCTGGAACGACTCCTGGAAGGTGCGCCCCATGGCCATGACCTCGCCCACACTCTTCATCTGGGTGGTCAGGCGGCTGTCTGCGGTGGGGAATTTCTCGAAGGCAAAACGCGGGATCTTGGTGACCACGTAGTCAATGCTCGGCTCGAAGCTGGCCGGCGTGGCACCGCCGGTGATCTCGTTCTTGAGTTCATCCAGCGTGTAGCCCACCGCCAGTTTGGCGGCCACCTTGGCTATCGGGAAGCCCGTCGCCTTGGAGGCCAGCGCGCTGGAGCGGCTGACGCGCGGGTTCATCTCGATCACCACCATGCGCCCATCCTGGGGATTGATGGAAAACTGCACGTTGGAGCCACCGGTGTCGACGCCGATTTCGCGCAGCACAGCGAGCGAGGCATTGCGCAAAATCTGGTATTCCTTGTCGGTCAGCGTTTGTGCCGGTGCCACCGTGATCGAGTCGCCGGTGTGCACACCCATCGGGTCCAGGTTTTCAATGGAGCAAACAATGATGCAGTTGTCCGCCGTGTCGCGCACCACTTCCATCTCGTATTCTTTCCAGCCCAGCAGCGACTCTTCGATCAGCAACTCGTTGGTGGGCGAGGCTTCCAGACCACGCTTGCAGATCACCACAAATTCTTCGGGGTTGTAGGCAATGCCGCCACCGGTGCCGCCGAGCGTGAAGCTGGGGCGGATCACGGTCGGGAAACCCACCGTTTTCTGCACGGCCCAGGCTTCGTCCATGCTGTGGGCGATGCCCGAGCGTGCCGAGCCCAGACCGATCTTGGTCATGGCATCCTTGAACTTGAGGCGGTCTTCGGCCTTGTCGATGGCTTCGGGTTTGGCGCCGATCAGTTCGACCGGTTTGCCCGTGGCGGCTCCGGTGTATTTGGCCAGCACACCGTTATGCCAGAGGTCCAGCGCGCAGTTGAGCGCGGTCTGGCCGCCCATGGTCGGCAGAATGGCGTCGGGACGCTCCTTGGCGATGATCTTCTCGACCGTCTTCCAGGTGATGGGCTCGATGTAGGTCACGTCGGCCGTGGCCGGGTCGGTCATGATGGTGGCCGGGTTGCTGTTGATCAGGATGACCTTGTAACCCTCTTCGCGCAAGGCCTTGCAGGCTTGCACGCCGGAATAGTCGAATTCGCAGGCCTGCCCAATGATGATGGGGCCCGCGCCAATGATGAGGATGCTTTTGATGTCGGTACGTTTTGGCATGTTGAAGGACTGCTCTCTTAAATTATCAATTCAGGCTGGCGGTAGCCAATTTGGCTCCGAACCACAAAAACAGGCCGCCCACCAGGCTCGACAGCCCGGCCGACAGCTTTTTACGCTGGGCAAAACCTTGCGCCAACTTGGCCCCGGTAAAAATCAGCACCGACAAATACAGGGCGCTGAAAGTCATCAGGATGGCACTCAGGATCAAAAAAGGCACTTCCGGGTGGGCATAGCTGGTGTCGATGAACTGCACAAAAAACGACAGCAAAAACAAAATCGCTTTCGGGTTCAGCAGACTGATCACCAGCGCACGACGGAATGGCCGCTGCAAATGCGCCGTACCGGCAGTGGTGCTTGAGTCTGCTGTCTCGTCTGCACCTTCAGCAGCGCTGGCTACAAGCGCCAGCGGCTCAGGCTGGGTTCGCAAACCGGCCATGGCGCCGCGCAACAAATTGAAACCCACCCAAGCCAAGTAAGCCGCCCCCACGTACTTGACCACCATGAACATGGCCGGGTAAGTGCGCAGCACACCGGCAGCACCCAAGGCGGTACACAGCAACAAAATGGTGTCGCCCACAAACACGCCATAAGCCCCCTGAAAACCGGCGCGCACACCACGCGCGGTCGCCACCGACAGCACATACAGCGAATTGGGCCCGGGCAGCAAAATGATGCCAAAGGCACCAATCACATACGTCCACAGGTCCGTGACACCGTAAAAGCTCATGCGCGCGACGCCATGGAAGCGACAAAACGGTCGAACAGGTAGCCAATGTCATGCGGACCGGGGGATGCCTCCGGGTGACCCTGGAAGCAGAACGCCGGCTTGTCGGTGCGCTCAAGACCCTGCAGCGTGCCGTCGAACAGACTGATGTGGGTGGCACGCAGGTTGGCGGGCAGGGTTTTTTCGTCGACGGCAAAACCGTGGTTCTGGCTGGTGATGCTGACGCGACCACTGTCCAGGTCTTTCACCGGATGGTTGGCACCATGGTGGCCAAACTTCATCTTGAAGGTTTTGGCACCCGAGGCCAAGGCCATGATCTGGTGCCCCAGGCAAATGCCGAAGGTCGGAATACCGCTGTCGATCAGTTCGGCCGTGGCGGCAATGGCGTAATCGCAAGGCTGCGGGTCACCCGGGCCGTTGCTCAGGAAAATGCCGTCGGGCTGCTGTGCCAGCACCTCGGCCGCCGGGGTTTGTGCCGGCACCACGGTGACCCGGCAGCCGCGCTGGGCCAGCATGCGCAAAATGTTTTTCTTGACACCAAAGTCATACGCCACCACATGGAAACGGGGCGCAGTTTGCTCGCCAAATCCGGGCTGGTCCTGGTCATGCGCACTGAACAGTTCCCATTCGGTCTGGGTCCAGCCATAAGTGGTCGGGGTGCTGACCACCTTGGCCAGATCAAGACCGGCCATGCTGGGTGCGGCCTTGGCCAAAGCCACGGCTTGGTCGATGAGCGCCTGCGTCACTGCCTCACCGGCGGACAGTGCCAGAATGCAGCCGTTTTGCGCGCCCTGGGTGCGCAGATGGCGCGTCAGCTGGCGGGTGTCGAGGTTGGCAATCGCCACCGTGCCTTGCTCGCGCAGATAGGCATCGAGCGGCTGGCTGGAGCGGAAGTTGGAAGCCAGCAGTGGCAGGTCCTTGATGATCAGGCCGGCGGCCTGCACACGGTCGGACTCGACGTCCTGCGCGTTGACACCGTAATTGCCAATGTGCGGATAGGTCAGCGTGACGATTTGCTGGCAATAGCTGGGGTCGGTCAGGATTTCCTGGTAACCGGTCATGGAGGTGTTGAAAACCACCTCACCCACCGTGGAACCCGTGGCCCCGATGGAATGACCAAGGTAGACCGTTCCGTCTGCGAGCGCCAGGATGGCCGATGGGGTATTTCCCTTGAGAGACAAAAGCACTGGGTTCTCCGAAATAGTTGCGGGTACGCCCAAGCACGCAGGAATGACTCCTGAAACTGCTGCTGACTGGGATGGGGCTTGGACGGCTGCTGTGAGCGTACGCGGGTGCGAAATTGACCGGAATTATAGCCTAGGGACAACCCTAGGAGCCGGGGCGGCAGAGCGTTCTGCTGCGTGTCCCCCGCCCTGCGGGCACCTCCTTGTACCTGCG
>NZ_JAURYQ010000013.1 GCF_030653815.1 Rhodoferax sp. | reverse complement strand
CGCCTTGGCGCGCGCGATCAGCTCTTGCGGGTCAGAGATGTCAGCCGGGGTGCTCTTGTTCATCACCTCGGCTGCCGTGTAGCCCAGCATGCGTTCGGCGCCGACGTTGAAAATCTGGATCACGCCCCGGGCATCGGTGGCGATGCTGGAGAAGGTGGCGCTGTTGAAAATAGCGCTCTGCAGGGCGCCGGCCTTGAGCAATGCCTCTTCCGCCTGCTTGCGCGCGGTATTGTCGGTGCCGATCAGCAGATAGCCGATGATGGCGTCCTGATCGTCGCGCAGTGCGGTGACCGACACCACGGCGGGGAAGCGGCTGCCATCCTTGCGGATATAGGTCAGCTCGTAAATGTCTTCGATGCCGTGCGCCGCCTTGAACACCAGGGCCTCAAAGCCCGGTGCAATCGGCGTGTCCAGCTCGACGCTCAACGCCTTGGCGCGCGCGATCAGCTCTTGCGGGTCAGAGATGTCAGCCGGGGTGCTCTTGTTCATCACCTCGGCTGCCGTGTAGCCCAGCATGCGTTCGGCACCAACGTTGAAAATCTGAATCACGCCCTTGGCATCGGTGGCGATACTGGAGAAATTGGCGCTGTTGAAAATCGCGCTTTGCAAGGCTCCGGTTTTAAGCAAGGCCTCCTGGTGCTGGAACTCGGTGATGCCATCCGCAGTGCCTTCGCCTGTGCCGGGAGTGCGAGGATGGCTGATTATTTCCGTCATGGCTGATCTCCGTTGAGATTCAACACGCCACCCGTGTCGTGCTTGGCAGGCCTTGCTGGCATCATGTGCTGCGGCTTGATCCATTTCAGCAGCGCTTGCCATAGGTCTTCGGGCTCGATCGGCTTGGCAATGTGATCGTTCATGCCAGCCGCAATGCAGCGCTCACGATCGGCTCGCATGGCGTTGGCGGTCATGGCCACGATCGCCAGATCCTTGAAGCGCTCGTCCTTGCGGATTTCCCTGGTTGCCGTGACACCGTCCATCACCGGCATCTGCATGTCCATCAGGACGATGTCGTAATCAACCAGCTTCAGTTTATCCAGTGCAATTTGCCCGTTTTCGGCCAGATCAACGACCAGACCTGCATCGCGCAGCAGTTCGGTGGCCACTTCCTGGTTGAGGTCATTGTCTTCCACCAGCAGGACGCGGGCACCTTGGATGGTGGCGAGTTTCCCGAAGGTGCTGGTGGGCGCTTCTGCGCTGGTGCGGGGACCATTCACGGTGCCTCCCAGCATGCTCACCACACTGTTGAAAAGTACCGAGGCCGTGACCGGTTTGATCAGCACATCCGCGATGCCCGCTTCCTCCGCGCTCTTGATGACTTCTTCGCGACCATACGCCGTCACCATCATCATGAGCGGAATGCGCTTGAGTGGACGCGCCCTTAACAGCCTGGCGGTCTCGCTGCCATCCATGCCCGGCATTTGCCAGTCGAGAAAAACAATCTCGTAGGGCATGCCTTGCACATCGGCATGATCCACGGCGGCAATGGCGGCCTGCCCCGAACCGGCCTGATCGACCTTGAAACTCATGCCGCCAAGCAGCTCACTGAGCATCAGGCGGGCACTCTCGTTGTCGTCCACCACCAGCACCCGCTTGCCCTGCATGTCACCCGCCAGCACCGGCTTGCGTTGCGGGCCAACACTTTTTCCCATGCGTGCGGTAAACCAGAAAGTACTGCCTTTGCCCGGTTCGCTCGCGACACCGACTTCGCCACCCATCAGTTCGGCTAGCTTCTTGGCAATCACCAAACCCAGGCCGGTGCCGCCAAATTTGCGGGTGGTCGAGTTGTCGGCCTGCGAAAAGCTCTGGAACAAGCGCCCCGTCTGCTCGCCGGTCAAACCGATCCCGGTGTCGCGCACAGCGCAGTAAAGCAGCACATCGTGGTCAGTTTGCTCTTTGAGGCGGATGATGATATCAACTTCACCCCGCTCGGTGAACTTGACAGCGTTGTTGCTGTAGTTAATGAGAACCTGTCCCAGCCGAAGCGGATCGCCGACCAGATAACGTGGCACGTTTTTATCCAGATCAAAGACCAACTCCAAGCCTTTGGCGGCGGCTTTCTCGGCCATCAGGTCGGCCACACTGCTGAGCACTTTTTCCAGTTCAAACTCGGTGTGCTCGACCGTCAGCTTGCCCGCCTCGATCTTGGACAAGTCAAGAATATCGTTGATGATGCCGAGCAGATGCCGGCCGGAACCCTGGATCTTGGTGATGTAGTCGCGCTGACGTGACGTCATTTCGGTCTTCAGCGCCAGGTAGGACATGCCGATGATGGCGCTCATCGGTGTGCGGATCTCATGGCTCATGTTGGCCAGGAAATCCGATTTGGCGAGGTTGGCTCTGTCCGCTTCAAGCCTGGCGCTTTCCAGCTCGAGGTTTTTTTCCAGCAGCACCTGACCCAGTCGTTTGCGTTCTGTCACGTCGCGCGCAGCGGCAAACACGCCCTGCAGCTTGCCCTCGCTGTCATAGAAAGTGGTCGCGTTGTAGGACACCGCCGTTTCCTTGCCGCCCCTGGCGTGCGCGGTGAGTTCGTAATCGGTCACCTTTTTGTTGCTCAGAACCAGTTTGATGCCGGCCTCGGCGCGCTGCGGATCGGTAAAATAATTCTTGAATGGCGCGCCGATCAGTTCGTCACGCGTGCAACCGGTGAGCACCCCCATCTGTTGGTTGACATCGGTAATGATGCCGGACGGGTCGGTGGTCATCAGGGCATCGATGTTGGACTCGATCAGCGAGCGCGTGTAGTACTGCTGGTCACGCAAAGCCTGCTGGTCGGCATATTCCTTGGTGACATCGCGAAACACCAGTACGGCACCAACGACCCCGGCCTTGCGATCGCGAATCGGCGCACAACTGTCGGCGATAGCGCACTCGCTGCCATCGCGTGCAATCAGTACGGTGTGGTTGGCCAGTCCCTGTGCCGTGCCGTGCGCCAGCGTTGCCATGACGGGGATCGTGACGTCTTGACGGCTTGACTGGTTGATGATGTGAAATACCTCGCCCACCGGACGACCGCTGGCTTCTGCCTGGGTCCAACCGGTCAGCCGCTCGGCCAATGGATTCATGAGCGTCACATGCCCCTGGGCATCGGTCGCCAGCACGGCATCGCCGATGGAATTGAGTGTCACGGCGAGCTTTTCCTCGCTCACCTGCAAGGTATCGTTGGCTTGCTGCAGTTGCTGATTTGCCTGCTCCCGAACTTCGAGCAAATGCTGGGTTTCGCGATGCGCCAGATTCATGAGCCGCTGCTGTGCGCCCCGATAGACCAGCCAGGCAAAAGCCAGCGCCAACAACAGCGTCAATACCGCAGCGGCGATGATGCTGATGAACAACAGGCGCAGCTTCGCCTGAAATTCTGCATCGTGCCGCATCCGGTCTTCTTCCACCAGCTGGGTATAGAGCCGCATCTCGGCACGAATCGCATCCATCAAATACTTGCCTTGTCCCCCCTTGACAAGGGCCAGCACGCCAAGCGTGTCATTCCTGCGCTTGAACGCCATGACTTCTGCCAAGTCAGCCATTTTGGCGGTGATCAAGGGCGCCATGGTGTCCAGGTGTTTCTGTGCAGCGGGGACGGAGTTCAATTGACGCAATGCCGTCATCTGGCCAATCAGACTGTTTTGTACATCCAAATACGGCTGCAAAAAAGCCACGTCACCGGTCAACAGATAGCCGCGCTGACCGGTCTCTGCATCCTTCAAGGCGGACAGCAAATCGTCCGAGCGATTCAATAACGCACTGGTGTTGCCGCGTGCCATGGCGGCCTCCTCCATCTGACTGAATGCCAGGAACGACAAGGTCACCCCCAACGCCAGCAGCAGAGCGGCAGCGGCAGCGGAAAACCAGACAACAGATTTATTCCAGGCTTTCATGGGCAAAAGGCCTTCACGGCATCACAAGTGGTTGACCATTCGATTTTTCAGTGTCTTGATCAACGCAGTGAATCCTGCTTTTGATACGGATACCAAAGGCTTGCCAGATTGAATGGATGGATCAATTCTGTGAAACTGGTCTGAACTTTATAAATTTAATTCAGGATTCTCCGTTCGCTGCCGTACATAGGTGGTCATCAGCGCCGACCTGCACTTTTGGCCCACAGCCTTGTGACGCTGTAAACCCTGGCTTATCCAGCCACCACAAAGCGCTCGGCCATGCTGCATGGTGCACCTGGGTTGTCGCCACGACCAGCGAATCGGCACGCATGGCAATGTGACTTAGCGTACAGACGGCAGAGGCACTAACCTGCAACATGCACCTCAGAAAAGTTTGCGCGGCAAGCTTGCACCGAAAGCGATCATGTTCAACCTCAAATTGTTACCCTTGGCCATGTTGGTGCTGAGTCCGGCCGCCTTTGCCGCCACGCCCCTGGGTGCCGGTGGACAGATGCAGCAAATTCCACCTCCGCCCCAGCCGCAGTCGGTGGCACCCGCCTTCGAAGTCAAACCCACCAGCCAGCCGGTCGCCGCGCCGCAGGACAGTGCCAAAATTATTGTCAACCGGCTGCAAGTCACCGGCGCGCAGATCTACACCGAAGCCCGATTACTGGAAGTCACCGGTTTCGTGCCAGGAAGCAGCCTGAGCCTGACGGATTTGCAAGGCATGGCTGCCCGAATCGCCACTTATTACCGGCAGAACGGTTACTTCGTCGCCCAGGCCTATGTGCCCGCGCAAGAGATCCAGGGCGGCGTGGTGACCATCGCCGTGATCGAGGGCCAATATGGCAAGGTGTCACTGAACAACCAGACCAATGTGTCCAACGCACTGGCCAATGACCTGCTGGCCGGCATCAACAGCGGTGACGTGGTGGCCACGGCGCCGCTCGAGAACCGACTCTTGTTGTTGTCCGACCTGCCAGGCGTCAGGGTCAACTCAAGCCTGGTGCCTGGTGCTACACCAGGCAGTTCTGACCTGATCGTCAACCTGACTCCGGGCAAGCGCGTCAGCGGCAGCATTGATGCCGACAACGCCGGCAACTATTACACCGGCGCCAACCGTGTCGGTGCCACCGTCAACTTCAATGAACCGCTCGGTCTGGGCGATGTGGCGTCGCTGCGGGTGCTGACTTCGGGCTCCGGATTGCACTACGCCCGCGGCTCCTACCAGTTGCAATTGGGCAAAGCCACCGTTGGCGTCGCCTACAGCGCGCTGGACTACGAACTGAGTCGAGGCGTCTACGAAGGCAAGGGCTATAACGGCACCACCAAGATCGCGAGCCTTTATGGCAGTTATCCCCTGGTCCGCTCTCGCAACAGCAATCTCTCCGCCGCACTCGTGTACGAAGACAAGACGTTCGAAGACAAGATTGACGCGATGACCTATCGCGACAAAGAAGCCCAAGTCTTGACAGCCAGCCTGTACGGCAATGAGCGCGACAACCTGGGTGGCGGCGGTGTCACAGGTTATTCGCTTGCCCTGAGCGCTGGCAACATTGACAACGACAACCCTGGCGAAATCAATGGCCGCTTCAGCAAGCTTGGTTTTAACCTGTCACGTGTGCAGCGTGTGACCGACACCGTTTCCCTGTCGGCCGTGGTCAACGGCCAACTCGCCTCCAGGGCACTGGACTCGTCAGAGCAAATGGAGCTGGGTGGCATGTACGGCGTGCGCGCCTATCCGGAAGGTGAAGGCTACGGTGACGCAGGTTTGGTACTGAACCTGGAAGCGCGCTGGCAAGTACCCAAGTTCTCCAACAGCTTGCCGGGTCAGTTGCAGCTGATCGGCTTTGTTGATGCCGGCACCGTGCGACCGCGGGACGCTGGCGAACGCCGCACCTTAAGCGGCGCCGGCGTTGGTTTCAACTGGTACGAGACCAACAACTTCATGGTGCGGGCCTATTACGCCGTCAAGATCGGCAATGAAGCCGCCACCTCGGCGCCCGACAAGTCGGGTCGCTTCTGGATTCAGGCCGTCAAATATTTTTGACCCGCCTGATCCGACAAGCTGACCACCACACACATTGAAACTATTGGAAACCATCATGAACAGCTCCTACCGATCTCTCTGGAATGACAGCACCGGCACCTTTGTTGCGGTACCTGAAAACGCCAGCAGCGCAGGCAAAAAGACCTCTTCCGGCATGCAGGCCACCGGCTCCGGCGCACGTTTTGTGCTGCAGGCCTTGGCCGTGTCGGTCATGCTGGCCTTTGGCGCCAACGCACTGGCACAGCCCACCGGCGGTGTGGTGGCCTCCGGTGACGCCACCATCAGCACGGGTGCGACCAGCACCACCATCACCCAGTCGACGCAAAACGCCATCATCAACTGGCAAAGCTTCAATATCGCCGCCGGCCAGTCGGTGCAGTTTGTGCAACCCAGCAGCAGTTCAATTACCCTGAACCGGGTGGTCGGCGCTGACCCGTCAAGCATCCTGGGCAGCATGACAGCTAACGGCAAGGTGTTCCTGATCAATCCCAACGGCATCCTGTTTGGCCAGGGCGCATCGGTCAACGTGGGCGGATTGGTGGCTTCCACCCTGAACATGACTGACGCTGATTTCAACGCGGGCAACTACAAGTTCTCGGGCAATGGCACGGGTGCCGTGCTGAACCAGGGCAGCATCAACGCCGACGGTGGTTACGTAGCCCTGCTGGGCGCCAATGTCAGTAACCAAGGCACCATCTCGGCCCAGCTGGGTAGCGTGGTGCTGGCCGCGGGCAGCGTGATGACGATGGACGTGGCCGGTGACGGCCTGCTCAACATTGCCGTCACCGAAGGGGCTGTGAATGCATTGGTAGAAAACGGTGGCCTGATCCGTGCCGACGGCGGCCAGGTGCTGCTGACCACCCAGGCAGCTGGTAGTTTGCTGGCCAACTCGGTGAACAACACCGGCGTGATCCAGGCACAGACGCTGGTCACCGGCAAAACCGGCAGCATCATGCTGATGGGTGGCATGGAAACCGGCACCGTGAACGTAGGTGGCACGCTGGATGCATCGGCACCGAATGGCGCCAACGGCGGCTTCATCGAAACCTCTGCGGCGTATGTCAAAGTCGCAAATGACGTCAAAGTCACCACTGCTGCCCCGCAGGGGCAAACGGGCACCTGGCTGATCGATCCGCTGGACTACACCGTTGGCGGCGGTGCCGGGGATAACATTACCGGTGCAACACTTAGCGCGAACCTGGTTGATAACAACATCACCATCACGACTATTGCAGGGCCTGGCTCCGGCTTCGGCGATATCAATATCAACCAAGCTGTTTCATGGAATGGCGCGACCGGCACTACGGCGACGCCGACGACGCTGACCCTGATCGCACTGCGGGACACCAATATCAATGCGGCGATCAGCGCGACCACAGGCAATCTGGTGGTGTGCTGCGGCCGCGACATCAACGTGAACGCAGCCATTACAACGGTCAATGGCAGCGTGCTGCTGGCCGCCGGACAGGATGTCAATATCCTGCGGACAACGCTTAACGTTGGCACGGCCATTACCACGACAGATGGCAACATCGAAATATGTGCCGGGCGCAATATAACGCTGAGCAACACGTTCAATCCGGGCTTGGCGCCCCTCATGACGCTGACCAGGGGGAGCACGACTGCTGGCGAGGATCTGGCGACACTTGGCGTGCCGCTCGGCCTGACGCTGATGGCCGGCACCGCCGGAACCGGACCAGGGGTTGACAGCGGCACCGTGATCTTTACCAACGGCGGACTGGCGGGTACCTACATTACCTACACGGCAGGGGGGCCTGGCACGCCGGCGGCCATTTATTACAACCCGATTTCGTACGCGACGCCGACCGACTATTCGCTCAACTTCACCGGTAACGGCGGCCCGCTGACGCAATACATGCTGGTCTACCCTGGCGGTGCAGACAAAACTTATGACGGCAACACCGTAGCAACCTTCACAGGATTGAAAGGTGATCCTGCCGGCGTCACTCTGGTTGGTGCCGGTACTGCCAATTTCGACACCATAGCCGTAGGCACCAACAAGACAGTCACGTTTAGCGGCTTTACCTTGGATGGTGCAAGCGCCGGCAACTATGCCTTCGCGAATTCCTGCTGTGGGCCTGCCGTGAGCAGAACAACTGCGAATATCAATGCGGTCGTCGTACCGCCTGTCGTCACAACGCCACCTGTCAGTCCACCCGAAGTACCAGAAACAGACCTGTTCCCGGAGCTGCCGTATGAAGGCCCGGTCGTCAACCCTCGCACTCCCTTGACCTGGGCCCCCATGGTGGTGCTTGCCGACACGCCAGCACAGCTTCAAAGTCTGACGCCACCCGTGGTCTATGTGCCTCCGGTGCCGGTCGAGCTTGCCCCGGTAGCGCCCACGGAAGAGGTGATCGAGACGCCTGTGCAGCCGCCGGTCTATGTCGCCCCGGTTCGCCCCCTCAAGCAGGACCGCAACTGATGACCACGCGACGTGCCAAGGAGCAGGCACCATGCTGCTTTCGATCACAAGCAACATGAGCCGACAGCTGTGCCTTGGCCTGATGATCATCGGCGGCAGCATCGGCCCGGCCCTGGCTTCCGACGCACTGCCGCAGCAAGGTTTGAAAGTGGCGCAGTTCGAGCGCGAGCTGGCCTCCATGGATGCCAAACACGCGGCAGACTGGGTGGTCGAGTCAGGCAACAACACCGGCCTGCCCTTTGTCATTCTGGACAAGAAGGAGGCCAAGGTCTTTGTCTTTCATGCCGATGGCCGGCTGCGCGGCGCGGCCCCGGCGCTGATTGGTTTTGCCGTGGGTGACGACTCCGCGCCCGGCATCGGCGACAAGAAGCTCTCGGCCATCCTGCCCGAGGAGCGCACCACCCCGGCAGGCCGTTTTGTGGCTTCGCTCGACCGCAACCTCAAGGGCGGCCCAATTCTCTGGGTGGACTATGACGCCGCCATCTCGCTGCACCCGGTGGTCACCAGCAACACCAAGGAACGCCGCGCCGAGCGTCTGGCTTCACCGTCGCCGCTGGACAACCGTATTTCTTATGGCTGCATCAACGTGCCGGCCGATTTTTTCAAGAATGTCATCAGTCCGGCCTTTGCCGGCAGCGATGGCATCGTCTACGTGCTACCCGAAACCCGCTCCGTCAAACAGTTTTTCAACCCCAAAAATGTGGCCAGTCTGGACCGATGACCGGCCCGCCGCGTCGCTTGGTGGCGTAACGCACAGACACAAGGCGGCGCGCTGCCGATACTGAAACCCGCCAGCGTCAACCCCGCGTTGATCTGGTTCCGAAAGTTTTCGCATCAACTCAAAAGGTGTGGAAATGAAAAATATCGAGGCCAAACAGGCCAATCACCAGGAAAAAAAATGTCAAAAACACCACGTCAATACTTCAGGTCCACGGGCAAGCTCAGCCTGCTGACGCTCGCGCTCATGGCAGCACCGTTCGCCATGGCACAAGATGCCGGCTGGTATGCCGGCGCCAACATCGGTCAAACCAGGTCGTCCCTGGACAACGCCAGCATCAGCAACAGCCTGCTCGGCGCCACCCCTCCGGCCATCACCTCGATTTCCGAAGACAACAGCGACCGCGGCTACAAGCTCTTTGGTGGCTACCAAATCAACAAGTACCTTGCCCTGGAAGGCGGTTATTTCGACCTGGGCCAGTTTGACTTTGTGACCAACACCAATGCCCCGAGCACGCTGAACGGCAACATCCAGGTCCGGGGCGTCAACCTGGATGCGGTCGGCATCCTGCCGATCACCGACAAGTTTTCTGCCTTCGGCCGCCTCGGCGTGACCCACGCGCACACCAAGGGCAGCTTCGCCGGCGCCACCACGGTCAACAGCACGCGAGCAAGTGACAACAACCTCAAGGTCGGCCTGGGTGTGCAATACGCCTTCACCGATGCCCTGAGCCTGCGCGCCGAGATCGAGCGCTACCGCATCAATGATTCGGTGGGCCAAAAGGGTGACATCGACATGGCCTCCGTTGGCCTGGTTTATCGCTTTGGCGGCAAAACACCTACGCCAGTGGCACAGACCTACGCCCCGGCACCGGTGATCATCGCCCAGGCGCCGGCCCCGGTGTACGTGGCACCGCCACCGCCCGCACCCACACCCATCCCCGCGGCCATGCCGCAACGGGTGAGTTTTTCCGCCGACTCCCTGTTTGACTTTGACAGCGCCGCCGTCAAGCCCACCGGTCGTGCCGAGCTCGACAAACTGGCGGCCAACTTGCGCGGTGTTGACTTTGACGTGATTCAGGTCACCGGCCACACCGACCGCATTGGTCGCCAGGCCTACAACCTGAAGCTGTCCACCCAGCGCGCCGAGGCCGTTGGCAACTACCTGGTCAGCGCCGCTGGCATTCCTGCCAGCAAGATCAGCACCCGAGGCGTCAATGGCGCCGACCCCGTCACCAAGCCCGGTGAATGTGTCGGCACCAAGGTCACCCCAGCCCTGATCGCCTGCCTGCAGCCTGACCGCCGCGTGGACATCGAAGTCACCGGCCAACGTTAACCCTGAACCTGCCTGGCGAATTCGCCGGGCAGGTGGAGAATTTTTATGCCTAGCCCAAAGACCACGGGTCACACGTGGTGCACCACCGCGCACGGTGACAATGCCAGGGCAGCCGGTGCCGATCTGGCTGCACTGGGCGAGCACATGAGCAACTGCCCACAATTGCACCGACACCTGCTGAGCCTGCACGGCGCAACCGAAGCCATGAACGGTTTTGTCGCCACCCGCTTTGTCTCGACCTTGCTGGTGCTGGCCGTTCTCATTGGTCTTGGCTCTTGGTTGCTTTGACGCGTCTCACGCAGCCCAGCCTGCGTGCCCTGATGCCCGATGCACCCGAAATTTTGTGCCAGCTGCTGGCGCGCTCACGCGGCCCGGTCCTGAGCCCCATACGCGCCGAGATCTTTGGCCCGCAACGCTTTGCCCAGCATGGGCGCAGTCTGGCGCAAACCCATCGCGCCACGCGCACAAGCGGGCGCAGCGGCAACTTTTTTCCCCGCATTCAAAGTAACCTGGCCATGCTGCGTGAGGCCCACCAGTACATCGGTGGCCAAGCCAGCAACGGCTACGACATCAGCCCGGCGGCCGAATGGCTGCTCGACAATTTCCACCTGATCGAGGCCCAGCTCAACGAGATCAAGGCCGGCTTGCCGCGCAGTTACTTCACCACCCTGCCCAAGCTGCTCGATGAGCCGCTGGCCGGCCTGCCGCGCGTGTACGGCGTCGCCTGGGCTTTTGTGGCCCACACCGACGGTGCCTTCGATGCCGCCATGCTGGTGCAGTTCCTGTGCGCCTACCAGGAGGTGCGTGAGCTTCACTTGAGCGAGATGTGGGCGCTGCCCACCACCTTGCGTGTCGTGCTGATCGAAAACCTGCGCCGGCTGGCGGTGCGCGTGGCCACCAACAAGGCCGCGCGCGAAGTGGCCAACCGCTGCATTGACCAGCTCGACGTCACCCCCCTGTCCACCTTCAAGGAATTGCTGGACTTGCTCAATGCGCGTGGCCTGGGCCGTGTGTACCTGGTGCAAATGGCCCAGCGCTTGCAAGACTTTGGCGCCACCACCACGACGCCCGAGCAAGTGCGGGTGCAGGAATGGCTGCACGCCGCCCTGCCCGAGCTGGCCGCCGTGCAACTCCAGCAAGCCGCCGACCAGGCCGCTGACAACCTCAGCATGAGCAACGCCATCACCGCGCTGCGCGCCATTGGCGATGCCGACTGGCCCGAACTCATTGCCCAAAGCAGCCCCTTGATGCTCCTGATGCTGGGCTCACCCGTGTTTGCCGCCGAAGACACCGGCACCCGCGACCAGACCCTGCACGCCATTGAGCGGCTGGCCCGGCGCAGCCGACAGTCTGAACTGACCGTGGCGCGCCACTTGCTGGACTTGATGGCCACCCCCACCGACGCCGCCAGTTCCGCCACAGCGCACTGGCTGCAGGGCAGCGGACGACCCGCCCTCTGGGCCAGCCTGGGCTTGCCGGCAAGCCGGGCAGCGCTTTGGCCCCTCTGGCGCGCACGCCTGGCCTTGCCCACTTATCTGGGGGTTCTTTCTGTCAGTGTGCTGGCGCTGTTATGGCTGGTGCAGCGCCACAGCACCGAACAGGCCGTCGGCCTGACCTGGCTGGTGCTGGCGTTGGCGCTGTTTCCGGCGTCCGAGGCCGTCATTGCCGTCATGCACCGGCTCATCAGCGAATCCCTCAAACCCCGGCACCTGCCACGGCTGGCCTTTGCCGACGGCATTCCGCCTGAACACGGTGTCATGGTGGTGATTCCCGGCATGCTCACCAGCGCCGCGTCCACGCAGGCCCTGGTGAATCGGCTGGAGTTGCATTACCTGGCCAACCCCGAGCCACACGCCCAGTTTGCGCTGCTCACCGACTGGGCCGACGCCGACACGGCGGAAACCGGCACTGACGCAGCGGGTCTGGCCAACGCCAGCCGGGGCATCCAGGAGCTCAATGCCCGCCACCCCCGAAGCGCGCTTGAAATTGGCAGCGCGCCACGCTTCGTTTTGTTGCACCGGGCGCGGCTTTTCAGCCCCAGCGAACAGCGCTGGATTGGCTGGGAGCGCAAGCGTGGCAAGCTGGAATTGCTCATTGACGCCCTGGCGCAAGGCAACAGCAACGCCTTTCTGGACCTGGGCGAGACCTCGCGCATGGCCAGCGGCCTGCCCTACATCGTCACCCTCGACAGTGACACCCAACTGCCGCCGGGCAAGCTGCGCGAATTGGTGGGGGTGGCAGCGCACCCGCACAACCAACCAAGGCTCGATGCCAGCGCGCGCCAAGTGGTGGCCGGCTACAGCATTCTGCAACCGCGGGTGGCCACGCCCTTGCCAGCAGTGAAGGAATTCACGCTGTACCACTGGCTGTTTGCCGGCCAGTGCGGCATTGACCCCTACAGTGCCGCCAGCTCCGAGATTTACCAGGACGTGTTTGCCGAGGGCACCTTCACCGGCAAAGGCCTGCTCAACGTGCAGGCACTGCATGCGGTGCTGTCCAAGCGGCTGCCCGAGGGCCAGGTGCTCAGCCATGACCTGCTGGAGGGCGCCATTTCCCGCTGCGCTGCGGTGAGCGACATCATGGTGCTGGAAGACGCCCCTTTTCATGCCGATGTGGCGGCCTCACGGGTGCACCGCTGGACCCGGGGCGACTGGCAACTGCTGCCGTTTTTGCTGGCCCCTGCACGCTACGGCCTGAGCGCCATCAACCGCTGGAAAATGCTCGACAACCTGCGCCGCTCGCTGGTGGCCCCGATGTCCCTGGGCTTGTTGTTGGCCAGTCTGGCGGGCTGGGTGCTGTCGCCGTGGCTGGCCCTGAGCCTGGTGCTGGCGGCGTTTTCTGCCGGCCCGCTGATGGGCACCCTGGCCGGGCTGGCGCCAAGCCGCGACGACATGGCCACGGGCCATTTTTATCGTGCCGCCCTGACCGACCTGGCACGCGCCTTGTGCGGTGCTCTGTGGCTGCTGGCGCAGTTGCTGCAGCAGTCGCTGCTGGCCCTGGACGCCGTGATCCGGGCGCTGTACCGCCTGACGGTCAGCCGGCGCCATCTGCTGCAATGGACCACGGCCGAGGCCGCGCAAGCGCAGGCCAAAACCACGCTATCGGGCGTGCTGCGGCAACACCGCGCGGAACCCCTGGTGGCGCTGCTGCTGTGGGCGGCCTTGCTCTGGGCCGGTTCGCCCACACCCTGGCTGGCGGGCAGCCTGTGCCTGCTGTGGGCGGCCTCGCCGCTGTGGACCTGGCTGGTCAGCCGCACCTACCCGGTGGACACGGGTACGCCCCTCACCCAGCCAGAGCACGCCTACCTGACCGGCATTGCCCGCGACACCTGGCGCTACTTTGAACGCTGCGTCGGGCCCGACGACCGGCACCTGCCGCCCGACAACCTGCAGACCTCACCCTATGACATGGTGGCGCACCGCACCTCGCCCACCAACATCGGGCTTTACCTCCTCACAGTCACCTGCGCGCGCCAATTCGGCTGGATCGGCACCCAGGATGTGTTGACCCGCCTCGAAGCCACACTGGCCTCGCTGCTCACGCTGGAGCGCCACCGGGGCCATTTTCTGAACTGGTACGACACCCAAAGCGGCCAGCCCTTGTTGCCCAGTTACGTCTCCACTGTGGACAGCGGCAACCTCAGCGGCCACTTGCTGGCCGTCGCCCAGGCTTGCCGCGAATTGGCGCTTGATCCCTTTGACGAGCGCCCCGCCGTGCAGGCCATCGACGCCTCCCGGCATCGCCTGGCACCCCTGCTGAAAGCACGCACCACCCTGACGCCTGCGCAGCGCGCGGAACTCCGGTGGCTGTTGCAGGACCACCGCGCCACCCTGGCCTCAGCCCGGCTGGACCAGGAACAAGAGCAAGCCGAAACCACGGCCGCCCCCAGCACCCGCCAACGCCTGCAGAGCCTGGCCAGCGCGCTGGAGCAATTGGCCTGGCAGCCTGACTTCAGCTTCCTGTACAGCCGCCGACGGCACTTGTTTCACATTGGCTACCGGGTGGCAGAAAACCAGCGCGACGCCGGTTTTTACGACCTGTTGGCGTCGGAATCACGCCTGACCAGCCTGCTGGCCATCGCCAAGGGCGACGTGCCGGTGCGCCACTGGGGGGCCTTGGGTCGGCCCTTTTTTGCCGCGGGCAACGCCGCCGGCTTGCGTTCCTGGACCGGCTCCATGTTCGAGTATTTGATGCCCGGCGCCGTGCTGATGGAACCCTACGGCAGCGTGCTGCATGAGGCTGGCCACGCCGCCCTGCGTGAGCACATGAGCTATGCCAAGTCCCTGGGGGTGCCCTGGGGCATTTCCGAGTCGGCCTACGCGGCCAGTGACGCCACGCTGGCCTACCAGTACGCGCCGCACGGCGTACCCCGGCTGGCACTGCGCCGCACGCCGGCCGATGAACTGGTGATAGCACCCTACGCCACCGCACTGGCAGCCCAGGTCTCGCCGCACTGCGCCAGCCAGAATTTCAAAATCCTGGAAAAGCTGCAAACCCGTGGCCGTTATGGCTTCATCGAGGCGCTGGACTACTCGACCGCCGGGCGCACCGGCAGCGAGGCCTTTACCGCGGTGGAAACCTTCATGGCACACCACCAGGGCATGAGCATCGTGGCCCTGGCCAATGTGCTGCTGCAAGGCTGCGCGCAGCGCTGGGGCATGGCCAATGCCCATGTGCAAGCGGTGTCGTCCTTGCTGCACGAGCGGGTGCCGCGCGAGATCCCGGTGTTGCAAGACCTGCCCCTGGCCATGCAAACGCCCTTGCAACGCCGCCGCGTGCCCGCCCTGCTACGAACCCTGGCGCCGGGCGACAGCGCCGTCGAGCCCACCCAGGTCTTGTCGAATGGGCGCTACAGCGTGCTGCTGCGGGCCAACGGCGCCGGCTACAGCCGCTGTGACCAGACCGGCATCAGCCGCTGGCGTGACGATGCGCTGCGCGACGAGCATGGCAGCTTTTTCTACCTGCGCTGGGCGGGTCAGCCGCAAGCGTTTTCCACCACCCAGCACCCGGCGCCCGACCCCGCCGCCCGCTACCAGAGCGTGTTTCATGCCGACCGGGTGTGTTTTGACGCCCATTGGTCTTTTTTGCAGGCCCACACCACGGTGTGGATCAGCCCGGAGGACGACATCGAGTTCAGGCAGGTGGAGCTCAGCAACCTGAGTGATCGCACGCTTGAAGTGGAGCTCATGTCGGCCTTTGATGTGACGCTGTCCGACCCGCGGGCTGACGAAGCGCATCCGTCCTTCACCAACCTGTTTGTCACCGCCCAATGGCTGGCCTCGCACCAGGCGCTGTGGTTTGAACGCAAGCCCCGCCTGCCCACTGAGGAGGGTCTGAAAATGGCCCACTTCCTGACCGACGCCAACGTCCCCCTGACGCGGGTTCGCGTGGCCACCGACCGCCAGCGTTGGCGCGGGCGCAACCAGGGCGCGAGTCAGCTGCTGGCCGATTGCGCGCCGGCACCCGAGGCTACTGACGACCTGGCCCAGCCGCTGGACACCGGCCTCGACCCGGTCTGCGCCATCGCCGTGACGCTGGTTCTCCCACCGCACAGCAAAGCCCGCCTGAGCTTTGCCACCGCCGCCTCGCCCAGCGCCCCCACCCTGCGCGCGGTGGTTGACAAGTACCGCTTGGCGGCCAATGTCAAACGGGCTTCGCTGATGTCCGCCACCCTGACCAGCATCCGCTTGCGGGCCTTGCGCATCAGTGCCGAGACCGTCACTGCCATGCAAACGCTCACCACCACGCTGGTGCAAACGCTGACCCGGGTGCAGGCGCGGCGCGTGCGCCCGGAGAACCCCGTTGATGCGGTCTGCGACCGGCGACTGCTCTGGCGCCTGGGCATCTCGGGCGACCGCCCCATCCTGTTGGTACTGGCTGGCGCACCCCAGGGCCTGGGACTGATTCGGGCTTTGGCGCAGGCCTTGAACCTGTGGTCCTGGAGCCGCTTGGGCTGCGACCTGGTGGTGGTTAACACCGAGCCCACCTCTTACCTGATGCCGCTGCAACACGAGCTGGCCGCCCTACGCGACCGCCACCGTGCCGACTGCGGTGCCAGTGGTGACCCATCGAGCGCCGGTTTTTTCCTGGTGCAGGCGCATGAGCTCAGCCGCGCCGAACTCAGCACGCTGCACAGTCTGGCCAGAGTCCTGCTGCATGCCGATGGCCGGCCGCTGGCCTTTCATGTGCAGGAGCTCAACCGCTTGCACGAACAGCACCTGCAGGCACGGCATGACACCTCGACCGCGGCGCTGCTGTTGCCGCGCAGCGCCAAGCGTGTGTCCGCCGACACACCCTCGCCGGGCCAATTTGCCGCCAACAACGGCGAGTTCAGCTTTGACGTCAGCGCCAGCGAGCGTCCGGCGCGCCCCTGGATCAATGTGCTGGCCAACCCCGACTTTGGCGCCCATATTTCGGAGGCCGGTGGTGGCTACACCTGGGCCGTCAACAGCCGCCTCAACCAGCTCACCGCCTGGTCCAATGACCCGGTCGGCGACCCGACATCGGAATGGTTCTTGCTGCAGGACCGCAAAACCCGGGCACTTTGGCCACTCACCCCGTCAGCCAACAGCGACGCGGGGCTGCGCTTTCATGTGACGCACGGCCAGGGCGTCACCCGCATCAGCCACCAGCGTGAGGCCATCGACATCAGCGTCAGCTGGTGTGTCGACCCGCACACCCGCGTCAAGCAGGTGACTGTGAGCCTGGTGAACCACGGCCCCAGGAGCCGACTGCTGCGCCTGATCGGCATGGTGGAATGGCTGATGGGCGCCAACCGCAGCGACCGTGGCACGGTGCGCACCGCCGCGTTCCACCAGCGCCTGCCCGCGCAGCAACAAAAGTTGACCGCCTTGCTGAGCACCCAGCGCGAGGCCATGGCCGGCTTTGGCGGCGGCACCGCCTTTTTCGCCATGACCCACGGCGCAGACGCGCCTGAGGACTGGACCTGCGACCGCCGCGAATGCTTCGATGCGCGCGGGCGCCTGGTCATGCCGGACTATTTTGGCCAGCACAGCGGCGACGGCCTGGACCCCTGCGCCGCCCTGTCCACCTCCGTCAGCCTGGCCAGTGGGCAAACGATCACGCACAGCTTTTTCCTGGGTTATGCCGACACCCTTGAGGCCGCGCGCCAATTGGCCACGCTGGCCACGCAAACGACGGCCTCGCAGCGCTTGGACCAGGTCCGCCAGCACTGGCAGGCCTTGCTGGGCAGCACCACGGTCAAGACCCCTGACCCGCTGTTGGATGCCATGGTCAACCATTGGCTGCTGTACCAGACGCTGGCTTGCCGGCTGTGGGCCAAGGCCGGTTTTTACCAAGCGGGTGGCGCCACCGGCTTTCGCGACCAGTTGCAGGATGCCATGGCGCTGGCCTGGGCGGCACCAGCCATGTTGCGCGCGCAAATCGTGCGCTGTGCTTCGCGCCAGTTTGTGCCCGGCGACGTGCAGCATTGGTGGCACGCACCGCTGGGCAATGGTGTGCGCACCCATTTCTCCGATGACCTGCTGTGGCTGGCGCACGCCTGTGTGCATTACCTCAAAGCCACGGGCGATACCTCCCTGCTCGATGAGCCCGTGGCATTTCTGGATGGCCCCGAGATTCCGGCAGGCGCAGAAGACGCCTACTACACCCCCGCCATCAGCGCACAACAAGCGTCGGTGTTTGAGCACGCAGCCCGGGCCATCGACCGCAGCTTGCGCCTGGGCGCGCATGGCCTGCCGCTGATGGGCAGTGGCGACTGGAACGACGGCATGAACCGGGTCGGCATCGAAGGCCGCGGCGAGTCGGTCTGGCTGGGCTGGTTTTTGTGCCGCCTGGTGGCCGACTTTGCCCCGCTGGCCCGGCAGCGCGGTGAGCACGAGCGGGCAGCGCGCTGGCAACAGGCCGCCAGCGGCTGGCAGGCGGCCTTGAACGGCGAAGCCTGGGACGGCGAATGGTTCAAGCGCGCCTACTTTGACGACGGCCAAGCGCTGGGCTCGCACCACAATCCGGAGGCCAAAATCGATCTGATCGCGCAAGCCTGGTCGGTGCTGTCCCATGGCGCACCGCTGGCCAAACAGCAGCTGGCGATGGCCGCCGTGGAGGCGCATCTGGTTGACCCCGATGCCGGTCTGATCAAACTTCTGGACCCACCGCTGACCCATGCCGTGCCCAGCGCCGGCTACATCCAGGCCTACCCGCCAGGCATCCGCGAAAACGGTGGCCAGTACGCGCATGCGGGCGTCTGGGCGTTGATGGCCCAGGCCGAATTGGCCAAACAAATGGCCGACGCTGATGCCGGTGACACGGTCTACCGCTACTTCACCTACCTGAGTCCGGCGCACCGCGCCAATCACCCCACGCGTGGCCCCGCCTATGGCATCGAGCCCTATGTGATGGCGGGCGATGTCTACAGCCAGCCGCCCTACGTGGGGCGTGGTGGCTGGAGCTGGTACACCGGTGCCGCCGCCTGGTTGCACCGCGCCGCCATCGAGTCGATGTTTGGCTTGCAGCAAGGTGCCCAAAGCCTCAGCTTCACGCCCTGCCTGCCCTCGCACTGGCACCAGGCCGAGTTGACGCTGGTGCGCGAGCAGCGCAGCATGCGTTTCATCCTGGTCCGCGCCAGCAGCGCCGACGCGCTGCAAGCCGCCGGGGTGCCGGGTGCGCAATTGCTGCAAGTAGGTGAGGCCCTGCACTGGCCCGCATTGACCGGCGCGACTTGTTTTGTGGTGCCGCTGCGTCAGAACACACCGGCAAGCGTGCAAAAAAACGACGATCAGAGCGGTTCTTTTTCTTAAGTGCGCCAGCGCACGGACGCCAAAAAGGCCAAATCTTACATTCAAGCCATCGACCGGGGCTGGCCCGGCCTTTCGCCCAGAGGTGGTGGGGCTAACACCATCAATACCCCATGGAGATTTATATGCAAATTCGAACCACTCTCGTCGCCGCCATGATGGCTGCCGCCTTGCTCACCACCGCGGGCTGCGCTGTCACGCGCGGTCAGGAAACTGTTGGCGCTTATGTGGATGACACCGGCATCACCACCTTGATCAAGGCCCGCATGGCTGAAAGCAAGCTGGTCAGCGCCACGTCCATCAGCGTTGAAACTTTGAATGGCACCGTGATGCTGTCGGGCTTTGCCAAAAGTTCCACGGAAAGAAGCGCTGCGGAAAGCATTGCCCGCGGTGTCAACGGCGTGAAGTCTGTCCGTAACGAAATCGTCGTTCGGCCCTGATCAAAACGCGTCGTGCACCACTGTTTCATTAACTACGGAGCTAAGACCACGCCTGTGTGGTTCCGCAAGAAATAGTGGTGAACTTGACCTGCGCCTGAGCCTGGCCAAAAAGCTTGTCGCCCCGGATCTGCCTATCGGATCGCGGGGCGTCTTATTTTCAGGGCTTAGCCTTTGCCGCTGTTGCCATGGTTGCGACGGCCGTTGTCATGCTTGAGCTTTTTCATCTTTTTGTACTTGGGTGGTTTGGCCTCCAGGCTGCGCTCCCAACGGCCCGGCTGGCGCACATAGGTGCCGCCCTGCTGCACCCAGCGATCAGGTACCCAGAGGTAACCTTCGCGTTGCACCATGGTGCGCCCACGCACCCAGACATGCTGGCCGTTGTTCCAGGCCCAGTAACCAGGGGCCCAGGTCTGACCCGGAGCCAGCGAAGGCGCCACTTCGTTCAAGGGTGCGGGCGGTGCCACCACCAGATTGAAGTTGATCTGGGCAAAGGCCGTGGTGCCAGCCGCCAGCGCCAGCGACAGTACCAAGGACCGAAGCAGGTTTGTGTGTTTCATTGCAGTTTTCTCCAGGGGTTAAAAAAGCACATCATCGTGTCTTGTGTCGCTTGGGTCAGTGCGTCAGCGCACTGAACACACGCTTCGAACCCATTAGGCTTGATACTTGCCTTTCATCACTCCAACCTGCGGCTTTCCCTTTGCAAACCTTCCCCATGATCCTGCTGCGTACGCTCAAATGGCTGGCCAGTGCCGTGCTGGCCATCGTCATCGTGGCAGTGCTGTTCATCGCCTTGTTTGGCTGGAACTGGTTACGGGCACCGCTGGAGCGCCAGGTGCTGGCCCAGACCGGGCGGGTGCTGTCGATCCAGGGCGACCTGAGCGTGCACCTGGGCTGGCCCTGGCCGCGCCTGCAAGCCGCCCAGGTCACTTTTGCCAACCCGGCCTGGGCAGCGCAAGCCAACATGCTCAAAGCCGACGAAGTGGCCTTGTCCGTCCACCTGCCGCAATTGCTCGCCAAACGCCTGGTGGTGTCTGACCTGCACCTGGTCAAGCCGCTGGTTTTTCTGGAGCGCCACCGCGATGGCCGAAAGACCTGGCTGCTTGACCGTCAGCAGCAAGACGAGAACGCGCGCATCGACATCGACCGCTTCACCCTGGATCAGGGCGTGATCGGCTTTGACGACGTGGCCAGCCAGACCAGCCTGCGCGCCGAGCTCTCCAGCCTGGCCAAGCGCGCCGATGACGACGCAACACCGGGTGTGTCCTTCAACGCCAAAGGCAAGTACCAGGGCCTGCCGCTGGTCGCCAAAGGCACGGGTGACTCGGTGCTGGCCCTGCGCGACGACAGCACACCTTATGGCCTGAGCATCGACGCAACGGTGGGGCACACCCATGTTCGTGCCGAGGGCCACATCACCAGCCTGCTCAAGTTCTCCGCCATTGACATGCAGTTGGCACTCAGCGGCGACAACCTGAACCAGCTCTTCACCCTGACCGGCATTGCATTGCCGGCCACGCGCGACTATGTCACGCACGGTCATCTGCTGCGCAAGGGCAACACCGTGCGTTATGAGTCATTCACAGGTCGCGTTGGCACCAGCGACCTGAGCGGCTGGCTGCAGGTCAAGACCGGTGGCAAGCGGCCGCTGCTGACAGCCGACCTGGTATCGAATCGACTCACGCTGGAAGACCTGGGACCGGTCATTGGTGCGCGCCCGGGAAAAGTGCAGTCGGCGATCAAGGCCGTTGCGCAAACCGGCGCGGCCGGGGCCGTCACGCCAACGTCCAAACGGGTCATGCCTGACATCCCCTTCAAGTTTTCGAACTGGGACACGCTGGATGCCGACGTCCAGTTCAGCGCCAAGTCCATCCGCAAGGGCAGCTACATGCCGCTGGACGCGCTCAGCACCCATTTGAGCCTGAAAGATGCCGTGCTGACCCTGGACCCGCTGCAATTTGGCGTGGCCGGTGGACAGCTGGTGGCAGCGATCACCCTGGATGGGCGCCACAACCCGATTCGGGCCAAGGCCGACTTGCAACTCAAGCGGCTGGCGCTGGCCAAGCTGTTGCCAGCCGACCAGAAAGGCGTGGCCAGCAGCAGCCTGATTGGCGGCCAGATCAAACTGGCCGGCAGTGGCAACTCGGTGGGCAGCATGCTGGCCCATGCCGACGGCTCGGTGGCGCTGCTGATGTCGGGCGGCCAGATCAGCCAGATGACCATGGAAAAAGCCGGCCTGCACCTGTGGGAAATCTTCCGGCTGACGCTCACCGGCGACAAACAGATCAAGCTGCGCTGTGCGGTGGCCAACTTCGATGTCAAGGCCGGTGACATGCACGCCAAGACCTTGCTGCTCGACACCGAAGTGACCACGCTGCTGGGCAGTGGCCACATCGACCTGGCGCAGGAAAAGCTGGACCTGACCCTGACCCAGAAAACCAAGAACACCAGCCCGCTGTCCTTGCGCAGCCCGATCCACATCACCGGCAATTTCGCCAAGCCCGTCATCCGGGTGGACCAAAACCGCATGGCTGCACGCGCCCTGGGGGCTTTGGCGCTGGGCGTGATCAACCCGCTGCTGGCGCTGATCCCGCTGATCGATGCGGGACCGGGCAAGGACAGTGATTGTGTGCAATGGTTGCAAGGAAAAAAATGATGCTGAAAATTTTTACTCAATGGATACTGGTGCTGCTGACGACTTTGGGTGCGGCGGGCTGTGCCAGTCTGCCTGACACCGACGCCCTGATTGCACACCACAGCACGCAAGAGGCCAATTTCGAGACCGCGCGTGGCCCGGTCTCGGCCAGGCAAAATGCCGCCATCCTGGCCAGCTTGCAGCGCAAGTCGGGCGACCTCGACATCCTGGAAAAACAAATGGCGCTGGAGCAGGCCATCAGCGACAGCCCTCTGGTGCTGGGTAACAAGGTCAGCCTGCTGCAGGACGGTGCCGCCACTTACGCCGCCATGTTCGGCGCCATCCGCCAGGCCCGGGACCACATCAACCTGGAAACCTACATCATCGAGGACGACGCCACCGGCGACGACTTTGCCACCCTGCTGCTGGCCGCCCAGGCGCGCGGCGTGCAAGTCAACCTGATCTATGACAGCGTGGGTGGCATCAACACCCCCAAGGCGTTTTTCGACCGCCTCACGAAAGCCGGTATCGCTGTGCTGGAATTCAACCCCATCAACCCCTTGACCGCCAAAGGGCCGTGGGAGCTCAACAGCCGGGACCACCGCAAACTGCTCATCGTCGATGGCCGCTCGGTCATTCTGGGCGGCATCAACATCAGCAACGTCTATGCCTCAGGGTCGTTCCTGAAGCGCGCCCACAAGCCCCCACCTGCGGGCGTGATGTGGCGCGACACCGACCTGAAGATCGAGGGCCCGGTGGTGGCCGAATTCCAGAAGCTGTTTTTGCAGACCTGGGAAAAACAGAAAGCGCCCAAGCTGGCCGCGAAAAACTATTTCCCCAAACTCACGCCGCAGGGCAACGACATCGTGCGTGCCATTGGCAGCACGCCCGACGACCCCTTCAGCCTGATCTACCTGACCCTGATCTCGGCCATTGGCAATGCCGAAAAGACGGTCCACCTGACCAACGCCTATTTTGTGCCGGACGTGCAACTGCTCAAAGCACTCAAAGACGCCGCTGCGCGCGGCGTGCAGGTGCAACTGATCCTGCCCAGCAAATCCGACTCCGAGCTGGTGTTCCACGCCGGGCGCGCGCATTACGCCGAGCTACTGGCCGGTGGCGTGCAAATTTACGAGCGCCAGGGCGCGCTGCTGCATGCCAAGACGGCGGTGATTGACGGCGTCTGGTCCACCGTGGGTTCGACCAACCTGGACTGGCGCAGCTTTCTGGACAACGACGAAGTCAACGCCGTGGTGCTGGGCCGCGAATTTGCCGCCCAAATGCAGGCCATGCACCAGCAGGACCTGGACGCCTCACAGCGCATCACCCCGCAAGCCTGGGCCAAGCGGCCACTGCAGTTCAAGCTCAAGGAGTGGATGGCCCAGCACTGGGGACGCTTGCTGTAGCCGCCAAAAACCCGGCCAGTTGGCCCGCTACTTTCTGCACCGCGCGGTTGGCGGCCAGCACGCCGCCGTAGGCATCTTCCGAATCGGCGGGTTCTGCGGCCTCAAACTCGTGCCAGGCCAGCACGCGGCGGGTTTGGTCGTCCACCAGGGTGGCGCGCAGGGTCAGGCGCACCTGGCTCGGGCGGGTCTGAAAGTCGTGTTGCAGACGCACCAGGTCGGTATCGAGCCGCAGCTCACCCGAGGCCGCACCGGGCATCAGCACCACGGCGCGGAAAGCGCCGGTTTTTTCGATCGCAGTCACCAACAGTGGCCCCAGCATGCGCGCCGGCGGCTCCACCCACTGGCTGAGCGCGAAGTAGTCGAGCTTGTGCGCTTCGCGCAGGTAGATGATGCGAGGACTGTCAAAACCGGCGGCGGCGTGCGGCGGATTGATCAGCAGGGTGGGCGCTGTGGACGCACCGGGGGTCGGCCCGGTGACCGTGCGGGCATGCTCCGGTACCGGGTTGTTGAGCGCATAAAAAATGGTCGCCGGTGCGCTCGCTGGGGCCAATGCGCTGCAAGCGCTTAGCGCCGCCAAAGACACTGCGGCCAACGTGCCTCGAAAAAGCCGCGATGTCGTTCTTGATTTCCATCCACTCATGGTGACACTCCTTTTTCTCCAGGCCCGGCAGGGACCGGTTGACGGCCAAAAATCAGTCCGCGTGGGTCGCGCTCAGTCTGGTCGCTCAAACGCCGCAGCGACGTGGTCAAGGCGCTCAACTCACCCAGCAGGCGCTCCAGTTCGGGCAGGGTTTCCACGCTGAAACGCTTCACATCGGCGCCCATGGCATCCACGGTGCTGCCGGCTTTGACGCTGGTGGTCGCCACTTCCACACCCATTTTTTCAAGTGCATCGGCACTGCGCCCGATGCGCGCCAGGACCGGCGCCAGGTCGGCCGTGACGCGAGCGGTGTTGTCAAAGGTTTTGGCGGCCTGGGTCAGCCCCTTGTCAATGTCCGCGCGGCGCGCCGCCACGGTGTGCGCCACGGCGGCCAGGTCGGCCAGTGCGTTCTTGAAGGCGGCCTGGTTTTCCGGCCCGAGCAGGCTGTTGATGCCGTCCGAGGTGCTGTCCAGCTTGCTCAGCACGCTGGTCAGAATGTATTCGAGCCGTGTGGACAGGGACGGCTTGGTGCGAATCTCGGGGTAGAGGCTGCCCGGCCTGGCCTGCAGCACCGGCGAGTTGGCCGCGCCGCCGCTCAGTTCCACGTAGGCAATGCCGGTCAGTCCCTGGGTTTTCAACACCGCCACGGTGTCCTCGCGGATGGGCGCGCCATACTCGATGGCAAACAGCAGCCTGACCTGCTGCGGGTTGGCGCTGTCCAGGGCAATGTCCTGGACCTTGCCCACGTCAACGCCGTTGTATTTCACCGGCGCATTCAAGTTGAGCCCGGCGACCGATTCGTCCACCACCGCCAGGTAGAGGTCGTATTGCTTCTGCCAGGAGCCGCCCGAGGCCAGCCACAACACGCCGGCAATCAGGGCGGCACTTAAGCTCAGCACAAACGCGCCGACCAGGGTGTAGTTCACTTTGGTTTCGATGATGGCTCCTTGGTTTGGCTTGGAGGAAAGGACTGCGGCTGCGCTGCGCGCCCGCGCGCGCCTTCAAAAAATGGCCGGATCAAAGGCTGATCCAACCGCGCGAGCTCCGCCATGGCGCCCACGCCCTGCACCCTGCCCTCGCCCAGCACGGCGACCCGGTCCGCCACCTGCCACAGCAGGTCCAGGTCGTGCGAGATCATGACGATGGTGAGGCCGAACAGGTCACGCAGGCGCAACACCAGCTCATCGACGCCCGCCGCGCTTTCGGGGTCGAGGCCGGCGGTGGGCTCGTCCAGAAACAGCAGTTCGGGGTCGAGCGCCAGCGCCCGCGCCAGCGAAGCACGTTTCATCATGCCGCCACTGAGCTGCGCTGGATACTGCGCACCCACTTCGGGCTTGAGGCCGGTCATGTGGAGCTTCCAGGCCGCAATCTCGTCAATCAATTTATTGCCCAGGCGGGTGTGTTCGCGCAGCGGCAGGCCGATGTTTTCCAGCACCGTGAGCGATCCGAACAGGCCACCGTGCTGAAACAGCACGCCCCAGCGCAGGCGCAGGTCGAGCGCTGCCTCGGGCGACAGGTCGTTCAGTTCAACCCCCAGCACCTTGATGCTGCCGGCATCGGGGCGATGCAACAGGATCATCTCGCGCAGCAGCGTTGATTTGCCCGAACCACTGCCGCCGATGATGGCAAAGACCTCGGCACGGCGGACCTGCAAACACAGCTTCTGATGCACCACATGCGCGCCAAAGCGGGTCTCCACGTCGCGCAGGTCGATCACGATGTCGCGGTCTGCGGCTGTTGCAGCTGAAGTGGCACTCATGTCACAGGTCCAGCAGGCTGAAGGCGACCGAAAACAAGGCGTCGGCCACGATCACCAGAAAAATCGACTGCACCACGCTGCGGGTGGTTTGGCGCCCCACGCTGTCGGCCCCACCGTGGGTGCGAAAACCCTGAAAACACCCGACCATCACGATGATGGCGGCAAACACCGGCGCCTTGCCAATGCCCACCAGGTAGGAGGTGATGCTGACCGCCTTCACCAGCCGGTCGAGAAACTCGCCAAAGCCCACGTCCAGCTGCGTTTTGGCCATCATCATGCCGCCCAGAATGCCCATGACATCGGCAAAAACGGTAAGCAGCGGCAGCGCAATCACCAGCGCCAACACCTTGGGCAGGACCAGCAGTTCCTGGGGGGCCAGGCCCAGCGTGCGCATGGCGTCAATTTCTTCGGTCACCGCCATGGTGCCGATTTGCGCAGCGTAGGCCGAGCCGGAGCGGCCGGCCACGATGATGGCGGTGATCAGCGGCGCAAACTCGCGCAGCATCGACAGGCCCACCAAATCGGCGACAAAAATATTGGCACCGTATTGGCGCAATTGGTCGGCGCCCTGGTAGGCCACCACCACACCCAACAAAAACGACAGCAGGCCCACAATGGGCAAGGCATCAAAGCCGGCACTGCGCAGGTTGAACAGCACCGCCCGCCAGCGAATGCGCGACGGATGCAGCAGCCAGTTGACCAGCGCCTGGGCGCTTTCACCGATGAAGCTCAGCATGGCCAGAAATTGCTCGACCATGCTGACCACGGCCCGGCCGGCGCTCTCCAGTCCCGATGGCGCAGCAGCAACGGCCGTCACGGGCACATGGGCCTGCGCCACGGCATGCGCGCGCACGCTTTCAAGCAGACCGCCAAATTCAGCCGGCAGGCCTTGCAGGGGCAGGCCGGACCCGTCGCCACGCGGCCCGCTCAGCAAGGCGTGCAGCACCCAGGCCCCGGCGGTATCCAGGGCTTCGATGCCGGAGGCGTCCACCGTCAAGGGAGCGGGTCTGTCAGCAAGCTGCTGCAGCAGGTCACGCTCGCGCTCACCCAGGCCGCGCGCCGTCCAGCAGCCCGTCAGTGCGATGACTTGTGGCGTGGTTTGGGAGACGGCTGCAGGGGCCACCAAGTGTGTTCTCATGAAGCCGCCAAGCCTAAGACTGACGTCGGCACAGGTCTGTGCGCAATCGCACAGATAAATGCCTTCAACACGACGACAGTGAGCTTTGTTTCAACGACTTGGCAACTGGAGAAAAAATGACAAGAACCCTTCTTGGCCTGCGCATTGCAAGCACCACTTTGGCCGGTGTAATGACCCTCTACCTGGCGGGCTGCAGCAAAGTTGAAGACCCCCCCCGAGCGCCGACAGCCAGCACCACCATCGGGACTGAAATTGACGACAGCGTGCTGACCACCCGGGTCAAGGCGGCGCTGCTCGACAACATCGACATCAAGAGCTTTGACCTCAAGGTCGAAACCCGCAAGGGTGAAGTGTTGCTGAGTGGCTTTGTCGACAACCAGACGCAAATAGACCACGCGCTGGCCATTGCCCGCAGCGTGCCCGGCGTGGTGACGGTGAGCAACGGTGTCAGCCTCAAGGGCGCGCCCACCACCATCGGCACCAAGATCGACGACGCCGTCATCACCGCCCAGGTCAAGGCTGCGCTGATGGCGGACGAAAGCGTCAAGAGTGCTGACATTGCCGCTGTGACCCGTGACGGCGTGGTCCAGCTCAGCGGCTTTGTCAACAACCAGCCACAAATTGACCGCGCCCTTGCCGTGGCTGGCAGCATCAAGGGCGTGGTCCGGATCAACAATGAAATGACCATCAAACAGTAACTGGAGTAAACACATGAAAACTTTGCACACCTTGACAGCCGTATCCGCCCTGGCGGCCACCCTCATGCTCGGCGCCTGCGCCGACATGAACACCTACCCCAATGCCAACACGGGCACGGCCTACCCGCAGCAAAACACCAGCAGCTACACGCAATATGGCGTGGTGCAGTCCATCACGCTGGTGGCTCAGAACAATCCCAGCAGCACCCCCATTGGAGCCGGCACCATTGCCGGTGCCGTGGTGGGTGGTATTTTGGGCAACCAGGTGGGCGGCGGCTCCGGCAAAACGGCCGCCACCGTGCTGGGGGCAGCGGGTGGCGCCTACGCCGGCCACGAACTGGAAAAGCGCAACCAGGCGCAACAAGTCAATGCCTACCAACTGTCGGTTCGCCTAAACAATGGCAGCTACCAGACCCTGACGCAGTCCAGTGCCAATGACATCCGCGTCGGTGACAGCGTGCGCATCGACAACGGGGTAGCAACGCGATACTGAAACATTGGGGTCAGACCACTCGCGCAGCGACGTGCTCTGACCCCAACCGATCAGATGCCTTTCGACTCAGACCACTCGCAAAGCGACGTGCTCTGACCCCAAGCAATTTCAAAGGCGCACGTCGCTGAGCAGGCGGTTGAGCTCCTTTTTGACCACGCCATAGCATTCGCAGGCGTGCGCCTCAAGGCCGGCACGGTCCAGCACGCCGATATGGCCACGCCGATAGCGGATGTAGCCCAGGGTCTGCAAATGGCCGGCCGCATCGGTCACGCTTTCGCGGCGCACACCCAGCATGCTGGCCACCAGCTCCTGCGTCATGACCAGTTCGCGGTCCGGCAAGCGGTCCAGCGTCAGCAACAACCAGCGACACAACTGCTGCTCGACGGTATGGTGGCGGTTGCAGGCGGCGGTCTGGGCCATTTGGGTCATCAGGGCTTGGGTGTAGCGCAACAGCAGGTGCTGGAAAGACCCGGCTGCTTCAAATGCCTGTTTCATGAGGTGGCGCTCAAGCCGGTAGGCATGGCCGGCAGTTTGCACCACCGCCGAACTGGAGGTGGTGTCGCCGCCCATGAACAGCGAAATACCGACCACGCCTTCATTGCCCACTCCCGCCGTCTCGGCCGACGCACCGGATTCGGTCACATAGTGCAGGGACACGATGGAGGTAGTGGGAAAGTACGCATGGCGCATCTGCGTGCCGGGGTCGTACAACATTTGGCCCAGTGCCAGCGGTACCAGTTCCAGGTCCGCGATCAAGGCTTCAAAATCCTTGGTCGGCAAGGCCGCCAGGAGATGGTTCTGACTGGGGTGGTGAAGAAATGACATGACTAACCCTGCCTTTGTTATCTGTAATTTGTTATTTTTTTATTTGAGTTTGGAGGTCAGCTCCACCCCAATGCCGCGGTAGCCGACAAAGCGACTGTTGCTGTTGAACATGGGTTCCCCGCTGACCTGAAAGCTCTGTTTGCTGCCATCGGCATTGACGCGGTGAAAGACAAAGTCCAGAAAGGGCTTGCGGTCGGCAATGGTGGCACGCAATTTGGAGCGTTCTTCCTCATTCCAGCCGCCGACCAGGCTTGCGCCTATTTCGCTGCTGAGCGGCGCCACCTGCAGGCCCAGCATCTCCAGCACCGGCCCCGACACCTTGCTGAACTGGCCGTTTTCGTCCTGTTCCCAGTACCAGTCCGAGGCCAGCTCGGTCAGGCTGCGGTAACGCGCCTCGCTTTCGCGCAACTCGGCGGTGCGCTCGGCCACCGTGGCTTCAAGCTCCTTGTTGTAGTCGGCGAGCTTGCGGTACAGCAGGCGCACTTCGAGCATGTTGTGGATGCGCGTCTTGACCTCGACCAGATCAAACGGTTTGCTGATGAAGTCCTTGGCCCCGGCCGCCAGCGCGCGCAGCTTGTGGCCCGGTTGGGCCGTCAGCACAATCACGGGCAGGTAGTCGTCGCTGATATTGGTCTTGAGGCCTTCCATCACCTGAAAACCATCCATGACCGGCATTTGCAGGTCCAGCAGGATCAGGTCATAGCTGTGTTTACGGTGCAGCGCACACACCTCCTCGGGATTCATGGTGGAGCTCACCTGGGTGTAACCGGCGTCACGCAGCAATTGCTCCAGCAATTGCACATTGGCCAGCTGATCATCGACGATCAGGATGCTGGCTTGGTGGATTTCGAACGTCATGGGCATGATCAATTCCTTGTTGTCTGGCTTCCATTGGAACAGTATTTTCCAAAACTGCCATGGTGCTTGACCCAGCCTGGCTGATCTGTGCGCCACCACACACAGCCGGCGCCAGCGCCAACGCAGGCAGGCTTGCGCAATATCAAGCCGTGGCTGAATAATTGGGTGAAAACTGGTAGCCGCACCACCACCGGAGCAAGACCATGACACTTTGCCATTTGGCCCCGCATGAACTGGCCCTCACCATCGCCCCTGAAACCTTCGGCTTCAGCGACACCGCCGAACTCCTGCAAGAACCACTGCCCTGGATCGGTCAGGCGCGGGCCGAAACCGCCGCGCGTTTTGGCTTGACCATGGACCAGCCCGACTACAACCTGTTTGTGCTCGGCGAAGTCGGCAGCGGCCGCTCAAGCCTGCTGCAGCAACTGATGCGCGAGGTGGCCGCCAACAAACCGGTGCCGCCCGACCTGTGTTACCTGCACAACTTTGATGCCCCCGAGCGACCCCGTGCGCTGCGCATGCCGGCCGGCCAGGGGCGGATGTTGCGCCAGCTCATGGCGCAAATGAGCAAGACCCTGCAAAAGGAAATCCCGCAGCGGCTGGACGGCCCCGACTTCAAGGCCGAAAGTGCGCACCTGGAAAAAACCTACAAGCAGGAAGAATCCGGCGCCTACGCCGAACTCGACGCCTTTGCCGAGGCCCGCAACTTTGCCCTGTACCGGGAAGACGGCCACCTGATCTTTACCCTGCTGGGGGCCAAGGGCAAGGCCTTGACCGAAAGCGAGGCGCGCTCGCTGCCCAAGGAGCAGCGCGCCCAGGTGGAACAGGCCGAGCAGGAATTACGTGCTGAGATCGCCCGCTACCTGGACAAGGTGCGCCCGATGGAACGCCTCAAGAACGAAGGCCTGGCCGCCTTGCGGCGCCAGACCATCAAGCCGTTGCTGGAGCACGAACTGCAAGCCATTCGGCTGGAGCTCAAGAAGCAGATCAAGGACACGCTCAAGCTGGGCCGCTATCTGGACCGCGTGATGCAGGACGTGCTGGACAACCTGGATGTCTTTCGGGCGGCCGAGGCCGAGCCAGGCCTGGACGACGAGATCCGCCAGGAAGAGCTGGCCTCCGTGCTGGCGCGCTACCGCGTCAACCTGGTGGTGGACAACGAAGGCCTGCGCGGCGCGCCGGTGATCATCGAAGACAACCCGTCTTACCACAGCCTGTTTGGCAGTGTCGAGTACCAGGCCGAAGAGGACGTGCTGCTCACCGATTTCTCGCGCATCCGTGCCGGCAGCCTGCTCAAGGCCCATGGCGGCTACCTGATGCTGCATGTGCGCGACCTGCTGACCGACGATCTGGTGTGGGAAAAATTGCGCCGCTTTTCGCGCACCGGGCGCCTGCAAATTGAAGAACCGATGCAGATGTTTGCCCCCATGGCCACGGTATCGCTGACGCCGGAGGCGCTCGACATCCACGTCAAGATCGTGCTGATCGGCGCCACCGAAGAGTACTACCTGCTGCAGGAGGCCGACCCCGAGTTTGCCCGGCGTTTTCGCGTCAAGGTGGATTTTGCCGAGAGTTTTCTCGCCAGTGCACAGACCTATGCGGCGTCCGCCGTGTTTGTGTCGCACACCTGCCAGCGCCTGGGCCTGCCGCATTTCACGGCCACCGCCGTGGCACGTTTGCTGGAGGATGCGCACCGCGAGGTCGACGACCAGGCGCGTCAGAGCGCCACCTTTGCCCGCATGGAAGCGCTGGTGATGGAAGCGGCGGCGGTCTGCCGCGCGCGCGCCGGCGCCCGGGTGGAAGCGGATGATGTCAGCGCTGCGCTGCAGGCGCGCCGCCTGCGCCACGATTATCCCGACCAGCGGCTGCAGGAAACCATCACCGACGGTGAGCGCTTGATCAGCCTGCAGGGCGAAAAAGCCGGCCAGATCAACGGCCTGACCCAGATCGACCTGGGCGACTACCGCTTTGGTTTTCCGGTGCGGGTCACGGCGCGCACCTCAGCCGGCGAAGACGGCCTGGTCAACGTGGAGCGCGAGGTGGCGCTGTCAGGCCCGATCCACGACAAGGGCGTGCTGATTTTGCACAGCTACCTGTCCACGCTGTTTGCTGCGCAGGCGCCGTTGGCACTGGATGCCACGCTGGTGTTCGAGCAGGAGTACCACGGCATCGAGGGCGACTCCGCCTCATGTGCCGAGCTGTACGCCCTGCTGTCCTGCCTGTCCGGGCTGCCGCTCAAGCAGGGCATTGCCGTGACCGGCGCGGTGAACCAGCACGGCGAGGTGCTGCCGGTGGGCGGCCTCAATGAAAAAATAGAAGGCTTCTACCGCGTCTGCGCGCAGGCCGGGCTCAGCGGCGAGCAGGGTGTGCTGATCCCGCAGCGCAACCGGCGCCACCTGATGCTGAGCACGGAAGTCACCCAGGCGGTGGCGCAAGGCCTATTTCATGTGTACACGGCCGAGCATGTCAGTGAAGGCATTGAATTGCTGACCGGCCATGCCAGCGGTCTGCCGGGCACGACCAGCGGTTACGCGCCAGACACCGTGCTGGGCCGCGCCCAGGTCACCCTGCAGGCCTACCGACGTGCCTGTCACCTGGCAGACCACCCCAGGCCGGGGCGCAGGCGCGGGCGTTGACTGCAAAACGATGCGCGGGGCCGACGACAACCTGTGCAGCGTGCGTTGGGTGTCTGACGAAGCGAATTCAGGGACCCAACACACGCATCGGGATTGGCATCGGCAGCGGACCCGGCGCGGGGGATGGCGGCACGGGCAATGGCGGCAAGGGTTCTGGTGGCGGTGGCGGCAATTGCGCAGGGTCGATGGTTGGGTTCATCAGGTTTCACTTTCGTTAGGGATGGGGTCGCTGGACCGTGCTGGCATGGGTCACCGCCATGTCTTCGCGCTGTGCAATGCGCACAATTTCCTTGGCAATGTCTTCGGGTGACAGCACAAAGTCGATGCAACCGGACTCAATGGCGCTCTCGGGCATGTCGGGCTGGATGGCGGTGCCGAGCTTTTGCGCCAGCGTGATGCCTCCCGCCTCCTTGATGCCGCACAGCGCGGCCGCGCCGTCGCCGTCATAACCGGACACGATCACGGCAATCAGCTTGCCGTCCCAGTACTCGGTGAGCGACTTCAAGAAAACCGTGATCACATCGGGCCAACCGCGTGGTTTGGAGATCGGCTTCAGATGAAACACGCCGTTCTCCACATGCAAGTCCCGATTGGCCGGGATGATGAACACGTGGTTGGGCTCGATCACCAGGTTTTCGGTAATCAGTTCGACCGGCATGGGGGTGAAAGGTGGCAGCACCTCATGCAGCTGCGTCGGAAACAGGGTAATGTGGTTGACGATCACAATCGCCACGCCCATGTCGGCGGGCAGGCATTTCAGCAGCCGGATGTAGGCGTCAAGCCCGCCTGCCGAGCCACCCACGCAAACGATCGGGAAATTTCCTGGACCAGTTTTGTGTGCCATGAACCACCTGCCTTACTTCGGCCGCGGCCGCGTCAAGCCCGGCTGCGCGGCCTGCAAGCGGCCGGCGCGCAGCTTGGTCACGGCCATGGCCACCGCATGTGCCACATTGCGCGATTCCTCTTGCACGGCCTGATCTTGATCCAGCGCCTCGTGGCTGCTGGCATAGGGCTGGTAATAGCCGATCAGCCGATCCAGTCGCGCCTGAACACCGGCATCAAGGAGGCCCATCCAATCGAGCCAGTCCGACAGTGCCCGACGCGACCCTTCAACACCGGCCACATCGCCGTGAACAATCAGCCCGTAGGCGCGTCCGGCCAGGTGTTGCGGGTAGTCCCAGCCCGCCATTTCCAGCGCCTTGGCTTTGGCCGCGTTCTTGCCTGAGGTCGCGGTCGGGTCGACATTGCCACCGTCGGCGCACACCAGGCGGTCCATCATCAGCTTCAAGGGGCTGGGGCTCTGGTACCAGTACACCGGCGTCACGATCAGCACCGCATGGGCGGCGGCCCAGCGCTCATAGATGTCAGCCATCCAGTCGTTGGTCTGGTTGAGCGCATGGTTGGGGTAGCAACTGCACGGCCAGTGGCACAAGGGCATCGCGGTGGACACGCAGCCTTTGCAGGGATAAATGTGGCGCCCATAGTCGGAGGTCAGCAGGCTCAGGTCCAGCATATCGACCGCCATGTGGTGCTGTTCCAGCGTTTCACGGGCAAGCTGCACCAAACGGAAGGTCTTGGACATTTCGCCCGGGCAGGTACCATCGTTGCGCGCCGAGCCACAAATCAGCAGCACCCGGGACGGACTCCCGGGCTTGATCCACTGCAACTGGGCGTCGAGGATGCGCTGCCTCGTCGCCAGCCACTCCACGGACAACTGGTACGTCGGGTCCGCATAGCCTTGGCCCGCTTCCTGGGTGAACGGGGCTTTGCGCCCCTCGGTATAAGCGGCCCAGGCCACCTCTTCCAGGCGCGCAATGGCAGCATCTTCGGCGCGAAAGGCCGGGTCAACAAAACTTGCACGAAACCGGATGCCGAATTCATCGCGGGGCAGTGGGGTGGGTGCCTGGCCCTTGCGGATCTCGATCACCGTTGGCGTTTTCGGGGTGGCTTGCATGGCGGGTCCTCGCTGGGATTTCAGGGTGTCAGCACGTGAAAAGAAGTGAACATGAGCTTAGGCATCCGGGTGCCAGGGGTCTGTTCGGTACGTCACACAGCCATGGGTTCGCCAACGCACAGACCTCCCGCCTGAGCCAGCCCAAAGTCGGGACATGTCATACATCGCACAGCCATTTGGCATGTGCTTGAGGCGCAGGCTCCGGCCTTTGCCTCTTTGTTCCTGACAAGCACCACAAGGAAAGTCATGAACCACTCTCGCCACTTCAAAGCTTCCCTGCTCATGGCCGCCCTGCTGTCTTTCTCGGTGGCACAGGCGGCCACGTTGACCAAGGCCGAATACAAGGCCGAGAAAGCCCGCATCAGCGCAGCGTACAAAATTGACAAAAAAGTCTGTGATTCCTTCAAGGACAACGCCGAGGACATCTGCGAGGAGCAAGCCAAGGCCAAGGAAAAAGTTGCTCTGGCCGAGCTCGAATTCAGCTACACCGGAAAAGCCGCCGACCAGACCAAGCTGTTCGAAGTGATGGCCAAATCTGCCTACGCAGTGGCCAAGGAACAATGCGACGACCAGGCCGGCAATGCCAAGGATGTGTGCGTGAAGGAAGCCAGGGCTGTTGAGGTCAGGGCATTGGCGGATGCCAAGCTGGGCAAACAAATCGGCGAAGCCAGGAAGGAAGCCTCCATGGACAAGAACAATGCCAACTACCAGGTAGCCCTTGAAAAATGCGAAGCCCTGGCGGGTGCCGCCAAGGACGCTTGCGTCGCAACGGCAAAAACCAACTTCGGCAGGTACTAAGCCCGATAACGTGAACAAGCAGAGGCACCTCATGCCAACACGGGCGTGAGTGCCACTGAGCACCAGGAGTTTCCATGAATCACTTGCCCCTTGCCCAGCGGTCATTGGCCGCCCTCTTTGTTGCCGCGACGCTGCTCGCCGGATGCTCGGACACGGTCATGCCGACACCGACACCGACCCTGCAGCTGCCTGCGGCGTCTGCCTCGGACACCTCGGCCCAGACGACCCTGGTTGGCACCGTGCCGGCGGGGCCCACGCGGGAAGAACCGGCAAACGCCTCGGCCACCCCCACGGACCTCACCAAGGCACAGCAATCAAGTGCCATGCCCATGCCCGGTCAGGCCAACGACCACTCAACGACGTCGCCCAAAGCCAGCCAGAAGGCCACCACGACGCCTTAGACAGATGGCTTCAGAAACTTGGTCTTGAAAATCTCTTCCGGCACCGGCCGGCTGAACAGGTAGCCCTGCATCTCGTCGCACGCAAGCCCGCGCAGCAGCTGCGCCTGGGCTTCGGTTTCAACGCCTTCAGCCACCACCTTGAGCTTGAGCGCATGCGCCAGGTTGATGATGGTGGACACCAAGGCCAGGCCTTGCGCCGACGCTGTCATCTCGGTCACAAAGGAACGGTCAATCTTGAGCGTGTCGACGGGAAATTTGGACAGATAACTGAGCGAGGAAAAGCCTGTGCCAAAGTCATCAATGGCGATGCTGATGCCCATCTCGCGCAGCGCGTGCAGGCTGGCAATGCTGTGGTCGACATTCTCCATGATCAGACTCTCGGTGATTTCCAGCTCGAGCCCGGCGGCGGCCTGCGGGTCGATGCTGATGGCGCTTCTCACCTCCTCAATAAAGCCACGATCGCGCAATTGCAGTGGTGACACATTGACGGCAATGCGCACCATCGGCAAGCCTGCGGCACGCCAGCCCAGGTAGTCCTTGACGGCCTGGCGCAACGCCCAGCGGCCCACTTCATGGATCAAACCGGTTTGTTCCAGGATCGGGATGAACTGGTCGGGCGGCACCAGGCCGGTGCGCGGATCATTCCAGCGAATCAGGGCCTCGGCGCTGGTCATTTTGCCGCTGACCAGGTTCACCTTGGGCTGGTAGTGCAGCTCGAATTCCCCGTTCTCCAGCGCCTCGCGCAACTGGTTCTCAAGAACCAGCGTGTCGCTCCCGGTAAGGGTCATGGTCGAGGTGTAGAACAAATAACGTTCGCTGCTGGCCTTGGCTTTTTTCAGCGCCGCCTCGGCATGCTTGAACAGGGTGTCGGCATCCGTGCCATCCACGGGAAATACCGCAGCACCGACCTTCATGGAGATCCGGAACGTGGCGTCATTCAATCGGAACGAATGCTTCACAAAGTTCTGCAGCCATTTCTCCAGAAGCCCCTCCAGGTTTCCTTCAGGTTGCACAACCGGCATCACCACCGCAAAATGATCCGGCCCCACACGTGCCAGCAAATTCACGTCACCCGCTGCATGGTGCGTCAGCCATTGCGCCACCTGACGCAACAGCTCGTCACCGACCGAACGGCCCAGGCTGTCGTTGATGTTCCTGAAGCGCTCCAGGTCCACCAGAAACAGGGCCAGCGGGTGTCCGCCGATGGCTGCAATGCGCAGGTACTGCGCCACCCGCTCCAGAAACAGGCTGCGGTTGGCCAGGCCGGTCAATACGTCGTAATAGGCCAGGTAATTAAGCCGCTCCTGCTTGTCGAGGTGATCCATGGCAAACGCAATATCACTGGCCAGCTCGGTCAACAGCTTCAACTCTTCTTCCTGGAAAAAGTCGATTTCACCGGCATACAGGGCGAGCACGCCGACGGCGTCATTGGCCACCATCAGCGGCAACACCGCCATCGAGAGCACACCGGCCTCTGCGTAATTGACTTTGAACACCACCTGGGGGTCGTGTTGCGAATCGTTGGAGACCACGACGTTTTTCTCGCGGACGGCCCGCGCACCCATGGTTTTCGGGGCATCCGCCGAGGCCAGGATACCTTTGATGGCGCTCATGAGCGCCTCATCCTTGCCGGCTGAGGCCACCGGGGTCAGGGCCCGCGTGCTGCGGTTGACGATGGCGATCATGGCCATGCGAAAACCACCGGCATCAACCGCGACCCGACACGCCTCCCTGAACAACTCGTCGCGGTCCGTGACGCGAATAATGAGCGTGTTGATGCCACTGAGCACGGCATAAACCCGGTTCAGGCGAATGACCGTGCGTTCTGCCAGCTTGCGCTCGGTGATGTCCAGGTGCATGACCACCCCACCATGCGGAGATTGACTTGCCAGTGGCGTCACCGCCATCAAAAACCAGCGTTGCTCGGTGGGTGAATGGCAGGGGTATTCGAGCGAGAAGCTCTTGACCGTGCCCGCCAGCACCGACCGAATGCCGGCGGCCACCCGCTGCGCTTCGGCTGCGCTGTCGCCCTGCGCCTTGTCGCACAGGTCAAGGTAGCTCTGACCCACGCCATAAGCGGACTCTGGCAGCAAGTTGGCATCGGCAAATTGGCGCCACGCCTGGTTCACCGAGTCAATGCGCCCCTGGGCATCCAGCAAGGCAATATGCGCCGGCAATGCGTTCAGGATCGCAGCCTGCTTGGCGGCTTCAATAAAACGCGAGTGATCCTGCGCGCGCCGCAACATGACCGTTCGGCCACGGCGGTCGGTGACCGTGTCGACCTCGCCGTGCGTCAGGTCCTCCAGGCGGCGTCCGGTGACATGCAGGGTTTCGATCAGTGAAGAAACTTCTTCCTTTCGATCCGCTTCGTCAGGTGCATTCTTCTTCATGCGGCCACCCCGAGCAGCCCCAGGGCCTGCAGTACCGTCTGTGTCTGGCTCAAGGTACCCACAAGGGTGCGCTCGGGCAAGGGCGTCAGCTTGACCAGGGTTGGGGTCATGAAAATGGCGTCGGCCAAGGCACGTCGGGGTTCCTTGAACACATCAACGATCTCGATCTGATACCGCCCCGCCAGATGCGTCTGGCAAAGTGCAGCCAGGTTGGCGCGCGCCTGCGCCGAGTTGAGTGCGTCGCCGGCCACATAAAGCCGGAATTTGTACTGGGCTGGACGACTCATGACGGACTCGCTTTACCCACCGAAGTAGATTTTTCGAAATTCAGATCGACAACCCCGGCGCACCGGATGTTGGCGGGCGCGGCTGGCGCGAAGACCTGGTAACGGTTCTTGCCTGCCTGCTTGGCCAGGTACATGGCCTGGTCGGCCTGGCGCAACAACTGATCACCATCGAGCTCCTGCGACTGGGGGTAAAACGTCACACCCAGGCTGGCCGACACCTGAAGCAGCTCGTCTTTGAGTTGCATGGGCTGAGCGGCGGCGGCCAGCAAACGGGCCAACAATGCGGCACAGGTGTGGATGTGGCCCGTGTTGATCAGCAAGGCGACAAATTCATCACCACCCACGCGCGCCAAAGTGTCACCCTCGCGCAGCACCTGTTGCATGCGGCTGGCCACCGCCACCAGCATCTGGTCACCGATGTCATGGCCGAACTGGTCGTTGATGGATTTGAAGCCGTCCAGATCGATGTACACCACGGCCAGCCCCTGACCGGTGCGTCGCGCCTGTGCCACGGCCTGTTGCAGGCGGTCGGCGTTGAGCAAACGGTTGGGCAATTGGGTCAGCGTATCAAAATGTGCCAAACGGTCGAGCTGGCGCTCAAGGGTTTTGAGGGCATTAATGTCACTCAGGACCATGCGCAGTTCGCGCGCCCCCGAGTCCGTGGTGACCACGGTGGCCATCAGGTGCACCCACACCCGGTGGCCATCACGGCCTGTCACACGCAATTGGCGCGACTGCGGCGCACCGGTTTCACGCAGTTGCCTGCACAGCAGATAAAAGCTGTCCTGGTCATCTTTGACCACAAAGGCGTGCAGCGGGCGCTGCACCAAGGCGCTGCGGGGCACGCCCAGCAGTGTGGCGGCCGTCAGGTTGGCCTCCAGGATCAGGCCACTGACACCCAGCGTGAGATAGCCAACCGGTGCCATGTCGTACAGGTCAAAGTAACGCGCCCGTGCATGCTCCAGCGCCAGCTGTGACTGGCGCAACTCGTCGTTTTGCAGCTCCAGTTCGATCTGGTGGACTTGCAACTCGTGCAACAGGTGTTGCACGTCGGTGGCTGGCCCTGTGGGTGAAGTCTTCGGGATCATGAGGATGCCTCAACCAGCCCCAGGGCCTGCAACACCGTCTGCGTCTGGCTCATGGCGCAATCGCTTCCCGCAGTCGGGCCGGACTTCCAGGCCCCGATTGCCGATCACGAACGGCGACTCATCCTCATCAAAGCTGGAGCCGCGGTACTTCTGCACCCGCAGAGTCCGTTCCGAGATGCCATGGACCACGCCGTGGTTGAGGATCACATTGCAGTCCACCATGAACTGCATGAAACCAAGTGCTTGCGGATTGATGTCTTTGCTCTCTAACGCATCGGCCTTCAAAGTGATGAGCCCGGTCATTTGATGTGCCAGTAACCACTCATGCAGGCGGTAGATTTCACGCCTTCGTGCGTCCAGGTCAGGCAGCAAGGCCATCACCACGTCCAGGGCATCCAGCACAATGCGCTGGGCCCGCATGGCCCGGGTCTGGAGCTCCAGGGCAGCCAGCATGCCACCCAGGTCGAAGTCTCCCGACTGGACCAGGCCGGGTGATGGTTGGGCATTCATGATGAACAACTTTTTCGGCATCAAGGCCTCGATATCCCAACCGAAGCTGTTCGCATTGGTGAGGATACGCTCGGCGCACTCCTCGAAGGCGACAAAAATGCCCGGCTCTTTGCAATGCCTTGCGCCGTGCACCAGGAATTGCAGCGCCATGACCGTCTTGCCAGCACCTGCCCCGCCCACCAACAGCGTGGTGCGCCCGCGCGGCAGGCCACCCCCTGTGATGTCATCAAAGCCGGCAATGCCGGTAAGCGCCTTGTCAGACGCCTTTTCCATATGGGATTGAACCTTGGTCATCGGCTGTCACTTTCCGGTTTAACGCAAAACTCTTGCGCTACGGATAACTTGAATGTCATGGGTTTCATGCAAAAGATTTTTCATTGATGGCCAACACGGGTCTGTGCGGCACCCCACCGACCTGCCCTGCAAGCTTCAACGAAGACATCACGAGAAACTGTGTGTGTTGTCGTACAGACGCTGGGAGCGGTGCGTCTTAAGCTCTGGGCGTGGTGGGTCGCGACAGCTTTGGCTGCGTCAAACCACCAGCAAAAGTTTCATCCAATTGCTGTGCCACATTTTTTACTCTTCAAGGATTCCAAATGAAATACACCCTGCCTCTTTTCGCTGTCGTTGCCGCCCTGAGTTTGGCCGCATGTGAGCGCACCGCCGTCGTTGCCGTTCCTGTGGCACCGATTGTGGTGCCCGGCCCTGCCGGCCCGGCTGGCGCCACGGGAGCGACCGGTGACACCGGCAGCACAGGCAATACCGGCAGCGCTGGCGGAACCGGTGCCACCGGTGCAACCGGCTACACGGGCGCCACGGGCGACACAGGCGCCACAGGCAACACAGGCTACACCGGCGCCACGGGCGATACCGGAGCCACCGGCAAAACCGGCAAAACGGGTGATGGCACCACCGTCATCGTGGTGCCACCTGAACCCACCAAGTAAATCCAACCCAATACCACTTTAAGGAAATAAACCATGAGTTTAGGCACCATCCTGCTAATCGTTCTGATCCTGATGCTGGTCGGTGCCCTGCCGACCTGGTCGCACAGCAAGAGCTGGGGCTACGGTCCAACCGGCGGCCTGGGACTGGTGGTGATCATCATCGTTGTACTGCTGCTGATGGGCCGAATCTGACGGCCATGGCCAGAAGCATTCGAAGCACCATCTTCAGCCGATCCCTCCAGCGCACGTTCAAGGCGCTGACGCGCAGCGCCGTGCGCGCTGGCACCAAGGCGGTCAAGCAGGCCTTGGTGACCGGCAAGCCGGCAGCCCGCCAACGCGTAACCAGCAAAACTACCGCGGTCCGACCCAAGGCCAAGGTCACGACGAACTTGCCCAGCGGAAGCACGGCGGGCTACGCCGGGGCCCAGCGCTACCGGCTTTTCGTGCCAGCTGGTGCGCGCAAGACCGAGCGCTTGCCCATGCTGGTCATGCTGCATGGCTGCAGCCAAAGCAGCGAAGCTTTTGCCATCAGCACACGCATGAACCAGATTGCCGCCAAAGAGGGTTTTGCGGTGCTTTACCCCGAACAAAATCAGCTGGCCAACCTGCAAGGCTGCTGGAACTGGCACCAGACGCGCTCGGGCAAGGCCCAGACGGAGGCCGATACCATTCTTGCCACCATCTTGCAGGTGTGCCAGCGCGTGTCGGTTGATCCGGCACGCATTGCGCTGGCGGGTTTGTCGGCGGGCGCCAGCATGGCCGCCCTGCTGGCCATTCGCCACCCGGCGCGCTTTCGTGCCATTGCGATGCATTCGGGCATCGCGCCGGGCATGGCCCATTCGCTGGCGGATGCGCTCAAAGCCATGCGCGGCCACAGCGTGGCAGCACCGCTGTCAGCCCTGACCGAGGGCACGCACCTGCCGGCTTTGCTGGTCATTCAGGGCAGCGCCGACCCGCTGGTGGCGCCCGCCAACGGCCTGGCCGTGGCGCAACTCTGGGCAGCCCGCGAAGGCGCCAACCCGGTGCGGCCACGCAGCGTGCAACGCGGCGCCCGCCACCCGAGCACCTTGACCGACTACAAAGCCAAAGGCCGGCTGGTGAGCACCCTGTGCACAATCCAGGGACTGGGCCATGCCTGGAGCGGCGGCGCTGCCAGCCAGGCTTACAGCGACCCCAAGGGGCCGGACGCATCACGCATGGTCTGGGCCTTTGCGGCGAAGCAGTTCGCCAAGCCGGTTTAGCCCCTTCACGGTGTGATGGCGCACCGAAAAAAAAGACCTGATTTCCTACCATGGGCACAGCGTCACAACGCAACCCGCGTTAGCGCCCAAACCCGGAGAACACCCATGCCAAATTTCGGATCCCCCTTTTCAGGGCTCGCCAACGACAGAAAACTCAAACCCGAGGAACTGGTCAGAGCCATTCGTTTCATGGTGGCGTCTGAGTATGAAGCCACCCAGTTGTACATGCAGTTGGCCGAATCCACCGATCACCCCTTGGCCATCAAGGTGCTGACGGAAATTGCCAACGAGGAAATCGTCCACGCCGGCGAGTTTCTCCGGTTGCTGCATGTGCTGGCGCCCGAAGAGGCCAAGCTCTATGCCAAAGGCGCCAAGGAAGTCGAAGAAAAAATGAAAGCATCGCAAGGTAAAGCCCAGCCTGAAACGCCTGCTCACAAGACGGCCAATTGATGGTCTTTTGGTGCGTTGACGAACAGATTCAATCGCGTCGCGCCCCTATTCTCAAAGGGCACACCAAGCACTTGGTGCCGCTTTTGATTCACAACAACTCTTCAAGGAAATACAAATGAACTACGAAACCACTGACACCTCCATCATGCGTACGGCAGAAATTGTCGACGGACCCGGCCCGGCTTTCATGTCGGCCGGCTCGCTGATGGGCGAAGACGTTTACAACCTGCTGGATGAAGATTTGGGCGATGTCAAGGAACTCATGCTGGACATGCGTACCGGCAAGGTCGCCTACGCTGTCTTGTCTTTCGGCGGCTTCCTCGGCATGGGCGAAAAGCTTTTTGCCGTGCCATGGGCCGCGCTCACGCTCGACACCGAGAACAAGCGTTTTATCCTGAACGTCAGCAAGGAACGCCTCGAAAGCGCGCCGGGCTTTGACGCCGACAACTGGCCCGACATGGCCGATCCGATCTGGGCGACCGGCATTCACAGCTATTACGGCACCGTCTCCAGCCCTTATTAATTGAACGACCGAACCCCGCACTGACTTTTCGGCGCGGGGCTTCCATTGGAGTATTCCCATGTATTACATCGTGACGACCGACAAGACCTTTCACCAGGCCAGCACCGACCTTCAGGCCGCTGTGCTGCGCCATGGTTTTGGCGTGCTGCATGTTCATGACCTGGGCGCCACGCTGCGCAGCAAAGGCATTGAATTTGTCGAGGAATGCAAGGTGTTCGAGGTCTGCAACCCGGCACAGGCGGCCAAGGTTTTGTCCGTCGATATGCGGCTGAACATGGCCTTGCCGTGTCGCATCTCGGTGTTCACCGAAAAAGGCGTGACCCGGATCGGCATGATCAGACCCGTCCCCATGCTGACGGTCTTGTCCCAGGACGCCGCGCTGGTGCAGGTGGCCGAAGAGGTTGAAGAAAATATCCTGCAGATGATTGACGAGACGAAATAAGTCATGCGCGTTTTTCGGCCAGGGCCAGGCCCTCGTCGAGCGCGTGCAAAAAATCGGCGACCTTGATCGGCTTGGTGACGTAGCGGTAAAAGCCGGCTGCCAGGCCTTTTTCAAGGTCGTGCGGCATGGCATTGGCGCTCAGCGCCAGCACTGGGATATGCCGGGTGACCGGGTCAGACTGCAACAGCTGGAGCACCTCAAAGCCATTGATGTCGGGCAGGTTGATGTCCATCACCACCACATCCGGCGCCAGGCCGCGCGCCATGGCCATGCCACGCATGGCATCGGACGCACCCACCAGGCGAAGGTTCGGGCGCGCGGCCAGCAGCTGGGACATCAGGGCGATGTTGTCCGGGTTGTCTTCAATGTAGAGCACCGTGCGCTGCACCGAATTGGTCAGCGGGAGCGCCAGCACGGGCACGTGCACAGGCACCGGCTGCGTCGCCCGAACTGCAGGGCCGACTTCAGCCGACTCCGCGTCGACATGCGTCAGCTCAAACCAGAACAGACTGCCCTCGCCTTCCCTGCTATCCACCCCCATCTCACCGCCCATGGACTGCACCAGGCGCTGACTCACCACCAGGCCGATACCCGTGCCTTTGGTGCCGCCCATTTCCTGACCCAAGCGGTTGAACGGCTGGAACAACTGGGCGAGCTTTTGCTTCGACAAGCCCGGGCCAGAGTCGCGCACACCGATGCGCAGGCGTCCGGCAGCAGGACTTTCACAACTCACCACCACCGAACCTCCGAGCTGGTTGTACTTGATGGCGTTGGACAACAGGTTGATGAGCACCTGCTTGAGCCGCGTCGGGTCGGCCTGCACACGGCAGGTGTCGGGCAATTCCGGGAAACTGATGTGGACACCGCGGTCTGTCGTCAAGGGCTCGATCAGGGTCTGGCAATCCAGCAGCACGGCGTTCAAAGCCACGGCTTCCATGGTCAAGGCCGCATGGCCCGATTCGATCGAGGCCAGGTCCAGAATGTCGTTGATCAGGTCCAGCAAATACCAGCCACCTTTCAGAATCTGGTCCAGGCTGGCCTGCTGACTCGGTGTGGGTGGCGGTGTGCCTGACTCCATGAGCTGGGCAAAACCCAGAATGGCATTCAGGGGTGAGCGCAGTTCGTGGCTCATGCTCGACAAAAACTCGGATTTGGCCAGGTTCGCCCGGTCCGCTTGCACACGGGCGAGTTCCAGATTTTTGTTGGTCTCGCGCAAGGCCTCATCCAGGCGCTTGCGTTCCGAGATGTCCATCAAAATCACGCGCAAGGCAGGCGCGTCCGTGCCGTCCTGCACCGCACTCACGATCACCCTGACCCAGAGCATGACGCCATCGTTTTGCAACACCTGCAGTTCGCAGCTTTGGGCTTGCCCGGTTTCCAGCAATTGCCGACGGCATTGGTAATAGCTGTCCTGATTGGTCTTGACAATGAAACGGCTCAGGGGCAGCTTGACCAGCACACTGCGGGGAATACCCAGCAAGGTGGCTGCGCGCAGGTTGGCTTCAACAATCAGGCCGCTGGCCGCCACCGTGAGGTAACCCACTGGCGCCAGGTCATACAGGTCGAAATAGCGCGCATGCGACAACTCGAGTGCCAGCTGCGCGCGTCGCAGCTCCTCGTTCTGCGATTGCAACTCGACCTGATGCACCTGCAGGTCGTGCATCAACTGCTCGGTTGTGAGGGGGCCGTGGGTCATGACTATGGCGCTCCATCGGTCGCAGCCCCGACGTCGCTGACGCGCTCGGTGGTGGCAATGGCGTCCACCCGACCGGTCTCATCAAGCAGGGCGGTGGCGGTCAGCCACACATCAAGACAGCGGCCGTCCCGGGTCAGGCGCTGGGTCTGAAAGGGGGCCAGCGTCAGCGCCTGGCTGAGCTGGTGCACCTGGTTCAGGGCAACGGTCTGCAGCGCCTTGGGGATCCGGTCACTCACGTTGAGCTGCAAGGCCTCGGCCTCGGACCAACCATACAGCTGCTCGGCCCCCGGGTTCCAGGCAATGATGCGGCCGTCCAGCGCCTGCACGGTGATGGCATCGTGCGCATCGCGCACCACCACGGCCAGGCGCAACAAGGCATTGACCTTTTGCAGCGCCTCACGCGTGCGCCTGACCTCGGTCACGTCGACAAAGGTCACCACCGCTCCCTCGATCACGTTGTCCAGCGTGCGGTAGGGCAGGATACGCAGGGTGTAGCTCTTGCCATTGGTCGTCTGCACCTCGGTCTCCCTCGGAACCAGGGTTTTGAGGACTTCCTGCATATCCGCCACCAGGCTGGTGTAACCCACCAGGTTGCTCACAATATGGGCCACGGGACGGCCCACGTCGCTCAGAATCAGGTTGATGATCTGGCTGGCGGACGGGGTGAAGCGCAGGATGCGCAAGCTGTGGTCGACAAAGATGGTTGCGATGCCGGTGCCGGCCAGCAAATTGTTCATGTCGTTGTTGGCGCGTGACAGGTCACCCACCTTGGTTTGCAGTTCGGAGTTGACGGTGTTCAGCTCCTCGTTGATCGACTGCATTTCTTCCTTGGAGGTTTCCAGCTCCTCGTTGGTGCTTTGCAGCTCTTCGTTGACCGACTGCATTTCCTCGTTGCTGGACTTGAGCTCGTCGTTGGTCGTTTCCAGCTCTTCATTGATGGCGCGCAGGTACTCTTCCTTGGCTTGCAGCTCTTCATGGAGTTCGGTGATCTGGGCGCGGGCATCGGTCTGCAGCTTGTCGCTGCCGGCAGCGGCGCTGACGGCAGGGAGGGCAGACGGCGCCGGCGCGATGGCGCCCGGGTTGTCGGGCGCCTGTTCCAGCACCACCAAAAACAAGGGCGACGCCAGCGCCGCCGCCGGGACGCCCGGCACCGGGGAAACGCTTAAGTCAACCTGCGTGAAGTGGCCGTTGGTCTTGACGCGCACGCCCGCAACGCGCACGGTATCCAGGCTGGCGGCGGCTTTGTGCAAACTCACCGTGAGGTCGCGCCGCAAGCCGTCGCGCGCCATTTTCAGAATGTTGCTGATACCGGCCTCGCCCGGCGCGGGCTCCAGGTACATGCCGGAGCGCCCATGCAGGTAAAGAATCTCGCCCTGGCTGTTGACCAGCGCCGCGACCGGCGAGAGTTGCTGCAACAAGGCTTGCTCGGTGAGCTCGCGCAAGGAAAGCTTGGCAAGAATGGGCGTTTTTTCGGTGGTGGGCATCGGCGACATGTTCTTGTTCATCAAAGGTGGCAAAAATCGGCCCAGGGCCGCGCGCTGGGCGCCCTGGAAATCCTCCTTGCGCTGGTAAATTTTGGCCTTGCGCTCCAGCACGGCAAACAGGTCACCCTGTTCACCGGCGGACTCCGAGGAGCCCAGGAACAGCATGCCGCCGGGCTGCAGCGCATAGTGAAACAGCGAAATCAGCTTTTTTTGCAACTCTGCGCCCAAGTAGATCATCAGGTTGCGGCAACTGATGAGGTCGAGTTTCGAGAATGGCGGGTCCTTGATCACGTCTTGCTCCGAGAACACCAGCAGATCACGGATGCCCTTGTGCACCCGGTAGGCGCTGCCGTCGGGCTCCAGCGTAAAAAATCTTGCCAGGCGCTCGGGCGTCACGTACTCAGCCAGGCTGGCGGGGTAAAGACCCGCCCGGGCCACGGCAATGGCGCGACTGTCGATGTCGGTCGCAAACACCTGCACCTTGTAGCTGGCCTTGAGCAGTTCAAGCCGTTCCTGCAGCAAAATGGCAATCGAGTAAGCTTCTTCGCCGGTGGAACAGCCCGTGCACCAGACCCGCACGGCGCTCCCCACCGCCTTGCCCTCGAACAGCCTCGGGACGACCTTTTCCTCGAGTGCCGCAAAGGCCTCAGGGTCGCGGAAAAAATTGGTGACACCAATCAGCAGGTCATTGAACAAGGCCTGGACTTCCACCGGGGTCTGCTGCAGGTACTTGACATAAGCGGCCATCGAGTCGATCTGGTGCACCGCCATGCGCCGCTCGATACGGCGGTGAATGGTGCTGGGCTTGTACTGCGAAAAGTCGTGGCCGGTCTGGGCACGCAGCAAGACAAATATTTTTTTCAGGACGTTCCCGCCCATCACCGACGCCGCGCTGGCAGGGTGCGGTGGACGGCCCAGGGCATGGGCGACGTAGGCCACCAGTTGCGCCGCCATTTCGGCCGGTGGCAGCTCAAAGTCCACCAGGCCGGTGGCCAGCGCGCTTTGCGGCATGCCGTCGAATTCAGCGGAAGCCGGGCTTTGCACCATCACCATGCCGCCCTCCGCCTTGATTTCGCGCACGCCCTGGGTGCCGTCGCTGCCGGTACCCGAAAGCACCACACCGATGGCGCGCTCCTGCTGGTCAGAAGCCAGCGACGCGAACAGAAAGTCGATCGGCAGGCGGTGCCCGCGCGGCGCTGCGGGCTCCAGCAGTTGCAGCGTGCCATTGAGAAAAGCCATGTCGCGGTTGGGAGGAATGATGTAGACGCAGTTGGCCCGCACCACCATGCCATCCTTGACCTCGGACACCTGCATGCGGGTGCGCCGCTGGATCAATTCGGTGAGCAGGCTTTTGTGGTCGGGGTCGAGGTGCTGCACCAGCACAAAGGCCATGCCGGGATCGACGTCGCGCGGCATGCCCGAAAAAAACGCCTCAATGGCCGCCAGGCCACCCGCCGAAGCCCCGATGCCGACGATGGGAAAGGGCAGCGGAACAGGCTGCGCCCCGCTGCCGCCAGTGACCGGCCCTTTGGCTTTGACTTTGGGGCGTGTGGCCATGAGATTCTCCAGTGTCAGACCCGGCGGTCTGGTAGATCAACAAGTGGCAGTGTAGTGCCTGCTTTTTTTTGCGTGGCCTGCGAGGCTATGGTTCATGGGTCTCGGCCAGTGCCAGGCCTTCGTCGAGCGCGGCCATGAACTCAGGCACCCGGATGGGCTTGGTGAGGTAGCGAAAAAAGCCCGCGGCCATGCCTTTCTCAATGTCACGCGGCATGGCGTTGGCGCTCAGCGCCAGCACCGGTATATGCCGGGTGGCGCTGTCGTCCTGCAAAATGGCCAGCGCCTGCATGCCATTGATGCCGGGCAGGTTGATGTCCATCACGATCACGTCGGGCTGGTGCGCGCGCGCCATGGCAATGCCGCGCATGGCGTCTTCGGCGCCCAGCAGCCGCAGGTCCGCGCGGCGCGCCACCAACTGCTCCACCAGCGCCATATTGGCCTTGTTGTCTTCCACATACAGCACGGTGTGCACCTGCCCGTCTGATAGCGCCAGCGGCGCGGGCAAGTCGACCACCGTTTGCGCATCGAACGCCAGTTTCGGCTCGGAGGCCGCATCAAGCTCAAACCAGAACACACTGCCCACCCCCACGGAACTGGTGACACCGATTTCACCATCCATCAGTTCCACCAGCCGGCGACTCACCACCAGGCCAATGCCGGTACCCTCTTCGGCGCCGGTCTCCTGTCCCAGCCGGTTGAAGGGCTGGAACAGCTGTTCCATTTTGGCCGCGCTCAGGCCTTCGCCGCTGTCGCGCACACTGATGCGCAGACGCCCGGGGGCATACAACTGGTAAGTGAGCTCGGCCGTGCCGCCGGGACGGTTGTACTTGATGGCGTTCGACAGCAAATTGACCAGCACCTGCTTGAGCCGGGTGCGGTCAGCAAGGACAAAACAGGCATGGTCGACCGGTGCAAACTTGATGCGAACGCCCTTTTGCTCGGCCAGGGGCGCGATCATGGCCTCGCAGTCCTGCAACACGTCCTGAAGCGAGGTGGGCTCCAGCGACAGCGACAGGCGGCCGGATTCGATCAGCGCCAGGTCAAGTATTTCGTTGATCAGTTCCAGCAGGTACCAGCCGGCCTTGAGGATTTGTCCGACACTGGCGGCTTGTGTTCCGGACGGCGCCGGGGTACCCGACTCCAGCAACTGGGCAAAGCCCAGGATGGCGTTCAGCGGCGAGCGTAATTCGTGGCTCATGCTGGAGAGAAAGTCTGACTTGGCCTGGTTGGCATGGTCGGCCAGGCGACGGGCGCGCTCAAGTTCGACGTTCTTGTTTTGCAGCACCAGGTCGAGCCGGGCCCGCTCGGCCTCGACCTGCTTGCGCGCCGTGTTGTCGGTGCCGATCAGCAAATAGCCAATGATGTTTTGCTGGGCATCGCGCAGCGCCGTCACCGACACCACGGCAGCAAAACGGCTGCCGTCCTTGCGGATGTAGGTGAGTTCGTAAATGTCTTCAATGCCGCGGGTGGCCTTGAACACCAGTGCCTCGAAACCGGGGCTGATGTTGCGGTCGAGTTCGACACTCAGGGACCTGGCCCGGGCAATGACCTCTTGCGGATCAGAGATGTCGGCCGGCGTGATCTTGTTCATCACTTCTGCGGCGGTGTAGCCCAGCATGCGCTCGGCACCCACATTGAAAATCTGGATCACGCCCTTGGCATCGGTGGCGATGCTGGAAAAATTGGCGCTGTCGAAAATCGCCTTTTGCAGGGCGCCGGCCTTGTGCAGTGCCTCTTCTGCCGCCTTGCGCGCCGTGTTGTCGGTGCCAATCAGCAAATAGCCAATGATGTTTTGCTGGGCATCGCGCAGCGCCGTCACCGACACCACGGCAGCAAAACGGCTGCCGTCCTTGCGGATGTAAGTGAGTTCGTAAATATCTTCGATACCGCGCGATGCCTTGAACACCAGCGCCTCAAAACCGGGGCGGATGTTGGTCTCGAGCTCGGCGCTCAAGGATTTTGCCCGCGCAATGACCTCCTGCGGATCAGAAATGTCGGCCGGCGTGATCTTGTTCATCACTTCTGCGGCGGTGTAGCCCAGCATGCGCTCGGCACCCACATTGAAAATCTGGATCACGCCCTTGGCATCGGTGGCGATGCTGGAAAAATTGGCACTGTCGAAAATCGCCTTTTGCAGGGCCCCCGCCTTGCGGAATGCCTCTTCTGCCGCCTTGCGCGCGCTGATGTCACGCAAAATGCCGGTGAAGTATCGCTGGCCGCGCAGCGTCATTTCGCTCACGGAAATTTCCAGCGGAAAAATACTGCCATTGTGGCGCCGGCCAAGCACCTCACGACCCAGGCCATTGGCGCGGTCCTCGGCGCTGACGCCGTAATAGGCCAGCGACCCGTTGTGATGGTCCTCGTCAAGCTCGGGGATCAGCAGACTCAGGTGTTTGCCGCCAAGCTCGGCGGCGCTGTAACCAAACATGAGTTCAATGGCCGGATTCACGGTTTCGATGATGCCGCCCTGGGCATGGATGGTCACCAGGCCATCCACCACCGTGTTCAGGATGGTCTGCACCAGGGCGGCGCTGTCGCGCAGGGCCTGTTGCGCCGCGTATTCTTCGGAGATATTGCGAAATACCAGCACGGCACCCACCACCAGGCCGTCAAAGGCGCGAATCGGAGCGCAACTGTCGGCAATGTCAAATTCACTGCCATCGCGGGAAATCAGCACCGTGTGGTTGACCAGGTTCTGCACCGTGCCGTGGGCCAGGGCCTCGGCCACCGGGATGGTGGCCAGCGTGCGGCTGTCCTTGTTGACGATATGGAACACCTCACCAACCGGTTTGCCAAGCGCCTGCGCCTGCGTCCAACCGGTCAGCGCCTCGGCCACCGGATTGAGCAGGGTGATGCACGCGGCGGCATCGGTGGTGATGACACCATCACCAATCGAATTGAGCGTGACCCAGAGCCGTTGCTCACCCTCCTGCAAGCGGTGGTTGGCCTGGGCCAGCAGCGTGTTGCTGGTTTCCTGCGCCTGCAGCAAATGCAGGGTTTCGAGGTGCACCAGACTCTTCACCCGCTGCTGGGACCTCTGGTAGATCAAATAGGCAAAATTCAATGCGAACAGCAGCGCCAGCGCGGCCACCACAAACAGGGTGAGCAACAGGCGTCGCATGGCGGCATCAAAACTTGCCTCGTTGCGCAAGCGGTCCGTGGCCTGCGCGAGGATAAAGCTGTCCATTGCGCTGCGGATCTGACCCATCAGCTGCTCGCCCGTGCCGGCCTCCATCAGCAATCGCACAGCGTTCTGGTCGCCAACACGGCTCAGCGCAATGGCAGCGGCGAGGTCGACCATTTTGGCTTCGATCAGCGGCGACAAGCTGTCCAGGCTGGCCCGGGCAGTGGCAGTGCCAACTTCTTTGCGCAAGGCGTTCAGATCCGGAATGACTTGGTCACGCGCCGCCAGATAGGGTTGCAGGTAGGACTCATTGCCCGTCAAGGCATAGCCCCGCTGCCCGGTTTCGGCGTCTTTCAAGCCAGACAGCAGGTCGTTGGCCATGCCGATGACATTGCGGGTTTGTTGGCGCTGGATGGCGGCATCCGAGATCTGCTGGTAAGACCAGAACATGAAGGCAATGCCACCAGCCACCAGCAACAAGGCAACAGCCAGCCAAGTCAGGGTCTTGGGGATAATTTTCAAAATGGGGTACTCGTGATGCAGGACTGACTAGACGCGAAATGGATACCCCTTATACACGCATCTGTCGCCCAAGGGCTCTTGTTTTGCCTGACAGGGTCATCGATTGACATGCTTCCAGCCTACCGGTACCGGCTTGCAAGGTTTGTGCGCTGGCACACACAGGCCCATGATTCAGGCACAAAAACCATCCTGCCTGTGTGCGCAAGCGCACAGACCCCTCACCGCAGGCATTCAACAATGCAAGCTCGTCCGTGCCAGCATGTGCTGCGTTGCGCGATCCAACTTTTAACTGACTGGAGAATTCTCATGAACTTTACACAACGCATTTCTGCCGCCGCACTTTTGTTAGCCGCCCTGGGCCTGGGTGGCTGTGCCGGCATGACGCACCAGGAAAAAGGTACCGCAACGGGTGCCGTGATCGGTGGCGTCGCCGGCAACATCGTCGGTGGTGGCCTGTTGGGAACGGCCGCCGGTGCTGCCGTGGGTGGCGTCATTGGCCACGAAGTGACCAAATAACACTGACCTGTTTTCGACCCATGCGCGCAACGCACGCCTGGCCAGGCAACAGCTTGCGTCGCCTGGCAGCACTGGTGTTGGCCTGCGCCTGCTGTGGCGCCTGGGCTGCCAGCGATGCGGGGCCGGCAGGCGCCCTGTTGGGTGACTACACGCGCCTGTCACCCGCCCTGACAAACAACGCGTTTGGACAGCCCATGGTGCTCCAATCGGCTGAAGGTGCCACTGGTTTGTCCGGCGACATTTTTGCCGTGGTGCCCTACCCGTTTGCTGCCGTGAAGACTGAAATGAAGTCCGCTGACCACTGGTGCGACGTGATGATTCTGCACATCAACACCAAATATTGCCACGCAGTCGCCGGGCCGCAGGGCACACGCCTGCTGGTCAACATTGGTAAAAAGACACCCCAGGCGATGGCAGATGCGAGCCGGCTGGTGTTTCGCTACAACGAAACCAGAACCTTCAAGAACTACTTTGCCATCACGCTCAGCGCCAAAGAAGGTCCGCTGGGCACCAGCAACTACCGCATTCGTCTGGAAGTGGTTGAACTGCCAGACCAGCAGTCGTTTGTGCACCTGACCTACGCCTACAGCGTGGGCTTTGCCGGGCGCCTGGCCATGCAGACCTATCTGGCCACCGTGGGTGCCGGCAAAGTGGGCTTCAGCAGACTGGCTGGCGGCGCAGACGGCGAAACGGACTATGTTTCGGGAGTGCGCGGCGTGGTCGAACGCAACACCATGCGTTATTACCTCGCCATTGACAGTTTTTTGGCGTCGCGGCGCGAAGCCCCCGCGGCGCAGCTGGAGCATCGCCTGCAAAGCTGGTTCAACGCCGTCGAGCGTTACCCGCGCCAGCTGCATGACGTGGATCGCTCAGACTATCTGGCGATGAAGCGCACGGAAGTGTTGCGCCAGCAAACCTTGTATTGACCTCCCATTGCCTTGACCATGCCCCTTGACCTGCCGCTGTACTGGGTTTTGCTGAAACAGGTCTTTCATGCCTGGCTCGATGATGATGTGCCCAGCATGGGCGCTGCCCTGGCTTACTACACGCTGTTCTCGCTGGCGCCGCTGCTGCTCATTGTGGTCAGCGTGGCCGGACTGGTGTTTGGTCAGGAAGCGGCGCGCGGCGAGATTGCGCTGCAGTTGCGCTCCTTGATGGGTGAGCCCGGCGCGGACGCCATTCAGGCGCTGCTGGTCAGCGTCGGCAAACCCGCCGAGAGCACCTGGGCCACGCTGCTGGGCGTGCTGCTGTTGCTGATTGGGGCCACCACCGTGTTTGGGGAACTGCAAACGGCGCTCGACCGCATCTGGCGCGTGCCCGCCACGGCACCGGTGAGCGGCTGGCTGCGCCTGCTGCGCGCCCGCTTGCTGTCCTTTGGCATGATTCTGGTGATCGGATTCTTGCTGATGGTATCGCTGGTGCTGAGTGCCGCACTGGCCACCATGGAACGTTTGTGGAGCCCGCTGTTTGGCGGCTGGATCGCGATCGCCAGCGCCAGCAATGCGGCCGCCGGGTTTGCCCTGGTCACCGCCATGTTTGCCCTGATCTACAAGGTGATGCCGCGCGCCCAAGTGCTGTGGCGTGACGTCTGGACCGGTGCGCTGTTCACCGCCCTGTTGTTCAGCCTGGGCAAGGCCCTGATCGGCGTCTATATTGGCAGCAGCGGCATCGTGTCGGGCTTTGGTGCTGCCGGCTCGCTGGTGGTGGTGCTGTTGTGGGTGTATTACTCGGCCCAGATCTTTTTGATCGGGGCCGAATTCACCTGGGTTTACGCCAACCTGTTTGGCTCCAGAAAGACGCTCAAATCTGGGATTTGAAGTAGTTGAAGGAATGCACGAAAGCCTCTCGCACCTTCTCCATTTCCGTCGTCATGACGTTCCAGTTGTCTTCGCCCGCCGCCTTGAGCTCATCGAGCTTGGCGCTGGCCAGCTTGGACTGGTGGCGCAGCTTGCGCATTTCTTCCAGGTAAGCGGCGCGGGCGTCGGCCTTGGCCTCGGTGGCCTTGGCGTCAAGCTTGTTCATGCTGGCGTTGAGCTCGTCAAGCTGCGACTTCATTTTTTCGATGTACACATTTTTGGTGGTCATGATTTTTCCTTGGGTTGAATGACTTGGAAATCAGCGTGCAATCACCTTGCCGCTGTCATCCGACAAAATGATCTCGACACGACGGTTGAGCTGGCGACCCGCGGCGCTGTCATTGCCAGCCACCGGAAAAGATTCGCCGTAACCGCGCATGTCAATGCGCTCACGCGCCACCCCCATCTCCAGCAGGGCGGTACGCACCGCACCGGCACGGCGCTCTGACAAACCCTGGTTGTAGTCGGCGGCGCCCGTGCTGTCGGCAAAGCCTTCAATCAGCACCTTGCGCTGCGGGTTTTGCTGCAGCACATCAGCCAGCTTCTGGGCGCTGCGCATGCCGTCGGCGGTCAGGCGCGACAGGTCGGTACCGAACAGCACGTCACCCAGCGTGATGACGATGCCGCGTGCGGTCTTTTTGGCGGCCAGATCAGCCAGTTGGGCTTCAAGCTGTGCGGCGCGGGCCTGAGCCTCTTGCGTCTGGCGCTGGGCGTTGGCGGCATCCAGTTGGGCTTGCTGGGCGGCAAGTTGTGACTGGGCGGCATTGCTTTGCGCCTGTTGTGCGGCCAGGGTGGCTCTTTCAGCACTCAGTTTGGCGGCATTGGCTTCGTTGGTGCGCGAGTCCAGGCGCATCTGGTCACGCTCCTTGCCCGCCGTGGCGATTTCTGCCTCGGCCATCTTGCGTTTCGTCACCTCTTGTGTCAGGGCAATTTTTTGCTTGGCCAGGTAAGCCAGGTTGTTGATCTTGTCGTCGCTGCCGCGCTCCTTGGCTTCCACATTGGCCTGGGCCATGGCCTCGGTGGCCTGCCTCATTTCCAGTGGCGCGTAAGTAGCCACGTTGGGATTGCCTTGAGCCACGGTGTAGTCGTCTCGGGCCTGCTCCAGCAGGGAGGTGGTTTTAGGGCTTGAGCTGCAGCCCGCCATGAGGGCGGCGACCGCCAGAACGATCGGGGCCAATTTTGTTTTAGTCATGATTTTTCCTGTCAGGATGAAAAGGGTTTAACGCGGACGATCGAGCTCTTCGCGCAGCACGCGGATGTCATCCTGCAAGACATCGGCAGCAGCCTGTGCCTTGATGGAACTGGCTTTGCTTTGCGCCAGCTTGGCATCGGCTTGGGCCTGGTTGGCCAGTTCGATCGCCAGCTTGTAGTCCTTGGCCAGCATGGCTTTGTTGGCCAGTGCCAGTTTTTCCCGGGCTGCGGTCATTTCGAGCGGCGCATACTGGGCGCCACCGGCACCCGCCGCATTGGCCACGGCGGCATTCGACACCGCCACATCGGCGGTTGCAGGGGTCTTCAAACTGGTGCAACCCACCGTCAGCGCAAGGGCGGCGGCAGACAACAAGGCGAGGCCGCCTCGGGTGTTCATTTTCGTCATGGAATCTCCTGTAACTGAGCTCCGAAAGCGGAATCGCCTTGGGCAGATCAGGTTATAGGCGGGGCATCCGGAAAGGTCTGTTCGCTGGCAGACACAGCGCGGGAATGCTTTGACGGCCGCGCGATAAAGCAGCTTGTCTGGGTGCTCTGCGCAGGTTAGGAGGGGCCCGCAGGGCGGGGGAAACGACCTGACGCTGTTCTTTCGCGTTAACCGGGTTTGACCGCCGGGCTTAAAGCCGGTTCCGTCTTGGGCCCGGGCACCTTTTTACGCGCCAGCAAGGTGTACATGGTGGGCACCACAAAGACCGTGAGCAAGGTGCCCAGGCTCATGCCGCCCACAATCACCCAGCCAATTTGCTGCCGGCTTTCGGCACCGGCACCGGTGGAAATGGCCAGCGGTACCGCACCCAGCACCATGGCACCGGTGGTCATCATGATGGGACGCAGGCGCTGGGCCGCCGACTGCTGGATGGCGGCCAGGGTGTCCAGCCCCTGCTCGCGCAGCTTGTTGGCAAATTCCACGATCAAAATGCCATGCTTGGTGATCAAGCCGACCAGCGTGATGAGCCCGATCTGGCTGAACACATTGAGCGTGCCGCCCGACCATTTGAGCGCCAGCAGCGCGCCGGCCATGGACAGCGGCACGCTGAACAAAATCACAAACGGATCAACGAAGCTCTCGAACTGCGCCGCCAGCACCAGAAAAATAAACAGCAGCGCCAACGCAAAGACCAGCGTGAGTGAATCAGATGATTTTTTGAACTCACGGCTGATGCCATTCAGGTCGGTGGCGTAACCGGGCTTGAGCACGGTCTTGGCGGTGGCGTCCATGAAGTCCAGCGCCTCGCCCACCGAATAAGTGGCCGTCAGGTTGGCCGTGATGGTGGCGGCGCGACGCTGGCCAAAGTGGATCAGTTCGCGCGGCACCACCACTTCGCGGATGGTCACCAGGCTGGACAGCGGGATCAGCTCCACCCCCTTGCCGCGGACAAATATTTTTTCAATGTCGTCGGGCGTGTCGCGCCCCGAGGCCGTGGTTTGCACGATCACGTCGTATTGCTCGCCGCCGCGCTTGTAGCGCGTCACCTTGCGCCCACCCAGCAAGGTCTCGATGGAACGCGCGATGGCATCGACACTGACGCCCAGGTCGGCGGCGCGCTCGCGGTTCACTTCGAGCTTGATCTCGGGCTTGTTCAGGCGCAAATCCGAGTCCACCTGGACAAAGCCGGGGTTTTTGGCCAGTTCGTCCTCGAAAGCACGAACGGTTTTCGCCAGCTCCTGGTAACTGTCCGAGGTGATGATGACGAATTCAATCGGCTGGCTGCGAAAGCCCTGACCCAGCGACGGCGGCGTGATCGGGGTGGCGTTGACGCCCGACAAGCTTGAAAAACGCGGCGTCATGGCGCGGGCCATGTCCAGCGTGGTGCGCTCGCGCTCATCCCAGGGTTTGGCCCTGAAAAACACATTGGCCTGGGACACCGTGGGGTTGCCCACAGTGGCAAAAATGCGGTCGAACTCGGGGTAGTCCTCGGCTATTTTTTCCACCCCGCGCACATAGCGGTCGGTGTAAGCCAGGGTGGCGCCGTCGGGTGCGCTGACGCGCGCCAAGACCACGCCCCGGTCTTCGAGCGGCGCCAGTTCGCGCTTGATGTCGCCCAGCACCCACCAGGACACCGCACCGCTGGCCACCATCACCAACAGCACCAGGGCGCGCCGGTGCAGGGACCAGGCCAACAGCCTGGCGTACACCCGCGTCACCCATTGCAGCAGGTTTTCCATGTGCGAATCAAACCAGGTCGGGTGCGGATTGTGGCGCAGCAGCAAGGACGACAGCATGGGTGACAAAGTGAGCGCAACAACGCCCGAAATCACCACCGCACCCGCCAGCGCCAGTGCAAATTCGGTGAACAGGCGCCCGGTGCGCCCGGGCGAAAACGCCAGCGGCGCGTACACCGCCACCAGCGTCATGGTCATGGCCACAATGGCAAAGCCGACCTCGCGCGCACCTTTGATGGCGGCCTGAAACGGCGCCATGCCTTCCTCGATGTGGCGGTAAATGTTCTCCAGCATGACGATGGCGTCATCGACCACCAGACCAATCGCCAGCACCAGCGCCAGCAGCGTCAGGGTATTGATGCTGAAGCCCGCCAGCGCCATCATGGCAAAGGTGCCGATCAGCGACACGGGAATAGTGATGAGCGGAATCAGCGAGGCGCGCAGCGTGCGCAAAAAGACAAAAATCACCAGCGCCACCAGCACTGCGGCTTCGACAATGGTGATGAAGACGGCCTTGATGGACTCGTCGATGAACACCGAGTTGTCGTTGGCCACCTCGATTTGCACGCCCGGCGGCAAGTCACGGCGCAATTTGTCGAGCAGGCCGCGCACGCCCGCGCTCAGGTCCAGCGGGTTGGCAGTGCTTTGCCGCACCACGCCCACGCCCACGGCGTCGCGCCCATTCAGGCGCACAAAGGAGCGCTCATCCACCGGTGCCTCCTGGACCCGGGCCACGTCGCCAATGCGAATCGGCTGGCCATTGACCGTGCGAATCACCACCTGGGAAAATTCCCGGGGCTGCGAAAGATCGGTGGCGGCGGTGACGTTGAACTCGCGCTGGGCGCTCTCGATGCGCCCGGCCGGCACCTCCAGGTTGGCGCGGCGCAAGGCGTCCTCGAGGTCTTGCACGGTGAGCTTGTAGGCCGCCAGTTTGTCAGGGTCGGCCCAGATGCGCATGGCAAATTTGCGCTCGCCGTAAATATTCACCTCGGCGGCTCCCGGTGCCGTTTGCAGCACCGGCTTGACCAGGGTGTTGGCCATCTCGGAGAGTTGCAGCGCGGTGTGGGTATCAGAACTCAGGGCCAGAAAAATCACCGGGAAGGACTCGGCCTCGACCTTGGCAATGACCGGCTCGTCTATGCCTTGGGGCAGGCGCTGGCGCACCCGGGTGACCTTGTCGCGCACATCGGCGGCGGCGGCATCGGCATCGCGGGTCAGGGCAAAACGCACGCTGATCTGGCTGCGCTCCTGGCGGCTGGTGGAGGTGATCACGTCCACGCCCTCGATGCCCGAGAGCGAGTCTTCCAGCACCTTGCTGACCTGGGTTTCCATGACCTCGCTGGAAGCGCCAGCAAAGGTAGTGGACACCGACACCACGGGCTCGTCGATCTTGGGGTACTCGCGCACCGTCAGACTGTTGAAGGAGACCGCGCCAATCAGCACGATCAGCAGGGACAGCACGGTGGCAAAGACCGGGCGGCGGATGGAGGTTTCAGCCAGTTGCATGATCAGTGTCCTGGCGCATCAGCGGCTGGCGCGGAGCCAGAAGCCGCTTTGCCCGCGGGCTTGCCGAGCGCCACGATGCGCACCGGTGAGCCGTCTTTTTGCAGCCGCTGCTGGCCGGCCACCACCACGGTGTCGCCTGCGGCCAAGCCCGCCACGATTTCAACCCGACCGGCACGGCGCACGCCCAGCTTGACCTCTTGACGCTGCGAGACAAATTGGCTGTCGGCGGGCAGCGTGGTTCCGGCGGGCGGCGCGACCAGCTGGATGACAAACTGCTTGCCGCCTTGTGGCACAAGCGCTTCTTCCGGCACCACCAGCGCCGCCTCGTTGATTGAAAACACCGTGGTCACACGGGCCGACATGCCGGTGCGCAACGGCGCACGCTCGGGCACCGCCAGCAAGGCGCGCACGCCCACAGAGCGTCCGGTGGTGTCCAGCAGCGGATCAATGGCTTCGACAGCCGCCCTGAAACTGCGACCAGGCAAGGCGTCGAGTGTCAGCTCGACGCTTTGCCCCGATTTGACCATTCCGCCGTAGCGCTCGGGCAGCCGGTAGTCGACCAGCATCTGGCGCGCATCCTCCAGGGCCACCAGGTCGGTGCCGTCTTTCACGTAGTCGCCCACATTCACCAGCCGGATGCCGGCCGTGCCGTCAAAGGGGGCACGCACCGCCATGCGGCCCAAACGCGCCTGGGCCAGCGCCAGTTGAGCCTGTGCGACCTTGAGATTGGCCGCGCTGGTGTCAAGCGTTTGTTGGGCCAGGAACTTCTCAGCCACGAGTTCCTGGGTGCGTTGGTAATTGGCCTGGGCAATGGCGAGTTGCGCCTGCATTTGCTGCACCTCGGCCTGCTGCAACTGGTTGTCAAACTGGACCAGCACCTGGCCCTTGCGCACCGGGCCACCGTCCTTGAAATTGAGCGCCGTGATGCGCCCGACCAACTCGGGGCGCAACATCACGCTGTTGCGTGCGCGCAAACTGCCCACAGACTGGGCATCGTCACGCAGCGCCTGCACCGCGACCCGGGCCACTTCCACACCCACCACCCGGGGAGCACCCGGCGCGCCGCCGGCAGGTCGCGCGGCACTGCCCTCGGCACCCTTGATGGGGTTGGGCAACTGGGGGCGCGACTGCAGCCACCAGGCCACGCCGCCGGCCAGTGCGATACCAACCGCTGCCACTGCCACAAAAGAAAATTTAGAAGCCATGTTTATTTTTTCCAGTCAATGCCATTACCAACTGCACCGGGCAACTGTAGCGGCACAACGCACACTTTGCCGAAAAAAGGGCAGCCCGGTCGTCAGCGCTGGCGCAGCGCCATGTCAACGCCCCGATTGGCCAGTTCATCGGCACGCTCATTGCCGGGGTCGCCGTTGTGGCCGCGCACCCAGCGCCAATCAATCTGGTGCTTGCCGCTGTTGACCAGCGCGTCCAGGCGCTGCCATAAATCGACGTTCTTCACCGGCGCCTTGGCGGCCGTCTTCCAGCCCCGCGCTTTCCAGCCCGGCAGCCACTCGGTCATGCCCTTGAGCACATACTGGCTGTCCACGTGCAGCGTGACCTTGCAAGGGCGCTTCAAGGCCGCCAGCGCCTCGATCACCGCCATCATTTCCATGCGGTTGTTGGTGGTGCCCAGTTCGCCGCCACAGAGCTCTTTTTGGGCGTCAGAAGATTTGAGCAGCGCGCCCCAACCACCCGGGCCAGGGTTGCCCTTGCAGGCGCCGTCGGTATAAATCTCGATCGAATTCAAAAGCATGACCTCAGGTTGAATTGAAACTTTGCGGGCCAGACCACTCGCGCAGCGACGTGCTCTGCCCCCAACCAATTAAGTAAAAAACACTCAGGCACCCGACTTGCGGGAGCCCGAGCTATTGGCAACGGACACAGGGGCATTCGGCAACAGCCGGGTCGGCTTCCAGGCCGGGTTGAGCAGCGTCATGCCGCGCACCCGCTTGACCGCCACCAGGCAATAAACGGCACCGAAAAAGGGCCACCAGCGTGCGCCGGCCTGGTCCATCCAGGCAAAACGCTGCAACCAGGGCTCGCGGGTCAAGGCCGGCCGGTAGCAGCCGAAATCCCCGGACTCGATCTCAAAACTCAGCAGACGCAGCCAGTCACGGCAGCGCAGGTAGCCAATGAATTCGCCCGCCTGCGGCAAAAACAAGCGGTTCACGCCAAGGCGCCGGTACAGGTGGCCGCGCTGCTGGCGAAAGCCCCACAAACTCATGGGGTTAAAGCCGCAAATCACGACGCGCCCTTCCGGCACCAGCACCCGGGCCACCTCACTCAAGGCGGAGTGCGGGTCGGCGGTGAGTTCCAGAGCATGCGGCAGCACCACCAGATCAAGGCTGTTGGCAGGAAAGGGCAGCGCCGAAAAGTCAGTGACAAAAGCGGCTTTTTCATTGGGGGTTTCGGTGGCCAGCCAGCGGTGCGGCATGCGGTTGGCGGCCAAGGCATCGAGCTCGGGCAAACCCAGTTGCAGCGCATGAAAACCAAACACGTCGGCCACGGCCGTGGCCATTTGCGCACGCTCCCAGGCCAGCAGGTAAGCCCCGGGTGGCGTCGCGATCCATTCGTGCAAACCTATAATTTGATCAGCCATGAAATTAATTCCAATACCTGCTTTCAACGACAACTACATCTGGATGTTGCACGACGAACGTCGGGCGCTGGTGGTGGACCCCGGGGACGCACAGCCCGTGCTCACGGCCCTGGCCCAACACGGACTGACCCTGGCGGCGATTTTAGTCACGCACCACCATGGCGACCACACCGGCGGGGTCGATGTCCTGCGCCAGCGCACCGGTGCCCAGGTGTACGGACCCGCCACCGAAGACATGCCCGAGCCGCTGCATCGGCTCACCGACGGCGACATCGTCGAGGTGCTCGGCTTGCGCCTTGAGGTATTGCTGGTGCCAGGCCACACCGCCGGGCACATTGCCTACTGGGGCCAGGTGCCGGGCGCCGACCCTGTGCTGTTTTGTGGCGACACCCTGTTCAGCGCCGGTTGCGGGCGTTTGTTTGAGGGCACGCCAGCCCAAATGCTGGCCTCCCTGACACGCTTGGCTGCGCTGCCCGACGCCACCCGGGTCTGCTGCGCGCATGAATATACTTTGGGCAGTTTGCGCTTTGCCCGGGCCGTTGAGCCTGACAATAGCGCGCTGCTGAACTACCAGGCGCAGGCCCAGTCGCTGCGTCAGCAACTGCAACCCACGCTACCCTCCTCGATTGGCCTTGAAAGAGCTGTCAACCCCTTTTTACGCACCCATTTGCCGACCGTGGCCCATGCGGTGCAGCAGTTCGACCCCATGGCACGCGACCCGGTCGCTGTCTTTGCCGCCCTGAGAACCTGGAAAGATCAATTTTGAAACAGTTTTTTTACGCACTGGCCTTGCTGCCCGTCCTGTGGCTGGCCGGCTGCGCGACATCGGTGCCTGCCGACCCAACGTCGACCCGCTCGACCACGGCAGCCACCGGCTCGGGCGCCAGCCTGCCCGGCACCCCTGACAGCAATTTTTCTGTCTACCCGGGGGGTGGCCTCAAACCCCTGGCCAGCGAGCCTTCGCTGCGCTCGCGCAGCGTGCAGTCGCTGTCACCCCCGGTTGACCTCTGGGATCGTGTGCGCGGCGGCTTTGCCATGCCCGACCTGGACTCCGACCTGGTGCGCGAGCGCGAGCTCTGGTACAGCAGCCGCCCCGACTACGTGGCGCGCATGACCGAGCGCGGCAGCAAGTACCTGTTCTACATCGTCGAAGAACTGGAGCGACGCGACATGCCGAGCGAACTGGCGCTGTTGCCCTTCATCGAGAGCGCCTTCAATCCGCAGGCGGTGTCCAGCGCCAAGGCGGCCGGCATGTGGCAGTTCATGCCGGCCACCGGCAAGTACTTCGAGCTCAAGCAGAACATGTTTCGCGACGACCGCCGTGACGTGATTGAGTCGACCCGCGCCGCGCTCGACTACCTGCAAAAGCTTCACCGCATGTTTGGCGACTGGCACCTGGCGCTGGCCGCCTACAACTGGGGCGAAGGCAGCGTGCAGCGGGCCATCAAGAAAGCCAAAAATGCCGGCACCGGTACCCGCTATGAGGACCTGGTCATGCCCATGGAAACCCGCATGTACGTGCCCAAGCTGCAGGCGGTGAAAAACATCGTGGCCACGCCCCAGTCGTTCCGTGTGTCCCTGCCCGACATCGGCAATCACCCCTATTTCCAGAGCGTCGAAATTGAGCGCGACATCGATGTGGCGCTGGCAGCCGAACTCGCCGAGGTGCCGCTGGCCGACTTCCGGGCACTCAACCCCTCCGCCAACAAGCCCGTTTTGCTGGCGGCCAGCAATTCGCAGATTTTGCTGCCCTGGGACAACGCCGAGCTTTTTCAAAACAAGCTGAGCGCTTACAACGGCGGGCGTCTGGCCAACTGGACCGCCTGGGTGGCCCCCACCACCCTCAATCCGGCAGACGCCGCCAAGCGCGTCGGCATGAGCGAGGATGAGTTGCGCAACGTCAACAACATCCCGCCCCGGATGAATGTCAAGGCGGGCTCGACCCTGCTGGTGCGCCGCTCGGCCAGCCTGAACAGTGACGTGACAGAGCACGTGGCCAACAACGGCTACCTCACCCTGGCGCCCGATGTGGTGCTGCGCAAAACCGTGGTGAAAGCCGGCAAGAAAGACAACGTGGCCAGCATGGCCCGGCGTTTCAGCGTGAGCGCCCAGGTACTTGCCGACTGGAACAAGGTCAGCACGTCGGCCACCTTCAAGCGCGGTCAATCGGTGGTGCTGTACTTGCCGGCCAAGGCCCGCGTCAAAGGCAGTACCAAGGCACGCGGCAAGACGGCCGTTGCCAAATCGGCCAAAGCCGCGCCAGCCAAATCAGCCGCCAAGAAAAAACCCGTCAAGCTGGCACGCCAGTAAAGGCCCTAACGGCGGTCGACCAGCGCGTGGGCAATGGTACCCAAATCCACATACTCCAGCTCACTGCCCACCGGCACGCCGCGCGCCAGCCGCGTCAGGTGCAGCCCGCGGGCTTTGAGCCCCTCACTGATCACATGGGCCGTGGCCTCGCCCTCGGCGGTGAAGTTGGTCGCCAGAATGACCTCCAGCACCGTGCCATCGAGCGCCCGGTCAAACAGCTTTTTCAGGCCGATGTCGTGCGGACCGATGCCGTCAAGCGGACTGAGCTTGCCCATCAGCACAAAATAAAGTCCCTTGTAGGCGCCGGTGCGTTCCACCGCTGACTGATCGGCGGGGGTTTCCACCACGCAGAGTTTGCTGGCATCGCGGCGCGTGTCCAGGCAGGTGCTGCACACCTGGGCTTCGGTGAAAGTGTGGCAGCGTTCGCAATGCTGCACGGCTTGCGCCGCATGCGCCAGCGCCATCGAGAGCGTTTGCGCCCCGGCGCGGTCGTGCTGCAGCAAATGAAACGCCATGCGCTGCGCCGACTTGACGCCCACCCCCGGCAACCGCCGCAGTGACTGGATCAGGGTTTCAAGCGCGTTGGTGTCGGCCATATTGAAATGTTGGGGACAGAGCTTGTGCGTGTCAGAAGGGGAACTTCATGCCGCCGGGAAGGCCAGGCATGCCGGCGGTGATCTTGCCCATTTTCTCGGTCGAGGTTTCCTCGGCCTTGCGCACGGCGGCGTTGAAGGCGGCGGCCACCAGGTCTTCGAGCATGTCCTTGTCGTCGGCCAACAGGCTGGGGTCAATGGTGATGCGTTTCACATCGTGCTTGCAGGTCATGGTGACCTTGACCAGACCGGCGCCCGACTCACCCGTGACCTCGATGCTGCCGAGCTCGTCCTGGGCTTTTTTCATGTTGTCCTGCATGGTTTGCGCCTGCTTCATGAGACCGGCGAGTTGTCCTTTGTTGAACATGGAATTTCCTTGTTGAATTTAAATCGTCAAAAACGCCGGGTATCAGGCCATGCCCGCCCGGCACAAAAAAGATCAGGGAGGCAAATGAATTTCACCCCGGCTTGATGCTGCCAGGAACGATTTTCGCCCCAAAATCACGCATCAGCGACTGCACCAACGGATCGTCGAAAACGATTTTTTCAGCCAGCAGCTGGGCTTGTGCTGCTGCAGCTGCATTGCGCCGGGCCGGGCTGTCGCTGACACGCCCGACTTCGGCCACCAGACGCACCGGGTAACCCGCCGTGGCCAGCGCTGCCGCCAGACGTTCGCGGCTGCCGGGCTGGTTGAGCGACTCACGCTCCACCCGCAGCAACCATTGGTCGGTGTCACGCGCCACCAGCTGCGCCTGCAAGGCCAGCTCGCGCACCATCGCGGTAATGGCCTCCGAGGCAATCAGGGCCTGCACCGTGGCGTACCAAAAATCACCGTCAGTGCTGCCAGCCACCGCTTCAGCCACGCGCTCCAGCGGCACATCGCGCCGGGGGTCTGGCTGCTCGTGCACCTGAACAGCTTCAATTTTTGCGGCCTGCGGGGGCGCATCGGACACGACCTGAACCGGATCCGGTACCAGCGGCGGCTCGGGCGTGGTGCTTGGGGTTTGCGGGCGCGGCATGTCGCGCACCGGCAGACGATGCCCCTGGGGCACCGCGGCAGTCACCGGCGCTGGCGCTGGCCCGGGCGCAATTTTCGTTGGCTGGGCCGATGGCTCAGCGCCGGGGCGCGAAAGAATTTTCAGTGTTTTTTTTTCCGCAGTGGCCGCATCGGCCGCCGCAGGCTTGAACGCCAGCAGGCGCAGCAACACCATGGTGAGCGCCGCGTATTCATCCGGCGCCAGCCCCAGTTCGCCCCGGCCATGCAGGCAGATGCTGTAGAGCAACTGGGTCTCGTCGGCCGGCATCAGGGCCGCCAACTGCGCGATCTCGGCAAACTCGGGGTCGTTGTCGTCCTGGGCGCTGTCGGGCACCGCCTGCAACACCGCCATGCGCTGTAGCACACCGCTCATTTCTTCCAGTGTGGAGGCTGCGCTCAGGCCATGGGTGCGCAAGGTCTCGGAGGTGTCGACCACGGTTTTGCCGTCGCCTTGCGCCAGCGCCTGCAGCAGCCTGAACACATAGGAGCGGTCGACACTGCCCAGCATCTGGCGCACCGTGGCTTCCTGCAACACACCCGAGCCAAAGGCAATGGCCTGATCGGTCAGACTCAAGGCATCCCGCATGGAGCCGCGCGCGGCACGCGCCAGCAGGCGCAGGGACGGCACGTCGGCCTGCACCTGCTCGGTCAACAACACTTTTTGCAGATGCTCACGGATGGTGTCAGGCGCCATGGGCCGCAAATTGAACTGCAGGCAGCGCGACAGCACCGTGACCGGCACTTTTTGCGGGTCGGTGGTGGCCAGCACAAACTTGAGGTATTCGGGCGGCTCCTCCAGCGTTTTAAGCATGGCGTTGAAGGCCGTGTTGGTGAGCATGTGGACCTCGTCGATCATGAACACCTTGAAGCGACCCTGCACCGGCTTGTACACCGCCTGCTCCAGCAGCGCCTGGACCTCGTCCACACCCCGATTCGAGGCGGCATCGAGCTCGGTGTAGTCGACAAAACGGCCGCTGTCGATGTCGGTGCAGGCTTGGCAGACGCCACACGGCGTGGCGGTGATGCCGCCCTGGCCGTCGGCGCCCTGGCAATTGAGCGACTTGGCCAGAATACGCGACACCGTGGTCTTGCCGACGCCGCGCGTGCCGGTGAACAGGTAGGCATGGTGCAGGCGCTGGCTGGTGAGCGCATTGGTCAGCGCTTGCACCACGTGGTCCTGGCCCACCATTTCAGTGAAATTTCGGGGACGGTATTTACGGGCGAGCACAAGATATGACATTTCTTGATTCTAAAGGGCGACACGGCAGCAAGCATGCCAGCATGGCGACCCTGTTTTAGGGCCACGGAGACCAGGGACATCGTCCTGCCCTTACAATTCCGCTTGACGGGCCTTCCCGCATGGTGAAGCGGCCAACCGGGTCAGGTGGGGAACCAAGCAGCCCTAACTGTGGAGCCAGTGCCGGGGTCAGGCTCGTCAACCTTGTTCAATTGCCGGCATCATGCTGCCGCAATGCCAGCACTGCTCGAAGCCGCCTTCGACCAACTCACCACAAGTACACACCCAGCGGCGCTGCTGAACATGCTGCAGCAAGCCCAAAAGCGCATGCGCCCGGGCTTCTTGAAGCGGGTCTTTGATCCAGACTTCCGGCAGGCATTGATCGGGCGGCAGTTCGCCAGCGGCACTGCGGAGGAACTCGCGCTGGACGCTGGCGTCAATACCCTCGGTCCGCAGCCAGTCCGCCCACAGCGTGGCCATGAACAGATTGGGGGCTTGGGTGAGGCGTGGCATGGTCAGAGCATACGCCCTGCCCCATGCCAGAGGCAGATTCCGAGTTTAGAAGCGGTATCGGGCCGACAAACTCGTCAGACCAACGCGGTCGCTGCGATCACCGGCAAACTGCATCTTGGTCGACTCATATTGCAGAACGCCCGACCACTGCGGTGTGAGCAGGTACTCGGCGCCAATGCCGTAGGACAGACCGAAGTCTTTTTCAGACCCGGCGGCGACGCTCGGGTCCAGACTCGACACATTGGTGTGACTGTAAGTGGTGCCGATCTTGCCAAGCACCTTGAAACTCGGGCTGAGCGGCATCTTGCCGACCAGGCTCAGGTTGATGCCTTCGGCCTTGGTGGTGCCACCCGCGCGGTTGATCTTGCCAAAGTTGGTGTAGCCAATTTCCATGCCCAAATTGGCATTGAAGAAACTGCCGCCACGAATGCTGTAAGCGGTATCGCCGTCTTCGGAGTCAAACAGACCGCTGCCATTGCCCACCGAGTAATCGGATTGACCGATGCCCAGCTCAACGTAAGAGCTGCCCGGCGCAGTGAGGCCGTAGAAACCGCTTTGCGCCTGGGCGCTCATGGCCACGGTACAAACGGCGGCAGAAATAAGAAGTCGGGTGAAGTTAAGTTTTTTCATGGGAGGTTTTCCTTGGATTGTGAACAACACGCTTTTGACGTGTTGGCCCAGCTTACTCAGGGGCGGAGCAACAATCTGTGCGATTGCGTACAAAAGGTGAAAACTTTCCACCCCGGGAAATTCACGGGTGACTGACGGTCATGCCCGCCTTTTCACTATGAAACCTGTAGCAGGCACCGAAATTGCGCTATAGTTTAAAAAAAAACCGTCGCATCATGTGCGGCCACCCTGATCACGCTTGCCGATCGGGTCTTTCACCACACCCTGCCTCCTGGAGATGAATTTCATGACTTCCAAAGACAATGTTGCCGTGGGTCAATTGTTGAGCCTGCTGGAGTCACGTTATGCCATCCGGGTGCTGTGGGCCCTGAAAGACGGGCACCCGCAAACCTTTCGTATCCTGCAGGACAGCGTCGGCCACATCACGCCCAACACGCTCAACACCCGTATCAAGGAGTTACGCGCCGCAGGTTTTCTGGACCACGGCCGCGACGGCTACCTGGCCACGCCCATGGGCCTTGATTTGCTCAAACGCATGGGCGACCTGGCAGGTTTTGCCAACAGATGGCTGGCCAGTCAAGTCGCTGCCACGGCCGCGGCTTAAAATGCACTTTTACCCTTAACGAACCGATTCATTCCATGACTACAACTGCTTCCGGCCTCACCATTGAAGACACCATTTTGGGCAGCGGCACAGTCGCCACTGCCGGCCAAAATGTGACTGTGCACTACACCGGCTGGCTTTACCAGGACGGCGTGCAAGGTGCCAAGTTCGACTCCAGCAAGGACCGTCGCGACCCCTTTGTGTTCCGCCTGGGCGCTGGCATGGTGATCAAGGGCTGGGACGAGGGTGTGGCCGGCATGCAGGTGGGTGGCGCGCGCACCCTCATCATCCCGCCCGAGCTGGGCTATGGTGCGCGTGGTGCTGGTGGCGTCATCCCGCCCAATGCCACGCTCAAATTTGACGTCGAATTGCTGAACCTGGGTTAAACCCCGGTCATCGGCCGCTTGGGCGGCCCCACGTTCCACAAAGTAGCGGGCTTTTCAAGCCCGCTTTTTTTCTGTCGCGAAGGGTCTCCCAACTTTTTTGCCGTTGAGCTCTTGCAAAAGCGGCCTTCAACCCAAGCTACAGAACTTGTTGCCAACCACCATTTCACCTGAATGACTCACTCCAGCACCCCCCCCAACGACTCTCAGCCCGACGCTGCCGAGCCCGTGAACGCCGCCAACACCGAAACTGCCCCGCCTGAACTGGAAGTGCAGACGCTGGCCAGCTGCCAGGCTGAAGTGGTCCAGTTGCAGGCGAAGTACAGTGACTTGTCCGACCAATACCTGCGCGCCAAAGCCGACACCGAGAACGCCCGGCGCCGCGCCGAGGACGAAGTGTCCAAGGCGCGCAAGTTCGCGCTGGAGTCGTTTGCCGACAGCCTGCTGCCGGTGGTCGACAGCCTCGAAGCCGGTCTGGCCATCAAGGACACCACGCTGGAGCAGTTGCGCGAAGGCTCGCAGGCCACGCTGCGCCAGCTGGTTTCGGCCCTGGAGCGCAACAAGGTCATTGCCATCAATCCGCCCGCGGGTGACAAGTTCGACCCGCACCAGCATCAGGCCATCAGCGTGGTGCCCTCAGAGCAGGAGGCCAACACCGTGGTCACCGTGCTGCAAAAGGGCTACCTGATTGCCGAGCGTGTGCTGCGCCCGGCGCTGGTCACGGTGGCCGCCGCAAAATAAAACGACTGCCCGGCTTGAAATAAGCGCGGGTAGCCACACCTTATCCACATTCGAATTTCAAAACCCTCCCGGGCGCTTGGACTGGCTGCACTGCAGCTGGGCAACTGCCCCAACATTTAAGGAAGCATCATGGGAAGAATCATTGGTATTGACTTGGGCACCACCAACAGCTGCGTCGCTGTCATGGAAGGCAACACCGCCAAAGTGATCGAGAACGCCGAGGGTGCGCGCACCACGCCGTCCATCATTGCTTACCAGGAAGACGGCGAAGTGCTGGTGGGCGCATCGGCCAAGCGCCAGTCGGTCACCAACCCGAAGAACACCCTGTACGCGGTGAAGCGCCTCATTGGTCGCAAGTTCTCTGAAAAAGAAGTGCAAAAAGACATCGACCTGATGCCCTACAAGATTGCCGCCGCCGACAACGGCGACGCCTGGGTCGAAGTGCGCGGCAACCGCATGGCACCGCAGCAGGTCAGCGCCGACATTCTGCGCAAGATGAAGAAAACCGCCGAAGATTACCTGGGCGAAGCCGTGACCGAGGCGGTCATCACCGTGCCGGCCTACTTCAATGACGCCCAGCGCCAGGCCACCAAGGACGCCGGCCGCATTGCCGGCCTCGATGTCAAGCGCATCATCAACGAGCCCACCGCCGCAGCGCTGGCGTTCGGCATGGACAAGAACGAAAAAGGCGACCGCAAGATTGCGGTGTATGACCTGGGTGGCGGCACGTTTGACGTGTCGATCATCGAGATCGCCGATGTCGATGGCGAGAAACAGTTCGAAGTGCTGTCCACCAACGGCGACACCTTCCTGGGCGGTGAAGACTTCGACCAGCGCATCATTGACTTCGTGATTGCCGAATTCAAAAAAGAACAAGGCGTGGACCTGGGCAAGGATGTGCTGGCGCTGCAACGCCTGAAGGAAGCCGCTGAAAAAGCCAAGATCGAGCTCTCGAGCAGCGCCCAGACCGACATCAACCTGCCTTACGTGACGGCCGACGCCTCGGGCCCGAAACACCTGAACATCAAACTCACCCGCGCCAAGCTGGAAAGTCTGGTCGAAGAGCTGATCGAGCGCACCATTGCGCCCTGCCGCACCGCCCTGAAGGACGCCGGCGTCAGCGCTTCCGACATCAACGACGTGATCCTGGTCGGCGGCATGACCCGCATGCCCAAGGTGCAGGAAAAGGTCAAGGAACTGTTTGGCAAGGAGCCGCGCAAAGACGTCAACCCGGACGAAGCCGTGGCTGTGGGTGCGGCCATCCAGGGCCAGGTGCTGTCGGGTGACCGCACGGACGTGCTGCTGCTCGACGTGACCCCCTTGAGCCTGGGCATTGAAACCCTGGGTGGTGTCATGACCAAGATGATCACCAAGAACACCACGATCCCGACCAAGTTTGCCCAGACTTTCTCGACCGCCGACGACAACCAGCCGGCCGTGACCATCAAGGTGTTCCAGGGCGAGCGCGAAATCGCCGCCGGCAACAAGCTGCTGGGCGAGTTCAACCTCGAAGGCATCCCGCCATCGGCGCGCGGCACGCCGCAAATTGAAGTGTCGTTTGACATCGACGCCAACGGCATTTTGCACGTGGGCGCCAAGGACAAGGGCACCGGCAAAGAGAACAAGATCACCATCAAGGCCAACACCGGCCTGACCGAGGCTGAAATCCAGCAAATGGTCAAGGATGCTGAACTCAACTCGGCCGACGACAAGCGCAAACTGGAACTGGTGCAAGCCAAGAACCAGGCCGATGCCAGCCTGCACAGCGTCAAGAAGAGTCTGACCGAGTACGGTGACAAGATTGACGCCGCTGAAAAGACCAGCATCGAAGACGCCATCAAGCAGCTCGAAGACGCGCTTAAATCCGACGACAAGGCCGCCATCGACGAGAAGAGCGCCGCCCTGATGACGGTGAGCCAGAAACTCGGCGAAAAAATGTACGCCGACATGCAGGCCAAGCAGGCCGCTGAAGGCGCGCAGGCAGGTGACGCCGGTCAAGGCGCACAGGGTGGTTCGGCCCAGGCCGACGACAATGTGGTGGATGCCGAAGTGAAAGAAGTCAAGAAGCCCTAAGCGCTTGTTTTCACGCTGTTTTTAAACCGTCGGTGGGCGCCGCGCTGAACCTTACAAGTTCACCGCGGCGTTTGCATTGACATCAGGCAAGACCAGACCATGTCCAAAAGAGATTACTACGAAGTGCTGGGTGTTCCCAAGAACGCCTCGGACGAAGAGATCAAGAAGGCTTATCGCAAACACGCGATGAAGCACCACCCCGACCGCAATCAGGGGGATGCCGCCAAGGTGGCCGAGGAGAAATTCAAGGAATCCAAGGAAGCCTATGAGATGCTGTCGGACCCGCAAAAACGTGCGGCCTACGACCAGCATGGCTTTGCCGGGGTGGACCCGAACATGCGCGGTGGCGCCGGCGGTGAAGCCTATGGTGGTTTTGCAGAGGCCTTCGGTGACATCTTTGGTGACATGTTTGGTCAGCAACGCGGCGGCCGTGCCGGGGGCCGCCAGGTGTTCCGCGGTGGCGACCTGAGCTACGCCATGGAAGTCACGCTGGAAGAAGCCGCCAAGGGCAAGGACGCACAAATCCGCATCCCCAGCTGGGACAACTGCGACAGCTGCCACGGCAGCGGTGCCAAGCCCGGTACCCAGGTCAAGTCCTGCGGCACCTGTGGCGGCTCGGGTGCGGTGCAGATGCGCCAGGGCTTTTTCAGCGTGCAGCAGACCTGCCCCACCTGCCGCGGTACCGGCAAGGTCATTCCCGAGCCCTGCACTGCCTGCCATGGTCAGGGCAAGATCAAAAAGCAGAAAACCCTGGAAGTCAAAATCCCGGTGGGTATCGACGGCGGCATGCGCATCCGCAGCGCGGGCAATGGCGAACCCGGCACCAATGGCGGGCCACCGGGGGACCTGTACATAGAAATCCGCCTGAAGAAACACGACATCTTTGAGCGCGACGGCGACGACATCCACTGCTCGGTGCCGATCAGCATGATCACCGCCACCCTGGGCGGCGAGATCGACGTGCCCACGCTCGAAGGCAAGGCGGCCATCGACATCCCGGAAGGCACGCAGACCGGCAAGCAGTTCCGCCTGCGCGGCAAGGGCATCAAGGGCGTGCGCTCCAACTACCCCGGTGACCTGTATTGCCACATTCTGGTGGAAACACCCGTCAAGCTGACCGAACACCAGCGAAAGCTGATGCGCGAGCTCGACGAGTCGTTCAAAAAGGGCGGCAGCAAACACTCGCCCACCGGCGACAGCTGGACGGATCGGCTGAAAAACTTTTTTAGTTGATATTTGTCGTCTGACCCAGCTGTAAAAAGTTCAAAATCAAGCCACGCCGTTGACGCACAACGGCGTGGCTTTTTAATTGAGCTTCATGAGGAGACCTTGAAATGAGCGTCACCATCACCTTCCTCGGCGGGGCCAGTACCGTGACCGGCTCCAAGTACCTGGTGCAGCACGACGGCAAGCGCCTGCTGGTGGACTGCGGCCTGTTTCAGGGCTACAAGCAATTGCGACTGCGCAACTGGAACCCGCTGCCCGTGCCGCCCGACCAGATCCATGCGGTGCTGCTGACCCATGCCCACCTCGACCACAGCGGCTACATGCCACTGCTGGCCAAGGAAGGCTTCACTGGCCATGTGTATGCCAGCCGGGGCACACGCGACCTGTGCCGCATCCTGTGGCCAGACAGCGGCCATATTCAGGAAGAAGACGCGGCCTTTGCCAACCGGCATGGCTTTTCCAAACACGCACCGGCCCTGCCGCTGTACACCCGGCAGGACGCACTGGACGCCCTGCACTTGCTCAAAGCCGTCGAGTTCGACAAGACCATCAACCTCATGCCGGGCTGGAAAGCCAGCTTCAGTTCGGCCGGGCATATTTTGGGGGCGTCGAGCATCCTGCTCGAAGTGGCAGGCCGGCGCATATTGTTCTCGGGTGACCTGGGCCGCCCCGACGACCTCGTCATGAGCCCGCCCGACGATGCGCCGCAGGCCGACACCGTGCTGATCGAGTCCACCTACGGCGACCGCGTCCACCCCAGGGAAGACATCCCGGCCGAGCTGGCACCGGCCCTGCAGCGCGTGGCCAAACGCGGCGGCGTGGCGGTGGTGCCGGTGTTTGCCGTGGGCCGGGCCCAGGCCTTGCTGCATGCCATTCACCTGCTCAAGATGAAGGGTGACCTGCCGACCTCATTGCCGGTTTTTCTGGACAGCCCGATGGCAGTGCACACCACCCATCTGTTTGAAGACCACCCCGGCGAACACCGCCTGAGCCACCAGGACACGCGCGCCCTGACACGCAACGCCACCATGATCAACAGCACCGATGAATCCAAGGCCCTGGCGAGTCGCCACGGTCCGATGGTCATTTTGTCGGCCAGCGGCATGGCCACTGGCGGACGCGTGCTGCACCACCTGGCGCACTATGCCGGCAACCACCGCAACATGATCATCCTGACCGGCTACCAGGCCCCCGGTACACGCGGTGACACACTGGCCAGCGGCGCCAAGTCGGTGCGCATTCACGGGCGCGATGTGGATGTCAACGCCGAAGTGGTGCAACTCGAATCAGCCTCGGCCCATGCCGACGCCAACCAGCTGCTGGCCTGGCTGCGCACCATGCCGCAGGCGCCCGACCAGGTCTATGTGGTGCACGGCGATGCCGGCCCGGCCGATATGCTGCGCAGCCGCATCAAGCACGAACTCGGCTGGCGCGCCATCGTGCCCGAGCACGGCTCCACCTGGCCGACATAATGTTGGGGTCAGAGCACGTCGCTACGCGAGTGGTCTGACCCGCAAGTTCTTCCAATGAAATAGCCCGAATGCAATTCCTGACCGCTGCCTTTTACAAATTTGTCGACCTGCCCGACTACACCGCGCTGAAAGAACCGCTGCTGGCCATTTGCCAACAGCATGGCGTGAAGGGCATGATTTTGCTGGCCACCGAGGGCATCAACAGCACCATTGCCGGCCCGGCGGATGGCGTGCACGCGGTGCTGGCTTATTTGCGTCAGGACCCACGGCTGACGGACCTGCAGCACAAGGAAGCCTGGTCGGACAAAGCGCCTTTTTACCGCATGAAGGTGCGCCTGAAACGCGAAATCGTCACACTCGGTGTGCCCGAGGCCAACCCCGCCACACTGGCGGGCACCTATGTCAAGCCGGCCGACTGGAACCAGCTGATCTCGGACCCGGACGTGGTGGTGGTCGACACCCGCAACCATTACGAGGTGGACATCGGCACCTTTACCGGCGCGCTGAATCCCCACATCGACAGCTTTTCAGAATTGCCACAGTGGGTCGAACAAACGGCTGCACTGAACCCGGCCAGCGGCAAAAAACCCAGGGTCGCCATGTTTTGCACCGGCGGCATTCGCTGCGAAAAATCCACGGCGCTGTTACGTGCCCAGGGTTTTGATGAGGTCTACCACCTTGAAGGCGGCATCTTGAAATACCTGGAGACCGTGCCGCCCGAGCAAAGCCTGTGGCAGGGCGCCTGCTTTGTCTTTGACGAACGGGTGGCGGTCGGTCACGGCCTCGAAGTGGGTGACTACGGCCTGTGCCGGGCTTGCCGCATGCCCATCAGCGAAGCTGACAAGTTGTCGCCGCTGTTCGAGGACGGCGTCAGCTGCGCCCGCTGCCACGCCATCACCAGCGAAAGCCAAAAAGCGGGTGCCCGTGAACGCAAGCGCCAGTGGGACCTGGCCAAGGCGCGCGGGCTGGACTGGGTTGGGGCATCCAAATAAGCCATCCGATTCTGTACTCGTTTCGCCGCTGCCCCTACGCCATGCGCGCCCGCCTGGCGCTGGCGGTCAGCGGGCAACCGTGCGAATTGCGCGAGGTGGTGCTGAGCCACAAACCGGCTGCACTGCAGCAAGTGTCAGCCAAGGCCACGGTGCCCGTGCTGATTGACCCGTATGGTCACGTATTAAAAGAAAGTCTCGACATCATGCTGTGGGCGCTGCAGCGCCGTGACCCGCTGAATTGGCTGCCAGCCGATGACGGGCTGACCGATGCCATGGGTTTAATCAGGCGCTGTGACCATGAGTTCAAGCCGCAGCTGGACCGCACCAAGTACCCGAACCGGTTTGACCTTGCTGATGCTTCTGAGCCCCGCGACAAGGCTGGTGCATTTCTCGCTGACCTGAACCAGCGCCTGACCGAAGCAGCCTGCCTGTCAGGCGCCCATTGGGGTTTGACCGATGCCGCCATTGCGCCCTTTGTGCGTCAATTCGCGCACACCGACAGTGTCTGGTTTGCCAGCCAGGCCTGGCCCCGGTTGCAGGCCTGGCTGGCCAGCTTCGAGGGTTCGGCGCTGTTTCAACTGGTCATGGTCAAGTACCCGCCGTGGCAAGTCGGACAAGCTCAAACGCTGATATTTACAGATCCGGCACTCTGACCCGCGGGGGGGAGCGATGCTGGGGCCAAGGCTGCATTACGGTGCTTGCCCAATCAGTCGGGCGATGCGCTGGTGGGTCGACTGGCAGGGGAAATTTCGACAAAACGACTTGCCACACAGGCGCATAGGTGCGGGGATAGGGTCATGCGACCGGGCTTTGGGGGCAAAGGCGCGCGCAGACAGCAGGTCGGGCAAAGGCACCCTCTATTTCGTGCGTGATTTGCTCCCAAAACCGCATGCGCATGGCCCGGTCGCCGCACCGGGTTTAGCGTCATGCCTGCTGTGGCAAAAGTTTTAAAACGCGTCCAGCGCCAACTCAGTCACGCAGGCCGCCCCTTCCACAATGCTGTCGCGCAGGCCCGGCGCCTTGGTCAGCAGGTGGTCGGCGTAGAAACGTGCGGTGATGATCTTGGCCTGCATGAAGGCGGCGTCCTGCCCCTTGGCCAACTGCACCTGGGCCACCAGCAGGGCGCGCGCCAGTTGCCAGCCCGCCATCAGGTTGCCGGCCAGCATCAGGTAGGGCACGCTGCCGGCAAAGACGTCGTTGGGCTGGGTCCTGGTGTTGGCGGCCACAAACGTCACCACGTCCAGGAATGCGAGTCGCGCCGCCTTGAGGCGTTTGGCCACGGCCTCGGCATCGTCGCTGCCGCTTTGCTGCAGCTCGAATTCGGTGGCTTCGATCTGTGCGGCAATACCTTTGGCGGTCTGGCCGCCATCGCGCGCGGTTTTGCGTCCCACCAGGTCGTTGGCCTGGATGGCGGTGGTGCCCTCATAAATGGTCAGGATCTTGGCGTCGCGGTAATACTGCGCGCAGCCGGTTTCCTCAATGAAACCCATGCCGCCATGAACCTGCACACCCAGGCTGGTCACTTCCAGGCTCATCTCGGTGCTGTAACCCTTGATCAGCGGCACCATGAATTCATAAAACGCCTGGTTTTGCCTGCGCGTCTCAGCGTCTTCGTGGTGGTGTGCCGCGTCATAGGCGGCTGCGGCCACGCTGGACAGGGCCCGGCAGCCCTCGGTGTAGGCGCGCATGGTCATGAGCATGCGCTTGACATCCGGGTGGTGAATGATGGGGCCGGCCGCCGGCAGCGAGCCGTCGACCGGGCGGCTTTGAATGCGCTCCCTGGCAAACTGCACCGCTTTCTGGTACGCCCGGTCGGCAATGGCAATGCCCTGCACCCCCACGCCGTAACGGGCGGCATTCATCATGATGAACATGTACTCCAGGCCGCGGTTTTCCTGACCCACCAGGTAGCCGACCGCGCCGCCGTGGTCGCCAAACTGCAGGACCGCCGTGGGGCTGGCCTTGATGCCCATCTTGTGTTCGATACTGACGCAATGCACATCGTTGCGCGCACCCAGTGAACCATCGGCGTTGACCAGGAATTTGGGCACCACAAACAGACTGATGCCTTTCACGCCTTCCGGTGCGCCGGTGACGCGGGCCAGCACCAGATGGATGATGTTGTCGGCCATGTCATGCTCACCCCAGGTGATGTAGATCTTGGTGCCTGCCACCTTGTAACTGCCATCCGCCTGGGGTTCGGCGCGGGTGCGCACCGCGGCCAGGTCAGAGCCGGCTTGTGGCTCGGTCAGGTTCATGGTGCCGGTCCACTCGCCGCTGACGAGTTTTTCCAGGTAGATGGCGTTGAGTTCCGGCGAGCCTGCGGTGAGCAGCGCCTCGATGGCGCCGTCGGTGAGCAGCGGGCACAGGGCAAAGCTCAGGTTGGCAGCATTCTGCATTTCACCCACCGCAGAGCCGATGGTCTTGGGCAGGCCCTGGCCACCGAAGTCGGTGGGGTGTTGCAGGCCCTGCCAGCCGGCCTCGGTGTATTGCCTGAAGGCCTCCTTGAAGCCGGGGGCCGCAGTGACCACACCGTCTTTCCAGGTGGACGGATTTTTGTCGCCCTCCCAGTTCAGCGGCGCGAGCACGCCCTCGCAAAACTTGGCCGCCTCTTCGAGCACCGCCTGGGCGGTTTCCAGACCGGCGTCTTCCATGCCGGGCAGTTGGGCGATCTGGTCAATGCCGGCCAGATGCTCGATGTTGAACAGCATGTCTTTGACGGGGGCGATGTAGCTCATGGGTCTTTCCTTAATCAGTTGGGGTCAGAGCACGTCGCTGCGCGAGTGGTCTGACCCGCAAGGTATCAAATTGCGGCTGTCAACTCGGGCACGGCCACAAACAAGTCAGCTTCCAGGCCGTAATCGGCCACGCTGAAGATCGGTGCCTCGGGGTCCTTGTTGATGGCCACGATGACCTTGCTGTCCTTCATGCCGGCGAGGTGCTGGATGGCACCACTGATGCCCACCGCAATGTAGAGCTGGGGCGCCACGATCTTGCCGGTCTGGCCCACCTGCAGGTCGTTGGCGGCG
>NZ_JAURYQ010000041.1 GCF_030653815.1 Rhodoferax sp. | reverse complement strand
CAGTTCATGTCAGGAAGGCAGGCCATGTTTGCAGCCGAATGCGGCCGTCCAGAGGAGCAAGCACCAATGCTTTTTGCGCACCAACTTGCTGAAGTTTTCTGCAATCATGTTTCTAAAAGCAATCTGAGTTTTCATGCATTGAGAGAAATCGCCTTTGCTCATGCATCCCAATTAAATCAAGCATAGGAGAACAGATCATGACAACCATTCAAGCACCAGCTACTGTCCAATTGGACCGCGCCGCCTGGAACGAACTTTATGCCAAGCGTATTTCTGAGCGCACGGACTTGGATGCCGAGAAAGCTATGCAAACTGCGGATTCGGCTGACGATGCTTTCAACGATGGCGACGACCCGGTTGAGGCCGCTGACGAAGAGTTGACCTATTGGACCAACTGAAGGAAATCGCTGTGCTAGAGCTTTGGACGGTGTACGACAGCCCGGTTGATCTACCAGGGCGCTTTGTGGCCCGCAAGTGGTTGAATCAACCCACGAATGAGCTACTGCAAGACAAGACGCTAGAAGGGTTGCGCGGCAGACTTCCTCAAGGGCTTACGCGCCTGGAGCGCTCACCGCAGGATGATCCCAAGATCGTTGAAACGTGGATTTGAAAGTGATTATTGATCCGGCCCGATGAAGTTTTAAGCCGCATATTTGACGCGCCGATCCTGAAAGTAGGCGATGACACGCTCAGGCGTCTGCTCCAGCATCGTCATATGCTCGGCGGCAGCGTGGCGTAACTTGGCCTTGGTGCGCACTGGCACACGTTTGCTCATCTCCTGCTTCAGGTCCGCATTGAGTCTTTCTTCTGGGTTGAGTTGTGGGCTGTAGCTGGGCAGGTAAAAGAGTTCGATGTGCTCTTTGCGCTCTGCCACCCAAGCCTTGACTACCTTGCTGTGGTGTACCCGTAAGTTATCCAAAATCAGGAACACCTTTTTGCCTGCGTCCTTGATCAGTGCTTGCAGAAACTCGATGAATTTGTCGGCGTCAAAAGACTCCTCAATGATCATCCAGCGGGTCTTGCCCTGGTTGGTGACGGTGGCGATCATGGAGAGTTTTTGGCGTGTACCGCCCACGGCCAGCGCCACGGGTGTTTTGCCTGCCGGTGCATAGCTTCTGCCACGTACATCGGTGTTGGTCAGGGCGGTCTCGTCACCCCAATGAATTTCAGCACCCTCGCGCTTGGCACGTTGCTCTATGCCGGGATATTCACCTTGCAACCAAGCCTGCACCGCTTCAGGGTTTTGTTCGTAGGCGCGTTTGATGGGGCGCTGCGGTGTGAAGCCCCAGCGCGCAAGGTACTTGCCAATGCTGCGTACCTGCAACTTGAGGCCGTATTCCTGTTCGATGAGTTGACCCACTGCGGCTCGACTCCACAGGAAGAAATCCATCTTGAGTTGTTCGGGGCGCTTGTCGATGATGATGCGCTGGATGGCATCTTCCTGGGCCGCACTGAGTACCCGACCATCGCCCTTGGGGCGACCGCGACGGGCTGGCCGTATGGCTGCCCAGTCACCTGCCTCATACCGATCAATCGTGGCTCGTACCGTCGGGTAGCTCAAGCCCGTCAGCTCAACGATCTTCATGATCTTGATGGCCTTCTTGTGCAATCGCACGACTTGCTTGCGCCGCTCGTGGAGTTGCTCCAGGGTTTGGTTTCTTGCGTCTTCTTTTTCCATACGTATTCGACCACGAAAATTATGGAAAGTTCAAACTTATTTGGGCCGAATCAATAAGTTGATTCTTGAATGATGCGGATTAGAAAAACAGGCAACCAACCAATAAGAAAGTAGCAGGTCATCAAATGTGGTTCAAGCTAGCTCCTGATGCATGGCAGACCCTGGGTCTTACCGCTTTGGTGCTGCTGGTTCTCACCGCCCTGGTGTTTGACCTGCGCGAGCGGCGTATTCCCAACACGCTCGTTTTGCTGACCCTGGGCGCAGGCTTGGTTGTCAACCTCATCGGCCCGCAAATTTGGTCAAGTGGTTCCGGGTTGCTGAGCGCCTACCCCGGTGCACTGGGTGCCAAGGGTGCGCTGCTCGGGGCGCTCACCGGCCTGGCCGTCTTTTTGCCTTCTTACCTGCTGCGCGCCATGGGCGCGGGCGATGCCAAGCTGATGGCTGGCATCGGCAGCTTTGTCGGCCCGGCTGCGGCTGTCAATGTGGCGCTGTTCATTCTGGTCGCGGGCGGAATGCTCGCCCTGGTGCGCATGGTCTGGGTCGGCAAAACGCAACTGGTTCTTTTCAATGTGGTCACGGCGCTGGGCCAATGTGTGCCCGGCTCGGTGGCCCGCTTTAACCCAGCCACCCAGTCAGCCGACCGCATGCCCTATGCGCTGGCGATGGCCGCCGGCCTGCTGGCCTATGGCGCCTGGATTTTCAGCGGCCATGCTCCGCTGGTCAATTTCTGAAAGCACACATCATGGATGATCTGTCACACACCGCGGCATCGCTGCTACAGGCTGTGCATCCCGATCCGGCCGAAATGCCGGTGGCCGACGCCGCCAACCTGCCAGCAGCCTTTTTGACCGACCTGGCCTTGCGCCACTTTGCCCGCCTGGGTGAGCTCAAGCTTTACCAGATTTCGCAACACCTGGGCATGGCTGTGCCGGTGGTGGATAGCTTGCTGACGACCATGCGCAAGCTCGGCCTGCTGGAAGTGCCACGCCGTGGCGATCTGGAGGGCGACGTCAGCTACGCCTTGACCGAGACCGGCCAGCGCCTGGCCCGGCTGTCGTTTGAAAAATGCAACTACGTCGGTCCGGCTCCGGTCACCCTGCCCGAATACGTGAGCCGGGTCAGCGAGCAAAGCCGCCACCTGGTGCCGGTGCGGGCTGCGCATCTCAAGCAAGCCATGGGGGACCTGGTGATCGACCCGGCCATGCTGCCCACGCTGGGCAGTGCGCTCAATTCCGGCAAGGCCATTTACCTTTATGGCGACAGTGGCAGCGGCAAGACCTACCTGGCCGAGCACCTCATCAACACGCTGGAGGGCCACATCTGGGTGCCGCACGCGATCTATGTGGCTGGCGAGGTGATTCAGGTGCTGGACCCCATCGTGCATCGGCCAGCGCCCGCACCTGCTGGCGCGGCACCCATGCCCGGCCTGACGCGCGAAAACCCCATTGACGGCCGTTGGGCACTGGTCGAGCGGCCGGTGGTGATTGCCGGTGGCGAGCTCACACTCGACATGCTGGATCTGAACTACGACGCGCACACCCGCCTGCATGTGGCACCGCCGCAAATGAAGGCCAACAACGGCATCTTCGTGATCGACGACTTTGGCCGCCAACGGGTGAGCCCGCACGAGCTGATGAACCGCTGGATCGTGCCGCTGGACCGCCGCGTGGATTACCTGGCGCTCAACACCGGCACCAAGTTCACCGTGCCGTTTGACGTGCACGTGGTTTTTTCGTCCAACCTGGCGCCCGAGGAATTGGTGGACCCGGCCTTTGCCCGACGCCTGGGCTACAAAATTCACATCCTGCCGATGAACGCAGCAGCTTACCGCGCGGTGGTGGCGCAAGCCTGTGCCCGCAGCGGCGTGCCGCCCGACCCGGCCGGCATTGATTACCTGGTCAACACCTTGCACATGCGCAAGCTCCAGCCCTATCTGCCGAGCCTGCCGTTCGATGTCATCAGCAAGATAGCCGACCGCGCCAAGTACCTGGAACAAGCCCCGCGCATGACCCCCGAGGTGCTGGACTGGGCGTGGGCCACTTACTTTGGTGGCAACAGCCTGCCGACGCAGGCCGAAGCCAGCCCGACTTTCAAACTAGGAGATTGAAATGAAGAGCAAACGCGCAATCATCATGCTGGCCCTGTCGGTGCTGCTGGGCATCGCGGCGGTGCTGCTGGCGGCACGCTGGATGGGCCAACAGGCCGCCAGCGACAAAACCACGGTGCTGGTCGCCTCGCGCGACATGGAACTGGGCCAGGCCATCACCCCCACCATGCTGGAGTCGGTGCCGTGGCCGAAAGGTGCGGTGCCCACCGGCGCTTTCGACGACCCCAAGAAGCTGGAGGGACGCGTGGTGCGCATCAGCATCTTCAAGGGCGAGCCGGTGCTGGCACCCAAGCTGGCGCCCGAGGGCACCAAGGCAGGGCTCGATTCAGTGATCAAGGAAGGGCACCGCGCCATCACCGTCAAGGTCAACGAGGTGGTGGGCGTGGCCGGCTTCCTGGCGCCGGGCAGCTTTGTGGATCTGCTGGTGAACTTCAGGGATGAGAAAGACAAACCGATGTCACGGGTGGTGCTGGAGCGCATCATGGTGCTGGCCATTGCGCAAGAGGCCCAGCGGCCTGATGAAACCAAACCCCGGGTGGTGAACGCCGTCACATTGGAAGTCACGCCCGAGCAGGCCGAAAAGATTGACCTGGCACGCAACATCGGCACGCTGTCGCTGATCTTGCGCAACCAGGTCGACACCCAGGACGGCGCCACGACAGGGGTCCATCAGCAAGACCTGTTTGCAGCGCCGGCACCGGTGGCGGTGGTGGCCTCTGCGCCGGCCCCGGTCAAAAAAGTGGTGCAGCGCGCGAAGCCCAGGCCCGTGCCAGCCAAGCCTGTCGAAGAACCCAAGGACCGCGTGGAAGTGATCCGTGGCCTGCAAAAAGCAACCGCTGATTTTTAAGGAAAAGACCATGAAAACCTTGTTACGCCCCCCCATGTTGACCCCCCTTTGGGTGGCACTGGCTGTCTCGCTTGGCGCCCTGACGGCGCAGGCGCAAGCCCCCGCGGTGATCAAAGGCACGACCGCAGCCAAGCCCGCTACGGTGGCTGCTACGTCCGTGGTGGCCGATGCCAGCGCCGACGCGTCCACGGTCGGACCGGCCTTGAACCTGACCATTGGCAAGTCCACCCTGATGCGGCTGCCCTCGGCCATCACGCGCATTTCGGTCGGCAACCCGACCGTGGCTGACGTCACCCTGATCAGCGCCTCCGAGCTTTACCTGCTGGGCAAGACCTATGGCTCGACCAACCTGATGATCTGGCGCAAGGGCGCCGGGCCCACCGCCATCGATGTCAATGTGAACATCGACGTGGCGCGCATGGAGGCCAAGATCCATGAACTGCTGCCCGGCGAGAAAGGCATCACGGTGCGGCCGGCGGCCGACTCGGTCATCCTGACCGGCGTGGTCTCCAGCGCCGTCAAGGCCAAGGCCGCCGAAGACATTGCCAATGCCTTTGTCAGCGACATGAACAAGAGCCTGGTGCTGCCCATCGTGGCCGGCGACACCAAGGTGGCACCCGGCACCAAGCTGCAAATGAGCAGCAGCGGCGGCGCGGGCGGGGCCAAGGTGGTGAACCTCTTGCAGATAGCCGAGGCCCAGCAGGTCATGCTGGAAGTAACGGTGGCAGAGGTGTCGAAGACGCTGATGGACAAGATGGGCGCCAAGTTCAGCGCCACCCGGTCCAATGGCGACTGGATGTATGGCATTGGCTCCAACCTGTTGAGCGGTGGCGCCGGCCTGCTCAGTGCCATCAAGAACAGCACCAACGGCCTCTCCATCGACCTCGAGAAGAACGATGGCCTGATCAAAATCCTGGCCGAACCCAACCTGGTCGCCATCAGCGGCCAGGAGGCCAGCTTCCTGGCGGGCGGCAAGATCTTCATTCCGGTGGCGCGGGCCAATGACGCGACCGGCGGCTCCACCATCACGCTGGAAGAAAAGGAATATGGGGTGGGCGTCAAGTTCACGCCAACGGTACTGGAGGGTGGACGCATCCACCTGAAGGTGGCGCCCGAGGTGTCCGAGCTGTCGCAGACCGGTTCACCGTTCAGCACCATCGGGGGTCAAACGGCCATCTTGCCGAGCTTCACCACCCGCCGGGCGCAAACCTCGGTGCAGTTGATGGACGGTCAAAGCCTGGCCATTGCCGGCCTGATCAAAAACAATGTGACACAAGTCGTGGACCGGGTGCCCGGCCTGGGTGAAGTGCCGGTGCTGGGTGCGCTGTTTCGCAGCAACGAATTTCAGGGCGACCGCAGCGAGCTGATGTTTGTCATCACACCGCGCCTGATCAAGCCGCTCGCCCCCAACTACATCCTGCCCACCGACAGCTACATGCCGCCCAACCGCAGCGAGTTCTATTTCGGTAACAAGCTCGAAGGTTCTGGCCATGAAGAAATTCCGGCCGATCAGCGCAGCGCCCCGGCCCCGGTGGCCCCGATCAATGCCACCGGTGGCATGGAAGTCAAGTAAGGAGCTTCATCATGAAAAACGCACTTTTTCCCACCCGCCTGGCTGGCAAGCTGGCCGCAGCCTCGTGTGCCGCACTGCTGACGGCTTGCGCCGCCACCACGCCCGCGCTGGACGCCAATTTTGGCAACGCCGTGCGCCAGGCGCGCACCGCGCAGACGCTCAACCCGACGGCCTCGGCCAACCGCGACCCGGTGCTCGGCATCGACGGCCGAGCCGGTGCCGCTGCGCAAGAGCGCTACCAGGAATCCTTCAAGTCGCCACCCAGGACGTTTGAAATCACCAACATTGGCGGAGGCCTGAACGGCGACTGACCGCCGGGCGCATCAGCGGGAGCAACAACATGAAGACCGTCACATCCCTGAAACAGAGGCCTTGCCAGCGCCAGCATCAACGAGGCGCGGTGGCCATCATGTTGGGCCTGAGCCTGCTGGTGCTCTTTGGCTTCATGGCCTTGGTATTTGACTTGGGTCGCACTTATGTGGTGCGCACCGAGCTGCAAAACGCGGCCGATGCGGCGGCGCTGGCGGGCGCCAAGGATCTCAACAGAAAGGCCGCAGGCATCTCAAAAGCAATTGCAACGGCAACGGCACTCGGACTGCAAAATAAGACGACCTTCTCATTCAAGAGCGATGCGCGCATCAACATCACGCCTGACATGATCAGCGTTGGAAGTTGCCCGGAAGACGCCTGCATGGTACCGGCCAGCGGAATCACACTTGATGCCGCAGCAGCCGACAAGACGTTCATCAAAGTAGATATCCCATCGGGCAACCTCACCACCTTTTTTGCCCGTGTCTTCGGCAACCAGACGACCCAAACGTTTGGTCGTGCCGTGGCGGGGTTCTATCTGACCGACGTCACGCCCATTGGTATTTGTGCGATTGACACGTTTCGGGGTGGTGCCCGCACGTCTGCAGCGGGAATTGAATTAACCGAATTCGGCTTCCGGCGCGGTGTCTCCTACAACATCATGGAGCTGGGGCCCTTGGGCGGAAGCGGCCAACCCTATTTGCTGAACCCGGTCGATACCTGGGGTGGCCCATCGTGCGACCCGGCGCATTCCTCTGCAAACTACACCGCTCCTTTTGTGTGTCGCGGCACCACTGCCGCCGTTGGCACAGTGCCAGGCTATGTTTATGGCAACACCGGCATTTCTGCAGGACCAATGCAAGTCGCGCTCAATTCCCGGTTCAATATGAACGCCTGTGCTCCGCAGGACGCCAATGTCAAGACTTACGAATTCGGCAACACCAATGCTGGCTTTCCGGCAAGCTGGATGAATCCCGATCCGTCCCGGCAAAGCATCGCGGTCGATAAGGCAACAAACAAACCCATCACAAACCCGAGCTTTGCAGACTACGGCGTGCTTTGGAGCTACAGCCGGGCGGTATCGGCAGTTGGCACATCGCCCACCGCTACGGCTGGCACTGCCTTCACATTGAATGATTGGCCAGACCTTTACGGTGGTGGAGCTGCGGAAAATTACCAGACCGATCCCGCAGCCCCCTACAGCGCAACAGGTGGTGATTACTTCAAAGCGCCTCAAGTCCCGCCAGGCAAGAGAGACCGCCGGGTGCTGAACCTCGCGATTATCAATTGCCCCGCATCAACCGGAACAGGATGCAATTCAACCATCAGGGTTGAAGCCATTGGCAAGTTCTTCATGCAAGTCAAGGCCGATTTGCCCAAATCCATTGACGCTGAATTTGCCGGCTTGGTCGAGCCGCTACCCACCGATATCAGGTTGTACAAATGAACGCCTCAACTGCCAGAAAAATTCCACAGGGACCGCTCATGCGCCCCCTACAGGTCGGCGCGGTAGCAGTCGAGTTCGCGTTTGTGATCGTGATCTTGCTGCTCATCATGGCGGGCATGGTCGAATTTGGCCGCACTTTCTGGTATGCCGATGCGCTGACCAAGGCGACGCGGGATGGCGCACGCGCGATGTCCTCATGGCCGATTGAGTCCATCAGCAGCCAAGGCCTTGATGTGGCACGCGCCATGACCCAAAACAGCGCCAACGCAGCCAACGTCAGCCCGCTTTTGGTGCCAGGAAATGTACAGGTGCAGTGTTTGAACGAAGCGTTTAACGCCGTCGCGTGCACGAATGGCACGCCACCGGCCAACGTCAAAGTCAGCATTACCGGCTTTGCCGTCACGCTGGGCGAATGGTTTCCGTTCATCGGTCAGGACAGCCTGATCAGTCTCGGCAGCATTGCTCTTGCGCCCCACACCACCATGCGCTACATGAATTGAGGTGTGACATGAAAACCCCATCGCTTTCCAACAGCCGGTCCAGCGTTTTTCAGCGTGGCGTCGCTGCGGTCGAACTTGCACTGGTCGCCATTCCATTTTTCCTGCTGCTCTTCGGCGTAATGGAGTTTGGCCGCCTTTTCTACGTTTGGAACACAGCTCAGGAAGTCACCCGCCATGCCGCGCGGCAGGCTGTGGTCACGAATTTCAAGGATAACGCTGCAATGACGGCCATCAGACAATCGGCTGTGTTTCGCGTCAACGCCGGAACCCTGCCAGCAGCTCCCGAGATTTCCGATTTGAACGTCGTCATCCGTTACCTGAATGCCGACCAAAATCAAATAAGTGGTGCAAACATGCCAGCGGATCCTGGCGACAACATTGCGGCCTGCCTCGAGAAAGAAACCAGTTGCATCCGATATGTCGAAGTCTGCTTGAGCTTACCCTTGGCTGCGACAACGACCTGCAGCGAGGGTCAACCCATCCCGTTCCAACCCATGATTGGCCTGTTTGCCACCAGTGGCCCCAATTCAACCAACTTGTTGGGCATCCGCATTCCGCTGTCGACCGTTCGCATGCCAGCCGAAAGCCTTGGCTACAGAGCCCCTTGAGAGGGGAAATTATCATGAACCTCAAAGTCTCCCTACTCTGCTCAAGCATCCAGGAACGCGAAGCGCTGATTGCCTCGCTGGCAAACCTGCCGGAGGTGGAGATCAATGTGCACGTGGGCGATGCCAGGCGCTTGTTGTCGGTGATTCAAAAAGATCGGCCCCATGTGGTACTGCTCAATTTCCCGACGCCAGACCCCGAGGCGTTCGAGCAGATCGAAGCCGCCACGCTGCGGGTGCCTGGCGTCATGGTGCTGCTGGTCAGCCCCGACGCCTCGATCGACCTGCTCAAGAGTGCCATGGAAGCCGGCGTGCGCCACATCCTGCCAGCCCCGCTGAGCAAGGACAGCGTGGTGAGCGCGGTGGACTACTGGCACAAGACTGAGTCCCTGAGCTCGCGCCTGACCGACAACAAGGGCGAGTTGCTGGCATTCCTGAACGCCAAGGGCGGCTCGGGCAGCACCTTCCTGGCCAGCAACCTGGGCTATACGCTGGCCGCAGCGGGCCGAAAGGTGCTGCTGGTGGACTTGAACCTGTTTTTTGGCGACATGCTGGCCAACGTGACCGACCGCAAACCGGGCGCCAGCATTCTGGACCTGGCCCGCCAAAGCGATCTGCTGGATGCGGCCTTGCTGGAGTCCAGCGTGCTGGCCGCGCGCGAAAACCTGTACGTGCTGTCCGCGCCCCTGTTCCCGTACCACATTGAAATTTTGACGCCCAAGATACTGCAGAAAATTCTTGTGCTGGCGCTCAGCCACTACGACTTTGTGATCCTCGATACCGGCCGCACGCTGGACCCGACCACCATCAAGGCGCTTGATCTGTCTGATCGCATTTACCTGGTGCTGCAACTGGCCTTGCCCGCGATTCAGAACGTCAAGCGCATCGAGACGGTGTTTGAAGGTTTGGGCTACGGGCAAAACAAATTGCATGTGGTGGTGAACCGTTACGAAAAAAACGGAAGCATCGCACTGGATGAACTGGAACGCGTCACACAGAACAAGGTGGCACGCACCGTGCCGGCCAGTTATGAGGCGGTGATGGCGTCGATCAATGAAGGCGTGCCCCTGCCGATGTTGTCGCCACGCGATCCGGTCACGCACCTGTTGCAAGCCTGGGCCGCCGACCTGACGCCGGTCACCCTGAAGCCCAAAAAGGGCTGGCTGGCAGCACTGACAGACGGTTTTTAATACCAAGCGAGAAGCATCATGGACCTTAAAAAACAAGCACAGGAGCTCCGGCTGAAATCACCCGCGGGCGCATCGGTCGAGGAGCCCCCTGCCGCCACCTACACGCACTCCGAGTACCACACGCTCAAGGACAGCCTGCACAGCCAGTTGCTGAGCCGGATCGACCTGAATGTGATGAGCGCGATGAAACCCGAGCGGGTGCGCGATGAGCTCGGCCTGCTGGTGGAACGCCTGCTGCAGGACACCGGCGTGGCGCTGAACGCACCGGGGCGCAAGCAACTGGTGCAGGACATCCTGGACGAGATCACCGGTTTGGGGCCACTGGAGCCGCTGCTGGCCGACCCTTCGGTGTCCGACATTTTGGTGAATGGTGCGCACCAGGTGTACGTGGAGCGCGGCGGCAAGCTGCAAAAGACCGATGTGTCCTTTTCCGACGACGACCACCTGATGAAGATCATCGACAAGATCGTGTCGCGCGTGGGTCGACGCGTGGATGAGTCGAGCCCGATGGTGGATGCGCGCCTGCCCGACGGTTCGCGGGTCAACGCGATCATCCCGCCCCTGGCACTCGATGGCCCGCTGCTCTCCATTCGCCGCTTTGCCGTGGTGCCGCTGACCATGAACGACCTGCTGGAAAAACACGCGCTGACACCGGTGCTGGGGCAGCTGCTGGCGGCCATGGTCCGCGCCAAGATGAACATCCTGATCTCGGGCGGTACCGGCACCGGCAAGACGACGCTGTTGAACGTGCTGTCTGCGTCGATTCCGCACAGCGAACGCATTGTGACGATTGAAGACGCCGCCGAGCTGCAACTGCAACAGCCTCACGTGGTGCGGCTGGAAACACGCCCGCCCAATATCGAAGGCAAGGGCGAGGTGAGTCAGCGGGCACTGGTGCGCAACAGCCTGCGCATGCGGCCCGACCGCATCATCGTGGGCGAGGTGCGTGGCGCCGAAGTGCTGGACATGATGCAGGCCATGAACACCGGCCACGAAGGCTCCATGGCCACGGTGCACGCCAACTCGCCGCGCGACGCGCTGACCCGACTGGAGAACATGGCGGGTTATGGTGGTGTTGCCATGCCGCAGGATGCAATGCGCCAGCAGATCAGCTCGGCCATCATGGCGGTGATCCAGATTGCCCGGCTGAACGACGGACGCCGCAAGATCATCAGCCTGCAGGAAATCAACGGCTTGGAGGGCGACATCATCACCATGCAGGAAATCTACCGATTTACCCAGACCGGCATTGCGCCTGACGGCACCGTGCAGGGCCACTTCAGGGCCACCGGCGTGCGACCCAAGTTCATGGATCGACTGAAGGCCTATGGCCTTGAGGTGCCGGACGAAGCCTTTGACCCCACCCTTATTTACGAGTGACATCATGGACTACAGTTTTTCACTGCTCTTGATCCTCGGTTTTGTGGCGGTGGTGCTGCTGATCGAAGGACTCTTTGTTTACTGGAACGACACCCGAAGTCCGGAAGTACGCCGGGTGGCGCAGCGCTTGCGCGCTATTTCTGCCGAAGGCCAAACAGAGGGCGCGGCAAAATTGTTCAAGGAACGGGTGCTGAGCAACACGCCAGCCCTGCAACGCGTGTTGCTGATGCTGCCGCGGGTTCACCACCTGGACCGGCTGTTGATGCAGGCCGGCAGCGCCAGCACAGTGTCGCACCTGCTGGCGGCATCCAGCATGCTGGTGCTGGTGGGACTGGTGGCGGGCTTGGTGTTGCATTGGCCCATCGTCATGATTTTTCTGGTGGTCGTGCTGCTGGCGCTGCTGCCCTGGTTCCGGCTGGCTTGGCTGCGCAGCAAGCGGCTGCACAAGATCGAGGCGCAGTTGCCCGACGCCATGGGCCTGATCGCCCGGGCGCTTCGTGCAGGCCATGCCTTTCCGTCGGCCTTGAGCATGTTGGGCGCCGAAGGCCAGGAACCGATTGCCGGCGAGTTCAAGATCACCTCCGATGAAATCAGCTACGGCATCGCGGTGGACACCGCCCTGAACAACCTGGCCACCCGTGTGCCAAGCCCGGACGTACGCTACTTTGTGATGGCGGTGATCATCCAGCGGGAAACGGGGGGGAATCTGGCCGAGTTGCTGGACAAACTGGCCGAGCTGGTGCGCGAACGCTTCAAACTGTTTGCCAAGGTGCGGGTGCTGGCGGCAGAAGGCAAACTGTCGGCGTGGATTCTGACCGGGCTGCCCTTCTGCGTGGCGGGTGCGGTGCAGATTTTGAACCCGAAATACCTGTCGGTGCTGTTCACCGACGCGGTTGGCATCAGTCTGGTGATTGGCGCGCTGATCATGATGGTCATCGGCATTTTTGCCATGTGGCGAATCATCGACATCCGGATCTGAGGTGCGATCATGAACATGCAAATTGTGATTCTGGTCCTGATCTTTTTGGCAGTCACCGGGCTGGCAATGGGCGCAACACTTTGGTTCGGTCGCGACCCGGCGCTGCGACAGCGCCTGAACCAGCTGGTGAACCCGGAGAGCAAGGGCGAAAAGAGCCTGATTGCCGGCAGCGAATGGCAGGCCAGGGTGATCAAGGCCGTGGGCCCCATGGCCAAGCTGTCCACGCCCAAGGTGGGCTGGGATGAGTCCAGCCTGCGCGTGCGCTTCATGCAGGCCGGGCTGCGCGAGACCGCGTGGCCCGCCATTTACTTTGCCGCCAAGACCGTGCTGGCGCTGCTGTGGCCAGGCTTGTTTGTGCTGTACCAGGGCCTGAGCGCCATGCAGATGACCGCGACCAACACGATCCTGGTGTTGGTGCTATTGACCGCCCTGGGTTACTACCTGCCCAATGTGCTGTTGGCCAACCTCATCAAGCACCGCAAGCGCGAGGTCGAGGACGCCCTGCCCGACGCGCTGGACATGATGCTGGTCTGCGTGGAGGCCGGCCTGGGGCTGGACGCCGCCATGAACCGTGCCGCCAGCGAGATCGGCTTGCGCAGCGAAGCCATGGCGGACGAACTCAACCTGGTGGCGCTGGAGCTGCGCATGGGCGTCAAGCGCGACCAGGCCTTGCGCAACATGGCCTTGCGCACCGGGGTGGACGACGTGGCGTCGTTCGTGGCCATGCTGGTGCAGGCAGACCGCTTTGGTACCAACGTGGCCGACGCGCTGCGCATCGAAGCCGAGACCATGCGCACGCACCGGCGCCTGCGGGCCGAAGAACGGGCAGCAAAAATTCCGCTCAAATTGCTGTTCCCGCTGATCTTTTTCATCTTTCCGTCGCTGATGCTGGTGCTGTTGGGCCCGGCCATGATCAGCATTTACCGCGTGCTGCTGCCCACCATGAGTGGTGGCTGAGCCGGGTTCATTTGTCAAGGAGTCTGTCATGAAATTCAAGCTGAACGCCCTGGCCTCGGTGGTGATGCTGGGCGCGCTGCTGGGCTGTGCCCCGCTGAAACCAGGCGCTCCGTTGGCGGGTAGCGCGGCGACACCCGCGCGTGGCCAGGCCAGCACAGTGCCGGTGAAGGTGGCGCAGGCCAGTGCCGTCACTGCGCAGACGCCTTCCAGTGACGCGTTTTACACCCTGGGCCTGAGCGCGCATGGTGCCGGGCAAACCGCGCTGGCGGGCCAGTACTACGTGCGCGCCCTGGAACTGGCGCCTGAGCATGCGGGTGCCCTCAACGGGCTGGCCGTGGTTTACGCGCAGTCTGAGCGCACCGACGAGGCGCTCAAGCTCTTTGCCCGCGCCAGCGCGCTGGCACCCGGTGCCGCCCATGTGCACAACAACGCCGGCTACGCCCTGCTGCGCGCCAACCGCCTTGACGAGGCTGAAGTCGCCCTGGGCAAGGCGCGCGACCTCGACCCGGCCAATGCACAAACGCAGCAAAACCTGACATTACTGGCCAGTGCAAAAGCCAGGCAAGCGCCTGCGGTTGCAGCGCTGTCATCCGAAACCGGGGACCAGGACGGGCCGCGCCTGGTGAGGGTGGCGCCGAATGTGTTTGAGTTGCAGGCGCCGACCCATGCGGCCGCCCAAGCAAGCGAACCGGCTCGGGAAACCACCGCGCCCTCGGCCCAAGTGAGTGCCCCGGGTGCGACCCTGAGTGGTGTGCGCCTGGAAGTGTCCAACGGGGTTGGTATCCGAAGGCTGGCGCGGCGCACCGCGGACCGGCTGGCAAGCGAAGGCGTGACAACCGCCCGCTTGACCAATGCCCGACCCTACCGGCAGCTGAAAACCGAGATCCAGTATGTGAACGGCCAGGCCCTGGCGGCGCAGGCGCTGCAGTCGCGCATGCCGGTGGCCACACAAGCCGTGGCCGCCAAGCGCTTGAATGCGTGTGTCCAGCTGCGTCTGGTGCTGGGCCATGACATGGCCGGCCAGGCCATTGCCGCCTGGCTCGATGCAGAAGAAAAACAGCAGCTGGCCGTCAGTGCGCCAGGGGGCTGGCGCTGGAGTTGACAGGCCCGGGCGCTTCAGCCTGAGACTCTTCCAGCAACCACTGGCGAAAGGCCTGCACCGCCGGCCGCCTGACAATGGACTCGGCAACGACCAGATGGTAGGCATGGTTCTGGACCACGGCGATGTCAAAGGGCGCCACCAACCGGCCCTGGGCCAAAGCGTTGGCCACCAGCGGCCGGGACGCCAGGGCCACCCCCAGACCGTCCAGCGCAGCCACATAGGCCATGCCGGCATCGCCAAAGTGTGGTCCGGCCCGGGTGTCAACACCGCTCACACCGGCCAGCCGGAACCATTCATCCCAGCCCGGGCCAATGCGGTCACCCGCGCCATCGTCATGCAGCAGCACCTGGTGGCGCATGTCAGCCGGCACGCGCAGCGGTGGCTCGGCCGCCAGCAGCTTCGGGCTGCACACGGCAATGTAATCCGAGCCAAACATGCGGTCCACGTGGTAGCCCGGGTAGCTGCCACCGCCAAAGCGGATCTCCACCAACGAGTCTTCCGGGCGCAAGTCTGCTGGCTCGGATGCGGCAGCGCCAACGGTTTGATTACCGTCGATGGTGCTGAGCGAGCGGATCACATGCAAGTTCAGTGACGGTTGCGCCACGGCAAAGCGGCGCAGCCGGGGCACCAGCCAACGGGTGGCAAAAGAAGGTGGCACCACCACGACCAGGCGCCCCTGCTCAGCATGTGCATGGGCACTTTCCACCGCAGCGGCAAAGCATTCCAGCCCCTCGCGCACCTTGGGCAGCATGGCCTCGCCCTGGGGCGTGAGCGCCAGCGCTCGGGTCAGCCGGTCAAACAGCGGCAAGCCCAGGGATTCTTCCAGCAGCTTGATCTGGTGGCTCACCGCCGTCGGTGTGACCGACAACTCCAGCGCCGCATTCTTGAAGCTGAGGTGACGCGCCGCCGCTTCAAAAGCACGCAGTGCATTCAAGGGGGGCAGGCGGTACGTCATGGATGAGTTTTTGTCAGGTGTCGCATGAGAATTGATCGTTTGCTGCATTGCAGCATCAAAGCTATCGTAGCACCGTGTCCTCAAGAGGGGCATTTATTTAGCAAAAGGAAGCAACATCATGGAATACAGTTACGCCGATATCGAGGCCAGCATCCGTCGCGCACAGGCGTTGCGCGCCCAGGCTCTGGCTGACTTTCTTTCAGTTGCGTACTCAAAAAGCGCGCAGTGGATCAGTGGTCTGATCGAGCACAAGGTGCAGCGGGCAGCCGCGGCCGCCAGGTCGTCGACCAGCCCGGTGTTCTGAGCTGAACACGTCACGGGTACCTGCATGAAAGCCTTTTTCAGCCTGGTGAATTTTGTGGTGGGCATGTTGGCCGTGCTGATCGGCCTGGGGAATTTTTTGTTCATCTCCCACAACCCGTCGGCAGCGGTCACCGGCGCGGTGACCGTGGTGGTGGGCGCCACCCTTGTCTTTCTGGCTACCGGGGCCATGTTCAGCAGCGCCAAGCGCTGACCGTTCGAATATTTGTGGGACACCAGCCCCACATCGGGGAAACCCTTGTGCCAACAGGGGAATGACTGTGATACAAATATCGCTTCATTCTTATGCCCTGATGCCATGGACCTTCCCGCCTTTTTAGCCCTGCAGAGCCAGGTCTTGTGGGCCGCCTTCGCGGTGTCCTTCGGCTTTGGCGCCATCGCCCAGCGCACCAACTTCTGCACCATGGGCGCCATCAGCGACATCTACAACATGGGCAGCTGGACCCGCATGCGCATGTGGGGCATGGCGGTGGGTGTCGCCATGATCGGCTTCTACCTGATGGCCTGGCTGGGCCTGATCAATGCCTCGCAAACCATTTATGCCTCGGCCCGTGTGCTCTGGCTGTCGGCGCTGGTGGGTGGCGCCCTGTTCGGTCTGGGCATGGTGCTGGCCTCGGGTTGTGGCAGCAAAACGCTGGTGCGCATCGGCGAGGGCAACCTGAAGTCGCTGGTGGTGTTCTTCGTGATGGGCGTGGCAGCCTTTGCCACCATGCGTGGCATGACCGCCCTGCTGCGCGGCAGTTCGGTTGACCTGGTGTCTTTTGAGATCAGCCCGGGCAATGCCGTGCCCGCCTGGCTCTCAGCCATGCTTGGCCTCAACGTCGGCAGTACCGGCCTGGTCTTGGCGCTGCTGGTGGGCGGTGGCCTGGTGCTCTGGGCGCTGTGGGACGCCGAGTTCAGGTCGTCGGGCAACAACCTGCTGGCCGGGCTGGGCATCGGGGCGGTGATTGCCGCCATGTGGTGGATCATCGGCCATCTGGGGTATGTGGCGGAGCACCCGGAAACGCTGGAGCCAGTTTACCTGGGCACCGCCGGCGGCGCCCTGCAGGCCCTCAGTTTCACCTCGCCGATGGCGCGCACACTCGAATGGGTCATCTTTTTCGACCCGTCCAAAGTACTGTCGCTGGGCGTGGTGTCGGTATTTGGCGTGGTGCTGGGGGCACTGGCCTATGCGCTGTACAAGCGCAGCTTTCATTGGGAAGGTTTTCGCGGCACCCAGGACACCGCCCTGCACATCATTGGCGCGGCCTGCATGGGCATTGGCGGCGTCACCGCCGGTGGCTGCACCGTGGGCCAGGGCCTGTCGGGCCTGTCCACCCTGAGCGTGACCAGCATGATTGCGGTGCTGGGCATTGTGCTTGGCGCCATTGGGGGCTTGCGCCTGCAGATGTGGCTGCTGATGCGCGAGTGAAACCCCAAGTGCCCCCTCATTCCATTCAAAAATCAACGACACCCGGAGGAAATCGCATGCAGATTGACAAAGAGCTGGACGCCCGCGGCCTGAACTGCCCCCTGCCCCTGATGAAAACCAAGAAAACCCTGACCGACATGCAGGTGGGCCAAGTGCTGCGCGTGGTGGCCACCGACTCGGGTTCGGTACACGACATGCTGGCTTTCACCAAAAAAGCCGGCCACGAGATGCTGGAGCAGCAAAACGTTGGCAAGGACTACATCCACGTGATTCGCCGCGGCTCCTGAAACCTTGCGGGTCAGACCACTCGCACAGCGACGTGCTCTGACCCCAACTAATTAGTCGGTCACAGCGCGCTGTTGTCCACCTCGTAAGGCCAGTCCTTGATGCCACCGGTCAGCGACAGGGCGCGAATGCCACGCTCGCGCAGCAAAAAAGCGGCTGCATTGCTGCGCCGGCCACTGCGGCAATAAACAATGTAGGTCGCCTCCGGGTCGATCTTGAAAACCCCGTGTTGGCGAATGGTGCTCAAGGGCACCCATTGCGCCCCGGGAATGCGGCTCTCTTCAAACTCCATGTCGTAGCGACAGTCGATCAACTTCACGTTGCCCTCACTGAGCAGCGCGTGGGCTTGTTCAGCGTTCACTTCCTCGACCATATTGGGTTTGAGCAGCTCGTCGAAGTCGCTCTTGCTCAGCACCAACAGGCGCCCGGGGGTGTGCATCCTGACGGTGGCACTGCGGCTGCCGCCCAGCAACAGCGCTTCTTCGCCGAACGCGTCAGAGTCGCTCAGCACGGCCACCATGGCGGTCTCGTCGGTCATGGGGTCGGTGACCCAGACCTCGGCTTCGCCCGACAAAATAATGAAATAGCTGTCGCCCGGCTCGTCCTGGGTGACGATGGTCTCGCCGGCCACCACCGGGCGCTCCACCATGCGCGCAAAGGCCTGCTGCACGTTCTCGATCGGTACCTTGTGGAACACTTTCAAGTTGCGCGCCAGGGTGGCATTGCCGTCCAGCTCGCTCCAGCCGAGCAACTCATCAAGCGCATCGCCATCGATCGACAGGTAGTCCGAATCGGTCAATGCCTGCACACGGATATGACTACCCGCTGCACTCAGCAGCGCAAAACCCGGCCCGTCGGCACGCACCGCGACAGGCCAGGCAAAGGTGTTCTGGCTGCCATCGGCCTCGGTCCAGGTGCGCTGCGCTTCCAATTCACCCGAAAGCAGCACCAGGTGGTTCTTGAGCCCGTGCGCGGTGTCCGACAACACGCTGCCTGCAGCAGCCTGGCGCCGCGGACTTTGCGCCAGCAGCGCCAGCAACTGTTCTCTGGGTAAACGTGAAAACAGCGTGGTGGCACCCAGGCGCTTGGCCAGGTCGGTAAGGTCCATGTCGATCTCCGGAGTAGTTTTAGAGGGCGAATGGTGATTATCAATCAGCCAACACTGATAGATGCCCAGGCGTTGTCCGTCACACCTTTTTTCAGGCTGTTCGACTACTCAGACAAGCCCACGGCATGGATGCGCCAAGCATGCCAAGCAACGAGGTCTGTAAGGAAACTTTGACGGGAACGACTATGCTGGAGTCCAGCGGCGCGGCGTCAGCCCTCGGCGGTTCATCTTCACTCGGAATTTTCATGAAAAAAATAGCGATTCTTGGCCTTGTGCTCGCACTGGTGCTGGCATTTTTTGCCTTCGACCTGAACCAGGTGCTGACGCTTGATGGACTCAAGACCGGCCTTGAGCAAATCAGGACCCTGCGCACCGAGTCACCGGTGATGGTGGCGCTGGTGTACTTTGCCGGCTATGTGCTGGTGACCGCGCTGTCCCTGCCTGGCGCGGTCATCATGACGCTGGCCGGCGGCGCGCTGTTTGGCCTGGCCGGTGGCACGCTGATCGTATCGTTTGCCTCCAGCATGGGCGCCACGCTGGCGTTTCTGGCCTCGCGTTTTTTGTTGCGTGACCTGGTTCAGACGCGTTTTGGCAATCGCCTGAAAGCCATCAATGAAGGCATGGCCAAAGACGGGCCGATGTACCTGTTCACGCTGCGCCTGGTGCCGCTGTTTCCCTTCTTTCTGGTGAATCTGCTGATGGGGCTCACCCCCATTCGCACGCTCAGCTACTACTGGGTCAGCCAATTGGGCATGCTGGCGGGCACGCTGGTGTATGTGAATGCCGGCACCCAGCTGGCCCAGATCACCAGCTTGTCGGGTATCTTGTCGCCGGGCTTGCTGCTGTCGTTTGTGCTGCTGGGCATTTTCCCGATGTTGGCCAAACGGCTTGCCAGTTTTGTGCAAAGCCGCCGGGTCTATGCGAAGTGGCAGCGCCCCAAAACCTTTGACCGCAACTTGGTGGTGATTGGCGGCGGTGCCGCCGGTTTGGTCACCAGCTACATTGCGGCGGCGGTGAAGGCCCGGGTGACGCTGGTCGAAACACACAAGATGGGCGGCGACTGTCTGAATTACGGCTGTGTACCGAGCAAGGCGCTGATCAAGTCGGCGCGCATCGCCCACCAGATGCGCCATGCAGAAAACTACGGTTTGAGCGCCGTTGACCCGAAGTTCAGTTTCAGTAAGGTGATGGCGCGGGTGCATGACGTGATCGCCACCGTGGCGCCGCACGACAGCGTGGCACGCTACACCGGCTTGGGTGTGGAGGTGCTGGAAGGCTACGCAAAAATCGTCGACCCCTGGACGGTGGAAATCAAACTGAACAGCGGCGCCACCCAGCGCCTGACCACACGCAGCATCGTGATTGCCGCAGGTGCGCGCCCGTTTGTGCCACCCCTGCCCGGCCTGGCTGACGTGGGCTATGTCACCAGCGACACGCTATGGGACGAATTTGCCAAGCGCGACGCGCCGCCGGCCCGGCTGGTGGTGCTGGGCGGCGGCCCGATTGGCTGCGAGTTGGCGCAAAGCTTTGCCCGGCTGGGCTCGAAGGTCACCCAGATCGAGATGGCGCCGCGTCTGATGCTGCGTGAAGACCTTGAGGTGTCGGAACTGGCGCGTGACGCCTTGACGCGCGACGGCATCGAGGTGCTCACCGGCCACAAGGCCTTGCGCTGCGAAAAGGACGGTGAGCGCAAGTTCATCGTGGTCGAACACCAGGGCGCTGAACAGCGCATTGCGTTCGACGCCTTGCTGTGCGCGGTTGGGCGTGTGGCACGCCTGCAGGGTTACGGGCTGGAAGAACTGGGCATACCGACCGAGCGCACGGTGGCGGTCAATGACTACCTGGAGACCCTGTACCCCAACATTTTTGCGGCCGGTGACGTGGCCGGCCCCTACCAGTTCACCCACACCGCCAGCCACATGGCCTGGTACGCGGCGGTGAACGCGCTGTTTGGTGATTTCAAGAAGTTCAAGGTCGATTATTCGGTGGTGCCCTGGGCCACCTTTATCGAGCCCGAGGTGGCGCGCGTCGGCCTCAACGAGCAGGAGGCCAAGGAGAAGAACATTGCTTTTGAGGTCACGAAATACGGCATCGACGACCTCGACCGCGCCATTGCCGACGGCGTGGCGCAGGGCTTTGTCAAGGTGCTGACGGTGCCGGGCAAGGACCGCATTCTGGGCGTCACCATCGTCGGTGAACACGCAGCCGATGTGCTGGCCGAGTTTGTGCTGGCCATGAAACACGGCCTGGGCCTGAACAAGATTCTGGGCACCATCCACACCTACCCGACCCTGGCCGAGGCCAACAAGTACGCGGCCGGTGAGTGGAAGCGCGCCCACGCGCCGCAGAAAGTGCTGGCGTGGCTACAGCGGCTTCATAGTTGGAAGCGGGGCTAAGCGGCCCTAAGAACACCCTACAACACCCCGATCTCAACGACCCTTCCCCCAGGCGGCACGTCGGCCGGGTCGTGGGTCACCAGCAACGTGGGAATGCGCTGGCGCGTGATCTGATCGAACACATAGGCGCGAAACTGGCTGCGCAGCGCGGCATCGAGTTTGGAAAACGGCTCATCGAGCAGCAGCGCGTGCGGCTCGGCCAGCAAGGTGCGCATCAGGCTGACGCGTGCCCGCTGCCCGCCTGACAGCGTGGCCGGGTCACGCTCATAAAAACCTGCCAGGCCCATGTCGGTGAGTGTTTGCGCAATGCGTTGCCGACGCGCCCGGCTGCCCGCCACCCGACCGGGCAGCGCAAAAGCCAGGTTTTGCCCGACGCTCAGGTGCGCAAACAGCAGGTCGTCCTGAAACAGCAAGCCCAGCTGGCGTTGCTCGATGGGCAGGGCGTCGAGGCGGCGCTCATCCAGCCACAATTCGCCGGTGGCACTGAAAGCGGGGTCGAGGTCGCCGATCATCCAGTTCAACAGGGTCGATTTGCCCGAGCCGGAAGCCCCGGAGACGGTCACGATCTCGCCGGGCTTGACCGTCAGGTTGAAGTGCTCAAGCAGCGTGGTTGTACCACGCATGAGGGTCAGGTTTTTGATGGTCAGCATGTCAGCGTAATCCCTTGCGGTGTCGGGCCAGCCAATGGGGAATCAAGGCGGCCAAGGCGAAAGCGGCCACCGGCAGAGCAATTTGCAGCAGCGCCTGCACCGCCAGCACGCGCCGGTTGCCGCCCGCGCTCAGAGCCACGGCCTCGGTGGTCACGGTGACAAAACGACCCCCGCCAGCGAACAGGGTGGGCAGGTATTGCGCCACACTCACGGCAAAACCGACGGCAAAAGCGGCCAGGATCGGGCGCACCAACAGCGGCCACTTCACGCGCAGGCAGGCTTGCAGCCGGGTGCACCCGAGCGCTTGGGCGCTGACCAGCAGGCGCGCATCGAAAGCGCGGTAGGCGCCCACCAGCGTGAGCACCATGTAGGGCAAGACCCACAGCAAATGACCCCACACCAAGCCGACGGCGGTGCCGTCCAGGCGCAGGTTCAGCAACGCCGCATACTGCGCCGCCACCAGCGGCATGGCAGGCACGATCAAGGGCAGGTAGAGCGCGGCATTGAAGCGCTGCGGCCCCCATTCCAGCCAGAGGAGCGCAGCCGGCAGGCACAGCAGACTGACCGCACCTGCCAACCAGAGTGTGGTCCAGAACGGCGCCCAATCGGCCGTGCGCCAACTTTGCCATGACAGGCTGTCGGGCCACAGCGCCGGGAAAAACCAGGTCTCGGCCAACGACCAGAGCAACAACACCGCCAGCACCGCGTAACCGGTCAAAAACAGCGGAACGTGCAGCTTGAACCCATGCCGCGCTGCGGGTGCCTTGCGTACGCCGTCGGGGTCAGGTCGGCGCTGCTGGCGCCAATGCCAGAAGCCGCGCGCCAGGGCGGCGGCCAGCAGCAAGAGCGCCAGCAGCACCAGCGAGGCGGCACTGCCCCGAGCCTGCAGCGCCGCGTCGGGGTCGGTGAGCCAGCGCCAGGCCAGCACGGCCAATGTCGGCGGCGTGTTCGGCCCGAGAATGATGGCCATGTCGACCACCGACAAGCCATAGGCCAACACCGCTGCCAACGGCCAGCCCAGGCGCGGCAACAACTGCGGCCACAAGATCAGGCGCCAGGCCTGCGCCCGGCTGTAGCCCAGCGTGCGCGCCACCACCATCTGTCGGCTGACCTGCTGCTCACCCAGCAGCGCCGCCAGCACCCAGAGCAGGAACCAGCTTTCCTTGATCGCCAGCGCCAGCGCCAGACTCAGGCCATAGGGGTCTTGCACCGTGATCCAGTCGGGCGGGCTGACCCAGCCCACCAGCTGCGCCACCCCGCGTGCCAGCCAGCCCGACGGGGCCAGCAAAAAAAACAGGCCCACCGCAAACGCCGCGTGGGGCAGCGCCAACAGCAGGGGCAGGCGCCGCTGCAGCGTGCGCCAAAGCGTGCCGGGGTAATGCCAGCTGGCCAGCAGCAGGGTCATGCCCAGGGCCAGCGCGCTGCCCAGCGCGGCAGACAACAGGGTGGCGCGCAAGGCTTGCGGCCATTGCGGGTCGAACCACAAATCACGCCAGGCGGCAGCGTCCAGCGCCGGTGCCAGCGCCCAGAACAGTCCGGGCAGCAGCGGGCCAAAGATCAGCGCCACCGGCACCAACGCCAGCCACTGCGCCCGGCTGAGGCCGCGCGTGGAAAGGGGTGACAACTTCATGCAGACGGACTGAATAGGGCTTTAAACAAAAAGGCGCCCGCAGGCGCCCTTTTTGAGTCAGCAGCCGCTGGGGCTTACTTGGCGACCACGCGCACCATTTCCAGGCACTTGTTGGAGTAGCCCCACTCGTTGTCGTACCAGCTCACCAGCTTGACGAAGGTGCCGTCCAGGGCGATGGAGGCATCCGCGTCAAACACCGAGGTGCGGGTTTCGCCACGGAAGTCGGTGGCCACCACTTTTTCGTCGGTGTAACCCAGCACACCCTTCAAGGCGCCTTCGGATTGCGCCTTGATCTCGGCGCAGATTTCAGCCATGGTGGCGCTGGTGTTGAGCTCCACCGTCAGGTCAACCACCGACACGTCGCTTGTGGGCACGCGGAACGACATGCCAGTGAGCTTCTTGTTGAGTGCTGGAATCACCACGCCCACGGCCTTGGCGGCACCGGTGCTGGACGGGATGATGTTTTCCAGAATGCCACGGCCACCGCGCCAGTCTTTGTTGCTCGGGCCGTCCACGGTTTTTTGCGTGGCGGTGGCGGCGTGCACCGTGGTCATCAGACCGCGCTTGATGCCAAATTTGTCGTTGATGACCATGGCCAGGGGGGCCAGGCAGTTGGTGGTGCAACTTGCGTTGGAAATGATGGCCTGACCGGCGTAGGTCTTGTCGTTCACGCCAAACACGAACATCGGGGTGTCGTCTTTGGAAGGTGCCGAGAAGATGACTTTTTTGGCGCCAGCAGCCAGGTGTTTTTCACCACCGGCCTTGTCCAGGAAAATACCCGTGGCTTCGATCACGATGTCGGCGCCGACTTCGTTCCATTTCAGGTTGGCCGGGTCGCGTTCTTGCGTCAGGCGGATTTTTTTGCCGTTGACGATGAGTGTGTTGCCGTCGACCGACACGTCACCTTTGAAACGACCATGCACGCTGTCGTATTGCAGCATGTAAGCCAGGTAGTCGGGTTCCAGCAGGTCGTTGATGGCAACGACTTCGATGTCGCTGAAATTTTGCAGCGCCGAGCGCAACACGTTGCGGCCGATACGGCCAAAGCCGTTGATACCAATCTTGATCGTCATACTTTTCTCCAGGAGTTAAAAACAGATTATCGAAACTTTTACTTGCGCAGCACTTTTTGCACCGTGTCCGCCACGTTCTCGGGCGTGAAGCCAAAATGCTTGAACAGCTCGGGCGCCGGTGCCGACTCACCAAAACTGTCGATGCCAACCACGGCCGCGCAGCCGTATTGCCACCAACCGCCGGTCACGCCCATTTCCACGGCCACACGCGGCAAGCCGGCGGGCAGCACGGCCGTTTTGTAAGCCACGTCCTGCTGATCAAACGTCGTGGTGCTCGGCATGGAAACCACGCGCACGGCAATCTTGCGGGCCGCCAGCAGCTCTTGCGCCTTGAGCGCCAAAGGCACCTCGGAGCCGGTGGCGATGATGACCGCCTGCGCCTTTTTCTTCAGGCCCACCTCGGTCGGCTCAGCCAGCACATAGGCACCCTTGCTGATGTCACCCAGGCTGGCCTTGGGGGCGTAGTGAATGTTCTGGCGGCTCAAGAGCAAAGCCGTGGGCTTGGTCTTGTTTTGCAAGGCCACGGCCCAGGCCACGGCGGTCTCGGCCGTGTCACCGGGACGCCAGACATCGAGGTTCGGAATCAGGCGCAAGGACGCGGCGTGTTCGATCGATTGGTGCGTCGGGCCATCTTCGCCCAGGCCAATGCTGTCATGGGTGAACACATGCACCACGCGCAGCTTCATGAGCGCAGCCATGCGGACGGCGTTGCGGCTGTAGTCGCTGAAGGTCAGGAAAGTACCGCCGTAAGGAATGTAGCCGCCGTGCAGCGCCACACCGTTCATGATGGCGGCCATGCCGAATTCGCGCACGCCGTAGTTGATGTGGCGGCCACCATTGCCCGCGCCCGTGACCGCATCAAAACGCAGGTTGGGGGTGCATTTGGTGTTGGTCAGATTGGATCCGGTGAGGTCGGCTGAGCCGCCCAGCATTTCGGGCAAGGCGGCGGTGAAGGCTTCCAGCGCGAGCTGGCTGGCTTTGCGACTGGCCACGGTCTCGGCCTTGGTGTGGGCGGCCACGGCGGTGTCCACGGCCACCTGGGAAAAGTTCTTCGGCAGCTCGCCCTTCATGCGGCGCAGCAGCTCTTTGGCCAGCGCCGGATGCGCAGCTTTGTAGGCGGCAAACTTGTCGTTCCAGGCGGCCTCGGCGGCGCTACCTGCGGCCTTGGCGTCCCAGGCGGCGTAGACGTCTTTTGGGATCACAAATGGCGCGTGCGGCCAGCCGATGGCGTCGCGCGTGAGCTTGATTTCTTCGGCACCCAGCGGCTCGCCGTGCGCCTTGGCGGTGTTGGCGCGGTTCGGGCTACCCTGGCCAATGGCGGTCTTGCAGATGATCAGCGTGGGCTTGTCGCTGGACAACTTGGCCTCGGCAAGGGTGTCGGCCACCAGCTCGGCGTCGTGGCCGCTGATGGGGCCGAGCACGTTCCAGCCATAAGCGGCGAAACGCTGGGCCGTGTTGTCGATGAACCAAGGTGCCACCTGGCCGTCGATCGAGATGCCGTTGTCGTCGTACAGCGCAATCAGCTTGTTGAGTTTCCAGGCGCCGGCCAGCGCGCAGGCCTCGTGGCTGATGCCTTCCATCAGGCAGCCGTCGCCCATGAAGGCGTAGGTGTGGTGATTCACCACGTCCAGGCCGTCGCGGTTGAATTCCCGGGCCAACAGCTTTTCGGCCAGCGCCATGCCGACCGCGTTGGTGATGCCCTGGCCCAGCGGGCCGGTGGTGGTTTCAACACCGGGCGTCACGTCCACTTCGGGGTGCCCTGGCGTCTTGCTGTGCAGTTGGCGGAAGTTTTTCAGTTCCTTGATGGGCAGCTTGTAACCGCTCAGGTGCAGCACCGAATACAGCAGCATGGACGCATGACCGTTGGAGAGCACAAAACGGTCACGGTCCAGCCACTTGGGGTTGGCCGGGTTGTGCTTGAGGTGGCTACCCCACAAGGCGACTGCCATGTCGGCCATGCCCATGGGCGCGCCGGGGTGGCCGGAGTTGGCGGCTTGCACCGCGTCCATGCTCAGGGCGCGGATGGCGTTGGCCATGTCGACCAGGTTCACGGCAGCGCTGCCTTGGGTTGCTGGAGAGGTAGGAATGGTTTCAGCCATGGAGGAAATGCCTTGAACAATTTGGACGAAAAGTGGACGCCTGCAGGAGCCGGGATCATTTTGAAGGCCATCACTTACCGGCCCTCAGGCGCACGTCAGACAGTGATTGTAGACAACCTGGTCTGTTGCCCCTTCATTTTGGGCTGGTCTGCATGCTTCAAAGTGTCGTTAACTGGGACGCCGCCGACCACTGTACCGGAAGGCTGCGTGTCGCGTTACAGTGCAGCCATGTGCGAACCGACTCTGCGAGAAACTCAAGCATGGATGCATCGACAAATGAAGGCCCGAGCCCTGCGGCAGCTGACGCAGCCATCCTGTCAGACACGGCATTTCTGAACGACTTGCGCCGCCAGATGATCAAATTTGCCACGCTGCAACTCTCCAACAGCCACGCTGCCGAGGACGCCGTCCAGGAGGCCTTGATGGGTGCGCTGAAAAATGCCAAGTCGTTCGCCGGCAGGGCTGCCCTGAAAACCTGGGTCTTCGCCATTTTGCGCAACAAGATTGCCGATACCCTGCGCCAGAAAATGCGCACGGTCAATGCCAGCAGCTTGCTGCGGGAGGATGACGAGGGCGAGGATTTTTCAGAACTGTTTGACCACCGGGGCCATTGGCAGGCCGATGAAAAGCCGGCCACCTGGGGCAACCCGCAACAGGCCCTGCATCAAAACCAGTTCTGGAAAGTCTTCGAGACCTGCCTCGAAGGGCTGCCCGGCAACCAGGCCCGGGTGTTCATGATGAAAGAATTTGTCGAGCTCGAAACCCATGAGATCTGCACGACGGTGGGCATCACGACCACCAATTTGAATGTGATGCTGCATCGGTCCCGACTGCGCCTGCGCGAGTGCCTGGAGAACAACTGGTTCGTGAATGGAGAACGCGCATGATGAACTGCCAGCAAGCCACGCGGCTGATCTCCGAGTCCCAGGACTGCACCCTGTCATTGTCCGAAAAGATGGCCTTGAAAATGCACGTCATGATGTGCGCCGGCTGCAAGAATTTCAGCCTGCAAATCCCGTTTCTCAGCCAGGCCATGAAGGCCTATGCCAAGGGACTTGACGAGGCTGAAAAAAAGTAAGTCGCTGGACAAATCCGCTACCGAATCCGACTGGCGCTGCCAGATGAATTTCTCCATCATCGTGCCTGTGCGCATTAACGCGTGCCGTAACGCTTGAGCCACTCCGATTCCAGCGCTTCCACCCAACTGGCGTGCGGCTCAGGCAGGGTGGGCACGGACTCCGCCAATGCGCCCGGGGCAGCCTTGCGCATTTGCGCCTGGGCTGCAACGGGCAGCTTGTTGACATCCAGCACCGTGCCGTCACCCCACACGCTGATGTTGGCCTTGCGTATTTGCGCTTCGCTTGACAACAGGAAATTGGCAAACACCTGCGCGCCGGCCCTGGCACGGGCATTGCCGGGAATGGCGACAAAATGCACGTTGCCAAGGGTGCCGCCGGTGAAGCCAAAACTGTAGGCGCTTAGGGGCAGTTGTTTGCTGACGATCAGGTTGGCCGCCTCATTGGGGTTGAAGGTGAGCGACATTTTGAGTTCACCGTCGCCGAGCATGCGGTGCATTTCAGCCGCACTGGCGGGAAAGCTTTTGCCATTGCGCCACAACACGGGGTGTAGCTGGTCCAGATAAACCCACAAGGCTTGCGTCGCGCTGGCAAATGCCTCAGGTGTCACGGTCTGTTGCAAGGCGGCTTTGTTGGGCGTCAGGTCCAGCAGCAGTTGTTTGACGAAAGTAGTACCGTGAAAATCTGGCGGCTTGGGATAACTGACGCGACCCGGATTGGCTTGAGCAAAGGCCAGCAATTGCTGGGCTGAGCGCGGCGGCGTCGGCGTTCTGACGCGGTCGGCAATGAAGGTCAGTTGCGCTGTTCCCCAAGGGGACTCATAGCCTTCGGTGGGCACCGAAAAATCAGTGCGCACCGGCTTGTTCAGGTCCACCAAGCCCCAGTTCGGCAGGCTCTGGGCCCAGGGCCCAAACAGCAGGCCACCATTTTTAAGATTGCGGAAGTTTTCGCCATTGACCCACATCAGGTCGACCGAGCCGTTACTGGTGCGCCCGGCGGCCACCTCGGTTTGCAGGCGTTTGACCACTTCAGCGGCGTCGGTGATCTTGACATGCCGCACGTCGATGCCGTAGCGGGTCTTGGCCTCTTTGGCGGCCCAGCTGATGTAGGCGTTGATGGGTTCGCTGCCACCCCAGGCATTGAAATACACCGTTTGCCCTTTGGCCTCGTTTTGAATCTGGGACCAGTCGGCGTGCGCCAGGGTGGCTGCGCCCAAGCTGAGTAGCGTGGCAGCGAATGTCAAAAACTTCATGCAAGAGAACCTTTGTAGTGGTTGGAAGGAGGGTCTGATGGCTGGGTCGGCTCAAGACCCCAAAAGCTTACACCGGGTGCTTTTCAATCCAACGGCATAGGGATAAAGACACGCCTACGAACCGATCAGGAGATGGACCCGAAGCAGATCAGAACACCAGCACCTTGTCGGCCTCGACGGTCCAGTCGGCCAACTGGGCCAAGGTACCGCGCAGGGCGCCTTCCATGAGTTCCTCGGCGCGCAGTCCGCGGGCATCCATGCAGGTGCCGCACAGCAGCACTTCGCCCTTGCGCACGATCTTGCCCAGCATCAATTGGATGTTGTAGTAACCCTCGGGCACTTTCTGGCCGTTCTTGCCGCAGGCCACCGCGTCCGCCATCAAAAACACCCGAACCTGCTGGCCTTCCTTGCCGGCAACCGCCGCCGCCAGGCGCAGGGCGTTGTAGGCGCGCTCGTTGCCATAGGGCGCATCGTTGATGATAAACAGCGTGGTGGACATGAGTTTCTCCTTGGTTGATCAGTTTTTGGCCAGAGGCAAGCCTGCGGCCTGCCACTCGCTCACGCCATCAAAGGTCTTGCGGGCCTGGTAGCCATGGGCCTTTAGCAGCTTCACCGCTTCATCGGACATCAGGCAAAACGGACCCCGGCAGTAGGCAACAATCTGCACGTCACGCGGCAGTTCGGCCAGGCGCTGGGCCAATTCGGGCAGGGGCAATGAACGGGCGTTCGGCAGGTGCGCGGTGTCGAACTCGTTCTGCGGACGAACATCGAGCACGATGACCTCGCCGCGCTTGGCCTGCGCCATGAGTTCCTTGCGGCCCACGCTGACCATGCGGTCCGGGTCGGCCATCATGCCCTGCAGCGCCATGCGCAATTCGACCAGGTGCTCCTCGGCCACCTGACGCAAGCTCACACCCAGCTGGGCCACGTCCTTGCCGGTGAGGCTGTAATAAATACGCTTGCCGTCACGGCGGGTTTGCACCAGCCGGGCTTCCTTGAGGGCTTTCAGATGCGCACTGGCGAGCTTGTTGTCGATGGCCACCTCAAGTGAAATGGTTTCGACCGCCTTCTCGCCTTGGGCCAGCATCTCCAGGATTTCCAGCCGCTTGGGGCTGGAGAGTGCCTTGCCCACGCGGGCGACCTGCTCGTACAGAAGGTCCTTGAGTGATCGATTGTTCATGGTGTATATTCTAACGTCCGTTGGATTGAATGAAATTGATCCAACGCAAGAGTTGGCGTTGATTTAATGGAGACAACATGGAATTTGAACAGTTTGTACTCTCAAACGAGCCTGCGATAAGAATGGGCTTCTTTGTGGGTGTCTTTGCGCTCGTCGCACTTTGGGAGCTGGTGGCACCCCAGCGCGCACTCACCACATCCAAGCCCCTTCGCTGGGCCAGCAACCTCGGCCTGGTCATTCTCAACACCGTGCTGCTGCGCCTGATGTTCCCGCTGGCAGCGGTGGGCATGGCCGCGTTCAGTGCGGCCAACGGCTGGGGTCTGCTGAATCACTTCCATGTGCCGTTCTGGCTTGCCGTGCCTTTGGCTGTGATCGCGATGGACTTTGTGATCTGGCTGCAGCATGTCATGGTGCACGCTGTGCCGGTGCTGTGGCGGCTGCACCGGGTGCATCACGCCGACCCCGACTACGACCTGACCACGGGCGCGCGCTTTCATCCCATCGAGATCGCGCTGTCCATGCTGATCAAGATCGCCACCATCGCGGTGCTGGGACCGCCCGTGCTGGCGGTGCTGATCTTCGAGGTGGTCCTCAATGCAGCGGCCATGTTCAACCACGGCAACATCCGCCTGCCGGCGGGCCTGGACCGCGTGCTGCGCTGGATCATCGTCACACCCGATATGCACCGGGTGCACCACTCGGTCGAAGAGGACGAGACCAATTCCAACTTCGGCTTCAACCTGCCGTGGTGGGACCGACTGTTTGGCACCTACCGCGAACAACCGCGCGCTGGCCAATTGGGTATGGCCATCGGCATTCACGGCCATACCGATCCGCGCGAGGTGGTTCGACTCGACGGCATGCTGCTGATGCCGTTCCGGGGAGAGGTGGCAAGTCTAAGCCAATGACTTCAAAGATGAAAACTGGCGTCCTGCTGGCGCCGCAGAGCGAGCAAGACCGAGCTGGCGTCAATCTCGATGTCGTCGAGCGTTATCAGTGCGCCAGCCTGGACGTTCCGTACCAATTGCCGGTTGGCGGCAAGATAAAACGGCACAGGATGACCGCCAGCAAGCGCTTGGGCCGGATGCAGTTCGCCGGCCGTACCTTCGATGGTGTGATGGTGACCACCCATGGCCAGGACGGTTCCGGCCGACAGGTTCCGCGTCGCCCGGGCGACCAGATCCAATCGCGGAAAAGGTGCCTGCGCGCCGCTCGAACGGCCATGAATGGCCGCCTCGAGCACGCTGGTCGCAGCCTCAAGCCCGAGGAGATGGCGCGGCAAATAGACCATCGCGCGCTGACCGTCGCGGGACACCACATGGCCCTTGGCGGCCAGCAGATCCCAGGTCACGTCGTCCTCGCAGCGGATCACAACGAACACGCCGCCAGCAAAGCTTGCCTCGTCGGGTCGGCGCAGGCAGTGGAACACGTCCAGCACCTGCCCGCCGCTCAGGAGTCCGCCATCGGCTGTGGCCCCGAAGAAGCTTGGCACTTCAGAAATGCGTGCGATCGGTGCATGCAAATCGGGGCGATCCGGCAGGAACCCGGTTGAATTGGCCACGACGAGCAGCTCGCACAAGTCCGGCACGCAACGCTGCGGTAGCGCCGCGCAAGCCTGCGCCCGCGCTTGTGCAATTTCCATGGCCGGACTCCTGCCCAAGGCCCAGTGCGGCGCAAAGTTCGACAACGAGACCGTCTGGCCATTGCTCGACATGCTTCCCGCAGCCTGGTCATAAACAAAGTCGTATTCACTGGCTTTGCCGGCAGCAAGAATGTCGAAGCCCAGCAATTGCGCCCAGGTGATCAGCCCGATCAGCAAACTGGGCTGGTCCCCGTCGACCGGGGTTGCCACCTTGCCGCGCTGCCGCGCGAGGTGTGCGAGATAGGGCCCCACCACACTGTCCACTTCCTTGGAGACCAGAACAAGGTGGTGACCCGCTTCGATGGCGATGCGGCTGTGCCGCGCGCCCGCCTCCGGGTTTCCAGTCGCTTCAACGACAACATCGATTGGCAAGCCGACCACAGACGAAAAGTCACCCGCCGCAATGTACTTGCCCTCGGCCCATGCCCGCCGCGCTTCATCCGCGGTAAAACAACGCGCAACTTCAGTGGTCGGCACACCCAGTGCCAGAAATGCCGCTGCGGCGATTTCAGCATCCATATCAACCGCAATGCGGGCCCGCATCAGCGGTACCCGCATGCCTTGCGCCAGAAAACTGCGACCAAAGCCGCCGCTACCCAACACACACGTTTCAACGGGTCGTTGTGCGCTGGCAAAGTAATCCAGATGGTTCATATCGTTCCCAGGGTCAGGTTAGAGTTGATGGCGGCTCAAGCTTTACCCATAAGCGAAGCAGTCTTTAGATTGCGTTCTTGATGCGCTCCCAGGTTCGCGCGAGGTGATTGGCCATCGCTGCCGACAAACGCTGGCCGTCACGCGCCTCAAGCGCGCCGATCATGTCTTCATGGTCCGCCACCGCGGCCGCCCACTGATCCTCGGTCCTGTGACCCAGGTAGCGAATTTGCTTCATGCGGGACTGCAGAATGTCGTGCACCATCGCCAGCGATTCATTTCCCGAAAGCGAGATCAGCGCCGAGTGGATTTGCTGATTGAGCTTGAAATACGGCAGTCGATCACGCGCCGAGTAAAACTTCAACATCTCGTCATGTTGGCGCCGAACCTCCTGGATATCAGCATCGGAGGCATTCTGGCAGGTCAATGATCCGGCCAGTTCTTCGAGAGTAGTCAGAACGGCAAGCATGTCCCGGACTTCTTTGGCAGTCAGCTTGCGAACCGTCGCGCCACGGTTGGGAATCAACTCGACCAGACCTTCGTTGGCCAGCACCTTCAAGGCTTCGCGCAGCGGTGTGCGCGAGACGCCGAGTTGTTGACCGACCCGGCCTTCATGGATACGCACGCCCGTCGGCAGTTGCCCCTCAATGATCATGTCACGGATGCGCGACACCACGACGTTATGCAAAGTCGGGCGCTCGATACGGACCACTTCGGACTCGGTATGTGGGAGAAGGTCCGTGTCGCCCATTGTGTTTATTTCAAGGTTCATCGCCACCAATCCATATCGTTCAAGCAAGACCAGGTATTGAAGCACACGCATCGACAACGCAGGTGCGTCGCACGCTTAACCAAACTGTAATCTAAATTCTGCATTCAGAATGCAGAATACTACATTTAATTGTTGACAAGAGCACTTCTTCGGTAGCATCATTAAAAAAATGACAAAGGAGACAAGAATGTCGGCCAATCCATTCGCCGCTAGCGCCACACGCCCCACCATTGCCCTCGCCATGGGTGATCCTGCGGGGGTCGGCGCGGAGTTGACCGCCAAACTTCTATCCCTCGACGAGGTTCGGGCGGTAGCCAATATCGTCGTTTTTGGCGATCGGCGAATCCTTGAGGAAGGTGCAAAGATTGCCGGGGTGACGTTCGATGTCAGCTACGTGGCGCCCGATGCTGACTTTGACGCAACCGACCGCCCGGTCTTTGTCGACCTCGGGCATCTTTCCCCGTTGGATGTCAAGCGTGGTGAAGCCACTGCCATCGGCGGCGCCTATGCGCTCGAGAACTTCCGGCGTGCGCTCACGATGGCGCACGAAGGAAAGGCTGACGCGGTTTGTTTTACGCCGTTCAACAAGAAAGCCATGCGCTATGTCTATCCCGGCTATGACGACGAAATACGTTTCATCTCCGAGGTGATCGGGTTCAAGGGCCATGCGCGCGAGTTCAACGTCCTGGAGAATCTGTGGAACGCACGGGTCACCTCCCACATCCCACTCTCCGAAGTCGCCGCGGCGATTACTACCGAGGGCATCCTTAGCGAGTTGACACTCACCGACCGCACCCTGCGCAACGCGGGTTTTGACCATCCTCGCATTGCGATCGCGGCGCTCAATCCGCATGCTGGCGATGGCGGCAATTTCGGCAAGGAAGAGATTGACGTGATCGAGCCAGCCGTACAGGCAGGCATTGACCGCGGCTTCAATGTCTCCGGACCGTATCCAGCGGATACGGTCTTCGTTCGTGCCAAGAATGGCGCTTTTGATGCGGTCCTGACCATGTACCACGATCAAGGACAAATCGCGATGAAGCTGATGGGCTTTGATCGCGGCGTGACCTTGATGGGAGGCCTGCCTTTCCCGGTCTGCACACCGGCGCATGGCACCGCCTATGACATCGCCGGGCGCGGCATCGCCAATATCGGCGCAAGCCGCGAGGCCATGCTCCTGGCCGCGCGCATGGCTTTAAAAAACGTTTTTTCCACCGAGCCTCAACTCAGCAACACAGAAAGGGTTACATCATGTTAAATCGCAAGTCAATCACCACGCTGCTGGCAAGCGTCTTGTATGCAACAGCGGCCAGCGCGGCCTGGGTACCGGAAAAACCGGTTGAGTTTGTGGTTGCTTCCGGACCTGGCGGCGGAACCGACATTTTTTCCCGCACGATCCAGTCGATCATCGTCAAATACAAACTGATGAACGCGCCGATTGTTGTTGTCAACAAGGGCGGCGGCTCCGGCAGTGAAGGCTTTGTTTATGGGTCGGCCACCGCCGATGATCCCTACAAGCTGACCTTCGGCACCAACAACCAGTACCTGCTACCGCTCGTTGCCAAGATGGGGTATTCGGCCGACAGCCTGATCCCGGTCACGGCACTGGCGCTCGACGAATTCCTGATCTGGGTCAACGCCGAATCGCCCTACAAGGACGCCAAGAGCTTCATCGAGGCGGCCAAGAAGCCCGAGGGACTAAAAATGGGTGGCTCACAGTCCAAGGACACCGACCAGACGCTGGCCAGCATGATCAGCGAAGCGACTGGCGCCAAGTTTACCTACATCCCGTTCAAGAGCGGTGGCGAAGCGGCAGTCCAACTGGCGGGCGGTCACATCGACGCCAACCTCAACAACCCGAATGAAAACCTCGGTCAATGGAAAGCCGGCATGATTCGACCGCTCTGCGTCTTCAGTTCGCAACGCATGACCGCCGGCCCCAAGGTCACCAAGGACATGGCCTGGTCGGACATTCCACTGTGCAAAGACTCGGGCGTGCCGATCGCCAACTACCAAATGCCGCGCACTGTCTGGCTGGCAGCCAAGGTATCGCCCGATGCGGTCGCCTTTTACACGACAATGCTCAAAAAAGTGAGCGAGACGCCTGAGTGGAAAACGTACATCGAGCGCACCTCGCAAAGCGATCGCTTCCTGACCGGTGACGAATTGCGCGCCTACACCAAGCAGGACGCCGAAAAGGCCACCGAGGTCTTCAGACGCGAGAAGTGGATCGTTCAATAAAACCGTAACCGGCGGCCCGGGGCTTTTCGGGGTAGGTCAAACCTGCCCCGTTGTTTCATTATTGAGGAGTTTGCCCTATGCGTAATCCATCCGGGACCTTGATGACCCGTTTGACGATGGAAATTGCAGTGGCCTGTGCTGCTGCCTTGGCCGGTGCGATTGTCAGTTACGGATCACTCGAAATCGGAACCGGCTGGGGTGATGCCGGACCACAACCGGGCTACTTTCCCTTTTATATCGGTCTGTTCATTGTCATCGCCAGTTGCGGTGCACTGATTGAGGCCGTGATCGCACAACGTCACCGTAAGGAAGTTTTTCTGACACGAGAGCAAGGCCATCGGATACTGACATTTTTCCTGCCCATGCTCGGTTTCGTCGCTGTATCGATGGTGCTTGGACTTTATGTCGGCCTTGCTCTCTATCTGTTCGGTGTCATGACGATCCAGGGGGGATACCGGATCGGCAAGGCGCTCACCATCTGCATGAGCACGATTGTGATTTTTTACTTCGTTTTTGAAAAATGGTTCCAAGTTCCCCTGCTCAAAGGGCCAATTGAAGCCCTGCTGAACATTTACTAACCCTGGCTCGGCAAGAAAACTTTCCACGACAGCGAGATTCTGGAGAAACACATTGGCGAATTTTGGCAACCTGATGGACGGTTTCGTCATCGTTTTCTCCGCCTACCATCTTGGACTCATGGCGGTTGGAGTACTGCTGGGTATTCTGGTCGGCGTCCTGCCGGGACTGGGTGCACCGAACGGCGTATCGCTGCTGATACCGCTCACCTTCACCATGGACCCGATATCGGCCATCATCCTTCTCACCAGCATGTACTGGGGCGCACTGTTCGGCGGTTCGACCACGTCGATCCTGTTCAACATTCCGGGCGAACCCTCGTCGGTCGCGACGACTTTCGACGGCTACCCGATGGCACAACAGGGGCATGCCACCAAGGCGTTGACCCTCGCCTTCATATCCGCCGGTATCGGCGCACTCATTGGCGTGACCGTCATTACCATCTTGTCCGGCTGGGTCACCCAGTTCGCACTGAAATTCAGCTCGCCGGAGTTCTTTGCTGTCTATTTTCTGACCTTCTGCAGCTTTATCGGCATGGGAGGCGGCTCGCCATTCAAGGCGGTTGTGTCGATGATGCTCGGCTTTGCCTTTGCCACCATCGGCATGGACGGCATGTCCGGCAACATGCGGTTGACGTTCGGCATCACCGAGTTGATCAAGGGAATCAGTTTCCTGGTCGCCGTGATCGGGCTGTTTGGCCTCGGTGAACTGATACAGACGATGGAACAAGGCCTGCACTTCAACGGCATACACGCCCGCATCAAAATCCGCGATGTCGTTCACGCGATCATCTCGCTGCCGAAATACTGGGTTACGCTGCTGCGCAGCGCACTCGTCGGCTGCTGGATGGGCATCACGCCCGGCGGGCCGACCGCCGCCTCGTTCATGAGTTATGGTCTGGCCAAGCGTTTTGCGCGCAACAAGAGCGGTTTCGGGAAGGGTGAACCGGCCGGCGTGATCGCACCGGAAACGGCAGACCACTCGGCCGGGACCTGCGCCATTTTGCCAATGCTGGCGCTGGGTATTCCTGGATCGGCAACCGCAGCCGTCATGATGGGCGGCCTGATGATCTGGGGTCTGACACCCGGGCCGATGTTGTTTATCGAACGCCCGGATTTTGTCTGGAGCACCATTGCCAGCATGTATCTTGGCAATGTGATGGCCGTGTTCCTGGTGCTCGCCACGGTGCCGCTGTTTGCCGCCATTCTGAGAATCCCGTTTTCGATCATCGGCCCGATGATCGTCGTCGTGTGTTTCATCGGCGCCTACCAGATCAGCGGTGCTCGCCTCGATCTCTGGCTGGCGCTGGGCTTCGGCATCGTCGGCTACCTGCTCAAAAAACTCGACTACCCCATCGCACCCATGGTTCTGGCGATGGTGCTCGGTGACAAGACCGAGGATGCCTTCCGCCAATCGATGATTTTCTCGAAGGGATCGCTGGGAATCTTCTGGACCAATTCGACGCTGGTCGCGACGATCATGACACTCGCCGTGCTGTTGCTGATGTGGCCATTCATTGGCAGACTCATCGGCCGCATGCGCAAGGCGGTTTGAAATTCCGAAAGCGTTTAACGCAGCTTACGCGCAGAGGGAAAGGCAACCCTTGCAACGACGCGCTGTCTCTCGCTTTACTTCAACGGTATCGGCTGCGCGGCCGGCACAGGCACGGCCGTCACGCTGTTCTTGGGGCTGCCGTCAATCAGCTTGTCGGAATACACCAGGTAGACCAGCGTGTTGCGCTTGCTGTCGACCATGCGCACCACGCGGACTTGTTTGAACAGGAAAGAGGTTCGGGCATTGAACACTTCGTCCTGCCCAGCGATCTTGCCCTTGAAGGCAATGGGCCCGATCTGGCGGCAAGCCACTGCGGCGTCAGACGTGTCTTCGGCCAGGCCCAGCGCACCTTTGTAACCGCCTGTTTTGGCGTGCGACAAATAGCAGGCCACCCCCTGCACCTCGGGGTCATCGAACACTTCCACGACGATCTTGTCATTGGGGCTCAATAGTTTGAAGGTGGTGCTGACCTCGCCCACGGTCTCGGCCATGCCGCCTGACGATGCGAGGAGGGCAGTAATGGCTAACAACAATTTTTTCATCCAAGGTACCTTCAGCTGAGATTCACTTGGCAACGGCTACCAAAGCAGAACGTTCAATGCCCGACCACTCACCTCCAAAGCGTGCGCAGTGTGGTTGTAGGCAATGCTGCCATGGGTCTCCGCTTGCCTGGCATCGCCAACATCGTGGAGCAGTGCCGCTTGCCGATGGTGCTTGACGGCCTTTTCCAGCTGGACTGCCGCTTCGCGGTGAAGGAACTGCGGAGAGACGAGGGACTCCTGCGAACTTGATACGTTTGTGCTGGTCATGGTGTTGCCTTGGTTGATTGTGAGGCAATACTATTTGTTCACATATGACCGGTCGGTACGCAACCGAACAAACTGCCACCCCTGCCTGCGACTACATTGCGGCCAGGCATCTTGATGAATCAAAGTTTTCTCAAGGTTTCGTGCACTGTCAGGAGGTTTCGAAATGCGTTTAACTACCAAAGGCCGTTTTGCCGTGAATGCGATGATTGACATTGCCTTGCGTGAAGAACTCGGGCCAGTGTCGCTCAATGATATCGGCTTGCGTCAACAAGTTTCGCTGTCATCCCTTGAGCAGTTGTTCAGCAAGCTGCGTTTGCGGGAACTGGTTACCAGCACCCGCGGCCCAGGTGGTGGCTACGCCTTGGGCCGGCGCAGTGATGGCATCACGGTAGCCGACATCGTCTACGCCGTTGAAGATGCAACACCAAAATCAAAACAGCCAGGCGCGACGCCAGCACAAGACATGACGCAAGACTTGTGGGACGCCATGAATGAGAAAATGATCAACTTCATGCAGTCTGTCACTTTGGAGCGTTTGGTGCTTAATCAACTGGCCCGAGGGGTCAGGATTGAGAAAAAGCCGCCACCCAACCGGGGGGTGTTCAGAAAACCAGTTGAACAAATCATCCGGCCCAATGTGCCCAACTCGGTTTTTGCGCTGGGTCAGACCCTTCGGGCGCCCTGACACATCAGATTGACCCGGTAAAGCGGCGCCGCGCGCGTCCGCTGCCTGGACCAAGCTCAGGCGCCAGGTCCGCAATCCATACAGCGCGCGATCACCTGGGGACCGATGTGCAGCTTGTGGTTGAGGTCGCGCAGAGCGGTGCGCACCCCCTCTTCGATGACCGGATGATAAAAGGGCATGTCCAGCATGCTGGAGACGGTCATGCGCTGTTGCGCCGCCCAGGCCAGCAGATGCCCGATGTGCTCGGCCGCAGGGCCGAACATTTCAGCCCCCAGAAACAAGCCGCTGCCCTGCTCGCCATAGACTTTCAGCAGGCCCTGGTTGCGCAGCATGACCCGGCTGCGGCCCTGGTCCTCGAAGGACACGACACCCACCGCAAAGCGATCCTTGAATTGCTCATTGAGTTGTTTCAAGTTCAAACCCACCGCGGCGATTTGCGGATCGGTGAAGACCACCGCCAGCGGCGCGCGGCGCAGGCCAGGTCGCACATCGGGGAAACGCGCGGCATTCTCGCCAGCAATGCGCCCCTGGTCGGCCGCCTCGTGCAATAACGGACTGTCGTTGCTGGCGTCGCCAGCAATAAAGATCGTGCTGTCGCCGCACTGCAGCGTGAAGCGGTCAAACAACGGCACGCCGCGGTCGTTCAACGGCACGCCCGTGTGTTCCAGGCCGAGGCCGGCCACCGCAGGCGCCCGGCCGGTCGCCGCCAGCACCTGGTCGAAGGCCTCGGTTTTCCAGACCCCGTTGCGATGCAGATAGTGAACGTCGACCCCGGTGGTCGTTTCCCTGACGAACTCGACCCGGGCCGAGGCGTCCAGATAAAACTCTTTGTTGAAAGTCTGGTTGGCATCCTCCCGGATGGCCGGATCCTGAATGCCGGCAATGCCGCCGCCCACGCCAAACACCTTGACCCGCACCCCCAGGCGGCTCATGGCCTGGGCCAGTTCCAGCCCCAGCACACCTGGGCCAAACACCGCCAGGCTGGTCGGCAAGTTGGGCAGGTCAAAGACGTTTTCATTGGTCAGTAAACGCGCGTCCAGCCCTTTCAGAACCGGCGGCAGCACCGGCGTGCTGCCGGTGGCGATGACGATGCGCCTGGCCTGAATCAGCTGGCCATGCTCGGTCACCAGGGTGTTGGCATCCTGGAACCTGACACGGGCAGCCAACCGGTCACCCGGTGGCATGGCGTCAAGCGTTTCCAGCACAAAGCCGACAAAACGGTCGCGCTCGCGCTGTACCCGCGCCATCACGGCAGCGCCGTCCACCGTGACCGTTGGCACCTGTATCCCGAAGGCTTGGGTATGGCGTGCCTGGTGCGCGGCCTCGGCGGCGGCGATCAGCAATTTGCTGGGCATGCAACCCACGCGCGCGCAGGTCGTGCCATAAGCACCGCCTTCGATCAGCAACACCGAATCGGTATGGGCGCGGGCCGCCCGGTAGGCACCCATGCCGGCGGTACCGGCGCCCACAATGGCAACGTCGACGTGAAGTGGTGTCATGGCAGCTTGCAGCATCAGGAAATATTTTAGAGACGCTTCACGGCGTCTTTGACAGCGTCCTTGGCGTCCTCGACGATTTCCTTGGCATCGCCCAGCCGCTTTTCTGCCTTGCCCGTGACTTGTTTGTGAATGCCCTTGGCCTCCTGCTCCTTGTTACCTACGAGCTTGCCGGCTTGCTCCTGGACTTTGCCGGCGATATCTTTCACAGTGCCGTTGACTTGATTCTTGTTCATGATGATTTTCCTTTGAGGTTGAGCGAATTGCTTCGCAAGCGAGTCAGTGGATGACCCTGGACTGAATGCTATGGCGTTCGCCTGCCGTCATCTGTGCGATTGCGCACGCTGGCACCCGCTTTGAATCCCCGGTTCGCCAGCGCACAGAAACCCACACCAGCCGCTGTTACGCTGAGAGGCAGAACCAAACCCAAAGAAACAACCATGAAAATGCAACATCTTCTGGCGCTGCTCACGGCATGCGCAACGAGCAGCGTCACCCTGGCAGCGCCGCTGCCAAACCCCGACACGCTCACTGAAACTGAACGCGCGCAGCTGATCGGGCCAAAAATGAAAGGCAGCGCCGTGCTGCGCGCCCAAGTGTTGCTGGACCGGGCTCGTTTTTCCTCCGGCGAGATCGACGCGGCCTACGGACAGAATTTACGCAATGCCGTCAGCGGCTACCAAAAGGCGAACCGCTTGCAGGACACCGGCATTGTTGATGCGCCAACCTGGGCCGTGTTGAATACCGACACCGCACCCGTTCTGGTGGCCTACACGATCCTGGACGCGGACGTCGCAGGTCCGTTTCATCCGATCCCGACCGATTGGGCGGACAAGGCGAAGCTGAAGGAACTTGGCTACCGCTCGGCCAGAGAGGCGCTCGGTGAAAAATTTCACGTCAGTCCCAAACTGCTCGACCAGCTCAATCCCGGGAAAAGTTTTACCAGTGCAGGCGAGGAAATCATGGTGCCCAATGTGGCCGGCACCCCTGAATTACCCAAAGCGGCAAAAATCATCGTCGACCAATCGGACCGCACCTTGTCGCTGGTCGATGCTGACGGCAAAGTCATCGCCCAGTTTCCAGTCACAACCGGCAGCAAACATGATCCGCTGCCCTTGGGCGACTGGAAAGTCAATGGCGTGGCGCGAAATCCGGTGTTTCACTACAACCCGAAATTGTTCTGGGACGCCGAGCCGGGCGAAGCCAAGGCCAAGATTGCGGCCGGACCGAATAATCCGGTGGGTGTGGTCTGGATCGATCTGTCCAAAGAACATTACGGCATTCACGGTACGCCAGAACCCGCCACCATTGGCAAGACCCAATCGCACGGCTGCATTCGGCTGACCAACTGGGATGCGTCTGCGCTCGCGCAAGCGGTCGCGACCGGCGTCGACGTTCTGCTGCAAAAGTAAGGGCGTCCCCCATGAAGTGGCTCCTCACGTTTCTGATCGGTGCGCTGGTCGGTGCGATCAGCCTCTATGTCTACTCAGGGCTGGGCTCAGCCCAGCCGGTGGTGATCGTGGCGGACCGCGCCACAGTCATGGCGCCAGCGCTGCCCTGTGTGCCTGTGGCCGCTGCCACCGAACCAGCGCCCAGCGCCATGGCAATGCCGGCGTCCGAACCCATCGCCGAGCCACCGCTGGTAGCCGCGGCATCGGCACCTGAGCTTGCCGTGCCGGTGGAAAACCAGCTGCTGATCCCGGTCGCGGGCATCAAGGCCAGCGCGCTGCAAAACACCTTTGATGAAGCCCGCAGCGGCGAACGGCGCCATGAAGCCATCGACATCCTGGCGCCCAAGGGAACGCAAGTGTTTGCGGTGACAGACGGCAAAATTGCCAAGCTGTTCAACAGCAAACCCGGCGGTCTGACGCTGTACCAATTCGACACCAGCGCGCAGTTGGCCTATTACTACGCGCACCTGGACCGGTACGCTGACGGCGTCCAGGAGGGGATGGCGCTGAAACGCGGCGATCTGGTCGGTTATGTCGGGACCAGTGGCAACGCCGATCCGAACACGCCGCATTTGCACTTTGCCGTGTTCGTGCTGGGGCCGGAAAAACAATGGTGGAAAGGCAGCCCGATCAACCCTTATCCGCTCTTGGGAGGCGTTGTGCGGCCGTGAGCAATCAGACCTTGCTGCGTCGCAGGCGAAGTGCTGGCAATGCGGCCATTAATTGGCAGCAGGCGCTGGCATCCGGTCCATCATCATTTGCATCATGGATTCCATCATGGCCATGCGTTTTTCCATCATCTGGTGGTGCTGGCCCATGGCGCCTGGCATCGGCTTGTTGCCCTGCATGCCGGCCATGCCGCCGCCCATCATGCCCATCATCTTCATGCCTTCCTGCATGGTTTTCATGTGCTCGGCCATCAGTGCCTTCTTTTCTTCCGGCGTTTTGGCAGCCATCATTTTTTGATGCATCTCGGCCATGGCTTTCATTTTGCTGTCCATGGCAGCCATCTTTCCGGCGCTGGCCGGGTCGGCGGGCGAAGCGGGCTGATTGATGGAAGCTTGCTCTGTAGCCAATACGTGGGCTTGATGTTCCTTTTGTTGCGCGTCGATTTGCGCAGCGGTTTGGGCCGAGGCGCCGATGGCGGCCGTAGCAAGGGCAATCGTGAGAACGGTCTGGCGAAGGTGTGACATGGTCAACTCCAATTGGAAAAAATGAGGGGAAACGGCAAGAGACGCTTTCAGCATTCCCTGGAAGGCATGCTGAAAGCAGATGCAGGCCCACTGCCGCGCGGGTCACCCCAAGCAGCAGAGAGCCTGATTTGGGGGTGTCAAATAGTGAGCCGCAGAAAGCGGATGGAGACCGGTGGCTCCGACCAACTCGGGCTGGTGAAGGCCTGCGCTGGCAATGCCTGACCAGTTGTTGGCACCGGCAAGCCGGTCAAAAACAGGATCGGAACCAGATCGAGGTGAGCGAATCCGTCCAGGTGACCAGTGATAAGCGTACTTTGCTCTGCCTCGCAAAAATGCAGGCAAGTTATTTTTTCCGGCGACGATGTGTGCTCGTCAGAATGAACCGGATTCGCAGCGAAGTGGTCCCGCGACACCACACCTTCAACATGCGCTGTCAGGTCGTTCCCTGCAGGACCTAGACTGAAATAGTCACGAGGTCCCTGGTCCTGCTGGAGCAGACACGCGTTGGCCACGCCGATCCCCAAGGAAATCATCCAGACGAACAGCATCACGGCAGCGGTGTACCGTGTTCGCTGAACGCTAAAGAAAGACTTCATGGTGTTCCACTTTACTTGTCCTTGCGCTGAATGACCAGCACCATCAGGGCGACGACCACCACAATGAGCAGGACCGGCATCCAGACACCGCCGTAGCCACCCATCCAGCCGAAGCCAGAGTGATCACCACCCATCATGGTTCCTGTCTGCGCCAGGGCCACGCCGCTCGTCAGTAGCGGGGCGGCACCAACAATCAATAATCGCAAGTTGTTCATCATTTTCTCCATTAAGGCAGATGTGATCTGGGCTGCAAATTGACACAGAACACCTGAGTCAACCTGGCTGCTTGCCACGCACAGCAAAAGGATTTGCCTGCAACCGGAGAAATGAATTTAAACCACGATCCTGCCAGCGTCTGTGTGATGGCGCACCCGTCTCTTCCGCAGGACTGCGAGCGCTTTCGCTCTGATGCATCCGCAGAGACATCCAGACAATGCCAAACGCGGTTTTTATCGCAGCAGCAGCGTCGGGATCCTGGAGGCACGCAGCAAGTCTGTGGTCTTGCTGCCGAACAACCAGCTGTGCAGCATGGAGTGGCCGTAAGAGCCCATGGTCAACAGATCGATGGAATGCTCGGCAATGTACGTGGCGATGGTGCTTTCGGTATCCCCCGGCCGGATGACCGTCACCACCTCAAAACCTGCCTCGTGCAGTTTGCTTCGAGCCCACTCCATCTGCTTGGGCGCTTCCGCATTTTCTTTGCCCGTCATCAGGATGTGCACCGGCAGGCCGCGAAACAAGGGGCTGGCAGCGATCATTTCCACACCGCGGCGCGTGACGGCACCACCATCGAAGGCGATCATCACGTTGCGGGGCGCGGCAAAGCCGTCAGTCACCGTCAATATGGGTTTGTGCAGGCCACGAACAATGCGCTCCACGTTGCGCCCCAGGTCACGTTGCGTCACCTGCGCAGACTCGCCCCGACGCCCGAGCACGATCAGGCGAACGCCCTCTTCCTGCTCCACCAGGGTTTCCTGCAGGGAACCATAACGTTGGCGCACGTCCACCTCTGACGCACCCGCCTGCATCGCCCTCAGGCGCAGCTGGTTGAGGAACAAGCGCCCGGCCTCCTTGGCGCTGCGCGCCTTGGCGTTGTCTTCGGCCGACAGCTGGTCGAGCAGCTTTTCCTGGGCGTCCATGCCCAACGCGCCGCTGAGGTCATCGCCCTTGCTGATTTCCGGGTGCCGATCAATCACATGCAGCAGCTCCAGGGGCGCACCCATGCGCTGCGCTGCCCAGGCGGCGTAGTCAGCCACATGGGCCGCATAGGCCGATTGATCCACACAGGCCATGACTTTGTTGTCGTTCTTTGCGTTCATCTGCTGCTTCCTTTCAGTGACCCATCAACAGGTCTTCGGCGCCGTCTTTGTCGTGCACACCAAACTTGTCGACCAGGGTGGTGCTGGCTTCGTTGAGACCGATGATGTCCACGTCAGCGCCCTCGCGGCGAAACTTGAGTACCACCTTGTCCAGCGCGCTGACGGCGGTGATGTCCCAGAAATGGGCACGGCTGACGTCGATGCAGACTTTGTCGATGACTTCCTTGTAGTCGAACGCATTGGTGAAGTGATCGGCCGTGGCAAAGAACACCTGGCCTGTGACCTGGTAGACGCGAACCCGGCCCTCGTCCTCGGCCCTGGAGCGAATCCGCAGCATCCGGCCTACCTTTTGCGCAAAGAAGAAGCCCGACAGCAACACGCCCACCAGCACCCCTTTGGCCAGATCGTGCGTGGCCACGGTCACCACCACCGTGGCCATCATCACCATACTGGAGCTTTTCGGGTGCTCGCGCAGGTTGCGGATCGAGCCCCAGCTGAAGGTGCCGATGGAAACCATGATCATCACGGCCACCAGGGCTGCCATCGGAATGCGGGCCACCCAGTCGCCCAGGAACACCACCATCAACAACAGGAAGATGCCCGCCGCAAAGGTTGACAGGCGCCCGCGTCCGCCGGACTTGATGTTGATGATCGACTGCCCGATCATGGCGCAACCGGCCATGCCACCGATGAAGCCTGTCGCAATGTTGGCCACGCCTTGTCCCACGCACTCGCGGTTCTTGTCGCTCTTGGTGTCGGTCAGGTCGTCGACGATGGTCGCCGTCATCAGCGACTCCAGCAAACCCACCACCATCAGGGTCAGGGAGTACGGGAAAATGATCAACAGCGTCTCCAGATTCAGCGGAATGTCCGGGATCAGGAACATCGGCAGGCTGTCGGGCAGCGCACCCATGTCACCCACCGTGCGGATGTCCAGATCCAGAGAGATGGCCACGGCCGTCAGCACCACAATGGTGACCAGCGGCGACGGAATGGCCTTGGTCAGGTAGGGCAAGCCGTAGATGATGGCCAGGCCGGCTGCCGTCATGGCGTACACGTGCCAGGTCACGTTGGTGAGCTCGGGCAACTGGGCCAGAAAAATAAGAATCGCCAGGGCGTTGACAAAACCGGTGACCACCGAACGCGAGACAAAGCGCATCAGCGCCCCCAGATTGACCCAGCCCGCGATGATCTGCAGAACGCCGGTCAGGACGGTGGCCGCCAGCAGGTACTGCAGGCCGTGGTCCTTGACCAGGGTCACCATCAGCAAGGCCATGGCGCCGGTGGCCGCAGAGATCATGCCGGGGCGCCCGCCCATGAACGCGGTCACCACCGCAATGCTGAATGACGCATACAAGCCAATTTTGGGGTCCACGCCGGCAATGATGGAGAAGGCGATGGCTTCCGGGATCAGCGCCAGCGCGACGACCAGGCCGGCCAGCAAATCGTTTCGGACATTGGAAAACCAATCTTGTTTCAAGGAATTCATGACAACTCAGGGAATGGATGGGCAGGTCAAAGCTAACCCAAGCCCAGGGTGGGCCATCAGTTTGACAGCCCGATAAAAAGAAAATACCGGAGGCAACACGACCCGACAGCCGCAAGGCGTTCGGGCAGCTTTTGTCACACGATTGCGACAAAGCCGGTTCGTGGTGGGTGTTGCTGCGTTTTACAAGGGAGTTCGCCTACAAAAGGGGAGAGCAAAGATTTGCCTATCTTACTATTTTAAATCAATGAGTTACGCTGAACCGAATTCAAAGTTTTGTCGGTTTTTCAGGCAAAGTCTTGCCGAATATTCGACTTTGAACCCAAAGGCTTGCCGCATGGTTAGCGGCAAAAGTTTGGGGTGAGCAAGTTCTTAAAAAATTTTCAAGTTCAGATCAATGAATGCTTAAGCAAAGCGACGAGCAGCCGTGATACTGATTCGTTTTTGTAGGCAGGCCATCGACGGATGGCCAGAACATTTCCTCAAAAATTTTCATCTAGTTTCGGAGTCGTTGCATGCACCTGACGGGACCAACTTCATACAAGTCGGCGACCACCTCTAAGAAGGTTTCTGATGACAGAAATCGTACCGGTGGGCCGTTCACAAGAATGTCAGCTCTTGGACGGAAGTAGGCTGAAAAATTGAGTGTTTCGTCTCTACAACCTACAGTTGACGCCGATTCGGCTTGTTTGAAGACGCGCCTGCTCAAGGGCGTGCTTCCTTTTTGAACACATGACTCCAATTCCATTCGAGAAAATGGGCGCCTGGCGCCGCTTCGCTTGACGTGGGCTCAAGGGCGGTTTTCCCGTGATGCTGGAGCTCACCCGTCAGTCCGCGTGACCCAGAGACCGCATGTTCACTGAAAACGATCTTTTGCGAATTGGGCGTCAGAGTGAACGCACCGAGATCAAACAGCTTGTGATGCAAAGCACAAAGGGACGGTCCATTAGGACCGATATCAGGTCCTCCGGCGGTATGCCATTGAATGTGCGCGGCTTCCAGTCCAGCGGGAATGTGCCCAATACGCAAATCAAAACCGCAAACACAGCAGCGGTATTCGTAAGCCCGAAGCACCATGTCGCGGAACGCTCGGGTGCGCTTTTTCCTGCTTATTGATTCGTAACTTTCCGAAGGCTCTTCAACACGATGATCCGTCACAGTCAGATCAAGCCCAATTGCATCAGCGATGTCTGCATGCAAGGTTTCTGGGAAAAAGCTTTGCAGCAACATTTGCCCCAACTCCGGAATCAAAGATGGATCTTGTTTAAGGCTTTTATCTACGGTTTCAGAAAAGCCTGCAAAGACGCTGGCTTGCTTTAGCTCGCTCAGGTTCGGCGTTGCACCGGGGTTTCGTTGCAGCAACGAGGCGGGCCCTACCACCTCCCACAGTTGCCCTTTGCCATCTGTCCGCAAATGCCAAAATGGGTAGTGCCGGCTTTTAGCTGCATTCGTGGGACCGAACTCACTCAGCAGTTGCTGCAGTTGCAGGTCAATATCTTCAAGTCGAATTAATCTTTGGGCACCTTGTTGAGCGCGAGCCAATGCGAGCAGCAGCAGAAGTGGTTTGTGAGGAGAAAAGCGCCCGTCTGACTGGGCCCGGCGAATGCCCTCAAAAAGTTGCGTCAACGGCTGAACTTTTTGTGTCGCCATTTACGTCCAGTACTTTGCCTTGTGCGGAATCACCCAACGCACGCCGCCTCGCGGGTCAGGGATGTCGCCTTCGTAACGCGGAATGAGGTGAATGTGCAGATGCGGCACCGTTTGCCCGGCTGCAGGCCCGTCGTTGATACCGATGTTGTACCCCTGCGGGTGAAGTTCTACATCAAGCCCGGCTCGGGCTATGTCCAATAGCAGCAGCAGTTGTTGGCGTTCGTCGGCGACCAGTTCAAAGAATGAGCTGATATGGCGTCGGGGGATAACGAGCGTATGCCCATGCGTGACTGGATAAGCATCCCGAACAATCCAGCCCGCCTCGTTTGCAGCAACGATACGTTCAGGCAGCAGCGTGCAAAACGGGCAGGAGTGATTCACCACAGTGACTCAAATATCAATATTCCCCGCCTGCAACGCATTGGTTTCAATGAACTCGCGGCGCGGTTCGACCTCGTCGCCCATCAGCATGGTGAAGACCTTGTCGGCTTCGATGGCGTCGTCGATCTGCACGCGCAGCAAAATGCGCACCGTCGGGTCCATGGTGGTTTCCCAGAGCTGTTCGGGGTTCATTTCACCCAAGCCTTTGTAACGCTGGCGGCTGGTTGAGCTTTCGGCCTGGGCGATCAGCCAGGCCATGGCTTCGCGGAAGTCATTGACCTTTTGTTCCTTTTGGCGCTCGCCTTCGCCGCGCGTGACGCGGGCGCCTTCGCTGAGCAAGCCCCTGAAGGTTTTGGCAACTTCGCTCAGGGCGGCGTAGTCGGCGCCGTGGACAAAGTCCTGCGTCAGCACGCTGCTCTTGATGTTGCCGTGCAGGCGGCGGCTGATGCGCAAAATGGGTTTGTCGCTGCGCACGTCAAATTCGCCCGCCACTTCGGCGTCGGGCAACTGGGCTTGCAGCGCGATGGCCGATGCCTCGGCGTCGGCGACCGTGTCGAGGTTCAGCGCCACGCCGTCGGCAATGGCGCGCAGGGCGGACACATCCAGAAAGTTCGCCAGCCGGGCAATCACGTTTTGGGCCTGCTGGTGCTTGCGCGCCAGCTCGGTGAGTGCGTCACCCGTCAGGGCCGTGCTGTTGTCGCCACCGGTGTAAACCGTGGCATGGACCAGCGCCACGCGCAGCAAGAAGTTGTCGAGGTCGGTGGCGCCCTGCAGGTACAGCTCTTCGCGGCCGGCCTTCACCTTGTAGAGCGGCGGCTGGGCGATGTAGATGTGGCCGCGCTCCACCAGCTCGGGCATCTGGCGGTAGAAGAAGGTGAGCAGCAGGGTGCGAATGTGGGCGCCGTCCACGTCGGCATCGGTCATGATGATGATGCGGTGGTAGCGCAGCTTGGCGACGTCGAAGTCGTCGTTGCCGGTGCTGCCACCGGCCTTGCCGATGCCGGTGCCCAGGGCAGTGATGAGCGTCAGGATTTCGTTGCTGGTGAGCAGCTTCTCGTAGCGCGCTTTTTCCACGTTCAGGATCTTGCCGCGCAGCGGCAGAATCGCCTGGAACTTGCGGTCGCGGCCCTGCTTGGCAGAGCCACCGGCGGAGTCACCCTCGACGATGTAGATTTCGCACAGCGCCGGGTCTTTTTCCTGGCAGTCGGCCAGCTTGCCGGGCAGGCCCATGCCGTCGAGCACGCCCTTGCGGCGCGTCATGTCGCGGGCCTTGCGGGCGGCTTCGCGGGCGCGGGCAGCCTCAACGATTTTGCCAACGATGATCTTGGCGTCCGCCGGGCGCTCCTGCAGGTAGTCCCACAGCAGCTTGGACACGATGTCTTCGACCGGGCCGCGCACTTCCGAGGACACCAGCTTGTCCTTGGTCTGGCTGGAGAACTTGGGCTCGGGCACCTTGACGCTCAGCACGCAGGTCAGGCCCTCGCGCATGTCGTCGCCGGTCACTTCGACCTTGGCTTTTTTGGCGATTTCGCTGTCGTCGATGTACTTGTTGATGATGCGCGTCATGGCCGCGCGCAGGCCGGTCAGGTGGGTGCCGCCATCGCGCTGCGGGATGTTGTTGGTGAAGCACAGCACCTGCTCGTTGTAGCCGCTGTTCCACTGCATCGCCACTTCGACACCGATGTTGGTGTCCTGGTCGCTCTGGCGGTCGCCCATGGCGTGGAAGATGTTGGGGTTCAGGACCGTCTTGCCCTTGTTGATGAAGTTCACGAACCCGCGCACGCCGTCAGCGCCAGAAAAGTCGTCTTCCTTGCCGCTGCGTTCGTCCTTCAGGCGAATGCGCACGCCGTTGTTCAAAAAGCTCAGTTCACGCAGGCGCTTGCTGAGGATCTCGTAGTGAAAATCGTTGTTTTCCTTGAAGATGTCGGTGTCGGGCAAGAAATGCACTTCGGTGCCGCGACGCTCGGTTTCACCCGTCACTTTCATGGGCGACACGTCAACGCCATTGACACTTTCTACCAGGCGGTTTTGCACAAAACCCCGGCTGAATTCGAGCGTATGGACCTTGCCGTCACGGCGCACGATGAGGCGCAGCATTTTGCTCAAGGCGTTGACGCAACTCACACCCACGCCGTGCAGGCCGCCCGAGACCTTGTAGCTGTTCTGGTTGAACTTGCCGCCGGCGTGCAGCTCGGTCAGGGCAATCTCGGCCGCGCTGCGCTTGGGCTCGTGTTTGTCGTCCATCTTGACGCCGGTCGGGATGCCGCGGCCGTTGTCGACCACACTCACCGAGTTGTCGGTGTGGATGGTGACCAGAATGTCATCGCAATGCCCCGCCAGCGATTCGTCAATGGAGTTGTCCACCACCTCGAACACCAGGTGGTGCAGGCCGGTGCCGTCACTGGTGTCGCCAATGTACATGCCGGGGCGCTTGCGCACGGCCTCCAGGCCTTCCAGGATCTGGATCGAACCTTCACCATAGGCCTCGGAAGCACCTTCCTGGTGGGCATCGATGGTGGGCTGAAAGTTGGAACTGTCAGCCGTGCCTTCGCCCGTGTGAACGGCATTTTCAGGATGGTGGGCGGGCTTGTTTTCTTCGGTCATGGCGGAGTCAGTGGGGTTTGAAAGAGGCAGGGCAGCTGGCGCTTAGATGCGCATCGGCATCACCACATACTTGAACGTGGTGTTGTCGGGAATGGTGAACAGCGCCGAGCTGTTGCCGTCCGAGAGTTCCAGCGTCACCATGTCTTGCGACATGTTGCTGAGGGCGTCGATGAGGTAGGTCACGTTGAAGCCAATTTCGATGCTGTCACCACCGTAGTCGATGTCGAGCTCGTCCACGGCTTCTTCCTGCTCGGCATTGTTGGCGGCCACGCGCAGGGTGCCGGGGTCGATGTTGAGGCGCACGCCCTTGAACTTGTCGCTGGTCAGAATGGCGGTGCGCTGCAACGTGGCCAGCAGCGCGCTGCGGCCCAGCGTGATGCTGTTCTTGTGGTTGCGCGGAATCACGCGGTTGTAGTCCGGGAACTTGCCCTCGACCAGCTTGGTGACAAATTCCATGCCGTCAAAGCTGAACTTGGCCTGGTTGTTGGCAAATTGCATCTCGATGGCGCCTTCGGCATCCGACAGCAGGCGCTGCAGCTCCAGCACGGTTTTGCGCGGCAAGATGACTTCCTGCTTGGGCACTTCGACGTCAAGGGTGGCGCTGGCAAAGGCCAGCCGGTGACCATCGGTGGCGACCAGGCTGAGCTGCTTGCCTTCCACCACAAACAAAATGCCGTTCAGGTAGTAGCGAATGTCGTGCACCGCCATGGCAAACGAGACCTGGCTCAGCAAGGCCTTGAGCGTTTTTTGCGGCACGCTGAAGGCCGGGCCAAAGTTGGCCGACTCCTGCACCAGCGGAAAGTCTTCGGCGGGCATGGATTGCAGCGTGAACTTGCTTTTGCCACCCTTGAGGATGAGTTTGGCGGCGCTGGATTCGAGCGACACGACCTGGTCGGACGGCATGGTGCGCAGGATGTCGATCAGTTTGCGCGCGCCCACCGTGGTGGTGAAGTCGCCGGTATCACCGCCCAACTCGGCCGCCGTGCGGATCTGGATTTCCAGGTCGCTGGTGGTGAGCTGCAAGGCATCGCCGGTTTTACGAATCAGCACATTGGCCAGGATGGGCAGCGTGTGGCGACGCTCAACAATGCCCGAGACCGCCTGCAAAACCGACAAAACCTTGTCCTGGGTGGCTTTTAAAACAATCATGTCATCCTCTTGGGTTCAATGGCTAACAGGCTCGACCACCATTGGCCCAACCCGGATCTTGATAAAGCAGCTATTTTCCCACTCATTTGCGTCAGCCTTTTGGCATCAACCTTTAAGTGTTTGTTCCAGCACGTGCAATTGCTGGTTGAGTTCAGTGACCTGCTGGCGCTCGGTGCCGATCTTGCGCACCGCGTGCAACACCGTGGTGTGGTCGCGCCCGCCAAACATTTCACCAATTTCGGGCAGGCTCTTTTGGGTGAGTTCCTTGGCCAGGTACATGGCAATCTGGCGCGGCCGGGCAATGCTGGCGGGCCGCTTCTTGGAATACATGTCGGCGATCTTGATCTTGTAGTAGTCCGCCACCGTTTTCTGGATGTTTTCCACCGAAATCTGACGGTTCTGGATGGACAGCAGGTCGCGCAGCGCCTCGCGCGCCAGCAGGATCGAGATTTCCTTCTGGTTGAAGCGCGAATACGCCAGAATTTTGCGCAAGGCGCCTTCCAGCTCGCGCACGTTGGAACGCACGTTCTTGGCCACAAAAAAGGCCACTTCCTCGGGCATCACAATGCCTTCGGTCTGCGCCTTGTTGATCAGGATGGCCACCCGCATCTCGAGTTCGGGCGGCTCGATGGCCACTGTCAGCCCGGAGTCGAAACGCGACACCAGGCGTTCGTGAATGTCCGCCAGGCCCTTGGGATAGGTGTCGCTGGTCATGACAATGTGCGACTTTTTGGCCAGCAAGGCCTCGAAGGCGTTAAAAAACTCTTCTTGCGTGCGCTCCTTGTTGGCAAAAAACTGCACGTCATCAATCAGCAGCAGATCCAGCGAGTGGTAGCGTTCCTTGAATTCATCAAACGCCTTGCGCTGGTAGGCTTTCACCACATCGGTCACGAATTGCTCGGCGTGGATGTAAAGCACCTTGGCGCTGGGGTGGTCGGCCATGAGCTGGTTACCCACCGCATGCATCAAGTGGGTCTTGCCCAGGCCCACGCCGCCATAAATGAACAGCGGGTTGTACAAATGGCCCGGCATGCCGGCCACGTGCATGGCCGCCGCGCGCGCCATGCGATTGGCACTGCCCTCGACCAGAGCGTCAAACGTCAGCGAGGTGTTGAGGCGGCTTTTGAGCGGCTCGGCAGGGCGGAAATGGTCGGCTTCAGCCAGCGTCTCCAACAGCACGGCGGGGCTCGCCGTCTTGGGCTCGGGCTTGCGCACCACCGCGTCACGCGGAGACAGCGCCAGCTCAATCTGCACTGACTGGCCCGTCAGACGCTCCATGATCAGCGCCAGACGGTGGCTGTACTGCGCCCGGATCCAGTCCATCTTGAAGCGGTTGGCAACAAAAATGGTGACCTTGCTCAGGTCATCGGAGACCTGGGCCGACAAAGGCTTGATCCAGGTCTGGAATTGCTGCTCCGGGAGTTCCTGTGCCATTTGATCGATGCAGGCTTGCCAGAAATCTGCGCCGCCAAGGTCTGCGGCGGCTTGTGGTTGGGGGTGGGGGCCCGGGGTCATTGTGTGCTTGGTTTCTGTGGATATTTTTGATTTCTGACCACGTGAATTCTAATTTATCAAACACTTATCCACACTACGGGTCTTCCCCTGATTTACGGTGTCTCCAAAAGTTTGCGATAATCTGCGGTTCCCCTGAACTGTTCGGGTGAAATTTACGTTGATGCCCTTGGCATAATCAATCAAACTGAGGCAGCTTGCCTCTGAAGCTTCTTAGGATTTCCGACAATGAAACGCACTTACCAACCCTCCAAAATTCGTCGCGCCCGTACGCATGGCTTTTTGGTGCGCATGAAAACCCGTGGCGGTCGTGCCGTGATCAATGCACGCCGTGCCAAGGGCCGCAAGCGTCTGGCTGTCTGATTTAGCGCGGGCGCAGTCTGGTCTCGTTTGCTGCAACGCTTGACACACCTTGCAACGGCTCAAAAGTCGGCGCCAGTTTCAAGCCGTGCTGGCAGGGTCCACCCTGGCGCGCACCACGCACTTTGCCTTGCACACCGTGGCGCTGAATGCTGACCCCGTGGACCTGGCCGCCAAGCCGCTGTTCAATGTGGCAGCCGTCTGGCTGGGCGCCATGGTGCCCAAGCGCTGGGCCAAACGCGCCGTGACACGCAACGCACTGAAACGTCAGATCTACGCCGTGAGCGACCTGTACCAGGCGCAATTGCCGGTGGCAGCTTACGTCGTTCGGCTGCGCAGCGGCTTTGACCGGGCACAGTTTGTCAGTGCAAGCTCTGAGGCGCTCAAATTGGCGGCGCGCACCGAAATGCACCAGTTACTGGAACGCGCCGCGCGCAGCTTGGGCGGCGCGCAAACCCCGGCGGCTGCATGATGGCCAGGTTGTTGATTCTGCTGGTCAAGGGCTATCGACTCTTTTTGAGTCCATGGCTGGGCTCGTCGTGCCGGTTTGAGCCCACCTGCTCGGTGTATGCACTGCAGGCCCTGCAGCGTTTTGGCGCCGCCAAGGGCGGCTACCTCATGTTGCACCGCATCGGACGCTGCCATCCCTGGTGTGACGGCGGCCTGGACCCGGTGCCGCAGGCGTCTGCCAAGTCCTCACCCCCTTTGTTTACCCGGTTGATCCCCTCTTCCACTCAAAAGAAATCCTCATGAACGATATCCGCCGCACCATCTTGTGGGTGATTTTTGGTTTTTCCCTGGTCATGTTGTGGGATCAATGGCAGATTTACAACGGTCGTCAAGCCACCTTCTTCCCTGGTGCCACGCCGGCCGCTGTGCAGCCCCAGGGCCCAACGGGCGCTGCCAGCGCAGCCAACAGCCTGCCAAGCAGCGTGCCCACCGCCAGCACCAGCGTGGCTGGCGCCGACCAGATTGCCGGGGCCGTGCCGGCCGTTGCAGCCCCTGCTGCGGCACCTGCGGCAACGCGTGAATTGGTGCTGGTTGAAACCGATGTCTTCAAACTCACCTTTGATACCGAAGGCGGTTCGCTGGTCAAGGCCGAGATGCTCAAGCACACCGACATGGCGGACAAAAACCAGAACTTCATCCTGTTTGATGACAGCAAGGACCGCGTTTACCTGGCCCAGTCAGGCCTGATTGCGGGTGCCGGGGGTCTGGCGCTGCCGACCCACAAGACGGTCATGACACTGGCCCCGGGCGAGCGCAGCCTGAAGGAAGGCAGCCAGAACCTCGAATTGCGCTTTGAATCAGCCGAAGTGGGCGGCGTGCAACTGGTCAAGACCTACACGCTGACGCGCGGCAGCTACGTGGTGGCTGTCAAGCACGAGGTGGTCAACGTCGGTGCCGCCGCAGTGGCACCACAGCTTTACCTGCAACTGGTGCGTGATGGCAACAAGCCACCGGGCGAATCGTCCTTGTACTTCACCTTCACCGGCCCGGCGGTGTACACCGAGGCCCAGAAATACCAGAAGGTCGACTTTTCCGACATTGAAAAAGGCAAGATTGACATCGAAAAGTCGGCCCAAAACGGCTACGTGGCGATGGTTCAGCACTACTTTGCCAGCGCCTGGCTGCTGGCCGACGGCATCAAGCGCGACCTGTTCATGCGCAAGGTCGACACCAATTTGTACTCGGTGGGCATGATCGCACCGCTCGAATCCATCGCTCCGGGCGCCCGCAAAACCATTGCCACCACGCTGTACGCCGGCCCGCAGGAAGAAAAAGTGCTCGAAGCCCTGTCGCCTGGCCTGGAACTGGTCAAGGACTACGGCTGGTTGACCATTCTGGCCAAGCCGCTGTACTGGTTGCTCGACAAGCTGTACAGCTTCATCCACAACTGGGGCTGGTCAATTGTGGCGCTGGTGCTGCTGCTGAAGGCGGCGTTCTACTGGCTCAATGCCAAGGCCTATTCGAGCATGGCCAAGATGAAGGCGGTGAACCCGCGCATCATGGAAATGCGTGAACGCCTGAAAGACAACCCGCAGCAAATGCAGCAGGAAATGATGCGCATTTACCGCGAGGAAAAGGTCAACCCGATGGGCGGCTGCTTCCCGATCATGGTCCAGATCCCGGTGTTCATTGCGCTTTACTGGGTGCTGCTGGCCAGCGTCGAGATGCGCAACGCGCCCTGGATCGGCTGGATTCACGACCTCTCAAGCCCTGACCCGTTCTACATTTTGCCGATTGTCATGACGCTCACCACGGTGTTGCAGACCTCGCTCAATCCGGCACCGCCAGACCCCTTGCAAGCCAAGATGATGTGGTTCATGCCGCTGGCGTTCAGCGTGATGTTCTTCTTCTTCCCGGCCGGCCTGGTGCTGTACTGGATCACCAACAACGTGCTGTCGATCGCCCAGCAGTGGGTCATCAACACCCGCATGGGCGTGCCGCCGAAGTTTCACTTACCCAAGTTCTAACCGCAGCACGCGGCCTGACCTGACGTGAGCTTGCCACGCCACAGCGACCCGATCGTGGCCATTGCCACGGCGCCGGGTCGCGGTGCCGTCGGCATCGTGCGGGTCAGCGGGCGCGGCCTGAACGAGCTGGTGCTGGCCCTGTGCGGGCGGGCGCTCAAACCGCGCGAAGCCACTTACACCCCTTTTCTGGACGCCACCGGCCAGGCCATCGACCATGGCCTGGCCCTTTATTTTGTGGCACCCCATTCCTTCACCGGGGAAGACGTGCTGGAGCTGCAAGCCCATGGCGGGCCGGTGGTGTTGCAGCTGCTGCTGGCGCGCTGCCTGCAGGCGGGCGCCGAGCCCGGCCCCAGCGGCACACCCCGGCTGGCGCACCTGCGCGTGGCGCTGCCGGGCGAGTTTTCCGAACGCGCTTTCCTGAACGACAAGATCGACCTGGCCCAGGCCGAGGCCATTGCCGACCTGATCGATGCCAGCACCGAGGCCGCTGCGCGCAGCGCCAGCCGCTCGCTGGCGGGGGCGTTTTCGCAAGAAATTCACCAGTTGCGCGACGCCCTGATCCATTTGCGCATGCTGGTCGAGGCCACGCTGGACTTCCCCGAAGAGGAAATCGACTTTTTGCAAAAGGCCGATGCACAGGGGCAGCTCGCACACCTGATTCAAAATCTGACGGCGCTGATGGCACGCGCGCAGCAAGGCGCGCTGCTGCGCGAAGGCATCAAGGTGGTGATTGCCGGCCAACCCAATGCCGGCAAGTCGTCGCTGCTCAATGCCCTGGCCGGGGCCGAGCTGGCCATCGTCACCGCCATTCCCGGCACCACCCGCGACAAGGTCCAGCAAACCATCCAGATTGAAGGCGTGCCGGTGCATGTGATCGACACCGCCGGGTTGCGCGACAGCGAGGACGAGGTTGAAAAAATTGGCATCGAGCACGCCTGGCAAGCCATTGCGCAGGCCGATGCGGTGCTGTTCCTGCACGACCTGACCCGCGTCGACCAGCCAGCCTATCAGGCGGACGATGCGGCCATTGCCCATGCCATCGCGCAGAAAATCCCAAGGCAGGTGCCGGTCATCGAGGTCTGGAACAAGCGGGACGCCAGCACGGCATCTGACTTGCCCGACGGCCTGCAGCTGTCAGCCAAAACCGGCGCCGGGCTGGACGCCTTGCGCCAGCAACTGCTGCAGGTGGCAGGCTGGCAGTCAGGCTCGGAAGGGGTTTTCATGGCGCGCGAACGCCATGTGCAGGCCTTGCAGCAAACGCAAGTGCACCTGGGTCTGGCGCAAGCCCACCTGGCCGCCCAAGCCCAGGCGCTCGACTTGCTGGCAGAAGAATTGCGGCTGGCGCAAAACGCCCTGGGTGAGATCACCGGTGAGTTCACCTCCGACGATTTGCTCGGCGTGATTTTTTCAAGTTTCTGTATCGGCAAATAAGCTGGCCGGGGGGCGCAGCGGCGCATCCAGCAGGGCACTGGCACGGCGGCCGCGTTCACCCAGGAAAAACTCCTTGATAAACGGGTGCGGCTGCGCCATCACTTCGGCCGCGCTGCCGCTGGCCACAATGTGCCGGTCGGCCACCACGGCGATGCGGGTGGACAGCTCCAGCAAGGTGTCAAGGTCGTGCGTGACCATCACCACCGTCAGCCCCAGCTCCTGGTGCAGCGACTGCAGCAACGCACAAAACTCGTCGGCGCTGCCGGGGTCCAGGCCGGCGGTGGGCTCGTCGAGCAACAGCAGCGGCGGGTCCATGATCAGGGCGCGTGCCAGCGCCGCCCGCTTGACCATGCCGCCCGACAGGTCGGCCGGCATTTTGTGCGCCGCCGACGGGTCCAGCCCGACCATGCGCAGCTTGACCATGGCGACATCCATGATCAGGTCATGGGGCAGGGTTTTGAGCTCGCGCAGGGCAAAGGCAATGTTGTCAATCACGCTGAAAGCCGAAAACAGCGCGCCATGCTGAAACAGCATGCCGACCCGGCTGGCCGCACCTTCGCGCCCCATGCTGGCGGCGGCTTCACCCAACACCTTCACGCTGCCGCGTGCCGGCACGGCCAGCCCCAGCATCTGGCGCAGCAGCACGGTTTTGCCGCTGCCGGAGCCGCCCACAATCGATACCAGTTCGCCGGCCTCGATGCGCAGGTCCAGGTCCTGATGAATCACCACATGGCGCCCGGCCTCGTGAAACACCGACCACAACTTGTCAATCTCGACCACGGCTTTTCTCATAGGCCGAGATTCCTGAAAACCACGGCAAACACCGCATCCACCAACAGCACCACCGTGATGGCGGTGACCACCGAGGCGGTGGTGCCCTGCCCCAGGCTTTCGGTGTTGGGCTTGACGCGCAAGCCGTAATGGCAGCCGATCAAGGCAATCAGCAAACCAAATACCACCGACTTGCCCAAGGCCAGCCACAGGTTGCTGATGGCCACGGCGCGTGGCAACGTGGCAAAGAAATAGGCCGGCGTCACACCCAGCACCACGTCGGCAGCCAGCATGCCGCCCAGCAACGCGGCCAGCGTGGTCCAGACGCTGATGAGGGGCATGGCAATGGCCATGGCAATGGCGCGTGGCAGCACCAGGCGGTAACCCCGGGCAATGCCCATGACCCGCATGGCGTCGAGCTCCTCGGTCACGCGCATCACGCCAATCTGCGCGGTGATGGCCGAGCCCGAGCGCCCGGCAATCAAAATCGCCGCCAGCATGGGCCCCAGCTCGCGGATGATGGCCAGGCCCAGAATATTGACAATGAAGGTGTCGGCACCAAACAGGCGCAACTGACGTGACATCAGGTAGGCCAGCACCACCCCGATGGTGAAGCCAACCAGCGCCGTCACCGGCAGCGCCCTGGCCCCAATGCGGAACAAATGGCCGGACACATCGCGCCATGGCCCGCGCCGGGGCGCACGCAGCAAGGCCACAACATCGAGCAGCAGCTGGCCCGTCAGCGCCAACAGCCCGACGAGGTGATCCCACAGCAGCCAGAGCAGTTCGCCCAGGCGCAAAAAGAGCTGCCACAGCGTGCGCCGCGCCGGTTTGACGGCGGCAATCGAAAAACGCGCCACCCGCTCCAGCATGGCGCGCTGGCCGGGCTGCCATTGCAGTTGCGCCGGCCACTGGTGACCCCAGGTGTTCCACAGCAGCTGGGCACCGGTGTGGTCAAGCCGGGTGATGGCGCGCAAATCCCATGTCACGGCGCCCGGGCTGGCCAGATCAGCCAAGCCCTGGCTGATTTGCTGCCACTGGATGGGATCAGCCAGGCGTGCCGCGCTCCAGCTGCCGCCCAGCACCGCGCGCGGCGCGCCACCGGGGGCGGGTTGCAGGGTCAGCGTGGGTAAGGCGTCGGGCATGGTGTCACGGCATAAGTCCGGAATGGTAACGGCAACTGGCACGGGGTCAGGTTTTCCGACGCTCACAACAACCTGCGGCAAAATGCCTGCACGAACAAGGCAAGAACCACGCCGCGCACAAAAGCAAATGAGAGACATCCGCCATGAGCACCACCTTTGACTACATCATCATTGGCGCCGGCACCGCCGGTTGCCTGCTGGCCAACCGTTTGTCGCAGGATGCGTCCAAACGCGTGCTGCTGATCGAGGCAGGCCGACCCGACAACTACCACTGGATCCACATCCCGGTGGGTTACCTGTATTGCATCGGCAACCCGCGCACCGACTGGCTCTACCAGACCGAGCCTGATGTCGGCCTGAACGGGCGCCGCCTGCGCTACCCGCGCGGCAAGGTGCTGGGCGGCTGCAGCAGCATCAACGGCATGATTTACATGCGCGGCCAGGCGCGCGACTACGACACCTGGGCACAGCTGACGGGCGACGACGCCTGGGGCTGGCACAACAGCCTGCCCGACTTCATGGCCCATGAAAGCCATTACCGGCTTGATGGCGCGGCCGCCGGCCCGGCCCAGGACGATATGAAAAAATTCGGCCAGTTTCATGGCGGCAAAGGCGAATGGCGGGTCGAGAAACAACGCCTGCGCTGGGATGTGCTCGACGCCTTTGCCCAGGCTGCCCAGCAGGTCGGCATTCCCGCCAGCGACGACTTCAACCAGGGCAGCAACGAAGGCGTGGGCTATTTTGAGGTCAACCAGCGCAGCGGCTGGCGCTGGAACACCGCCAAGGCTTTTTTGCGCCCCACCTGCATGAGCCGCCCCAACTTCACGCTCTGGACTTCGTCCCAGGTGGTCAAACTCAGCATCGAAGCGCAAGCCAACGGGCAGTTGCGCTGCACCGGCGCCCTGGTGCAAACGCCCGGCGGCCGGGTCGCGGTGCAGGCCGCCAACGAGGTGATTTTGAGTGCCGGCAGCATCGGTTCGCCGCAGATTTTGCAGCTCTCGGGCATCGGCCCGGCGGCCTTGCTGCAGCAACACGGCGTCAAGGTGCTGCATGACGCGCCCGGCGTCGGCGCCAACCTGCAGGACCATCTGCAAATTCGCTCGGTGTACAAGGTGCAGGACGTCAAGACCCTCAACGTGCAGGCCAATTCGCTGTGGGGCAAAGCCATGATCGGACTGGAATATGCGTTCAAGCGCAGCGGCCCGATGAGCATGGCGCCGAGCCAGCTGGGCGCCTTCACGCGCAGCGACCCGAGCCAGCCCTACCCCAACGTGGAGTACCACGTGCAACCGCTGAGCCTGGAGGCCTTTGGCGAGCCACTGCACAGCTTTCCGGCATTCACGGCCAGCGTCTGCAACCTCAACCCCAGCAGCCGGGGCAGCGTGCAAATCAAGTCGCCCGACTTCTCGGCGGCGCCCGCCATTGCGCCCAACTACCTGAGCACCGACATGGACCGCAAGGTGGCGGCCGATTCGCTGCGCCTGACGCGCAGCATCGTGGCGCAACCCGCGCTGGCCAGGTACCAGCCGCAGGAGTTCAAGCCCGGCGTGCAGTACCAGAGCGATGACGACCTGGCCCGCCTGGCCGGCGACATTGCCACCACCATTTTTCACCCGGTGGGTACCACCAAGATGGGCCGCGCGGAGGACCGAATGGCGGTGCTGGACGCGCACCTGCGGGTGCGCGGCCCGGGCGGTGTGATTGCCGGCTTGCGCGTGGTCGATGCCGGCGCCATGCCCATCATCACCAGCGGCAACACCAATTCGCCCACCCTGATGATGGCCGAAAAGGCAGCACGCTGGATCAGCGCCGGGGTGTGATGAACCTGACCCATGCACCAAAAAGGGCCTGGCCTAGGGTTATTCCGGATGGCTTTGCACCAGATCGACACATATAGTGCCAGTCATCGCAAGGTCAGACATGTGCTGACCCCAGCGAAAGGCCCCAGGAGATCATGCCCGCAAGGGTCGAAAAACAAACAGAAAAAAGGCACCGGCAACCCCGGTGCCTTTTTTTATGCGCTGATTCCTATCCATGACAATGTGGCCATGGAATTGCTCATCGTCTCTGTTGCCTCGCTGTTTGCCGGTTTTGTCGATTCCATCGTCGGTGGTGGCGGCCTGATTCTGATCCCGGCCCTGTTTGCCACTTTCCCCACGGCACCTCCAGCCACGCTGTTCGGCACCAACAAAGGGGCCTCGGTGTGGGGCACGGCCATGGCCAGCTGGCAATACAGCCGACAGGTCCAGATGCGCTGGGCCGCACTGCTGCCCGCCGCCAGCGCCGGGCTGCTGGCCTCTTTTGCCGGCGCCTGGCTGGTCACCGTGGTGTCGCCCGACTTCCTGCGCAAGGTCCTGCCCTTTGTGCTGTTGGTGGTCCTGCTCTACACCTTGGCCAAAAAGGAGCTCGGGCGCACCCATGCACCCAACTACTCCGGTTTGCAGGAACAACTCGTCGCCGCCGGGATTGGTGCCGTGATCGGTTTTTACGATGGGTTTTTTGGACCGGGCACTGGCAGCTTTCTGGTCTTCCTGTTTGTCCGTCTGCTGGGCTACGACTTCTTGAGCGCCTCGGCGTCGGCCAAGCTGGTCAACACCGCCACCAACCTGTCGGCCCTGGCGCTGTTCGTTGCCAAGGGTCACATCTGGTGGCATTTTGTGCTGGTCATGGCGCTGGCCAATGTGGTGGGCAGTCTGCTCGGCACCCGGCTGGCGCTCAAGCATGGCACAGGTTTCGTGCGCGTCGTATTTATGCTGGTGGTCAGCGCCCTGATCCTCAAGACCAGTTATGACGCGTTTCTGAAATAGTTGGTGTCAGAGCACGTTAAATGGCCCCTGGGTTGCCTCAGCGCGGGGCAAGCACCGGGGCTGAAGCAACGCCGGCCACGGCAGCAGGCGCTGACACGGCCGGAGCCGCTGGTGTGGCTTGCGCGACGCGCGGCCAGGGAACGTTGGCCGCCACGCGCGGCTGCCCCACCGGCGCCGAGGCCAATCCCTTGCGCACCAGCGCCAAATCCTCGTCGCTCGGGTACTGGCCCAGCAACCAGTAATCAAAAGCGCGCCGCGCCATGGGTGCCGCAGAGACCGAGCCAAAACCGGCGTTTTCGACAATCACGGCGATCGCCATTTTGGGATCTTCAGCCGGGGCAAAAGCAATGTAGAGCGCGTGGTCGCGCTGGCGCTCTTCCATGCGGGCGGCGTTGTATTTTTCGTTCCGGCCAAGCGACACGGCCTGCGCGGTGCCGGTTTTGCCACCACTGAGGTAGCCGGCTCCGGCAAACACGCGGCGCGAGGTGCCGTCTTGCGTCACGCCCACCATGGCGCGGCGAATGGTGTCAAGGTGCTCGGGCTTGAAACCCAGATTTTCGGCAGGCTGGGGCACCACCGGTACGCTGACCTGGGCGCTGGCATCCTGCGTTGCCAGCACCAGTTGCGGCGCGTGCTTGATGCCATTGTTGGCCAATATCGCCGTGGCCTGCGCCAGCTGCAACATGGTGAAACTGTTGTAGCCCTGGCCAATGCCCAGCGAGATGGTCTCACCCGCGTACCAGCGCTGCTGCTCCGGGCGCTTGAAGTAATTGCGCTTCCATGCCTGGTTGGGCAGCACCCCGCGCACTTCGCCCTGAATGTCAATGCCGGTGAGCTGGCCGAAGCCCAGTGGCTTCATGAAGTCGTGCATGGCCTCGACGCCCAGTTCGTTGGCCAGCGAATAAAAGTACACGTTGCTCGACTCGACGATGGCGCGGTGCATGTCCATGATGCCGCCGCGCTCGTTTTCAGGGCTGCCAAAGCGGTGGCCGCCGAACATGTAGAAACCCGGGTCGTTGATCTGCATGCTGGCCGTGCGCTTGCCCGTCGTCAGGGCCGCCAGCGCCATGAAGGGCTTGTAGGTGGAGCCCGGCGGGTAGGTGCCACGCAGCGCCCGGTTCAGCAGCGGCTTGTCGATCGACTCGTTGAGCCCTTGCCAGCTTTCGTGGTCGATGCCCTCGACAAACAGGTTCGGATCGAAGGTGGGCTTGCTGACAAACGCCAGCACCTCGCCGGTTTTCGGGTCCAGCGCCACCAGCGCCCCGCGGCGCTCGCCAAACATGTCTTCAATCAGTTGCTGCAGCTTGATGTCAATCGACAGCTTGACGGTTTGCCCGGGGGTCGAGGACTGGCTGGACAGGCGCCGGGTGGCCCGGCCGCCCGCAGAAGTTTCCATGGCGTCGATGCCGGTGACGCCGTGCAGTTGCGCCTCGAAACTTTGCTCGACGCCGAGCTTGCCAATGTACTCGGTGCCGCGGTAATTGGCGGCGTCATCCGACTCCTCGAGTTTTTCCTTTTCTGCCACGTTGATGCGCCCGATGTAGCCAATCACATGGCTGGCCAGCTCACCATACGGATAGTTGCGAAACAGCCGCGCCTTGATGTCGACCCCGGGAAAACGGTAACGCTGGGCGGCGAAGCGCGCCACTTCTTCGTCGGTGAGGCGGCTGCGCAAGGGGATCGACTCGAAACTCTTGCCCTCTTCGCGCAGCTTCTTGAAACGGCGCCGGTCGCGTGGCGTGATCTCCAGAATTTGCGCCAGTTCGTCAATGGTCTGCGTCAGGTCAGGCACTTTGGCTGGCGTGAGCTCCAGCGTGTAAGCCGAATAATTGGTGGCCAGCACGATGCCGTTGCGGTCCAGGATCAGGCCCCGGTTGGGCACGATCGGCACCACGGCCGTGCGGTTGTTTTCAGCTTGGGCGCGCAAGTCGTCATGGCGCAGCACCTGCAGATAAAAAAGCCGTGCGGCCAGCAGCCCGAAACACAGCAACACCACCACGCTGGCCACCAGCACCCGCAGGCGAAAGCGGGCCAGTTCAAGTTGAACATTGCGGATGATCTTCATGCGCGCTTCAGCAGGAGAACGTGACCACGGCGCTCACAGCGGCCGGTTGGCATCCGGATTGGGGGCGCGCTTTTGCGGTGACAGCAGCACCACGCTCACGACCGGCCACAACAGCGCCTCCAGAACCGGCGCCAGCAGCATTGACCAGCCCGGAAAATCATCGCCGGCAATCAAGCGCACCAGCAGCGTCAGGGCATGGGCCGCCACGAACAGGGGCAGCACTTGCGCGGCCTGCGACGGCACGCTGAACCACAGCAGGCGGCGGTGCATGGCGATGGCCAGGAAACTCAACACCGCATAAGCCAGGGCGTGCTGCCCGAGCAGCGCACTCTGGTGCACATCCATGCCCAGACCGAGCACAAAAGCCGCCGTCATGCCCACCCGCAGTGGCTGGTGGATGGTCCAGAACACCAGCACCAGCGCCAACAGGTCGGGGTGCCAGGCGGCGCGCCCGATCAAGCCCATGTTGAGCAGCATGTTGCCGCCCAGCGCGACCAGCAAGCTGCTCCAGATGAACAGCGAGCTCGCCGGCAGCAGCAACTGCTGACCGCGCGGCATGATCATGGCTTACCCACCTTCCTGCCGCGCCCGGGCTCGGCCGGCGCGTCGGGTCGGGCTGGCAGCTGCCCGGCCAGCGGCTGCAGCACCAGCACATGCAGGCTGCCATCCAGCCGGGCGATGGGCTGGGCCGTGATGCGGGCAAACGCCGAATCGGCGCGGCGTTCCATTTTCAGCACGCGACCCACCTGCAGGCCGGGCGGATAGATGCCATCGACACCGCTGGTGGTCAGCAGGTCACCGGCGGCCATGTCGACATGGGCATCCATGTAACGCAACTCCAGCGTGCCGCTGCTCAGGCTGCTGTTGCCAAAGGCCAGTCCGCGGGCACCGGTGCGTGTGTTGAGCACGGGGATGGCCTGGTCGGGGTCGGTGATCAGGGTGACTTCGCTCACCATCGGATACACCCGGGTCACCTGGCCCAGAATGCCGACCTCGTCGAGCACCGGCGCGCCGGCCGCCACCGCCTGCAGCGCGCCCTTGTCGATGATGACTTTGCGGGTGTAGGGGTCGGCAGCGTCATACAGCACCTGTGCCGCCAGGGCCGGCGTGTTGACGCGCGCACGCATGTCAAGCAAGGCCCGCAGGCGCACGTTCTCGAGCGTGAGTTGCTCCACCTGCTGGGCGCGCTGGGACTGCAGGCCAAGTTGGTACTGGGCTGCCGCTTCGCTGGCCTGGGAACGGTTGAGGGATTCGAAATACTGGCTGCCGCCCTGGCCCCAGATGATGGGGCGCAGCACCAGCCATTGCACCGGGTACAGCGCCGTGGCAATCACGCTGCGCAAGGGCTGGATCACATGAAAACGCAGATCGGCCACCATCAGCAGCAGCGCCAGTGCGCCGAAAAATACCAGTTTGGACAGTGCCGACGGGCCCTGCCTGAAAAATGGCGGTGGCGTGCCGTCCAGCGTACCGAGTGGCATCGCTGTCTGGCCCGCTTATTCGCTGGTGAAAATGGAGCCCAGGCGATCCATTTGTTCCAGCGCCATGCCACAACCGCGCACCACACAGGTCAACGGGTCTTCAGCCACCAGCACCGGCAGACCGGTTTCTTCGGCCAGCAGGCGGTCCAGGTCGCGCAACAGGGCGCCACCGCCGGTCAGCATCATGCCGCGGTCGGCAATGTCGGCACCGAGTTCAGGCGGGGTTTGTTCCAGCGCGTTCTTGACCGCCGAGACGATGTTGTTGATCGGGTCGGTCAGGGCTTCGAGGATTTCATTGCTGGAAATGGTGAAGCTGCGCGGCACGCCTTCCGACAGGTTGCGGCCGCGCACTTCCATCTCGCGCACTTCGCTGCCCGGAAAGGCCGAGCCGATGTTCTTCTTGATGGCTTCAGCGGTGGGTTCGCCAATCAGCATGCCGTAGTTGCGGCGGATGTAGTTGATGATGGCGTCGTCGAATCGGTCGCCACCGACACGCACGCTGCCCTTGTAGACCATGCCACCGAGCGAAATGACGCCAACCTCGGTGGTGCCGCCACCAATGTCGACCACCATCGAGCCGCTGGCCTCGGATACCGGCAAACCGGCACCAATGGCCGCGGCCATGGGCTCCTCGATCAGGTACACATCGCTGGCACCGGCGCCCAGCGCGCTTTCACGGATGGCGCGGCGCTCGACCTGGGTGGAGCCGCAGGGCACGCAGATGATGATGCGCGGGCTGGGGCGGAAGATGGAGCGCGGGTGCACCATCTTGATGAACTGCTTGAGCATCTGCTCGGTCACCGTGAAGTCGGCAATCACGCCGTCTTTCATCGGGCGAATGGCTTCGATGTTGCCGGGCACCTTGCCCAGCATGGCCTTGGCTTCCTTGCCGACCGCCTGAATCGTCTTCTTGCCTTGCGGGCCGCCTTCGTGGCGGATGGCGACGACCGACGGTTCGTCAAGCACGATACCTTTGTCGCGCACGTAAATCAGGGTGTTGGCGGTGCCAAGGTCGATGGCGAGGTCAGTCGAGAAATACTGACGAAATGTTCCAAACATGGATAAGTCCTTTGGGGCACATGGAGCACATCGGCTCGCATGTCACCGGGTAACGGGTTCAAAATGGGTTAATTTTGGGCTTAAGGACGTGCTGGCGCGCGCTGCCGCTCAAGGGATGGATAATACCCTATTGCCTGTGCATAACTCTGCAGAACGCCAGCAGATGGCCCACATTTACACCCTGTTTCGATCGAACCCTCATGTCACTTTCTACCGCTGATATTGACCGCCTGGCCCATTTGGCCCGTCTTGGCTTGGCGCCGGACGAGCGCACCCGCCTGTGCACCCAACTCAATGATTTTTTCGGCATTGTGGAAAAGATGCGCGCCGTGGACACCAGCGGCATCGTTCCGTTGGCCCACCCCGTGGAGATCATGGGGGATGTGGCGCTGCGCCTGCGCGCTGACATCGCCAGCGAGCCCAACCAGCGCGAAGCCAATATGCGCAACGCGCCAGCGCGCGATGCCGGCCTGTTTCTGGTGCCCCGGGTGATTGAATAAACCAAAAAGAACACCTTCCCATGACGCAAATTTCCTCTGATCTGCATGATCTGACGGTGGCCCAACTGGCCACACTTTTGTCCACGCGCAAAGTCTCGGCGGTTGAAGCGGCCGAGCATTTTCTGGCCCGCGCCGCGCAACACACCGAGCTCGGTGCCTTCCTCGACCTGCAACCGGAGGTCACGCTGGCCCAGGCCCGTGCTGCCGATGCCCGCCTGACCGAGGGCAACGCCGGGCCTTTGGCTGGCGTGCCACTGGCACACAAGGACATCTTTGTGACGCGCGATTTCGCCACCACGGCCGGCTCCAGAATGCTCCAGGGCTATCAGTCACCGTTTGACGCCACGGTGGTCGCCAGGCTGGCGCAGGCGGGTGCCGTGACCCTGGGCAAGCTCAACTGCGACGAGTTCGCCATGGGCTCGGCCAATGAAAACTCGGCCTATGGCCCGGTCAAAAATCCCTGGGATCTGTCCTGTACCCCTGGTGGCTCCTCGGGTGGCAGTGCCGCCGCCGTGGCCGCCCGCCTGACACCGGCGGCCACCGGCACCGACACCGGTGGCTCGATCCGCCAACCCGCGTCGTTCTGCGGTGTCACCGGCATCAAGCCCACCTATGGTCGGGCCTCGCGTTACGGCATGGTGGCCTTCGCCTCCAGCCTCGACCAGGCCGGCCCCATGGCGCGCAGCGCCGAAGACTGCGCCCTGCTGCTGAGCGCCATGTGCGGTCCCGACCCCGACCGTGATTCCACTTCTCTCGACGTGCCTGCTGAAGACTTCAGCCGCAGCCTCAACGCCGATCTGGCCGGGCTGCGCATCGGCATTCCGGCCGAATTTTTCGGCGCCGGCCTGGCCCCCGATGTGCGCGCCGCCGTGGAGGCCGCCCTGAAGGAATTCGAACAACTTGGCGCCAGACTGGTGCCCATTTCGCTGCCGCGCACCGAGCTGTCGATTCCGGTCTACTACATCATTGCGCCGGCCGAGGCGTCGAGCAACCTGAGCCGCTTCGACGGTGTCAAGTTCGGTTTTCGGGCCAATCAGTACACCGACCTCAACGACATGTACCTGCAAACCCGCGACCAGGGTTTTGGCGACGAGGTGAAGCGCCGCATCATGATCGGCACCTACGTGCTGAGCCACGGCTATTACGATGCCTACTACCTGCAGGCGCAAAAAATCCGCCGCATGATTGCCGACGATTTCCAGCAGGCCTTCAAGCTCTGTGACGTGATTGCCGGGCCGGTGGCCCCCACCGTGGCCTGGAAGCTTGGCGGCCACAGCGACCCCCTGACCGACTACCTGGCCGACATCTTCACCCTGCCCGCCTCGCTGGCGGGCTTGCCCGGCATGAGCCTGCCCGTGGGTTTTGGCGCCGGCCACATGCCGGTGGGCCTGCAACTGATCGGCAACTACCTCACAGAATCGCGCCTCCTGAACGTGGCGCACCGCTTCCAGCAAGCCACTGACTGGCACACCGCGAAACCTGCTGATTCAGCGCAAGGAATTTGAAGATGAGCACCACTTTCCAAGATGACAAACCTGTCACCTCGTCTCTGCTGATCATGGGTTATGAGGTCGTCATCGGCTTCGAAACCCACGCCCAGCTCTCCACCCAGTCCAAGATTTTCAGCCGCGCGCCGACCGCCTTTGGCGCCGAGCCCAACACCCAGGCCTGCGCTGTGGACCTGGCCCTGCCCGGCACCCTGCCGGTGATGAACAAGGGCGCGGTGGAGCGTGCCATTGAATTCGGTCTGGCCGTGGGCTCGCACATTGCCGAGCGCAGCGTGTTTGCCCGCAAGAACTACTTCTACCCCGACCTGCCCAAGGGCTACCAGATCAGCCAGTTCGAGATTCCGGTGGTGCAGGGCGGCGCGGTGGAGTTTTACCTGGAAAGTGGAAAAGGCCTTGATGCGGTGCTGGAGAAAAAATCGGTGCGCCTGGTGCGCGCCCATCTCGAAGAAGACGCCGGCAAGTCGCTGCACGAAGACTTCATCGGCCAGACTGGCATCGACCTGAACCGCGCCGGCACACCGCTGCTGGAGATCGTGACCGAGCCCGACATGCGCTCCAGTGCCGAGGCCGTGGCCTATGCCAAGGAACTGCACAAGATCGTCACCTGGATCGGCATTTGCGACGGCAACATGCAGGAAGGCTCGTTCCGCTGCGATGCCAATGTGTCGGTGCGCAAACCCGGTGCCGCGTTCGGCACCCGGCGTGAGATCAAGAACCTGAACAGCTTCAAGTTCATGCAGCAGGCCATCGACTTTGAAATTCGCTGGCAAATTGAAGAGCTGGAAGATGGCCGTGCGATTCAGCAGGCCACCGTGCTGTTCAACCCTGACACGGGTGAGACGCGCGCCATGCGCACCAAGGAAGACGCCGCCGATTACCGCTATTTCCCCGACCCCGATCTGCCGCCGCTGGTGATCGCCCGCGAGTGGGTGGAACGCGTGCGCCGCGACATGACCGAGCTACCGCGCGTGATGGCGCAGCGTTTTGTCACCGACTACGGCCTGTCGGACTATGACGCCACGACGCTGACGCAAAGCCGCGAGGTGGCGGCCTATTTTGAAGCGGCCACCCAGGCCTGTGGCCAAGCCAAGCTGGTCGGCAACTGGATCATGGGCGAGGTCTCGCGCCGGCTCAATATGGCTGAAGTCGACATCAGCGCTTGCCCGGTCACGCCAGCGCAGCTGGCGCAACTCGTGACTCGCATCCAGGACGGCACCATCTCCAACAACGCCGCGCGCCAGGTGCTCGATGTGCTGTGGTCGGCGCCCGAGAGCACGGTCGATGCCATCATCGAGGCCAAGGGTCTCAAGCAGATGAACGACACCGGCGCTTTGGAAAAAATAGTCGATGCCGTGCTGACGGCCAACCCGAAGAATGTGGCCGAATTCCGTGCCGGCAATTCCAAGGCACTGAATGCGCTGGTGGGTCAGATCATGAAGGGCAGCCAAGGCAAAGCCAACCCGCAGCAGGTCAACGCACTGTTGTTGCAAAAACTGGCCTGATGCCCCCGCCTGGATTCAGCGGGTCGGACCCGCTGTGGCCGCATTGGCTTGCCACAAAGGTTCCAGGCGCTCCTGCTCTTCATCAAAACGCGCGTTGATGCGCTGAATTTCCTTGTCCTTCTCGGCCAGAAAGCGCTCTTGCTCGACCAGACTTTGCGTCACTCCTGCCATCTGGCGCTGCAAATTGGCGGGTGCCTTGCTCGGGTCTTTGGCGTAAAACGCCATTTCCTCATTCAGTTTGCTGCGCTCGGCCAGCAGGTCCTTCAGGCGCTCTACGCCCACCTGCTTGACAAGTTGCACTTGGGCCAGCGCCTCTTCCCGATCTTTCTGGTGCGCAACGAGGTTGGGGTAGCGCACCAACAGCGCCCGCTCCATCCGCTTTTCTTCTTCTTTTCTGGCGCGTTCTTTTTGCTCGGCCCGGATTCTGGCCTCGGACTGGCTTTGCTCGTAAGGCGTCAGGACCGGCCCGATTCTGGCTTTCACGGTACCGCTCGGATTGAGAATCGTCTGCTCGCGGTCCCTGCATTCAGCGATCGGTCGGTCTGAGGTGAGCTTGCGCCCGCTGGCATCGGTGCAGGTGTAGATCTGGGGCACCGGTCCGGCCGCGCCCTGAGCCCACAGGCTGGCCCCAAATGTCGCCAGCAACAGCCCGGCGGTGACCTGGCCAAGCCTGGCGCAAGCTAAGGCAGTCGTCATGTGAACACCCCGGACACACCATAACGTTCCCGATAGGCCTGCACCCGCTGGTGGGCATCGACTAAGCCGGGCACGGCGTGTTGCGCCAGATACCGCAGCAGGTCTTCCAGCCGGGCAATCGCGCACACCTGCAGACCCAGCTGCTGTTGCACATACTGCACCGCACTGTGATTGACGTCGAGGCCGTTTTCAGTGGCTTTTTCCTGCCGGTCCAGCGCAATGACCACGGCATGAGGTTGGGCGCCAGCGGCCTGGATCAGGGCAATGGACTCGCGCACGGCCGTGCCGGCTGACATCACATCGTCAACGATCAAAACCCGGCCCTGCAGCGGGGCACCGACCAGCGTGCCACCTTCGCCATGGTCTTTGGCCTCCTTGCGGTTGTAACAAAACGGCACGTTGCGACCCAGCCGCGCCAGCTCCACGGTGAGCGCGGCGCCCAGTGGAATGCCCTTGTAGGCGGGGCCAAAAATCATGTCGAATTCGAGGCCGCTGGCGAGCAGGCGCTGCGCATAGAATTGCGCCAGTCGGCCCAGCTTGGCACCATCGTCAAACAGGCCGGCGTTGAAAAAATAAGGGCTTAATCGCCCGGCTTTGGTCTTGAATTCACCAAAGCGCAGCACTCCGCAATCCACCGCAAACTGGACAAATTCCAGCGCCAGCGCGTCCTGGCCTGGCATTTGTGTTGTCTGGGGTCCATTACGCTCTGTCATGAAAAAGTCCTTGTTCAAATTAACCAGCCTGAACCTCAATGGCATCCGCTCGGCCTGCAATAAAGGCCTACCGGCGTGGATCGCGGCCCATGCCCCCGATTGTATTTGTGTCCAGGAAGTCAAGGCCCAGAATGACGATTTACTGGGCCGCTTCGAGCAATTGCATGAACTGCGCGGTTACTTTCATTTTGCCGCAAAAAGGGGTTATTCAGGGGTTGGAATTTACAGCCGCCAGCAGCCCAGCGACGTGCTGGTGGGTTTTGGTGAACCCGAGTTTGATGCCGAAGGGCGCTATGTGGAGTTGCGCTTCGACAGCGCCGGTGTCAAGCGTTCCATCATCAGCTGCTATTTCCCCAGTGGCTCGTCAAGCGAGGAGCGGCAACAGGCCAAATTCAGGTTCCTTGACGCGATCTACCCGCATTTGCAGGGTCTGAAAGCCGAGCGCGAGTTTGTGTTGTGCGGCGACGTCAACATTGCGCACAAGGAAATTGACCTGAAGAACTGGAAAAGCAACCAGAAGAACTCCGGCTTTTTGCCCGAAGAACGGGCCTGGATGAGTAAATTGCTCGGAGACGGCGGCCTGGTGGACGTGTACCGCCAGCTGCACCCCGACGCCACCGACGAGGCCTACACCTGGTGGAGCAACCGGGGCCAGGCCTATGCCAAAAATGTGGGTTGGCGACTGGACTACCATTTGGCGACGCCTGGCCTGGCCTCAGGCGCCAAAGCGGTTGCCATCTACAAAACCGAAAAGTTTTCGGACCACGCCCCCGTCACGGTTGACTACGATTGGCAGGCCTGAGGCCATGAACACGGCAGGCCGGCACCCTGGCTCTGTCATCGAGGTGTTTCTTGCCTTCCTGAAGCTCGGATTGACCTCTTTTGGCGGACCGGTGGCGCACCTGGGCTTCTTCCGCACCGAATTTGTCGAACGGCGCCGATGGCTGGACGACAGCAGCTATGTTGACCTGGTGGCTTTGTGCCAGTTTCTGCCTGGCCCCGCCAGCAGCCAGGTCGGCATGGCGCTCGGCCAGCGCCGCGCCGGCTGGGCGGGCGCCCTGGCGGCCTGGGTCGGTTTCACGCTGCCCTCGGCGGTGGCGCTCATTGTCTTTGCCTATAGTGTCCAACAGTGGGCCGGCCTGGCGCAGTCGGGGGCGGTTCATGGGCTGAAGGTGGTCGCGGTCGCGGTGGTGGCCCAGGCGGTTTGGGGCATGGCCCGGTCGCTGTGCCCGGACCGGCTGCGGGCCAGCGTGGCGGTGCTTAGCGCGTTGCTGGTGCTGGCGTTGCCCTCTGCCGGCGGGCAAATCCTGGCCATCGTGTCCGGCGCCGTCATCGGGCGCTGGGCCCTGCAACTGGCGCACCTGCCCGCAGCCCGGCACCACGACCACGGCATCAGCAAGACCACCGGGGCGGTGCTGCTGTTGCTTTTTGTTGCCTTGTTGCTCGGACTGCCACTGCTCGCCACCATCGCCCCGTCGCCACTGGCGACCGTGGTTTCGAGCTTCTACCGGGCCGGCGCGCTGGTGTTTGGCGGCGGCCACGTCGTGTTGCCACTGCTGCAGCTGGCCGTGGTGCCCAATGAACTGGTCAGCCCGACGCTGTTCCTGGCAGGTTACGGTGCGACCCAGGCCGTACCAGGCCCGCTGTTCACTTTTGCGGCTTACCTGGGCGCCGTCATGTCAGTGCCGCCCGGTGGCTGGTTTGGTGGCCTGCTGCTGCTCGCGGTCATTTTTGTGCCGGCCTTCCTGCTGGTGTTGGGCGCCTTGCCATTCTGGGAGCTGCTGCGCCAGCGCGACGGCGTGCAACGGGCGCTGGCCGGCGTCAACGCGGCGGTCGTCGGCATTCTTGGCGCGGCGCTTTATGACCCGGTATGGACCAGCGCCATTCATGCGTGCAGTGATTTTGCATTGGTACTGGCGGCCTTCGGGCTGCTGGTTTATGGCCGGCAATCACCCGTCGTGGTCGTGCTGCTGGCGGCGCTGGCCGGCTGGCTGCTCGCAGCCTGAGCGCTTATTATTCCGGCATGACTGCATCCACCTCCACACCCGCTGCCAAACCTTCCTGGACAAGCACCTTGCGGGTCTATCTGGAGCCCGCCAGCCTGCGCATGCTCATCCTGGGTTTTTCGGCCGGCCTGCCCTTGCTGCTTGTGCTGGGCACCCTGAGCTTCTGGCTGCGCGAGGCCGGCATTGACCGCACCACCATTGGTTACCTGAGCTGGGTCGGCCTGGCCTACGCCTTCAAGTGGCTCTGGGCGCCACTGGTGGACCGGCTGCCGATTCCGCTGCTCACGCGCTGGCTCGGGCGCCGGCGCAGCTGGCTGCTGCTGTCACAACTGGCCATCGTCTGGGGCCTGATTGCCATGTCCTTCAACGACCCGCAGGTGGCGCTCGCGCCGGTGGTCTGGGGGGCGCTGGCGGTGGCCTTTGGCTCGGCCACGCAGGACATTGCGCTCGACGCATTTCGCATCGAGTCGGCGGACATCAGCCGCCAGGCCGCACTGGCGGCGTCCTACCAGACCGGTTACCGGCTGGCCATGATCTGGGCCGGGGCCGGTGTGTTGTGGATTGCTGCCGGGGCCCAAACGGTGACCAGCGGCTACCAGCACGGCGCCTGGCACACCGCCTACCTGGTCATGGCGGCCAGCATGGGCTTAGGGCTAGTCACTGTGTTGCTATCGCCCGAACCCCTGCGCCTCCCCATGCCCGCCGCCAAAAACGCCCTGGACTGGCTGCGCGGCGCGCTGATCGAACCGTTCGCCGATTTCTTGCGCCGCTACCAATGGCAGGCGGCACTCATTCTGGCGCTGATTGCCGTTTACCGCATCAGTGACGTGGTGATGGGCATCATGGCCAATCCGTTTTATGTCGACATGGGCTACACCAAGGCCGAAGTCGCCACCGTCACCAAGGTCTACGGCGTCATCATGACGCTGGCCGGCGCCTTCATTGGCGGGGCCATGGCCATGCGCCTGGGGGTGATGCGGGTACTGATGCTGGGCGCGGTGCTCAGCGCAGCCAGCAACCTGCTGTTTGCGGCCCTGAGCACGCGCGGCCACGACCTGACCGGACTCATTTTCGTGATCTCGGCCGACAACCTGGCCGGCGGCATTGCCTCGGCCGCGTTCATTGCCTACCTCTCCGGCCTGACCAATGTCAATTACTCGGCCACCCAGTACGCGCTGTTCAGCTCCATGATGCTGCTGTTGCCGAAATTCATCGCCGGCTATTCGGGGGTTTATGTCGACGCGTTTGGCTACCAACACTTCTTCACCGCCACCGCCCTGTTGGGCGCGCCGGTGTTGCTGCTGGTGTGGCTGGCAGCGCGCGTGAAACCGGCCTGATTTACCCAACTTTACCCCCCCTTCAAGCGCTGGATGCCCTTAGCCCCTAGACTCAAAACCATGAACCAACACCTGCTGATGATCGAGGACGATGCCCGCCTGGCCGACATGGTCAGCGAGTACCTGCGCCAGTCCGGTTACCAGGTCGCGCATGCCGGAGAAGGCTTGAGCGGCTTGGCCGCCTTGCAGGCCCAGCCCGCCGACCTGGTGATTCTGGACTTGATGCTGCCCGACATCGATGGCCTGGAAGTGTGCCGGCGCATTCGGTCCCTGCCCGGCGCGCTGGCCCAAACGCCGATTCTGATGCTCACGGCCAAGGGCGACCCGATGGACCGCATCATCGGGCTGGAAATGGGCGCTGACGACTACCTGCCCAAACCCTTTGAGCCGCGTGAACTGTTGGCGCGCGTGCGCGCCGTACTGCGCCGCCATGGCGAGACGCCAGCGCCGAGCAACGACAACGTCATGCGTTTTGGCAGCCTGGAAATTGACCGTGATGCGCGCGTGGTCAGCGTGGCCGGCCAAGTCTGCGAGCTGACCTCTTACCAGTTTGACCTGCTGGTCGCTTTGGGCGAGCGTGCCGGGCGCGTGCTAACGCGTGACCAGATCATGGAAGCCGTGCGCGGCCGCGAGCTTGAGGCCTTTGACCGCTCCATCGACGTGCACATGGGCCGCATCCGCGCCGCCATCGAGGTCGACGCCAAAGACCCCAAACGCATCCTGACAGTGCGCGGCGTGGGTTATGTGTTTGCCCGCCAACAAGACTGAAGCGCCAAGAGGTCAACTTGTTCAACAAGCTCTATGTTCGCATCTGGCTGGCTGTGGTACTGGCCGTGGCCGTGCTCATTTTGCTGGTGGGCTGGGCCTGGCGACTGGCGGCCGAGCCACCGCTGCGCGACATCGAGGTGCGCAACCAGGCGGGTCAGATCATTGGCAAGGGGCGTTCGCGCGCCCTGCCCGGCGACGATGCACTGGGGCCGCAACAACACGATCAGCAGGGCCTAGGCATGATGCGCCGCTATGAACTCACGCCCCTGTTGCCACCGCCTGAGCCGTCAGAAGCCGATGCGCTGACCGATCCCAGTCGCCCCAGAACACATCCTGGCGTCAGTCGGCCTGGCCGTGGCGGCCCCGAATTTGTGGTGCGCATGCACGATGGGCAAACCATGCGCATGCACCTGGTGCGCGCCCCCGCCTCGTTCTGGAGCCGCCCGCCTTTTGGCTTTGCCTGGATGCTGGTCTGGGTGGGCCTGGCCGTGGCGCTGGCCACTTACCCGATCGTGCGCACGCTGACACGCCGGCTGGAACGCCTGCAAAACGGCGTGCAGCAGTGGGGTGAAGGTAATTTGTCAGCCCGCGTGCCGGAAACCGGCGAAGACGAGGTGGCTTTCCTGGCCCGGCGTTTCAACCAGGCCGCCGAGCGTGTGCAAACGCTGGTGCACTCGCACGAAGCACTGCTGGCTTCGCAAAAATCGCTGCTGGCCAATGCCTCGCATGAGCTGCGCTCGCCGCTGACGCGCATTCGCATGGGGCTGGAACTGATGAGTGCCGGCACCTCCTCGGCGTTCAAGGCCGAGATCACCCGCAACATCAACGAACTGGACCAATTGATCGAAGAGATTTTGCTGGCCAGTCGCCTCGACGCCCGCGAGGCCGACCTGGGCACCATTGAGTCGGTCGACCTGATCGGCCTCGCCGCAGAGGAATGTGGCCGGGTCAATGCCGAACTGGATCTGCCCGCGCCACTGGATGCAGGCACGGCCATCACCGAGCTGGCGGTCCCGGGCATCAGCAAGCTGCTGCGCCGAGCCGTGCGCAATCTGCTGGAAAACGCCCGCCGCTACGGTGCCGGCGAGATCCACCTGAGCCTGAGCCAAACCGACAGCCTGGTGGTGATCCGGGTGTCGGACCATGGGCCGGGTGTTCCGCCTGAATTGCGCGAACGCATTTTCGAACCGTTTTACCGGCTGCCTGGCGCCACCGAGCGCGATGGCGGTGTCGGCCTGGGGCTGGCACTGGTCAAGGCCATCGCCCAGCGCCACGGCGGTCACGTTGCTTGCGAGGACCGGCCCGGCGGCGGTGCCACCTTCGTGCTTGAGCTGCCAAAAAAATAGGTATCAAACCCCCCAATTGGGGGATATCCGGACCACCGCATGGCCGCTATAGTTCATCTCACTGCTGTCACAGTCATGAAGCACAGACCTTAGTCAACGTCTTTGATCTTCTTTGATGTCGTCTCTGAGTTCGTGAAGTTTCCAACGACGTTCCTCCTTCGGGGGAACCTTTACAAGCCACCCTCGGGTGGCTTTTTTTTACGCCAGCAAAGCCCTGACCCGAGATGGCAGGATGTCATTGAGGCAACGCGTGTGTCCCAGCGGGCAAACACGCTGAAAGCAAGGTGCGCACGTCAGTGGCGGCTGGTAGTCGGCGTCTGATTTAAGCCACAGCACCTTGGCCAGTGCATTGAGCGGCGGGGTGTGCAGCGGACTGCTGGAGCCGAAAATGGCCACCTGCGCCACCCCAAAGCCCGCCGCCACGTGCATCAGGCCAGAATCATTGCTCACCGCACTTTTACAAGCCGAACTGACCCCTAGAGCTTGAACCAGAGTGGTCTTTCCCGCCAGATTGATGCAGTGCCCTGGGCGCTGCACGTTGACCGGGTCGGCGATGGCGGCGCACAGCGCGGCTTCCTTGCCCGAACCCAGCAGCACCACCGGCAAATCCAGTTGTTCTGCCAGCGCGGCAAAGTGGGCGGCAGGCCAGCGTTTGGCGTCGCCATATTCGGCGCCGGGCGCAAACACGTGATAACCCAGGCGTGTCAGGTTCAAGGCGCGCAAGGCGGCATCCACCTCCTGCGCAGCGAGTTGCAATTGTGGTCGGTCAGCCGCCACATCCGTCTCACCGCTCAGTGCCGAGTAAAACGCCACCATCGGCGGGCGCTGCCCCTTGGCCGGATTTTTCAGGCGTTGCGTCAAGAGCCCAAAGCGCGCCTCGCCCACATAACCCACCCGCGTCGGAATGCCCGCCAGAAAAGGCAGCAGCGCGCTTTTGAGTGAATTGGGGCAAATGTAGGACACATCGAATCGGCCCCTGATCTGGCTGGCCATGCGCCAGCGTTCACGCCATTGCAAGCCGCCGTGGGCGAACGGGAATTCAATGACATCGGCCACTTGCGGCATGGCCCGGTAAACCGGCGCCACCCAGGGCAAAGCGCCGACGGTCAGCTGTTCACCCCGAGCAGCGAGGCGACGCAACAGCGGCTCGGTCATCACCGCGTCGCCAATCCATTGCGGGGCGACGATGAGGGCGCGCTTCACCGATCAATGACCGTGGAAATGCTCGCCTTCCTTGAGCTTGTACACCGTACCGCAATAGGGGCACTTGGCCTGGCCGGTGCGGGCCACGTCCAGATACACCTTGGGATGGCTGTTCCACAGCTTCATGTCGGCCAGCGGACTGGGGCAATACACCCCGCCCTGGTGGTTCAGGTCTTTGGCCAGCAGTTCTACGGTTGCGCTTGTCATGGGGGTCCTTTGATCAGTTGAGGACAGAGCAAATTTGCTTCGCAAATCTTGGTCTGTCCCGCAAGGTTTCAGATTTTCGTCAGCCAGTGGGCGTATTTGGGGTTGCGGCCGTTGACGATGTCAAAGAACGCGCTCTGGATTTTTTCGGTGATCGGGCCGCGGGTACCCACGTAGCCGGCCTTGCCCAGCTCGATGCGGTCCAGTTCGCGAATCGGCGTGATCTCAGCGGCGGTGCCGCTGAAGAAAGCTTCGTCGCAAATGTAGATCTCGTCACGGGTGATGCGCTTTTGCACCACTTCAATCCCAAGGTCCTTGCAGATGTGCAGCACCGTGTTGCGGGTGATGCCGTTGAGCGCACCGGCCGACAGGTCCGGCGTGTAGACCACGCCGTCTTTCACCACAAAAACGTTTTCGCCGGAACCCTCGCTGATGAAGCCATTGGCATCAAGCAGCATGGCTTCGTCGTAACCGTCGTCCAAGGCTTCGGTGTTGGCCAGAATGGAGTTGGTGTAATTGCTGACCGCCTTGGCCTGCGTCATGGTGATGTTGACGTGGTGGCGGGTGTAGCTGGAAATCTTGACGCGGATGCCGCGTGTCATGCCTTCGTCGCCCAGGTAAGCACCCCAGGCCCAGGCCGCCACCATCAGGTGGATGTGGTTGCCCTTGGGGCTGACGCCAAGTTTGCGGCTGCCGATCCAGCTCAAGGGGCGCAGGTAGCAGGACTCGAGTTTGTTGGCGCGCACCACGTCGACTTGCGCCTGCATGATTTGTTCCTTGCTGAACGGAATGCTCATGCGCAAAATCTTGGCGCTGTTAAGCAGCCGTTGGGTGTGCTCTTCGAGCCGGAAAATGGCGGTGCCGTCGGCCGTTTTGTAGGCGCGCACCCCTTCAAAGACGCCACAACCGTAGTGCAAGGTGTGGGTCAGAACGTGGATCTTGGCGTCACGCCATTCCACCATCTGGCCATCCATCCAGATTTTTCCATCACGGTCAGACAGGTCGGGCGGTAAGGGGCTCATCGGTTATTCCTTCAGATTAAGGGGGCAATACTGCAAAAGGCAGATTTTACGGGTCCGGCGAAGTGCTGTTGCGAGAATTTCGCCGTTTGTGGGATCCGGTTGGGCAAAGCCGGGAAATCGCAGTATTCTTCGCCAACCTGGGTTGGCTCGTGTGCCGGCCCGCGCCATGTTCAATATCAGGAGAATTTCATGAGCCGCACCTTGATCCCTCGTTCCATCCCTGGCTGGCTGGCCGCTGGACTGCTGTTGGGGGCCTGCAACCTGGGCGCACAAGCGCAAACTCCAACCGCAAGCGCAGCGAAGGCGCGTTATGAGGCCGACAAGAAATTGTGCGCTGACGAAGCCTCGTCAGAAGCGCGGCTGCAATGCCGCCGTGACGCCAAGGCGATTTACGACAAGGCGATGGCCGCCCTTGCGCCGCCCAAACCAACCACATTGCCGGCGGTGTGCACCACTTGCGGCACGGTCACGGCCGTCAAGGTCACTGAAAAACCTGGCGAAAGTAATGCGCTGGGCATGATCGCCGGCGGCGTGGCCGGTGCGGTGCTGGGTAACCAGGTGGGTGGCGGCACGGGCAAAACCCTGGCCACCGTTGCCGGTGCCGCTGGCGGTGCCTATGCCGGCAAGAAAGTTCAGGAGAACATGAACGCCAGCAAGGTCTGGACGGTGAGCGTGCGCTACAACGACGGCAAGACGGCTGAATTCAACTACGAGCAAGACCCTGGTTTCAAGTCTGGCGATGCGGTACGCAAGTCTGGCGATGTGCTGGTGCGGAACTGATCTTGATCGGTTGGGGTGAACGCATCGCTACGAGCGGGTTCATCTGATCAGTTGGGGTCAGAGCACGTCGCTGCGCGAGTGGTCTGACCCGCAAGGTCTCAGTTTTGTCTGACCCGCAAAGTTATAAGTTTCTCACTACTTCCATGGCCTGCTCGACGCGTTCGACGGCGTGGATCGTCAGACCCTCGAAGTCTTTCGCCTTGAGGTTCTTGGGCAGGTTGGCCTTGGGCACCACGGCCACGCTGAAGCCCAGTTTGGCAGCTTCCTTGAGGCGTTCCTGACCGCGCGGCGCGGGACGCACCTCACCGGCCAGGCCCACCTCGCCAAAGGCAAAAAAACCTTTCGGCAGCGGCTTGCCGCGCAGGCTCGAGGTGATGGCCAGCAGCACCGCCAGGTCGGCCGCCGGCTCGGAAATGCGCACGCCGCCGACCGCGTTGACAAACACGTCCTGGTCCATGCAGGCCACGCCGGCATGGCGGTGCAGCACCGCCAGCAGCATGGCCAGCCGGTCCTTGTCAAGACCCACGCTCAGGCGCCGGGGAGACGGTCCGCCGTTGTCCACCAGCGCCTGGATTTCCACCAGCATCGGGCGCGTGCCTTCGAGCGTGACCATGACACAACTGCCCGGCACCGGCTCGGCGTGCTGGCTCAAAAAGATGGCGCTCGGGTTGCTGACCCCCTTGAGGCCTTTTTCGGTCATGGCAAAGACACCAATTTCGTTGACCGCGCCAAAACGGTTCTTGATGGCGCGCACCAGCCTGAAACTGCTGTGGGTGTCGCCCTCAAAGTACAGCACGGTATCGACCATGTGCTCCAGCACGCGCGGACCGGCCAACGCGCCCTCTTTGGTAACGTGGCCCACCAGCACGATGCAGACGCCACTCGCCTTGGCGGCACGCGTTAGGTGGGCAGCACATTCACGCACCTGAGCCACCGAGCCCGGCGCCGAGGTCAGCTGATCAGAATAGACCGTCTGGATCGAGTCGATGACGGCAATGTCGGGCTGGGTGGAGGCCAGCGTGGCCAGGATTTTCTCCAGCCCGATTTCCGCCAGCACCCTGACCTGCGAGCCGTCCAGGCCCAGCCGGCGCGCGCGCAGCGCCACCTGGGCGCCGCTTTCCTCGCCGGTCACGTACAACGTGCTTTGGCCGCTGCGTTGCAGCGAATCCAGCGCCTGCAGCAGCAGGGTTGACTTGCCAATGCCGGGGTCGCCGCCAATGAGCACCACACCGCCCTCGACCATGCCGCCGCCCAGCACCCGGTCCAGCTCTTCGTGCCCGGTGGGCGTGCGCGCCATGTCCACCGCGTCGATGTCGCCCAGCACGGCAATTTCGGCCGTTTTGGCCAGGGAAGCAAAGCGGTTCTTGACCGGAGAGGCGCTCTCGGGGACCGATTCGATCAGCGTGTTCCAGGCGTTGCAGCTCGGGCATTTGCCCTGCCATTTGGGGCTGGTGCCGCCGCAATCGGAGCAAACGTAGTGGGTTTTTTCTTTGGCCATGGGGGGATGTTAGCCCTACCACTGCACCAGCTGCACTTCTCCGCTCTCGGACGCCATCACCGCCCGCGAATTTTTCAACGGGCTCACACTGGGCCGCAGGTCGTGCGCAAACGCAATGCGCAGCAACTCACGTCCGTCATCGAGCGCCAGCACATGCAGCACCTGGTTCATGTCCAGGCAATACAACTTGCCCTCAAACGTCACCAGTTCGGCCATCATGGGACCCCAGTTGGCAGCATGCTTGCCGTAACGGGTGGTCTGATGGCGCCAGCGCACCTTGCCCGTGGCCACGTCAATGGCGTAGATCCAGCCCGTGGGTGACCACAGGTAAGCCGTTTCACCGGCCACATGGTGCGAGTTGATGAAGTTGCCGGCCTTGAATTTCCACAGGATCTTGCCGCTATCGACGGCAATGCCATACAACAACTCGGTGTAAGTGCCCGCCACCAGCACCTTGCCGCTGACGTACATCTGGCGCATGTATTGCCATTCCCTGCTGTCGTCGAGCTGCCACTTAAGCGCGCCATCAGCTTTGTTCAAGGCGTACAGCAGGCCGTTGCCCGGACCGAAAAAAACTGTATCACCGGCCACGGTGGGCGCATAACTGGCCAGCGTGTCCGGCGTGCCGGCAAAGCGCCAGTCAATGGCGCCAGTGTGGTTGTCGAGGGCCAGCAACTCGTGCCCGTCACCGACATAGGTGCGCTCCGGCGTGACGAAGGGCGTGCCCACCTGGATGTTGGCCTGGTGCAGCCAGCGGCGCCGGCCCTCCTTAAATTGCCAGGCGCCCAACTCATGTTGGCCGCCGGCAATGACCAACTGGCCTGCCACGCGCGGCCGGTAGACAGCGTCGCTGCTGAGTTGGTGCGACACATTCCACACCGGACTCGCATTCTCGGGGTCGATACGCCCCAAGGTCATGTCGCCACCGAACAGGATCTGCCCGTTCACCAAAGCCAGAGGCACCAGCGTGCTGTTGCCACTGGTCCAACGCCTGAGCACCCGGGGGCTTTGGGTTGCGGCAGTAACAACACCAGTGGGCCAGAGCCCACCGGCTGTGAGGGCCGCCAAAAAGTGGCGGCGGTTCAGACTTCCCAACGCCATCAATCGCACTTGGCTCCTTGCTTGATCCAGGCAGCAAGAATGGTGGTGTTCGGATGGTCGCGCGCCTCGGACGGTGCGATGCCGGGGGGCATGCGGTCTTCCGACAGGTGTTGCCAGACAAAACTCGCAGCAGGGTCGCCGGGGACGATGACCTTGGTGGCCTTGTCCACACCCTTGGCCACCGAGTCGGCACCCAGCATGATGCCGGCGTAGCTGTTCAGGTTCAACTCATGAAAGCTCGGGGGTTCCTGGTTGGACATGTGGCATGCGGTGCAGGCAGGTGTGTTGGGGCCGAAGGCGTTGGCTTTTTTAAACAGGGGCTGGACTTTTTTCTTGAAGTGATCGTCGTTCTTGGCGCCATCGGCAATCCATTGTTTCACCAGCATGTGGTTCGGTGTGAAGGTGGAATTCTCGAACCCCTGGCCCAGGGGCATCCGGTTGTTGCGCAGGCGGCGTATGAGGATGTCGCGCTTGGGGTCGGTACCGGGCGTGAACAGCACGTGTTTCGGTGCCTCGGTGGATCCTTCGATCATGCCCTTGCAGGTGGACAGGTCCAGCCCGCGGTAGCTCTTGCCGGGGTCATTGGAGTTGTGGCACACCGTGCAGGCCACACCCGGGCCAAAGGCGTTGGGCGTGTTCATCAGGGTGTTGATGTACTTGTAGGTGATGGGAATGCTGCGCTTGATGATCAGCTCCTGCACCACATGGTCATCGGCCCCCGCCTCGCTGATCTTGCCTTCTTTCATGTCGTGAATGAACTGCTCGGCGATGGTGCGCTTGCCGGACGGTTTGTCGTCAGCCTGGCTGAGGCCTGCGAAGGCCAGGCCGAGGCCAACAACACAAGTCGCCTTGGCAAGCCGGGAAAGCCAATGTTTGACGGGAAGATGGAACTGCATTTGAATCTCCTTGTGATGCGTACATGCGAATATTAAGAGTCTTAATTTAAATTAATACTAGGGGTTTTCGCTAACAAAAGTTACAAAACGTCACAATTCTGCGGGTCGATGATAGAAAACTAACGCGCTTGCGCGTCATCAACGGATCAAGCCATGGCCTCATGGGGCGTGCCCACCTTGTGCTTTGGCGCGACCTATCGCAAGGCGCTGGCCTTGTCCTTGTGATAACTTGAGGACCTCCATGACAAATCTGGACAAAGGCTTGAACCCAGCCGCCAACACACAAAGGTCCGATGAGGTCGTCGGACTCAGCACAGTGCAAGCCAGCCAAACGCTCCAGGACGATGGCCCCAACGAGCTGCCTGATGGTCAAAAGCGGGGCCTGCTGGCCATTGCGCGCGACACGTTGTCGGACCCGATGTTCGCGCTGCTGCTGGCCGCCGGCGTGCTCTACCTGGTACTGGGTGATTTACAGGAAGGCCTGGTGCTATTCGGTCTGGTGCTGGTGGTGCTGGCCCTCACCTTGTACCAGGAAGGCAAGACCGAGCGCGCCATCGAATCCCTGCGTGACCTCACCAGCCCGCGCGCCCTGGTGCTGCGTGACGGTGCCGCACTGCGCATTGCCGGGCGCGAGGTGGTGCGCGGCGATGTGCTGATGCTCGCCGAAGGCGACCGTATTGCGGCCGACGCGGTGTTGATCCAGGGCTCGGAAATGCAGGTGGATGAGTCTTTGCTCACCGGCGAACCGCTGCCGGTCGACAAGCTGGCTACCGAGCCCGAACCGGCCGGCGCCGCCGCTTCCCCCGCCAACACCTTGTATTCCGGCACCCTGCTGGTGCGCGGGCACGGCTTGGCACGCGTGATGGCCACGGGAAAGCACAGCGAAATTGGCCGCATTGGTCAGGCACTGAGCGGCTTGGGCCTTGAGAGTTCGCCATTGAAACAACAAATGGCGCGCCTGGTCAAGCTGCTGGCGCTGGTGGCCTTGTTTGCCAGCCTGTTTTTGTTGGCCGCCTATGGCCTGATGCGGGGCGACTGGCTGGCTGCCTTGCTGGCCGCCATTGCGCTGGCCATGGCCTTGCTGCCGCAGGAATTCACGGTGGTGCTGACCGTGATCCCTGCCCTGGGTGCCTGGCGCCTGTCCCGGCAAAACGTGCTGACCCGGCGCATTGCCGCCATTGAAACCCTGGGCGCCACCAGCGTGCTGTGCGCCGACAAAACCGGCACTCTGACGGAAAACCGCATGACGGTGGCGGAACTCTTTGTGCCCGAATCCCCCGGGTCGGCTGGCAGCCTGAGTATCGACTACGCCACCACGAGCGACTTGCCCGAGTGCTTTCACACCCTGGTGGAATATTCCATTCTGGCCAGTGTCACCGACCCCTTTGATCCGATGGAAAAAGCCTTTCATCGCCTGGGGCAACACTTCCTGCAAGACACCGAACACCTGCACCGCGACTGGACCTTGATGCAAACCTACGGGCTGACGCCCGAGCTGCGTGCCATGTCGCATGTCTGGCGCGCCCGGGTCGGTGATGCCCATGTGGTGGCGGCCAAGGGGGCACCGGAAGCCATTGTGGATTTGTGCCATCTGGACAGCGCCGACCAGGCGGGTGTGGCTGCCGCCGTCGAGGCCATGGCCGCCAAAGGGCTGCGCGTGCTGGCGGTGGCAGGCGGACGCTTCGACGGTGAGGACTGGCCCGCCATCGAACACGACTTTGATTTTGAGTTCATCGGCCTGCTGGGCCTGGCCGACCCGCTGCGCGCCGGGATCCCGCAGGCCGTCACGGAGGCCCACAACGCCGGCATCCGGGTGGTGATGATCACCGGCGACTATCCTGCCACGGCGCTGGCCATTGCCGCGCAAGCCGGGCTCCAGCCCGGCCCACACGGGCTGCTGACCGGCGACGAGCTGACGCACTTGAGCGACACCGAGCTACAGCAGCGCATGGGCAGCGTGCAAATCTGCGCCCGCATCGCCCCGACGCAAAAATTGCGCATTGTGCAGGCACTGAAAGCGGCGGGCGGGGTGGTCGCCATGACCGGGGACGGCGTCAACGACGCGCCGGCCCTGAAAGCCGCGCATGTCGGCGTGGCCATGGGCGGGCGCGGCACCGACGTGGCGCGCGAAGCGGCCTCCATCGTGCTGCTCGACGACAACTTTGCCTCGATCGTCGGTGCGGTGCGCCTGGGGCGGCGTATTTTTGACAACCTGCGCAAGTCCATGAGCTACATCCTGGCGGTGCACGTGCCGATTGCCGGCATGGCGCTGCTACCGGTGCTGCTGGGCTGGCCCACCGTGCTGTTCCCGCTGCACATCGCATTTTTGGAACTGGTGATCGACCCGGCCTGCTCGATGGTGTTCGAGAACGAACCGGCCGAATCCGACGTGATGCAGCGCCCGCCGCGCGACGTCACGCAGCCTTTGTTTGGCGGCATGGCGCTGGGGCTGGCGCTGTTGCAGGGCCTGGGCGCGCTGGCCGTGGTGATGCTGGCCACCGCCTGGGGCGCAGGCCAATTGACCGAGGGCGGCATGCGCGCCCTGGCTTTTGCCGTGCTGGTGTTCACCAACCTGGCGCTGATTTTTTCCAACCGCAGCCGCGCCGGCTCGCTGTGGGCCAGCCTGTGGGTGCCCAACCGCACGCTGTGGATGGTGGTCACCGCCGCCCTGGGCTTGCTGGGATTGGTGCTTTATGTGCCGTGGCTGGCAAGTTTGTTTTTGTTCGATGCCCTGCCTGTGTCTTGGCTGGCTGGCGCAGCAGGTCTGGGCTTGGCCAGCGTGCTTTGGTTTGAATTGCTCAAGATCATCAAATGCAAAATGGTGCCATAATGGAACCAATATCCATTTTGGAGCCACTATGCCAAACCTCTCGATCAAAGACGTCCCCGAAGCCTGGGCCCAGGCCCTGCGCGAGCGCGCCGCGCGCAACCACCGCTCGCTGCAAGGCGAGCTCATGGCGCTGATCCAGCGTGTGGTGGCGCCGGAGGCAAGCAGCCTTGATGCCAGCGCCGTCCGGACGACGGACAACAGCGATCAGGCCACACAGCCGGGCGCACCAGCCCGCTTTGGTACGGTCGTGGGATTCGACCGATTGGGTCACCCGATCGTTCGGCGCGGCTGGAAAACGGTGGAACAAGTGGCAGCAGAATTGAAAGCCAAGTACCCCAATGGCCCGGTGCCAGGTCAGGGATCAAGTATCGACATGATTCGTGAAGACAGGGACAGCCGATGAGCACCCCCTCAACGGCGTCATCGGTCATCCCGACTTTGTTCCTGGCCGAACCGCCTGCTCTGTATTTGGTGCGTCCACCTTTGGTTGTCGATTGCAGTGCGCTGGCCGGCATTGTGTTTCAGGAATCATGGCAACAACAAGCCCAACAAAGCATCACAGGGCACACGCTGCATGCGCCCAACTTGCTTCCGTTTGAGATCACCAGCGTCGCAGTCAAAAAATTACGTCGAGGCGAGGCTCACGCTGCTGACGGCTTGGCACAATTTTTGGACATGACCATTGAATTGCATGAAATAGATGTGCAGACAGTCTGCGCACTGGCCCTGCAATACCAGCTCAGCGCCTATGACGCGTCCTACCTCTGGCTGGCCGCCGAACTCACTTGCCCGCTGGCCACTTTTGACCAAAAACTGGCTACGGCAGCGCAAGCGCACTTGAGCAGCTTGCCCTGAAATCTAATCAGTTGGGGTCAGAGCACGTCGCTGCGCGAGTGGTCTGACCCACAAGCCGCTCCAATTAGTTGGGGTCAGAGCACGTCGCTGCGCGAGTGGTCTGACCCGCAATGTATATCAATCCATTTGCACCGGCACCCGCTGCGCCAGTGCGCACATCAACTCATAACCCAGCGTGCCGGCGGCCTGCGCCACTTCGTCGATGCCGAGCACCGCGCCATTGGCCGCGCGCCCCCACAGCGTCACCTCGCTGCCCATGCCGGCCTCGGGCACCGGCGTCAGGTCCACCGTGACCATGTCCATGCTGACACGCCCGACCAGTCGGCTGCGCACGCCGGCCACCAGCACCGGTGTGCCAGTGGGGCACACGCGCGGGTAGCCATCGGCATAACCACAGGCCACCACGCCCAGGCGCATCGGTGCCTCGGCCACAAACTTCGAGCCATAACCCACGCTGGCACCCGCTGCAATGTCCTGCACCGCGATGATCTTGGCCGCCAGCGTCATGGCCGGCAGCAAACCCCAGTCACCGGCCAGGTGCTCGGGGTGGTCAGGCGAACTGCCATACAGGCTGATACCGGGGCGAATCCAGTCCGAGGCCAGCACCGCATCGGCATGGCGCAGGCTGGCGGCACTGTTGCTCAACGAGCGTTCGCCCGGCAGGTCACGCGTGACCTCGGCAAAACAGGCCATTTGCGCGGCAATGCCCTGGCCGCCATCGGCATCGCTGAAGTGCGTCATGAGCGAGATCTCATCCACCTGCGGCAAGGCATTCAGGCGCGCCCAGGCACTGCGGTAACGCGCCGGGGTAAAACCCAGCCGATTCATGCCCGAGTTCATTTTCAAGAACACGCGGTGCCCGACGTGCGTCTTGCAGGCCGCCAGCATGTCGATCTGTTCGTCGCAATGCACCGTGTGCCATAAATCCAGGCGCGAACACAGTTCGAGGTCGCGCGCTTCGAACACCCCTTCCAGCAACAAAATGGGGCCACGCCAGCCCAGGTCGCGCACCCGCTGGGCTTCCGCCAGGTCGAGCAAGGCAAAGCCATCGGCACTGCGCAAGCCTTCAAACACGCGCTCGATGCCATGGCCATAGGCGTTGGCCTTGACCACCGCCCAGACCTTGGCGTCAGGGGCAGCCTGGCGGTTGCGCGCCAAGTTGTGCTGCAGCGCAGCGGTGTGGATGGTGGCAAGGATCGGGCGGGGCATAAAAGCTCTGGAGAAATTGCGTTAGGGCGATTTTGACACTGCAGCGGCGTGCTATAACCCGGTAACGTTTGGAGACATGTCACCCCTTAAAGCGCCGCCGCACGCGGTTGCAAAAAAACCATCGATGAAACGCGGCTTCTTCACCATCATGTCAGCGCAGTTCTTCAGCTCGCTGGCCGACAACGCCTTGTTTGTAGCCGCCGTGCAATTGCTGCGCACCAGCCACGCGCCGCAATGGCAACAGGCGGCCCTGGTGCCCATGTTTGCCCTGTTTTACGTGGTGTTGGCACCTTTTGTCGGCGCTTTTGCCGATTCCATGCCCAAGGGCCGGGTCATGCTGGTGAGCAACTTCATCAAGATCGCGGGTTGTCTTTTCATGCTGTTTGGCACCCACCCGCTGCTGGCCTATGCCATCGTCGGCCTTGGTGCCGCGGCCTATTCACCTGCCAAATACGGCATCCTGACCGAACTCCTGCCCGCCTCGCAACTGGTCAAGGCCAATGGCTGGATCGAGGGCCTGACGATCGGCTCGATCATTCTGGGGGTCTTGCTGGGGGGCCAGTTGGTCGGGCGCCACGTGTCACAGCATTTGCTCGCCATTGACATCCCTGGCATCAACACCGGCATCAACAACCCGGCCGAGGCGGCCATTTCGGTGCTGATTTTTGTCTATCTGCTGGCGGCCTGGTTCAACACCCACATCCCGCTCACGGGTGTGCTGATGCGCCCGATGCCCAAACGCATGCTGACCCTGCTGCCCGATTTCTGGACCTGCAACACCCGCTTGTGGCGCGACAAGCTGGGGCAAATCTCGCTGGCGGCCACCACGCTGATCTGGGGGGTGGCGGGCAACTTGCGCTTCATCGTGCTGGCCTGGGCCGCCGCCGCGCTGGATTATTCGGTGACCCAGGCGTCGGCCTTGCAAGGCGTGGTGGCCATTGGCATGGCGGTGGGTGCGGTCATGGCGTCGATGCGCATGAAGCTTGAAGACGGTCCACGCGTGATCACCCTGGGCATTGTCATGGGCCTGTTGATCATCGGCCTGATTTTCATCACCAATGTCTGGGTGGCTGCGCCGTTCCTGATTTTGCTGGGCGCCCTGGGCGGCTTTTTGGTGGTACCCATGAACGCGCTGCTGCAACACCGCGGCCACAACCTGATGGGCGCCGGGCGCTCGATTGCCGTGCAGAACTTCAACGAACAGGCCTGCATTCTGGTACTGGGCGCGCTTTACAGCCTGTCCACCGGGCTGGGCTTGCCGACTTTTGCGGCCATCACCGGCTTTGGCCTGGTGATTGCCGGCTTCATGTGGCTCATTCGACGCTGGCATGCCAGCAACCTGACGCACCACCACGAAGAAATCGACCGCTTGCTGGCCATCGCCAGAAACGACAAGGCCCATGGTTGATTCTGATCACAAGGGGACGCCATGACGACTGTCTATGACTTTGAAGCGCTGGCCATTGATGGCAAGCCAGTGGCTCTGAAAACCTTTCAGGGCAAGGTGCTACTGATCGTCAACACCGCCAGTGCCTGCGGCTTCACACCGCAGTTTGCCGGGCTGGAGCAACTGCATGAAAGCCATGGCCAACAAGGCCTGGTGGTGCTGGGTTTCCCCTGCAACCAGTTTGGCGCGCAAGACGCGGGCAGCAACCCCGAGATTGCCGGCTTTTGCCAGCGCAACTACGGTGTCACGTTCCCGATGATGGCCAAGATCGAGGTCAACGGCGCGGGTGCCCACCCGCTTTACCTGTGGCTGGCGGGGGAAGCGCCCGGCCTGCTGGGCAGCAAATCGATCAAGTGGAACTTCACCAAGTTTTTGGTCGGCAAGGATGGCCGGGTACTGAAACGCTACGCCCCTACCGACACCCCCGCAAGCCTGGCCAAGGACATTCAAGCCGCGCTGGCGGCCTGAAGCGCGTTCTTAACGCGCCACCGCGCGCAGCCGTTGCGCCGCGTCGCGCAAGCCATTGGCGGTTTCATCCCAGCCCAGACAGGCATCGGTGATCGACACGCCGTAGCGCAGGTCCTTGGGGTCGGCCAGCTTCTGGTTGCCCTCAAACAGGTTGGATTCCAGCATCACACCCTTGATGGCGCGGCAGCCGTCCACCATCTGCCCCACCACGTCTTTCAGCACCAGGCTTTGCAGCGCATGGTTTTTGCGCGAGTTGCCGTGGCTGCAGTCGACCACGATATTCACCGGCAATTTAGCCCTGGTCAGTTCGGCCTCGGCTTGCGCCACTGACACCGAGTCGTAGTTGGGCACGCTGCCGCCGCGCAGAATCAAATGGCCATGGGCATTGCCGCGGGTCTGTGTCAGGGCCACCTGGCCTTCACCGTTGATGCCCAAAAAGGTGTGCGGCTGGGCGGCTGACAGCATGGCGTTGAGCGCCACGTCCAGGTTACCGTCGGTGCCGTTCTTGAAACCCACCGGGCTCGACAGGCCGCTGGCCATTTCGCGATGGGTCTGGCTCTCGGTGGTGCGCGCGCCAATGGCACTCCAGGCAATCAGGTCGCCCAGGTACTGCGGCGTGATCGGGTCCAGCGCCTCGGTGCCGCAGGGCAAGCCCATGTCGTTCAAGTCCACCAGCAACTGACGCGCCAGATGCAAGCCCTCTTCGATGTGGAACGAGTCGTCCATGCGCGGGTCGTTGATCAGACCTTTCCAGCCCACGGTGGTGCGCGGCTTTTCAAAATAAACCCGCATCACGATGAACAGTTGGTCTTTCAGTTCATCGGCCAGCGCCTTCAAGCGTTGAGCGTAGTCCCGTGCCGCCACCAGGTCGTGAATCGAACACGGCCCCACCACCACCAGCAGGCGCGGGTCACGCCCCTGCAGGATGTTGGCCACAGCGGTGCGGGCCGCGCTGACGGTCTGGGTGGCGCGCTCACTGGCGGGCACGGCGTCGTGCAAGGCACTCGGCGGCAGCAGGGTTTGCTGCGACAGCACGTTCAGGTTTTCAAGCGGGGTGGGGAAGGTCATGGGAGTTTTGAATAGAGCGGAAATAGCCTTGATTTTATGAGTGGGTTCTAATAAGGCCAGTTCTCACACCCCCAACATGCCTGACAGTCGACCTTTTCCCCATGTTCTTGTGATCGGCGCCGGTATCGTGGGCGCGGCCACCGCGTTTTACCTGAGCCGCGCCGGCGCCAAAGTCACCGTGCTCGATGCTAAAGCGCCGTCAGCGGGTGCCACCGGTGCCTCGGATGGCGCGGTGTCGGTGGCCAGCAAGCGTCCCGGCGTGATGATGCAACTGGCACGCCAGGCGCGCGACCTGTATGCCCAACTGGTGCAGGATGAAATTCTGACCGACCTGTTCCACACCCGCCCCACCTACCTGTTTGCCCGCAACGACCTTGAAGTGGCGGTGATTGCCGCGCAGCAGCGCGACCTCGACCACCAGGGCGAGGCCACGCTGTGGCTTGACCGCACCATGCTGATGCGGCGGGTGCCAGGCCTGGGCGCCAGCGTGCTGGCCGGGCTCAAGGTGCCCCGGGACGGCCATGCCATTGGCTACGAAGTGACGCACCGCTTGCTGGCGTGTGCCAATGTGGTGCCGCTGCGGCACACCCCGGTGCTCGAGCTGGTGCTGTCAGGTCAGCGCGTGATCGGCGTGGAAACCCCTGGCGGGCGCCTGCTGGCTGATGTGGTGGTGCTGGCCGCGGGCATTGATTCGATGCATTTTTTGGGACTGGACAAGGTGATGATTCCGCGCAAGGGTCAGCTGATCGTGACCGACCGCGCTGCCTTTGGCTACGCGGCGCTGCCCGGGCCGCTGATGTCGGCCAGTTACCTGGCCTCCAAACACACGCCCACGGCTCAGCAAAGCTCGGTCAGCCTGGTGATCGACCCGCTGCGCACCGGCCAGTTCCTGATAGGCAGCAGCCGCGAGACCGGCGTGCTGGACCGCCAGACCGACATCCGCACGGTGACGACCATTTTGCGCGAGGCCATTGACGTCTACCCGCCGCTGGCGCGCCAACGGGTCATTCGCACCTTCGCCGGCATCCGCGCCACCACCGAAGACGGCCTGCCCATCGTTGGCCGGCACCCCGAACTGGACGGTCTGATCCTGGCCACCGCCATGCAGGGCGACGGTATTTGCCTGGGGCCGCTGGTGGGTGCCGCCGTGGCGCGCTGGGCGCTGGGGCAGGACAGCGCCCAGGACCTGGCCGCCTTGACACCCGCACGTTTCCTGAAACCTTGCGGGTCAGACCACTCGCACAGCGACGTGCTCTGACCCCAACACTTTAAGGCTTGTCGTGAAAGCGCGCTAAAAAAGCCTGGGTGGCGGCCTGCTGCGGGTGATCGATCACATCCCTGGCCGGGCCGCTTTCCACCACCACACCGTCGCGCATGAACACCAGCACGTCGGCCACTTCACGCGCAAAGGCAATTTCGTGGGTGACGATGACCATGGTCATGCCGTCCTTGGCCAGCGACTGGATCACCGCCAGCACCTCGCCCACCAGCTCGGGGTCGAGCGCCGACGTGGCTTCGTCAAACAGCATCACCTGCGGCTGCATGGCCAGCGCGCGGGCAATGGCCACGCGCTGTTTTTGGCCGCCCGAGAGCTGTTGCGGATGGGCATCGGCCTTGTCGGACAAACCCACTTTGTCGAGCAATTGCAGCGCCTGTTCGCGCGCTTCTGTCTTGGGCGTGCGCAGCACCGTGACCATGCCCTCCATCACGTTCTGCAAGGCAGTCATGTGCGGGAACAGGTTGAAATGCTGAAACACCATGCCGGTGTTGGCCCGAAAACGCGCCAGCACGCGGTCGCTCGGCAGCTTGGTGGCGGCGCCCTGAAAGCTGAACGCGTGGGTGCCGACCCGGATGCTGCCGGCATCGGGCAGGGTCAGCAGGTTGATGCAGCGCAGCAGCGTGGATTTGCCCGAGCCCGACGGCCCCACCAGGGCCACCACCTGGCCCTTGGCGACCTGCATCGACACGTCGCGCAGCACCACGTTGTCGCCAAACTGCTTGCGCAGCCCCTGTATTTCAATCATGACTTGGTTTCCAAAAAAATCAGGTGTCGGCGCGCCGCTCCAGCCGCTTGATCAGGCTGGTGGCAGGCACCAGCACGGCCAGGTACATCAAGGCAATCAGCGTGTAGGTTTCCAGTGGTCGGTAGGTTTCGTGGACCACGGCCTGCGCCTGGTAGACCAGGTCCGGCAGGGCCACGATGGACACCAGCGAGGTGTTTTTGAGCTGCATGATCGACTGGTTCAGCAGCGGCGGCGTCATGCGCCGCAGCGCTTGCGGCAACACCACGCGGTGCATGATCTGAAAGCGCGTCATGCCCAGGGCGCGTGCCGCCTCGGTCTGACCGACCTCGATCGAGATGATGCCGCCGCGGATGATCTCGGAGTAAAACGCACCGCCGTACAGCGACAGCGCCAAGATCGCTGCCATGGCCGGCGACATTTCAATGCCCAGAAGCACCGGCAGGGCGTAGTAAAACCAGATGATCTGCACCAGCACCGGCGTCGATCGGAACAGCTCCACGTAGCCCTTCATGGGCCAGCGCACCACGCCGAAGCGCGACAACTGCCCCATGCCGGCGATCAGGCCAAACAGCAACCCCAACCCAATGCACATCGCGGTATAGCCCAGCGTGTAGAGCAGGCCGGTGGCAAACAGGCTGCGGTATTCCCACAAAAATTCAAAGTTCCACTGGTACACAGATTCTCCTGACCATCAAAGATGCGAATCAGAACTTGACGATCACCGGAATCTCTGCGGGCTTGATGCCCATGAGTTTGTCGAGGTTGGACAGCACGATCGGGTTTACCTGGTCGGCGGCACGCAGTTCGGTGATCCATTTGTCCACGTAGGTCTGCCAGGTCTTGTCGGTCTCTTTGCGCAGGCCGGCATTGGTGGTCGTGCCCTTGAGTGGCTCGGGCACGATCAGGTGACCGATGTTGGGATTTTTCTTCAGGATGCCAACCGACACCGTGACCACCAGCGGCTGCACGTCGGCGCGCCCGGTTTGCACCGCCATGGTGGCGTCGTTGGATTTCTCGAAGCGCAAGATTTTCGCCTTGTCGTACATGGCCGTCACCAGGTTGTCATAGGACGAACCGACATCGACCGCAATCGTCACCTCGGGCTTGTTCAGGTCATCCCAGGTCTTGGCCTGGAAGCCTTTCTTGGCGATCAGCGTGAAGGCGTTCTGGTACAGCGGCACGGTGAAGTCGATCACCTCGCGGCGTTGCGGCGTCGGGTTCAGGCCAAAAAAGATGTCCAGCTTGTTGGTCTGCAGGTCGAGCACCGAGTTGCCCCAGGTGGTCTCGGTGACCACCAGCTTGACGTTGAGCTTGGCCGCCAAATCTTTGGCCAGGTCCACCATGATGCCGCTCCACTCGCCGGTCGCCAGGTTTTTCTGGTAATTCGGCGGGGCACCGGCAACCGCACCCACGCGCAGGGTCTTGGTGCTGTTGATGCGGTCCCAGGTGCTTTGCTCCGCAGCGGGGGCCTGTGCCAGCGCAGCACCGGCAAGGCAGCTGGCCGCCAGCGCGGCGATACCCATGGTGAAATGGCGTCGTGGGTTCAGTGTCATTGTCTTCTCCTGGTAAAGGCAAAACTGCCGGTTGCAAAAAAATGGATCGCGCGGTCATCAAGGGGTCGTCGACGCGTCATCGGCATAGGCCGCCAGCGCCGCCACCGACACGGGTCGCAACGGCCAGCGCGGCACGCTGCCGTGCAGGTCCAGGGGTTCAAACGACACCCCCGCCTGGGCGGCCAGCGCTTGTGCGTTGCGCGCACAAAAACGGCCTTGGCAGGGACCCATGGCATATCGGCCGACCACCCGAATTTCATGCGCCGAGGCCGCACCCTGCAGTGCCGAAGCGCTGGCAGCGCGCAAGCCCTCACAGCGACAGAGCACGGTCTCGGGCGTGATGGCGGGGTGGGGTGCCTGGTACAGCGTGCGCAAGGCCGACTGCAGGCGCCGGGCCGACTGCAACGGGGCATCAAAGCCGGCCTGTGGGCAAGGGTGCCCGAGGATTTTCCCGACCTCCAGCGCGGCCCGCCGACCATCGTGAATCGCTGCATCGGCGCCCAGCACTTCACGGCAATCGCCGGCCCAGACCACCGGCAAGCCCGCCACCGCTTGACGCGGCAAGCCAGTCTGGTTGGGCTCCAGGCCGTCGTGCAGGGCCAGATGAGCGACCTCGTACACCAGGGTCCGGCCACGCCGGTCGACCACGGCCACGCGCAGGCCCTGCGGCACCGCTTCAATCGCCGTCACCGTGCAACCCGTGCGGTAGGGCACGCCAAAGCGCAGCAACTGACTGGCATAGCCCAGCGCCTCGACCAGCTGTGGCCCACTGCGCAAACCAGCCAGGGCCGCAGCCGGTTGCAGCAGCGCCATGCCAAACGGCGTGCCGCGTTCCAGCAGCGCCAAGGGCGGATTGCCGGCCGCGGCCAACTGCGCGGCCAAAGCCAGGGGCAGCGGCCCGCTGCCCGCCACCAGGATCCGGCCTTGCGGTGCTTCGCCGGTTTCCTTGAGCTGCACCTGCATGCCGCCCACCGTGCTCACGCCTGGCAGCTCCCAGCCTGGCACCGGCAACACCCGCTCGACGCCGCCCACGGCCATCACCACGGCCTTGGGGCGCACAGGGCGCACGCACCCCGCCACCCGGTCATCGAGCAGATAACGACCCTCGCCCTCGACACCCAGAAAAACCGATTGCAGTTGCAGCGTCAGCAGTTCGCCCGCTTGGTTGACCTGCTCCAGCAAGGCTTGCCAACAGCGCTGATGGTGCGCGTTGCGCTGGATGGCGCTGGGGCCTGCACCGACGTAAGCGCGGTGGATGGCACCACCCAGGCGATCGCGCTGCTCAACCAGCATGACACGCAAACCCATGCCGGTCAGCGCCACCGCGGCAGCCACGCCGGCCGGCCCGCCGCCCACCACGAGCACGTCAGGCTGTGACACGGTGCACCTCACTCACGGGCAACGCGGCCAGGGTCAGCTGCACGCCGGCGCGCGCCGGTGTCAGGCAGGCTTCGGCCGGCGCCGCGCCGTTGACCGACACCAGGCAGGCCTGACAGGCGCCGATGCCGCAAAAGTAACGGCCGCGCAATTGCCCCATGGCCGGCCCCAGGTCATCCAGAACCGAACGGCGCAAGGCGGCGGCAAAGGTTTCCCCGGGTCGGAAAAGCACCGGATGCCCCTGCCAGAAAAACGTGTCGTCGATCATGTTCTCTGAAATTACATTTGGACAAATTAGGTGAGCTATTAAACCTCAAAATTGGTCGACCCCGGATTGCGCTGCGCTTCATCCGAGCAACGAGTGCGCTGCGCTGCTGAATCTGACTAAACTGCGCACAGTCTGTCTTCCAGTTACGCCCAGGCCAGCTTCATTTTCAGGAACTCAAGCACCATGAACCCCCATATCTCCCTGATCGGCGCACCCACCGACATTGGCGCCGGTAGCCGCGGCGCCAGCATGGGGCCCGAAGCCTTGCGCGTGGCCAACATCGTCCAGGTGCTGGAAAGCCAAGGCCTGCAGGTGCAAGACCGCGGCAATCTGAGCGGGCCAAGCAACCCGTGGCTGCCACCGGTGGACGGCTACCGCCACCTGGCGGAGGTGGTCGCCTGGAACCAGACCGTGCATGACGCGGTGTATGCCGAACTGCAGCAAAACCGGCTGCCGATCGTGTTGGGTGGCGACCATTGCCTGGGCCTGGGCTCGATCAGCGCGGTGGCGCGCCATTGCCGCGACAGCGGCAAAAAACTGCGCGTGTTGTGGCTCGATGCCCATGCCGACTTCAACACCAGCGCGCTCACGCCCAGCGGCAACCTCCACGGCATGCCGGTGGCGTGTTTGTGCGGTTATGGGCCGCCCGAGCTGACCGGCATTGGCGGCCAGGTGCCGGCCATCAACCCCAAATGGGTGCGCCAGATCGGTATTCGCAGTGTCGATGCGGGCGAGAAACGCCTGGTGCATGAGGCTGGGCTGGAGGTGTTTGACATGCGCTTCATCGACGAGATGGGCATGCGCGCCGCCATGGAGCTGGCGCTGGCGCTGGTCGATGCCAACACCCATCTGCACGTGAGCTTTGACGTCGACTTTCTCGACCCCGACATTGCGCCCGGCGTGGGCACCACGGTGCGCGGCGGCCCGACCTACCGCGAGGCGCAACTGTGCATGGAGATGATCGCCGACACCGGCCGCCTGGCCTCGCTCGACGTGATGGAACTCAACCCGGCCTTTGACGTGCGCAACCGCACCGCCGAGGTGGCGGTGGATTTGATCGAGTCGCTGTTTGGCAAGAGCACACTGATGCGCAAGGCGGGTTAATCGTCACAAAGCCTTGCGGTCTTGGTGTTTAATTGCCACTTTGAGTGCCTGCTCCAACTTTTTTGACAGCCATGGATGAACTTGACCAAAGCCTGATCGGTCTGCTGCGCCAGAACGCGCGCATGAACGTGGCCGACCTCGCCCACAAGCTCAAGGTCTCGCGCGGCACGGTCACCAACCGCATCCGCAAGCTCGAAGATGCGCAGGTCATTCTGGGCTACACGGTCAAGATGCGGCCCGAATCCGGGCGCAGCAGCATCCGCGCCTGGATGGAGGTGCTGGTGGAAGGCAACCAGACCCGGCTGGTGATTGCCAGTTTGCTGGGCGAACCCGGCGTCGCGGCCTTGCACGACACCAATGGCCGCTGGGACCTGCTGGCCGAGCTGGAGGCCACCTCAATGGCCGAGCTGTCGCAAATTCTGGAGCGCATCCGGCTGATCAAGGGCATCCGCAGCACCGAGACCAACATCCACCTGGCGACCTACCGTTAGTAGCCATGAACACCCCCCAAGCTGCGCTGACCGATGCTGTCAAACAGCAGGGGGACTGCGCTGACTTCTCAAGGCGCCTGGTGCAGCGCATGGCTTGGCTGGTGCTGACCGCGCTCCTGACCGCGACCGGCGCGCTCGCCGCCGACCCGCCAAAGCGCACCGTGCGGGTCGGTGTCTATGAAAACGCACCCAAGTTGTTTTTGGGCGACCGTGGCCAGCCCAGTGGCATTCTGGGCGACGTGCTGATGGCCGTGGCCGAGCGGGAACGCTGGCAAGTGGTGGCCGTGCCCTGTGAATGGCAGGCCTGCCTGAACGCACTGGGCCGGGGCGAGATCGACCTGATGCCCGACGTGGCCTACAACGAGCAACGTGCACAGCTCTTTGATTTTCACGACGTGCCGGCGCTGCTGAGCTGGTCGCAGCTGTACACCCGCAAGAGTGAGCCGATCCGGACCATCACCGACTTGCAGGGCAAGCGCATCGCCATCATTGACGGCTCGGTGCAAGCGCCTTTTTTGGAAAACTTGCTGAATGGCTTTGCCATTTCTCCCACTTGGGTCCATGCCGATTCATTTGAGCAGGGTTTCGGGCAAGTGCGCCAGGGCAACGCCGACGTCGTTGCGGCCAGTCGTTTTTTTGGCGACCTGCAGGCGTCCCGGTTTGATCTGGAACCGACTGCCGTGGTGTTCCTGCCCGCGCAGCTGTATTACGCCACCACCAAAGGCCAAAATGGTGTGCTGCTGGCCGCCATTGACCGTCATTTGAAGCCATGGCAGGCGCAGTCCGACTCGCCTTATGCGCAGGCCTTGAAGCGCTGGCTGCAGGCGGCGCCCGAATTTGTCATACCGCGCACCTTGTGGTGGCTGCTCGCGGGTTTGGTGGCTGCGCTGGTGCTGGCGCTCGCCCTGAGCACCTGGCTGCGCCGCCAGGTGGCGCAAAAAACCGCCCACGTCCGTGCCGGCGAAGAGCGGCTCAACACCATCCTCAACAGCGTGGACGCCTTCATCTACATCAAGGACCTCGAACTGCGCTACCAGTATGTCAACAGCCGGGTGGCGCACCTGTTTGGGCGCAGCGCCGAACAGGTGGTCGGGCAAACCGACAGCGCTTTCTTTGACGAGCTCACGGTGGCCAGGTTGCGCGCCAATGACCTGCGCGTGATTGAGCACGGTGAGCGGGTCGAAGAGGAAGAAGTCAACCGCAGTGTCGATGGCCGGGTCACGCAGAGCTTTTTATCGGTCAAGCTGCCCTTGCGCGACAGTGCCGGCCACGTGTACGCGCTGTGCGGTATTTCAACCGACATGACCCGGCGCAAACAGGCCGAAGAAGCCATCCACCAATTGGCGTTTTATGACCCCCTGACCGGCCTGCCCAACCGGCGCCTGCTGCAGGACCGGGTGCAGCAGTTGCTCACTTCACTGCCGCGCGCGCCCCAGCATGCCGCCCTGATGTTCCTCGACGTCGACAACTTCAAGGACATCAACGACACCCTCGGTCATGATGTGGGTGACGAGCTGCTGCACCAGATCGCCGAGCGCATGCGCGAATGCGTGCGCACCCAGGACACGCTGGCGCGCCAGGGCGGTGACGAATTTGTGGTGATGCTGGTGAACCTGAGCATCGAGCCGGGCGAGGCCGCGCGGCAAGCGCAGCAGGTGGCCCGGAAACTGCTGGACCGACTCAGCCAAAAATACCAGTTGCGCGGCCAAACCTGCCGCACCAGTGTCAGCATTGGCGTGGCACTGATTGACAACCCCGCCGAGACGCGCGAAGAACTGTTCAAACAGGCCGACATGGCCATGTACCAGGCCAAGGTAGCGGGGCGCAACACGCTGCGGTTTTTCAACCCCGACATGCAAGCCCAGGTGGTGGCACGCACCACGCTGGAGGCCGACCTGCGCTGGGCGCTGGCCCATGACGAATTTGTGTTGTATTACCAGCCACAGGTGAACGACCAGGGCCAGACGCTGGGTTTCGAAGCGCTGCTGCGCTGGCAACACCCAATGCGCGGCCTGATTCTGCCGGGTGAATTCATTGCAGTAGCCGAGTCTTCCGGACTGATCGTGGCGCTGGGCGACTGGGTCTTGCGCAGTACCTGTCTTCAATTGCAGGCGTTTTCGCAGCAGGCCGCGCAGCACCACTGGACCATTGCGGTCAATGTCAGCGCGGCACAATTTCGCCAACCCAGTTTTGTCGCCCGGGTACAAACCATGCTGCTGCAAACCGGCGCCAACGCGGCGCGGCTGGAACTGGAACTCACCGAGAGTCAACTGGTCGAGGATGTGCCCGACGTGATGGCCAAGATGGATGCGCTGCGTGATCTCGGCGTGCGCCTGTCGCTGGACGACTTTGGCACCGGCTACTCGTCACTGGCGATTCTCAGGCGCCTGCCACTGCACCAGCTCAAGGTCGACCAGGCCTTTGTGCGCGACATGCTGGAGCACCCGCAGAATGTCAGCATCATCCGCGCCATCGTCTCGCTCGGCGACAGCCTGGGGCTGGCGGTGATCGCCGAAGGCGTGGAAAGCGCGGCGCAGCGCGATGCCTTGCTGACACTGGGCTGTCGCTACTTTCAGGGCTACCTGTTTGGCAAGCCAACGCCGGCGCCCGAGGCCGCAAGCTCAAGCGCGGACAGCGCTCAGACCGGATAGTGGCGCGCGCCAAAAATGGCGGAGCCCACGCGCACCAGGGTGCTGCCCGAGGCAACGGCCGCCTCCAGATCGGCGCTCATGCCCATCGACAAGGTGTCGAGCTGGAGGCCCTGTGCCTTCAAGGCGTCGAACAGGGTTGCGGCCCTTTTGAAGACCTGGCACGCGGCCTCAAAGTCGGGCGCTGGTTCCGGAATACACATCACGCCGCGCAGGCGCAAACGCGGCAAGCCGGCCACGGCCTGCGCCAGCGCCAACGCGTCTTCGGGCGCCACGCCCGACTTGGTCGGCCCGCCATCCACATTGACCTGAATGCACACCTGCAATGGCGGCAACTCTGCGGGGCGCTGCTCGCTCAGGCGCTGGGCAATCTTGAGCCGGTCCACCGTGTGCACCCAGTCAAAGTGCTCGGCCACGAGACGGGTCTTGTTGCTCTGGATGGGGCCGATACAGTGCCACACCAGCGGCAGGTGGCGCAGCGCGGTGATTTTCCCGACCGCTTCCTGGATGTAGTTTTCGCCAAAAGCGGTCTGACCAGCCTCAAAGGCCGCCTGCACCGCGTCGGCCCCAAAGGTCTTGGAAACGGCCAGCAAAGCCACCGCTTCAGTGGGCCGGCCAGAAGCCCGGCAAGCCGCTTGGATCCGCTCACGCACCGCGCTGAGTTGTGTTGAAATCTTGGTCATAATTACCAAGCGTAACAAACAAAAGGGAACCTCTGTGGACATCACCCAATTGCTGGCCTTCAGCGTCAAGAACAAGGCGTCCGATTTGCATTTGTCGGCGGGGCTGCCCCCGATGATCCGGGTCCACGGCGATGTGCGGCGCATCAACGTGGAGCCCCTGGACCACAAGCAGGTGCATGCCATGGTGTACGACATCATGAACGACGCCCAGCGCAAACGCTATGAGGAGTTCCTGGAGATCGACTTTTCGTTTGAGATCGAAGGCCTGGCGCGTTTTCGGGTCAACGCCTTCAACCAGAACCGGGGCGCGGGCGCGGTGTTCCGGACCATTCCCAGCAAAATCCTGACGCTGGAGCAACTCAACTGCCCGAAAATTTTTGCCGAGCTGGCACTCAAGCCGCGCGGCATGGTGCTGGTGACCGGCCCCACGGGCTCGGGCAAGTCCACCACCCTGGCGGCCATGGTGAACTACCTCAATGAAAACGAGTTCGGCCACATCCTCACGGTAGAAGATCCGATTGAATTTGTTCACGAATCCAAGAAATGCCTGATCAACCAGCGCGAGGTCGGCCCGCACACACAAAGCTTTGCCGCCGCCCTCAAGTCGGCGCTACGCGAAGACCCGGACGCCATCCTGGTGGGTGAAATGCGCGACCTGGAAACCATCCGTCTGGCCATGACCGCGGCCGAAACCGGCCACCTGGTGTTTGGCACCCTGCACACCTCGAGTGCCGCCAAGACCATCGACCGGATCATCGACGTGTTCCCGGCGGCCGAGAAGGAAATGATCCGCGCCATGCTCAGCGAGTCGCTGCAGGCGGTGATCTCGCAAACCCTGTGCAAGACCAAGGACGGCCAGGGCCGGGTGGCGGCACACGAAATCATGCTGGGCACACCCGCCATCCGCAACCTCATCCGTGAGGCCAAGGTGGCGCAGATGTACTCGTCCATCCAGACTGGCAACCAAATGGGCATGCAGACCCTGGACCAGAACCTCGCGGACCTGGTCAAGCGCAACATCATCAGTGCGGCCGAGGCCAGGAGCAAGGCCAAGATTCCCGACAACTTTCCCGGCTGAACCCCGCCAACCCACAGGACACCGCCATGGAACGCGACCAAGCCGGCAAATTCGTCAACGACCTGCTCAAGCTGCTGGTCAGCCGTGGGGGCAGCGACCTGTTCGTGACCGCCGACTTCCCGCCCGCGGTCAAGGTGGACGGCAAGATCGTGCGGGTCAGCCCGCAGCCGCTCAACGCGGCCCACACCCTCACGCTGGCCCGCGCCGTCATGAACGACAAGCAGGCCGCCGAGTTCGAGCTGAACAAGGAGTGCAACTTCGCCATCTCGCCACCGGGCATCGGGCGGTTTCGGGTCAACGCCTTCATTCAGCAGGGCAAGGTTGGCATGGTGATGCGGGTGATTCCGTCCACGCTGCCCACCATCGATGGCCTGGGCCTGCCGCCTGTGCTCAAAGACGTGACCATGACCAAGCGCGGCCTGTGCATCATCGTCGGGGCCACGGGGTCGGGCAAAAGCACCACCCTGGCGGCCATGATCGACTGGCGCAACGAAAACTCGCAGGGCCACATCATCACCGTGGAAGACCCGGTGGAGTTTGTGCACCCGCACAAGAACTGCGTGGTCACCCAGCGCGAGGTCGGGCTGGACACCAACAGCTGGGAAGCAGCTCTCAAAAACACCCTGCGCCAGGCGCCCGACGTGATTCTGATGGGCGAAATCCGCGACCGCGAAACCATGGAACACGCCGTGGCCTTTGCCGAGACCGGCCACCTGTGCATGGCCACCCTGCACGCCAACAGCGCCAACCAGGCACTGGACCGCATCATCAACTTCTTCCCGGAGGAGCGGCGCCAGCAACTGCTGATGGACCTGTCGCTCAACCTCAAGGCCATGGTCTCACAGCGGCTGGTGCCCAAGCAGGACCTCAAGGGCCGACATGCCGCAGTGGAAATCATGCTCAACAGCCCGCTGATTGCCGACCTGATCTTCAAGGGCGAGGTCTCCGAGATCAAGGAGATCATGAAGAAAAGCCGCAACATGGGCATGCAAACTTTTGACCAGGCGCTGTTCGACGCCTACGAGCACGGCATCATCAGCTACGAAGATGCGCTGCGCAACGCCGACTCGGTCAACGACCTGCGCCTGTCCATCAAGCTGCAGTCGCAGCGGGCCAAATCGCAAGACATCTCGGCCGGTACCGAACACCTGTCTATTATTTGAAGAAAAAAGCCACTCCGCGCTTATCCATCAACAATAGTTAGCTCTACTTTTACAGGATACTTCATGAGCACCATTGGTCATAAAACCTACGAATTTTGCCCGCCAAGCCGCGTGGCGTTTCTGGGCCTGGGCGTCATGGGTTACCCCATGGCGGCCCATCTGGTGCGTGCTGGCCACCATGTCACGGTGTACAACCGCACCACCGCCAAGGCCATCGCGTGGTGCGACGACATGGCCCTGCACGAGCGCGCCGTCATGGCCACCACCCCCGAAGAAGCGGCCCAGGGCGCCCAGCTGGTGTTTGCGTGTGTGGGCAATGACGACGACCTGCGCAGCGTCACCTCCGGGCCTGCCGGTGCCTTTGCGGGCATGGAGCCGGGTGCCATTTTTGTGGACCACACAACCGCATCGGCCTCCGTGGCGCGCGAACTGTCGGCGCTGGCCGAATCCAAGGGCCTGTCGTTTGTGGATGCGCCCGTCTCCGGCGGACAGGCCGGTGCCGAGAACGGCGTGCTGACGGTGATGTGTGGCGGCACCCAAGCCGCCTTTGATGCCATGCAGCCGGTGGCACTGGCCTATTCCCGTGCCGTGACCCGCGTCGGTGACTCGGGCGCAGGGCAGCTGGCCAAAATGGTCAACCAGATCTGCATCGCCGGGCTGGTGCAGGGGCTGGCCGAGGGGGTGGCCTTTGGCCAGCATGCCGGGCTGGACATGAACCTGGTGCTCGATGTCATCGGCAAGGGTGCGGCCCAGAGCTGGCAGTTGGACAACCGGGGCAAAACCATGGTGGCCGACCAGTTCAACTTCGGCTTCGCGGTGGACTGGATGCGCAAAGACCTGGGACTGGTGCTGGACGAAGCCCGCAGCAACGGGGCACGCCTGCCAGTGACCGCGCTGGTGGACCAGTTTTATGCCGACGTGCAGCGCATGGGTGGCCACCGCTGGGACACGTCCAGCCTGATCAAACGCCTGCAAAAAACCACCGACAGCAGCGACTGACCAGGCCAGCCGTGGCCTCGCACTGCCTGCCTCGCCCAAACTCGGGCGGGCGGCCAGAGGCCCCGGTCAGTTGACAGGTGCGCTGGGGGATACCGCCTTGGGCGCGGGCGGCGGCTGCAAACGCGCCAGCTCGGCCTCGGAAATCAGCTCGAACAGGCGCACCACCCGCTGCGAGCCCTGAACCGTGCGCGCAATCTGCGTGACCCGGTCCGATTCACGCTGGGTGACCCGGCCCATCAGGTACACCGTGCCCCGCTCCGTCACCACCTTGATGGCGCTGGAGTGCAGGTCTTTGGCATTCACCAGCGAAGCCCTGACGCGGGCAGTCACCAGGGTGTCGGAGGTGCGCTGGGTCAGGGTGGAGTTGCCCAGCACCGCCAATTCGTTGTGCACGGCACTCACGTTGTCCACCCCTGCCACCAACTGCCCGACCTGCAGCTTGTCGGCCTCCGTGGGCACCTCGCCGGTCAGCAGCACTTGGCGGTTGTAGCTGGTCACGTTCACATGGCCACGGGTGCCCAGGGCGTCGCGCAGGCGGTTGGCAGCGCGCAGCTCGATGCCCTGGTCTTCGAGCTGCGCGCCCGAGGTGCGGCGGTCATTGGCCACGATGGCGGTGGTGGCCACCCCGCCCACCAACAAAGGCGCACAGCCGGTGGCACCCACACCCAACACCAGGGCCAGGGCCAGGGCAGCAGGCCGGGGCCCAAGGGTCGTCAGGACATTCATCAGGTGTTCTCCAAGTCAGCGGCATCGCCCAGAAGTTGGGCGTCGATGCCATCACACATGCAATTGAGCACGAGGTGGTGCACCTCGTGCACGCGGGTCAGGCGGGTGTGTGGCACGGCCACGTGCACGTCGGTGTCGCGCAGTACCCGGGCCACCGCGCCAGCCCCCAGACCGGTCAGCGCCACCACAACCATATCGCGCTCGTGGGCGGTGCGCACCAAGGCCTGCCAGCGCTCGGGTTCGGTGGTGTCGCCCACCAGCAACAACAACTCCTCGGCCGCGGCCAGGGCCCCCAACTGGCGCAAGACCGCATCGGGTGCCCCCGCATCCGGTTGCAGCAGCAAGGCGGGCAACGCCGGGCGCTCGCGCTCCAGGCCATTGACCAGGTGGGCCACCAGCAACTGGGCCAGCACGCCGCCCGAACCCAGCCCACACGCCACCACCTTGCCGCCCCCGGTGACCGTCGCCAGCAGCGCACCAATGGCCGCATCGACACTGGCCCCCAGCGCTTCGGCACACTGGTAGGTGAGATCGGCACTGTCAATGAACTGCTGTTGGACACGGTGGACAAGCATGGGGGCCGATGATACGGGCACGCCCCGCACAGCGCCGCCCCAAGGGCGGCTCATGGATGGGTTCAGCTGTAACCGCTGGCATCAAAAGCGGCCTTCAGCCACACCAGCTCTGCTGCCTCACCGGCCCCGCCGTCGCCCTGCAGCGCCACCACATCGAAGCGGCACGGAGGCCACACCGGCAAGCGCGCCAGAAAATGGCGGGCCGCAAAAATCACCCGCCGCTGTTGGGCCCAACCCACACTGGCGGCCGCGCCGCCATGGCCGGTGCCCGCCCGGGCACGCACCTCCACAAACACCAGCGTGCCGTCGGGCTCCCGCATAATCAGGTCCACCTCACCACCGCCCCGCCCCGGCGAGCGGAAGTTGCGGGCCACCAGCACCAGCCCGGCGGCCTGCAGGTGTGCCAGGGCGCCGAGCTCTGCGGCCTCGCCGAGTGCGCGGGTGGTTGGTCGTCTGGCCCCACCCTTTGCCCGCTCAACCCCTTCTTTAGACACCGCCATTGAACTCCCCTGTTGCTTCATTGTTTGAGTTGGCACTGACCGCAGCCCAGGCAGCGGCCAGCCATCAGCATTATCCAGAGCACAGCCTGTATGTGGTGGCCACCCCCATTGGCAACCTGGCCGACATCACGCTGCGCGCCCTGCATGTGCTGCAGCGGG
>NZ_JAURYQ010000036.1 GCF_030653815.1 Rhodoferax sp. | reverse complement strand
ACAGTCTGGCGCGCCACATCGACGAGGTGGTGTGGCCCGAGGTCCAGGTTTCATACCACCACGACAGCGAGGCATAAAAAAACAATCCACAGAAGGCGAGCGCAATAAAGCTACCCGCAAAATAAAGCGCGCGACGTTTGTTGCCGGCCACCACCATCGGCAAAATGTCCACGCCCACATGGCCGCGCGTCAGCAAGATGTAGGGGGCACCCAGAAAAGTGGCCGCCAGGATGGAGAAAGTGGAAAACTCGGTCTGCCAGATGGACGACTCACCGAGCACCGCCCGGACAAACACCATCTGGCACACCACCACAATCGCCAGCACGATCAGGCCCGCAGAAAACACCCCCAGCGCGCGCGAAACGGCGTAAACCGCCTGCACCCACAGGGGCAAGTTCTGTTCTTTTTCCTTATTTAACACTGAGCGCCTTCTCGATCAGCTCCTTGCCGCCAGGTACTTTTTCTGCAAACACCTTGTACGAGGTCTTGTTGGCCACGGCACGCCAGGCTTCGGCATCGGCACTGCTCATGGTGACCACTTTGACATTGTTCTTCTTGAAGGTCTCGACCATCTCGTCGTCCAGCTTTTTGGACTCGACGTTGAAGTAGTCTTCGGCTTTTTTGGAGGCTGTTGTCAACGCCTTCTTTTGCGCGTCGTTGAGCTTGTCCCAACTGCGCTTGGAAATCAGCACCGGCTCGTACATGAACCACATCGCGTTGTCACCGGGCGCCGTGATGCACTTGACCTGCTCGTACAGGCGGAATGACACAAAACTGCCGGTGGAGGTGTCCGTCCCCTGGATCACGCCCTGCTGCATCGCGTTGTACACCTCGTTGGACGGGATCGACACGACTGACGCGCCCGCGCCGGCCCACATCTGCGAGAAAGTGGCACCAGCTGAACGAACTTTCATGCCGGCGGCATCTTCGGGCTTGAGAATGCACTTGTCCTTGCCAGCGAAGGCACCGGCCAGCCAGGCATCGGCCAGCACGTGGGCGCCACCCTGCGCAATGATGGCCTTGATGTCCTGCATGAAAGGCGAGGTATTGATGCGCAGCGCGTGGGCATGGTTCTTGACCAGGCCCGGCATCAGCGTGGCGCCAAACTGCGGGTGAATGCCCGAGGCGTAGTCCAGCGGCAGCGAGGTCATGTCGATCTGACCGGTCTGCATGGCCTTCCACTGATCTTGCGCCTTCACCAGGCTGGAACCGGGAAACACCTTGATGGTGAGATCGACGTTGGCAGCGGCAACCTCCTTGGCAATCATCTGCACCATTTCGTCGCGCACATCGCCTTTGCCGCCGGGGAACTGGTGGGAGGCCTTGAGCGTGATGCTGTCGGCCAACGCTGCCGTCAAGGGCAGGGCTGCGACCAGCAAGCCGGTCAGGGATTTGGCAAGGGCGGGGCATTTCATAGGTTTGTCTCCTGGATTTGGATGTCAATAAACAATTTCTTGGGCTTCAAACGCATTCAACCAATGCATTGAATGTGTTCGTTAATGTAGTTTTTGTATTTTTTAAATGCATTAGTGAATACCCTAAGCAATTTATTGAATCCAGTAAAAACAGAAGTGCGAGAATTGAACGATGAAAATCTCTGACCAAGTGTGCGAAAAAATTGAAGAGCAAATCGCCACCGGCGAGTTGCCACCCGGCTGCGCGCTCGATGAGGCCACGCTCGCCGAGCAGCACGGGGTGTCGCGCACGCCGGTCAGGGAAGCCTTGATTCAATTGGCCGCCGAGGGTTTGATCGAGATCCGGCCGCGCCGCGGCGCCGTGGTCACCAGCATCGGCCCGGGTCGCCTGCTGGAAATGTTTGAGGTGATGGCCGAGCTTGAAGCCATGTGCGCACGGCTGGCCGCGCGGCGCATGAGTGACGCCGAACGCAGCGCGTTACAGGCTGCTCATCAGGCCTGCGAAGCCGCGCGCGACGCACAGGACTCTGACGAATATTTTTACTGCAACGAACGCTTCCACGCGGCCATTTACGCCGGCAGCCACAACGTCTTTCTGGGTGAGCAGGCGCAGCAGCTGCAGCGGCGCTTACGCCCTTACCGGCGCCTGCAGTTGCGCGTGCGCAACCGCATCAGCACCTCATTTGTCGAGCACGACACCGTTGTGCGCGCCATTCTTGCAGGCGATGCAGCAGCCGCTGCCACCGCCCTGCATGATCACGTGGTGGTGCAAGGTGAGCGCTTTGGCGACCTGCTGGCGTCACTGGCTGAACTGGCCATGCCGGCGCAGACCTGATCTCTACAAGCCAACGCGATGTCAACACCCTTCCCCTTCAAAACCTGCGCCCAGGTGCGCCAGACCCTGCTGGACAAGCAGGAAATTGCCCTGCTCGACGTGCGCGAAGAAGATGTTTTTGCCCAGGCGCATCCGCTGTTCGCCGCCAATCTGCCGCTGAATCGCGTGACCGCAGATGCGCGCCGCCGCATCCCGCGCCTGGACACCCTGATCGTGGTCTATGACGAAGGCGAAGGTCTGGCCCAGCTCGCTGCGCAAACCCTGCAAGGACTCGGCTACAGCCAGGTCCACCTGTTAGACGGTGGCCTGCAAGGCTGGCTGCAAGCCGGTGGCGAAGTGTTCCAGGACGTCAATGTGCCGAGCAAGGCGTTTGGCGAGCTGGTTGACGCGCAGCGCCACACCCCCATGCTGTCGGCGCAGGAAGTCAAGGCCTTGCTCGACAAGCAAGCCAATGTGGTCGTGCTGGATGCCCGGCGCTTTGACGAATACCAGACCATGAACATCCCCACCAGCATCAGCGTGCCCGGTGCCGAACTGGTGCTGCGTGCCGCCGCATTGGTGCCCGACCCCGGCACCCGCATCATCGTCAACTGCGCCGGGCGCACCCGCAGCATCATCGGCACGCAGTCGCTGGTAAACGCGGGCATCACCAACCCGGTGGCCGCCCTGCGCAACGGCACCATTGGCTGGACGCTGGCCGGGCAGACGCTCGAACACGGTGCCGGGCGGCGAGCCACACCCGTACCTGAGGCACAGCGCCTGGCTGCCGCACGGCAGGCCCGCGCTGTGGCGGACCGTGCCGGGGTCAAGCGAGGACGACTGGCCGATGTGCTGCGCTTTCGCAGTGAAACAACGCGCACCGGCTACTGCCTGGATGTGCGCACGCCCGCGGAATTTTCCGCTGGCCACTTGCCCGGTTTTGCCAGCGCGCCCGGCGGCCAACTGGTGCAGGAAACCGATGTCACGATGCCGGTGCGCGGCGCACGCGCGGTATTGGCCGACCTGGACGGTGTGTGCGCCAACATGACGGCTTCCTGGCTGGCACAAATGGGCTGGGAAGTGTGGGTGCTTGACGACCTGCAAGCCACCGATTTCAGCGAAACCAGTCAGCCGCCTGCGCCGGTTCCGCCGTCACCGCACCGCTATCGCCGACCCTACGAAGGCACCGACAACCCGCATGAGGCGATGCAAGCCTATCTGGACTGGGAATATGGCTTGGTCGCGCAACTGGCACGCGACGGCACGCACGGCTTCAAGGTGCTTTAAGCCCATTCAGCCCGGATACAAGCATGATGGAGACCAGCCACTTTTACGAACCGCGCCTGGGCCATGGCTTGCCGCATGACCCGTTCAACGCCATCGTCGGGCCGCGCCCGATTGGCTGGATCTCGACACACAGCGCCGACGGTTTGCTCAACCTTGCGCCCTACAGCTTTTTCACCGCCTTCAACTACACGCCGCCCATCGTCGGGTTTTCCAGCATTGGTTACAAGGATTCGGTGCGCAACATTGAAGCAAGCGGCGAATTTGTCTGGAATCTGGTGACGCGACCGCTGGCCGAGGCCATGAACCAGACCAGTGCCGCCGTGGCGCCCGAAGTCAGTGAATTCGAGCTGGCCAGCCTGACGCCGCTGGCCTCACGTCTGGTGGCACCGCCGCGCATTGCCGAGAGTCCGGTGTCTTTTGAATGCCGCCTGACACAACTGCTGCAGCTGCAGGATGTCAACGGCCAAATATTGCCCACCTGGCTGGTGCTGGGCGAGGTGGTGGCGGTGCACATTGCGCAGCGCCTGCTGGTCAACGGCATCTATGACACCGCCCGCGCCGACCATGTGCTGCGCGGCGGTGGCGCGGCAGACTATTTCTCGGTAGGACCGGAGCAATTGTTCAAGATGCTCCGCCCGCGCGGCTGAAGTTCAAAACGCGCAGCCAGGAGCTGCCCGGATTCACACACCCCAGACAACATCCTTCCCCGCCTGCGCGCTGGTTTTGAGCAAATCGATGAAGGGCGCAGCGCGATCGCGCAACCTGACGCTGTCGCCCTCCACCTCAACCACGAGCTCTGGATGCTCGCGGCGCTTGGCTACAGCCGCCTCGTGAACCTCGATGGCGGCGTCCAGCGCCGCAATGGCAGCTGGAATTTGGTCCACGGTGACGATGCCCTGGACTGAGGGCTCTTTGCCAATGATGCTGAGCATTTGCTCCCCATTGGCCTGAAGCATGATGACCTCTGCGGCGGCTTGGGATTTGAATTTGTAAATCATGATGGGCTCCAGAAGCGATGGTGTATACCGAAAACCGGCTGGTGCCATGCAGGCTAGCCCAAGTTGACTGACCCGCAAATGATCTAAATCAGCTCAGCCACACAAAAAGCGAAACAGAACGACCGTCATGCCACGCGTGTTCGTCTGTGCCGTGCACCGCTGCGGCCGACCTTGGCGGTTGAAGCTTACCGTCGCAAGCGCGGCCCCAGCGTCACCACCAACAGCGCTGCGCCACCGGCCAACACGCCCAGCAGCATATTGAGCAGCACCCCCAAGCCGGGTTGCAGCAGGCTGCCCGCCACCGCACTGAGCTGGTCGATGCCCTGCCCCAGGTCATGCCAGCCGTGCGCCAGAATGCCGCCGCCCACCAGAAACATGGCCAAGGTGCCAAGCACGCTCAGGCTTTTCATCAGCCAAGGCGCAGCCAGCAGCAAGCCGCGCCCCAGCTTTTGTTGCAGCGCTTCGGCCAGGGAAGTTTTGCGCTGGCTCAGGTACAGACCCAGGTCGTCAATCTTGACAATGCCGGCCACCAGGCCATACACGCCCACTGTCATCAGCAGCGCCACCCCGGCCAGCACGGTGAACTGCGTCATGAATGGGCTGGCGGCCACTGTGCCGAGGGTAATGACGATGATTTCGGTGGACAAGATGAAGTCCGTGCGCACGGCGCCCTTGATCTTGTCTTTTTCCACCGCCACCAGGTCCACCTCCGGGTCCAGCAAGGCATTCACCAGTTGGGCGTGCTCGGCGGCATCTGGCTTGTGCAACAGCTTGTGCGCCACTTTTTCGAAGCCTTCAAAACACAGAAACAGGCCGCCCGCCATCAGCAGCGGGGTGATGGCCCAGGGTGCCACGGCGCTGAGCAACAGCGCGCCGGGGACCAGGATGGCCTTGTTCATGAACGACCCCTTGGCCACGGCCCACACCACCGGCAGTTCGCGCTCGGCCCGGACACCGGCCACCTGTTGGGCGTTCAGAGCCAGGTCGTCACCCAGCACCCCGGCGGTCTTTTTGGCGGCCACCTTGGTCAGCAGGGCCACGTCGTCGAGCACCGTGGCGATGTCGTCGAGCAACATCAAAAGACTGGTGGCCATGGCGGGCTCAGTTCAGGTCGCGTTTGAAGCGGATTTCCTCGACCCGGGTATTTCCCATCGGCACCGTCTTGATACTGGTCATTTCACGCTTGAAGCCGGCCATGTCAAAAAAGCGCAGTGCGCGCTCGAAACCCAGCGGCACCCAGGCGCTGACCTTGGTGCAGCCTTCATAAATCAGACCTTCTCGGGCAGCGTCCCACAGCGCCAACCCTACGCCCTGACCCCATTGCTCAGCCTCGACGTAAAGCGCCCAGATCTCGCCCATGGTGTTGGGCGTCTTGGGGTCGCGTGAGCGGTCGAAACCGACAAAACCCACGACCTTGCCGCCTTGCACGGCCACCAGCACCTGGGGTTCGCTGTACTCAATGGCCTCGCGCCAGTACACCAGGCTGTGTTCGGGGGTGCCGCCCACGGGCACGGCTTCGCCAGGAAAAACCGCCTTGAAGGCGGCCTGGCTGGAACGGGTCCGAATTTCGGCAATGGCTTTGGCGTCACGCAAAATCGCGGGGCGCACTTCGGTAGGCGTAATCAGGGACATAACAAGCGCCGGGGACCAGCCCGGCCATCAATCAAAGTAAGCAGGTGATTGTCGCCGCAAGACGACAAGACGGTGATTCCTGGCAATCAGTAGGTGTACACGCCCTGCCCCGTTTTACGTCCCAGGCGGCCGGCAGCCACCATTTCTTTCAGCAAGGGGCAGGCGCGGTACTTGCTGTCGCCAAACTCGCTCAAGTAAACCTCCATCACCGCCAGACACACGTCGAGACCCACCATGTCGGCCAGCGCCAGCGGGCCAATCGGCTGGTTGCAGCCCAGTTTCATGCCGGCGTCAATGTCCTCTGGCGTGGCCAGGCCCTCGGCCAGCACAAAAAAGGCCTCATTGATCATCGGCACCAGAATGCGGTTGACCACAAAACCGGGTGCGTTCTTCACCGTGATCGGGGTTTTGCCCAAAGCGGTGGCCATGGCGTGCACGGCAGCGTGGGTGGCATCGCTGGTTTGCAGGCCGCGGATAATTTCCACCAGCGCCATCATCGGAACCGGGTTGAAGAAATGCATACCGATGAATTTGTCGGCGCGACCGGTCACGGCCGCCAGCTTGGTAATGGAAATCGACGAGGTATTGGAGGCAATGATCACCTCCGGGGCCAGCATGGCATCGAGCTGCTTGACGATTTTGACCTTCAGATCGTAGTTTTCAGTGGCGGCTTCAATCACCAATTGGGCGCCCTTGAGGTCGTCATAGCGGGTGCTGACCTGGATGCGCGCCATGGCCGCGGCCTTGTCGTCGGCGGTAATTTTTTCCTTCTTGATCAAGCGGTCCAGGCTGCCCGACACCGTGGCGATGCCCTTGGCCACTGCGGCGTCTGAGATGTCGACCATCACCACGTTGATGCCCGACACGGCGCACGCCTGTGCAATGCCGTTACCCATGGTGCCCGCGCCAATGATGCCAACTGTTGTGATATCCATATTGAAAACTCCAGAAAATTTAGGCTGCAATGGTAACGGCATGAACCCCCGCATAGCCTGACACACAAGCGGCCTTGCAGACCGCTGGCTGTGATAATCCGCCCACCTCAACCCAGGAGACATTCCACATGAATCTCACCGAACAACTGCTGACCGCGCTCAAAAAGCACGGTGCGCGGCAGATTTTTGGCATCCCGGGCGACTTTGCCCTGCCCTACTTCCGCATCATTGAAGAGTCGCAGATCCTGCCGCTCTACACCCTGTCGCACGAGCCCGGCGTAGGTTTTGCCGCCGATGCCGCAGCACGCATCAATGGCAGCCTGGGCGTGGCCGCGGTCACCTATGGCGCAGGCGCGCTGAACATGATCAACTCCGTGGCGGCCGCCTTTGCCGAAAAGTCGCCGCTGGTGGTGCTCTCGGGCGGACCGGGCAAGAACGAGTCACGCTCGGGCCTGCTGCTGCACCACCAGGCCAAGACGCTCGACAGCCAGTTTCAGATTTTCAAGGAAATTACCTGCGACCAGGTGCGCCTGGACGATGCCGAGCGCGCCCCGGCCGACATTGCCCGCGTGCTGGCCAGTTGCCTGCGCCACTCCGAGCCGGTGTACATCGAGATTCCGCGCGACATGGTGGCCGTGCCCTGTGCCGACGTGGTGCCAGAAGCCGCATTCCAAGTGGACCCGGACGCGCTCAATGCGTGTGTCGATGAAGTCCTGGAACGCCTGCAGCAAGCGAAATCACCGGTCTTGATGGCCGGCGTGGAAGTGCGCCGCTATGGTCTGGAGGACAAGGTGGCCACCCTGTCGCGCCGTCTGGGGCTGCCGGTGGTGACCAGTTTCATGGGCCGCGGCCTGCTGGCGGACCAGGACGCCCCTTTGGTGGGCACCTACATGGGCGTGGCGGGATTCCCCGAAGTGACGCAACTGGTGGAAAGCTCGGACGGCCTGTTTTTGCTGGGCGAAATCATCTGTGACACCAACTTTGCCGTGTCGGAGACCAAGATCGACATGCGCAAGACCATCCAGGCCTTGAACGGCCAGGTCAACATTGGCTACCACACCTATGCCAATCTGCCGCTGGCCGCGGTGGTGAACCACATGCTGGAACGTGTGCCGGGGCCCGACAAGGCCTTCAGCGTGACGCCGCAAAGCTTTCCCATCGGCTTGGCCGAGGACGCCCAAAGCATCACACCCACCGACATCGCCACCGCAGTCAACGACCTCATGGCCCAACACGGCAAGATGCCGATGGCCTCCGACATGGGCGACTGCCTGTTCACCGCCATGGAGATCAGCCACACCGCGTTGGTGGCGCCCGGCTACTACGCCACCATGGGTTTTGGCGTACCCGCCGGGCTGGGCCTGCAAGCCGCCACCGGCGAGCGCCCGCTGATTCTGGTGGGCGACGGCGCGTTCCAGATGACCGGCTGGGAGCTGGGCAACTGCAAGCGTTATGGCTGGGACCCGATCGTGCTGCTGTTCAACAACGCCAGCTGGGAAATGCTGCGCACCTTCCAACCCGAGTCGCACTTCAACGACCTCGGCCACTGGGGTTTTGCCGAGATGGCCGCCGGCCTGGGCGGCGACGGTGTGCGCGTGGGCACGCGGGGCGAACTCAAACGGGCGCTGGACAAAGCCGTGGCCACGCGTGGCAAGTTCCAATTGATTGAAATCACCATTCCACGGGGCGTTCTCTCCAACACACTGGCGCGATTTGTGGCAGGGGTGAAGCGGCTGAATGCGGCCAAATAACGGTTCCCCACATCACACCCACGCACACTCGCAGGTAAAGTGCCGCAAAAATTGCGGCTGCTTGGTGATGCGCACACCCCGGATGCTGGCCGCTTTTTGCTTGACCTCGTCGATCACCTCGGCCGCATAGTCAAAGTGACTCTGGGTGTACATGCGCCTTGGAAAAGCCAGGCGCACCAGCTCCATGCTGTGAAACGTTTCCGTGCCATCGGCCAGGCGCTTGCCGAACATCACCGAGCCGATTTCCACACCACGAATGCCACCTTCCAGGTACAGCGCGTTGCACAGCGCCCAGGCCGGGTAATGGGCCACGGGCATGTCGGGCAGCACGGTGCGCGCGTCGATGTAGACCGCATGGCCGCCGGTGGGTTTGACAAAACTCACACCGGCCGCCTCCAGGCGCTCGCCCAGGTATTCGGCGGTGCGCAGGCGGTAGCGCAGGTAGTCTTCCTGCATGCCCTCCTCCAGGCCCACGGCCAGCGCTTCGAGGTCGCGCCCGGCCAGGCCGCCGTAGGTGGGAAAGCCCTCGGTCATGATCAGCACGTTGCGCACCGCGTCCATCCATTCCTCGCTGCGCAACACAATGAAGCCGCCCATGTTGACCATGCCGTCCTTTTTGGCGCTCATGGTGGCACCGTCGGCGTAAGAAAACATCTCTTGCACGATTTGCTTGATGGGCGTGTTCTCGTAGCCCGGCTCGCGCATCTTGATGAACATGGCGTTTTCGGAAAAGCGGCAGACATCCATGATGAAGGGCTTGCCATGGGCTTTAAGCAGCTTGGCGTAGGCGCGGATGTTGGCCATCGACACCGGCTGACCGCCGCCGGTGTTGTTGGTCACGGTGATCATGCCAAACGGAATCTGGTCGGCCTGGTCCTTGAGCAAGGCCTCGACCCGCGCCAGGTCAATATTGCCCTTGAACGGATGCAGGGTGGCGGGCTGCAGGCCCTCGGGGATCACCAGGTCCAGTGCTTGCACGCCCAGGTATTCCAGGTTGGCACGGGTGGTGTCGAAGTGGCAGTTGTTGGGCACCACATCGCCCTTTTTGCACACCGCCGTGAACAGCACTTTTTCGGCGGCGCGGCCCTGGTGCGTGGGCACAAAAAACTGCATGCCGGTGATCTCCTGGATGACACGCTCCAGCCGGTAAAAGCTGCGCGCCCCGGCATAACTCTCATCCCCTTCCATGATGGCGCCCCATTGTTTTGAGGACATGGCGCCGGTGCCGGAATCGGTCAGCCAGTCGATCAGCACGTCTTCGGCGTGCAGCTTGAACACGTTGAGTTTGGCGGCTTCGAGCAGTTGCTCGCGCTCAGGCCGCGTGGTCATGCGGATGGGCTCGACACTCTTGATGCGAAACGGCTCGATCAGGGTTTTGGGCATGGTGTTTCCTTGCAGGATTTCTAAAGAATCTGAAGGTAGCACCGCCCAATGGGGCGTGGTGTCGGTTATTTCCAACAACCATTCGTCAATTCATGACCAGACCCGGGTCATGCGACTGCCCTTATTCCACCCGCGTGATCGACACCGGTTTGAAGCCCAGGTCGGCCACCTTGCCCTTGCGCGCACGCGCCGCGCGGGCGTTGTTGAGGCTGCGGATCTCCAGCGTCTCCTCACGCGCCTTGCCACCGCGGCCAATGCCCTCGATGCGCACGCTGCGGGTGTAGGCGGCCGCCCCGGCCAGCGTGTCCTTGGCCTCCAAATCCATCAGCATCAGGCCACGGCCGCCATTGGTCATGGCCTTGAGTTCGCTGACCTCGAAGGTCAGAATGCGCCCGCCTGTGGAGGCACAAGCGACATGGGTGGCCGGCGCGACGGCCGTGGCGGCATTGGCCACCAGCGAGGGCTGGCACAGGGTTTCCCCCTCATTGACGGTGACAAAGGCCTTGCCTGCTTTTTGCCGCGAGACCATGTTGGCCACCGTGGCGGTAAAACCGTACGCCGCCGAACTGCTCAGCAACAAAGTGGCTTCCATCGGTCCGGCAAAGTAAGCCAGCAACTGGGTACCCGCCTCCAGTTCGATCAGGCTGGTGATGGGCTGACCGTCGCCCCGCCCGCCAGGCAGCAGCGCCACCGCCACGGAATAAACCCGGCCGTTGGAACCGAAGGCCAGCAAGGTGTCGACGCTGCGGCACTCAAAGGTGCCATACAGCGCATCACCGGCCTTGAACGCGTACTCCGGTGCGGAGGAGCCATTGAGGCGGTCACGCGCCCAGCCCTTTTGTGTGCGCACCCAGCCTTTCTGACTCACCACCACGGTCACGGGCTCGTCCACCACCTTGACTTCGAGCACCACTTTTTTCTCGGCCTGGATCAGGGTGCGGCGGGCATCGGCAAAGGTCTTGGCGTCCGCCTCGATTTCCTTCACCATCAGGCGACGCAGTGCCGCCGGGCTACCCAGAATTTCTTCCAGCTTGTTCTGCTCCTCACGCAGCCCCGCCAGTTCCTGCTCGATCTTGATGGCCTCCAAGCGGGCCAATTGGCGCAGTCGGATTTCCAGAATGTCCTCGGCTTGTCGCTCCGACAAATTGAAGCGTGCGATCAAGGCCGCCCTGGGCTCGTCGGCCTGGCGAATGATGGCGATCACCTCGTCGATGTTGAGCAGCACCAGCGCCCGGCCCTCCAGGATGTGGATGCGGTCCATCACCTTGTTCAAGCGATGCCGCGTGCGGCGCTCGATGGTGGTCTGCCGGAAGGCAATCCACTCGGTGAACATCTGGCGCAGCGACTTGAGCGTGGGCCGGCCATCGAGCCCGATCATGGTCAGGTTGATCGGGCTGGACGTTTCCAGGCTGGTGTGCGCCAGCAAGGTGTTGATGAGCTCCTGCTGGCCGATCTTGCTGGTCTTGGGCTCGCACACCAGGCGCACTGCGGCGTCCTTGCTGGACTCGTCGCGCACCCCGTCGAGCACCGACAGCACGGTGGCCTTGAGCTGGTTTTGCTCCAGCGACAGGGCTTTTTTGCCGGTCTTGATCTTGGGGTTGGTCAGCTCTTCAATTTCTTCCAGAACGCGCTGGGTGCTCACGCCGGGCGGCAGCTCGGTGACCACCAGTTGCCACTGGCCGCGCGCCAGTTCCTCGATCTTCCAGCGCGCCCGGCATTTCAGTGAGCCACGGCCGGTGCGATAGGCCTCGGCAATCTCGGTGGCGCTGCTGATGATCTGGCCGCCACCCGGAAAGTCCGGGCCGGGAAGCAGCGCAAACAATTCATCGTCCGGCAGGTTCGGCGTCTTGATCAGCGCCACGCAGGCATCCGCCACCTCGCGCAGGTTGTGGCTCGGGATCTCGGTGGCCAGGCCCACGGCAATGCCGCTGGCGCCGTTGAGCAGGGCAAAGGGCAGGCGTGCCGGCAGTTGCTTGGGTTCTTCGGTGGAGCCGTCGTAGTTGGGTGAAAAGTCGACCGTGCCTTCGTCGATTTCGTCGAGCAGCAGGCTGGTGATCTTGGCCAGCCGGGCCTCGGTGTAACGCATGGCGGCAGCGCCGTCACCGTCGCGACTGCCAAAGTTGCCCTGGCCGTCGATCAGCGGATAACGCTGCGAAAAGTCCTGCGCCATGCGCACCAGCGCGTCGTAGGCGGCACTGTCTCCGTGCGGGTGGTAACGGCCCAGAACGTCACCCACCACGCGGGCACACTTGACCGGCTTGGCCCCGGTGTTGCCATTGGCGCCGCCAAACCCCAGGCCCATGCGGCTCATCGAATACAGGATACGCCGCTGCACCGGCTTCTGGCCGTCGCACACGTCCGGCAAGGCCCGCCCCTTGACCACGCTCAGGGCGTATTCCAGGTAGGCCTGCTGGGCGTAGGTGGCCAGGTTCAGCGCGTCGTCGCCCTCGGGTTGCGGTGCTGGGGGTTCAATAATGAGTTGATCAGTCATAAAACCAGTTTCAAAAATTCAAAATACACAACGTTGCGCCAAGTAACCCGCGAGGCAGGCAGTTTTTCCAACACCTAAACATCAATCTCCACCGAGTCCCCATGCAACTCCATCAGTTCCCGGCGTGCCGCCGCCTCACCCTTGCCCATCAACTTGGTCATGAGCTCCGACGTTTGCAACACACTCAAGCTGCCCAGATGCACCGGCAGCAAGCGGCGGGTGTCGGGGTTCAGCGTGGTGTCCCACAGCTGCTCGGCGTTCATCTCACCCAGACCCTTGAAACGGCTGATGGTCCAGGCGCCCTCGCGCACCCCTTCCTTGCGCAGCTTGTCCAGAATGGCGGTAAGTTCGCCCTCGTCGAGCGCATAGGCCTTGGACGCCGGCTTTTTGCCACGTGCCGGCGCATCCACGCGAAACAGCGGCGGGCGGGCCACAAAGACATGGCCGGTGTCGATCAGCTTGGGGAAGTGCTTGAAAAACAGCGTCAGCAGCAGCACCTGGATGTGCGAACCATCCACGTCGGCATCGCTCAGGATGCAAATCTTGCCGTAGCGCAGGCCGCTCAGATCGGGGGAGTCATGCACGCCATGCGGGTCGACGCCAATGGCCACGGCAATATCGTGGATTTCGTTGTTGGCAAACAGGCGGTCACGCTCGACTTCCCAGGTGTTCAGGACCTTGCCGCGCAAGGGCAACACCGCCTGGCTTTCCTTGTTGCGGCCCATCTTGGCGCTGCCACCGGCCGAGTCGCCTTCGACCAAAAACACCTCGTTTTCCAAGATGTCGCGGCTCTCGCAGTCGGTCAGCTTGCCCGGCAACACCGCCACGCCCGAACCCTTGCGCTTTTCGACCTTCTGTCCGGCTTTCTGGCGCGATTGCGCGGCCTTGATGGCGATCTCGGCCAGCTTCTTGCCGTATTCAACGTTCTGGTTCAACCACAGTTCCAGCGCCGGCCGGACAAAACCCGACACCAGGCGCACCGCATCGCGCGAGTTCAAGCGCTCCTTGATCTGGCCCTGGAACTGCGGGTCGAGCACCTTGGTGGACAACACATAGCTGGCGCGCGCAAACACGTCGTCGGGCAGCAGCTTGACGCCCTTGGGCAACAGCGAATGCATTTCCACGAAACTCTTGACCGCCGTGTACAGGCCATCGCGCAAGCCGGACTCGTGGGTGCCACCGGCAGGCGTCGGGATCAGGTTGACATAACTTTCGCGCACCGGCTGACCGTCCTCGGTAAACGCCACACACCAGGCCGCGCCCTCGCCTTCGGCAAAACTGTCATGCTGGGCATCGGCAAAACCCTCGCCTTCAAACAGCGGAATGACGGGCTCGCCGGTCAGGGTTTGGGTCAAATAATCACGCAGGCCCCCTTTGAAAAGCCAGGTCTGGGTCTCCTTGTTCTTCTCCTGAACCAAGGTCACCGAAACCCCCGGCATCAGCACCGCCTTGCTTCGCAACAGGTGCTCCAGATGCGCCATGGGCAGTACCATCGACTCAAAATATTTGCCGTCGGGCCAGACCCGCACCGTGGTGCCCGACTTGCGGTCGCCCTCGCCTGCCGGACGCACGCTCAGGGGTTCGATTACGTCGCCACCGGCAAATACCAGCCGTGCCACCTGGCCTTCGCGGTAGGTGGTGGCTTCCAGTTTGAGCGACAACGCGTTGGTCACGCTCACACCGACGCCATGCAGGCCGCCGGAAAAACTGTAGGCGCCGCCCTGGCCCTTGTCGAACTTGCCACCGGCGTGCAGTTGGGTGAACACCAGTTCAATCACCGGCGCGTGCTCGGTGGGGTGCATGCCAAACGGGATGCCACGGCCGTCGTCTTCGACGGTGATGGAGCCGTCAGCGTGCACGATGGTCTTGATCTTTTTGCCATGCCCGGCCAGCGCTTCGTCGGCAGCGTTGTCCAGCACTTCCTGAATGATGTGCATCGGGCTGTCAGTGCGGGTGTACATGCCCGGGCGCTGCTTGACCGGCTCCAGCCCTTTCAGGACACGGATCGAGTTTTCGGAATATTCGGGGTTTGCGGTGGAGGGTTTGGATGCCATAGCGGCGCATTGTAATCAGCCAGCGCTCAAACAGCTGGATACAAAAACAGTAATTACCTCAGTCAATTGATTCTGCGAAATCATTGCTACATTTGCCACTGCTGTCGCCAGCCTGGCAAAAGGTTGTCGTGTGCAAACCAAAAATAAATACACTCAGTTACAGCGACGGCAATGGAATCAGGAATGGTCAAGCAGCGACTCACGCTCATGGAACAACTCAAGACGGCCAGCTTCGCCGTGCATCGCCAATTGCAGCGCGCGCCTTTTTTTGTGGCGCTGGCGGCCGGCCAACTGCCGCTGGAATCGTATGTCGGACAACTGCGCGCCTTGGCGATGATTCACGGTGTGCTGGAGCAAGCGCTGACCGACAGTGCCAATCAGCACGTCGCCCAAGTCTGGCACAAGGACATGCGCAAACTGCCCCTGATCGCACAAGATCTGCATTACTTTGAGCCACGCCAAGTGGCCGACCTGAAGGAATCGGTGGCAGCAGCCCAGCTTGTTGCGCAACAACTTCGCCTGCAATCCATCGAGCAGCCGCTGACCCTTTTGGCCTGTCTTTATGTGCTGGAGGGATCCATGTTGGGTGCCATGGTCGTGCGGCCCATGCTTGCGCGCGCCTTGTTGCTCGAAGAGGGGCTCGGTCTGGCCTATCTTGGCGGAAACGCGGATCACATGCAACGTCGTTGGCGCAGGTTCAAACAGGCCATGAACGCGCTGGTGCTTGATGCGGCGCAACGCCAGCAAGTGGCCGACGCGGCGATTGCCTTCTTTCAGCAACTGGAAACCATCTTCCTGGCCTTGTACCCGTTTACGCCTGAATCCAGGGTCTTTCTGGTCACCTCCATCAACCCGGAGGCCGGCTACCACGCCGTACCAACCGATGCCCGCGAGCTACAGGCCGCCCTGCGTGCTGGCGACCTGTGTTGGCAGCGTTTTCCATATTTCGAGCGGCGATATGGGGAGCGCGGCAGGCGTTTTGCCCGCAGCGATGCCGCCTGGCAGGCGACGCTGCACCAATACCCAGCCACGCAAATCCTGCAACAGGTGCGCTGGCTCGGACGCGTTCTGGCAGGCCGTGGCATGCCGAGTTATTTACTTGAAAAACAACTCGAAATTCTGGTCACCGAACTCGTGGCGGCCATTCCTGAACGGCAATCCAGCTATGAGAAATTGTTGATCGGAGCAGCCGACCTGCAGGCGTCTCGGCGCAAATATTTGAGCGATGTGCAACTCCAAAGCCTGGCCGATGGCTTTGACCAGACGGTGGGGGAACAATGGCGCGCTCACCTGCCAGACATTGGCTTGTTGATCGGCTGTGCCATCACCGATGATCTGAATGGCAGTGTCCATGCGATTCAGAACCTGCGGCGCTGGCTCACCGACGCATCGCGCTTTCCGGACGAATGGATCTCTGCGGTTTATCACACGCTGGCGCAAGCCATTCAAATGGCCTTCCCTCAAGCCCATGCCCAGTGGCATCATGAGGCGATACCCAGGCATCGCGGCATTGATGAGTCTGTGTATCAACCCTACCTGGCAGCATTATTGGCTGGCAAGCGTGAGCTTTGCGCCGGGATGGTTCAAGCGTTGATGGCCCAGGGGGCCAGCGTCCAGGACTTGTACATCGGGCTGCTTCAGCGCGCCATGTACGACGTGGGAGAGTGCTGGGAGCACGAGCAAATGACGGTCGCGTCGGAACACCTGGCCACGGCCATCACGGGGCAGATGCTGAGCCTGATACTGCCTCTGGCCAGCAAGGAACGCAAGAAAAACAAAAACATGGTCATTGCTTGTGTTGCGGATGAGTTTCACCAACTTGGCGCGCGCATGATGGCTGATTTTTGTCAAATCCACGGATGGGACAGTCACTTTCACGGGGCCAACACAAGCATCCCGGATTTGCTGCGCATCATCGAGACGCTTCATCCGACCCTGCTGGGCTTGTCATTGAGCCTGCCATCCAACCTGGCTTCACTGATCAAAACCATCGACGCTGTCAACCACCACCACCCCGAACTGCCGATTCTGGTGGGCGGGCAGGCGTTCCGCTGGGCCGGAATGGAGACCCTGCAAACCTACCCCAACACCACCTGTATTGCTTCCCTGGATGAATTTGCGCAAAAACTCGCACAGTACGAGGCTTGAGAACTTTTTTTCCGCGACGCTACTGGCGCCCACTTCTGGCTGAGAATGGGACCTCATGTTGATCCCTTCCATTCCCGACCTGCCAAAATTGCTTGAGGTGTGCATCGACCACATGAATGATGCTGTTGTGATCACCGAAGCGGAACCCTTCAGCCAACCCGGACCACGCATCGTCTGGGTCAACAAGATTTTTTACGAACGCAACGGCTACAGCCCGGAAGAAGTCATTGGCAATACCCCGCGCATGTTGCAGGGGCCGGGTACCGACCGTGCCACGCTTGACCGGGTGCGCGAGGCAATGACCCAATGGCGGCCGATCCGCGCGGAACTGCTGAATTACCGCAAGGACGGAACGTCGTACTGGAATGAATTCGAGATTGTTCCCGTGGCCAATGAGCAGGGCTGGTTCACCCACTGGGTGTCGGTGCAGCGTGACACCACCGAGCGCAAGCAGATGGAAGAACGGGTGCACCAACTCGCTTTCTATGACCCGCTCACCCACCTGCCCAATCGCAGACTGATGAACGACCGCTTGAGCCAGGCCCTGGCGGCCAGCAAACGCAGTGGCCGTCATGGCGCGCTGATTTTCCTGGACCTGGACAATTTCAAATTGGTGAACGACAGCCATGGACACGACGTCGGCGATGCACTGTTGTGCCAGGTCGCGGCGCAGCTGAAAAAGTGCGTGCGCGAGACGGACACGGTGTCCCGCTTTGGCGGCGACGAATTTGTCATCCTGCTCAGCGACCTGTTTGCAGACCAGGCCACTTCTCTGAAGCGCGCATCGGTCATTGCAGAGAAAATTCGCTCCGCCCTCACCCAGGCCTACGCTCTGACGATCAGCCAGAACGGTCAAGCTGAACACCTGATCGAACACCAATGCTCCGCCAGTCTGGGCGTGGTGATGTTCTGCGGCCAGCAGGCCTCTGTCAGCGACCTGCTGAAGTGGGCTGATACCGCGATGTACCAGGCCAAAAATGCTGGCCGCAATGCCATCCGGTTTTATCAAGCCAAGGGGCAAGTTTGAGCTGGCAGCCGAGGACGACGCAGGCGATCCGCGTCAGGCGACCGCCGTGGCGCAAAAGCTGTGCGACTCCAAGGTGGCCGGTGTGGTCGGTCACCTGCAATCGGGCACCACCATCCCGGCTTCTTCGGTGTACAACAAATGCGATTTACCGCACATCACGGTCGCAGCCACCAACCCCGACGTCACCAAACGCGGCTACGCCACCACCTTCCGTCTGATTGCCGACGACAACGCGCTGGGCTCGGCGCTGGCTGTGTATGCCAATGACAAGCTGAAACTCAAAACGGTCGCCGTGATCGATGACCGCACGGCTTATGGCCAGGGCCTGGCCAATGTGTTCAAGGCCACCGCCAAGCAAAAGGGCATGCAAGTCCTGGCTGAAGAATTCACCACCGACAAGGCCACCGACTTCATGGCCATCCTGACCAACATCAAGAGCAAGAAGCCCGATGCGGTTTTTTATGGCGGCCTTGACTCCCAGGCGGGTCCCATGCTGCGCCAGATGGAGCAGTTGGGCATGACCAATGTCAAGTTCTTTGGCGGTGACGGTCTGTGCACCGAGAAGCTGGGCGAACTGTCCAGCAAGGCGACCACCATGAAAAACGTCACCTGCGCCACCGGTGGTGCCTCGGTGGAGAAGATGCAGGGCGGCGCAGCCTGGAAGAATAAGTACGATGCCCGCTTTCCGGGCCAGTTCCAGATTTACAGCCCCTACGCCTATGACGCCACCTTCGTCTTGGTGGACGCCATGAAGCGCGCCAATTCGGTTGACCCCGTCGTCTACGTGCCGTTCATCGGAAAAACCAAGCTCAAGGGCATCACCGCCAACATCGCATTCACCCCCAAAGGCGAGTTGACCGTGCCGGCTGTGACGCTGTACGAGTTCAAGAACAACGTGCGCGCTGAAATGAACTGATGCGGCAAGGCTTGGCGGGCGCGGCACGGGCATAGTCCGGTATATTTGACGCATGTCGCATTCCTCCAAGACGCTTTCCATGACCCAGGTGCTGGTGTGCGGTGCCGCCATCGTCACCCTGTCCATGGGCATCCGTCACGGCTTCGGCCTGTGGCTGCAGCCCATGACACAGAGCCTGGACTGGAACCGTGAAACCTTTGCTTTTGCGCTGGCCATTCAAAACTTGACCTGGGGCGTGACCGGCATTTTTGCCGGCATGTTGGCCGACCGCTTTGGTGCCTTCCGCGTCATCGTGGGCGGTGCACTGCTCTACGCTCTGGGGCTGGGGGGCATGGCTTACGCCACCACGGCGCTGCAGTTGAGCTTGAGCGCGGGCGTGCTGATTGGCACCGCCCAGGCTGGCACCACCTACGCCGTCATTTATGGCGTGATCGGCCGCAACATCAGCGCCAGCAAGCGCTCCTGGGCCATGGGCGTGGCCGCTGCAGCGGGCTCCTTTGGCCAGTTTTTGATGGTGCCCACCGAAGGTTTTCTGATCGATTTTCTCGGTTGGCAGCAAGCGCTGGTGGCGCTGGCGCTGGCGGCGTTGTTGATCATGCCGCTGGCCTGGGGCTTGCGCGAACCCCATTTCCGCGGTGGTGCCGGGCATTTTCGCGAACAGTCCATCATGCAGGCGCTGCGCGAGGCGTTTCGCTACCGCAGCTTCCAGCTGCTGATGGCCGGCTACTTTGTCTGTGGCTTCCAGGTGGTGTTCATTGGTGTGCACATGCCCAGTTACTTGAAAGACCAGGGCCTGGCCGCCAACGTGGCCAGCACCTCGCTGGCGCTGATTGGCCTGTTCAACGTGTTTGGCACCTACGCGGCCGGCGTGCTGGGCCAGCGCATGCAGAAAAAGAACATTCTGGCCTTCATTTATCTGACACGCGCTGTGATCATCAGCGTGTTTTTACTGGTACCCCTGACGCCCATGAGCGTCTATGTATTCTCTGCTGTCATGGGCCTGCTGTGGTTGTCCACGGTGCCGCCCACCAACGCCATGGTGGCCCAGATTTTTGGCGTGGCGCACTTGTCGATGCTTGGCGGCTTTGTCTTCTTCAGCCACCAGATCGGCTCCTTCCTGGGGGTCTGGCTGGGCGGATTTTTGTATGACCGCACCGGCAGTTACGACATCGTCTGGTACATCGCGATCGCACTCGGCGTATTGGCAGCACTGGTCAATTTGCCGATCAAGGAAGCTGCCATCGCGCGCACGCCCTTGCCGCAAGGGGCCTGAAGCCATGAAGCCGCTGCACAAAGCCCTGATCTACGCCGCGCTGCTGGTGGTGCTGGGCCTGGTGTTTGCCCTGTACACCCGGCCTGATTTCACGATGACGCTGGCCAACCAGGTCTGGGGGTGTTTTTAATGTCAGGCCATAACGTGGGCGAACCCTCTGACTGGGTCAATCGTTGGCAACACCTGATACCGGAAGGCGCACGGGTGTTGGACGTCGCTTGCGGCTCGGGGCGCCACATGGCATGGCTGAGCCAACGGGCTTGCCATTGCACCGGCATCGACCGCTCGGCCGAGGCACTGGCCGGGGCCAGTCGTTACGGCGACACGGTCCAGGCCGACATCGAAGGCGGCCCCTGGCCGTTGCTGCAAAACGGCTTGCCGCAGCCATTCGACGTGGTCCTGGTCACCAATTACCTGTGGCGACCGCTGTTTCCGGTGCTGCTGCAAAGCCTGGCCCCGGGTGGCTTGCTGCTGTATGAAACTTTTGCCCAGGGCAACGAGACCGTGGGCAAGCCGTCCCGGCCCGACTTCCTGCTGCAAACCGGCGAATTGCTGCAGTTGTGCCACAGCCTGCGCACCGTGGCCTTTGAAGACGGCTATCTGGCGAACCCCGAACGCTTTGTGCAGCGCATTGCGGCTTTCAGGCCCTTGCACGGCTTTGACGCGACTCAGCCACCCGCGCGTTACCCGCTCTCGCTAAAATGACACGTTAATCCAATTACGACAAGACAAGATGCCACATTCAAAGCCCCAACTCACCGGCAGTATCGTTGCCCTGGTCACCCCCATGCACCCTGACGGCAGCGTCGACTACCCGGCACTGCGCAAACTGATCGACTGGCACATTGCCGAGGGCACGGATTGCATTGGCGTGGTGGGCACCACCGGCGAATCGCCCACGGTCAGCGTGCAGGAACACTGCGAAATCATCCGGGTGTCGGTCGAACAGGCCAACAAGCGCGTGCCCATCATGGCGGGCTGCGGCTCCAACTGCACTGCAGAGGCCATTGAACTCGCCAAGTTCGCCAAAAAAGTAGGCGCAGATTACCAATTGCAGGTTGTGCCCTACTACAACAAGCCCACCCAGGAAGGCCAATACCAGCACTTCAAGGCCATCGCCGAAGCCGTTGACCTGCCCATGGTGCTGTACAACGTGCCCGGACGCACGGTAGCGGACATGACCGTCGAAACCGCACTGCGCCTGGCCCAGGTGCCCGGCATCGTGGGTATCAAGGAGGCCACCGGCAACATCGACCGGGCCCAATGGCTGGTTCGCGAAGCGCCGGAAAACTTTGCCATTTATTCGGGTGATGACCCCACCGCAGTGGCCTTGATGCTGTGTGGTGGTCACGGCAACATCAGCGTCACGGCCAACGTGGCGCCGCGCCTGATGCACGAGCTGTGCATGGCCGCCCTTGCCGGCGATGCCAAACATGCCATGGAAATCCAATTCAAGTTGATGCCGTTGCACAAGACCCTGTTTGTCGAAGCCAACCCCATTCCGGTGAAATGGGCCGTGGCGCGCATGAACCGTTGTGGGGGCACGCTGCGCCTTCCGATGACCGACCTGACCCCGGCCAACGTGCCGGTGGTGGAAGCCGCCCTGCGCGATGTTGGCCTGATTTAACGCCAGGTTGACCCTTTTTTCACCTGCTGACCCGATCTTTGACCCGAAGGAACTTTTGTGAACCCTATTTCCAGACTTGCAATCCTTGGCCTGACCCTGACACTGGGCGCCTGCTCGGTGCTGGAGACCGACAAGGTGGACTACAAAAGCGCCGGCAAGGCGCCGACGCTTGAAGTGCCGCCCGACCTGACCCAACTGTCGCGCGAAACGCGTTATGCCGTGCCAGGTACCGCCGTCACCGCCTCGAGCTTTCAAATTGGTCAGCTTGCAACCCAGAGCACACCCACTGCGGCCACGTCGCTGGGCGATGTGCGCATCGAGCGCGCCGGCAACCAGCGCTGGCTGGTGATCAGCCGCCCGGCCGACAAATTGTGGGACCCGGTGAAAGACTTCTGGATCGAGAGCGGCTTTTTGCTGGTGATGGACCAGGCCAATCTGGGCATCATGGAAACCGACTGGGCTGAAAACCGGGCCAAGATTCCACAGGACATCATTCGCAGCACCATTGGCAAGGTGTTTGATTCGCTGTACTCCACGGGTGAGCGCGACAAGTTCCGCACCCGCCTGGAGCGCAACGCCAGCGGCGGCACCGACATCTTCATCAGCCACCGCGGCATGGTCGAGGTGTACAGCAGCACCAGCAAGGACCAGACCGTGTGGCAACCCCGCGCAGCCGACCCCGAGCTCGAAGCCGAATTCTTGCGCCGCCTGATGGTCAAGCTGGGCATTTCCGAAGAGCAATCCAAAGCCCTGGTCGCTGCCGGGCCAGTGAGCCAGGTGGCCCGGATTGACTCGGTCAACGGTCAGCCCGTGGTGCGCCTGGATGACGAGTTTGATCGCGCCTGGCGCCGCGTCGGTCTGTCGCTGGACCGCACCAACTTCACGGTGGAAGACCGTGACCGCAGCAAAGGCATTTACTTTGTGCGCTACGTGGCTCCCAATGCAGAAAAAGCCGAACCCGGTTTCTTCGGCAAGCTCTTCGGCTCGTCCAAGCCCGACAGCGCACCGCAAAAATTCAGGATTTCGGTGCTGAGTCAGGGCAAGAACAGCACGGTGTCGGTGCAAAACGCCGATGGCAGCGCAGCTGCAACAGCAGACGCACAGCGCATCGTGAAAGTCCTGGCAGACGACCTCAAGTAAGAAAGTGGGTGAACTCTGACACCGCCACGCGCGGCGTGTGGAAGCTGTTCACCGGCTCGGTCTCATCGGCGTAACCCAGCGCCATGCCGCACACCAGCATTTCATCGGCACCCGCACCAAGGTGCGGCATGATGAGGCTGGCGTAGCCGTTCCAGGCCGCCTGCGGGCAGGTGTGCAGGCCACGGGCGCGGGCCGCCACCATGATGTTTTGCAGAAACATGCCATAGTCAAGCAAGGAACCGCGCCCCATGACCCGATCAATGGTGAACATCAAGCCCACCGGTGCATCAAAAAACCGGTAGTTGCGCTGGTGTTGCGCGTGCATCTTGTCCTTGTCGCCCTTGCCAATGCCCAGCAAGTTGTACAAACCCCAGCCATTTTCGCGACGACGGTCGATGTAGGGACTCACCCATTTTTCCGGGTAATAGTCATATTCTTCCCGGTACTGGGCAGCCAATGCCGGGTCGGCGCGCAGTGCGTCATGGGCGGCGCAGACCTTGGCCACCAGGCTGTCACGGCTCTGGCCCTGCAGCACGTAAACCTTCCAGGGCTGGGTGTTGGTACCCGACGGCGCCCGGCTGGCCACCTGCAGGATGTCATGCAGGGTCTGGTGTGGCACGGCTTGTTGGGAAAAGGCGCGGGTGGACATGCGCGAGGTGATGGCCGTGTCAATGGTGGCGACATGCAGGTCGGCACCGGGTAAGTCTTCGGTGGTCAAAAGCGTTTCTCCAAATTGGTTTTGAGGTGTCAGGGGTCGCTATTTTCTCTCTTTCAAAAGGTCGCGCAGGCGCTTGGGCGCCGGCACCAGCGGTGTCCGACTGCGCGTCCAGGCGCCCTGCTCGGACGGCGACAAGGCGCGGCCCCGGCTCATGAACCACGACGCCAGCTTGTACAGGCCGGTGCGGCCGTAGACCTGCGCCCAGACGTTCCAGACCGCGCTGCTGGCCACGGTGCGTCCGGCACCACTGCCACGCAAGGTGGCGTCTTCGCTTTCAGGCTTGGCCTGTGATTCATTGCGCAGGCGCACCAGGATGTCGGTGATCGGGATCTTGACCGGGCACACCTCAACACAGGCACCGCACAGCGTCGAGGCAAAAGCCAGCGGATAGGTGGCGTCCAGGCCCAGCATGTGCGGCGAGATGATGGCCCCGATCGGGCCCGGGTAGGTGGTGCCGTAGGCGTGGCCGCCAATGCGCGCGTACACCGGGCAATGGTTCATGCAGGCGCCGCAGCGGATGCACTTGAGGGTTTCGCGCAGTTCTTCGTCGGCATAGGCCTGGGTGCGGCCGTTGTCGAGCAGGATCAGGTGCACCTCTTCGGGGCCATCTTTTTCGCCGGGCTTGCGCGGGCCGCTGATCAGGTTGAAATAGGTGGTGACCGCCTGGCCGGTCGCCGAGCGCGCCAGCAAGCTGTACAGCGGGGGCACGTGTTCGAGCTTCTCCACCACTTTTTCAATGCCGGTGATGGCAATGTGAACCTTGGGCACGGTGGTGCACATGCGGCCATTGCCTTCGTTTTCCACCAGGCACAGGGTACCGGTTTCGGCCACACAGAAGTTGACGCCCGAGAGGCCGATGTCGGCATCGGCAAACTTGCGCCGCAGCACCTTGCGGCCAATACGGATCAGCGCGTCGACGTCTTCGGTATAGGCCACACCCGGGATTTCCTTGGCAAACAACTCGGCAATGGCCTGCTTGGTCTTGTGGATCGCCGGCATGATGATGTGCGACGGCGCTTCACCGGCCAGTTGCACAATGTACTCGCCCATGTCGGATTCCAGGGCTTCGATGCCGGCCGCCTCCATGGCGTGGTTGAAGCCCACCTCCTCGCTCACCATCGACTTGCCCTTGATGACACGCTTGGCCTTGACCCGTTGGGCAATGCCCAGCGCAATGGCGTTGGCTTCATCGGGGTTTTGCGCCCAGTGCACCTGAATACCGTTGGCGGTGAGTCGGGCTTCGAGCTGCTCCAGCAAACGCGGCAGGTTGGCCAGGCTGTAGCGGCGGATCTGCGAACCGAGTTCACGCAGCCCCTGCAGCTCCTCTTGGTCCGGAAACTGGGCGCGCCTTTTGGCCTGCAGGAAGTCCATGGCACCACGAAAATTCTTGCGTTGGCCCGGGTCGTTGAGCACATCGCGGCTGCGCGCCTTGAAGTCTTCCATCGGGTGGATTTTGATGACCTGGCTCATGCGGCGGCTCCTGGTGTGAGGGCTTGAGCGTGGCGCAACAGCACCACCAGTTCACGCGGGCCATGGGCACCATAAGCCAGCGTCTGCTGAATGTCGGCGGTCTTGGACGGGCCGCAAATCAGCAAGGCATTGGTGGGCAGGCTGTCTTTCCAGCCCTCACTGGTCATGGCGGAGTAAAAATCAGCATGAATGTTGGCCACGTCGAGCAGCACAAAGTGCACCGAGGGCACCAGCGACATCAGCCGCGGCTCTTGTGGCGTGGGCCACACAATCAGGCTGCCAATCTCGGCAATGGCGCTTTTGGCCAGCGTCAGCGAGGCATCCACCTCATCAAACAGCACGTCACGCCAGGAATCGATGGACTCGGCATAACGCTTGAGCTCCAGATTGGCAGGCTGACGCGCCTCCAGTTCAGCGCCGTGCGGTGTGTCGGTCCCAATCAGCAGGTTGCGCAGCCCCTTGGCGGCGATCAGGCGCAACAAAAGTTCAGGCCAGTCGGCTACCGTGGTGTCGTGCACCTCCGTCTTGACGGCTTCCAGTGCAGCACGCATGCGGCTGACGCGCTGGGCGTTGTCCTCGTGGCGCTGGTGCGCGGCAAACCAGGCGCTGACGTCGGGCAGTGGCAGCGGCGCAGGTGTGGCGGGCGCACGCAGGCGCGCCAGAATACTGCTGCGCGCGTTGGCTTCAGCCGCAGCAGTGGGGTTCATGGTGGCGTTCATGCGGCGTCTCCCTGATTGGCTGCTTCGGTCGTTCGCCGCCACAAAAAGCTTGCCAGATGCTCACCCGGCAGCGTGGCTTGGGGCAGCCCGGCCAGCTCATCCTGCTTGGCGGCGCGGCCGGTGATGTTGAGCAGGCAACCGCAGTCGGCGCTGACCAGCGACGCGGCGCCGGTGTCACGGATGGCGGCCACCTTGTCGCTGACGATGGCCTCGGAGATGTCGGGGTAGCGCATGGCAAAGGTACCACCAAAGCCGCAACATTCCTCAATGCGCGCCTGCACCACCACGCTCACCTGCGCCATGCTGTCCAACAGCGCCACGCTGGTCTCGTGCACACCCATCTCACGGCGTGCATGGCACGAGGTATGCAGCGCGATGGTGCACGGTGCGCCCAGGTCGGGCTGGCTGAAATTGACCACGTGCACCAGGAATTCACTGAGTTCATAAACCCGCCCGGACAGGTCGACGGCCTTGGCGTGCAGCACCGGGTCGTCGGCAAACAGATGCGGGTAATGCTTGCGGATCATGCCGCCACACGAACCCGACGGAATCACCACCGGCCAGGGTTCGACAAACAGATTCAATTGTTGCAAGGCCACGGCGCGGGCCTCGTCCGGAAAACCGCTGCTGTGGGCGGGCTGACCACAGCAGGTTTGCGCTTCCAGGTAATGCACCCGGATGCCCTCGCGCTCCAGCAGACGCACCGTGTCCAGCCCGGCCTCGGGCGTGAACTGGTCAATCAGGCAAGTGGCAAACAGGTAAACATCGGTCGGTTTTTGTGGGTAGCTTCGCGCTTCAAAAGGGGTCAACGCCATGAAATCAGTCTCCTTGTTGTCACACGCGTTTGGCGTGCCATGGCGAATTGTGAAACATTTCAGGCGATTCTTCTTGTGATATTCGCACCACCGGTTATTCAATAATTTCAATGCCCGCGGTGGTCGGTACCCCAGCGCTGCGCATAGGACAGGCCCGCACGGAAAGTGCGGCTTTGGATCCGGACCGTTTCGTCAATCTGCCGGCCATAACCGCCCGCCATCACAAAGGCCACAGGAATCCTGCGCTGGTGGCACCAGTCAAACACACGCCGATCGCGCGCTTCCAGTCCGTCGGGGGTCAGAGCCAGGCGCCCCAGCCGATCCCCCGCATAGGGGTCGGCGCCGGCCAGGTACAGCACCAGGCCGGGGGCAAAGCGCTGGTCCAGCGCTTGCAGCGCCAGCTCCAGCGCCGCCAGGTAGTCCGCATCCTGGCAACCGTCCGGCAGCGCGACATCAAGGTCACTGGCTTCCTTGCGAAAAGGAAAGTTCTTGTCGCCATGCAGTGACAGCGTGAAGACGCTGTCGTCCTGCTGAAAAATATGTGCCGTGCCATTGCCCTGATGCACGTCGAGGTCGATCACCGCCACCTTCAGCAGTTGGCGGTGTTGCCTGTGCCATTCAGACTGCGCCAGCCGGGCGGCGACTGCCACATCATTGAACACGCAAAACCCGCCGCCCTTGGCCGCATAGGCATGGTGCGTACCGCCCGCCAGGTTGGCGGCAATGCCGCTCCGGAGTGCCGAGCGCACCGCCGCCACGGTGGCGCCGACCGAACGCCGCGCCCGCTCCACCATGAATTCGCTCCAGGGAAAGCCAATCTCGCGCATGGCCGCGGCACTGATCTGACCGCTCACCAAACTGTCGATGTAATCGGGTGTGTGAACCAGCGCCAGCTGGCCATCACTGGCAACCGGCGCCTCCAGCAAGCTCACTGCTGGCAACTGCTGCGTGATGGCTTCACGCAGCATGGCGTACTTGGCCATTGGGAACCGATGCCCCGGCGGCAAGGGCAAAACGAAATGGTCTGAATAAAAAGCTTGCATGGTCTCATTTTGTCTTGATGACAACATCGGCATTTTTAGAAACTCGTCTCTAATTTGCTGCAATGCAACAAAAAAAGCTTGCGCAGACACGGGATAACCCTATAATTCATCCCATGCTGCACTGCAACATAAACCGGGTCTCACTCAGTTTCGGCGCAGATACCTTTTTACTAACCTTCTGGAGAATTGAATATGCTGACCGTAGAACAAGTGATGGCCTCACAAAAAGCCAATGTTGAAACCCTGTTGGGCCTGACCGCCAAGGCCTTCGAAGGCGTGGAAAAGATTGTCGAACTCAACATGAGCGCCTCCAAAGCTGCTCTGGCTGAGACCGGTGACACCACCAAGGCCATGTTGAGCGTGAAGGATGCCCAGGAATTGATGGCACTGCAATCCAGCCTGCTGCAACCTCTGGCTGAAAAAACCGCTGCTTACAGCCGTCACCTGTACGAAATCGCCACGGGCGCTTCCAGCGAGTTCACCAAGGCTTTCGAGAGCCAGGCTGCTGAAGCCCAGCAACAATTTGCTGGCATGGTTGAAGCCGCCGCCAAAAATGCACCTGCTGGTTCCGAAACCGCCGTGGCTGTGATGAAGAGCTCGGTGGCTGCTGCCACCAACGCCCTGGAATCTGTGCAAAAAGCGGTCAAGCAAGCGACTGAAGTGGCCGAAGCCAACTTCAACGCTGTGGCTTCCACTGCAACGGCCAAGCCAGCTGCCAAAAAGCGTTAATTGATACAGCCCGGCAAGTCGTCTGACACTATTTTTTTAGGGCTTAGCGCCTAAAACCAAGGGGAAACCCTGACTTGCTTGGTATGATTTGAAACATTGAAAACGAAAGTTTTCCAACCGTTGTCTCCTCGGGTCCTTTCGAAACCTTCAGGTTCAGGGACTCCTTAAGGGTTGGTCGCAAGACCAACCCTTTTTTTTATTTTTCCGGATCAGGTCGGTGCATCCGTGATGGTTCCGGTCAAGCTGCCACCGAGCAACTCGGGCAGACGCGCCATTGGCATCTTGAAGCCACTGGCCTGCGCATGACCACCGCCGCCCATGCTGGCGGCCAGCGGAATGCAATTGAAATCAGACCTGGAGCGCAGGCCACACTTGATCGCCACTTTTTTGTCGACACTCCAGAGCAAGGCGAAGGTGCCCGATTTCTTGCTCAGCAAGTCACCCACCAGGCTGTGAAACACACCGGGCGCGTTGACCATCAAGCCCGTCACGCCGTTGAAGACCACCGGGCTCGCCGACTCCGCGATCAACTCGGCCAATTTCTGGAACTTCTCGTCCATGGCATGGCCACGTTCAATGAAGGCAGCCAGGTGCGCGTCGTCCATCCGGGTAATGTGCTGCCAACGCGCAAAGTCAAACGGCTCCATATCCAGCGCCGCCAGAAAGCTGGCACTTTCAGGGTATTGCCAGACCCAGATGTCACGGTCCTCGACGAAACGCACCAGGTCCGGCACCGGCTGCTCCGGATGGAAAAACTCCCAGGCCAGGCGCGCACCCGACTTATTCATGTCGAAATGCACCACCCCGCAGCGGCAAACAAAGCCGGTGAGTTTCTCGGCCGCGCTCAGGTGGTGGTCCAACATGACCAGCTTGGCAGCGCGCTCTTCCATGGCGCGCAGGATCACCTCGCCGAAAGAAAAATCGAGAATGTAGACCGCGCGCCCGTCCAGCGGTGGCAAGTCGTCCACCGAACGGACATCACCATGGTCCAGGGCCAGAAATTCAGCCTTGCCCTGGTAATAAATCCAGGCCGCCAGCGCTGCGGCAAAACCGTCGGGGCAGGTGTGGCCGTGGTAGATCACGAGGGGCCGGGGGTCGTTGTGATCGGGCTTGACCAGCAAGCTCAGGGGCAATATGGATTTCATGGGATAAATATAATTGATCAATGAGTGTAGACAATAACCCGACGATTTTCATAGGCATCGCCGAGCCCGATGCCACCCAGTTTGATGCCTGGTCGCACCAGCCGCTGCTGGTTTCCATCGAGCAAGGCGGCATTGACTGGCCCAGTTCCTGCCGCAACGGCACCTGCCGCACCTGTTTCAGCAAATTGGAACGCGGCCAGGTGCGCTACGAGATCGACTGGCCAGGCTTGAGCGCCGAAGAAAAGGAAGAAGGCTATGTGCTGCCCTGCGTCGCCTACCCTTGCTCGGATGTGGTGCTGCAACACCAAAGCTTTTGAATAAATCACCGCGATGGGCGTAAGTCGGGTCGCGGGATTTTTTTGAACCTGATTTTTCGGTCCAACTCGATCGCATCCTTTTTCACCTGACGCTCGGCATCCAGCGTTTTGCCTACAGCCAGCCATTGGGCAAATTCTTCGGGTGTTTCCAGCGTCATGCGACCAATGACGCCTGAGCGAAAGTCGTAAATCGCAATCTCGGCGGCCTTTTGCAAATTGATCTTTTTGCCGCCTTGCAGGGCTCCACGCTGGCGCCCAATGGCCTCCAGCAACTGCTCGTCGGTCAGGTCGGCCACATCGGCAAGCTTGAAACGGGCTTCAAGTAAAGCCGGGTAATGCGTCTTTAAATAGTCCAGCAGTTCCAGCGCCACTTCTTGTTCATCAAAGGCGTTGCGCCCGACCGCACCGCTGGCGGCCAGGTTGTAACCGCTCTTGGCCACGATGATGCGCGGCCACAGCATGCCGGGCGTGTCATAGAGGTAAAAGTCGTCCGCCAGGCTGATGCGCTGCTCCAGCTTGGTCACACCAGCCTCGTCGCCGGTTTTGGCCGCGCGCTTGGCGGTCAGCGTGTTGATCAGGGTGGATTTGCCCACGTTGGGGATGCCGCAAATCAGCACCCGCATCGGCTTGACCATGCCGCCACGGTTGGGCGCCAGCTCAAAACAGGCCTTGATCAACGCCTTGGCGGGCGCGGCCATACTGGCGTCCAGGCCGATGGCGCGGGTACCGCTCTGGCTGTTGTAATGCGCCAGCCACTGGGCCGTGCGCTCGGGGTCGGCCAGGTCCTGTTTGTTGAGCACCTTGAGTGTCGGCTTACCCTGGGTCAGTTCGGCCAGCATCGGGTTGGCGCTGGAGGCGGGCAGGCGCGCGTCGAGCAGTTCGATCACGACATCGATGTTTTTGATGCGCTCGGCAATTGCCTTTTGCGTCAGGTGCATGTGCCCGGGGAACCATTGAATTGCCATGTTTGATTGATCCAGTAGAGGCCTCAAGCCTGTCAATGTTCTGACCGAACCGGCGCGCGCGCGGCCTTGACTTCGGAGCGCTGCGTCTTGGCTTGGCGCACCCGCCTGACCGAGGCCCGCGTCGGTTTGGTCGGCTTGCGCGTTTTGGGCGGCTGCGCCACACTGTTGACCAGCTCGTGCAGGCGGATCAGCGCGTCAAAGCGGTTCATTTCCTGGGTGCGGTGCTGCTGCGCCTTGAGCACCAGCACGCCGTCCCGGGTGATGCGACTGTCATGCAGGGCCAGCAGTCGTTCCTTGACATCGTCCGGCAGGCTGGAAGCCATGATGTCAAAGCGCAGATGAATCGCGCTGGAGACCTTGTTGACGTTCTGGCCACCCGCGCCCTGCGCCCGGATGGCTGTGAGCTCAACCTCGTCCTCGGGCACGTGCAAGGGCTCGACAATCACAGTCATCGCTGTCACACCATCGAAACTGTGGGTTCGGTCTCTGGCGCGTGGACATAACGCGCCACAAACGCACCCACGGCGCGCTCGGGCAGTTGCAGCCACACCGTGTGGCCACTGCCGGGGGCGACCGCCACGGCGGCACCGTCAAAGCTTTCCATGCGGCTGATCTGCACATCAGCATTGCCATCCGGGTGGATGATCTCGAGCCAGTCGCCCACCGCAAAGCGGTTGCGCACGTTGACTTGCATCAGGCCGCGCGACGCATCAAACGCCACCGCGTCACCCACATACAGGCTGCGACCCGACTCGGAGTACCCGCGCAGGTAATTTTGTGTGGCCTCGGGCGTGTGGCGCTGGAAAAAGCCCGAGGTATAGCCCCGGTTGGCCAGGCCCTCCAACTGCCCGAGCAAGGCAGGGTCGAGCTCGCGCCCGGCCACTGCGTCGTCAATGGCGCGGCGGTAGCTTTGCACCGTGCGCGCCACGTAATACGGGCTCTTGGTGCGGCCCTCGATCTTGAGAGAATCGACGCCAATCTCCACCAGGCGTTTGACGTGCTCGATGGCGCGCAGGTCCTTCGAATTCATGACATAGGTGCCATGCTCGTCTTCCTCGATCGGCATGTAGCTGCCCTCGCGCTGGCTTTCCTCCAGCATGTAAACCTGATCGGCCTCGGGTGAACGCTCAATGTCACCCTGACCTGGCAACACGCCAGCGCCGGTGCGCTCGTCCTGTTCGCGTTCGCGTGCCATGGCCGCCTGGCGGGTCAGCACATCGCCCGAGGCATCGACCACGCCTTTTTGCGTTTTGTAGTCCCAGCGGCAGGAATTGGTACAACTGCCCTGATTGGCGTCGCGGTGGTTGAAATAGCCCGACAGCAGGCAGCGACCCGAATAGGCAATACACAAGGCGCCGTGCACAAAGACTTCGAGCTCGGTGTCGGGACAAGCCTGGCGGATTTCGGCCACCTGGTCCAGCGACAGCTCGCGCGACAAAATCACGCGGTGGATGCCCACGGTTTTCCAGAACCTGACCGCGGCGGAATTCACCGTGTTGGCCTGCACCGACAGATGGATTTCCATCTCGGGCCAGGTCTCGCGCACCATCATGATCAGGCCGGGGTCGGACATGATCATGGCGTCGGGTTTGAGCGCGATCACCGGCGCCATGTTGTCAATGTAGTGCCTGACTTTGTTGCCGTGCGGAAAGATGTTGGACACCAGAAAAAACCTGGCACCCTTGGCGTGCGCGGTGTCAATGCCCTGCTTCAAGACCTCAATGTCGCCAAAGTCGTTGTTGCGCACGCGCAAGGAGTAGCGCGGCTGGCCGGCATAAATGGCCGTGGCACCAAAGGCCAGCGCGGTTTCCAGCATGGCCAGTGACCCGGCCGGGGCCAGCAGTTCAGGGGTTTTCATGGCGTGTGTCAACTCAGGCCTGCGCTGCAATGGGGGCCAGCCCGGGCCGCACATCACCGCACTGGGCGCGCTGGCGCAACGCGTGCTCCATCACCACCAACGCCAGCATGGCTTCCAGGATGGGTGTGGCGCGAATACCCACGCAGGGGTCGTGGCGGCCCTTGGTGACCACTTCGGTGGGCTGGCCCGCCATGTCGATCGAGGTGCGCGGCGTCAAGATGGAACTGGTCGGCTTGATCGCCACCGACACCTCCAGGTCCTGCCCGCTGGTGATGCCACCGAGCACACCACCGGCGTTGTTGCCCATGAAACCCAGGGGGGATAGCGAATCACCGTGCATGCTGCCACGTTGCGTCACACTGGCAAAACCGGCGCCAATTTCCACGCCCTTGACGGCATTGACGCCCATCATGGCGTAAGCAATGTCAGCGTCCATCTTGTCGAACAGCGGCTCACCCAAGCCCACCGGCACGTTCGACGCCGACACGCGCAGCCGTGCACCACACGAATCGCCGCCCTTGCGCAATTCACTCATGTAGGCTTCAAGCGCTGAGACATCGGCCACTGGCGCAAAAAACGGGTTGTTGGGCACATGCTCCCACGACTCAAAGGCAATCGGCAATTCGCCAACTTGCGTCATGCAGCCGCGAAACACAGTGCCGTATTTCTCAAACAGCCATTTCTTGGCCACCGCGCCGGCCGCCACCATGGGCGCCGTCAGGCGCGCACTGGAGCGGCCACCGCCGCGTGGGTCGCGAATGCCGTATTTCTGAAAATAGCTGTAGTCGGCGTGGCCGGGGCGAAAGGTCTGGACGATATTGCCATAGTCCTTGCTGCGCTGGTCGGTGTTTTTGATCAGCAGGCAAATTGGCGTGCCGGTGGTTTTACCCTCATACACGCCCGACAAAATCTGCACCGCATCGGGCTCGTTGCGCTGGGTGACGAACTTGCTGGTGCCCGGCCGGCGCCGGTCCAGGTCGGGCTGGATGTCAGCCTCGGACAGCGCCAGCCCTGGCGGGCAGCCGTCGATCACGCAGCCAATGGCCGGGCCGTGGGATTCACCAAAGTTGGTGACTGCGAATAAATTTCCAAAGGTATTGCCGCTCATGGGGCGCGATTATCCCAGAGCGGGGCCCGAACCCGGGCGCATCAGGGCAAGAATTACAGCTTGGGCGCGTCGTCAGGCGCCTGGCCTTCGGGCCAGTCGTGAATGTAGGCCTTGAGCATCTTGTTCTCAAAGTTCTGGCTGTCCACCACAGCGCGGGCCACGTCATGAAAACTGATCACACCCATCAGCATTTTCTTGTTCATGACCGGCATGTAGCGCGCGTGGCGGTCCAGCATCATGCGGCGCACTTCGTCCATGTCGGTTTCCATGGTACAGGTCAGGGGGTGGTCGTCCATGGCGGTACGCACAATGGTCTTGTCGATCACCCCGCCGGTTTTCACCAGCACCTGAGTCAGTTCGCGCACCGTGAGCATGCCCACCAAGTCACCGTGGTCCATGACCACCAGCGAACCAATGTCACGTTCCGCCATGAGCTTGAGCGCGCTGACCAGGGGCTCTTCAGGTGTAACCGTGTAAAGCGTACTGCCCTTGATGCGCAAGATATCACTGACTTTCATGGTGCTCCTCGTGTTGGATAGGTCACAGTTGACCGACTAAGTTAACTGAAATATAGCCCACAATTCAGTCGTCGCCATCAGTGATTTCCATCAGCTTGCGGTTATTTGTTCAAAAATTGCGGTGGCAAACCCCTTGTTACCCTGAAAGGTTCCCATGCCCGGTTATTCCGACCCAGGTTTTGACACCCTCGCCCTGCACGCGGGCGCAGCGCCCGACCCCGCCACCGGCGCCCGCGCGCTGCCCATTTACCTGACCACCTCGTTTGTTTTCGAGTCCAGCGACCACGCCCAGTCGCTGTTCAACCTGGAGCGCGCCGGCCATGTCTATAGCCGCATCAGCAACCCGACCAACGCGGTGCTGGAGCAGCGCATCAGCGCCCTGGAAGGCGGCATTGGCGCCATAGCCGTGGCCAGCGGCCAGGCCGCGCTACACCTGAGCATCGCGACGCTGATGGGCGCTGGCAGCCACATCGTGGCCAGCACCGCGCTGTATGGCGGCAGCCAGAACCTGCTGCACTACACGCTGCGCCGCTTTGGCATCGACACCACCTTTGTCAAGCCCGGCGACGTCGACGGCTGGCGCGCCGCCGTGCGGCCCAACACCCGGCTCTTCTTTGGCGAGGCCGTGGGCAACCCGGGGCTTGACGTGCTCGACATCCCCACGGTCTCGGCAATAGCCCATGAGGCCGGCGTGCCGCTGCTGGTCGACGCAACCCTGACCACGCCCTGGCTCATGAAGCCGTTCGAGCACGGCGCCGACCTGATCTACCACTCGGCCACCAAGTTCCTTAGCGGGCACGGCACCGTGATCGGCGGGCTGGTGGTGGATGGCGGCAGTTTTGACTGGGACGCCTCAGGCCAATTCCCCGAGCTGTGCCAGCCCTACGACGGTTTTCACAACATGGTGTTTTCCGAAGAGTCCACCGTGGGCGCGTTCTTGCTGCGGGCGCGACGTGAAGGCCTGCGCGACTTTGGCGCCTGCCTTAGCCCGCATTCGGCCTGGCTCATCTTGCAAGGCATGGAAACGCTGCCGCTGCGCATGGCCCGCCACATGAGCAACACCCAGAAAGTGGTCGAATTTTTGGCCAGCCAAGCCTTGGTGGCGCGGGTCGGCCACCCCATGCTGCCCAGCCACCCCAGCCACGCGCTTGCCGCAAAGCTGCTGCCACGCGGTGCGGGCTCGGTGTTCAGTTTCGACCTCAAAGGCAGCCGCAACCAAGGCAAGGCGTTTGTGGAAGGTCTCAAACTGTTCAGCCACCTGGCCAATGTGGGCGACTGCCGCAGCCTGGTGATTCACCCGGCCAGCACCACCCACTTCCGCATGGATGACGCAGCGCTGGCAGCGGGCGGCATCACGCAGGGCACGATCCGCCTGAGCATTGGCCTGGAAGACCCGGATGATCTGATTGACGACCTGAAACGTGCCTTGAAAACCGCGGAGAAAGCAGCATGATCTTCAACGTCAACGGCACACCCACTTACTGCTACACCGGCGGCAAAGCCTTCGATGCCGCCCAACCCACCGCCATCTTCATCCACGGCGTACTCAATGACCACAGCGTCTGGATCCTGCAAACACGCTACCTGGCGCACCACGGCTGGAATGTGCTGGCGCTGGATCTGCCCGGCCATTGCCGAAGCGGCGGCGAGCCACCGGCCACTGTGGAAGAGGCCGCCGACTTTGTGCTCGCGCTGATGGACGCGGCAGGACTGGCGCAAGCCGCGCTGGTCGGCCACAGCTTTGGCGCGCTGATTGCGCTGGAGGCGGCGGCCCAAGCACCGCAGCGCGTGAGCCAGCTGGTGTTGGTGGGCATTGCCTTCCCCATGCGCGTGTCCCCTGCCCTGTTGGAGGCTTCCGTCAGTGCGCCGATGAAGGCGCTGGAAATGGTCAATGTGTTTTCACGTTCCACGCTGGCGCCACCGCCCTCGGCCCTGGGGCCGGGCACCTGGGTTTATGGCGCGTCGATGGCGCTGGGCCGGCGGGTCATCGCGAGCAATTCAAAGAGCAACGTGTTTTACACCGGCTTCAAAGCCTGCGACAGCTACCAGAATGGCCTGCAGGCCATGGCCCGGGTCACTTGCCCGGTGCTTTTCGTACTGGGCCAGCTGGACCAGATGACGCCGCCCAAAGCGGCCCAAGCGTTGATCAAACTGGCCCGCGATGGCCGGGTGGTCTATTTGCCTGGTGGACACCAGCAGATGAATGAAACGCCTGAGGAGATGCTGGCGGCGTTGCGCGGGTTTTTGACCAAGCACGAAATGGGGTGAGGAGGAATCACAAAAGATTCCAGGCTCCATGATGAACCTGAATCTACGTGTCAAATTTTGTTGTTTGTTTGACAATTCACAAGTTGACGAGCGATCTTGGTGTTAAGGTGCGCGCTCCAATGGAGCTCATACGGTCAGCGCCGTTTGTCATCAATCAGTCCCAGAGCGCCACGCCCAACCAAGGCAGAGCCGGCCACCCCGAAGCGGAAGGGCATTGATCCTAGTCAATCTGTGGAGAGCAAAATGCTAAGTGGAAAACTGAGCCGACGCACCGCAATCGCATCGAGACAACGGCTATGTGCTACCGCAAAAGGCAAATGGGCTGAGGCGCCTGAACGTCGGCAGACCATTGCCCCTGACGTTGCGCGACGACTGCTTCACGGGCTGCGCGTGCATCAGGCTGAGTTGGAGTTGCAAAATGAAAAGCTACGTCATGCACAGCTCGCGCTGGACGACGAGCGTGCGCGCTATTGTGATCTCTATGATTTGGCGCCCGTGGGCTATTGCACTTTGAGTGAGCAGGGCTTGATCCTGGAGGTCAACCTGACGGCGGCGAAGCTGCTCGGTGTGGCCCGAAGCGACCTGATTCAGCAAGCTTTCAGTCGCTTCGTCGTCCATGAAGACCAGGACATCTATCACCAACATCGCGACAAACTTGTTGACTCCGGTCTGACGCAATGGTGCGAATTGCGAATGAAGGCTCATGACGGCACGCCGTTCTGGGCCCATCTGGAGGCATCCATCGCGCAGAATGCCGATGGCGCGTCGCTGCATCGCGTCGTCCTGTCCAATATTTCCGAGCGCAAACTTCTGGATCGGTCTCTGGAGGAAAGAAATCTGGAACTCGAAAACGCCAGAAAAGTCGCGGAAATGGCCAATCGGGCGAAATCCGATTTTCTATCCAGCATGAGCCATGAACTGCGCTCCCCCCTTAATTCTGTCCTGGGATTTGCCCAATTGCTGGAATCGAGTACGCCTGCACTTACATCAGCTCAACAAAGCAGAATTGATCAAATTCTGCGCGGGGGTTGGTATCTGCTGACCCTCGTGAACGAAATTCTGGATCTGTCCTTGATCGAGTCGGGCCAGAATGCCTTGTCGCTCGAACCGCTGTCGCTCACCGAAGTATTACTGGATTGTCAACGCATGATCGAACCACAAGTTCAAACAAGCGGCATCGACGTCAATTTCGCGCAGTTCACCAGTCCGTTTCTGGTCATTGCGGACGCGGTGCGCCTCAAACAGTTGATCGTCAACTTGCTAACCAACGCCATTAAATACAACCACCCTGGTGGAACCGTCGATGTGACCATTGACGACACGATACCCGAAGTTTTGCGAGTCAACGTTCGGGATACCGGGCAAGGTTTGTCGCCCGAAAAGCTTTCCCATCTATTTGAGCCCTTCAATCGACTTGGCCAGGAAGGCGGCATGATCGAAGGAACCGGTCTCGGTTTGGTGGTTGCAAAGCGCCTGACTGAAATGATGGGCGGCAAAATCGGCGTACAAAGTACGGTTGATGTTGGCAGTGTGTTCTGGGTCGATCTCACCCGGACACAGGCGCAACGTGCGGACGCAGAGCAGGTTCATGTGGATATGGACCCCGCCAATGCCGCGCTGAACCAATCGCCTTGCATCGTGATGTATGTGGAAGACAACCCGGCCAATATGGAACTGGTGGAGCAAATCCTTGCCGCTCGTCCCAACATTCAATTGCTGAGGGCCAGCAATGGAATTCAGGGCATAGAAATGGCACGCACCCACCTTCCAAGGGTCATTTTGATGGACATCAACCTCCCAGGTCTGAGCGGCGTGGAGGTGCTGAAGATATTGCGCCAGGATCCGCTGACCAAGCACATTCCCGTCTTGGCCATCAGTGCCAATGCCATGTCTGAGCATATCCTCAAGGGTTTGTCTGCCGGATTTTTCCAGTATCTTACAAAACCTTTCAAGGTAAAGGAGTTCTTGAAAGTGCTGGACTCGGCGATGGCCTTTGCGCGAACCCAATCGCCGATGGCGATTGAAGTACCGTGACTTTCGCTCCTTGATGCCGGCCACAGGTCAGTGGCTGCGATGATGATGTCCAAGGCATCGCGCAGCGCCGTGATTTCAAAGCGACTGTTGAGACCGATGTAGCGCCCTTTCAGCCGACCGGTGGGATCACGGCCTGCGCATTTTCATGTCACTTGTAAAACGCCTCGACCTTGCCCTTGAGCTTGATCAGCAGCGGGTTGCCCTTGCGGTCGCGCGTCTTGCCGGCAGGCACCTTGACCCAGCCTTCGCTGACGCAGTATTCGTCCACATTGAACAATTCCTTGTCGTTGAGCCGGATGCCAATGTCGTGCTCAAACACGGCAGCCAGGTGATGCGGGCTGCGCGCGTCGGTGGACAGGTGATCGGGCAGTTCAGGCTTTTGTGGGATGTCGGTCATGAGGTACTTCTTTGGATATCAAAATGAAAGGAACCGATTTTCCAACATTCGGCAGCGAGAATTTCCAGGTGCGTCACAGCGCCTGACGCAGCGTCAATTCCTGCCAGCGTCCGTTTTCCCATAAATGCAGGGTGCTGGGCTCGCAGGGCAGCAGCAAGGCGTGCAACAAGGCCTGCAGCGGCGTGCTGTCGGGGTCGGCCAGCAGCACGTAGCGCGCCTCGTCGTCGGCACCTTCCTCCTGCAACTCACCGATCCAGTCCAGTTCCACCAGCGTCTCCAGCACAGGCTCGAGTTGCAGGGCGTCGACCTTGAGCAACTGCGTCAACCCGGTCATGGTCAATCCCCTGGCCGGGGCGTCCCGCAAGGGTGCCAACTGCTGCAGCACCTCAATGGCCAGCAAAAACTGCCAGCCCTGGGCCGTGGCACGGCGCTGCACGCCACTGAGCAAGCTGGGCAAGTAGGCGGCAATGACCGCGCCCAGCAGCACAATGACCCAGCCGACATAAATCCAGATCAACATGATGGGCAGCGTGGCAAAGGCGCCGTACAGCACCGAATAGGTCGGCACCTGGCCCAGGTAAAGGACCAGCAGTTTTTTGGCCGCTTCAAAGCCCACCGAAACAAACAGGCCACCCACCCAGGCGTGGGACCAGCGCACATGGGTGTTGGGAACATAGCGGTACAGCGCGGCCATGCCCCAAGCCAGCAACACAAATTGCAGGCTGTCCAGCAGCAGTTCAAGGCCGCCCGGCAAGCCCCCCACCAGGCCTTTGGAAGCCGACAAGGCATAAGACGTCAGGCTCAGGCTCAACGCCAGCAAGATGGGCCCGAGTGTCATCACCGCCCAGTACACCAGCACCCGTTGCCCCAGCGGGCGTGGCTTGCGCACCCGCCAGATGGCGTTCAGGGTGCGGTCGATGGTCAAAATCAGCGCCAGCGCGGTGATGAACAGCACCGCCAGGCCGACGCCGCCAAGCTTGCTCGCCTTGCCGGCGAACTGCGTCAGGTAGCCCAACACCTGGCGCGCGATGGTGTCTGGAATCAGGCTCTCGATCAACCACTGCTGCAGCACGCCCTGGAACTTGGCAAACATCGGGAACGCGGTGAACACGGCCAGCAACACCGTGACCAGCGGCACCAGCGCAATCGTGGTGGTAAAGGTCAGGCTGCTGGCAGTGAGCCCCAAACGATCTTCCCGAAAGCGCTCACGCAAGGTGTAAGCGGTGTTTTTCCAGGGAAAATTGGACAGGTCGCTTAAAAAGACATCCAGCCTCTGGGGCCAGCTCATGCGTGTTGTGGGGGTTAAGCTCATGGCCGCTATGATGCCACCGTCATGAACACGATTCCCAACGCTCCCCCAACATCTGCCACCCCCAGCGTGGCCCTGACCCGAATTCTGGCGGTGGGCAGCCTGCTGGGCCTCATTGTGCTGGGCCTGGCCTGGGAACTGCTGCTGGCGCCGCTGCGTCCGGGCGGCTCCTGGCTGGCGCTCAAGGTGCTGCCGCTGTGCCTGCCGCTGGCGGGCTTGCTGAAAAACCGCATGTACACCTACCGCTGGGTCAGCCTGCTGGTGTGGCTGTACTTCACCGAAGGCGCAGTGCGCGCCTACAGCGACAAGCCACCCGGCAACTATCTCGCGATGGTGGAAGTCTTTCTTTGCCTCACCCTCTTTACCGCCTGCGCGCTGCATGTGCGCTTGCGCTTGAAAAACGCCGCCACGGCAGCCAGCCATGCAAACCCTGCTCTCTGAACTCAAAGCCATCGTCGGTGCCGCCCATGTGCTGACCGAAGGCGACCTCAGCGCCTGGACCCAGGATTGGCGCAAACGCAGCTCGGGCAAGGCCCTGGCCGTGGTGCGCCCGGCCAGTACCGACGAGGTGGCACAAGTGGTGAAGGCCTGCGCAGATTATTTGACGCAGTACCCGGACAGCGGCTTGAGCATCGTGCCGCAAGGTGGCAACACCGGACTGGTGGTGGGATCAACCCCCGACGACACGGGCCGACAAATCGTGCTGAGCCTGCAGCGCCTGAACGCGGTGCGCCATATTGATGCGGCCAACCTGACCCTGACGGTGGAAGCCGGTTGCATCTTGCAAACGGTGCAAGAACAGGCCGAGGCAGCAGGTTTTTGGTTTCCGCTCAGTCTGGCGGCCGAGGGCTCGTGCACCATTGGCGGCAATCTGGGCACCAACGCCGGCGGCACCCAGGTGCTGCGCTTTGGCAATGCGCGCGACCTGTGCCTGGGGCTGGAGGTCGTGACGCCGCAAGGCGATATTTGGCCGGGCCTGAGCGGCCTGCGCAAGGACAACACCGGCTACGACCTGAAAAATCTCTACATCGGCGCCGAAGGCACGCTGGGCATCATCACCGCCGCCACGCTCAAGCTCTATCCGCAACCCAAAGCGCAACTCACCGCGTGGGCTGCCGTGCCCTCGGTTGAGGCGGCGGTGCAACTGCTGGGGCTGGCGCAGCAGCACCTGAGCGCCAGCCTGACCGGCTTCGAGATGATGGGCCAATTTGCCCTGAGCCTGGTGGCCCGGCACTTTGCGAATCTGCGCGTGCCGCTGTACCAGAGCAGCGCCTTTTGCGTGCTGCTGGAAAACGCCGATGCTGAATCCGAGGCCCATGCCCGAGCCCAGTTGGAGGGCTTGCTCGAAGCCGCCCTGGAAGAGGGCTGCGTGACCGACGCCGTGGTGGCCGAGAACCTCACCCAGGCGCACAACCTGTGGCAGATTCGCGAAAGCATCCCGCTGGCGCAAGCGCTGGAGGGTCTCAACATCAAGCATGACATTTCAGTGCCGGTGTCTGGCATGGCGGCCTTTGTCGCCAGTACCGATAAGCTGCTGGCACAGGCCATTGCCGGTGTGCGGCTGGTCAACTTTGGTCACCTGGGCGACGGCAACCTGCACTACAACGTGCAAGCCCCTGAAGGCCAGGATGCTGCGGTGTTTTTAGCTGAGCAGGAGACGCGCGTGAACAGCATCGTGTTCGACGCGGTGCTGGCGCATGGCGGCTCCATTTCTGCCGAACATGGCGTGGGTAGCCTCAAAGTGGACCACCTGACCCACTACAAATCGCCGGTGGCCCTGCACACCATGCGCGCCATTAAACAGGCGCTGGACCCTCACAACCTCATGAACCCGGGCCGGGTGATGCGGCTCGGGTAACGGAAAATTTAGCGGATCAAAAACGCCAGCACGCGGTCGGCCAGCTTGCCGTAGGGCGGCATCAGGAATTTCAGCGTCGGAAAGCGCCCCTGATAGAACACCGGCCTCAGCTTGGAGAAGGTGTTGAAGCCATCGTGGCCGTGGTAGTGGCCCATGCCCGATTCGCCCACTCCGCCGAAGGGCAGGTCGTGCTGGCCGACGTGGAACAGCGCATCGTTGACCGACACGCCGCCGGACATGACGCGCTCCAGCAGCACGCGCACCGTACCTCGGTCGTGGCTGAAGGGATAGACCGCCAGCGGCCGCGGGCCGGCGTTGACGGCGTCAATCACCTCTTCGAGCGAGCGGTAACCGCGGATCGGCAGGATGGGGCCGAAGATCTCGCGCTGCCAAAGCACGCTCTCCGGCGGTGCATCCAGCACGATGTGCGGGTTGATCTTGCGCACGGAGGCGTCGAAGGCCGGGCCGGGCAGCAGCGGCAGCAACGTGGCGCCACGCTCGCGCGCATCGTCCAGTGCGGCCAGCAGGCGATCGAACGAACGCTGGTCGATGATCGATGTGTAGTCGGGTGAATCGAGCGTCGGGTAGCGCGCCGGCACGATCTCGCGCGCCGCCTGCACGAAGGCTTCCACCTTGGCCTGCGGCAGCCACAGGTGGTCGACCGTGGTGCAGATCTGCCCGGCATTGAGGAATTTGACGAACAGGATGCGCTCGGCTGCCACGCGCACCGGGAAGTCTTCGCAGACGATGGCCGGCGAACGTCCTCCCAGTTCCAGCGTCACCGGACACAGATTCTGCGCCGCAGCGCTCATCACCAGTCGCCCGGTGGCGCCCGAGCCGGTGAACAGCAGATGGTCGAATTTGAGCTGTGAGAAGGCAATACCCACACCCCCGGTTTCATCAAAAAACTGCAGCTTTTCCGGCGGGAAGTAAGCCGGCATGTGCGCTATCAGGTAGGCCGCCAGGTGGCGTGAGTTTTCACTCATCTTGACCATGGCGCGGTTGCCCGCGGCGAAGATCGACGTCAGCGGCACCAGGCTCAGGTTGAGCGGAAAGTTCCACGGCACGATCACGCCCACCACGCCCAGCGGCTGCGGTATCACGCGGTTGCTGGCGCCGAAGAAGGTGCGCAGGTCGACGTTACGCCGCTGTGTCTTCATCCAGCCTGGCAGGTGCTTGATAACGTGGTCAATGCCGTCCACCACCGGGAACACCTCGGCCAGCAGGGTCTCGTGACGCGAGCGGTGGCCATAGTCGGCGCTGATGGCATCACACAGGGCCTCCTTGTGCTCGCGCACGAAGCGTTGCAGGGTGCGCAAATCCGCCTTGCGCTCGGCCAGCGTGGGCACAGGGTGGGCCAAATAGGCCTGGCGCTGCAGCGCAAGCGCAGTGTCGAGCGGGCTCGGGGTAAGGGTCTGGTTCATGGTGCAGAGAAGTTTATGCTGGAAGCCTTGAACCGGGCGCGCCGCATGATCCGATTGAACTCAGGCCTCTAATCAGTTGGGGTCAGAGCACGTCGCTGCGCGAGTGGTCTGACCCGCAAGACATCCAAATTGACACCTCTGCCATGGGTTTTGCGCAGGCTCACCACAAGGCCTCAAGATGGCCATCGCTCAGGCGCACCGCGCGCGCAGCCATGGCACGGGCTTCCTGTTCATCGTGGGTGACCAGCAGCGTCGGCATGCCGGCGGCCTGGATGCGGGCCTTGAACTCGTCGCGCAGGCTGGTGCGCAGGTCGGCGTCCAGCGCAGAAAAGGGCTCGTCCAGCAACAGTGCGCGCGGCTGGGTGATCAGCGCGCGGGCCAGCGCCACACGCTGCTGCTCGCCACCCGACAAATGCCAGACCTTGTGCCGTGCATGGTCGGCCAAGCCAAACAGCACCAGCATCTCCAGCGCTTTGGCCCTGGCCCTGGACTTGTTCAGCCGCTGCTCGATCAGACCAAAGGCCACGTTATCGAGCACATTGAGGTGCGGAAACAAGGCAAAGTCCTGAAACATCAAAGCGAACCGGCGCTCCTCGGGGGGCAACTTGGTGATGTCCTGGCCGCCAAACCAGACACTGCCACTCAAGGGCTGCTGCAAGCCCGCCACAATGGCCAGCAGCGTGCTTTTACCGCTTCCGGACGGCCCCAGCAGCGCCACAATTTCACCGGCTACCACCGACAGCATGATGTCTTGCAGCAAGGCGCGGTCGCCATAATTCTGGCTGATGTGGCGCAGTTCAAGCATGGCGCAAAGTCCCCACGGGTAAGGCCCCGACAGGCGGGCGCCTGCGCTCATGGCCATCCCTCACCGGCCACTCGATCAGCAAAAAAACCAGCAGCGCCAACCCCATCAACACACTGGCCAGCACAAACGCCTGATCCAGGCTGCTGGCCCCCGGATGGCCCAGGCGCCGGTAGATCAGGGTGGTCAGCGTGGCCCACTCGGGACGCGACAAAAACAAGGTCACGGCAAACTCGCCCAACGCCGTGGCGGCGGCGAACGCCATGCCGCGGCGCAGGGCCGGGCGCAACAGCGGCAGGGTCACACGCCAAAAGGTGCGCAGCGGACTGGCGCCCAGCGTGCGGGATGCTTGGAGCACATGGGGCGGCAGACTGTCCAGCCCGGCGGCCATGGACTTGGCCACAAACGGGTAAGCCAGCACGGCATAAGCCGCCAGCAGCAGTGGCAGGCTGGCGGTCCAGCCCGGGTACAACAGCAGCAAACCAAATGCCACCGTCACCGGCGACACCACAAAGGGCAAAAAAGCAGCCGCGCGCCACGCCACCGAACGCTGCGCTGCCAGCGCGTGTAACACACCCAGCAGGGTGGCCAGCAACAAGGCGATGCTGGAAAACCGCAGTGTGTTCCATAGTGCTGCTGCAACTTCAGCGTCCAGCAGCGTGGCCCAAATCACCCAGCCAGCCTCCAGCGCCCGCCACACAATCGCCAGAATCGGCAAGGCACAAATAACGAACAACATCGCCAATGCCGCCGTCAACGCCAACCACTGCGCCACCCCTTGTGGTCGCCTGCGTGCCAGCGGCTGCACCCGACTGGGCGCGGCCAGGCGTTTTTCCAGCAGCGCGTAGAGCAGCGCCACACCGCCGGTGAGCACCAGCATCCACAGCGCCAGCACACTGGCCTGCCCCAGTTGCAGCTCGTGCGCCACCAGGGTGTAGATTTCGACCTCCACCGTGGCAAAACGCTGGCCACCCAGCACCAGGGCCAGGCCGAAACCGGCAAAGCAGTACAAGAACACCAGGCACAGGCTCGACATCAGCCACGGCGCAATGGCCGGCCACTCGATGCGCCAAAAGGCGCGCCACGGCGTGGCCCCCAAGGACCGCGCCGCCGCCACCTGGCGCGCGTTGACCTGGCCCAGCGCGTCAACGCCGGCGCGCACCACCAGGCACAGGTTAAAAAACAGGTTGCCGTACAGCAGCAGCCAGGGCGTGTCCTGCAAATTAACGCCAAGCCAGCCACTGAGCAGGCCGCGTGGCCCCCACAACGCCAGCACACCCAAGGCAGCCACCAGCGTCGGCACCACAAAGGGCAGCATCAGCAGGCGCAGCACCAGGGTGCGCCCGGCAAACTCGAACCGCGCCAGCACCCAGGCCAGCGGCAGGCCCAGCCCAAAGGCCAGCACACAGGTGATGCCCGCCTGCGCCAGCGACCACAACACGCGCCAGCGCAGGTAGTCGTCTTGCCACGGAGCCCAGACTGACCAGTTGCTGCTGGTAGCACCCGGCCAGCTGGCCTCACCAGTGAAGCCGGTCACCGCCAGCCGGGCCAGGGGGGCGATCAGCAACAGCAGCAACGCCGCAGCGGGGAGCAAGGCGAGCCACAGGCTGCCTTGTGAGCGACCACGTACAAAAGAGATCAATTGAGGCACTTCAAAGCACGGAAAACGTGCCTACTTCAACACCACCTTGGTCCAGCGCGCCACCCACGCGGCGCCCTGGCTGACGATCACCTGCGCGGCCGGCGCTTCGAAGGCGACAGGCTCGGCGGCGTGGCGCATCACCTCGGCGCGGGCGGTGCCGACCTGCGCCGGGTACATCCACATCTCGGTCTGCAGCGCTTGCTGCACCGGCCCGGAGCGCATGAAGTCGACAAACTTCAGCGCGGCTTGACGCTGGCTGCCGCCCTTGACCAGGCCCACGCCTTCCACCTGGCGGAAAACACCGCCGGGCAGGTTCAGGCTGGCTGTGGGCGCCTCGGTGATCTTGTCCTTGCTGTAAAAGACTTCAGCTGCCGGGCTGGTGGCGTAGCTCACCACCAACGGGTAAGCGCCCTTGTTGCGGGCAAAGTCGGTGTAATAGGCTTCGCTCCAGCCCTTCACCACTTTCAGACCGTTGCCACGCATCTGCGCCCACCAAGCAAAGGCGCTCTCTTCACCCATTGCAGAGATGGTGGCCAGCAAAAAGGCATAACCGGTGCTGCTGGTGGCCGGGTTGGGCGTGACCAGCCAGCCCTTGTAAGCGGGCAGGGTCAAGTCCTGCAAGGTCTTGGGCAAGGCCACGCCGCCCTTGGCCACTGCCGCCTTGTCGTAGTTCAGGGTGACAAAACCATAGTCCACAGCGGCCAGCGCCGGGCCCAGATTGGCGTCAGGGGCAGTTGTGGTTTGCGGCAATGTGGGTTCCAGCACGCCGGCCGCCAAGGCCTTGCCAACCAGGGTGTTGTCGATGCCAAACACCGCATCGGCCACAGGCTGGGCCCGCGTCAGAATGAGCTTGTTGAGCATCTCACCCGCATCACCGCCCTTGATGATGGCCAGCTTGATGCCGTTTTGCGCCTCGAACTGCGCCAGCAGGGGTTTGGGCAAGGCAAACGAGCTGTGCACCATCACGCGGAGTTCATCAGCGGCAAGCGTTGGGGTTGACACAGACACAGCGGCCAGCACAGTGGCGGCCAGGGTAAACAAACGACGGTTCATGGCAAAGCCTTTCAATGCGCCAACGCAAGGGGCGCCGGGCACGAGGCGAACCGGCTGGCAGCAGACCTTCAAGCCTTCACGCTCCCTACGCTGGCATGATCCAGATCAGGTAAGGGGACTGTCTCAGACCGTCTTGCAACGGACACCCCCGGTGAAGCGGCCATTGTAATGAGGCGGGGTCGAGGCTTAACCGGTCAAGGTCTCCACCGCCAAAATCGCCGCCTGCAAACGTGCGTCGTCTCGGCCTTCGACGTCAATATGGGGCACATGCATGGCTTGCAGCGCGTGCTGCACCAAGGCGTGTACATCGGTGCGCACGACTTCACCGTCTCGCTGAAAACCATCAGACAGCCAAGGCAAATCGGGATGCAAGAGCAGCGTCAGCGCATAGCGCGCGTGCAAGGTGTGAGCACAATCAAACAAGGAGCGATCCGCAAAGTAATAGTCGCTGTAAATCGCGGTGAGCAGCGGCGCACCATCGCAAAACACGTAGCCACAAGCCGCTTGAAGGGCCAGCGCAGCCACCTGCTCTTCCTGCTCGAACTGGGCACGCATGATGGCCGCCTGCTCATCTGCGCTGGGGGTACGGCCATTCAGCTCGCAAAAGGAGCGTAAATACTCTGGCACCCAGAGGCCGCCAAAATGCGCCGCCAGGGCCTGCGCCAAGGTGCTTTTGCCGGTGCACTCGGCACCGATCAGGCAGATGCGCTGGGGACTAGGCATGCAAGCTTTGCAAACCACCCAGGTAAGGCCGCAGCACCTCGGGTACGGTCACCGAGCCGTCGGCGTTTTGGTAATTCTCCAGCACCGCCACCAGGGTGCGGCCCACGGCCAGGCCGGAGCCGTTCAAGGTGTGCACCAACTCGTTTTTGCCTTGGGCATTCTTGAAACGGGCTTGCAGGCGGCGCGCCTGGAAGGCTTCGCAGTTGCTCACCGAGCTGATCTCGCGGTAGGTGGCTTGAGCCGGCAGCCAGACCTCCAGGTCATAGGTCTTGCTGGCGCCAAAACCCATGTCGCCGGTGCACAGGCTCATGACGCGGTAAGGCAAGCCCAGCTTTTGCAGAATGGCTTCGGCGTGGCCGGTCATGACTTCAAGGGCTTCATAACTTTTGTCGGGGTGCACGATCTGCACCATCTCGACCTTGTCGAACTGGTGCTGGCGGATCAGGCCACGGGTGTCGCGCCCGGCACTACCGGCCTCGGACCGGAAACACGGGCTGTGGCCGGTGAGCATGATGGGCAGCTCGCTTTCTGCCACCACCACATCGCGGACAAAGTTGGTCAGCGGCACTTCCGCGGTGGGTATCAAATACAGCGCGGTGTTGTCGGGCTGCTCCTCGCCCTCCTGGCCACCTTTTTTGGCAGCAAACAGATCGCCCTCGAACTTGGGCAACTGGCCGGTGCCGCGCAGGGTGTCACCGTTGACGATGTAGGGCGTGTAGCACTCGGTGTAGCCGTGTTCCTGGGTCTGCACGTCGAGCATGAACTGCGCCAGCGCGCGGTGCAGGCGCGCCACCGGACCCTTCATCACGGTAAAGCGCGCGCCGGTCAGCTTGACGCCCATGGCAAAGTCCAGGCCCAGGGGCTCGCCCACATCGACATGGTCCTTGATGGCAAAGTCAAAGCTGCGAGGTGTGCCCCAGCTGCGCACCACCACATTGCCATGCTCGTCGGCGCCCAGCGGCACGCTGTCGTGCGGCAGGTTGGGCACGGCCAGCAGCAGGGACTGCATGTCCAGTTGTATCTGGTCAAGCCGCTTGCTGGAGGTTTCCAACTCGTCCTTGATGCCCGCCACTTGCGCCATCACGGCGTCCACCTCGGCAGCGCCCGCAGGCCCTTTGGCCTTAAGCTGGCCAATTTGCTTGCTGGCGCTGTTGCGCTGGGCCTGCAGCGCTTCGGTGCGGACCTGGATGGTCTTGCGTTCAGTCTCCAGCAGCGTGAACGCCGCCACGTCCAGAAAGGCTTGCGGGCTTTTGCGGGTCTCCAGGCGGGCCACCACATGGGCCAGGTCTTTGCGCAGCAGGGTAATGTCTAGCATGGTTGTGAGATTCAGTTGGGTGAGGATTTGTTCGCTTGATCAGCTTCATTCTGGTCCAGCCGCAAACCCTTGGGCAGCGGAAACTTGACGCTCTCAGGGTCGCCGGGCAGGCGCTGCACCGACAGTGCGCCCAACGCCTTCAGGCGCTCGATCACCTGGGTCACCAAGATCTCGGGGGCCGAAGCGCCAGCAGTCAGGCCGATCCGGTGACAGCCCTCGAACCATTGCGGTTGCAACTCGTCGGCACTGTCGACCATGTAACCGGGCGTGCCCAGCTTGCGCGCCACTTCGGCCAGCCGGTTGCTGTTGGAACTGGTGGGACTGCCCACCACCACCACCACATCCACCTGCGGGCTCATCAGCTTGACGGCATCCTGGCGGTTTTGCGTGGCATAACAAATATCTTGCTGCTTGGGCTCGCGCACATTCGGAAAACGCGCCTTGATGGCCGCCGCGATGGCCGCCGCGTCATCCACGCTCAGGGTGGTTTGGGTGACCACGGCCAGTTTTTCGGTTTGCGCCGGCTGGACGCGTGCCACGTCAAGCACGTCTTCCACCAGGTGAATGCCACACTCTAACTGGCCCATGGTGCCTTCCACCTCCGGGTGCCCCTTGTGGCCGATCATGATGAACTCATAACCCTCTTTGGCCAACTTGGCCACTTCCACATGCACCTTGGTGACCAACGGGCAGGTGGCATCAAAAATGCGAAAACCGCGCGCGGTGGCCTCCTGCTGCACGGCACGGCTCACCCCGTGGGCAGAAAACACCAGGGTGGCGCCCGCGGGCACATCGTCGAGCGCTTCGATGAAGATCGCGCCCTTGGCCTTCAGGTCGCTCACCACGTAAGTGTTGTGCACAATTTCGTGGCGCACATAGATGGGGGCGCCAAACTTGGCCAGCGCGCGTTCCACGATTTCAATGGCGCGGTCCACGCCGGCGCAAAAGCCACGCGGTTCGGCCAGCAAAACTTCAAGGCTTGTGTTCGTGTTCATAGCACCCCGATCAGCTGGACTTCAAACGTCACCGGCTGGCCCGCCAGCGGGTGGTTGAAGTCAAACAGCACGGCCTCGCCCTTGTGGTCGCTGCGAAAGTCCACGATCACGCCGGCAAATTCGCCCTGGCCGTCGGGCGTGGGGAACTTGACCACATCGCCCACGGCGTAGCTCTCATTGGCGCCGCCCAGGTCCAGCAACTCCTTGCGCGCCATCCACTGCATCATGTCGGGGCTGCGTGGACCGAAAGCCTCACCCGCTGCCAATTCAAAGCGGGTGCGGCTACCTTCGGCCAGGCCCATCAGGTGCGCCTCCAGCGCCGGCGAGAGCTCACCGGTGCCCAGGGTCAGCGTGGCCGGGGCCGATGCAAAGGTATTGACCACGTCACCGGCCGGGCCGCTCAGGCGGTAATGCAGGGTCAGGAAAGAACCGGTTTGAACGGTAGGGCAAGAGGTCGTCATGAAGTTCCTGTGAATTCTGTAATGCCCCCGAAGTCGAAACCGGTGAGGGGCTGGCATAAACTGCAGACAATTGTAAAAGCCTGCACCATGCCCCTCAAAGACCTGCCCCCCGATGCCCGCCCGCGCGAAAAGATGCTGGCGCGCGGCCCTGGCGCTTTGAGCGACGTGGAGTTGCTGGCGCTGCTGCTGCGTACCGGCATCAAGGGCAAGGGCGTGTTTCAGTTGGCGCGCGAACTGCTCGACATCAAGCCTGGCGCCGACGGCCAGAATGGCTTTGACGGCATTGCCGGGCTACTTAACGCCACCGCCGAAGACCTCAAACCGGTCAAGGGCCTGGGCCCGGCCAAGCGTTCCGAACTGTTGGCGGTGCTGGAGCTGGCCCGCCGCGCCCTGTCGCAGCGGCTGCAGGAGCGCACCGTTTTTGCCACACCCGACGCGGTCAAGCAGTTTTTACAACTGAAGCTCGCTGCTCGGCAGCAGGAGGTGTTTACGGTGCTGTTCCTGGACGTGCAGAATCGGCTGTTGTCTTATGACGAAATGTTTCAGGGCACCTTGACCCAAACCAGCGTGTACCCGCGTGAAGTGGTGTTGCGTGCGCTCAAACACCAAGCCGCCGCCGTGGTGCTGGCGCACAATCACCCGAGCGGTTCGGTGCAGCCCTCACGCGCCGACGAGATGCTGACACAAACCCTCAAAACCACGCTGGCGCTCATCGATGTGCGGGTGCTCGACCACGTCATCGTGGCCCCGGGCGAGGCGCTGAGCATGGCCGAGCGGGGCTTGCTGTGACAGCAGTCAAAGTCAAGGCCCTGAGTGACCTGAAAGTGGTCAAGCGGGCCATCGCCGCGCAAGCCCAACAACGCATCCTGCAGGCCAGCCAGCAGGTCAAGGCGGTCCAGCAGGCCGCCAGCGACAAGGACTTGTTCGTGCGGGCCGCGGGTGCCGTCAAGCCGCTGCCCGACAAGCGCAAACTGCACCACAAGCCCGCGCCCAAAATGCCGCAGGCGATGCAATACCAGCGTGATGAAAAAGCGGTGTTGAAAGAAGCCATCAGCGACGAGTTTGACGTCTCGACGCTGCTCGAAACCGACGAGCACCTGAGCTTTCGCCGCCCCGGCATCGGCACTGATGTGACGCGCAAGCTGCGCCGTGGCGACTGGTCCATCCAGCGCCAGTTGGACCTGCACGGCCTGCGCCGCGACGACGCGCGCGAAGCCCTGAGCATCTTCATCCGCGAAGCGCACAAGCAGGGCATTCGCTGCGTACGCGTGGTGCACGGCAAGGGCCTGGGTTCACCGGGCAAGGCGCCCATTCTGAAAAGCCGGGTGCACAGCTGGCTGGTGCAAAAAAACGAGGTGCTGGCCTTTGTGCAAGCCAAGCCGGCCGATGGCGGCGCCGGGGCGCTGGTGGTGCTGTTGATGGCTTCGAGGGCGCGCTAAAGAGCGGGCTTCACTTTTCCAGAATGATTTTTCTTTCGGTCAGGCAATGCCGATAACTTTATGGGTTTGGATGCTCAAACGCCATTGGGGGTGCTGCAAGCAGTAGGCGATGGCTTTTTGCGTATTCTTCTTGCCTTCAATCCCATCCATGGGTTGTAGAAAGAAATGCTGAAAATCGAGTTCAGCAAAGCGTTCCGGCATCGCGCTGAGTTGTGGGAACACCAACTTGAGTTCAGTGCCGCGCTTCAACACCAGCTCGGCGTCGGCCTTGGGGCTGACGCAGATCCAGTCGAGCCCTTCAGGTGCGGGTTGGGTACCGTTGGTTTCAACCGCGATCTCAAAACCTGCCGCATGCAGCGCGTCCACCAAGGCTTCATCCAGTTGCAGCAGCGGTTCACCACCGGTGAAAACAACCAGTGGCTTGCCACCTGAACCTGTGGGCCAATGCTTGAGGACCGCCTGCGCCAACGCCTCAGCGGAGGCAAACTTCCCGCCGCCTGGACCATCCGCTCCAATAAAGTCGGTGTCACAAAATTGACACACCGCTTTGGACCGGTCCTCTTCGCGACCCGTCCACAAATTGCAACCCGTGAATCTGCAAAAGACGGCGGCGCGACCCGCTTGGCCGCCCTCGCCTTGCAAGGTGTAATAAATTTCTTTGACTGTATAGGTCATGCGTCACAACGGCAATGCCGGCCCCTCACCGCCCACAGAAACAATGGCGCCGCAACCCCGTGTTTCGTAAAGGTCCACGCGGTCGAGTTGCGGGAGTTGAATGCGCGCCTTTTTGAGGATCCATGCGGCAATACTGGCTGTGTCGCAATCAGCAAGGTCAGCAATCTCATGCAAGGGACGATGGTCCAGGGACTTGAAAATTGGATTGAACAACTCTTTCACGTCCCCGAAGTCGACCGTCCAACCCATGACTTGGTCCAACGGCGCCGAAAGGTGAAGACGCAGGGTGTAGGTGTGCCCATGAATCCGCCGCAATGGGCTGCCATCCGGCGCACGTTTGAGCTGCAAAGCACTGTCAAGGGTCAGATCTTTCCAGATCCGGTAACTTTTTCCATCAAAGTTGGCACCACATGAACCCGTTTCAAAAACGGTGATCCAGGAAAGTTCCGGCAACTCAGGCTTGATGCGTTCCCAAAACCAGCTCGACAGCATTTCGCTCGTCGGATTCTGCAAGCCCGGCAAGTCGTTCAAGCAGGCAAAATCAAGCTGCTTTTGAAACGGCGCCCACACCTCGTCAAGCCGGTCGTAATCAATGCTCAGATCACGGCTGCCGAGGTCCTGATTCGCATGAACGATGACTTCAAATCCATGCCCATGCATGCGTCCACATTGATGCCCGGCAGGCACATTGGGCAATCGGTGCGCTGACTGGAAAATGTAGCGCCGCCAAACGTGCGCGTTACCAGCGAGGTCAAGATCGACACCTTCATGCGCCGTGCTTTGAATGCCAATCCGCTCAATCCCGGGAACATGCAGATTTTGACGAACCCAGCGTGCCAGGTTTTCGTCAGTGGGTTGCTGAACCTGCTCATTGAGCAAACGGTAATCCAGTTGCGAAATGACCAATTCAAGCTCGGCGCGAAGCCGGTCAACTTCACCCCCCGGGAAATGCGCCCATCCTTCGGGAGGCGCGCACCGCACCGTTGCCAAAAAACTGTGCCCATGTAAACGCCGGGAGCGGTGACCTACTGGCAGGACATCGACATGTCTTGCAGCCTCAAATCCGGCGGAGGCAGTGAAGAGGGTCTTGACTTGCATTTTCAAACCATCCCAAAACGAATGTACAGCGGGTCTTTCAGACCGGCTTCGGCAAAGCCTTTGGCGCGCAGAACGCAAGAATCGCAGGCAGCGCAAGGCTTGCCATCCTCGCCCGGGTCATAACAACTGCTGGTTTCTGCATAATCAACGCCAAGACGCATGCCCTCTTGCACGATCTGCGCCTTGGTCAGGCTGATCAGTGGTGTGTGTATCTTTAATTTTTGAATACCCTCAACGCCCGCCTTGGTTGCCAGATTGGCCATGGTTTCGTAAGCAGCAATGTATTCCGGGCGGCAGTCAGGGTAACCAGAATAGTCAAGCGCATTGACGCCGATAAAGATATCCGAGGCCCCCAAGGTCTCAGCCCAAGCCAATGCAAAGCTCAAGAAAACCGTATTTCGAGCCGGAACATAGGTAATCGGTATGCCGTCTGACATGTCGACTGCGGTCCGACCCTTGGGCACGGCTATATCTGCCGTAAGCGCCGAGCCACCAAACTCGCGAAGATCGATTTGAGCCACCACATGCTTAACCACTCCTTGAGAACGCGCGACAGATTCAGCAGCAACCAATTCCTGGATATGGCGTTGGCCATAATGAAAACTCAGTGCATAAGGCTCAAAACCCTGCTCTCTTGCGATGGCCAGAACCGTTGTCGAGTCAAGCCCGCCACTGAGCAAGACGACAGCTCTGGGCCTTGAAGACGGCGCATTCGTCATTTAAATCATCTCCAATAGAAAATCAACTTATCCGTTGAGGGTGGTGTTATCCCCAGCAACTTAGGCACTTGCATGAGCGTCTACAGAATGCGTCACGTACTCCGGCGCCAAGAAACGGCAACCAGAGCCAGGACAAACGCCAGAAAGAAGAAAGGACTTAGAGCATTTCTACTCTAAGTCCTCGATTCGTTTGGTGCGGCTGGCAGGAATTGAACCCACGACCCTCTGGTTCGTAGCCAGATACTCTATCCAACTGAGCTACAGCCGCTAAGCTACGTATTCTAGCAAGGAAAAATGACTGTTTCGCCGGTTTCCATGTTCACGAAGCAGAAAAATTTGGCATTTTTTGCGCTTCAGTCTGATTGCGCATCCAATCGGCCGTCTGAAAAAACGACTTGTTCAGACGCTCGTGCAACTCGGCAGGAACACCGGTCTCACGCATGGCCTGATCCATGCACGCCAGCCACTGATCGCGCTCGACCACGCCAATCCTGAACGGCATGTGGCGAGCTTTGAGGCGCGGGTGACCAAAACGGTCGGTGAAATACTGCGGGCCGCCCAACCAGCCGCACAAAAACCAGAACAGCTTTTGCCGCGCGTCGTCCAGCACCGAGCCATGCACCAGTCGCAACTCGGCGTACTGGGGCTCCAGGTCCATCAGGTCGTAAAAACGGTCGACCAAGGCCTGCACGCGTGCTTCGCCACCGATCCACGCGAATGGTGTCTCAAAAGCGGTTTTTTCTTCAATGTTCATGTTTAATTTAGATTGAACCCAATTCAGCCCAAAAGATCCGATTGATCGGCTTGGAGTCCCTGGTTATTTCGCCGTCATGCGCAGCTTGGCCAAATCATAGACGGTGCTCTTGTCGCGCCTGCCCACGGCAATTGTCAGCAACAGCAATTTGTCGTCCATGACTTGGTACACCAGCCTGAAGCCCGCGCTGCGCAGTTTGATTTTGTAGCAGTCTGGCATGGCGGTGAGCGCCGCCGCCTGCACACGCGGGTTGTCGAGGCGGCGCAACAAGACCTTGGCAAATTGCTGGCGAATACTGCCGTCGAGCTTGTCCCATTCCGCCTTGGCCTCGGGCAGAAACTGCAGGCGGTAGCTGGTCATGACCGGGATGTTTTGACGGCCACCCGGGCCGTTTTTTTGGGTACAGACAACGCAATTTGTTCCAGTTCCTCACGACTCATGCCGATGACATTGCCCTGATCGACTTGCCAGCTCGCCATGCGCTCTCGCACCACCGGCAGCAATTGCAAATCGTCCAACACGTCCATCAGTGCTTCGTAGCTGCGGGCGGGCACCAGGTAGGCCGAGGGCTTGTTGTGATGCAGGATCACGACCGTGTCAGCACCGGCATCGCGGATCACGGCCGACGGATTTTTTTTGAGTTCGGTGATGCCTATCGAGGTTTCAGCGAGTACAACGTCCATGTCCGGGCTCCTGTGCGGGGTATGTTTGGATCCCGATGTTAACAAAAGACCATTTAAATGGTCTGATTTAGGTTAATTCAGGCATCTGCTCACTGCGCCGCATTGCGCAGCGTCTGCACCACCGGGCGATTCAAGACCTCGCGCAGGCCCCACCAACCGGCGGCCAGCGCCAGCACGGCACCGGCCAGCGAGCCCAGCAGCGGCACCCACAGCGACACCACCCAGTCAAATTCAAACACGTAACGCGCCAGTGCCCAGCCCACCGCACTGGCCACAATGGAGGCCAGAAAGCCGGCCAGCAAGCCAACCCCGGCCAGCTCGATGCGCTGCACTTGGCGCAACAGGCTGGCGCGTGCGCCCACCGCGCGCATGATGGCGAATTCGCGGGCGCGCTCTTCGCGCGTGGCGGTCACGGCGGCAAACAACACCACCAGGCCGGCGGCCAGGGCAAAGGCAAACAAAAACTCCACCGCGCCAATCACCTGGTCAAGCACGCGCTGGATCTGGGCGATGGTGGCGGTCATGTTGACGCTGGTGATGTTGGGGAACTGGCGCACCAGCGCGGCATCGAAGCCCGGGCTGTCGGGCGCCTTGAAGGCGCTCATGTAGGTGGCGGGCACGCCTTCGAGCTTGTCCACCGGGTACATGACAAAGAAGTTGGCCCGCATCGAAGCCCAGTCGACTTTGCGCAACGAGGTGATCTTGGACACGGTTTGCACGCCGCCCACATCAAAAGTCAGGCTGTCGCCCAATTTCACGCCCAAAGTCTCGGCAATGCCTTCTTCGACGCTGATGGTGCCAGCTTCATCGGGCTGCCAGCGCCCGGCCACCACCACATTCTGTTCAGGCTGGGTGGCGCTGTGCGAGAGGTTGAACTCGCGGTCCACCAGGCGCTGGGCGCGATCATCGGTGTAGTCCTCGGGGCTCACGCTGCGCCCATTGATGGCCACCAGACGGCCGCGAATCATGGGGAACCAGTCAAACTCAGCCACCCCCGCACTTTTGAGGGCCTGCGTGAAGTCCGGACCCTGATCCGGCATGACGTTGATGACAAAGCGGTTCGGGGCGCCCGGCGGCGAGGCCGCGCGCCAACTGCTGATCAGGTCGGTGCGCAGCAGCACCAGCAGCACCAGCGCCAGCAAACCCACGGCCAGGCTGCTGACCTGCACCACGGCAAAGGCTGGGCGGGCAGCTATCTGGCGCGTGGCCAGCACCACGGCGGTGGGTGCCGTGGTGTCATTGACCACGGCGCGCAGCAGTTTGACGGCCAGCCAGCTCAAGGACGCGAACAGCAGCGTAGCCACGGCAAAACCGCCAACCGCAATCAGGCCCAACTTAAGGTCGCTGCTGGCCGCGAGCAACAAAGCGGCGAAGCCGGCCACCCCCACGCCCAGCACCATGAGGGAGGCCGGTTTGAGGCCCCCCACGTCCCGGCGAATGACCCGCAGCGGCGGCACCTGGGCCAACTGCAGCACGGGCGGCAGGCCAAAGGCCAGCAACAGCGTCAGCCCCATGCCCATGCCAAACAGCACCGGCCAGATGCCGGCCCCGGGCAAGGCCGAGTCCACCAGACCCGCGAGCAACGCGACAAAACCGTAGTGCACCGCAAAACCCAGCAGCACACCCAACGCGCTGGCGAGCAGGCCGATCAGCACAAATTCAAAGGTGTAGGCCGCGGCAATGGTGCGCTGGGGCAGGCCCAGCACACGCAGCATGGCGCAGTCGTCCAGATGGTTGGCGGCAAAGCTGCGCGCGGCCAGGGCCACTGCCACCGCGCTCAGCAGCGCCGCCAGCAGCGCCACCAGGTTCAAAAACTTTTCAGCCCGGGCCAGCGTGGTGCTGAGCTCGGGGCGGCCGCCTTCCAGCGCCTCGACGCGGGCACCGCGCACGGCATTGGCGTCGACTTGCGCTTGCGCCCAATCGACAAAGCTTTTGACGGCGCGGTCCTCGCCTGCCACCGCCAGCCGGTAACGCAGGCGACTGGCGGGCTGGATCAGCCCTGTGGCCTGCACATCGGCCTGGTTGATCATGACGCGCGGCGCAAAATTCATGAAGCCCGCGCCCCGGTCGGGCTCATTGACGATGATGCGGCCCACCTTGAAACTGTTGTCACCCAGCAGCAAGTCGCCGCCCACAGGCAGCCCGAGCGCATCCAGCAGCGCTGCGTCAACCCAGGCCTGACCGGGCTGGGGAATGTCACGGGTCAAGTCGCCAGTGGCATCGGCTTTCTCGGCCACGCGCAAACGTCCACGCAAGGGATAGCCGTCGGTCACGACCTTCAGGGAAACCAGCTTGATGCTGCCACCAGTCTCGTCGGGCGCACGCGCCATGGTCGGGAAAGTCAGGTTGATGGTCTGCTGCAAACCCAGTGCCTTGACCTGCGCCAGGAAGGCGGCCGGAATCGGGTTGTCACTGACCACCACGGCATCGCCCCCCAGCAACTGGCGCGCATCGCGCTGCAAACCACCCTTGAGCCGGTCGGCAAAAAAACCTACGGCAGTGAGTGCGGCCACCGCCAGCGTCACAGCCACCATCAGCAAGCGCAATTCACCGGCACGCAGATCACGCGTCAGCGAGCGCCAACCCAATTGCAAAAATGAAATTTTCATGCTGCGACGATAGCGCACTCGGGCCGAAACCGGCGCCCGACGGGTTCAGCAACCCGACGCGGCGGGTGTGTTTGGGTCGATCAGACCAACGCAGTAGCGCGCGCGCCTGCCAGTTCTGGCAGCAACACCAGGCGGCTGGCCCCGCTGTAGCACAGGAAGCGCTTGTTGGTGGCGCGGCCGATGGCGCACAGGCCCAGGCGCTGGGCCACGTCCAGCCCCATTTGGGTGATGCCGCTGCGCGACACCACAATGGGCACACCCATTTGTGCGGACTTGATGACCATTTCGCTGGTCAGGCGACCCGTGGTGTAGAACACCTTGTCGGCGCCAGACATCCTTTCTTCCGGGTCCATCCACATCCAGCCAGCAATGGTGTCGATGGCATTGTGGCGGCCCACGTCTTCGACAAAGACCAGCATCTCTGCGCCTTGAAACAGCGCGCAGCCATGCACCGAGCCCGACGATTTGTAGGTGGTTTCCTGCAGACGAATGGCGTTGACGATGCCGTACAACTCGGCTTGCGACAGCGTGGCCGCGGGCAGCGTAATGTTGTCCACCTCGGCCATCAGGTCGCCAAAGACACTGCCCTGGCCGCAGCCGGTGGTGACCACGCGCTTGGCGGTGCGCGCCTCGATGTCCGAAATACCCTGGCGGGTTTTGACAGCCGCGGCACCCACCTCCCAATCCACCGTGATGGACTCGACCTCGGCCACGCTGGCGACCAGACGCTGGTTGCGCAGAAAGCCCAGCACCAGCAGTTCAGGGTGCGCACCGAGGGTCATGAGCGTAACCAACTCACGCTTGTCGACGTACACCGTGAGCGCGCGCTCAGCGGGAATAGACACAGTGTCGGTGTCGCCCAACTCGTTGACGACCAACACCTCGCGCGTCAGTGGCGCGCGCGCCTGGGTAAGACGTGGCAGCAAGATCAGGATTTTTTGGCTGGGACTGCCGCAGCGGCAGCAGGTGCAGCAGATGCGGCACCTGCTGGGGCAGCGACAAACGGCCCGGGGTCAACACAAGCGCTGGCCGGAGCAGCTCCTTTGGCCACGGCTGCTTTCTTGTAATGGGCTACCACCCTGTCTTGCGATTGGCACAGCTTGAAGGCATCCACCTTGCCAGCCCAGGCCGCCTTGGCTGCAGCCTCGGCCGCCTTGGCCTTGGCTTCATCGGACGGCGCTGGCAACTTGGCGGACGCCACGGAGCCCAGCACGGCCAGCACGCCTGCCACACACAAGGATTTCATCATCTTTTTCTTCATGGGGTTGTTCTCCATCCGTCTCAAACTTGAACCACTTTGCCCGACTGGGCTGCAGGCGTGGCCGAGGGGGTACGCTGCGCCGGAATCCGGCCAGCCTTGATGTCATCAAACCAGAGCTTGTGGTGTTGCTCAGCCCAGGTTTCATCCACGTAGCCGGTTCTCATGCCCTGGTAAGCGCCCTTGGTTCCGAGTGTGCCAAGGTAGATGTGGCCCATCATCATGACGAGCATGAGCAAGTTGGACACTGAATGGATCATGTGGGCGATCTGCATGGTGCTGCGGTCGTAGCTCAGCCCCGGCAACAGTTTGTCCATGGCCAGGCCCGACACCACCACCGTGATCCCCAGGAAAAAGACACCGCCCCAGAACACCACCTTCTCGCCAGCGTTGTAACGGCCCGAGTCAATTTCATGGCCGGAAAAAATGCCCCCACCCTTGAGCAGCCAGGCCAGGTCGCCCTTGGCCGGCAGGTTGTCACGCATGAAGGTCACGATCACCACCAGCAAGGACACCGCAAACAGCGGGCCGGCAAAATTGTGCGCATTCTTGAGCACATAACTCAGCCAGCCGAACAGTGTCGTGCCCATGATGGGCAACAGGAAGAATTTGCCGAAGGCCATCACGACGCCCGAGACCGCCAGCACCAGGAAGGCAGCCACATTGGCCCAGTGCGCTGAGCGCTCGAAGGCCGAGAAACGCTCGATCACACGCCCGGTCAGTTCCTCCTTGACCTTGATGGGACCGATCTTGAAGTGAAACAGCGCAATGGCCCCCAGCACGATCAGCAGCAGCGAGCCGCCGTAGGGGATCAGCCAGTTGTTGCGTACCTGGCGCCAGGCTTCGCCGGCATTGGTCAGGCGCGAGCCCGGGTACTGGACAAAAGGCTGGATCAACACCCCGGCTTCGGGCGCCTCGGATTTGGGCAAGCTGCTATAGCCCGCCACGCCCGAATTCACCTGGCGCCACATGGGCGCGTTGTTGCCAGGCTGCACACGGACGCGCTCACCATTGGTCTGATTGGCATAACCAGGTTCCTCACTGGCATCAGGCTTGACATCCAAGATGTTCTGACCCTGGATACCGGGCATGACCGCAGCGGGTGCTGCGTCAGGTGCTGGGGCGGTTGCAGGTGTTGTTTGCGCCACGGCACTGCTCCAGCACAAGGCCAGCGCAGCAAGGACTGAAAAGGCTTTGATCATGGTGACCTCCTGCTCAGTTCATGCGGGTGTAATCGTTTTGACCGTACTGGTTGCGCGCCTTCAGCTGCGCCTCCCAGCTCGCCTTGTCACCCGGCTTCCAGTCGGGGTTGACATAGGGCTTGCCGGTTCCGGTATAGGCGGCGCCGTCTTGCTTGCTGGCGGTCAGCTCCTGGGGCTGGTCGCCGCAGGCACTCAAGCCGGCTGCACAAACGACGGCAAAAATGACTTTTTTCATGATTTCGCTCCCTCGGTTTGACCTTGGCCTTGGCGCTGCTGTTCGCGCGTGCGCTCGCGCTCCTTGCCGCCGCTGCCATACGCTGTTCCCCAGCCCCAGACCTCGGCGCCCTTGCCACGGCGCAGCACGCGGTTGCGGAAGATGTCGGCCACCACGTCACCGTCGCCGCCAATCAAGGCCTTGGTCGAGCACATTTCGGCGCAGGCCGGCAGCTTGCCCTCGGCCAAGCGGTTGCGACCATATTTTTCGAACTCGGCCTGGCTGCCATTGGCCTCGGGGCCGCCGGCGCAAAAAGTGCACTTGTCCATCTTGCCGCGCACACCAAAGGTGCCTTGCGAAGGAAACTGGGGTGCGCCAAAGGGGCAGGCATAAGAGCAGTAACCGCAACCAATGCACACGTCCTTGTCATGCAGCACCACACCTTCGTCGGTGCGGTAGAAGCAGTTGACCGGGCACACCGCCATGCAGGGCGCGTCGCTGCAGTGCATGCAGGCCACCGAGATCGATTTTTCACCGGGCACACCGTCGTTCAGGGTGACCACGCGGCGGCGGTTGACGCCCCAGGGCACTTCGTGCTCGTTTTTGCACGCGGTGACACAACCGTTGCATTCAATACAGCGCTCTGCATCGCAGACAAATTTCATACGGGCCATGTTGTTCTCCTTATGCTTTCTCGACGTTACAGACCGTGGTCTTGGTTTCCTGCATCATGGTCACGCTGTCGTAACCATAGGTGGTGGCCGTGTTGACGGCCTCGCCGCGCACAATGGGCGCCGCCCCGGCCGGGTAATGAGACAACATGTCGGCACCCTGCCAGCGACCGGAGAAGTGGAAGGGCAAGAACACCGTGTCGGGGCCGACGCGCTCGGTCACCAGTGCCTGCACATTCAGGCGTGCGCCAGTGGGTGTGGACACCCAGGCACGCTCGCCGTTGCGAATGCCCTTGTCAGCCGCGACCTTGGGGTTGATCTCAATGAACATTTCCTGTTGCAACTCGGCCAGCCACGGGTTGGAGCGGGTTTCCTCGCCACCACCCTCGTACTCGGTCAGGCGGCCGGAAGTCATGATGAACGGGAACTTCTCGTGCACCTTGTCGGTCACCGCCTTGTCCTGCACCGTCTTGTACAGCGTGGGCAGACGCCAGAACGCTTTCTTGTCGTCGTGCGTCGGGTACTTGGCGACCAGGTCGGGCCGAATACCATACAAAGGCTCGCGGTGTTTCGGGATGGCGTCAGGGAAGTTCCACACCACGGCACGCGCCTTGGCGTTGCCGAACACATGGCAACCATGCACCTTGAGCACCACACGCTGGATACCGCCGGAGAGGTCGGTCTTCCAGTTCTTGCCTTCGGCGGCGACTTTTTCAGCGTCGGTCAAGTCGTCCCACCAGCCGAGTTTCTTGAGCAGCACGTGGTCGAACTCGGGGTACCCGGTGGTGATGTCGGCGCCCAAAGAATGCGAGCCGTCTTCTGCGAGCAGGTTGACGCCGTCTTTTTCCACGCCGAAGTTGGCGCGGAAGTTACCGCCGCCGTCCATCACGTGTTTGGAGGTGTCGTACAGGTTGGGCGAACCCGGATGCTTGAGCTCGGGCGTGCCGTAGCACGGCCATGGCAAGCCAAAATAGTCACCCGTAAAGTCGTAACCGGTTTCCTTGTCCTTGCCACCTTTGGCGCGCAGGGTTTTGATGTCAAACACGTGCATGTTGCGCATGTGCGCTTTCAGGCGCTCCGGGCTCTGGCCGGTGTAGCCAATGGTCCAGGTGCCCTTGTTGATTTCGCGCAGGATGTCTTCCGGCACCGGCTCGTCCATGCCGTTGACTTTCTGCATTTTGTAGTTGACTGAGAGCTCCTTGCCAAAGCCCAGCTTGTCGGCAAACTGCTGCATGATCATGTGGTCGGAGCGGCTTTCCCACAGCGGCTCGATCACTTTTTCGCGCCATTGGATGGAGCGGTTGGACGCGGTACACGAACCGCTGGTCTCGAACTGTGTGGCCGCCGGCAGCAGGTAGACGGCGCGGTTGGGGTTGAGGTCTTCGGGCTTGCCCGGCATGGCGGCCATGGCCGCGGTGGCGGACGGATAGGGGTCTACCACCACCAGCAAGTCCAGCTTGTCCATGGCGCGCTTCATTTCCAGGCCACGGGTTTGCGAGTTGGGCGCATGGCCCCAGTAAAAAACACCGCGCAGGTTGCTGTCCTGATCGATGAGCTCGTTGTTCTCGAGCACGCCATCAATCCAGCGCGACACCGTGATGCCGGGCTTGGTCATCATGGCAGGTGAGGCGAACTGCTTTTTGATCCACTCGAAGTCAACACCCCAAACCTTGGCGAAGTGTTTCCAGGAGCCTTCGGCGATGCCGTAGTAACCCGGCAGTGAATCGGGGTTGGGGCCCACGTCGGTGGCGCCCTGCACGTTGTCGTGACCGCGGAAAATGTTGGTGCCGCCACCGCTCTTGCCCACGTTGCCCAGGGCAAGCTGCAAAATGCACGAGGCGCGCACCATGGCGTTGCCGATGGTGTGCTGGGTCTGGCCCATGCACCACACCAGTGTGCTGGGGCGGTTCTCGGCCATCATGCGGGCCACGCGCAGCACTTGGTCTTCCTTGACACCACAGACCTCTTCGACCTTGTCGGGCGTCCACTGGGCCATGACCTCGTCCTTGACCTTTTCCATGCCATAGACACGGTCATTGATGTACTGCTTGTCTTCCCAGCCGTTTTGAAACACGTGGTAGAGCACACCAAACAGGAACGCAATGTCGGAGCCAGAGCGGATGCGCACAAACTCGTCAGCCTTGGCGGCGGTGCGGGTAAAGCGCGGGTCCACCACAATCATCTTGCAGCCATTTTCCTTGGCGTGCAGCATGTGCAGCATGCTGACCGGGTGCGCCTCGGCGGCGTTCGAGCCGATGTACAAGGCGCACTTGGCGTTTTGCATGTCGTTGTACGAATTGGTCATGGCGCCATAACCCCAGGTGTTGGCCACGCCGGCCACCGTGGTGCTGTGGCAAATGCGCGCTTGGTGGTCGCAGTTGTTGGTGCCCCAGAAGCTGACAAACTTGCGCAACAGGTAGGCCTGCTCGTTATTGTGTTTGCTTGATCCCACAAAGTAAACACTGTCCGGGCCGCTGGCTTTTTTCAGCTCTTGCATCCGGGCCGTGATCTCGGTCAGCGCGGTGTCCCAGCTGATGCGCTGGTACTTGCCGTTGACCAGTTTCATGGGGTAGCGCAGGCGGAACTCGCCATGACCATGCTCACGCAAGGCCGCGCCCTTGGCGCAATGCGCACCGAGGTTGATGGGCGAGTCAAACACCGGCTCCTGGCGCACCCAGACACCGTTTTCCACCACCGCATCCACGGCGCAACCGACCGAGCAGTGGGTGCAGATGGTGCGCTTGATTTCAATCTTGCCGTCGCCCACGGCCACATTACCGGTCGCCGCACCGGCCTTCTTGACCAGTGTCAGCTGGGAAGCAGCCAAGCCAACGCCCACACCCAAACCAGAGCGGCGCAAGAAAGCGCGCCGGTCCATGGTCGGTAACGCCTGACTCAGGCCACGGCGCAAACTGTGCACAAACGTTGAACGCGCCGTGCCGGGGGCACCAGATTTTTTGGTTAGCAACATGGGAGTCTCCGAAAAAAACTTGATTCTTTGCGGGTCAGACCACTTGCGAAGCAATGTGCTCTGACCCCAACTACTGAAACCTTGTGGGTCAGACCACTCGCAAAGCGACGTGCTCTGACCCCAGCCATTTAAACCCGCGCCGTCTGGTAGTAGTGCTTGTTGTGCTCGCTCAACGCGTAGCCACCGCCCTTTTCAGGCTTGGGCCGGGGCAGCGTGGCAGCCGCTTCAGGCACCGCCTTGAGCGACGGCAAAACACTCACGGCCGCAACCAGCGCGCCGGCCGTGCCGGCACCGGCAAACAGGGTGCGACGCGACAGCTTGGAGGGGGATGAAGGCATGAAAAGTCTCCTGATTGAAATACGTGTGATCGCAACGACTGGCTTTGACAGCGCCAAATTTAACAACAAGCGCACTTTCATTCAAGCGGGTAAACCCACACGCTGGCCCTGCGCGTCAGGGAACACGCGCTTTACAGACATCGGCCGGTCGCGTTGCTTGAAAAACTCGCCCGCACCTTAGCAGATTGCATGCCACTTCTGCGCAAGAACTTGATGAAACACATTAAGTGATATTTTTCAGGGACAGATGTCGAGTCTGTTTGATCGGCGCCCATGCATGACGTCAAGCTGTCACAGCTTTTGCGACAAATTGTCAAAATACCAGGGCTGGTGTCCAGCTATGCAGCCATCGCTTTCACCACGACAATGACCTGCAAACAGCTCGATAAATATTTATACCCGACTAATTTACTCAGGCCTATGGCTAAAATTCTGTCACCTCATGACCACGATTTCCCCGCTCACACCGCCTGACGCCGCGCCTGCAAGTCACCCCGATGGCTGGCCGGACTGGTCTATTCTGGTCGTTGACGATGAGCCCGGCATGCGCAATTTTTTGCTCAAAAGCCTGGCGCCACGTTGCCACCGCGTACAGGTGGCTGGCAGCGCCGAAGAAGGCGCGCAATACCTGCAGCAACAGCATGTGGACCTGATCATTCTGGACATTTCGCTACCCGGGCAGAGTGGTGTGGCCTGGCTGCAATCCCTGCGCGAACAGGGTTTTCGGGGCTATGTGATTCTCATTACCGCCTTTGCCGACCTGGAAACCGCCATTGAAGCGCTGCGCGCCGGCGCCTCCGATTTCATCCTCAAGCCCTTTCGGGTACCGCAGATGCTGAACGCCATCAAGCACTGCTTTGAATGCGCCCGATTGGCGCGGGAAAACTTTGTACTCCGGCACACGCTGTCCCGGCAGATCGACACCAGCACCGGGCTGATCGGGCAGTCAAGTTTCATGCAGGCACTGCGCGAGTCACTGGCACGGGTGGCCATGGTCGACAGCACGGTGCTGCTGCAAGGCGAATCGGGCACCGGCCAGGAAATGGTGGCGCGCGCCCTGCACCAGATGAGCCCGCGCCAGCGCGGTTCGTTTGTGCCGGTCAACTGCGCCAGCATGTCGCCCGAACTCATGGAGGGCAGCCTGTTTGGTTACGCCAAAAGCGCCGTCAAAGGGGCCAAGCACGCGCGTGACGGCCTGTTTTATTACGCCCAAGGTGGCACTTTGTTTCTGGATGAAGTGGCCGAACTGCCGCTGGCTGTCCAGGCGGCGTTGTTGCGTGCGTTGGAAGACCTGCACATTCGTCCGGTCGGCAGCAGCCAACTGGTGCCGGTGAACGTGCGCATCATGGCCGCCAGCAACCGCAACCTCAAAGATGAAGTCGCCGCCGGGCGTTTTCGCAAGGACCTGTATTACCGGCTGCAGGTGGTCGACATCACCATGGCACCGCTGCGCGAGCGCAGGCGGGATGTGGCCGAGTTGGTCGCCCACTTCAATGCCCAACTGGCGCAGCGCATGGCTGTCGCGCCGCTGAACATCAGCCCGGCGCAAATGGACTATTTGATGCAATATGACTGGCCGGGCAATGCCCGCGAGTTGCGCAACCTGATTGAGCGCTCGCTGATTCTGGGCGAGCTCAATGTGTCGGCTCTTTATGACGCCACCGTGCGCCATCCGCTGGCCAGCCAGAGCGCCACAACCAACCTGCAAAGCCTCGAAAAACAGCACATCCATTCAGTGCTCGACAGCGTGCAGGGAGACAAGACCCGCGCGGCAGAATTGCTCGGCATTTCAAAGCGTACGCTGGAGCGCCGCTGCGCCGAATGGGCCAGCGCTTGAGCGCACAGGGGTTGCGGCTGCGCTGGCAGCACCTGCCGGTGCGCCACAAGCTGATGGTTTTGTCCTTGCTGCCGCTTTTGGTGGTGCTTCCCTTGCTTGTGGCGGCGTTGGTGTTATGGGGCAGCTCGGCCTATGACCGCCTGCTGATCACCAAGGTGCGCAGCGACCTGGCGGTGGCGCACGGCTACTTCGGCCGGGTACTGGCGGAAGTGGGTACCGGCACCCAGGCACTGGCCAACGCGCACACGCTGCACTTGGCACTGGCGGCGCAGCAGCCCGAGGCATTGCAACGGGAACTGGCACAAGCCCGGCAGCGACTGGGTTTTGATTTCGTGAATTTGTACACGCTCGACGGGCAACTGCACAGTGCCAGTTGGCAAGATCCGGCCAGCGCGACGCTCAATGCGGCGCCAGCCATGGCGCAGCTCGACCTGACCGATGCCGGCCAGCCCGCCAGCGTCAACGCCCAACTGCAGTTGCTCAGCCAGGCCAAGGTACTGGCATTGGCGCCGCATCTGGCACCCCGCCTGAGCATCACGCTGATCCCGACGCAGGGCGCGGTGCCCAGCAACCGCAGCCAGGAAGACCAGGCACTGGTGATGCTGGCCAGCCATGCGGTCACTGACGCACAAGGTCAGCCTCTGGCTTGGTTGCGTGCTGGCGTGCTGCTGAACCAGAACCTGGCCCTGATCGACCACATCAACCACATCGTCTACCCCGAGGGCTCCCTGCCGCTGGGCAGCGTCGGCACCGCCACGCTGTTCCTGGACGACGTGCGCATCACCACCAATGTGCGCCTGTTTCAGGACCAGCGCGCCATCGGCACCCGCGTGTCACAGGCCGTGCGCGAGGCGGTGCTGGTGCGGGGCGAGACCTGGCTGGACCGGGCCTTTGTGGTCAATGACTGGTATGTCTCGGCCTACGAACCGCTGCTGAATGGTCAGGGCGCACGTGTCGGCATGCTCTACGTGGGTTACCTGGAAACGCCGTTTCGCCAGACCAAATACGGCATATTGGCCATCATTGTCGGGATCTTTGCGGTCGCCATGGTGCTGGCCGCCTGGCTGTCGCTGCGCTGGGCACGCAGCATTTTTCAGCCGCTGGAGCGCATGAGTCACACCATGCAACAGGTGCAGGACGGCGACGTTGCGGCGCGTGTGGGGCCCTTGCCACAGCAGGACGAACTCGGTGCACTGGCCAGCCATCTGGACCAATTGCTGACGGCCGTGGATGACAAAACCCGAACCCTGCAGCATTGGGCGCAGGAGTTGGATGCCAAGGTGACCGAGCGCACCCGCGACCTGGCAGCAAGCCACGAGTCGCTGAAATTGACACAAGCGCAGCTGGTGAAATCGGAAAAGCTGGCGGCCATCGGCCAACTGACCGCCAGTGTGGCGCACGAAATCAACAACCCCATTGCGGTGATGCAGGGCAACCTGGACTTGGTGCGCGAAACACTGGGTTCGCAGGCACTGCCGATTGGCCCCGAACTCAAGCTGATGGACCAGCAAATCGAGCGCATGCGCCTGATCGTGACCCAATTGCTGCAATACGCCCGCCCCAACGATTACGCCGGTTACGTCGAGGCCGTGGACGTCAACGATGCCCTGGCGAGTTCGCTGGTGCTGGTGGAGCACTTGCTGAACCGCACCCACATCAAGGTGCAGCGCCAGTGGCAGGCCAGCCGGCCGGTTCACATCAACCGCCAGGAGTTGCAGCAGGTGCTGATCAACCTGCTGATCAACGCCATCCAGGCCATGCCCGAGGGCGGCGAGTTGCTGCTGCGCACCAGCGACCAAACCGACGCCCAAGGCTTGGCGGGTGTGCGAATTGAAGTGTGCGACACCGGCGCAGGCCTGAGCCCGGCCAACCTGGAGCAGCTTTTCAGCCCCTTCTACACCACCAAAAACGACGGCAACGGCCTGGGTCTGTGGATCAGCGTGGGGCTGGTGGAGCGCTACGGCGGCAGCATCCGCGCCGGCAACCGCCGCGACCAGGGCGAGGATTTGCCGGGAGCCGTCTTTACGGTGGACTTGCTCTAGGCTTCGAAAAACAAAACGCCCGGCAAGCACTGCCCTATACTTTGCGGATGAACCAAATCGTACATTTGCCCTTGAAAGAGACGCAGAACAACAACCCGGTCAAAGCCAAAGTCGCGGCGCGGACACCCACTCGCACCAATGACCCCGAGCGCACCATGGCGGGTATCCTGGAAGTGGCCACCGTCGAATTTGCCGAAAAAGGCCTGGACGGCGCGCGCATCGATGAAATTGCGGCGGCCACCAAAACCAGCAAGCGCATGATTTATTACTACTTCAGCAGCAAGGAAGGCTTGTACCGTGCCGTGCTGGAGGACATGTACCGACGCATGCGCGCCATCGAGTCAGGCTTGCACCTGGCCGACTTGCCACCCGTGGAAGCGCTGCAAAAGCTGGTTGGTTTTACCTTTGACCATCACCACAGTAACGAGAACTTCATTCGTCTGGTCATGTCTGAAAACATGCAGCGCGGTGCCTATCTGTCGCAAAGCAAAAGTATCCAGGACCTCAATGTGCCGGCCATTGCGGCGATCCGGGAGTTGTACGAACGGGGTGTGGCGTCCGGCGTGTTTCGCCCCGGTCTCGACCCGGTCGATATTCACGCGTCGATTTCCGCACTGACGTTTTTCAATGTGTCCAACAAGCACACTTTTGGCCTGATCTTCAAGCAGGATCCAGCGGCGACCGACGCCGTCATGACCCGGCGCAACAACGTCATTGACATGGTGCTGCGCTACCTGCGCGCCTGATGTCTTTGCGTTAATTCCCTCCTCCGAGTATTTTTTTCACATCCTAGGGTAAACCCCGATTTTCAAAAACTAACTGGTTAGTACATTAGAGTATCGGGATTTCATGGAGACAACAATGGTTCAAAAATTGATCGGTCGCTACTGCCAATTGCTGACGGTGATCATCGTCATCTGTCTGGGGCTGATGGTGTTGATGGTGTTTGGCAATGTGGTGATGCGCTACGCCTTCAACTCGGGCATTGCGGTGTCCGAGGAGTTGTCCCGCTGGTTGTTCCTTTGGCTGATCTTCCTGGGCGCCAGCGTGGCGGTGCATGAGCAGGCCCACATGGGCAGCGACATGGTGGTTGAGCTGCTGCCGCCCAAGCTCCAAAAAGTGGCCGTGGTGGTGGGTCAGTTGTTGATGCTCTGGGTCACCTGGCTGATTTTCACGGGTAGCCTGGCACAAACCAGGATCAATTGGGAGGTGCTGGCGCCGGTGACCGAATACTCCATGGCCTGGGTCTACAGCACCGGCGTGGTGTTTGCCGTCTCCACCGGGCTCATGTTGCTCAGCGACCTGTGGTTCACGCTGCGCGGTCAGCTCACCCCGGTACAGATCCGCAAAGCGCAACACGCCGCCGAGCAGGCGCAGTTTGAAGCCGATGCGCGTGCTGTTGAACAGCAAAACGGCAAGTCGTCCACCCCCCTTTGATCCGGAGCCCTTCATGACCATTGCGATTTTTCTGGCCGCCTTGATTGGCGCGGTGGCGCTCGGTATCCCGATTGCTTATTCGTTGCTGCTGGCCGGGGTGGCCCTGATGGTGCACCTGGGCAATTTTGACGCGCAAATTCTGGCGCAAAACGTGTTGGAGGGCGCCAACAGCTTCCCGCTGCTGGCCGTGCCGTTCTTCATGCTGGCCGGTGAAATCATGAACGCGGGCGGTTTGTCGCGGCGCATTGTCGACCTGGCCATCGCGCTGGTCGGCCATGTGCGCGGCGGCCTCGGTTATGTGACCATCATCGCGGCCTGCCTGATGGCCTCGCTGTCGGGCTCGGCGGTGGCGGACACGGCTGCGCTGACCGCCTTGTTGCTGCCCATGATGGTGCGAGCCGGCCACCAGAAGGCCCGCTCGGGCGGCCTGATTGCCTCGGCTGGCATCATTGCCCCCATCATCCCGCCGTCAATCCCGTTCGTGATTTTCGGTGTGACCGCCAACGTGTCCATCGGCAAGCTGTTTCTGGCGGGCATTGTTCCCGGTCTCATGATGGGGATTGCCTGCGCCATTGCCTGGTGGATGACCGCACGCACCGAGGCCGTGGTGACGCCACCCAAGGCGACCGGTGCCACCCTGATGAAAGCCTTTCGGGACTCCACCTGGGCGCTGGTGTTACCGCTCATCGTATTGGTGGGCCTGAAGTTTGGTGTCTTCACACCGACCGAAGCCGCTGTGGTGGCGGCGGTCTATGCCTTCTTTGTGGCCACCGTGGTGTACCGCGAGCTGAGCTTGAAGCAGTTGTACGAGGTGTTCGCGGCCTCGGCCAAAACCACCTCAATCATCATGTTCATGGTGGCGGCTGCCGCAGTCAGTGCCTGGTTGATTGCCGTGGCCGACCTGCCAAGCCAACTCATCAGCATCCTGGAGCCCTTCATGCAAAGCCCGACCACCTTGCTGTGCATCCTGATGCTGGTGCTGCTGCTGGTCGGCATGGTGATGGACTTGACCCCGACCATTTTGATTCTGGCGCCGGTGATGGTGCCGGTGGTCAAGGCTGCAGGCATTGACCCGGTGTACTTTGGTGTGCTGTTTGTGATGGTGGGTGTCATTGGCCTGGTGACGCCACCGGTCGGCACCGTGCTGAATGTGGTGGCCGGTGTCGGCAAGATGAAGATGGACCAGGTGGCGCGCGGCGTGATGCCGTTCCTGATCGCCGACGTGATTGTGCTGTTCCTGCTGGTGATGTTCCCGGCTCTGGTGCTGGCACCACTGGACTTCTTTTACAAATGATTTTTCGGGTTGTTGCGGTGCTGGGCACGCCGCCGCTGCAACCCTTTCAACGGCGTCCCGATTGCACTGTAGATGGAGACACACATGAAACGACTCGTACTCAAATCCCTCGTCGCCGCCGTGGCCCTGGCCGCTTTTGGCATGGCCTCCGCGCAGGACATCAAGGAGCGCACCTTCAAATTCGCCACCAACGGCGCGGGCGAGCACCCCTCGGTGGCCGGCATGAAAAAGTTCTCGGAACTGGTGGCGGCCAAGTCGGGGGGCAAGATGCAAGTCAAGATGTTCGTCGGCGGCATTCTGGGCAGTGACCAGGCCAATATTTCGGCCATCCAGGGCGGCACGCTGGAAATGGCCGTCATGAACACCGGCATCCTGGCCAGCGTGGCCAAGGAACTGGCCATTTTTGACTTTCCGTTCCTGTTCGCCAACAACAAGGAATCTGACGCGCTGGTGGACGGCCCGGTCGGCAAGAAGCTGCATCAAAAACTGGAAGCCAAGGGCTTGGTCGGCTTGTCCTACTGGGAACTCGGTTACCGTCAGATCAGCAACAGCAAGCGCCCCCTGGTCAAGGTGGAAGACATTGAAGGCCTGAAGCTACGCGTGATCCCGAACCCCATCAACGTAGCCTGGGTCAAGGCGCTGGGCGCCAACCCGACACCCCTTCCCTTCCCCGAGGTGTACAGCGCGCTAGAGCAAAAAGCCATTGACGGTCAGGAAAACCCGGTGTCGGTGATTGCCACCAGCAAGTTCTGGGAAGTGCAGAAGTTCATGACCATGACCAACCACCAGTACAACCCGCAGTCGGTGATCTTCAGCAAAAAAATCTGGGACAGTCTGAGCCCCGCCGAGCGCAAGATCCTGGACGACTCGGCCGACGAAGCCACCAAACACCAGCGTGAGCAGGCGCGTGCCGCCGTGGCCGTCAACCTGGAGCTGCTGAAGAAAGGCGGCATGACCGTGTCGGAATTTCCCCCGGCTGAAGTGACCAAGCTGCGCGACAAGATGAAGCCGGTGATTGCCCAGTTCAGCGCCAACGTGGGTGACGAAACCGTGGCAGAAGTGCAGGCCGAATTGGCCAAAATGCGCAAGTAAGCGTGTTGTGACCAGCGTCCCGTCGGGCGCTGGTCATGCGAGTTCCCGAACCAGGAGCAGGCGTAATGACTGCAAAGGCTGCAAAAAATGATCATTGACGGCAACACCGAACTCATCGCGCACATCGGATTTCCGACCTTCGCGTTCAAGGCACCCAAAATTTACAACCCCTGGTTCGACTCGGTAGGCATCAACGCCATCGTCGTGCCCATGGGTTGTCAGGCAGCCGACTACCCGGAGTTTTTGCGTGCGCTCTTCAAACTGAGCAACATCCGCGGCGCCCTGATCACCATGCCGCACAAGGTGACCACCGTGGGCCTGCTCGACGAGGTGTTGCCCACGGCGGCCATTGCCGGCTCCTGCAACGCGGTGCGGCGCCTGCCCGATGGCCGCTTGCAGGGCGACATGTTTGACGGCGAAGGCTTTGTGCGCGGCCTCAAACGCAAGGGTTTCGACCCCAAAGGCCGCCGCGCTCTGGTGGTGGGTGCCGGTGGTGTCGGTTGCGCCATTGCCGCCTCACTGGCTGCGGCTGGCGTGCTGGAGATGGATTTGTTCGATGTGAACCTTGAAGCCGCTGCCGGCCTGGCCCAGCGCCTGCTGCAGCACTACCCCAACATGACGGTGCGCACCGGCAGCAAAGACGCCGCTGGCTGTGAGTTGCTGGTCAACGCCACACCGATGGGCATGAACGACGGCGACCCACTGCCGGTCGACATGACGCGGGTCGACCCGTCCACCTTTGTCGGCGAAGTGGTCATGAAAACCGACATGACGGCCTTTTTGAAAGCCGCGCAAGCGCGCGGTTGCCGCATCCAGATCGGCTCAGACATGCTGTTCGAGCAGATTCCGGCTTACCTCGAATTTTTTGGCTACCCCAGCACCACGCCCGAAGAACTGCGTGCCGTGGCACATGGCTAAACGAATTGAAAGAATAAACATGACAAGCACCCCAGATGTCCTGATTTCTGAAGTCGGTCCGCGCGACGGCTTGCAGTCGGTCAAGGCGACCATGCCCACCGCCGACAAATTCAAATGGATCGACGCGCTGGTGGCGGCCGGACTGCGCGAGATCGAGGTCTGCTCCTTCGTGCCCGCCAAACTGCTGCCGCAAATGGCCGATGCCGCTGAAGTGGTCCAACACGCCCTGCAATACCCCGGCGTGACGGTGATGGCGCTGGTGCCGAATTTGCGAGGTGCCGAAGCGGCTTTGCGGTCGGGCGTGCACAAGCTCACCATTCCATGCTCGGCCAGCGAAGCCCATTCCCTGGCCAATGTACGCAAAAGCCGCAAGGACATGGTCGAAGAAGTGCGCGCCATCGTGCGCCTGCGCGACGCCATCGCCCCGGGCGTGAAGATCGAAGCCGGTTTGTCGACCGCCTTTGGCTGCACCATCCAGGGCGAAGTGACCGATGACGACGTGGTCTGGATGGCTGAACAAGTCGTGGCAGCCGGCATCGACGAGGCCGGCTTGTCCGACACCACCGGCATGGCCAACCCGGCCCAGGTGCGCCGCCTCTTTAACAAGGTGCGTGCCGCCATCGGTGACAAGACCGGTGCTGCCCACATGCACAACACGCGCGGCCTGGGCCTGGCCAATTGCCTGGCGGCCTATGACGTGGGCGTGCGCACGTTTGATGCGTCGCTGGGCGGCCTGGGTGGCTGCCCCTATGCGCCAGGGGCGTCGGGCAACGTGGTCACCGAAGACCTGGTCTTCATGTTCGAGGCCATGGGCGTCCACACCGGCGTCGACATCGAGAAACTCATCGCCGCACGCGAGCCCCTGATGGCCGGCCTGCCGGGTGAGCCGGTCTATGGCATGACGCCGCTGGCCGGACTGCCGAAGAACTGGAAGTGATCGTCATCGCGAGCAAAGCGTGGCGATCCATGTATTCAGAAGTCATGGATTGCCGCGTCGCTAACGCTCCTCGCAATGACGCGTAGTTGCACCGGCGCCCTCGCCGCGATGGATTAAGGTGAAATAGCCCCATGTTCCTGCGCATCATCAGCATCGTCTTCCCGATCTTCATCATCGTGATGATCGGCTTCGCCTATGGGCGCAAGCACCGGCCTGACATGCAGGTCGCCAACAGCCTCAATATCTCGGTTTTTTTGCCCGCGCTGTTCTTCTCGGCGCTGGCGGGCAAGTCCTTCAATCTGGCCGACAACCTGCCCCTCGCCCTGGGCTGTGCCGTGGTGGTGATGGGGTCAGGCGTGCTGACCTGGGTCGTGGCCCGGCTGCTTGGCATCGACCCCAAAACCCTGGTGCCACCGTCCATGTTCAACAATGTCGGCAACATGGGCCTGCCCTTGCTGCTGCTGACCTTTGGTGAACAAACGCTGGGTGCAGCGGTGATGCTGATGCTGGTGGTGACCGTGTTGCAGTTCACCGTGGGCATCTGGCTGCTGAGCGGGCGTTTCAATGCGTCGATGCTCTGGCGCAAACCTTTGCTGGCCGCAGCAGGGGTCGGGATTTTTGTCAGCCTAAGTGGCTTGACGGTGTGGCCACCGCTGATGGTGGCAACCAAGCTGCTGGGCGACATTGCCCTGGGTCTGATGATTTTTTCTCTTGGCGTACGCCTGTCCAGCGCCCACTTGGGTGCCTGGCGCATTGGCATGGTGGGCGCCTGTGTCACCCCGCTCACGGGCATGCTGGTGGCTTGGGCCTTTGGCCTGATGGCGAACTTGAGCCTGCTGGAGCAGGATATGCTGTTTGTGTTTGGCGCGCTACCGCCAGCCGTGTCCAGTTTTATCTTTGCCGAACGCTACCGGCAGGAACCCGACAAGGTGGCCAGCATTGTCATCATGGGCAATGCGCTGGCGCTTTTTTTCATCCCCCTGGCGCTCGCGCTGCGCCTGTAACCGGAGCCTCTCTCCATGGATTTACCAGTTCACCAGCTGTCGATGACGGTGCTGATGACCCCCGACACCGCCAATTTCTCAGGCAACGTGCATGGCGGCACCATCCTGAAATTGCTGGACCAGGTGGCTTTTGCCTGCGCCAGCCGCTACGCCGGGCGCTATGTGGTCACGCTCAGTGTCGATCAGGTGATGTTTCGCCAGCCGATCCATGTCGGTGAGCTGGTCACGTTTTTGTCGTCGGTGAACCACACCGGTTCGTCGTCGATGGAGATCGGCATCAAGGTGATCGCCGAAAACATCCAGAACCGTGTGGTGCGCCACGTCAACAGTTGCTTCTTCACCATGGTGGCGGTCGACAACGACAAAAAGCCGGCCCAGGTGACGCCGCTGCAACCCACCACGCCTGACGAGCTGCGCCGCCATGCCGCCGCTGAACTGCGCAAGCAAATGCGCCGCGAGATGGAGCAACGTTTTGCCGCCACCCGAACCAACCCATGATCGACTGCCACGTCCACGTCTTTGACCCGGACCGCTTCCCCTACGCCGCCGACACCTGGTATCGCCCTGCGGGTGGCGAGACCGGCACGGCGGCCCAACTGGGGCATGTGCTCGATGCCCACGGGGTGCACCATGCCTTGCTCGTCGGCCCCAACTCGGGCTACGGCCTGGACAACCGCTGTCTGCTGGATGCGCTGGCCCGGGGCATGGGCCGTTACAAGGGCGTGGCCGTGGTGCGCAACGATGCCAGCCGTGCCGAGCTGCAGGACCTGCAGGCCGCCGGTGTGGTGGGCGTGGCCATGAATGTGGCCTTGCTCGGTGTGGATTTCTACCGCGACACCGAACCACTGCTGCAGCGCCTGCGCGAACTGGGCCTGTGGGCGCAGGTGCAGGTGCAGGCCGACGACCTGGTGGCCTTGAAACCGATGTTGCAGGACAGCGGCGTCAAATTACTGTTCGACCACTGTGGCCGCCCCACGCCTCAGGCGGGTAGGGGTCAGGCCGGCTTTGCGGCCTTGCTGTCCCTGGCAGACACGGGAAGAGCCTGCGTCAAGCTATCCAGCTTGGTGAAATGTTCTGCCCTGCCCTATCCTTACCCGGATGCGTGGCCCTATGTGCAGGCGCTGCTGCAGGCCTACACACCACAGGCACTGGTGTGGGCCTCGGACTGGCCGTTTCTGCGGGCACCGGCACGCATCGACTACGGCCCGCTGCTGGCGCTGTTTGCACAGCTGGTTCCCAGTGGGGCAGATCGCCAGGCCATTGGGGACGACACCCCCCAGCGCTTGTTTGGGTTTGGTGCGTAGTGCCGTGGTTGTTCGCTGTGTCGCTGAAACTCATCTCGAATCCGGTGCTGGGCGCACTTTGAAAGACTGTAATGGCTTCTCGTATCAACTGATCAGCCAGATCAAGCCGCTCAAGCTGAAAAACGACGCCACCGTGGTCACCAGCAGCGCAGCTGCACCAAAGTCTTCCTTGCCGTAGTTTTGCGCCAGGATCGGGTAGATGCTCATCATCGGCACCGCGGCCAGCAGCACAGCGGCCAGACGCAGTTGGGGCTCCAATGCGGCCAAGCCAAGCCATGGCAAGGCCAGGGCCGCAGCCAACACCGCCAGCGGGTGCAGTATCAGCTTGCCAAACGCAATCGGCATGCTCTGCCGCCCCATGCCGCCCAGCGGCAAGCCCACCAGCGTGCCGCCAATCACAAACAGGGACAAGCCGGCACTCGACAACGCAAACAGGTTGACCGCGCGCAGAACCGGTTCGGGCAGTTGCCAGCGCATGACCGACACCAGCAAGCCGGCCGCCAGCGCGATGATGATCGGGTTGACGGCCAGCCGCTTGAAGGATTGCCCGACCACCACCGTCCAATGGCCGGCTTCGCCGCGGCTGCGTTCGGCGAGTGCCAGCAGCAAGGGGATCACCAGCACGTTTTCAACCAGCATGTTGAGCGCCAGCGCCACCGCAGCCACCGGGGCCACTATGAGCAGCAAAATCGGGTAACCGACAAAGCTGCTGTTGGAGCAGGTCATGCCCATCGCAGCCACCACGCTGTCGGTGGCGCTGAGGCCGCTGCGCTTGCCCCAGAGCAAGCACAGTCCCAGCAGTGCCAGCGTGCCGGCCAAATAGGCCAGCGCGTAGCTGAAGTTCAGAATCTCGCCGATCTGGCGTTGTGACAAGGCGTTGAACAACATGGCGGGCAAGGCCAGTTTGATGACAAACTGGCCAAACACGCGCATGTCGGGCCGTGTGAACAGGCCGCCGCGGGTAGTCGCATACCCAAGCGCAATGGCCATGTAGATGGGGCCGGTGATGGCCAGGATCTGGATCACTGTGGCCGACGCAAGGCCTTGATCTGACTGCGGGTCCACTCGGCAGCAAGTTTCAACAGGTCATTGGAAAAACGCGCTTTATCCTCTTTGGCATGGAGACTGGTGCGCACGGCCTCCAGGTTGGTTCGCATGCGTTGGGTGTCGGCTTGCAGGCCGGCCACCAATTGGGCCACGGCACAGGTGATGCTCTGGCTTGCGGCCAGCAGCGCAGGCCATTGCACCAGCTGGGTTTGCCAATTGCCCGGCGCGTTGGCATGTTGTTGCGACAAGCTGGCCAGCAACACGGCCACCTGTTGCGGCACCCGCTGCGCGGCCACTTGCGCCACCATACACAGCAGGCTGGTCGCGACGGGCGGTACCGGTTTGGCACCGGGTACGGCTGCAATGGTGGTGTTGACTTGCGTTAATTCGCCCAGCTCAAACTGTGCCATGTAGGCGATCTCCAAAGCAATTTTTCCCAGGTTTCCCGTCAACAGCCCCAAAGCGCACGCCAGTGCCACAGTGTCATCGTTCGCGTCATTGCCAGCAAAGGCGGGGGCGTTAAGCTGCAAATCGGTGGCCATCAGGGACATCACTTGAGGTCCTTTGCCCTGCATGTCGGCCAGCGTTGTCACAGAACTCCCCAAGTGCAGACGCAAGGCCTGGTCTGCCGCCGCTTGCAGTTGCTGTTGACTGCGCACCAAGGGTGCCGCCCATTGGCTGCAGGTGAGCCCGAAGCTGGTGATGCTGGCGGCATGCAAAGGGCTGCGTGCCACCATGGCGTCACTTTTGTGGCGCAGTGCCAGCGTCAACAGCAGGTCGATGGTTTTATCAAGGTCCGCCTGAATCAGTTTGAGCACATCACGTATGAGCAGCACCAGGGCGGTGTCCACCAGTTCCTGGTCGCTACAGCCAAAGTGCACCCAGGTCACCGCCTCAGGGTTGAACAGTGCTACTGTTTCGCGCAGGCTGGCCACCAGCGGCGTGGCAAGACAACGGGCACTGGCGCTTTCGCGCACCAGTTTGGGCACATCAAACAGTTCAACCTTGCAGGTACCCATGATTGACATGGCCGTGCCTTGCGGCAGCAAGCCAGCACCGGATTGTGCACGCGCCAGCGCAGCTTCAACGCGCAACATAGCCTCGATCACGGCGCGGTCAGCCAAGGCCTCGGAAACCTCCGGTGTGGTTACAAAGCTCTCGAACAGGCTGCTCATGAAACCCTAAGAGAGTTAAACGGCCAGCGACCTGCGCAAGCGTATCTGGTTGGGCAGAGGTACCGAGCGCTGCAACACATCCTGACCCAGCCACAAGGCAGAACCCCTCGCCCTCTGCGCCACATGGTGGGGGGGCATGGCCGCGTAGTCACCATTGAAAGCGGCCAGGTTGTAGTTGCCCCGATAACCCAGGCTGTGCAAACTGGTGACCAGTGCGGCCAGTGCCTCGCGGTACGTGCCGTCGCCGGGGAGCACGCGCAAGGGCTGACCAGAAGGGCCTTCGTGCATCAACAAATCCGTCAATTGCACCAAAAACAAGCTGTCGACATCGAGCATTTCCAGATCAGCCAGCAGGTCGTCTTGCGCCGTGTTACCAGCCAATACATCCTGAGTGTCCAGACTCAGTCCCAGGTTGGGCATATCGGCCTCGCACACCAGGTCCCAGGCCTGCAGATAGGTTTGCACCAGCGCCGCTCCAGCCCAGCCCTGGTAGGCAATCTTGATGTTCAGGGGAATCGCCAACATGGCCAATTGGCGCAGGCCGCGCACCAGGGTTTTGGTGTCGTCGGTGGCGGCTGTCAAACGCGAGGCTGGCAACACCAACAGCGGGCAACGCAGCGCCTGGCACAAGCGCAGCGTGGCTTGGGCCAAGTCCAGTTTAAAAGCGTGTAGAGAGCCGGTCTGGCCCTCAAAATCACAGACGGCCTGAAAGCCGATGACGGCCAGGCCGCTGGCTTGCACGCTGGCCACGGCGGCCTCCACGCCGTCAGGGTGACCCACCAGGTCTTCGGCACAGAGTGTGATCTGTGAAAAACCGGCCTCGCGCACGGCGCTCAGTTTGGCGCTCAATGTTCCCGCCAGCGAGCGGCTGTCCATGCTGAAATCGTTCATGTTGGCGCTGTTCATGTCAGTCAGCCGCGCACATCATGAACAATCTCAAAGCTGACACTGCCCAGCCAGGTTTTGCTGAGGGCGCCGCGCGCACTGGTTTGCACACTGGGCGAGGAGACAAACTCGACGCCGCGCCGGCTCAGCTCGGACACCGTGGCCAGCACGTCGGCGCTGCCCAGTCCCATGCGGTGCAGGCCTTCATCGTCCTCCACATCCAGCACGCCGGCTTCGGGCTCAATCAACTGAATGTAAAAACGCGACTCCGGCGGGCAGGGACTGCGCAAAATGCGACCTTTGGGCAGGATGCCAAAGCGTTGTTCAGGTGCCAGCGCGCTGAAACCCAACAGCTCACGGTAAAACTCGGTCCAGTCCTCCGAGCGGTCATTGCCGATGTATTGCACGATGCCAAAAAAATGCAGCCCGGCGGTGGCCGGCGGATGCTGGTCAACGCCCGGAATGGGTGTGAAATCGACGTCGTAGATCGAGAACTGCTGGTGCCGGTCGACAAAATAAATGCGGCTGGTGCCCACCCCGTGAATGGCCGGAATGTTGAGCTCCATCACCTCCACATGGGTCGGCACGCCCCAGGCGCCCCGCTCCAGCGCGCGGTGGTAGGCCGCGGCGGCATCGCGCACGCGCAGGGCCATGGCCGATATGAGCGGCTTGTCGCTCAGCGGCGAACCCTTGGCGTGGGCGTTGACGATGATGTTGAGGCCACCCTGGCGGTACAGCAGCACCTCGCGCGAGCGGTGCCGGGCGACCGGTTTGAAACCCATGGTTTCCAGCACCTGGCCCAGCGCTTGTGGCTTGGCGGTGGCGAACTCGATGAACTCGATGCCTTCCAGACCCAGCGGGTTGTCGCCTTCGACGATGTGCTCGCGGTCGCTGCCGGGTGTGATCAGGGTGGCTGCCGTCATGTGGTGCTCCTCAAAAATGAATCACAGCCATTATGCCGATGTGCGGCCCCTCAAACGCTGCCACCAGGCGGTTTGACTCACGATCGTGAATGTCAGCGCGGCCAGGATGATGGCCGACAAAGGCGAGCTGAAAAACTCACCGGCAAACTGGCCCACGTTGCCCTCGGCCGAGATCATGGCCTGGCGGTAGGACGAGTCCATCAGCGGGCCCAGAATCATGCCCAGAATGATGGGGCCGACCTGAAAGCCATACATCTTGAAAACGTAACCCACCACACCAAAGCCCAGCATCCAGTACACGTCAGCGGGGTTGTTGTTGATGGCATAAGCGCCCACTGCCGACAACATCAGAATGAGTGGCAACAACAGCGGCTTGGGCGTTTCCACGATCTTGGCAAAAATCTTGATGCCGGTCAGGCCAAACACCAACAGGAAACAATTGGCCAGCGTCAGGGCGCCCACCTGGAACCAGAACAAGTGCGGGGTTTCCATCATCAGCATGGGGCCAGGCTTGAGGCCGTGGATGTACATGGCCCCAATGATCACGGCGGTGACCGCATCGCCCGGAATGCCCAGCGTCATCATCGGAATGTATGCGCCGGGCACCGCCGCATTGTTGGCCGACTCAGGCGCCACCAGGCCTTCATAAGCGCCTTCACCAAAGGGGCGTGAAGGATTCTTGACGGTGCGCTTGGCATGGTCATAAGCCATCAGCGCGGCAATGTCGCCACCCGCACCAGGCAGGGCACCCACCACCACGCCAATGCCCGAGGTGCGGGTCGCCAGTGGCAAATATTTTTTAAGCAAGCTCCATGACGGCAATATTTTGGAAACATTCTGTTTGACGGCTTTAAGGTGCATTTCGTGCAACTGCACCAGCACTTCGGCCACGCCGAAGAAGCCGATCATGGCGGCGACATACGAAATGCCAGCCGTCAACTGCAAGCTGCCAAAAGTAAAGCGGGGCTCGGCCGTCATCGGGTCCAGGCCGACCGATCCAATCAACACCCCAAACGCACCCGCAAAGATGCCTTTGGCGAGTGAACCACCGGACAAGCTACCCACCAGCAAAATGCCCCAGATGGCCAGCATTAAATAATCACGGGGCGCAAATTTGAGCGCCAATGTCGCTACCGCGGGCGCTGCAATGGCAAGAACCAAAATGCCTACAAAGCCGCCGAAGACCGAAACAATAGTGGTTAAACCAATGGCCGTTCCAGCCTCACCCCGTTTGGCCAGCGGATAACCGTCCAGCCCGGAGGCAATGGCCGAAGGTGCACCGGGAATGTTGAGCAAAATGGCACTGCGTGATCCACCATAAACGCCACCCAGATAAATACCGGCAATCACCGCCAGCGCCGAATTGATGTCCCATTTGAAAGTGAACGAGATCAGGATCGACACCGCCATGGTGACCGACAAACCGGGAATGGCGCCAATGTAAATACCGGCAAAGGTGCCGGCCGCAATCAGGCCCAGCAAGCTGGGGTCGACCCAGGACATGAAAAAATAACCCAGCGCTTCATTCATTTGACCAGCCCCGCAAGCAGCGTGCCCGCGGGCAGCACCACTGAAAAAATCGTCTTGAACACCAGATAGACCAGCGCCAGGCTCAAGGCGCTTACCCAGATATTGAGCACCCATTTGCGGCTGCCCAGCAGCCGCATGGAAATCACCAGAAACAAGTAGGACGAGATGACAAAACCCAGACGTTCCAGCATGAACATGTAAGCCGCAATGGCCAGCACAAACTGCACCAGCATGCCCGGTGTCAACTGGCGCACAAACTGGCGCCAGGCCGATTCGCCATCGGCACCCGGCAGCGGTGTCAACCTGACGGTTTCAGTTGCTGCCTTCAAACCTGAAAGCAACATCACCACCGCCGCAAACATGGGAAACGCCCCGGCCGAAGTGAACGATTCGAACTTCGAGATACTGTAGGCCTGCCACAGCATGAACAAGCTGAAGACGATCAGCAGCATGGAAAAAACCAACTCACCCGGGAGTCGGCGACGGCTTGTGTGCATGGTGTCTCCTGTTGTCGTTATCTGGCCCGGCCGGGCAGGCGCGCTGCCTGCCCGGTGTCACAGACTCAAGGCTTGGCAATGCCCAGGCTCGCCGGATCAACCTTGGCGACGCCAACTTCCTGATAGGTCCAGGAGGTCACCGACTGCCATTTCTTCAGGAAGGCGTCGGCCTCGGCACCGGAGATGTTCATCATCACGTTGCCTCGGTCTTTCATGAAAGCAGCGAACTTGGGGTCGTTGGCGGCGGTCTTGAAGGCGCTGACCAGTTTGGCTTTTGCCGCATCAGGCACGTCTTTTTTCACAAAGACGCCGTAGAACGGGCCCCAGGGCAGGTATTTGGCGATGCCGGGCAGGTCGTTGGTAATGGGCGGCACGCCTTCGAAGGGCTCGGCACTGATGGCAGCCAGGGCCTTGAGACGACCGGCCTTGATGTGCTCGGCTGCGGCGCCGACACCGACAAACATGAAGTCCACGTGGCCACCCAGCAGTGCAGTCACACCAGGGCCGTCACCGGCAAAGGGCACGGAAGTGGTCGGGAACTTGGCCACGGTCGAGATCATGGAGCTCACTGTGAACGGCAGGCCGCCGGTTCCGGTGGCGCCCTGTTTGATCTTGCCGGGGTTGGCCTGCACGTCATTCAACAAGTCCTTGAACGTCTTCCAAGGTTTATCAACCGTGGTCACCACATACACGTTGCCGCGGCCAATGATGTTGACCGGGTAAAACTTGGAATAGTCCAGGTCGCTGATGCCCAGGATGGGGTGAATCTGTGGATTCTCGGCGCCAATCAGCAGCGTGTAGCCATCCGAGGCTTGCTGGTTGACAAAGTTGGTGGCAATGGCACCGACACCACCGGCCTTGTTTTGCAGCACGATTTTCTTGCCCAGGGCTTCTTCAGCCAGCGGCACCAGCGAGCGCGCCACCACGTCCGTGGCACCGCCTGCGCCCCACTGGATGATGCCGGAGAGTTCACGGTCGGGGAAAGTTTGGGCGTTGCCCAGGGTTGAGATGAAGGCCAGGGCAGCAGCACCCAGCAATTGACGGCGAACATTCATGGGGAGTCTCCTTCAGTTAAAAAAATGTGGGCGGGTGCTCACGGGGTTACGAAAAATTCTTGACCAGTCTCTGCGCTCTCGTTTAGCAGCGCTTGCGGGCAAATTTGCTGGCGAATCGTACAGGTATCCTGGCGCAGGGCAGCGGCGATGTCATGGAAGCCAAAAAAATCCATGTACAGATGCGCTTGCTGAATCAGCATCTCAAAGCCCGGCTCGGCGTGCAGGCCGCGTGCGCGTGCCGCACGCAGCACGGGCGTGGGGTAGTTTTTCATCACAATGTCCACCAGCGCCGCGCCGGGGTCCAAACGGTCCACATCGCAGGGCAGCGGGTCGGTCATCTTCAGACCCAGGGGCGAGGCATTGACCACGAGATCAAAACCCTCTGGCGCGCTGCTGCTGAGCGCCGCAACCCGCGCGGTGTTGGCAAGCTGCAGCCGGGCAGCCACTTCGGCCGCTTTGCCGGGGGTGGGGTCAAACAAGGCCACTTCAGTGGCGCACCCCGTGGCGCGAGGCTGCACCAAAGAGGCCCCAATGGCGGCGGCGGCGCCACCGGCACCCAAAATTAATATTTTTTTGCCAGCGTAAGGGATGCCAAAGTAATCCAGTGAACGGATAAAGCCCTCGCCATCAAACAAACCACCTTCGAGTGTGCCGTCGACATGGCGTCGGATGGCATTGACGGCACCCGCCAAATGGGCCAGATCGCTGCTGCGGTCAAGCACGTCCATGACCGACACCTTGTGCGGAATCGTCACCCACATGCCCTTGATGTTTTTCGCCAGAAAAGCCGCCTTGACAAAAGCGAGCAGATGCTGCGGGGCCACTTGAACCGGCACCAGCAAGGCGTCGTTGCCAAAGCGGGCGAAGAGCGGATTAAATATCTCGGGCGCCAATACCTGCTCGATGGGATCACCCAAAATCAGATAGACATCGGTGTCGCCATGGACTGGCGGCATGGATGCCGCTTTGACGAGAGAATTGATGCGTTGATCGTTCATAATCTTGTTTCTGACCGGACTTTAGCCATTAAGAAGCACTTTAAAAGGTAAATTTTTTGCCATTTGTGCGATAAATGAACTTTTATAAACGATAAACGAACGCAACACGGGTAAGTACTTAGCTCATTTTGTCGCCATTCAATGGAGTCAACCGCATGACAAGCCTTGTTTCATCCACCAAAGTGAGCCCTGGCGCCACACTGGACAAACGTGACTGGATCGCTGGCCTGGAAAAAGGCCTGTCCATCATCGAAGCCTTCGACGACGCCAACCCGCGCATGACGGCCAGCCAGGCTGGCGTTCGCTGCGACATGACGCGCACCGCGGCGCGGCGCTACCTGCTGACGCTGGCCTACCTGGGTTACGTGGCCACCGACGGCAAGATGTTCTGGCTCACGCCCCGAGTGTTGCGGCTGGGCCAGTCGTACCTGGAATCGGCCCGACTGCCGCGCATTGTGCAGCCTTTTTTGCAACGGGTCACGTCCGGCACGCAGGAGATCGCCTACGTGAGTGTGATGGACGGCGATGACGTGGTGTACATCGCCCGCAACGGCTCCACCCGCAGCATGAACACCGGTGTGGTGTTGGGCTCGCGCGTGCAGGCGCAGGTCACCGCCGCCGGCATGCTGATGCTGGCCATGCGCGACCCCGAATGGCTGGAAAACTGGCTGGCCCACCATGAACTCAAGGCCTACACCAGCTACACCATCAACAACAAGGACCGCCTGCGCCTTGAGTTGGCGCGCATCCGCCAGCGCGGCTGGGCGATCTCTGAGCAGCAGCTCGAATTGACCTATCGCGGGGTGGCCGTGCCCCTGATTGACCGCAAAGGTGACTTGGTGGGCGCACTCAACGTGACGATGCCGATGGGGCATGAAAGCAGTGAAGACGCGGTGTCGCGCGTGCTGCCGGTACTGATGGAAACCTCGCGGGCCATGCGCAACCTGATCTGATCGCGCCTTTTTGGCACGTGGGCCATGCCGGACCCCACCGGGGCATTGGCGGATTATTTCTCACCAATTGTTCATCATTGGTAAATTGTCAATGTCAACTTGGATGCATTGTATTTATTAATGCTCACAGTACATTGCAGCCTTCAAAACGAGAGGCACACGCATGACCCCAACCCGTATTGCCATTGCTGGCGCTGGAACCATCGGCCAGGTCCACATGGCCGTGGCACAACGCAGCCCCAGCTGCACGCTGAGCGCGATTGTTGACCCGTCCCCGGCCGCGGTCGCGGTTGCCAGGGCGGCGAACGTTCCGCTGTTTGCCTCGCTGGAAGACTTGCTGGCGGCGGACCGCCCTGATGGCGTGCTGCTGGCCACCCCCAACCACCTGCATGTGCCACAAGCGCTGCTGTGTATGGAGGCCGGGCTGCCGATCCTGCTGGAAAAGCCGATGGCCACCACCGTCGCGCAAGGCGAACAGCTATTGAATGCGGTGAATGCCACGGGTGCCAGGGTGCTGATCGGACACCACCGCGCCCATAGCCCCATCATGCGCAAAGCCCAAGAGGTGGTGGATTCCGGCCAACTGGGTCAACTGGTCGCCGTCATGGGCAGCGCCACGTTTTTCAAGCCGGATACCTATTTTGAGGGCGCCCCCTGGCGGCGTGAACCGGGCGCGGGCCCGATCCTGATCAACATGATTCATGAGGTGCACAACCTGCGCATGCTGTGCGGCGACATTGTGGCGGTACAGGCCTTTGCCAGCCACGCCACGCGCGGCTTTGCGGTGGAAGACACGGTGGCGATCAACCTGCGTTTTGCCAGCGGCGTGCTGGGCACGTTCATGCTGTCCGATACCGCGGCCTGCGCGCGCAGTTGGGAGCAGACATCGCAAGAGAACAAGGCTTATGCCAGCTATGACGATGAAGACTGCTACGTCATCACCGGCACCAACGGCAGCCTGTCGGTGCCCACCATGCGCCTCAAGACCTACCCCCGCCTGGAAGACCGCTCCTGGTGGAAAGCCTTTGAGGTCGGTGTGGTCGGCATGGTGCGTGACGACCCTTTGAAACATCAACTGGAACACTTTGGTGCGGTCATTCGGGGTGAGGCCGAGCCCCTGGTCAGCGCCTTTGACGGCCTGCAGAACCTGCGCGTCACCGAAGCCATTGCCGACGCGGCCAAGTCCGGTCAGACCATTCATCTTAGTCAGTTGGGGTCAGAGCACGTCGCTACGCGAGTGGTCTGACCCGCAAAGTATCAGAAACCAACAGGAAACACCGCCATGGACTTTTCACTCAACGACGAACAAAAAATGATGATCGACACCCTGCGTCGCTTCATCGCCGAAGAACTGCATCCCCTGGAAGATGCGTTGGAGGAGCAAGGCTTTCTGGCCAAAGAAAAAGCGCTGGCTGTTTTCAACAAGTCGAAAGAACTGGGCTTGTACGCCTTGAACATGCCGGCAGAACTCGGCGGTGGCGGTTTGACTGCGCTGGACCGCATCATTTGCGAGGAACAGTTTGGCCATACCTCCGACTATCTGATCCGCCGCGCCTTTGGCAATGTCTATGAGCCCCTGCTGGAATGCAAGGGGGCGCAAGTGGATCGCTGGCTCAAACCCACCGTGCAAGGTGCGCGCACCTGCTCGATTGCCATCACCGAAGCCGGGGCGGGTTCCGATGCGGCGGGTATCAAGACGACCGCCCGCAAGACCGATGCGGGCTGGGTGCTCAATGGCAGCAAGTGCTTTATCAGCGACGGCGAGTGGAGCGATTTCTATCTGGTGTCGGCCAAGACCGGCGACAAGGAAATCTCGATGTTCATGGTCGACAAAGGCCTGCCCGGCTTCACCCTTGGCAAGGACCAGAAGATGATGGGCTTGCGCGGCACACCGCACCTGGAACTGTATTTTGACGATGTGGTGCTGGAGCCTGTTTGCCTGCTGGGTGAGCAGGGTCAGGGTTTCAAGCTGGCCATGGGCGCGCTCAACGTGGTCCGGCTGGCGCAAGTGGGCGCACGCGCCGTGGGCAAGGCCAGCCATGTGCTGGAACTGATGCTGGACTATGCCAACCAGCGCAAACAGTTTGGTCAAAAAATTGGCGACTTTCAAATGGTGCAGCAGCAACTGGCCGACAGCGTGATCGAGATCAACGCCGCGCGCTGGCTGGTGTACCAGGCCGCCTGGCTGCTGGACCAGGGCGTCGATGCCCGTGAACAAATCGCCATGGTCAAGGTGTTTGCCGCCGAGATGCTGGGCAAGGTGGTGGACCGCGCGGTGCAGGTCTTTGGCGGCATGGGTTTCTGCAAGGAATTGCCGATTGAGCGTTATTACCGCGATGCCCGCGTCTACCGCATTTTTGATGGCACCAGCGAAATTCACCGCACGGTGGTGGCTAGGATGGCCCTGAAAAAAGGTGCTGTGTTGTTTGATGTGCACCGCTAACAAGTGGCGCAAAACACCATGAGCCACAGCAAATTCATGACGGCGGCACAAGCTGCAGACCTCATCAACGACAACGACACCGTGGGCCTGATGGGCGGCGGCGGCGGCCTGATGGAAGCCACCTGCCTGTTCGAGGCCGTGCAGGCGCGGTATCTAGACACACAAACGCCACGCAACCTGACCCTGGTACATGCCCTGGGCATTGGCGACAAGAAGACCAAGGGCATGAACTGTTTTGCCCACGAAGGCCTGGTGAAGAAGGTCATTGGTGGCCATTGGGTCTGGTCGCCCACCCTGCAGCAACTCGCGCTGGATGAAAAGATCGAGGCCTATATCCTGCCGGGGGGCGTTTCCAGCCAACTGCTGCGCGAAATCGGCGCGGGCAGGCCGGGCCTATTCACCCATGTAGGCTTGGGCACGGTGTGCGACCCGCGCCAGGGCGGTGGCCGCATGAATGCCTCGGCCAAGGATGATCTGGCTGAAGTCGTGCAAATGGATGGGCGCGAGTACCTGCGCTACAAACCGTTTCCAGTGCATGTGGCGCTGGTGCGTGCCAGTGCGGCGGATGAAGACGGCAACATCAGCTTTGAGCATGAGGTTGCCAACGTGGATGCCCAGTCGCTGGCCCTCGCCGCACGCAACAGCGGTGGCAAGGTGATTGTGCAGGTCAAGGAACGCCTGCCAAATGGGGCGCTGAAGGCGCGCGAGGTCCGCATTCCGTCGGCCTGGGTCGATGCCATCGTGGTGGACCCGGAGCAGAAATGCAGCTATGACATCGCCTTTGATCCCGCCTTGAGCGGCGAATTGACGGGGGAGGCGCGTTACATGAGTGAGGCTGCCGACCATGAGGTTGAAAAAGCGGCGGCCCATGTCGCTTTCAGTGAACGCCAGGCCGTGGCACGCCGTGCTGCCCTGGAGTTGTTCAACACCGGCAAGGCGCGCCCGGTCGTCAACTATGGTGTCGGTGTGCCCGACGCCGTAGCCAAACTGATCGCCGCACGCGGCGAGCAGCACCGCATTTACCAGACCATCGAACACGGCACCTATGGCGGCACGCTGATGGACGGCGTGCTGTTTGGCTACGCCCGCAATGCCACCGCCATGCTTGACGCCGCCACGCAATTCGACTTTTATGCCGGCGGTGGCCTGGACATTGCCTTTTTGGGTTTTGGCGAATTTGATGCGCAGGGCAACGTCAATGTCAGCAAACTCGGTGGCCTGACCGTGGGGCCGGGCGGCTTCATCGACATTGCCCAAAATGCCCGCAAGGTGGTGTTTTGCGGCACTTTCGCCGCCAAGGGCGTCAAGCTGCTGACCGGTGACGGCCAGATACGCGTGCTGCAACAAGGCGCCATCAAAAAGCTGCTGTCCCAGGTGGATCAAATCACCTTCAGCGGTGTGGAAGCGCTCAGGCGCGGCCAGAGCGTGCTGTTCCTGACCGAGCGCGCCAGCTTCCGGCTCACGGATCAGGGTATCGAGTTGTTCGAAATTGCCCCCGGCATCGACCTGCAACGCGACGTGCTGGAGCAGATGGACTTTGTGCCTTTGATCATCCAAAATCTGCTTGCCATGCCGTCCGATTTATTTACCGCCACTGCCACTGCATCATGAACGACCACTATGCCGTGATCGGCAACCCCATCAGTCAAACCAAATCCCCGTTGATCCATGCTTGGTACGCTAGGTCGTGCGGGCAAGCCATGCACTACACCGCGCTGGAAGGGCCGCTGGGCCGCTTTGCTGAAACAGTTGATGCATTTCGCGCTGCGGGCGGACGTGGTCTCAATGTGACGGCGCCCTTCAAAATGGACGCCTGCGCCTATGCCACCACGCTGTCGGCGCGCGCGCGTTTGGCGGGTGCCGTCAATGCGCTGAAGTTTGAGGGTGATGAGGTCCTGGGCGACAACTTTGACGGCATGGGTCTGGTGCGCGATGTCACGCACAACCTGGGCTTTGCGCTGCGTGGCAAACGCGTTCTGCTGCTGGGCGCAGGGGGTGCCGTCCGTGGTGCCTTGCTGCCATTCATCCATGAACAACCGGCCAGCCTGACCCTGGCCAACCGCACCCTGTCCAAAGCCGTGACCCTGGCGGCCGAGGTGGCCGCGCACGCCAAGGTGAAGTCCTGCAGTTATGAGGCGCTGGCCGGTCAGCAGTTCGACCTGGTGTTCAATGCCACTTCAGCCAGTTTGCGAGGCGAGTTGCCGCCCGTGCCCGCCACGGCCTTTGCACCAGGTTGCCTGGCCTACGAGCTGGCCTATGGCAAAGGACTGACACCTTTTCTGCATCTGGCACAGGCTTCGGGTGCAGGCCACCTGGCCGATGGTGTCGGCATGTTGGCCGAGCAAGCGGCAGAAGCTTTTGCATGGTGGCGCGGTACCCGGCCCGACACCCAAGCCATCATTGCGCAGCTGACGGTGCCCTTGGTCTGAGCCTGGGGCTAGCGCACCGAGGTATCGAGCGCATACGGCCCCTGCTGCAGTTGGCTGATGATCCGTTGGGTACAGACGCGCAGCTTGGCCGACTGGTCGAGTCGGGTGGCGGTGACAGCCCAGACATCGGCGTTCTGGTGGTACTGCGGCAGCACACGCACCAGCGCACCGGCGCGCAACAGCGCTGCCACGTCCCAACTGGCCAGCGGAATAATGCCCAGGCCGTCCAACGCCCACTGGTGCACGATGTCGCTCTGGTTGGAACCCATCGCCCCGGTCACCTTGACCGACTCCGACCCGTTGGGGCCTTCAAGCCGCCAGACACCAAAAGTCTGGTGGCGCTCGCGGTACATCAGACAGTCGTGTCCGGCCAGGTCGGCCAGGGTTTTGGGGTGACCACGTCGCGCCAGGTAAGACGGCGCGGCGCACAAGACGCGGGCATTTTTGGCCACCAGATGCGCGATCAGGTTGGGCTCGGTCACCTCGCCCATACGCACGTCAATGTCGAAGCCCTCACCCAACAGATCCACCCGGCGGTCCACGATGTCCACCCAGATCTCCAGCGCCGGGTATTGGCGACCCATTTCCGCCAGGATCGGGGCCAGATGGTTGCGTCCCAGATGCAGGCTGGTGGCGATGCGCAGCGGTCCGGCGGGCAAGGTTTTGGCCCCGACCACACCCTCGTTCAGTTCGTCGGCGGCATCGAGCACCTTGCGTGCCCAGGCATAGGTGGCCTCGCCCGCGTCGCTGATGATGACGCGGCGCGTGGTGCGGTGAAACAGCGTGCTGCCCAGTGCCTTTTCCAGGTTAGCCACGCGCTTGGTGACGTAGGCGGGCGAGATGTCCAGGTCAGTGGCAGCGCCGACAAAGCTGGAGCGCTTGGCCACTTGGCAAAACACGCGCAAATCGGTCAGACTCCACTCATTGTTCATTTTTAGTAAATTGTTATGGAATGTATCTACAAATTGTATTTGTTCGGTAAATACCGAATGGGGCTAATTGACAGTGCCAAACTTGGAAATGGGTTGACGCGCGCGCCTTGCGCAAGCGGATTTGATTCAGCGGCCATATGCGCATATCATGCGCACTCGACGCGCAACCATTGACACTCAGGAATTCACCATGTCCACAGTCGCCTCAAACCTTCGCAAACGCCCCGTCAACCTGACGCTCAACGAAAGCCTGGTGATGCAAGCCAAGACCTACACCAGCAACCTGTCCGCGACCATGGAGGCTTTGTTGACCGAGTTTGTGTCACAACAGCAGCAAGCGCAGCACAGCCGTCAAAAAATGGCCGAGGCCTGCGTTGCCGACTGGAACGCAGTGCACGCATCAGTGGGCTCGTTTGCCGACGACCATGTTCGCCTGTAATGGCTCAATTTGATGTTCATCGCAACAAGGGGGCGTTGCGTGAATCCATTCCCTTTGTGGTGCTGGTGCAGTCCGCACAGTTTGATGGTTATCGCCGACGCGTTGTGGTGCCTCTGGTGCGGCGCAGCTTGCTGCCCGCCAGCACCCCGACAATCGGTCGGCGCATGAACCCGATTTTTCAGATTGAGGGCATCGATGTGGTGCTGCACCCGCTGGACATGGTCTCGGTGTCGGTGGACCAGTTGGGGCGTCACATTGGCTCGCTGGCGGACCAGGGTCAAAGCATTTCAGATGCCCTCGATGAGCTGCTCACCCGGTCCTGGGGATAAAAATCAACTTCATTGCGTCCGTTCTCCATGCAGCCACCGAGCCCATATGAACGTTACCAACGCGAAGCCTTGCGCATCGCGCTGAGCTATTACGTCAGCAATGGGCTGGCAGCGGCGCTGGGTTTGCTGCTGATCACCGGCAGCATTCATCTGCTGCTGGGCGAATTTGCGGCGGCCGCCGCCTCCGTGGGCGTGGTGGTGTGCATTCCACCGGACCAACCGGCGCCCAAACGCGGCAAGTTCTGGCAACTGTTGCCGGCCTTCCTGGTCGGTTTGCCGCTTTTTTGGGCGGTGCAGGTGTTGCACGCCGCGCCCATTCTGCTGGGCCTGCTGCTGGTGCCAGCCAGCTTTCTGGCTTTCCTGGCCGGCGGTTGGGGCAAGCGCGGGCTGCCGATCTCGATCTCGGTGATGTTTGCCATGGTCTTTTCAATGGCGGTGCCGGACCACGCCAACCATGCCACCAACCTGACCACCAGCCTCTACTTCACGCTGGGGGCCGTGGCCTACCTGGTCTGGGCGACGCTGGCCAACGCGCTGCTGAACGCGCGTTACCGGGTGCAACTGCTGGCTGACACCCTGATGGCCCTGGCCACGCTGATGCGCTCGCAGGCACAACAGTTCAGTCCTGAGACCGTGCCCGCAAGCGGTGTGCGGGCGCCGCTGGTGGGCACGCTGCTGCAACAACAGGCGGCACTGGCCGACCAGTTGCAGGCGGCGCGTGATATTTTGCTGGAGTCGCCCAGCAGCACGCGCCGCCAGCAGTTGGCCGACATGCTGATGCTGGTACTGGACATGCGCGACCACCTGCTGGTCTGCAACCTTGATCTGGACACCCTCAAAACCCATCCCGGCCATGAACCTGTGCTGAGTTCCCTGCGCGGCGTCCTGGAAGCGCTGGCCGACGAGATCGATGCCCTCGCTGACGCCCTGCTGCTGGGCCGCACGCCAGCGTCGTTGGCCAGCCATCGGCCGCAACTTGAAAACCTGCCATGGGGCCAAGCCAGCGCCGTGCCAGGCAATGGCGCGCCAGCCGCCATCCTGGCCATGGGCATGTCCAGCCGCATCGGCCTGATGAATGACGACTGCCTGCGCCTGATCGCCCTGGCACGCGGTGACGTGGCCCCCAACGTGAGCCTGGTGCGCGCCAACTGGGAGTTGTTCGTGAGCCCCACGGTGTGGTCCTGGGCGCCCTTTTATGCGTTGTGGCGCTGGAATGCGCCGCCCTTGCGCCATGCCATCCGGGCGGCACTGGCCATGGGAACGGCTTATGCCGTCTCGCTGGCGCTGCCTTGGGGCACCCATGATTATTGGATCTTGCTGACCATCGTGGTGGTGCTGCGCGGCAGCTTGGCCCAGACCCTGGAGCGGCGCAACAGCCGCGCCATCGGCACGCTGATCGGCTGCGTGGTGGCCGGCTTGCTGCTGTACGCACACATCAGCCCGCTGCTGGTGCTGCTGGTGGCCACCCTGGCACAGGCCCTGGCCCACGCCTTCGCGCTCAAAAAATACCTGGTGACCGCGGTGGCTGCCACGGTGCTTGGCCTGTTGCAGGTGCAGATGCTCAACGCCGGGCCCAGCCCGGCCTTTGATGTGTTGGAGCGTATGTTCGACACCCTGCTGGGCGTCACCATTGCCTGGGCTTTCAGCTATGTGCTGCCGTCCTGGGAGCGCGGCCAGATTGCGGCGCTGGTGGCGCGCACGCTCGCGGCGCAAGCCCGGCACGCGCGCGTGGCGCTGGGCTTGTGGCAACTGCAGGCCGTGGACAACGCGCCCGAAATCCAGTGGCGGCTGGCACGGCGTGAGGCGTTTGACAGCTTGTCTGCGCTGGTGCAGGCCACGCAACGCTCCTTGTCCGAGCCGCGCGCCGTGCGTCCACCGCTGGAGCCGCTGGGCCGCTTGCTGGCCCTGAGCTACCAACTGCTGGCCCAGTTGACCACGGTCAAGACCATGCTGCTGCAGCAACGAGGCCGCCTGACCCCGCATGAAATTGAGCTGCCCTTGCAGCAGACGGCACAGGCTATCGAAACCGCCATGGGCGCAGCCGCCCGGCCCCCGCAAAGCGCGCCGCCGGCTGGGACAGCGCTGGAATGGTCGGTGCTGGGCGACCCGTTTGATGGCGACCTCAGCCCCTGGCTATTGCGCCGGCTGCAGCTGGCTGATCACATCGCGCTGCAATTGCGGGCCAACGCGGATCAGGTGGTACGCGAGCTTGCCGCTGCAAACACCTCACGCCACAATTAACCCAGGAGCAAAAACCATGGATTTAAAGCTTCAAAACCTGCATGTACTGATCACGGGCGGTAGCAAAGGCATCGGATTGGCCTGTGCCCGGCTGTTCCTTCAGGAAGGCGCGCAAGTGACTCTGGTCTCAAGGGACTTGTCACATCTGAAGGCGGCCAAAGTGCTGCTTTCGCGCGATGCACCCGACACCACAAACCGTATTTTTGTGTTGAGCGCCGACCTGAGAGACCCGATCCAGGCCCATGCCATGGTTGACCAGGCCCAAAACGATGGTGGTGCCATTGACATCCTGGTCAATTGTGCTGGTGCGGCACGGCGGACACCGCCTGCCGAGCTCAATGCACAGACCTGGCACGAGGCGATGCAGGCCAAATACTTCACCTATATCCACGTCATGGACCCTCTGATCAAGCAGATGGCCCAGCGCGGCAAAGGTGTGATTGTCAATGTGGTGGGGATGGGCGGCAAGCTTGCCAGCCCCATCCATTTGCCAGGAGGCTCAGCCAACGCCGCGCTGATGCTGGCCAGTGTGGGTTTGGCCAACGCCTACGCGCGCCAAGGTGTGCGGGTCAATGTCGTCAACCCTGGCCTGACGCTGACGGAGAGGCTGCAGGAAGGCCTGGTCGCAGATGCCAAGCTTCAACACATCAGCACAGCGGAGGCCCTGACCCTGGCCAACGACCGCTTGCCACTGGGACGCATCGCCGAGCCGGATGAGATTGCCAATGCGGTGGTCTTTCTGTCCTCTTACAGGGCAAGTTACATCAATGGTGCGGTGTTGTCGATGGACGGCGGTTTGACACCGATGGTCGTCTGAAGAACGCCTGCCGCCGCACCCCTGATTTCTATTTGCCGCCCATCGACTTCTGCAAAATCGCCAGCGCCGTGTTGAGGTCTTCGATCGGCACCTGCCCGGGCGCCGAACTGCTGGCACCCACCGCAAAAGTCAAGGCTGAGCCAAAAGTCCAGCCGAACAGGCGCGTCATGGCGCCATAAGGCCCCATCGACATGGAAATCAGCGGAATGCGCAGCTTTTTGCTGGCTTCGCGGGTGGCGGTCAAGAGCGTCAGCACGTCGTCGAGGTCGCGCGGCATCACGGCCACCTTGGCCACGTCGGCGCCCAACTGGTCGGCCGTCAGGAATTTCGCGGCCAGCGTTTCCAGCGCTGGCGTGTAAGAGAAATTATGGAACGACAGCACCAACTTGATGTTATTGGCCTTGGCCGCCGTGCGCACCCGAGTGATGTTGGCCGCGTCGTTGGCCATCTCGTAGTCAATCAGGTCGATGCTTTTGCTCTCACACACCGCCGTGTACATGGCAATCACCTGGTCTTCGTTGATCGCGATCTTTTCACCGCCTTCGAGGGTGGAGCGGCGGGTGAACAGCACCGGGATGTTGCCGGCAGCCTGCTTGATGGCACGCGCTGCAGCAATGACGGCGGTGGTGTCACCTATGGCGTCAAAATAATCAACGCGCCATTCCAGCACGTCGGGCTGCTTGGGCAGCACCATGGCCAACTCGGCCAGCAGCGCAGTCAACGTGCGGCCCACCAGCGGGGTGCAGACGAGCGGGAATTTGCCGCCCGCGATGGGCTGGCCATTCAATTCAATCGGTTTGTTGCTTAGCATCATTTACTCCAATAAAAAAGCCTGCATGGGCCACGCGGGCACAGGCAGGCGCTTAGCGCTATTGTGTCATCGCGAGCCCGCCGTAGTATCCGGCCCGTGACAGAACGCGGACCTTGAACCGTCATCGCGAGCGAAGCGTGGCGATCCATGAATTCAGGAGTCATGGATTGCTTCACTGCGTTCGCAATGACAGCGAGTTTCAGCAGGCGCTGGCCATGTCCTCGGCCTTGAACTCACCCTCTTCCATGCTGGGGTCGTAAAACTCGCCAAACAGTTCCTGGTCGGACGGCTTGTCTTCTGGAATTGGCACCGACACCCAGGTGGTGTTCATGTAGTGCTTGAGGCTGACGTTCTCGCTGATCACGTTGCCGCCCCAGGTGCCGCAGCCCAGGCTGCTGGTCATCGGCATGCCGTTGTTGAAGGCGCCAGCGTTGGCCTTGCTTTGCGGCTGGCGCACCATCATGCGACTCACTGGCGCGGCCATGGCCAGCTGGTGAATGTGCTCGGGGTTGAACGAGTAGATGCCACAGGAGTGGCCCTTGCCGCCCACGTTGTAAATGGCGCGCATCATGTCCAGGGCTTCGTCAAACGTGCCGTACTTGTACACCGCCAGCAGCGTGGTGAGCTTCTCACCCGAGTACGGATACTCTTTGCCGATGCCGTCGCCGCGCACGATGATGAACTTGCGATCCGCCGGAATGCTGAAGCCGGCAGCTTCGGCCAGTTTCTGCGGCGACACCGCCACAGTGTCGGCCAGGCGGTGGCCTTCGTCGTCCCACATGGCTTTGCGCAGCTTGGCCTTTTCCTCGTCATTGGCCAGGTAGCCGCCCTCAACCTGCAGTTGCGCCAGCAGCGCATCAAAGATCGATTCCTGGATGATCAGGTTGCCGTCCGCCGAGCAGCCCGAGCCGAAGTCGGAGGTCTTGCTCAAGCGGGTGTTCATGGCCGCTTCCTTGATGTCGGCGGTCTCGTCGATCACCATGGTCGAGTTACCGGCGCCCACACCGTAGGCGGGCGTGCCCGAGCTGTAGGCGGCACGCACCATCGGCTGGCCACCGGTGGCGATCACCAGATCAGCCTCGGCCATCAGCGCTTGCGACATCGGGATGTTGACCTTGGTCAGGCATTGCAGCAGGTCTTCGGGCGCACCTTCGCGCTTGAGCGCTTCACGCATCAGGCGCACGGTCTCGAAGCTGGTCTTCTTGGCGCGCGGGTGCGGCGAAAAGATCACGGCGTCGCGCGCCTTGATGGCGTAAATGGCGTTGCCGGCGGGGGTCAGGTCGGGGTTGGTGGTGGGCACGATACAGGCCACGATGCCGGCGGGCTTGCCGTATTTGACGATGCCTTTTTCGGGGATTTCCTCAATGATGCCAACGCTCTTCTGGCGCAGCGCGTCCCGCAGGATGCCGCGAATTTTCATGCGCTTGCCCATGCGGCTGTCCGGGTCGCCCAGGCGGCTTTCAGCAATGCCTTCTGCCACCAGGCGGGTGAAGGTTTTCTTGTTCGACACGGCCCAGGCCACGGCCTGGCACAGGCGGTCCACACGGGCCTGGTCGTAGGTCTCGATGATGGCCAGCGCCGCGCGGGCCCTGGCAAAGGCGTTGTCGAGCTCTTCGCGTTGCTCGGCGTTGATCTCGGTCTTGGTGAGTTCGGGGGGGGTATTGCTCATAGTGTGTCTCCGGTGGGTACGTGGATCAATCGAGGTGTTTTTGGGCAGTTTGCAGGGCGCGGCGGGCGTACTCTTCAAAGCCGATTTCGGCAGCCAGCGCCTCGCCCGGAATTTCCAGGCAGTAGGTGATGGGGTCGGGCAAGCAGGCCAAAATGTCTTTTACGCCGAAGTCGCCGTCGCCGGGAAAGTAACGGTGGCTGCGGGCCTCGTGCAGGATGCTCTCCATGCCGGGGGCAAGGGTGGCCGGGCCGTCGCACACATGGGCGAAGGGGAACCATTCGCGCGGCAGGTTTTTCAGCGCCTCAAGGCTGGAGTTGGAGCGGTAGAAATGCAGCATGTCGATCAACATGCTGGCATTGCTGCGCTGGACCGTGTTGAGCACGGTGGTGGCGGTTTCCAGGTTACCGGTCTCGGTCCACCACGGAAATTCCAGACTGATGCTGATGTCCAGGGGCTTGGCCAGGTCGCACAGTGTGGCAAAACGCGCGTGGGCACGCTCACGGTCGGGGTCGGGCAACTGGCAAATCACATGGTGCGCACCCAATTCAGCCGCAGCTTCAAGCATGGGCAGGTAGCTGTGTGCGTCGTGCGTGGGGTCCATGCGGGCCAATTCCACGTCCCAGACCTTGATGCCGGTGGCCGCCAATTTGGTCTTTGTGGCGGCCATGGCCGTCTTGCTGGTGATGAGCGGGTACAGCGGCTCGGCGTCGGTGACCCGACTCAGGCGCAGGCTGACGTAGTCGTAACCTGTCCTGGCTGCCACCTCGATCAGGTCCACCGGTGGCAACGCCATGGCGGTCAGGTGGGCCAATGAATATGCGTGTTTCATGATGCGGTACCACCGGCTGCGGCTATGGCGCTGGTATCAGCGTGGTGAACCTTTTTGCCGGGCGAGTAGATGTCCATGATGTTCCAGTGACCCGCGGTTTCCACCGGGGCGTTTTGCATCGCCACGTCGATCACGAAGGGACGATTCGAGGCCATGGCTTTTTCCAGCGCCGGCTTGAATTCCTCGGCCGAAGTGACGCGAACGCCCTCGGCACCGTAAGCACGGGCGATGGCCGCAAAGTCGGCCTGGAACGGTGCGCCGTCCTTGAAGAACAACGTGCCCACCGTGGTGCCGTAATGCGCCAACTGCAAGCCGGCAATGGTGCCAAACGCGCAGTTGTTCATGATGACCCAGATGACAGGCACATTGCTTTCCACGGCCGTGGCCAGCATCGCCGGGTTCTGGCCAAAACCACCGTCGCCGACCAGCGACACCACCACGCGGTCGGGGCAGGCGATCTTGGCGCCGATGGCGGCCGGTGCGCCAAAACCCATGGTGGCAAAACCGCCGGGGGTCAGGATGCTGCCGGGGGTGAAGATGTCAAATTGCTGACCGACGCCATTCTTGTTCCAGCCCACGTCGGTGGTGATGATGACGTCACGCGGCAGCACGGCACGCGCATCGGCCAGGATGCGCTCTGGGCGCATCGGGAAGGCGTTACTTTGCTGGGCGGCCACCAGGCCAGCCTTGAAAGTGGTGCGGTTGGCAGCCATCTCGGCCTTGAGCACCTCGTTCTTGAAGCCTTGCGGGTAGCGCTTTTTGGCAACCCGGTTCAAGACCTTGAGCGCTTGCTTGAGGTCGGCCACGGCGCCGATTTGCACCGGGTAATTGCGGCCGATTTCGCTTGGGTCGATGTCGATGTGGATCAGCTGGGTCTTGGTGAAGTCGAATGTGTACTCGTTTTCCCAGGAGCTGCAATCGGCTTCGGCAAAACGGGTTCCCAGGCCCAGCACCAGGTCGGCGTTCAGGCATTTGTCGTTGATGAACTTGGTACCCCAGAAACCGGTCATGCCCAGGATGAAGGGGTGGTCGTCAGGCAACACGCCCTTGCCCATCAGGCTGTGCGACACCGGCAGGCTCATGTGGTTGACAAACTCTTCCAGCTCGGCCGTGGCATTGGCCAGCACCACGCCGCCGCCGACATGTAGCTGGGGACGCTTGGCGGCGACCAAGGCTTCGATGATCTGCGTGGCGACTTCGTCGTCGATCGACGGCGTGTGCAGTTTCTTGGTATGGCGCTTCAGTTTGGCAAACAGCTCAACGTCTACTTCCTTGGAGAAAATGTCCATCGGCACCGACACCAGCACCGGACCGGGGCGACCCGACTCGGCCAGCTGGAAGGCTTTTTCGATGATTTCGGGGAACAGGTCGGGGCGCTCGACGCGCCAGACACGCTTGCAGAACGGGCGGTAGATTTCCGACTGGGCCGCATCCGAGTGCAGGTTGATTTCCTGGTGCGGGTGTTTGCCGTAGTAGTGGCTGGGCACGTCACCGGCAATGACCACCATGGGCACCGAATCCAGCGCGGCATTGGCCACACCGGTGGACGCGTTGGTCAGGCCGGGGCCGAGGTGGCTCAGCACCACGGCGGTGGTTTTCTTGGCGCGGGCATAGCCGTCGGCGGCGTGGGCGGCGACCTGCTCGTGGCGCGTGTTGATGAATTTGATGCTGCTTTTTTCCAGCGCTGTCAGCACGGCAATGTTGGTGTGGCCGCACAGGCCAAAGATGTATTCAACGCCGCGGTCTTCAAGGTACTTGACGAGTTGGTGCGAAATCAGATCCTGCATTTTTGTCTCCTGATGTGAATGGGCTGGGTTGTTTTTCGGGAAGTGGCGTAACTTTATCGAGTCTCCCAATTTATTTTGTACTATTTTGTTCATTATCGTTCGTTCATCGAACTTAAATAGACGATTAGCGCACGTATTGAGGGTTAACACTGAGACCTACTGTCCGCCGGGTGCCACGAAAGGCAGGCAAGATTCGACCATTCATAGCTATGATGCGCTTCACCAGCACGCCTTGTTTTCGCTGGCGAATCGCGCCTTCAACCACGTATAAACAGGAGACCACCACCATGAAATTCCTCGTCAATCGCCGTTCTGCCTTGGCTACAGGCGCATCCCTCGCGGCCGCAGCTGTGATGCCCGCATGGGCCCAGGCCCAGCCCACCCTGCGTTTTGCCGCTGTGTTTTCGGACAAGGACATCCGTGCCGACATGATGAAGCTATTCGCCAAGGAAGTGGAGGCCGATTTCAAGGTCGACATGTTCCTCAACTCGACCATGTTCAAGCAGGGTACTGAGCTGGTGGCGCTGCAGCGCGACAACCTCGAGATGGGCAACGTTGGACCGCAGGACATCTCCAAGCAGATCCCGGCCTGGTCACTGCTCACGTCGGCCTACCTGTTTCGTGACGCCAACCACTTGACCGCTTTCTTCAACAGCGACCTGGGTGCGCAGATGAAGAAGATGGTCGAGGACCAGCTCAAGGTGAAGATCCTGGGTCCCACGTTCTTCGGCACGCGCCAGGTCGGTCTCAAGACCAAAAAGAAGATCAACGTGCCCGCTGACTTGGCCGGTATCAAGCTGCGCATGCCACCCGGTGATTCCTGGCAACTGCTGGGGCGCTCGCTCGGAGCCAACCCAACCCCCATGGCTTACGCGGAGACCTACACTGGCCTGCAGACCGGCGCCATCGACGGCCAGGACAACCCCTTGCCCAACGTGCAGAACATGAAGTTCAACGAGGTGATGTCGCAGATCGTCCTGACCTCGCACCTGGTGGGCTATGACCTGCTGGTGGTCAGCATGAAGGTCTGGCAAGGCATGTCGCCAGCCAAACAGCAGGCTTTCCAGGCAGCAGCCAACAAGGCCATCGCCTGGAGCACGGCCGAGCACCTGAAACGCGAGGCCGAACTGGCCGAGGGCTTTCGCCGCCAGGGCCTTGATGTGTACGCGCCGAACATTGGCGCGTTCCGCGACCATGCGCAGAAGATCTACCTGGCCTCGGACGAGGCCAAACAATGGCCGGCCGGCATGCTCGACAAGATCAATGCCATGAAATGACGGCAGGCGAGCACCCGGCCATGATTAGCTGAAGCGCCACTTACGCCAGATGCTTAAAACCCTCACATCCTTTCTGCACCGGTTTGCCGAGGTGGTCGCCGCCGGTCTACTAGCGATCATTTTCGTGTCCTTCATCATCCAGATCGCACTGCGCTACCTCTTCAACTGGCCCGTGGGCTGGACCGCAGAACTGTCCGTGGTCGCCTGGCTCTGGCTGGTGCTGTGGGGCGCGGCCTTCGTGCTCAAGGACCATGAAGAGATCCGCATCGACTTCCTGTCGGCCCATGCCGGCAAGCGTGGGCGGATCGCCATGGGCATCGCCGGCTCCGCCAGCATCGTGGCGCTGTTCGGCATGTCGCTGCCGGCGGCCTACGACTATGTGAGTTTCATGAAGGTGGAAAAAAGCTCTTACCTGAACACGCGCTTTGACGTGCTGTTTTCAATCTACATCCTCTTCTCGGTGGCGGTGATCGTGCGCAATCTCTGGAACCTCGGCTATCTGCTGCGCGGCAAGGAACCCGTTGGCATCGATGCAGCTCAAGCCAATCCCTCATGATGAGCTTCACCAGTCCCTTCTCGTTGGCCCTGGCGACCATCATCGCGCTCAGCCTGCTCGGCGTGCCGGTGGGCCAGGCCATGATCGGTGGTTCGGTGCTGTACCTGTACCTCAAGGGCATGGACATGGGCACGGCGGCCGAGCAACTACTCAACGGCACCTACTCCAGTTTTTTACTGCTGGCGATCCCGCTGTTCATCCTGGCTGCCACCATCATGAGCAGCGGCAGCATCCTGGACCGGCTATTGCGCTTTTGCAATGCCATTGTCGGGCGCTTTCCCGGCGGTTTGGCACAGGTCAACGTGCTGCAGAGCATCGTATTCGCCAGCATGTCTGGTTCCGCCCTGGCCGATGCCGCTGGCTCGGGCAAAATGATGCTGGCCATGATGACCCGCGACGGCAAGTACACCAGGGGTTTTGCCGCCGCCCTGACCGCGGTATCGGCAGTGATCGGCCCCATTTTGCCGCCGTCGATCCCAATGGTGCTGTATGCGCTGGTTTCCGGTGCCTCCATTGGTTATCTGTTCATTGCCGGTGTGCTGCCTGGCCTGCTGCTGGGTGCCGTGCAGATGGGCTTGATCTATTTTTTAGCCAAACGCCGGCACTATCCGGTCGAGGAAAAGGTTGCGCTACGAGAGATGCCGCGCATCACGCGCGAAGCCTTTCCGGCGCTGATGCTGCCGGTCATCCTGCTCGGTTGCCTCTACAGCGGCGTGACCACTCCGACCGAAGCCGCAGGCCTGGCGGCGGCTTATGCCTTGCTGATTTCGGTGGTGCTTTACCGCAGCATCGGCTGGGGCGACATCTACCACGCCTTGATCACCAGTGCGCGCACCAGCATCTCCATCGGCATGCTGATCGCCGGTGCCCTAGTCTTCAACTATGTCATCACAGCCGAGAATATTCCCGCGTCACTCAGCGTGGCGCTCAAGACTTTCGACCTGTCGCCGCTGGGCTTCTTGCTGCTGGTCAACCTGATCCTGCTGGTTTTGGGCGCCTTTCTGGAGGGGTCCACCATTATCCTGGTGATCCTGCCGGTGCTGTTGCCCACGGCAACGGCGCTCGGCATTGACCCGGTGCACTTCGGCGTTGTGGCGATTCTCAACATCATGATCGGGCTCGTGACCCCGCCCTATGGCCTGCTGTTGTTCATGATGACCAAAATTGCGGACGTGTCGCTGATGGAACTGGTGCGCGAGGTGCTGCCATTTCTCGCTGTCATGCTGGGCGCGCTCGCCGTGGTCACGCTGATGCCTGACCTTGTGCTTTTCCTGCCGAGACTGGCGGGCTACACCGGATAGCCGTGCCGGCTCATTGCGCGCCCTTACTGGTGGCGCAGTTCATTTTTATTTGGGAATTCATGCACGACCCTGCCACCAGCAAACACACCATTCAGCAACTCCTTGACAGCATGGGTTTTGCCATTCTGGCCACCGAAAGCGCAGGCCAGCCGCATGCCAGCCTGGTCGCGGTAACACCCTTCCAGGGCTGGCGTCAGCTGGTGTTTGCCACCTACCGCGACACGCAGAAATACCGCAACCTGATGCAAAACTGCAGGGTATCGGTGCTGGTGGACGGCTGCAAGGCCAGCCGCGGTGGCGCGCAGGAGGGCTTTGTGGTGACCGCCGTGGGGCAGGCGCGAGACATCTCCACTGAACAGCACCCTGCGGCGCTGCGGGCGCATCTGCAGCGGCACCCCGACCTGGCCTCTTTCTTGGACTCGCCTGACTGTGTGCTGGTGGCTGTAGCGGTTGACACCTACCAGGTGGTGCGCAGCATTGACGATGTGACCTGGTGGACCGTGGACGACTTGAACACGCCTTGAGGCCGCGCCGAAAAACCATTCCGGATTGGCATCCGGGCCAAAGATCAGTCCAGCATGTCGAAGCCTTGCGCTTCCACCGACACAAAAGCGCGGGTCAGCTCGGCTACCGCAGCATAAAAACGCGCCTTGGGATGTTGGGCAATGGCATCACACAGGGCTGCCGACCAGGGCTGCAGGTGCTCGGCAAAAAAGCTTTGCTGACGCGCCAGGTTGGCCACCGCCACGTCATCACCGGCAATCAGGTAACGCATCACTTCGCACAGGTAAGCAATGTGGTCTTCGGTGTCGGACATGGCCTCATCACGCGCCAGGCCCAGGCTGGCAAGTTCATTGCGCAGCCGCGCCAGCGGCTTTTCGTTGAGGAAACCACTCAGGTAGTGCGAGCCGTAAAGGTAAACCTCGGGCTTGCCAACACCGCCGAACAGCGCGTTGTATTCATCGGCAATGGCGTCGTCGCTGAGCGCACGCGCCGCGCCCACCAGCGCGCGCCAGGGCTCCTCCAGAAAGCCACCGGCAGCCGGCGCCTCGGTGGCGGCCACACGCAGCTTGGCCAGCAGCTCAGCCGTGGGCGGCGCATAAAAAAGCTGGGCCAGCACGCCATACAACTCGGCACGGGCGGTTTCTTCGTCGAGCGCGCTGCTCGTGGCGGTGTCGGGCAAAGGCATCATGATTAGAGGTCCGTGATTTTGATTTCGTTGTCGGCAGAGTAGATGTCGATGACGCGGCAGTCGCCGCACATTTTCAGGCGCTCCAGCGCCGCACCCTGGAACATGCTGTGGCCAGCCAGTTTGCCCAGCATGCCCTCGATCGCCTTGAGCGTGCCGAAGGGCTTGCCGCAACGCACGCAGGCGTAGGGCTGCATCTCGTTGAGCACCACATGTTCCTTGCGTTGGGGAGCCAGATTAAGCTGCGGCACCAGAGACAAGGCTTTTTCAGGACAGGTGGCCACACACAGGCCGCACTGCACGCAATTCTTCTCAATGAAGCGCAGTTGCGGCGCCTGCGCATTGTCGGCCAGGGCACTGGCCGGACAGGCGTTGACACAGCTCAGGCACATCGTGCAAGTGTCCTTGTTGATGGCCAGACCGCCCAAGGGCGAGCCGCTGGCGGGCAAGGCAATGGGCACGGGGCTGGGCTTGGGCGCGTGGCTGATGAGGTGATCCAGCGCCAGTTCCAGCGTGGCGCGTTTGTCGGCTTGCACGGCAAAGCTGGCATGGCGCGCCGGGACTTGCGCGGGCGCTGCCTGCAAGTCGCGGTCAAGCGCAGCGAGGTCACGCGCGTCGCGCACTTGCAACAGCTTGAAGTGTTCGCCCGCATAACCCAGCCCGGTCAAAATGGTTTGCGCCACCGCCATCTGCTCGCGCAGCGCATCGGCATACTGGGGCGCTTCCTCGTCGGTCAGAAGCAGCCAGACCTGGCTGGCGCCATAGGCCACGGCCGTCAACCACAAGTCCAGACCGGTCGACGAGGTGTGCCACAGCGCCAACGGCAGCACACGCGCCGGCACACCATGGGTGCCGTCCTTTTGACCCTTTTCGAGTTGCGCGGCGCGGCCCAGGTCGCCCAGCAAGGCAGCGCCCTTGCCCTGGCTGTGCAGCAGCAGCGCCGCGTCCTTGCCACCGCCGCGCTGGTAGGTGGCCAGCAGCGTTTTGAGCTTGACGCCCTGGTCGCTGGCACGCGGGTAGGAAAAACCCATGGCGCCGGTCGGGCACACCGTGCTGCAGGTGCCACAGCCCACGCACAGGTTGGGGTTCACCTTGATTTGTTGGCGCTTGAAGTCGCTGCTGATGGCGCTGGCCGAACAGACGTCGATACAGGCGGTGCAGCCCAGTTTGTCATTGCGGCTGTGGGCGCAGAGTTTTTGTTTGTAGTGGAAGAACTTGGGCTTTTCAAACTCGCCCACCAGCTCTCGCCAGGCCAGCAGGGCGCGCACGTCGCGGCCGTCCCAATGCAGGTAGCCTTGCGGCTTGGCGTGCTGGCTGAACGCTGGAGTGACGCGCAGGTCCAGCACCAGGTCAAAGTTGTCGCTGTGTTCTTGCGGTGTTCGGTTGAAGTCGATGGCACCGGCCACCTTGCACGCCTTGACACAGGCGCGATTGGCATCACAGGCCTGCAGGTCAATCTGGTAGTCCAGACCAATGGCGTCTTCGGGGCAGGCGGCCAGGCAGGCATTGCAGCGCGTGCACAGGTCGAGGTCGATCGGGTTGTCTTGTTGCCAGATCAGCTCGAACGCGCCGAGCCAGCCCGTCAATGTTTGTATTTGGCCGCCAAGCACCGGGTAACGCCGTTCCTGGGCCGCATCCAGGTCGCCGGCACCCTGTGTGAACAGGGTGACATCAAGTGTGTCACCCAGCAAGGTAGCTGCTTGCTCGGCCGCGCCCAATTCACCAATGACCAGCACCCGGCCTGCACTTTTGTAAGTGACCGTGGCCACCGGGTCAGGTTCGGGCAAATGGGCAAGCGCCAGCAGGGCGGCTATCTTGGGGCTGGCCTTGGCCGCATCCCGGCTCCAGCCACCGGTTTCACGGATGTTGACAAACCTGATCGGGGTGCTCAAGTGGGCCTGATCGGCCAGCTCGTTGAACAGCTTTGTTTCCTGGGTGCAGGCCACCACCAGCGCGTCACCCCTGCCCGCCGCTTGCAAAAACTCAGCGGCTTGGCGGCGGCACAGGCTCGAATGCAGGGTCAAGGGCTCGTTCAGGCTCGCGCTCAGGGCCCGCGGGTCGAGCGGCAGGGTCTGGTTGCAGTCGCAAATCAGTGTGGTCATGGTGTGGGTCTGGGTTGGAATCCGATACCGCCACAGCGGATTCAGAAATTACGGGGGTGGCCGCCTGATCTGCCGGCGCCTGCTCCTCTTCGTCAAACAGCTTGAGAAACTTGGCGCTCGCCATCTGCCGCAGCATGGAAGCAGGCAAGGGGCTGGGCAAGCTGTAGTCGTCAATGTAGATGTCAAGCCCGTCCATCACGTTGTAGTGGGGATCGGTGAAGAGCTTTTTCATGGCGGCGTTGCGCACTTCGGGGGCCACATCGCGTGCCACAAAGGGGGCAAAGCTGCTGTCGGCCTGCAGCGCCTGGACGTCGGCCAGGGTCGGGGCCGGTGCTTTTGCAACGGCTTCGGGCGGCTTGCTTTCGGGGGCCGGCGGCGCGCTTGCAGGAACGGCAGGCGCAGCGGGTTCAGTGTGCCCGGCGGGCTTGGGCGCGACGGGCTCGTCCACCACCCTGCCCTCGCGCAGCGCCTGCTTGCGCTGCGACCAGCGGCCCAGAAAACCGTCAGCCACGGCCACCGCCCCGGCCGTTGCCAAAGCTTTTGTCAGTGCTGATCGAGGCCGGATTGCCAAAGCGATCGGTGAGCGACTTGAAACTCTCGGGCCGCTTGCGCCGCTTGGGCTCGACCACATGGTGCTCGTCGACAAAAGCCTGCAGCCAGGCCACCACCGGCGCGGGCGCAGGCACCTGCTCCACGGTTTCCTGTGCGTCCAGCCAGCGGCCCGCGTCGTAGTAGCTCAGGCTCACCACCAGCGGCCTCGGAATGGGCTCGGCGGCCACACTGGGCTCGTCTTCCATGCGCCACAAGACAAACCAGCTCGGCACGTCGGTACTGGTATTCAGGTAATAACCTTCGCCATCGTCGCTGAACAACTCCACCTTGAAACCACCATGCAACCAGCGTTGCTCGGTGTCATTCTGGTACAACAGGCGCGGCTCGGTGCCAAAACCAGCCTCGTTCATCACGACGTCGGCCAACTGCCAACGCCAGGCTTGCCAGCGGGCAGCCGGGCCGGTGTTGGCCACGCGTTGCATGATCACGGCAACTTCAAGGGATGGGCGCAGGGTCGTCATAAGAGAAGGAACTGTAACGGATTCAAATGCCCCTTGACGCCGCCAGGCCGGGCTAAATGGGTCACTTCACACAGGGAAAACCCTGATTTTTTGCGTTGTGTCAAAAATATAGTGCCGACAAGTGGCGCAATTTGCTGCCGTGCCTGTATCGTGGCCAAGGTCAACACCACCCGCTGTTTAACGACTCCCTGAAAGCACCCGATGTTTCAATCTGCCGAAATTGGCCATAAGCTCGGCAAGGCCGCCTACCGTGAAGCCGTCCCCGCTTTGCGCGCCGCCCTGCTGGCGGCACAGGTTGATTTGTTCGAGCAGCACAAGACACCGGTGGTGGTGCTCATCAGCGGCCAGGACGGCGCGGGCAAGGGTGAGACCATCAATGCGCTCTATGAGTGGATGGACCCGCGTTTCATCTCGACGATGGCGTTTTCCCAGCCCAGCGACGAAGAGCGCGAGCGCCCGCCGATGTGGCGTTTTTGGCGCAGTTTGCCACCCAAGGGCCGGGTCGGCATGTTTGCCGGCTCCTGGTACTCCGACCCGATTCGCGAGCGTATCGAAGGTGCCATTTCAGTCAAGGAGCTCGATGCCCGTGCCCAGCAGATCAACCGCTTTGAGGAGATGCTGGTCAACGAAGGCGCGCTGGTGCTCAAGTTCTGGTTTCACCTGACCAAGGACGGCCAAAAACAACGCCTCAAGGCCCTTTCCAGCGACCCGCGTACCGCCTGGCGCGTCACGCAATGGAACTGGGACCGCTTGAAAACCTACGACCAGTTGCAGGACGCCGCGCGCCACTTATTGCGCATCACCAACACTGCTGCGGCGCCCTGGGTGGTGCTGGAGGCGTCTGACGACCGCTACCGCGACCTGACGGTGGGCCAGGTCTTGCTCAAAGCGATGCAAAGCAAGCTCGCGGCCACGGTGGCGCCGCGCACGCCCATGGCACCCATGGTGCGGGTCGACCTGGACGGCCGCAACGTGTTGTCCGAGCTGGACTTGGCGCTGAAGCTGGCTGACAAGCCCTACAAGGACGAGCTGGCCAAATGGCAGGGACGCCTGTCGGAGCTGGTGCGTGACGAGCGCTTCAAGCACCGCTCGCTGGTGTGCGCTTTCGAAGGCGCCGATGCCGCGGGCAAAGGCGGCGCCATCCGGCGGGTGACAGCCGCGCTGGATGCGCGCCAGTACCAGGTGACGCCGGTGGCAGCCCCCAGCGATGAAGAAAAGGCCCAACCCCACCTGTGGCGCTTTTGGCGCCACCTGCCGCGCCACGGCCATGTCGCCATTTTTGACCGCACCTGGTATGGCCGGGTGCTGGTGGCACGGGTGGAAGGCTTTTGCACCGAGGCTGACTGGCTGCGCGGCTACAGCGAAATCAACGACTTCGAGCACGAGCTGATCGAGGCCGGCGTCATCGTGGTCAAATTCTGGCTGCAGATCAGCCAGGCCGAGCAGCTCCAACGCTTCAAGGAGCGGGAACAGGTTGAGTTCAAGCGTTTCAAGATCACCCAGGAAGACTGGCGCAACCGCGAAAAATGGCACGACTACCAGCAAGCCATTTGCGACATGGTGGAGCGCACCAGCACCGGCGAGGCCCCCTGGACGCTGGTCGAGGCCAATGACAAGAATTACGCCCGGGTCAAGATTTTGCGCACCCTGTGCGAGCGTCTGGAGGCGGCCTTGCAACAGCCAACGCCATCGGACGAGGCCAGCACCGACAAACCGGCCAAGGACAAAAAAGTCAAACGGGGCAGCTCAGACGGAAAGAAATAGGTCACCAGTGCGAAAATCGGGGCATGAGCACCTCACCCGCCGAACCCGCAGACGAAAAATCCCGGACGCCAGCCGCACCGCAAGCCCGCAACCCTTTGCACGGCATCACACTGGAAGCCATGGTGACCGCCTTGAGCGCCCACTACGGCTGGTCCGGCCTGGGCGAACGTATTCCGGTGCGCTGTTTCACGCATGAGCCCAGCGTGGCGTCCAGCCTGAAGTTCCTGCGCAAAACACCCTGGGCGCGCGACAAGGTGGAAGGGCTGTACCTGTTCATGCTGCGCGAGCTGCGCCGGCAAGGCTGAACGGCAAGCAAGCGTGCCGACGACGGTCTCGTCCACCCCCTTGACTCTCGGCCATGGCAACACAGATCGCCCACATCGATCCGGCCCGTTGCACCGGCTGCGGCCGCTGCATTTCGGCGTGTGAACTGCACCTGATCGCGTTCGAGACCAAGGACTGGAAAAAGCGTTCGGTGCTGCAAGAACCTGCGCGCTGCACCGGCTGCGGCGACTGCGCCGCCAGATGCCCGGTCGACGCCATCAGACTGACTGAGATTGGCAGCCGCTGCCAGCCCTGAGGTGGCATTGGCGTGGCGCCTGAACTGTACGGGCGCGCACAGACATCTTCATGGCTCCTGAATAGTATCCGGACACATGTTGAAAAGCATGGGGTCGATGCCAGCCCATAGCTGGCCATCGCCGGTTCAACCATTCCCCCATCGAAGGAACACCATGAAATCAAAATTCGTTACCACATCGCTGTTGGCCTCTGCCCTGTTTTTGGGCCTGGGGCTGGCCCCGGTCATGGCGCAAGGCACCAGTACGCCGGCCATTGACCGCGCGCAGCAGGCCATCAGCGCCCGCATTCAGCAAGGCATGGCATCCGGTCACATCACGCCCTCCGAGGCCAGGGAGTTGCTGCGCCGTGACCGCGAGATTGACCTGCGCGAGAGCCGCTTCAAAGCCAATGGCACGACCACACCGCAAGAGCGCCAGCAGTTGCGCGTTGACGTGGATCGGCTTGGCAACGAAGTGGAACGTTTGATGATGAACAACGACTATGTTCAGCCACCGGGCAACTCCGCCAACACAACCCCCGGCATTGACAACCGTCAGCTCAACATCAGCGCACGTATTGATGAAGGCGTGCGGTCTGGTCGCCTCAACCAGCGCGAAGCGCGCAGGCTGCACAACCGCGAGCGCGCCATTGCCCGCCACGAAGCCGCCTACAAGCGCGACGGTGTCGTGACCCCGCAAGAACGCCGTCAACTGCGCGATGAACTGGCCCGCTTGAATGCCGATCTGGCGCGAATGATGCGCAACTAGCGCACTGGCCAACAGTGATCACGCGACGGCGCAGGTCACCCTTACCAGGGCAGACGTTCGCCGTTGTAGGTCACAAACGAACCCGTGTCAGCAGCGGTCAATCCGTCCAGCACCGTCAGCATTTCTTGCGCGGCGAGCAAGGCCGGGCGGCCGATCTGTTCACCCTTGAAGGGTTTGGACAGCCCGGTATAGACCGTACCCGGGTGCAGGCTGACCAGCACTGCCTTGGGCTTGCTGCGCTTGAGTTCGATGGCGGCAGTTTTCAGCAGCATGTTGAGTGCTGCCTTGGACGCCCGGTAGCTGTACCAGCCGCCCAGGCGGTTGTCTTCGATGCTGCCCACCTTGGCCGAAACAACGGCCAGCACCCCGCGCTCGCCATCGAGCAACGGGCTGAAGTGGCGCAGCACCAGCGCCGGACCGAAGGTGTTGGCGCGAAAGGTGACTTCGAGCTGCGCGTAACTCAGGTCGGCCAGCTTTTTCTCGGGCATGAAGTCGGCGTTGTGCAACAGGCCGGCGGCGTTGATGATCAGGTGAAATTTGCCACCGGTCGTCAGCGCTTGTGCAGCGTCCGCCACGCTGGACTCGTCGTCAAAGTCAATGCGGGGCCTGGAGCGGCGGTGCACGCCAAGCACCTCAGCGCAGCGCGGGTTGGCTTGCAGCAGCTGCACAAAGGCCTGGCCAAGGCCCCCACTGGCGCCGATGACCAAGGCGCGGAAACCTTCAGGGAATGAATTCATGGGCTCAAGTCTGTCACAGATTTCGGCGTTTGATGGACACGCCGCCGTATCCCGTGTGCTGCGCTGGTCTTTGCCACTTTCTTATCATGCGGCATGAACACGACACCCACCACACCAAAATCCAAATCCACCCAGCGCGCCTTCTGGCTGGCAATGGCACTCATCGTAATCCTGATCGGCTGGTGGGTGCTGGCCACGCCGCGCCAGGCACCAGAGCCTGCAGGTGCGGCGGCTACCGCCCCCTTGCCAGCGGGTAGCGAGGTGGCGGTGTTTGCCGGAGGTTGCTTCTGGTGCACCGAGGCCGACTTCGACAAGGTGCCGGGCGTGCTGGCCACCACCTCGGGCTACACCGGCGGCAAGACGGCCAAGCCGACATATGCCGAGGTTTCCAGCCACACCACGGGCCATGCCGAGGCGGTCCAGGTGATTTTCGACCCGAGCCAGGTAAGCTACCGGCAACTGGTGGACTACTTCTGGCGCACCATTGACCCGACGGTCAAGGACCGCCAGTTTTGCGACATTGGCACGCCCTACCGGACGGTGATTTTTGCCACCAGTGCCGAGCAGCTCCAGACAGCCCAGGCGTCCTTGGCCGAGCTGGAAAAAACCAAACCCTTTCCCGAGCCCATCGTCACGCAATTGCGGATGGCCGATGACTTTTACCCGGCCGAAGCCGAGCACCAGAACTACCACCAGGTCAACCCGAAACGCTACGACTTTTACCGCGCGGGTTGCGGCCGCGACGCCCGCCTGGTGCAACTGTGGGGGGCACTGGCCAAGCCCTGACCCCCCACCCTGGCGCTTCAGGTTTCCTTGGAAATCTTGATGCTGGGAAACTTGCTGGAAAAGTCCTTGTTCTTGGCGGCAATGGCCAAGGCCACCTTGCGCGCCACGGCTTTGTAAAGCCCGGCCACCTCGCTGTCGGGATCCGACACCACGGTGGGCTTGCCGCTGTCGGCCTGCAGACGAATCTGCATGTCGAGTGGCAAGGCGCCCAGGTAGTCCATGCCGTATTCCGTGGCCATTTTCTTGCCGCCGTCGGCGCCAAAAATATGCTCAATATGGCCGCAGTTGCTGCACACGTGCACCGCCATGTTTTCCACGATGCCCAGAATCGGCACGCCCACTTTCTCGAACATCTTGATGCCCTTCTTGGCATCGAGCAAGGCGATGTCCTGCGGCGTGGTGACGATCACCGAGCCGGTCATGGGCACACGCTGGCTCAAGGTGAGCTGGATGTCACCGGTGCCTGGCGGCATGTCGACGATAAGGTAATCCAGGTCTTTCCAGTTGGTCTGGCGCAGCAACTGCTCCAGCGCCTGGGTGGCCATGGGGCCGCGCCAGATCATGGCCTCGTCCTGCGCCACCAAAAAACCGATCGACATGACCTGCACGCCATAGTTTTCCATGGGTTCCATGGTCTGGCCGTCGTCACTTTCGGGTCGCCCCTCGATGCCCATCATCATCGGCACGCTGGGGCCGTAGATGTCGGCGTCCAGAATGCCCACATTGGCGCCCTCGGCCGCCAGCGCCAGCGCCAGGTTGACCGCCGTGGTGCTCTTGCCCACGCCGCCCTTGCCCGAGGCCACAGCGACGATGTTTTTCACCTTGGGCAGCAAGGCCACGCCGCGCTGCACGGCATGCGCCGTGATGTTGGTGACGATGTTGACCGACACATTGGCCACGCCCGCCACGCTTTTGGCGGCGGCAATCAGTTCCTTGCGAAAGCCCGGAATCTGGCTCCTGGCGGGGTAACCCAGCGTGACATCAAAGGCCACGTCGCCGTCGGTCACGGTCAAATTCTTGACGGCTTTGCTCGACACAAAATCACGTCCGGTGTTGGGATCGATCACGCCCTTGAGGGCCTCCAGCACGGTCTGCTCAACTACTGCCATTTGGTTCTCCTATTGAGGCTCTAGTCTAGCGAAGATAAGCTTGACCTTATTGAACTCGGCAAATCGGGGTTTACCCACCCCCGGGTTCCCCCTAGGCCACGGGTTGACACGTCGGCCTTGACCCCTGCGGATAATCAAACCATGCCCCATGACCCCTTCGCTCCCTCGGAATCTCCCCTCGCCCCCCCTGCCACCACCGCCCTGATGCTCACCGGCGGCGGCGCCCGCGCAGCCTACCAGGTGGGCGTGCTCGAAGCCATCGCGGACCTGCGGCGTGACTGCGGTGCCATGAACGATGGCAACCCGTTCCCCATCATCGGCGGCACCTCGTCCGGCGCGCTCAATGCCTCAGCATTGGCCTGCGGTTGTGATGATTTTGATAACACGGTGCGCAAGCTGGTGGCCATCTGGCGCGATTTTCATGCCCAGGATGTGTACCGCGCCGACTCGGTCAGCATGCTGCGCAGCGGTGCCAGCTGGATGACGCTGCTGTCCATGGGCTGGCTGATTGCCAAGTGGCGCCGGCTCAAGCCCAAGTCACTGCTCGACAACACGCCGCTGGCCGAACTGCTCAAGCAATGGGTGCCGCTGGAGCGCCTGCCCTGGCTCATCCGCAAAGGCCACCTGCGGGCGCTGGCGGTCACGGCGTCGAGCTACAGCTCGGGCGAACACATCACCTTTTTCCAGGGTGAGCGCCAACTCATCCCCTGGGCGCGCTCGCACCGCCGCGGCCTGCGCGACAAAATCACCCACCAGCACCTGCTGGCCTCAAGCGCGATCCCGTTCATCTTTCCCGCGATGGCGCTGCCCATTGAAGGGCAGACCGCCTTTTTTGGTGATGGTTCCATGCGCCAGACGGCACCTATCGCACCCGCCATCCATCTGGGCGCCGAGCGCATTTGCGTGATTGGTGCCGGCCTGATGCACGAGCCGCGAACGCAGCCCACCGTCGTGGCCGAGGCGTTGTACCCGACGCTGGCACAAATTGCCGGTCATGCGCTGTCCAACATCTTTCTCGATGCCCTGGCCGTCGATGTGGAACGCATTCGCCGCGTCAACCAGACCCTGAGCCTGGTGCCGCCCGAACTGCGCAGCGCCAGCACCCTGCGGCCGGTGAACCTGCTGCTGATTTCGCCGTCCCAGCGGCTCGACCACATTGCCGCGCGCCATGTGGATGAGCTACCCAGGGCGGTGCGCAGCCTGCTGGGTGGCGTGGGCGTGTCGTCGCATGCGGCCGACATCAAGGGCGCTGCGCTGGCCAGCTACCTGTTGTTCGAGCCCGGCTACACCCGGGAACTGATGGCGCTGGGTTACGCCGATGCCCAGCGCCAACGGGTCGAGATTTGCCAATTTTTCAACTGGACAGACCCCGGTTCAGCGTCCGGGGCGGCGCCGGCGGGGCTGCCAACCGAGCCGGACCGCCGCAGTGACCCGCTGCGCCTGCCCTGAGTAAAATCACGCTCTTGTCCTGAAAGCCCATTCCATGCCCCGCCAACTCTTCGTCACCACTGCCCTGCCCTACGCCAATGGCAATTTCCACATTGGCCACATCATGGAGTACATCCAGGCCGACATCTGGGTGCGGCACCAGCGCATGCTGGGCAATGCGGTCGATTTTGTCTGTGCCGACGACACCCACGGCGCACCGATCATGATTGCCGCCGAAAAAGCCGGCCTCACACCACAGCAGTTTGTCGCCAACATTGCCGCCGGTCGCAAGCCCTACCTGGACGGTTTTCACATCGGCTTTGACAACTGGCACAGCACCGATGCCCCGGAAAACCACGAACTGGCACAGCAGATTTACCGCGACCTGCGCGACAACCCTGGCGGCTCGCTGATCGAATCCCGCACCATCGAGCAGTTTTTTGACCCGGACAAGGGCATGTTCCTGCCGGACCGCTTCATCAAGGGCGAGTGCCCCAGGTGCCACGCCAAGGACCAGTACGGCGACAACTGCGAAAACTGCGGCGCGGTTTACGCGCCCACCGACCTGATCAAGCCCTACTCGGCGCTGTCAGGAGCCAAGCCCGAACTGCGCAACTCGGTGCACTTCTTCTTCAAGCTGTCCGACCCGCGCTGCGTAGAATTTTTGCAACGCTGGACGCAGGACGGCAAACTGCAACCCGAGGTGGCCAACAAGATCAAGGAATGGTTCACCGTGCGCACCAACCCGGACGGGTCAACCAGCGAAGGTCTGGGCGACTGGGACATCAGCCGTGATGCACCCTACTTCGGCATCGAGATCCCGGACGCACCGGGCAAGTATTTTTACGTCTGGCTGGACGCCCCCATCGGCTACCTGGCCTCGCTGAAAAACCTGCTGGGCCAGCGCGGCCAGGACTATGACGCCTACATGGCCAACCCGGGTTTGGAGCAGTACCACTTCATCGGCAAGGACATCGTCACCTTTCACACCCTGTTCTTCCCGGCCTGTCTGCATTTCAGCGGCCGCAAGACGCCCGACAACATTTTTGTGCACGGTTTCCTGACGGTGAACAACGGCGAAAAAATGAGCAAGAGCCGCGGCACCGGCCTGGACCCGCTCAAGTACCTGAGCTTAGGCATGAACCCCGAGTGGCTGCGCTACTACCTGGCGGCCAAATTGAGCGCACGCAACGAAGACATCGACTTCAATGCCGACGACTTCATGGCCCGTGTCAACAGCGACCTGATCGGCAAGTACATCAACATCGCGTCGCGTGCGGCCGGCTTCATCACCAAGCGCTTTGAAGGCAAGCTGGGCGAGGTCACCGAAGACGGTGCGGCACTTTTGCACCAGCTGCGCAGTGAAGTGAGCACCATTGAAGCGTTGTACGAAGCCCGCGAGTACGCCAAGGCGCTGCGCGAAACCATGCAGCTGGCCGACAAGGTCAACGCCTATGTGGACGCCAACAAGCCCTGGGACCTGGCCAAAAAACCCGACCAGGAAGCCCGTCTGCAGGACGTCTGCACCGTCTGCATCAAGGCCTTCCGCATCCTGACCTGCTACCTCAAACCCGTGCTGCCCGCACTGGCCAAACAAGTAGAGGCGTTCCTGAACATCGAACCGCTCAACTACGCCAACATTGTCCAACCCATGCCAGCCGGCCATGTGATTGGGACTTACCAGCACCTGATGCAGCGTGTTGACATCAAGCAGCTCGAAGCCTTGTTCGAAGCGCCTGAACCAGTGGCTGCGCCTGAAGTCGCACTGCCGGGTGGTGAGGCCATGGCGCCCACCATCGGTATTGACGACTTTGCCAAGATCGACCTTCGCATTGCCAAAATTGTCGACTGCCAGGCGGTTGCGGGCTCCTCCAAACTGCTGCAACTCACGCTGGATGTCGGCGAGCTCGATGAGGCCGGCCAACCCCGGCTGCGCAATGTCTTTTCAGGCATTGCCAGCAACTACCAGCCGGCGCAACTGCTCGGCAAACTCACTGTGATGGTGGCCAATCTGGCGCCGCGCAAGATGAAGTTTGGCGTCAGTGAAGGCATGGTGCTGGCCGCCAGCCACGCCGACGAAAAAGCCCAGCCCGGCATCTATGTGCTGGAGCCCTTCCCGGGCGCCCAGCCGGGCATGCGGGTGCATTGAGCCAAGGGACAGCATGATCCCCCTGCTGCGCGGCTGGACGGCGGTGCAACGCACCGCCCAGAGCAACCTGCACCTGGGCGTCACGCTGTGTTTTGTGGCGGGAGCCACCAATGCCGGCGGCTTTCTGGCGGTGGGGCAATACACCTCGCACATGACCGGCATGTTGTCCTCCGTGGCCGACAACCTGGTCACCGGCCAGGCCTATCTGGCACTGGCTGCGCTCGTGTCGCTGCTGGCCTTCCTGGGCGGCGCCATGACCAGCGCCTGGATGGTCAACTGGGGACTGCGCCGTAATCTGCAAAGCGCTTACGGCCGCCCCTTGCTGCTGGAATCGGCGCTGCTGCTGTTGTTCGGCCTGTTTGGTTCCGGCATCAGCTTTTTCGGCGTGCTTTTTGTGCCCCTGACGGTGCTGGTGCTGTGCTTCATCATGGGCTTGCAAAACGCTGTCATCACCAAAATATCCCACGCCGAGATCCGCACCACCCACGTCACCGGTCTGGTCACCGACCTGGGCATTGAGCTGGGAAAATTGCTCTACATCAACCGCCTGAACCGCGACACCCTGGTGCGCGCCAACCGCCAGAAATTGAGCCTGCTGGCCAAGCTGATCAGCAGCTTTTTCATTGGCGGCCTGGTCGGCGCCATTGGCTTCAAGCACATTGGCTACATCGCCACCGTGCCCCTGTCCGTGCTCTTGCTGTTGCTGGTCTGGCACCCGGTGTTGAACGACGCCAAAAACTGGATCGACCCGCACCGGCCTTAGCCCGGACGCAGTCCATCAGGCAGCGCAGGTTGCGCTTGCATTGATCGGCGCCAACCCTTGGTTGCTCAGCTAACTTACGGTGTGTGCCGGCGTGGCGTTCACTTCATGGGCAGTCCCCACACGCGCCAGCCACGCATTTAATTCCTCGAACACCAGCGTCCTTGTTTCCGGTTTTGACAGCATCAGGTCGTGCACGCCGTCGGCCACGGCCCGCAGCTCAACCTGACGGCCCAAGCCCGGTGACAGGCGTTGAATGTCAGTCACATCCAACACGATGTCCGTCACCATGGCCTCATCGCTCCAGCGCTTGAGCCAGGCACTTCGCCCAGCATGCATCACCAGCACAGGGCAATCGATGGCCAGCCCGCGCGCCACTTCTGCTTGTGCGCGGTGAATGGCGCGAAACCAGCCGGCATAGACCGGAAAGCCTTGAATTGGTTTCCACCGGGTGTTGAAGCGCCAGACGCCATGCTGGTCCGCATGCAAGCTTTCGCCGTAAAGGCACGCCTGGTGCGGGATCTGCCAGCGCGGAAACAGGGCACCCAGCCCGGCCACCAGGGGCTCCAGTAGCGATTCCTGCCAGGCCAGCAGGTTCATGTCCAGGAACGGGCTGTTCAGGAACAGGGCATTCACTGCTGCGCGGTGTTGCCCACGGTGGGCATACAGGGCAGCCACCAGACCTCCGGTGGAATGACCGTTGAGCAGCAACCAGTCCACGCGTTCCTCCCTTTGCATCAAGTTGACTGCAGCATCGACATCCTGCAGATACTCATCCATGTCACGGGTGTAATTGGGCAGTTGGTGCTCACGCAGCGACCGGCCATGGCGCCGGAGATCAATGGCATAGAAGTTCAGTCCTGCAGCGTTGTAGAAATCTGCCAAGTGGGTCTGAAAAAAGTAGTCCACATAGCCGTGAACATAGAGCACCGCTTTGCTTGAAACTTGCGCACAGCGCCTGCGCACCAGCACCACGTCGACCGCGCCCTCAGGCGCAGACAGTCCCGCCAGGGTGATCTGCTCAAAACCGGGGAGCACATCCGCTTGCCAGGACGTCATTTGCAGAATGGACATCACAGTTCAACCCTGATGGGCCATGGCGTGACTGCGCCCTGTGCCTGGCGCAGACCGGATGGGCAAGCAGAAAAAACGTCCAGCTGTGGGCTGTACAAGTTGGTTTTCACCTGGGTCAGGGTCAACATCGAGCTGAACAGGTTGTCGTGCGTGATCGGCTGCGTGGCCCGGCCAAGCCAGCACGTTCGGTCCCACCCCAGGTGGGTCAGCATGGATTGAGAAAACCATGCGGCCATGGGCACATTGGTTTGCTCCCTGGGCGCCATGGCGTAGGGCATGCCATGCAGGTACAAGCCTTTTTCGCCCAGTGATTCGCCATGGTCAGAGACATACACCAGCGCCGTCGGGCGTTTTTGAGCTTTGAGCCACGCCACGGTCTGGCCCAGAAAGTGGTCGGTGTAACGCAACGAGTTGTCATAGGCATTGACAATCTCCTGACCAGAACAGTCCTGCAGCACATTGCTGCGGCACTCCGGCATGAACACCTTGAAGTCAGTGGGGGTGCGTTTGTAGTAGGCGGGTCCGTGGCTGCCCATCTGGTGCATCACCACCACCGTGCCGCGCGCACGCCGAACCGTATCCAGCTGGCGCAGACGATCGGGCAGCACGCGCAACATTTCTTCGTCAAAGCATTCGCCATCGGGGCAGAGTTCCGGGTCCTTGAGTTCACGGGTTTCGGTGTGGGGCACCCGATCACACACGCCCTTGCAGCCCGACTGGTTGTCCAGCCACAACACCGCCAGGCCGGCGCGTTGCACCACATCCAGCAAATTCTCGAACTGCGCGTCGGTTTTTCCATAGCCCTCGCGCCCCAGGCCCGAGAACATGCAGGGTACCGACACCTGGGTGTTGGTGCCGCAGGACGAAACATTGGAAAAGTACACCAGCTCGCCACGGTTCTGCAATTGCTTCAGGCGCGGCGTGCTGTCACGGGCATAGCCTGAGAGACCCATGTTGGCGGCCCGCGCCGTTTCGCCCACCACCAGCACGATCAAGGGCGACCTGTTCACATCAATGACGCGGCCCAGCAGGGTGGCATCCTCACCCATCGGCTGCACGGCCTGGCTGGCGTGCGCTGTCTGGCCCACCACCAAACGCGTGGTGGCGTAGACCGTGTTGAACGGGTTGACCATGTAGCGCAAGGACTTGTGGTTGCGCATGGTGGAGGCCAGGTTCTCAAACGACAGCCACACCATCACCAGCATGAGCAAGGTGGCCAGCACAGCCAGGCCGATTTGCTTGAGCACCAGCGCCCGGGCCGGAACCTGCTGAACCGGTTGCTGCCACCACCACCAACCCGGTAGCACCACCCCCAGCAGGAAGACCGGCAGCATGGACCACGACAACAGGTCGCGCACCTCCCGTGCATCGGTCTGCACCGCATTGGCCAGCATGCTGGGATCGATGACCACGCCGTAGCTGGCCATGAAGTAGCTGTTGCCTGCGGCGACCGCCAGCAGCACCAGACCGGCCAGTTTGCGCCAGCGGGGCCAGATCACCAGACTCAGGAATGCCACCGTCGCAACCAACACCATCAAGCCCAAGCCAGCGATGCCAAGCCAGCCACCGGGGTGGTTCGATTCGGGCAAGTCAAGCATGGTGAACCACAGCGGCGCATTGCCAACCGTGCTCAACCATAGGGCCAAAACCAGTGACATGAAAAGCGGGTGGAGCGGACGGCGAGAAGTCAGCGAGAGGGTCATCAGGAAGTGCCGGTAAAAGGTGAAGACGCGATTATTCAAACCCAGTGTTAACGCAGCGTTAACTCACCGCTACCCATAATCCAATCACCAGATCAAGGCAAAGCCGCCCCCACACTCCAGCCACCTTTCACGCCCATGTACCAGTCAGTTGACCCGCCCACCCTTTCCGATTGGGCTTGTTCCCGGCGCACCGCCCTCATCACCGGGTCATGCCTGACGGGTCTGTTGATCTGGGATGCCTCCGGGCTGGACCTCGCGGTGATGCATGGGTTGGCCAATGAACAGGGCTTTGCCTTGCGCGACAACTGGTGGCTGGCGGACCTGCTTCACACCGGCGGCCGGCAGTTGGCTGGCGTGGTGTTTCTGGCGCTGATGGTCATGATCGGGTGGCCCGTCGGCTGGTTTCGCACGCTGCCCCGCTGGCAGCGCATCGAGATCGTGGTCGGCATCGCCCTGTGCCTGCTGACCATCAGCAGCCTGAAGCATTTCAGTGAGACCAGTTGCCCCTGGGACTTGCAGGCATTTGGCGGCAAGGCGAACTATGTGTCGCATTGGACTTGGGTCACGCGCGATGGCGGTGCCGGGCATTGCTTTCCGGCGGGCCACGCGTCCTCGGCCCTGGCGTTCATCGCACTTGCCTTGCCGTGGCTATTTTCAGGCAACGCAAGACTGCACCGCAGAGGACAGTGGCTGTTGTTGCTGGTGCTTTTTTCAGGGCTGGTGTTGGGATTGGCGCAAACCCTGCGTGGTGCGCACTACCCCAGCCACAGCTTGTGGACCGCCTGGATTTGCTGGATCGTCGCACTCGTCAACCACCTTGTGTTCAACTGGCTTGGCAAACATTGAAAGGACTCTGCACATGAACCTCGAACAGTGGGTACATCAATTTGGCAGTGACGCTGCCGCATTCACCTTGAGTTGTAGTGTTGTCGCGCTGTATTACCTGTGGCTGCGCAGCAAGGTGAAGGAAAACCCCACCTATACGATTCATGGTGTCAATCAGCTAGCCCGGTCACTGTGGGTTGCCAACGTGATGGGCAATTCCTCAAAAGACATCATGGCAGTGCAGACTTTGCGCAATTTCATCATGGGGGCGAGCTTGATGGCCTCGACCGCAACCCTGTTGATCATTGGCACACTCACGCTGTCTGGACAGGCCGAGTCGATTTCAAAAAACTGGCATATCCTGAATATCGGAGGCACGCATGCGGCGGAACTCTGGATCATCAAGGTACTTTTCCTCTTGGTGGACTTCATTGTTGCGTTCTTTGCTTTTGTGATGTCCGTGCGCCTGGTCAATCAGGTGGTGTTCATGATCAATGCACCCGGGGCGGCGGCCCACCACAACCTGGCGCCGACTGCGGTAGCCAACCGCTTGAACAGGGCAGGCAACCTGTTTGCCACTGGCACACGCGCTTTTTTCTTCGCGGTACCGCTTGTTTTTTGGCTATTCGGGCCCGTCTTCCTTGTGCTCGCCACGCTCGGTCTGGTCGTGACGCTGGTGCAACTTGATCGCAGTGAGCCGGAATAGTTGTCTTCAATGGCTCATCAGGCGCGACCGAGATCCAACAGACTTGGATTCAAGCTGCGACTCAATCCCCTGCCGGCACGCGCCGGCGCACCGCCTTCAAAATGCCTCGCAGAATTTCGAGCGGCGCGGGCGGACAGCCGGGAATGACCTCGTCGACCGGGATCACGTTGGCCACGCGGCCGCAGGTGGCGTAGCTCTCGCCAAAGATGCCGCCGTCACAGGCGCAGTCGCCAACCGCCACCACCAGTTTCGGCTCGGGGGTGGCGTCATACGTTCGTTTGAGTGCAGTTTCCATGTTGCGTGACACCGGGCCGGTCACCAGCAGCATGTCGGCGTGGCGCGGGCTGGCGACAAACTTGATGCCCAGGCCTTGCAGGTTGTAATAGGGATTGCCCAGCGCGTTGATTTCAAGTTCGCAGCCATTGCATGAGCCCGCATCGACCTCGCGGATGGTCAGCGCCTGGCCCAGAATGTCGAGCAGTTCCTGCTGGATGCGGGCCGCCTGCGCGGCATCAATGGCGCCAATGTCGGGCGCGGCTTCGGTGCAAATACCGGTTTTGGCGATCTGCCTGACCACTTTCCAGATCATAAATCCTGCCCTGAATAACTGAGGTTGAACGACTTGTTGATGAGCGGAAAGTCGGGCACGATGTTGCCCATGATGGCGTGCTCCAGCACCGGCCAGTTCTGCGTTGAGGGGTCGTGCAAATGGCAGCGCAGGATGCGCTGCTGTTGCCCGGCACCACCGAGTTCCAGCGCCACAAACAACTCGCCGCGCCAGCCTTCCACCCAGCCCGCGCCGCGCGTGGGCTGCTGCGGCAGAAGCACCGGGCAGCGCAGGTCGCCAATGGGCATCTCGACCAGAAGGCGCCGGATCAGGCGCAGGGATTCAAAAATCTCGTCAAAACGCACCGCCACCCGCGCCGCCACATCGCCATTGTGCTGGGTGGCCATGACCACCGCCATGTCACCGTAGGGTAGCCAGGGCTGGTCACAGCGCAGGTCCCAGCTTTGGCTGCTGGCGCGCCCGGCCAGCCCCGTCAGGCCCAGCTGCGCGGCCAGCTCGGGCAGCACGCGCCCGGTGGTCATGAAGCGGTCTTGCAGACCGGCGTGGGCCTCGTAAATGGTGTGCAGGGTGCGCACCTCTTTTTCCACCGCATCGCATTGCTGCAACAGCAGCTCGCGCGGGCCCAAGTCAATGTCGCTGCGCACGCCGCCAGGCACGATGCAGTCCATCATCAGGCGATGGCCAAACACCGTGTTGGCGGCACGCAGCCAGTCTTCGCGCAGGCGCGAGAACTGGGCCAGGCCAAAGGAAAAGGCAGCGTCGTTGCCCAGCGCACCCAGGTCACACAGATGGTTGGCAACACGCTCGCGCTCCAGCATCAGCGCACGCAGCCAGGCAGCGCGCTCGGGTACCGTGGTCTGTGTGGCCGATTCCAGCGCCATGCAATAGGCCCAGGCGTAGGCCACGGTGCTGTCACCCGAGACACGGCCGGCCAGCCGGTAGGCGTCCAGTGGCGCCAGTTGGGTCATGCGGAGTTCGGTGCCCTTGTGGGTGTAGCCCAGGCGCTGCTCCAGGCGCAGCACTTTTTCACCGACCACCGAAAAGCGGAAATGGCCGGGCTCGATGATGCCGGCATGCACCGGGCCCACCGGGATTTCATGCACGCCATCGCCGTCTACATGCACAAACGGGTAGTCGACGAGTTCACCAGCCGCCAGCAGCGGCAAGGTGTCCGGGTCCTGTTGCAAGGGGAAATGGTCAACCGGCCAGGCACCGTGGTTGAGCCAGGCGCGCGTGTCCTGGGCACCCAGCGCAACCACGCCCGACAGGTCGGCCGCAGCCCGCTGCATGCGCGCCGCACAGGGAAACACGGTGGCCAGATCAGGGTAGACCCAGCGCCCGTCCTGCTGCGTCAAGGGCAGCGACAGCCAGAACGCACCTTCGCGCGTGGCGTAAGCCGCACACAGGGTGGCCTCCGGGCTCATGGGGCCAGCCCATAGCGCCAACAAGCGTCCGCCCGCGTCGCGCACGGCGCTGGCAGCCATTTGCCACTGCGCAAAGCTCACCCGCGCATGCCAGACCGGCACCGGCGCAGGCAGGGCGACAAACTCAAGCGCGAGTCCGGGGATCTGCATGCGCCTAACCTCCCAGCATGCTGGCCGCTTGCACGTACCAGCCGTTCAGATAAGGGGGAATGTACAAGCCCAGCACCAGCGCCAGCGCCAGGTGCACAAACACCGGAATCAGCGCCGGCGGATGCGCCAGTGGCTTCAGGGTGGAGTCGCCAAACACCATGGGCAGCACGCGGATCAACATCGAGGCAAAGGCCACGCCAAGCGCCAGAAACAAAAACGGTGCAGCCCAGGGTTGCTCGCGCATGGCGGTGGTCAGAATCAGGAATTCACTGGCAAAGACGCCAAACGGCGGCATGCCCAGAATCGCCATGACACCCAGCATCAGGCCCCAGCCCACGGTCGGGTTGACCTTGATCAGGCCGCGGATCTCGCTCATCAACTGGGTACCGGCTTTCTGTGTGGCATGGCCCACCGTGAAGAAGATGGCAGACTTGACCAGCGAGTGCACCGTCATGTGCAAGAGCCCGGCAAAGTTGGCCACCGGCCCGCCCATGCCGAAGGCAAAAGTGATCAGGCCCATGTGCTCGATGCTCGAATAAGAAAACATGCGCTTGACGTCTTTTTGCCGCGACAAAAAGAACGCCGCCACTGTCACCGACAACAAGCCAAAACCCATCATCAACTGGCCCGCCATGTTGCTATCAAGCGCGCCGTCGGCGAGCACCTTGCAGCGCAGCACCGCGTACATGGCGACATTGAGCAGCAGCCCCGACAACACCGCCGACACCGGCGTCGGGCCCTCGGCATGGGCGTCGGGCAGCCAGCTGTGCAGCGGCACCAGGCCGATCTTGGTACCGTAGCCAATCAGCAGGAACACAAAGGCCAGTGACACGATGGTCGGGTCGAGCTGGCCCTTGATGTCGTTGAGACCGGTCCAGAGCAGCGTGGCGTGCTCGGGGCCGAGCACCTTTTCAGCGGCCATGTACATCAGGATGGTGCCGAACAGCGCCTGCGCAATGCCAACGCCGCACAAAATGAAATACTTCCAGGCGGCCTCCAGGCTGGCGGTGGTGCGGTACACGCTGACCAGCAGCACAGTGGTCAACGTGGCGGCTTCCATGGCGACCCAAATGATGCCAAGGTTGTTGGTGGTGAAGCCCAGCAGCATGGTGAAGCTGAACAGCTGGTACATGCTGTGGTACAGGCGCATGCGCGGCGGCGTCATCTTGCCGTGGTCCTGCTCGATGCGCATGTAGGGTCGTGAAAAAATGGCGGTAGTCAGGCCGACAAAGGCCGTCAGCGTGACCAGGAACACATTGAGCGGGTCAATGTAGAACTGCTGGCCCAGCACAAACTGCGGGCCGTCGTCCATCACCTGCGCCGTGAGCACGCAGGCGGCCAGGAACGTCAGCAGGCTGAAGCCCACGTTAAGGTCGCGCGCATAGGCGCGGTGGCCGGTCAGGGCCAGCACCAGCCCCCCCAGCAGCGGAAGTCCCAGAACAAAAAACAAAACGTGCATGCTCAGTCTTCCTTGAGCTTTTCAAGGTGTTGAATGTCCAGCGTGTCAAATTTCTCGCGAATCTGAAACATGAACACCCCCAGAATCAGCACGCCCACCAGCACGTCGAGCGCAATGCCGATTTCAACGATCATGGGCATGCCATTGGTGACCGCCGTCGCCGCAAAAATCAGGCCGTTTTCCATCGATAAAAAACCGATCACCTGGGGCACCGCCTTGGAGCGGGTGATCAGCATCAAAAAAGACAACATCACGCACGACAGCGCGATGCCGAGCGAGCCGCCGGCGAGCGAACTGGACAAGCGCGAGACCGGCAGCGCCAGGCTGAAGGAAAAAATCACCAGCGCAATGCCCACCAGCATGGTGGTGGGCACGTTGAGCAGGGTCTCGATGTCCCAGCGCACGTTGAGCTTGCGGATCATCCGGTGCAGCATCCAGGGAATGAAAATCACCTTGAGCACCAGCGTGATCCCGCCCGACACATACAGGTCGGGTTGCTTGGTGACGTAACCCAGTAAAAACGAGGTGATCACCAGCGCCACACCCTGCATCATGAACAGGTTGATCAGCGAGACGATGCGCCGTTGCGAGATCATGGCAAACGACAACAGCAGGATCAGGGTGGCAAACAGGTTGATCAGCTGGGGGGCAAATTTGATCATCCGACCCCCAGCAAGACATTGACCAGCAGCCCAATCACCGCCACCAGAAAAGCCGTGCCCAGAAATTCGGGCACGCGGAAGATGCGCATCTTGGCACTCAGGGTTTCAATCAGCGCCAGCACCACGCCACCCACCGCCAGCTTGACCATCAGGAAGGGCAAGGCCAGCAACAGCACCATGGGCGAGTTGGCGTCGGCCACTCCCCACGGGAAAAACAGCGCCAGCCCGATGCAGGAGTAGGCAAACAGTTTCAGGCTGGCGGCCCACTCCAGCAAGGCCAGGTGACGCGCGGAATACTCCAGGATCATGGCCTCATGGATCATGGTGAGTTCCAGGTGGGTGTCGGGGTTGTCCACCGGCACCCGCGCGTTTTCGGCCAGCGACACCAGGGTGAAGGCCACCCCCGCCAGCAACAGGCTGGGGTAAATGGCCAGTTCCCGGTGCGCGAGCGTTTCGACCATGGTGGTGAGCGAGGTAGAGCGCGTGATCATGGAGGCACAAAACAGCACCATCAGCAGGGCCGGCTCGGCCAGGAACCCGACCAGCATTTCACGCCGCGCGCCCAAGCTGCCAAAGGCGGTGCCGACGTCCATGGCCGCCAGTGAAATGAAGACCCGCGCCAGCGCAAACAAACCCACCAGCGCAATCGCATCGGCCGCCGGCGACAGCGGCAGGTCGGTGGACAGCGTGGGCACAATGGCGCAGGCCAGCGCCATGCAGCTGAAAATCAGGTAGGGCGCCGTGCGGTACAGGGGCGATGCATGCTCGGCCATCACCGATTCCTTGTTGAACAACTTGTGCAAGGTGCGGTAGGGTTGCAGCAAGCCAGGGGCCGACTTGTTTTGCAACCACGCGCGGCACTGGTTGACCCAGCCCGTGAGCAGGGGCGCCAGCAGCAGCGCTGTCACGAGCGCCAGCAATTGCGAAAAAACGCCGATCCAGCTCATCGCTTCACCACCAGCAGCACCACGATCAGCGTGACAAAGCTGTACATCAGGTAGACCGAAATGCGGCCCTGCTGCAACAAGCCAACCAGTTTGGAAATCCGCTCAACCAGCCTGGCAATGGGCAAATACAAGCCATGCCACAGCGGGTCTTCCAGCGTGACTTTGTAGCTCGGTTGCGCATCGAAGGCGCTCGGGAGTTGCCGCTTGATGCGAAAGAAGGGCTCGAAAATCTGCCGGATCGGTTGCCCAAAACCTTCGGCGGTGTCCTGCATGCGCGGGGTTTGCCACGGGTAGCCGCAGTCCCAGGGCGGCACCCGGCGCAGGCGCCCATGGTAGAGCTTGCGCACCAGCAAAAAAGCCAGGCCAAAACTGGCCAGCACGCCGAGCAAAAAGATGGCCGGCGCGTAGCTGGCGCGTTCCACCGCCACCGGTACCAGCAACCAGCCGCTGTCGGCCACGGTGTGCGCCAGGCCCGCACCGACCAGCAACTGGGTGGCCGGGTCGATCAGGGCAATGACCTGGTTGGGGAACAAGCCCAGCACCACACAGCCCAGCACCAGCCACAGCATGCCCAGACGTTCCCAGCGGCCGGCATCGTGCGCTTTTGAGAGGCTTTCCTCGCGCGGCTGGCCCAGGAAAATCACGCCAAAGTACTTCACCATGGTGTAACCCGACAAAGCCGCGATGAGGGCAATCAGCGCGGCCATCACCGGCACCAGCATGTCGAGAAAAGAACTGGGCAAGCCCGTGGTGAACAGGAAACTTTGCAGCAACAGCCATTCGGCGACAAAGCCGCCAAACGGCGGCAAACCGGCACAGGCCAGCACGCCGATCAGGGTGGGCCAGGCGACCCAGGGCATGTAACGCATCAGCCCGCCCAATTTGCCCAGGCTGCGCTCGCCGGTGGCGTGCATCACCGCGCCAGTGCTGCAAAACAGCAGGCTCTTGAAGAAGGCGTGGGCCAGCATGTGGTACAGCGAAGCGGTCAGTGCCAGCGCCGACAAGGCCTTCATGTCATAGGCCAGGAACAACAGCGACAAACCCAAACCAGCACACATCAGGCCGATGTTTTCAATGCTTGAGTAGGCCAGCAAACGCTTCATCTCCACCTGTACGGTCGAGAACACCACGCCAAACAGCGCGGTGACCAGGCCCAGCCCCATCAGCAACACGCCCCACCACCAGATCTGCTCCTGCAGCAAATCAAACGCCACGCGAAGAATGCCGTACAGGGCGATCTTGAGCATGACCCCACTCATCAAGGCTGAGAACGGCGACGGCGCCGCCGGGTGCGCTTCAGGCAGCCAGACATGCAGCGGCAACAGGCCCGCCTTGGCGCCAAAGCCAAACACCGCCAGACAGAAGGCCACCGAACCCCAGAAAGGCGTGAGGTGCTGCGCGCGCATGTTGGCAAAGGTGTAGTCGCCGGTGTTGGCCTGCAGCAAACCAAAGGACAGCAAAATGCCCAAGGCGCCGATGTGTGCGACCAGCATGTAGAGGTAGCCGGCACTGCGGATTTCAGGCAGGCGGTGGTTGGCCAGCACCAAAAAGAACGACGAGAACGCCATGGTTTCCCAAGCCACCATGAAAACGTAAGCGTCGTCAGCCAGCACCACCAGGGCAATGCTGGCCAGAAACACGTGGTATTCGAGGCAGATCAAGCCCGGCGGCGTGCCCTCGCCCTGGCGAAAGTAGCCCGCCGCAAAGGCTGACACACCGGCCGAGACGCCGCCGATCAACATCAGGAAGAAGGCGGACAGGCTGTCCAGTCGCAAATGAAATGGCAGTTGCGGCAGGCCGAGCGGCAAAATGGCGGTTTCCGCGTCGGCAAACACCGCGCTTAAAGCCACGGCCAGCAGCAGCAGGGAAAACAGCGCACCCAGCGGAAACAGCACAATGGCCACCAACCTGAAGCGACGCAGCGCCAGCACGCCGAGCACCCCGATCAACAACCAAGCCAGCACCACGACCAAGACCCAGTCCAGATGGACCCAGGTCGCGGGATGGAGTGATGAGGTCATGGGCCGGGTCGCGTGTCGGTGGAAGTATGGAGTCGGATATTACACCGGTCTTAAATTGATTAAGCTGATGACGCCAGCGCGCACCGTTAGAATCCCGTCAAGAGGTTATTCCCATGCACATTTTTTACCGCCCCCTGTACCAATCCGATGCCACCCAGTTCATCGACGAGCTCAAGGCCAAAGACCCTGAGGTTGAAGCGCGCCAGCGCGAAGGCCGTGAGTTGCTGTGGGACAAACCGGTGAACCGCGAGGCTTGGTCCGAGTACCGTGCCGCGCAGGTCGCGCAGAAACCTTACGTCTACCTGACCGAAGGCAAGCCGTAGGCTATTGCCCGCAGCCCTTTCAGCAAGGGCAGGCAGCTATCTCTCAAATAGCATTTCAGAGTCTCCATGGTTGATACAGCCGAGCTGATTGCTGGCGACAGCATGGCATTGGCCGACGTGCCCATGGTGGTGGATCAGGTGGCCGTGGCGCGGCTCTATGGCGAGCCACTGTTTGCCATGCCGCAGGACTTGTACATCCCGCCCGACGCGCTGGAAGTCTTTCTTGAGGCTTTCGAAGGCCCGCTGGACTTGCTGCTGTACCTGATTCGCAAACAAAACTTCAACATTCTGGACATTCCCATGGCGGGCCTGACGCGTCAGTACCTGAGCTATGTGGACGAAATCCGGCATCGCAACCTGGAGCTGGCCGCCGAATATCTGCTGATGGCCGCCATGCTCATCGAGATCAAGTCGCGCATGTTGCTGCCGCCCAGGCACGTCGCCGACGGCGCGGACGCCGAAGACCCGCGCGCCGAACTGGTGCGCCGCCTGCTGGAGTACGAGCAGATGAAACTGGCGGCAGCCCGGCTCAACGCCCTGCCCCAGTTGGGACGCGATTTTCTGCGCGCCCAGGTTTATATCGAGCAGTCCCTGACACCGCGCTTTCCTGACGTGGCCTTGAGCGACCTGCAGGAGGCCTGGCAGGCTATTTTGAAACGCGCCACGCTGGTGCAGCACCACCGCATCACGCGCGAAGAACTCTCGGTGCGCGAGCACATGAGCATGGTGCTGAAAAAATTGCAAGGCCGGCGCTTTGTCGAATTTGAATCTTTGTTCAATCCGGAAAAAGGTGTTCCAGTGCTGGTGGTCACGTTCATAGCACTGCTCGAACTGGCCAAGGAAACCTTGATCGACATCACCCAGGCCGAAGCCTTTGCACCCATTTATGTGCGGCTGGCCTACACCCCCTCTTAAACCCCACCGGGATTCCTCATGCCTTCTCGCGAAACCATTTTGCCTCCTGCCACGCTTCACTTTGATGTCCTGATTGTCGGCAGTGGCCTGGCCGGCTTGAGCTCGGCCCTGCTGCTGGCCCCCAACAAACGCGTGGCCGTGATCACCAAACGCGCCGTGTCCGAGGGCTCCACAGGGTGGGCCCAAGGCGGTATTGCGGCGGTGTGGAGCAAGGACGACAGTTTTGACGCCCACATTGCCGACACACTGGTGGCCGGCGCCGGTCTGTGCGACCTGGATGCCACGCGACGCGTGGTGGAAAACGCGCCCAAGGCCATCGCCTGGCTGCAAACCCTGGGCGTGCCGTTTTCCGAGGAAGACGGCCAGCTGCACCTGACCCGCGAAGGCGGCCACAGCGCCCGGCGCATCGTGCATGTGACCGACGCCACCGGCGCCGCAGTGCAGCGCACGCTGATCGAGCAGGTGCAAAAGACGCCCAACATCACGCTGTTCGAGCAGCACACACTGGTCGACCTGATCACCACCGACAAGCTGGGCCTGCCCGGCAAGCGCTGCCTGGGGCTGTACGCACTCGACGAAGCCACCGACCAGGTGCTCACCTTCGAGGCACCGCAAACCATTCTGGCCACCGGTGGTGCCGGCAAGGTCTACCTTTTCACCACCAACCCGGACACCGCCACCGGCGACGGCATTGCCGCGGCCTGGCGTGCCGGCTGCCGTGTGCAGAACATGGAATTCATCCAGTTCCACCCGACCTGCCTGTACCACCCGCACGCCAAGTCCTTCCTGATCAGTGAAGCGGTGCGTGGCGAGGGCGGCCGCCTGCTGCTGCCCGACGGCACCCGCTTCATGCCCGCGCACGATGCACGCCTGGAGCTGGCCCCGCGCGACGTGGTCGCGCGCGCCATCGACTTCGAGATGAAAAAAGGCGGCTTTGACTGCGTTTATCTGGACATCTCGCACCAACCCCTGAGCTTCCTGCAGGAGCACTTCCCCAACATTTACGCGCGCTGCCTGGAGCTCGGCATTGACATCTCCAAACAACCCATTCCGGTGGTGCCGGCCGCCCATTACACCTGCGGCGGCGTGCTGGCCGACCTGGAGGGTCGCACCGACATCGAAGGCTTGTATGCCATTGGTGAAACCGCCTGCAGCGGCCTGCACGGGGCGAACCGGCTGGCCAGCAACTCGCTGGTGGAATGCATGGTATTTGCCCAGGCGGCGGCGCAGGACATCGAACGCTGCACGCGCAAGCCCACGGCCAGTCTGCCAACCTGGGACGAGAGCCGGGTCAGTGACCCTGACGAAATGGTGGTGATCTCGCACAACTGGGACGAGCTGCGTCGCTTCATGTGGGACTACGTGGGTATCGTGCGCACCAACAAAAGGCTGGATCGGGCCGCCCACCGCATTGCCCTGCTGCAGTCCGAAATCCACGAGTTTTATTCCAACTTTCACGTCACCCGCGACCTGCTGGAACTGCGCAACCTGGTGCAGGTGGCCGATTTGATCGTGCGCAGCGCCCAGGCCCGCCACGAGAGCCGTGGCCTGCACTTCAGCCGCGACTATCCGCAAATGCTGGAACAAGCCCTGCCCACCACCCTGAACCCGCAAGCCTGATAGTGAACTGTGCAGGTCTGCGTTAGACTCGCGCCACCTTTTTTTGGGGGTCTCCAAATGAGTCAACCTGCCACACAAAACGCCTCGCCTTACGGCACCCTGCCGCCCGCCAGCAACCCGGCCCTGCGCAAACCGGTCAGCCTGCCGCGGCTGGTGGAAATGCACGCGCGCGGTGAAAAGATCACCATGCTCACCGCCTACGACGCCACCTTTGCCGCCGTGGCCGACGCTGCCGGCGTCGAGTGCATTCTGGTCGGTGACTCGCTCGGCATGGTGTGCCAGGGCTTGAGCAGCACCGTGGGCGTGTCGCTGGAAACCATGCGCTACCACGTTGAAAGCGTCACGCGCGGGGTGCGCCGGGTGCAAGGCACCGCCTGGATCATTGGCGACCTGCCCTTTGGCACTTATCTGGAGTCCAAGGAGCAGGCGCTGCGCAGCGCCGCCGTGCTGATGCAGGCCGGCGCCCACATGGTCAAGCTCGAGGGTGGTGGCTGGACGGCAGACACCGTGCGTTTCCTGGTGGAACGCGGCATTCCGGTCTGCGCCCATCTGGGTCTGACGCCGCAAACCGTGCATGCTCTGGGCGGTTACCGGGTGCAGGGCAAAACGGTGGAATCAGCCGCCATCCTGAAGCGCCACGCGCACGAACTGCAGGATGCGGGCGCCTCCCTGCTGGTGCTCGAAATGGTGCCGGCGGCACTATCAAGCGAACTCACCGCCGAGCTGACGCACTGCCCCACCATCGGCATTGGCGCTGGCAACGGCACCTCGGGGCAGGTGCTGGTGCTGCACGACATGCTGGGCCTGAACCTGGGCAAGATGCCCAAGTTTGTCCGCAATTTCATGGCCGACCTGCCTGGTGTGCAAGGCCAGCACGGCATCAAGGAAGCCATGGAGGCCTATGTGGCTGCCGTCAAAAACGGCAGCTTTCCAGACAACGCGCTGCACGCCTGGTAGATTTAAAAATGATCATTCTTCGCACCATCGCCGAACTGCGCACGCATTTGGCCAACTTCAAACACCCCGCTTTTGTGCCCACCATGGGCAACCTGCACGACGGCCATCTGGCGCTGGTGCGCCAGGCCAAGCCGCTGGGCGACCTGGTGGTGGTCAGCATTTTTGTGAATCGCCTGCAGTTTTTGCCGCACGAAGACTTTGACACCTACCCGCGCACCTGGGAGGCCGATTGCGAGGCGCTGGAAGCGGCCGGCTGTGATGTGGTGTTTGCGCCCAGTGAAAAAGAGCTGTACCCGGAACCGCAGGGCTTCACCATCCAGCCGCCCTCCGAGATCGCCAACATCCTTGAAGGCCATTTCAGGCCTGGGTTTTTTGTCGGTGTCTGCACCGTGGTGATGAAGCTGTTTGCCTGCGTACAACCCAGGGTGGCGCTGTTCGGCAAAAAAGATTACCAGCAACTCATGGTCATCAACCGCATGGTGCGCCAGTTTGCCCTGCCGATCGAGGTCATTGGCGGCACCACCCTGCGCGCCGCCGACGGGCTGGCGCTGTCCTCACGCAACAATTACCTCAAGCCGGCGGACCGGCTGGAAGCGGTGCGCCTGTCAAAAACCCTCAACAGCATGGCGCAGGCGCTGCGCGCTGGCCGCACCGACCTCCTGGCCCTGGAGCAGGAAGCCATGGACAGCCTGTCGGCGCACGGCTGGCAGCCCGACTATCTGGCGGTGCGGCGCAGCGCTGACTTGCAGGTACCCGGCGAGGCCGAAATAGCGGCTTTGGCAAACCTGCATGGCCTGGTGGTGCTGGGCGCGGCTCGCATCGGCAGCACCCGGCTGATCGACAACCTGGATGTCTGAAACCTTGCGGGTCAGGGATGTTTTTAGCGCACCGCGTCAAACAGCAGCTTGACGCCGGTCAGGAACATGCCGACATACAAGAATCGGTAAAACAGCACCTGGCTGATGCGCCGCGCCAGTTTCACCCCTGCCCAGACACCGATGGGTGCCAGCGGCAGCAGCACCACCGAGGTCGCAAAATTGCGCCAGTCCAGCAGGCCCAGCCAGGCGTAGGGAATCCACTTGGCCAGGTTGATGACAAAAAAGAAGAAGGCCATGGTCGCGGTGAAGCGGATCGGCGACAGGCGCAGCGGGATCATGTAGGCATTCACCGGCGGGCCGCCCGCGTGTGCAATGAAGCTGGTAAAACCAGACACCGCCGTCAACAGGGCGCCCAGCCAGCGCGGTGGCGGCGGGCTGTCGGCCTTGGGCGGAAACAGCAGGCGCTGCGCCAGAAACAGCAGCGTGAAGGCGCCGACGATGCCGGCCACCAAGCGGGCATCGAGCAGCTTGAACAACAAGGCGCCCACCACGATGCCGACCAGGCCACACGGGATCAAAAACTTGAGCAGTTTCAGGTCAAAGTCTTTGCGAAACGCGGCCATGCCCAGCACGTCCATCAACAGCAGCACCGGCATCAGAATGGCTGCCGCCTGCGGTACGCTCACCGCCAGCGCCATCATCGGCACTGCCAGCGAGCCAAAGCCCGCGCCAAAGCCGCTTTTGCTGACCCCCAGCAGGAGCACGGCGGGGACGGTGACGGCATAAAAAAACGGGTCGGTGATGAACGGAAAACTTTGAGGCAGGAACATGATGGGACAATTCGGGAATGAACAGCGCCAACATCAACAACATTCAACAGTGGGGTGAAACCCTGCGGCTTCTGATTGAACTGGCTGGCACGGCGGCGTTTGCATTGTCGGGGGTTTTGGAAGCCGCCCAAAAGCGACTGGACGCCGTGGGGGTGTGCGTGGTGGGTTTTTTGGCCGCCTTCGGGGGTGGCACGCTGCGCGACTTGCTGCTTGATGCGCGGCCGTTTTTCTGGGTGCGCCACGTCGAGATGCTGTGGGGCGTGCTGGCCCTGTGTGCCCTGGCCATGCTGTTCATGCGCCGCCACCATTTTGAGCTGACGCGCAAGGCCATCGAGTGGCCCGATGCGCTGGGGCTGGGCCTGTTCACCGCCACGGGTGTGCACCAGGCTTTGCAAAGTGGCCTGCCGGCGCTGGTGGCGGTGTTGATGGGCCTGATCACCGGGGTCTTTGGCGGTGTGCTGCGCGACATCGTCTGCAACGAGATTCCAACCGCTTTCAGCGACCACCGCCCCTATGCCGTTTGTGCCTTTGCCGGCGGCTGGGTTTACGTGGGCTTGTGGACCCTGGGCGCTGCGGGGTGGCTGGCCTTGGTTGCCTGTGTCGCGGTCACGGCTGGCTTGCGCGGCTTGGCCATGTGGCGCAACTGGCAATTACCCGCCTGGCAAGTCGACTGAGCGACTGCCGGCCTCAGTCAAGGGCCCTTGAGTCGGCTCTCAGCCGGCTCACACCGGGTTCGTTGGTTTCTCTGGCTGCGCCGCATGGGCGAGTGGAAAACTCAGCCGCACTTGCAAGCCGGGGCCCTCGGGCGGATCCTCCAGCAGCAAGCTGGCGCCATGGTTCAGCACCACCTCCTGCGCAATGGTCAGGCCCAGGCCCGAGCCTTCGATGGCCGGGTTGGTCCGCACGAATGGCAAGAATACCCGCTCACGCAAGGCCTGCGCAATACCCGGACCACGGTCACGCAACAGCAGGACGACCGCGTCTTGATGCTGATGAATGCTCAGATCCACCGGGGCATTCTCTGGTGAAAACTTCAGTGCATTGCCCAGCAGGTTGTCAAGCAACAAGCGCAAGTCATTGGGATCGCCCTGAACCACGGTCGAACCGCTGGACTCAAAAGCAAACTCGATGCCGCGCTGACTGCCCAGCGTCGACAAATTCATCATGGACTCCTGCGCCAGGCGATCCAGGTCCACGGCAGTCCAGGCTTGCGGGTGAATGTGGCCTTCCAGGCGCGCCAGCGTCAGCATTTGCTGCAACAGCTGCTGCGCCCGGTGCACACCCATTTTCAGTCGACTGGCCGCCTCCCTGACCTGGGCCGGGTCCTGCCCGTGGGCCAGGTTGTCCACCTCCAGACGCAAGGCCGTGATGGGCGTGCGCAACTCGTGCGCGGCGTTGGCAATAAAACGCTTGTGGGCTTGCATGCTGGCATCGAGCTGCTGCAACAAGCGGTTCAGCGTGCGCACCACCCGGGCCAGTTCGGCGGGCGCATGCGCCAGGCTGATGGGTTCGAGCGAGGCGGCATCGCGGTGGCTGAGCTCCTCGTCGAGTTCACGGATGGGTTCGAGCCCCTTTCTGATGGCGGTCCCCACCAGCACCGCCACAATGAGCATGGCAATCAGCGTGGGCACCAGCACCTGAAGCTCGGCATCGCGCGTGAGTGCCCGGCGCAACTCCCGCGAATGCATGACCTGGATGGTGCGCTCGTCGCCCCTCAGCGTGAACACCCTGAGCGTCACTGCATCCGCCTGCGGACCGCTGGGCAACACGGAGAAACCCGGGCTGGTGTCGGACCCGAGTTCGATCTGTGTACTGGAGCGGTAAAGCCGGTTGCCAAAGCGGTCCCAGATCTGCATGTCCAGGTGCAGCGCCGGGTCGTCGTCCCAGGCCTGCAGGTCCTGCAAATCGCTCAACAGCATGGCACGCGCCACCTGCTCAAGCTGGTAGTCGAGCAATTCGCGTTGTTGCCGGTTGACCTGGGTGCGCACCGCAATGGCCAGCACGATACCGACCAGCAACACGCCCAGCAGCAGGCGACTCTTGAGACGCGACTCCAGCGAAACCATGGCTAGTCGTCCCTGGCCACAAAATAGCCCACACCGCGAATGTTGAGGATGCACGCCGCACCCAGTTTGCGTCGCAGGTTGAAAATATTCACCTCGAGCGCATTGCTGGCCACCTCTTCACCCCAGCCCAACAGGCGCTCCTCCAGTCGGGCCCGTGACATCGGGACACCCGGGCGGCGCATCAGCAACTCCAGCAAGGCAAATTCCCGCGCCGACAGCCCCACCGCGACACCGTCGCGGGTCACCATCTTGGTATCCGGATGCAAGGCGATGGTGCCGCTGCGCAGCACCGGATCAGCGCCGCCAGACCGACTGCGCACGGTGGAGCGCAGGCGTGCTGCAAGCTCTTCCATTTCGAACGGTTTGAGGAGGTAATCATCGGCGCCCGCGTCCAGGCCCGCCACGCGGTCAGCCAGCGCATCGCGCGCCGTCACCACCAAAATCGGCTGTTTGTAAGCCTCTGCACGCAAATCCCGCAGCACCTGCATGCCATCACGCTTGGGCAGGCCGAGATCAAGCACCATGGCGTCAAAGGGTTCGGTACGGGCACATTGCAAGCCGAGTTCACCGTCACGCACCCAATCGACGGTCATGCCCAATCGGGCAAGTCCCACACGGACGGCCTCGCCGATCAGGGGATCGTCTTCCACCAGCAACACACGCATCGTCAACACCTGTTTCTGAAATGCCGGTCAGCTTATCACGGCCCCAATGCAAAAAGGGCCACGCCCATTGCGCAGCCCTTTTCCTTGACAGGAGCCGGCTCCGGCCCCGTTCAGGGTTTACTTGGCAGCAGAAGCTTTTTTGGCTGGCTTCTTGTCAGCGTGCTTTTTGACTTCCTTCTTGGCAGGTGTGGTCACTGCGTCTGTCTTGGCTGCGGGTGCTGCCGGGGTCGCTGCGACTGCTGGAGTTGCAGGTGTTGCCTTGACGGCTGGCGTTGCAGCTGTTGCAGGTGTCGCGGGGGTGGCCTTGACGGCGGGCGTTGCCGGTGCGGCTGCCGAGGCAGCAGGCGCTGCGGCAAAGGTCAGGCCCGTGGCGAACAGACCGGCAGCGAGGCAGAGAGCAGTGATGCTTGATTTCATGGTGAATCCTAAAGTTACAACGGTTAATTTCTTTATCGTGTTGGCCTGAAGCCAACTGACCGTGACTGTAGCGGGGCAGACTTAGCCCGGGCTTAGGGAAAACTTAGGCCAAACTTAGGGTCGCCCCGGCCAGTCCCTGGGTTGGCGCGACAATCCGGTTTTTTTATTCCCTGACCCCGACAGTCATCATGTTCAATCCATCCAAAGCCGACGTTCGTCAATTTTTTTGTGCTGTCTATGCCAAGGCCCAATCGGGTCAGGCCATGGAAGCGATCGAGACCATCGCCAGCCTGTGGATTGACGAGCACCCCGAGTACCACGCCGAACTGGCCAGCGTCGCGTTGGCGATGGCTGCCCTGGAGCAGCCTGACGACAAGTCCAGCGATTGTTTTTTGCACTTGTCGATGCACTTGTCCATCACCGAGCAGTGCAGCATTGACCAGCCGCGCGGCATCCGGCAAGCCGTTGAATTGCTGACACACCGACGCGACTCGCTGCACGACGCGCACCATGCTGCCATGGAGTGTCTGGGGCAAATGATTTGGGACAGCCAGCGCAACGGCCAGGCGCCCGATAGCAACGCTTACGTGGCTTGTGTGCAGCGCCACGCCACCCGGGACTGAGGCCCGGGCGGAACGGTCAGGTTTACTTGACGCGGCTGCGCTGCAGCGTCTGGATTTCGCTGGGCAAGCCGGCCACGTAGTCGGCCAGCACCTTCATCTCCTTGTCGGAGAACTGCTTGGCAATGCCGGCCATGACCGGATGACTGCGGCCGATCATGGGTTTCTCGTTGATCTTGTAAGAGCGCAGGGCCACGTACAGGTAATCGGCATGCTGACCGGCAATTTTGGGGTAGGACGGGTCAATCGGCTTGCTCAGGTTGGCGCCATGGCAGGAGGTGCAGCCGCCCTTGGCCATCAATTCAGCTGCCTTGACAGAACCTTCAGCCGCGGTGGCCGGCACGTTGACACCGCTGCCGCTGGACTCGTAGTAAGCGGCCAGGTCGGCGATGTCCTGGTCGTTCAGACTGGCCGCAAGGGTGCGCATGGACGGATGCTTGCGTTCCCCGCTCTTGTAGGCGTTCAGCGCGGCGCGAATGTAGCCTGCGCCCTGACCTGAAATTTTGGGGACCTTGTGCACCTCGGGAAATCCGATGTGGTAGCCTTGAATGCCATGGCAGCCGACACACAGTGCGTTTTTTTGAGCACCCGCTGTCGCGTCGCCCTTGATGTCCTGGGCGTTCGCGCTCAAGGTACCGGCACAGCTTAAAACCAGGGCCGATGCTGTCAACAGAAATTTTTTCATTTGCTAAGAAAATCCGTAAGAGGCATTTGTTGAATTGATAAATATCAAACGAATTATAGAAAGCCAGGTAAGCACCGAGATATGGCGTAAACCCGGTATTTCTCCCTGAAACACCATCATTTGGCACCTGCCAAGCCCGTTCAGCCACCCATTCCCGCCCAAACACCATGAAATTCCAAGGCACCCAAAGCTACATCGCCACCGAGGACCTGATGCTGTCGGTCAACGCCGCCATCACCCTGCAACGCCCGCTGCTGGTCAAGGGCGAGCCCGGCACCGGCAAAACCATGCTGGCCGAAGAGGTGGCCACGGCGCTCAATTTGCCGCTGCTGCAGTGGCACATCAAGTCGACCACCAAGGCGCAGCAAGGCTTGTACGAGTACGACGCGGTGAGCCGCCTGCGTGACTCGCAACTGGCCGACGTGGATGGTGGTGAGCGGGTCAGGAACATCCACAACTACATCGTCAAGGGCGTGCTGTGGCAAGCCTTTACCGCCGAACAACCAGTGGCGCTGCTGATCGACGAGATCGACAAGGCCGACATCGAGTTTCCCAACGACCTGTTGCGCGAAATCGACCGCATGGAGTTCTATTGCTATGAAACACGGGAACTGGTCCGGGCCAAGCACCGGCCGCTGGTCTTCATCACCTCCAACAACGAAAAAGAGCTGCCCGATGCGTTTTTGCGGCGCTGTTTTTTCCATTACATCAAGTTCCCCGACGCCACCACCATGAAACAGATCGTGGACGTGCACTTTCCCGGCCTCAAGGCCGAGTTGCTGAGTGCCGCCATGAAGACGTTTTTTGACGTGCGCAACCTGCCGGGCCTCAAAAAGAAGCCTTCCACCAGCGAACTGCTCGACTGGCTCAAGCTGCTGCTGGCGCAGGACATTCCACTGTCGGCGTTGCAAACCCAGGATGACAAGGTGACCGTGCCACCGCTGGTCGGTGCCCTGCTCAAGAACGAGCAGGATGTGAGCCTGTTTGAAAAATTGGTGTTCATGCAGAGCCGAAACCGTTGATCCTTGTGGCCATGTCGTTCGAGGCACAAAATTGGCGCAGGCAAAACGTCCAGCGGGGTGGGCCCTCTGGGTGACTGACGATTTCTGGTACCCCAGTATGAGGAAGTTGCCCAGAGGGCCTGCCCCGCGGGTTCTGTTCACCACGGCGTACAGGTTTTCGGTTTGTGAATTTTGGAGAAACTGATGGCTTTTGTCGAACCAGTCACCCTTGACAAAAACGGCGTCATGCTGACCCCGTTAACGCTGGGGCACGAAGACGGCCTGCGCCAGGCCGCCGCCGATGGTGAACTCTGGAACATTCGCGTCACTTCAGTGCCGGAACCCGAGAACACGCGCAAGTACATCGAAGACGCACTCGCCATGCGTGAGGCCGGCAGCCGTTTTGCCTTTGCCGTGCTTGACACCTCGACGGGCAAGGTGCTGGGCAGCAGCAGTTTTCACGACATCCTGCCGGCGGTCAAGCGGGTGGAAATTGGCTACACCTGGTATGCCAAAAGCGTGCAGCGCAGCCATGTCAACAGCACCTGCAAACTGCTCATGATGACCCATGCGTTTGAAGTGCTGGGCTGCCATGTGGTGGGCTGGCGCACCGACAACTTCAACTTTGCGTCGCAAACTGCCATCGAGCGCTTGGGGGCCAAAAAGGACGGTGTCATTCGCGGCCATGCGCTGCGACGCGACGGCACCATTCGCGACACTGTGATGTACAGCATGCGCAGCGGTGAATGGCCCGAAGCCCGGGCGCAATTGCTGTACCGGCTGAACATGCCCCGTTGAACAAGCCGATCGCATAGTGCACAAAAATTCATCACAATATACAATTTGTATATTGCCATTCCAGGAGCGCACCATGACCACCACCACAGCCGCCGTCTTCATGTCAGGCAACAGCCAGGCCGTGCGCTTGCCCAAGGAATTTCAATTGCATTCCAAACGGGTTTTCATTGAACGCAGGGGCGACGAAATCATCTTGCGGGAAAAAAAGGCCACGGTGCGGGACATTCTGAGAGGCCTGCCACCCTTGAGCCTTGAGGCGGCACAAGCGTGGGCCGGGGTTGAAGCCCAAATAACCGATGCCTCACCGCAAGGGCGCGACTGGACTACCCTTCTGGCCTCTGACGCGGCTCCGTCCAAATGACCTACCTGCTTGACACCAACATCGTCAGTTACTTTCTGCGTGATGCGTCCGCAACCTTGAGCCAGCGCATACTCGACAGCAGCCCAGACACTTTGGCCATTTCCATCATCAGCGCGGGTGAGTTGCGTTATGGCCTGAGCAAGCTCCCCCCTTCGCGACGCGCCACCGAATTGGCACAGCGCCTCAGCGCCGTGTTCACCGCCATCTCCGTCTTGCCCCTGCCTGCCGAAGCCGCGCCGCACTATGGCCGCACCCGAGCGCAACTGGAAGCCGCAGGGACGCCCATTGGCAACAACGACCTGTGGATTGCCGCCCATGCCTTGGCCAAGAACATGACACTGGTCACCAACAACGTTGGTGAATTTCAGCGTGTTCAGGAGCTGATGATCGAAAATTGGCTCTGAGCCCCATGCCCTGATGTCATGTTGATCGACTTTTTTTACACACTGCGCGCCGCCAAACTGCCGGTCTCGGTCAAGGAGTTCCTCACCCTGCTCGAAGCGCTCAAACTTGGCGTGGTCGGGCCCAAAACCCCGCAAACCGACGACGCATCCAGCGAGTCCAATGGCTACAAATTAGACGACTTCTATTACCTGAGCCGCGCCACGCTGGTGAAGGACGAAAAGCATTACGACAAGTTCGATCGCGCCTTTGCCGCTTATTTCAAGGGGATCGAGGTGGTGACCGACTTCACCCAGGATATTCCGCTGGACTGGCTGCGCCAAACCCTGGAAAAATACCTGAGCCCCGAAGAAAAAGCGGCCATCGAAAAGATGGGCTGGGACGAGCTCATGGAAACACTCAGGAAACGCCTGGAAGAGCAAAAAGAGCGCCATGAGGGCGGCTCCAAATGGATCGGCACCGGCGGCACCAGCCCGTTTGGCCATGGTGGCTACAACCCACAGGGCATCCGCATTGGCGGCCCTGGCAAAAACAAAAGTGCCGTCAAGGTGTGGGAACAGCGCGCCTACAAGGACTATGACGATACGCAAGAGCTGGGTACACGCAACATCAAGGTGGCGTTGCGCCGCCTGCGCAAGTTTGCCCGCGAGGGCCATGTCGAAGAGCTCGACCTGCCCGACACCATCCGCGCCACGGCGGCCAATGCCGGCTACCTTGACATCAAAATGGTGCCCGAGCGCCACAACAACGTCAAGGTGCTGCTGCTGATGGATGTGGGCGGCACCATGGACGAGCACATTGCCCGGGTCGAAGAAATGTTTTCCGCGGCCAAGTCGGAGTTCAAGCACCTCGAGTTTTATTATTTTCACAATTGCGTCTACGACTTCATGTGGAAAAACAACCGGCGCCGTTATGCCGAAAAATTTGCCACCTGGGACATCATCCGCAAGTACAACAAGGACTACAAGCTGATCTTCATTGGCGACGCCACCATGAGCCCCTACGAGATTTTGCAGCCCGGCGGCAGCGTCGAATACAACAACGAAGAAGCCGGCGTCGAATGGCTGGGGCGCCTGACCAGTGCCTTCCCGCGCTTTGCCTGGATCAACCCCGAACCGCAAGGCGTCTGGCAATACCGCCAGAGCATCAGCCTGGTGCAGCAACTCATGAGCCAGCGCATGTTCCCGCTCACCCTCAAGGGCCTGGAAGACACCATGCGGCTGCTGAGCAAATGAAGCATTTTTTGCTGGCCGTACTGCTGCTTCTGGCCCTGCCTTGGGCGACGGCTGAAGAGGCAACACCCCATGGCACCGGCAGCCCGTTGGTGCGGGCCGCTTTTGAGCTCAACATCCAGGCCCCCGATGACGTCAAGGACCTGCTGACACGCCACCTGGAACTGCAGCGCTACCGTGAGCTCACCGACCTGAGCGACGACGAACTGGAACGACTGCTGCGCCAGGCCGGGGAGGACGCGCGCCAGCTGGTGGGCACGCTGGGCTATTTTTCGCCAGTGATCACCCTGGCGCACCAGCCGGCGCTGGGCGGCCCGGCGCTGGTGACCCTCACGGTCACACCCGGCGAGGCGACGCGCATCCAACAGGTGACGATTCAATTCACCGGTGCCATCGCCGACGACGCGCTGGCTGCAGCCCAGCGCGCGCAGATTCAGGCCAGCTGGTCGCTGCCCGCTGGCAACCGCTTCACCCAGAATGCCTGGGATGGCGCCAAACAGCAGGCGCTGCGCCAGCTCACCACACTGCGCTTTCCAACCGGACGCATCAGCGCTTCGCTGGCCGACATTGACCCGAACACCGCAGAGGCGCACTTGCAGCTCACCCTGGACTCAGGCTCGGCCTACCGCCTGGGCGAACTGGAAGTGGATGGCTTGCAGCGCTACGACCGGGCCCTGGTGCAACGCCTGGCGCGGCTGAACCCGGGCAGCCCCTACAGCCAGGCCGACCTGGTGGCGGCCCAGCAGCGCCTGACCGACAGCGGCTACTTTGACTCGGCCTTCATCACGCTGGACACCCAGGCCGACCCGACGACGGCCACGGTGCAACTGAAACTGCGCGAAGCCCGACTGCAAAAACTGGTGTTGGGCGTTGGCGCCAGCACCGACAGCGGGCCGCGCTTGTCGGCCGAGCACACCCATCACAAGGTGCCCGGCATCGGCTGGCGCGCCGTGAGCAAGCTGCTGCTGGACCGTGAAACCCACGCCATTGGCAGCGAGCTGACCTCGCCCCCTGATCCGTCCAACTGGCGCTGGGCAGTCTCCGGGCTGCTGCAAAACCAGCGACTGGGCACGCTGGATGTCAGCAGCCAGCAATTGCGCGCTGGCCGCAAGCAAAGCCATGAGCGCATCGACCGCAACCTGTATGTGCAGTACGACCGTGCCGAATCGGTCGACACCGACACCACCCAGCCGGTCATCGCCCAGTCCATCAGCGCCAATTACGCTTTTGCCGTACGCTATTACGACAGCCTGCCCTTCCCCTCTGCGGGCTGGGGTTGGGGCGCCGAGCTGGGTGGCGGCACCACACTGGGCCCCGAGCGCCAGGCCTACACCCGGCTACTGACCCGCTGGCAGGGCTTTCTGGGGCTGGGTCAGGGTGACGGCAGCCGGGCTGGCTCCAGCCGCCTGGCCATGCGCGCCTCGGCGGGCGCCGTCATCGCCAAGGACAGCGCCAGCCTGCCCAGCACCCAGTTGTTTTTGGCCGGCGGCGACAACAGCGTGCGCGGCTATGGCTTGAACGACATCGGCGTCACGCTGGCCGACGGCAGCACCACGGCCGGACGCTACCTGAGCACCGGCAGCGTGGAGTGGCAACGCCCGGTCCGCATCAATGGCCGACCCAGTGACTGGGAAAGCACGGTGTTCATCGATGCCGGCGCCGTGGCCAACAAGCCCTCCGAGCTCAAGGCCAAGGTCGGCGTGGGCGTGGGTGCGCGCTGGAACAGCCCGGTCGGACCACTGCAGCTTGACCTGGCTTACGGTGTTGACGCGCGGCGCTTGCGTTTGCACATGAACCTGGGTTTTACTTTCTGATGCGTGCCATGCGCCTGGGCCTGAAACTGCTGGCCGCCACGCTGATCGGTGTCTTGGCGCTGACCGCCGCGCTGTGGCTGTGGAGCGCCAGTGACAGCTCGCTGGCGACCCTGCTGACGCGGCTGCAGCGTTTTTTACCGGCCGGGCAAACGCTGGAGGCCAAAGACGTGCGAGGCTCGCTGCGTGCCGGCGGACACATTGGCTGGTTGCGCTGGCAGCAGGGGGACCTGACGGTGGAAGCGCAAGACATTGGCGTGGCCTGGACGCTGGCCCCCCTGTTCAACAAACAGGTGCGATTGGGCGAGCTGAGCGTGGCGTCCCTCAGCATCGTGGACCAACGCAACCGTGCCGACACCCCGCCGCTCACGCCGCCGACCGACTTGCGCCTGCCGATCACACTGGAGGTGCCGTTCAAGGTGGCCAGCCTCAGCTGGACCGGCGCCACCACACTGCAAGCCACCGAGCTCAGTGGCATCTACCACTATGACGGTCAGGCCCACGCGCTGGAACAGGGCCGCGGCCGGGTCGCGTCCGGGTCTTACCAGCTCAGCGGCCAGCTGCAGGCCATGGCGCCCATGGCGCTGGCACTGCAAGCGCAGGGCCTGGTGCAGACCACCCTGCCCTCCAGCCAACAGCCCTTGACGGTGGCGGCCACGGCCCAACTCATGGGGCAACTGGTCGGACCTGATGCCGTGCTGGCCCTGCACGCCAGTCTGAAACCGGTCGCCACGGCGGGCGCGACAGTGCAGCCCAAGCCGTCCGAGGTGATGCAAGCCGAGGTGTCGGCCCAGCTTGCCCCCTGGCATGTCCAGCCCATCGTCCGGGGCCAGGCCCAATGGCGAGGCCTGAATCTGGCCGCGCTGTGGCCCCAAGCACCGAGAACCCAACTCAGCGGTGACGCCAGCGTGACACCGGACGGCCAGGCCTGGCAGGGCCGGCTCACGCTGGCCAACGCCCGACCCGGCCCGTGGAACCAGCAGCGCCTGCCGCTCAACAGCTTGCAGGCCGATCTGCGCTACGACCAGGCGCAATGGACCTTGCAATCACTGCAAGCCAAAGCAGCTGGCGGCAACGTGACCGGCTCAGGCGACTTGACAGACGGGCTGTGGCAGGGCGACGCCCGCCTGCACCAGATCAACCCCGGTGCCATCGACACCCGCCTGGCCAGCAGCGCCCTGAGCGGCAAGCTGCAAGCAAGGCAAAGCCCCGCAGGCATCGCCTTTGAGGCCCAGCTGGCGGCAGCGCCGGCGCAGGGCAAAGCCAGGCCAGCGCCGACCAGCCTGGACACCCTGCGCCTGCAAGGTCTGCAAGCTCAAGGCCTCTGGGCATCACCGCAGTTGACCTTGGGCGCCCTGAGCATCGACGCGCAGGACGCGCACCTGGAAGGCAATCTGGCCTACCACCTGAACACCCAGGCTGCGCAAGGCAAACTGGCTTTCAAACTGCCCGGCTTGCAGGGCAGCGTGGACGGCCATCTGGCGAGCCAGGCCGGCCAGGGCACCTTGGCCGTCAAGGTCACCGATGTCAGCCTGACCAGCCAATGGCTCAAGCGCTGGGCTGTGGTGGACGACGCGTTGCAAGGCCTCACCCTGCGCGGCGCGGCCCAGCTCGACGGCTCCTGGCAGGGTGGCTGGCAGCAGCAGGGCCGCGGCCTGCAAATCGATGCCCGTCTGCGGGCACCCCAATTGTCTTGGCGCAGCAACCCCTCCACCCCGGGCGCTGCGTCCGGCGCGGGGCAGCTGCAGGGGTTGGAGCTTGACCTGGCGGGTACCCTGCCCGCCCTGAACTTGCGCACCCAGGGTCGTGCCGACATCGGCGTGCAACAGCTGAGCTGGCAAGCGCAGGCCAAGGCGGGCCGGCTGACGGCCGGCCACTGGCAAGGCAGCGTGGGTCAGCTCAAGCTCGTGACGCAAGACAACAAGCAACCCGGCTCCTGGACTCTGCAGGCCGACACCGACAAGGGCCAGGCGGTCGTGCTTGATTGGCTGGCCAGCCGACTGGAAAACACCCTGACACTGTCCGCCGGCAGCGCCCGCCTTACCGGCCCCTATGCCGGAGAGGCCCGCATGAACTGGCAGGCGGCGCGTTGGTCGCAAGCGCTGGCCCGGACCGCAAAGCAGACCCAACCGAAAGCCCAGTGGCACAGTCAGGGTCAGATAAGCCAGTTGCCGCTGGCCTGGCTCGATGCCCTGAGTGGCAAGACCATGGCCGACCTGGGCTTGAGCAGCGACCTGATCCTGGCCGGCCGTTGGGACGCCAAACACACCGACGCCGTGCACCTGAGCGCCATGCTGGAGCGCAGTTCCGGCGACCTGCGCCTGCGCGTCGACGACAGCCGCCAGACAGCCTTGCCCGCCGACATGCGCGAGGCCCGACTCGAGCTCAACCTGGACGCCGGCTACCTGTCCAGCAGCCTGCGCTGGGACAGTTTGCGAGCTGGCAAGGCGCTGATGGCATTCAGTACCCAGCTTCAGCCAATGGGTCATGGCTGGAACCTGGACCAGCAAGTGCCGATTGGCGGCAGCCTGAAAATCCAGCTGCCGCCGGTGGATGCGTGGTCGGTGCTGGCGCCGCCGGGCTGGCGACTGCGTGGCACCATGGATGCCGACATCACCCTGACCGGCACGTTGGCAGCCCCGCTGTGGGACGGCCAGATTCAGGCGCGTGACCTGGCCGTGCGCTCGGTGGTGGACGGCATCGACTTCAGCCAGGGCCGGCTCAACGCCCGGCTGCATGGGCAGCAGATGGATATCAAGGAATTCAGCTTGCAAGGCGCCGCCACGTCCGCCGGTAGCGGCGGCCAAGTGGCTGTGACCGGGTCGGTATTCTGGCTGCCCGCAGGCTCCGAGACCGATTTTTTATCGCGCTTGTCGATGTCGCTCGACGTCCAGGCCAAGGCCCTGCGACTGAGCAACCGCTCCGATCGGCGCGTGGTGGTGTCGGGCAAGGTGGCCGCACAACTCAGGGACGCCCGACTGAGCCTGCGCGGCAATCTGGCCGTCGACCAGGCGCTGATCACGCTGCCCGACGACAGTGCGCCGCAACTGGGCGATGACGTGCTGGTACGTCGGCCTGCAGCTACGCAAAGCGCAACCACCACGCCGGCCAAAAACACCCTGGCCACCCGCAACGCAAGCGCGCCCCGGCTGGTCACGGACCTGTTGATCGAGATTGACCTGGGACGGGATTTTCAGGTGCGTGGCCGCGGCCTGGACACCCGCCTGGCGGGCAAGTTGTCGCTGCACGCCGTCGACCGCGAGCGGCCCAACCTGACCGGCACCGTGCGTACCATGCGTGGCACCTACCGGGCTTACGGCCAGCGGCTGGACATTGAACAAGGCCTTGTGCATTTTGTCGGTTCGGCCGACAACCCGATGCTCGATATTCTGGCGATTCGACCCCAACTCAGCCAGCGGGTCGGCGTGCAAGTGAGTGGCACGGCGCTGTCGCCCATCGTGCGACTCTACGCCGAGCCCGACTTGCCCGAGGCTGAAAAACTGGCCTGGCTGGTGCTGGGGCGTTCGGCCAGTGGCAGCGGAGGCGAAGCCGCCTTGCTGCAGCAAGCAGCGCTGGCTTTGCTGGGGGGCAGCGGCCGCGGGCCCAGCGCCAGCCTGACGCAGGCGCTGGGACTGGATGAACTGAGCTTTAGCGGCAGCAACGGCGGCAACACTGCCAGCGGGGCCACGGTCACCATCGGCAAACGCCTCAGCAAGGATTTTTACGTGGCCTATGAAAGCGGCCTGGCGGGCACCATGGGGGTCTTCACCATTTTTTACGACCTGTCACGCCGGTTGACGCTGCGCGCCCGGACCGGTGAACAAAGCGCCATCGATTTGATCTGGACCCTGCGTTACGACTGAGTCGCAGCGAGGATTGCACCCGTGGGTTCTGGTGTATGCTTTCATTTGAGAAAAGTCATACCGCAATTCGTGGCCCCATCACTTAGCGAAAGGTTGCTATGAGCATCACATCCGAGTTCAAAGAGTTTGCCTTGAAAGGCAATGTAGTTGACCTTGCGGTCGGTGTCATCATTGGTGCCGCATTTGGCAAAATAGTCGACTCCATGGTCAAGGACCTCATCATGCCGCTGGTCGGCAGAGCCGTGGGCGGTCTCGATTTCTCCAACTACTTTGTGCTGCTGTCCACCCCGCCCGCCACCTACACCGGGCCGATGACTTATGAGGCGCTGACGAAGGCCGGCGTGCCGCTGTTCGCGTATGGCAACTTCATCACCGTGGCGGTGAACTTCATGATCCTGGCATTCATCATTTTCATGATGATCCGCCAGATCAACCGCATGAAGAAAGCAGAGCCTCCAGCGCCACCCGCACCACCAGCCGCAACGCCGGAGGACATTGTGTTGTTGCGGCAGATCCGCGATTCGCTGTCAAAGTAACGAAAGTAGCGCAGCCGCCATCGCTTGATGGGATGCACCTAAAATCACGCTTTCTCGCCATAGCACAACGGATAGTGCGCATGCCTCCTAAGCGTGAAATACAGGTTCGATTCCTGTTGGCGAGACCACATTTGAAGCCGGATTGGTTTTTTACCGTCCGGCTTTTTTCATTTTACCTAGGGAAACCGCGTTTCGTCGTTCAGTAGCGTTCGCGTAAGTATGCCACGTGCCAGCAATATCGGGGGGTACATCTGGGGGTAGATTTTTTGAATTTGGGGGTATATTTTTTAAGATACCCGTTTCACCAATGGCAAGGGCTTCAAATCAGCAGGCAATGTACCCCCACTTTTGGGGGTATGAACCGGGGTGAATGGGGGTACAAGTGGCCAGATCAGGGCGGCCCAGGCTTCGCACCTGGTCGACGTGGTGACGGTGCCGGGCCTGTCACCGGATCGCGCCGGGTGGTCATGGTGCTGACGCTGGCCACCGGCTCACGCCAGGCACCGGCACGCCAGGCGGGCAGGTTCACCAGCTCCAACGGTCTGAGGGTTCGCACCTGGTCGAGGTCATGATGGTGCCGGGCCTTGGCACTGGATCGCGCCAGGTGGTCGAGGTGCTGACGCTGGCCACCGGCTCAAGCCAGGCACCAGCTCCAACGCTCAGGGCTTGGCACTTGGTCGAGGTGCCGGGCCTTGGCACCGGCTCACGCCGGGCGGTCGTGGTGCTGACGCTGGCCACCGGCACGCCAGGCGGGCAGGTTCACCAGCTCCAACGGTTTGAGGCTTCGCACTTGGTCGAGGTGGTGACGGTGCCGGGCATCGCATCGGATCGGGTCGGGGTACCCCACCCCCCCAAAACTTGCGCACGCAAAAAAAGTAGGAAGCGGTCGGTTTCCAGTGTGTGAGTGCCAGACTTTTGACCCCCCCCTCACCCCTACAAAAAAATAAAAATCTAAAACTTGCGGGCGTAAAAATTGTAGGAAGCGGTCGGTTTCCAGTGGGGGCTAGGGGTCACTGTGCACCCCACTGCGCCCGCTGCCTGCCTCGCTTTGATTCAGCCAAGCTCTTTGCTTCATGGCAGGCATGGCAAAGCCCTTGCACGTTGCTATCGTCATCGGTGCCACCCTCTGCCAGTGGTCTGATATGGTCGCGTTGTGTGGCCAGCGTGACCCGCCCCAGTCGTTCACATTCGACACAAAGGGGATTGCTTGAAAACAAGGCGGCCCGCATGGTTTGCAGCCGCCTGCCCGTGACCCGCTTGGTCGCTGTCGTGGGCTTTGCCCAGGCTTCGCGTTGGTGTTTGCTGCATCGGCTAGAACCGTCACGCACCAGCACCCCACAGCCGGGGTAATTGCATGGTTTTGGGGCAGCTTTTGGCATGTTTTGCGCCATTTTTGTGGGTTTATGATGGTTGATTCTTCGGGGTATCTGGCGGGGTGTTGGGTTCGGGTAGTGTGTTTTTTGACTGCGACAACTGCGACAACTGCGACACCGTTGATTTCATTGGTTTTTTTTGTACGCACTATTGACTTCAGGACTGCGACAACTGCGACACTCATTTTTGTTACCGTTCGCATGCGTTCAGTTGTTGCTTGATTTGGTGCCTGGTGCCACACACACATGCCATTTTTTAGCGCGAGTGTGTCTCTACCGCACCGCCGCCCACACGCGGCCCGGCACATGCTCACGCGTTCCATTCGGTTGCATGCTGGCCAGGTCTTGCGAGCATCGGGCGGGCGTTCATAGGTCAAGCTCAAAGATAGCGGGCGGTATCCGGTAACAGGTTGCAGGGCCAATGCCGGGCAGGCGCTGCCTACAGTCGAACGGGCGGCCGCTGTCAGGGGTAAGGCAGCCATGTTCCAGCAACACACGGCACACGGCCCGGTAATCAAACCCTGCACACACTTCAACCCGGAACGTTTCGGCAAGAATGAAATATTCGAACGACACTTCTTCGCCTTGGGTAGCGGTGATCCTGTCCCCAAACTCTGCACCGAATTGGCTATTGGATTTGATGGGTGCGCCATCACTGCCCAACATGCGCCGCACGCCTGCCCGGTTCAGGGTCTTGGGGGCGTGGTCATCACTGCCCCGGTGCCACATGGCAAAGCGGCCTTCGGCGTTCAATTCAAGAAACCGCCGCACCTGTCGCAGCATGCCCACGATCTCACCATTGCCACTGCCACCACGGGCAGACAGCCAGGCATTAAAGCAGGCAGCGGCCGCCTGTTCGCTTTCACCCACTGGCCAGCCTGTCAGGCCCGCCGCCGTGGCCAGCTCACCCGCCGCACCCACCAGCGCAAAGCGTGCCCCTACGCGTTCAACCTGCCCGCTTGCGTTGGCAGGGATCAGGCGTGCGGCCAATGTGTCTGCCCTGGTGCGAATGCTGGCCTTGAGGGTGTCTGTGTGTTCTGTCAACCATTGCAGCCAGGCGCGGCCCGTGGCACCGTAAACCGTTTGGGCTTGGGTGGTGACGTGCTTTGCAAAGACAGCGCCATTCGCGGCCGTGTGCAGATCCTCGAACGCACCGAAGCCAGCTCCAGCATCGGCCGGAATGTCTGCCATGCGCACTTCCTGCCCGGTGCGGGTGCGCTTCATGCCTTCAGCCATGTGATCAGCCAGGCCCAATTCACCCGCACTCAGAAACAGCAGCCGCCATGCCTGCCGGGTGCGTGGTGTGCCCGTGCGGGTAGCGCGTGCCTTGCCTTGTTCGTTGGCCAGCATGTAGGCGCATTCGCCCGCCGTCTTGGGGTCAATCTGTGCCAGCTCGTCAAGGATCAGCAGACAGTCCGAATGTTGGGCGGCTATGGCCTCGAGGGCGTTATCTGTTGCCCGCCACCGCTGCAAATAACTGGTGCCACCGTACACACTGGCAGCCAGCTTTAACGCCGTGGTCTTGCCGCTGGAACTGTCGCCACGGTAATGAAAACCGCCGCTTTCCATGTTGGCAGGGCGCAGCAGCGGCCCGGCAAACGCACACGCCACCGCAAAGGCCAGGCGGCTATTGCCAACACACATAACGCCTACACGGTCGCGCCATTGGTCAGGGGTGCCCTTGCTTCGGAATGTGTTTTCTACCGCGTTGTCGCTCTGAAAAACGATGCGTTCACCACTGTCACCAATAGTTTCTTTTGGCAGCACAAAGGCGCGGCCGTTGTGCCAGCCTATGCGGTCGGTACAGCTTGCAAATTCTTCAGGGGTGCGGCTCTGCAAATATTGGGTAAGCAGGTTACGGGCGCGGGGCGTGGTCGCAATGCGCAGGCCCATGTTTAACAGCGTGGCGCGGTATTCGCCGCCATCGGCGGACAACATGCGGGCGGGCATGGCCCAATTCTTTTGGATCCCCAGCGGATCAGCAAAGGCCAGGTAGTAACCCCAGCCGCCGCCGTCCTGGTCACGGGTGAAGGCTTCCACAGTCAAGGGGCTGCAAATCCATTCGGGCGGCTTGCGTTTGCCGTCCTGGTCAGCACCGCAAAACCAAACGCCGGAATCGTCAACCGTGAACGGGTCAAACATCTGGCCAGCATTCGGCCCACTGGCCTTGTTTTGCTTCGCGTTGGGGGGTTGCCTTGCCTTGCGGTTTGCGTTGACTGTGCGGCCGTTTTCGCTGCTTGGTGCGCATCGATGGCGGCCTCGATACATGCCCGCACCGCGTCAAGCCCGGCGGCCGCGTGCCAGTCGTTGAAGTCACTGGCGCCAGCGGGCAATCCTTCAGGAAAAACAGCCAGGCCAGTCACCGCACGGGCGGCCGCCGTGGCTTTGTCGCGGCCGGGGTTGTTGCCTGTTTTGGCGTGGGTGTCGGTGTCATCATCGCCACAAATCACGATCAGCGCGGCCGGATGCGCCTGGTGCAATGCCTTTGCCACGTGGGGCAGGTTGCCAGCGTCAAACGCCACCGCCACCGGGCGGCCCGTGGCCTGGTGCAGGCTGGCAGCCGTGGCGTAACCTTCAGCCACCAGCAGCACCGAAGCGCCCGCCGGATCACCGCACCAATGAAAACAGCCTGATTTTCGGGCACCCTTCAAACCCATTTTGTCGGTGCCAACATTCGCAGGTTTGCGGGGAAATATGCGTTGCACGTTCCACAGTTTGCCCACCGTGTCAACCATGGGCACCAACACGCAGCCATCAGACGCAAACCGCACGCCATACGGTTGAACGCCCTTGCGTGTCAGGTAGGGGCTTTCGCCTGATTCGCTGGCAGCCTGCCACAGTAGCGCGGCCTCGTTGCTGGCGTGGTCGTGGCGGGCTTGTTCGTTGGCTTGTTCGGCTTGTTGCCGGGCGGCCCGCTCACTGGCCAGGCGTGCCACCGTGGCGGGATCTGGTTTTGCTGGCGCTTGATCAGGCTTGGGCAGAGTGAACCCGTTTGATTTGGCCAGGTGCAACAGCGTACCAATGCCAACACCGCCGCCCGCCTTGATGCTCTGCCAGGTAGAACGCGTGGCCTTAAGGTCGAAACCGTCCGCCGTGGCGCTCCATTCGGTGAACAGCTCGCGGCCCGTGTCATCGGGGTATTCGGATTTAATCGCCATGCCCACCCGTGCCCATTCATCGCGGGCAAGATTTGCCGGGACATGTTGCAGGGCGGCCCGGATCAAGTCGGGGGTGATGATGGTTTTCATAGGGGGGTGAATAGGTCGGGCTGGGTGTTGGGGCGGTAGATCAGTGCATACGTGCGCACCATGCGCGAACGTCCATCGCCAGCGCATGAAACATCGCGCCAGCGCCAGGCACGGCCAATGTCATAACCCAGGCCGCGCATGTCTGAAATGACCTTGGTCACACTGCCAACATCACACGCCGCGTCGATTTCTTTTGCCGTGCTGTGGGGGTGTTGTTCAAGAAAATCAGCCACCCGTTCAATCTGTGCCGGGCGGGTGTCGTGGTGTGGCTTGGTGATGGTGCCTGGTGTCATTGGTACGCTACCTTTTCAGAACCCACAATGGCAGCCAGGGCGGCCATGGATGCAGGCGGTTTTACTAAGACGCGCCGGGTTTGCCAGTCCGCCACACACAACAAAAACCCGAGATAAATCACGCCATACCGCCGCCCACCATAAGTGAAGGTTTTCAGGTGCCGGCGCTTGTTGGCAGCCGTAAAAGCAGCCACCCAAAGTCGGGCCAATTGCGGCCGGTTTGGTGAATCTGCCGGGGGAATGCGGTTGGGCTTTTTGTTGCCGTAGTCGAAGGACTCACGCCTGATTGCAAGCGTGGTTCGGCTTGCGTCCTGTTCACGCGTTTGCACTGGCATGGGTGCACCTTACTGGCCACCAGCTTGAACGCGGGTTTCAATCCATGCCTGCACTTCGGACAAGCGCCAGCCAACAGCCCGGCGGGACAGTTGCACGCGTTTCGGGAAACCCTCGATAGAGTACACGGAAGTTTTTCCAACTGAGGTCAGGGCGCAAACTTCATGCAGACGGATCAGTCGATCAGGCTGGGGGGGTGTTGCTGACACGCGGCCGCGTTGGTTGCTGGGGTTTGCGCCGGGCATGGTTTGCACGGGCTGGGGATGTTCGTTTGAACGCATGGGGCACCTATGAAAGTTGTTAAGGTGCCCATTAGATTTAATGGCTATGTTTTTGTAATCTCAAAAAGTTCAAAATTATTTGACATCGATTTCAACTAGGTTGCCTAAACTGTCGTGTTCAAAATCCATTTTTTTTAAGCTTAGTTCGTGTTGGATATGTCCCCAATTGGATACGACTTCTTCAAGTGTTTTGCCTGTCAAAAGTTCATCTTTGACGTACTTCAATGGTGCAAAAAGACCGTCGCTACAGTGGTGTTTTATGAGGGCTTGAACCGTTGTGCTTTTGCGTCCAATCTGCTCCCCGACATCCTCAAAAAAACCGGCGTCGATTGGTCGCTGCGGGTGGTCTGCAAGCAACTCCAATGCAACTTCATACGCCCAAGGTTTAAATTTAGCGTTTGCAACTACCCTAGCAATATTTTGACCTTTGGGCACAACAGAGCCGAATGCATCAGATTCACCCCAGCCCTTTGATGCACCAGACAACACGCGTTCATAACGCTCGATAAAAGAGGCTGCTAGCCAAGCGGGCAAAACAAGCCCGTGGGCGGCACATTGCGCTACTGATTCCATGACCGAAAAGCCATCGCCCGATTCAATGTCTTTTTGTTTTTCAAGACACTTTTTGGCCGCCATTACCTGAAATTTTGGACGGTGCAGTAGCGGCCCTGCCCATGCGTTATCGGCGGCATTTTCAATATCTTCCCGGCGGGAATATTCAAGTACAACAGCTTTGTCGGCTTCACTTGCTGGCGCAGGGGTGTTTTGCAATGCTCTAAATTTGAATTCAATTTCAGCATGTTGCCAGGGGTCAAACTGGCCAGACTCGCCAGCTTGGGTGCCTGTTTTGCGAATCAGCCCTACAAGCCGGGCGGATGCCCTTTCGCTTGGGCTTTTCGTTGGTTTCGCCATCGCCACCCCTTCAGGTGCGGCCTTCATAGGGTGCCAGCGCCAGGCGGGTGAAGGTTTCCCGCTTTTCGCCCTTGGGGATCAGCCGTGGGCTAGACGTGGCAAAACTTTTGCAGGGTTACAGCAGGCCCCGCTCTGCCATGCTCAGGGCGCCACGGGGTGCCACGATCACATGATCCAACACCCGCACATCAATCAGCGCCAGCGTTTGTTTCAGGGTTTGCGTCAGCATCTCGTCTGCCCGGCTGGGTTGCACGCTTCCACTTGGGTGATTGTGGGAAAGTATCACGGCCGACGCACCATGCGCCAGGGCGGCCATAACAACTTCACGGGGGTAAACACTCGTTTGTGCCAGTGTGCCCGTGAACATCACTTCAAATGCAATGAAGCGGTTTTGCACGTCCAAAAACAGCACGGCAAAGCGTTCTACCTGTTCCCCGGATAGCTGCAATTGAAGGTAAGTTTTCACCGCGTCAGGCGTGGCGAATGTTGTCCGGTCCAAGGCCAGGCAGCGCCCAACAATGGCTATCGCCTTGTCAATCGCGTTGCGCTCACGCACTCGCAGCCCGTGCCGGAATGACAGCACGCCAGCGCCAGCACCATAGGCGGGAATGCATTCGCTGGCCTCGGGGCTTGCACGCCGTGCCCGGCGGGGTGTTTTTGGTGTAGATTCCACAGCAGCCATTTTCAATCCTTTGTCGATTGTTGGTGGTCAGGGGCTGGGTAGTGTGTCACCACTGCCCGGCCCCGCCTTTTTGCCCTGGTCAAACGCGCCAGGGCTTCGCGTTTTTCATTCGCTGGCGCTGTCTTTTGGTGGGACCAAATAGGAAGCGCTCAGACGCTTTATTTCAAGAAGTAGGGTCAAGTGTTTGGGCACCCAGCCAGGTATCGGCACGCCCTCATTGCGCCAGCGGCTGGGGGTGTTGCGGTGCAGGCCAGTCGCCCGGCAAAAGTCGCTTACCTTCCAGCCCAGCGCCAGCAATGCAGCGTCAAGTTCTTCAAGAGTCATTTGTTTGTCCTTAGTTTGCATGTTGTGAGTGTAGCGACATTCCCGTAAGTGTGCAATATACGTTTAAAACAGCACACTAGTTAACATAATACCGGTCGTATGAAGTAGAGAAAATGAATAACTTTATGCACATTATCGGGAATATTCAATGAATTCATGCACTTGCAAACGTTATCCACCGTGCCCATTTTTTAGGCACTTTGCAGAAAACGGATGCTGCAAAAGTTATCCACAGGCGGCCGATTGACAGAAAAACGGTATTTGCTGGCGCTGTCAGCAACACGGCCGCCCGTTGATTGGTTCCAAGGGGAAGCCCCTTTGCGCTCAAATTTGCAAGCGTTCGCAGTAACCCGGCAAAGCACCGGGCGGCCCGGAATGGGGGCCGGGCAAGGGGCAAAGAGTATGTATGAATGATTGAATTCATTTTCATCATATAAAAGTGTCCTCACTTTGTCCGCACTTTGTCCCCACTTTGTCCTCAGTCGCCAATTGGCCGCTAACCCGCATGGTTGCTAGGTTCTGGCGTTTTGTCCTCAGTGTCCCAGTGTTTTCAGGTTTTAGCAGCCTGGAAACGTGGCAAAACATGCCGGGCGGGGTCATCAGGCGGCCCGCTTTTTCATTTTCAAAACCTTGCCTGTCTTGCGGCCGTCGAGGTAGTCCGCCCACCACTGCATCAGCTTGGCGCGGTCTTCAAGGTAGGTCGAACGATGGTAGGCAGCCCGCACGCCGTTTTTTTCCAAGTGGGCAAGCTGGCGTTCTATCGCGTCGGGGTTCCAGTTGCATTCATTGGCCACCGTGGAAAACAGCGCCCGGAAACCGTGGGCGGTTGCCGTGCCTTTGAAACCCATGTTTGCCAGGGCTGAATTGAAGGTGTTTTCGCTCAGGGGCTTGCTGGGGTAGGTTGGGCTGGGGAATACCAGCTCACGGCCGCCGCTCAGGGTTTGCATGGTGCGCAGAAGTGCAACGGCTTGGGTTGACAGTGGCACCCGGTGTTCGATCTTCATTTTCATACGCTCTGCCGGGATGATCCACAGCGCCGCGTCGAGGTCGAATTCTGCCCACCGTGCGCCGCGTGTTTCGCCCGGGCGGGTCGCTGTCAGCATCAGCAGCCGCAAAGCGTGCACCGTGTTGGGGTCGCCTTGGTAGGTTGCCAGTTTGGCCAGGAACGCGGGCAGGTCGCTGTCTGCCAGGGCGGCCCGGTGCGTGACATTGCGGGGCTTCAAGATTTCGCCGGGCATCAGGTCAACCATCGGATTGGATTCGATGCGTTCATGGGTCACTGCCCAGCGGTAAATGGCTTTGACCCGCTTCAGCACCCGGTCGGCCTGTTCAGCAGCGCCACGGGCTTCGACCTTTTTGACGGCCGCCATGATTTCGCCGGGCTTGATGCCGGCAACAGGTCGGGCACCCAGTGCCGGGAAAATGTCCGCTTTGAGGGATGCCTCGATTCGGTCGTGTGTGATCGTTGCCCAGCGGGCGGCCTGGTGTGACAGCCAGGCACGGGAAACCGCCTCAAGGGTGTTTGCGGTTTCGTAAACGATCTTGGCTTTTTCGGCCTTGCGTTGGGCGCCGGGGTCGCGGCCATCTTGCAAGGTCTTTCGGGCTTGGTTGGCTTTGTCGCGTGCGGCCTTCAGGCTAACAGCCGGGTAGGTTCCAAAGGCTAATAGTTTTTCACGGCCGCCGAATCTGTACTTCAAACGCCAGTATTTGCCGCCCGCCTTGGTCAAATCCAAATAAAGGCCCCCGCCGTCGAAGTGTTTACCGGGTTCGGTCAGGTTGCGCAGTTGGGCATCAGTCAGGGCCATGATGGGGGTATCCTTCGCGAGTTGGGGGTACATTTAGGGGTACATTTTGCCACCTCACGACGAAAAGCTAGGATTCATGCGGCCTACAGCCTTGTTTATGATTCCTGTTGGCGACCACATTCAAACAGCGGCCCTAAGCCACCGCATCCGCACTCTGGCGCGTCAGCATGGCCAGCGTGTTGGCGATGGTTTTGCGCAACTCGCGGCGGTCACAAATCAGGTCCACCGCACCCTTGGTCTGCAAAAACTCGGCGCGCTGAAAACCTTCGGGCAGCGTGACGCGCACGGTGGATTCGATCACGCGCGGGCCGGCAAAGCCGATCAGGGCCTTGGGCTCGGCAATCACCACATCCCCCAAAAAGGCAAAACCGGCACTGACACCGCCCATGGTCGGGTCGGTCAGCACGCTGATATAGGGCAGGCCTTTCTTGGCCAGATGGGTCAGTGAGGCGTTGGTCTTGGCCATCTGCATCAGCGAGAGCAAGCCTTCCTGCATGCGCGCACCACCGGTGGCGGTGAAGCACACAAACGGCACTTTTTGCTCGATGGCGGTATGCACGCCGCGCACAAAGCGCTCGCCCACCACGCTGCCCATGCTGCCTCCCATGAATTCAAATTCAAAACAGGCCGCCACCAGGCCAATGCCCAGCACCGAGCCACCCATGACCACCAGGGCATCGGTCTCACCGGTGTTTTCCAGCGCTTCCTTCAGGCGCTCGGGGTACTTACGGCTGTCCTTGAACTTGAGCGCATCCACTGGCAGGACTTCCTGGCCAATTTCATAGCGGCCTTCGTTGTCCAGAAAAGCGTTCAGCCGGGCCCGCGCACCGATGCGGTGATGGTGGCTGCAGCTTGGGCAGACGTTCTGGTTTTGCTCCAGGTCGGTCTTGTAGAGCACCGTGTCGCAACTGGGGCATTTGATCCACAGGCCCTCGGGCACGCTGCGCCGGTCCTCGGGGTTGGTGTGCTGGATTTTGGGGGGAAGCAATTTTTCGAGCCAACTCATGATGTGTCCTTGTTCGTCTTCTTGGAAAGATGGCAAATTATGAATCGAGCGCGGTGCGGATGTCGCGCAAGAACGCCTCGGCCGTGGCGGCAACCTGGTCACGTGGCTGCGCGTCAATCAACTGAATGATACGGCTGCCGATCACCACCGCGTCAGCCACCCGGCTGATGGCGCGGGCGGTGGCGGCGTCGCGAATGCCAAAGCCCACACCCACGGGCACACTGACGTGTTGGCGAATGCGCGGCAGCATGGCCTCGACCGCATCGATGTCGAGCGCCCCGGAACCGGTGACACCTTTGAGCGACACGTAATAGACGTAACCACTGGCAATACGCGCGACCTGCTGCATGCGTTCGTCGGTCGACGTGGGCGCCAGCAAAAAGATCAGGTCCATCTGGTTTGCCTTGAGTTCAGCGGCAAACTCTTCGCATTCTTCGGGCGGGTAGTCGACAATGAGCACACCATCGACCCCGGCCGCTGCGGCATCTTGCACAAAGGCACTGGTTCCCGCTTTCGCATCGACACGCCGGTGTTTCTGGCTGTAACGCTCAACCGGGTTGGCGTAGCCCATCAGCACCACCGGGGTGCTGTTGTTGGTCTGGCGGAATTCACGCACCATGACCAGCACCTGCACCAGACCGATGCCGGCGGCCAGCGCCTTGTCACCCGCTTTTTGAATGACCGGGCCGTCGGCGCTGGGGTCGGAGAACGGTACGCCGAGCTCAATCACATCGGCACCGCCCGCGACCATGGCGTGCATCAGCTCCGGAGTGACGTCGGGGTACGGGAAACCCGCGGTGACAAACGGAATCAGCGCCTTGCGGCCCTGGGCTTGCAATTGGGTGAACGTGGCGGCAATGCGGCTCATTTGACAACCTTCACAATGGCTTCGTCAGCGGCCAGGCCGCCCTTGACCGACTGGCCCTGACAACTCGGTCGACAAAAGAAATCGGCGTGGCTGAGGTCGGCCACGGTGCCGATGTCCTTGTCACCCCGACCCGACAGGTTGACCAGGATCGACTGGTCGGTGCGCATGGTTTTCGCCAGTTTCATGGCGTAGGCCACGGCGTGGCTGGATTCGAGCGCCGGGATGATGCCCTCGGTGCGGCACAGGTAATGGAAAGCGGCCAACGCCTCGGTGTCGGTGATGCCAACGTATTGCGCGCGGCCAATGTCATTCAGGAACGCGTGCTCGGGGCCGACACCGGGGTAATCCAGGCCGGCGCTGATGCTGTGGGTCTCGGTCACCTGGCCGTTGTCGTCCTGCAGCACATAGGTGCGGTTGCCGTGCAACACGCCGGGGCTGCCGCGCTGGATGGAGGCCGAGTGGCGGCCAGAGTCCATGCCCTCGCCTGCCGCTTCCACACCGATCAGCTGGGTGGCTTCATGCGCAATATAAGGGTGAAAAATGCCCATGGCATTGCTGCCACCACCCACGCAGGCCAACACCGCATCGGGCTGGCCAGTGGCGCAACCGGCGGCCTGGAGCATCTCGGGCATTTGCACCAAGCATTCCTTGCCGATGACACTCTGGAAATCCCGCACCATCATCGGGTAGGGGTGCGGGCCGGCCACGGTGCCGATGATGTAGAAGGTGTTGTCGACGTTGGCGACCCAGTCGCGCATGGCTTCATTGAGCGCGTCTTTCAGGGTACAACTGCCGCTGGTGACCGGCACCACGGTGGCGCCGAGCAATTTCATGCGGTAGACGTTGGGGCTCTGGCGCTTGACGTCTTCGCTGCCCATGTAGACCACACATTCCAGGCCATAACGGGCACAGATGGTGGCGGTGGCCACACCGTGCTGGCCGGCACCGGTTTCGGCAATGATGCGCGGCTTGCCCATGCGCTTGGCCAACATGGCCTGGCCGATGGTGTTGTTGATCTTGTGGGCACCGGTGTGATTGAGGTCTTCACGCTTCAAAAAGATCTGCGCGCCACCCTGCTCCCGGCTCATGCGCGCAGCGTGGTAAATGGGGCTTGGGCGGCCGACAAAATGCGCCAGCTCGTAGTTGAATTCAGCCACGAACTCGGGATCGAACTGGTACTTGGCGTAGGCCGCCTTGAGTTCGTTGAGGGCGTGGGTCAGCGTCTCGGAGGCAAAACTGCCACCGTAGATGCCAAAGTGACCCCGCAAGTCGGGTTGTTGGTAATCGAACATGGTTAACTCAAATGGTTGATGTGGTGATCGGCACGCCGCACGGCGGCCACAAATTCACGGATTCGCATGGGGTCCTTGATGCCTTTTTGACCTGGCACTTCGACCCCGGAACTGATGTCAACCGCCAGCGTGTTGCAGCGCGGTCGCAGTTGCAGGATGCCGTCGGTCACGTTGGCAGCGCTGAGCCCACCACTCAAGACGAGGTGAGCGTTGACGTTTGGAGGAAGCAGTGACCAATTGAATGCGTGTCCGCCACCGCCATACCCGTCCACTTGCGCGTCGAGCAGGAGGCCTTGGGCCTGTGAATAATCTTGCGCGAATTTTAAGAGATCAAAGCTGCGGCCGGCTTCACCGAGGGGAATACGGGCGGCGCGCAGGTACGGGCGCTGGCATGCCGCGCTGGCAGCCCGGCAGTCTTGCGGTGTTTCATCGCCATGGAACTGCAACAGGGCACCGGGCACCAGGGCGCAGGCAGCACGGATGTCGGCCAGGGTTTCATTGACAAACAGCAGCACCGGGGTGACAAAGGGTGGCAAGCGGCGCGCCAGTTCGGCCGCGCGCTGGGGCGAGACCGCGCGCGGGCTTTTGGCATACAGCACAAAGCCCAGCGCATCGACGCCGGCGACCACGGCCGCGTCCACATCAGCCTCGCGCGTGAGGCCGCAGACCTTGATGCGGGTGCGGTGCAGGCCAGGCAGGGCAGGTTCAATCAGTGGGTTCATGGCAATCCATCCAGCAGGGGGGAGTCTTCAGGCAAGCCCCAATGCGGGTCATAACGCGGCCCCAAAAAGTACAGGCCATCGGGCGAAAAGGTGGGTGCTGCGGCGTCGCGGTCGCGCGCAGCCAACACAGCGTTGATCCATTCAGGCGGCTGGCGCTGCTCGCCAATATAAAGCAGGCAGCCCATGATGTTGCGAATCATATGGTGCAAAAACGCATTGGCCTCAAACTCGAAACGCCAGTAAGCACCGCGCTGCGAAATGGCAATGCGCCGCATGTGCTTGACCGGCGACAGGGCCTGACAGGCACTGGCGCGAAACGAGGTGAAATCATGCTCGCCGATGAGTTGCTGCGCAGCTTGCTGCATCACCTCAAGCTGCAGCGGGCGGTAAACCCAGCCCACCCGGCCCCGATCCAGGCTGGGGCGCACCGGCGACTGCATCACCACATAAACGTAGCGCCGCGACACCGCACTGGCCCGGCAATGGAAGGCTTTGGGCACCACCCGGGCCCACTGCACTGCGATGTCGCGCGGCAACAAGGCGTTGGGGCCTCGCACCCATGCGACCTCGGGCCGATCCAGCGGGGTGTCAAAGTGCACCACCTGCATCAGGCCATGGACACCGGCGTCGGTACGGCCGGCACACAGGGTGGAGACCCGGTGGTTGGCAAAACGGGACAGGGCTGCCTCCAACTGGTCCTGCACAGTTTTCCCGGACAGCTGACTTTGCCAGCCCTGGTAGTGGCCGCCGTGGTAGCTGATGCCCAAGGCAACACGGACCCCTGCGGACGGCTCACCTTCCATCCGTGAAAACCATCAAAGCTGGCTCAGTGCCTGCTGCGCCCGGGCCTTGAGGTCACCGTCCGCCTCATTCAGAACCTGCTGAATCAGTTCCTTGGCGCCGTCAGCGTCGCCATTGGCCCTGAACTCCTCGGCCAGTGCCAGTTTTGATTCCAAGCCATCGGCGCCCGCCAGCGGCGGCTGCTTGGTTGGAACCACGTCACTGTCGTCCAGATCGAGCGACAGGGAGTCAAAGTCAAACTCCAGCATGTCCAGCGGCGCACTGGCAGCCGCCGGGGCGGCCGGCGATGCAGCAGCGGGCGCCTCAGGGGCAGGCGCCGCCGGCGGCGCGACCGTGGCAGGCTCAGGCGCCTTTGCAGGAGGTGCGGAGTCCAGGGAAAAATCAAGATCGAAATCGAGATCCAGCGCACTGTCATCCCGGGTCTCGGCTGGCTGCACAGGCGCCATGGGAGCCACTGCAGCCACCGCAGCAGCCACCGTTGGCAACACGGGCAGCGTTGGGAAAGAGGGCAATGGCGAGTCTGGCGCAGCTGATGCGGGCACGACAGCAACGGGTTGACCTCCTGCAAGGTACAGAGGGTTACCCGGCTCCAGGGCCATGCCTGCAGCGCAAACCTCAGCCCATTGCGGCTCGTTGTTCTTGAGCAGCGGATGCGCCAAAGCCGCCATGGCCGCATAAGCTGGTGCATCCTGGCGCTTGGCGTAAATAGCCAGCAATTTCTGATGGATCGCGACGCGCTCGGGTTGCTTGAGCAAGGCCTCCTTCAGGACTTCCTCCGCCTGAACATCGCGACCGTAGGCCATGTAGACATCGGCCTCAGCGACTGGGTCAGAGTCTTGCGCCCCATCCAGCTGGCTGGCCGAATACATCATGGCCGAGCTGGTTCCGGCGGTCTCTTGCGTCTCGACTTTTTGGCCACCACTGTCGCCAAAAAATGACTCTGCCTGAAAACTGCTTTCCATGAAGGAACTGTCAGCAGGCACCTTTTTCTGGCGCTGGCGGACCTTGTAAAAGCCCAGACCGGCCAATAACAAGATCAGGGCGGCGGCACTTGCCGGCAGCAAGGGGTTGTCAAGCAGCTCATCCAGAAAGCCTGAGGCGGGTGCGGTGACCGGGGCAGTCGCTGGCAGCGCCGGGGCCACCGGCTGTTGAACACCGGGCACCAAAGCAGGCGCTGCAACCGATGAAGCGGCAGCACCTGCAGCAGTGCCAGACGCAGCCGCCGCGGCCATGGACGCCGCCGTTTGTGCCAGTTGATTGAGCTCACTGGTGTTTTGACTGATCTGGGCTGCCCGCTTGGCATTGTCTTCGGCGTTGCGGGCCAGAGCCATTTGCTCCAGATCGGTGGCACTCTGAACCGAACCCTTGGACAGGGTCAACTTGTCTGGTGCTTGTGACGCAGGCTTTTTGTCCTCGACCGAGCCCTGAATAGCGCCGCTCACCGTGCGTTCGGCAGGTGCCTGCTGGGTCACACCCGCGCCGCTGGCAAGCGCCTGACGGTAGCGATTGAAGTCCTGGCTTTGCGCGGTGATGATTTGATTTGCCTGCGCTGGCGACACGGCAATCGCCTGTTTTTCAGTGGGCAAGGCCACGATGGCGCCGGCCTTGATGCGATTGACATTGCCCTCGATAAAGGCATTGGGGTTGCCGCGCTGCATGGCGACCAGCATCTGGTCCAGCGACACATTGGACAAGCGGTGCGTCATGGCGATCTTGCTGGCGCTGTCACCGGGTCGCACCCGGACCAGGCGCTGCTCGCCATGGACCGAAGATGCCGCGGGAGGCGCCGGGGGCACAGATTTGACTTCAGCGGCCGCGGCAGGCTGACGCGCAACGGTTGGGCTGGTGGGTGCGACCGGACGCGGCGCTTGGACCACGCGTGGCTCTGCCGCAGGCGGTGGCGACGACAGCGGCGCCGCCAACGGAACCGAGAGTGGCCGCGCCGCAGGTGCGGGTGCGGGGCGCATGTTTGGCGGATCAAACAACAGGGTGTAGTTGCGCACCAGGCGACCGCTTTGCCAACCCACGTCGAGGATCAGGTCAACAAAAGGTTCCTGAACCAGCCGGTCACTGCTGAGGCGCAAGTAGGAGCGACCATCGGCGCGTTTTTGCAACGCCATCCTGAGGCCGGTGAGCACCGGACTGTAGTCAAGGCCCGCCGACTTGAAATTGGCCGGCGAGGCGAGCTGAACTTTCAGCGAAGCGGCCTCGTCGACATTGATGTCCGCAATATCAATCTCTGCGCTCAAGGGCTCCCCAAGAGCCGACTGAACCGTGATTCGCCCCAGCGACAGGGCCATCGCGTTGGATCCGCTTAAGGCCAAAAGCGCAGCCAGCGCCACAGCACTGAGTTCCCATCGATAGGACTTTGCAATCAATTTTTACTCCAGTTTTCAACCAGCAAAAGGCAGGGCCACTTCCCGAGCATCCATGTTCTGAACTGGCAAATTCCGATGGCCAATCGGTGGTGCGGACCCAGGCCGCTATCAACTAACGATTCTATAGGGTGAAGCAACCCACCCTGTGTCCCAAAATGGATCAGCTGCCCAGCAGGCTTGCGCGCCTCAAAAGGTTCAGGCTTGCAGCAGGATGCGCAACATGCGGCGCAGCGGCTCGGCAGCGCCCCACAGCAGCTGGTCGCCAATGGTGAACGCGCCCACATACTCCGGCCCCATGGCCATTTTCCGGATTCGGCCCACGGGAATCGTCATGGTGCCGGTGACCGCCACAGGTGTCAGGTCCCGGATGGTGGCTTCGCGCGTGTTGGGAACCACTTTGACCCACGGGTTGTCAGCCGCGATCATGGCTTCGATGTCGGCCACCGGCACGTCTTTTTTGAGCTTGAAGGTCAGTGCCTGGCTATGGCAACGCATGGCACCCACGCGCACACAAAAGCCGTCGACCGGTGTTTCGATGGAACCGAAGTCCGCGCCCTGACCCAGTATCTTGTTGGTCTCGGCCTGGCCTTTCCACTCTTCCTTGGACATGCCATTGCCCAGATCCTTGTCGATCCAGGGAATCAGCGAGCCGCCCAGGGGCACGCCAAAGTTGGCGGTCTCGGCGGCGCTCAAGGAACGCTGCTTGGCAATCACCTTGCGGTCGATTTCCAGAATCGCGCTCTTGGGATCGTCCAGCATGGACTTCACCTCGGCATTCAGCGTGCCGTACTGCGTCAGCAGTTCGCGCATGTGCTGGGCACCGCCACCGGAAGCCGCCTGGTAGGTTTGGGTACTCATCCACTCGACCAGACCGGCCTTGTACAGCGCGCCCACGCCCATCAGCATGCAGCTCACGGTGCAATTGCCGCCGATCCAGTTCTTGCCACCGCCGGCCAGGGCCTTCTGGATCACCGGCATGTTGACCGGATCCAGGATGATGACGGCGTCTTTTTCCATGCGCAGGGTGGACGCGGCATCGATCCAGTGCCCATTCCAGCCGGCCGCGCGCAGCTTGGGGAAGACCTGGGTGGTGTAGTCACCGCCCTGCGCGCTGATGATGATGTCGCAGCGCTTGAGCGCATCAAGATTGAACGCATCCTGCAGTGTGGTTTCGTTTTTGGCCTGCGCTGGGGCCTTGCCACCCGCGTTGGAAGTTGAGAAGAACATGGGCTCGATCAGGTCGAAGTCGCCCTCTGCCTGCATCCGGTCCATGAGTACCGAGCCCACCATGCCACGCCACCCCACCAAACCCACCAAGTTACCAACTTTCATCACACTTCCTTTTCAGATCAATTAAGTATTTAGGACTGCAGTGCCTTGACCACTGCATCGCCCATCTCGCGGGTGCTGACACGCGTGCCGCCCGCACTGAAGATGTCGGCCGTGCGCAGACCCTGGGTCAGCACCGCTTTGACGGCCGCTTCAATGCGAGCAGCTGCCTCGGGCTGGTTCAGGCTAAAACGCAGCATCATGGCCGCACTCAAAATGGTCGCCAGCGGGTTGGCAATGCCCTTGCCGGCAATGTCGGGCGCGCTGCCGTGGCTGGGCTCAAACAGGCCCTGCTTGTTGGCATTCATGGAGGCTGAGGGCAACATGCCAATTGAACCCGTGAGCATGGAGGCTTCATCGCTCAGGATATCGCCAAACATGTTGCCGGTGACCACCACGTCAAACTTCTTGGGTGCACGCACCAGTTGCATGGCGGCGTTGTCGACGTACATGTGATCAAGCGCAATGTCGGGGTACTGCAGGCCGACCTCGGTCACGATGTCTTTCCAGAACTGGAAGGTTTCCAGCACATTGGCCTTGTCGACGCTGGTGACGCGGCCCTCGGAGCCCGCCGCCTTGCGCGTGCGCGCCGCCTGGAAAGCCACATGGGCAATGCGCTCCACTTCGGGGCGGCTGTAGCGCATGGTATCGAAGGCCTCTTCAGCTCCGGGAAAATGCCCGTCCGTGGCGATACGACGACCGCGCGGCTGGCCAAAGTAGATGTCACCGGTCAGTTCACGGATGATCAGGATGTCGAGACCCGAAATCAACTCGGGTTTCAGGCTGGAGGCATTCACCAGCTCCTGGTAACAAATGGCCGGACGGAAATTCGCAAACAGCCCCAGGTGTTTGCGCAGACCCAGAATGGCCTGCTCCGGGCGCAAGGGTCGGTCGAGCGTGTCGTACTTCCAGTCACCGACGGCGCCGAACAGAATGGCATCGGCTTCTTTGGCCAGCTTCAGGGTGGACTCAGGCAGCGGGTGGCCGTGGGCCTCATAACCGGCACCACCGACCAGGGCAGTCTCCATTTCAAAGCGTAAATCGAGGGCCTGAAGCACCTTGACTGCCTCGGCCACAATTTCGGTACCAATGCCGTCGCCGGGTAAAACTGCAATTTTCATAAATGTGATGGATGGTTTGGATATTTAACTCAGGCCAGCATGCTGTGAGCCAGCCAGGGCTTTTGCGCCAGGCGTTCGGCCTCGAAGGCCTTGATCTTGTCGGCATGGCGCAGGGTCAGGCCGATGTCATCAAGGCCATTGAGCAAACAGTATTTGCGAAAGGCCTGAACCTCGAACGGCAACTCTTCACCGTCGGGCTTGATCACCAACTGACGCTCCAGGTCAATCGTCAGGGCGTAGCCTGGAAAGGCCGCCACGTCGTCGAACAAGTGCGCCACCTGGGTTTCAGTCAGCACGATCGGCAACAGGCCATTCTTGAAACTGTTGTTGAAAAAGATGTCGGCGTAGCTGGGCGCGATGATGGCGCGAAAACCGAACTGGTCCAGCGCCCAGGGCGCGTGTTCGCGCGACGATCCGCAGCCGAAATTCTTGCGCGCCAGCAGGATGGACGCGCCCTGATAACGCGGCTGGTTCAACACAAAGTCGGGGTTGGGCTTGCGACTGGCCGGGTCCTGACCGGGGTAGCCCGCGTCCAGGTAGCGCCATTCGTCAAACAGATTTTGACCAAAACCGGTCTTGCGGATCGATTTGAGGAACTGCTTCGGAATGATGGCGTCGGTGTCGACATTTTCCCGGTCCATCGGCGCGACCAGGCCCTTGAGCAAGTTGAATTTTTGCATGGTGTGTCTTTACTTTTTCTTGACTGCGTCTTCGATGCTCTCACCCGCTCTTTGCAGGTCCTGACCAACACCTTTGACCGTGTTGCAGCCGACCAGAACCAGCAGTGCGGTAGCGATGAACAAAGTGCTCAGTGATTTCATGAAAGTGTCCTTGAGGCCTGGGTTAGACAAACTTGCGCACATCGACAAAATGGCCGTGAATGGCGGCGGCAGCAGCCATCGCCGGGCTGACCAGATGGGTGCGCCCGCCGGCACCCTGTCGCCCTTCAAAATTGCGATTGCTGGTGGACGCACAGCGCTCGCCCGGCTCCAGGCGGTCGGCGTTCATGGCCAGGCACATGGAGCAACCCGGCTCGCGCCACTCAAAACCGGCAGCACGAAAAACTTCGTGCAGACCTTCACGCTCGGCCTGCGCCTTCACCAGGCCGGAACCTGGCACCACCATGGCCAGCTTGATGTTGGACGCCACCTTGCGGCCCAGAGACTTCACGACAGCCGCCGCCTCGCGCATGTCTTCAATGCGGCTATTGGTGCAGGAGCCAATGAACACCTTGTCCACGTACAGGTCGTTCAGGGCTTTGCCAGGCTCCAGCCCCATGTAGGCCAGGGCACGCTCAATGGCACCGCGCTTGTTGGCATCTTTTTCGCGATCCGGGTCAGGTACGCGGTCATTGATACCCAGCACCATCTCGGGCGAGGTGCCCCAGGTCACTTGCGGCACCAATTGCGCAGCATCGATGTCGACCACGGCGTCGAAGTGCGCATCGGCATCCGAATGCAAGTTCTTCCAGTAGGCCACGGCCTGGTCCCACTCCACGGCCGCCGCTGCTTCGTTGGGCGCGTTATAGCCGGGGGCCAGAGGACGGCCCTTGACGTATTGGATGGTCTTGTCATCGACCGCCACCAGGCCGGCGCGGGCACCGGCCTCGATGGCCATGTTGCACACGGTCATGCGTGCTTCCATGCTCAAGGCACGGATGGCGGCACCGCCGAATTCGATGGTGTAGCCGGTGCCACCGGCGGTACCGATTTTGCCGATGATGGCCAGCACAATGTCCTTGCCAGTGCAGCCACGCGGCAGGATGCCGTCGACCCGAACCAGCATGTTTTTGGCTTTTTTGGCCAGTAGCGTTTGCGTGGCCATGACGTGCTCGACCTCGCTGGTGCCAATGCCGTGTGCCAAGGCACCAAAAGCGCCGTGGGTCGAGGTGTGCGAGTCGCCACACACCACGGTCATGCCGGGCAGCGTGGCGCCGTTCTCGGGGCCGATCACATGCACGATGCCCTGGCGCTGAGACATGAACGGAAAGTAGGCGGCCGCGCCGTATTCCTTGATGTTGGCGTCCAACGTCAACACCTGCTCTTTGCTGGTGGGGTCGGTGATGCCATCGTAGCCCAGCTCCCAGCCTGTGGTGGGCGTATTGTGGTCGGCGGTGGCCACGATGGAACTGACACGCCAGACCGGGCGTTTGGACTGGCGCAGACCTTCAAACGCCTGCGGACTGGTGACTTCATGCACCAGATGGCGGTCAATGTAGAGCAGCGCAGTACCGTCTTCTTCGGTGTGGACGACGTGTTCGTCCCAGAGTTTGTCGTAGAGAGTGCGTCCCATGGTGGTTCCTCGGTGAATCGCGGATTTTAAACGGCTGGCGCACCCATCATGATCAGTAAAAAACCCGCCGCTGTTGCCAGCCGGCGGGTTTTTACTGGGTGCGTTGAATTAACGCTCAGCCACAGGCCTCACATTGCGCGTGACCGAACCGGTAAACAGCTGGCGCGGACGGCCAATTTTGTACTCGGGGTCGCTGATCATTTCGTTGAGCTGGGCAATCCAGCCGACGGTTCGTGCCAGGGCAAAAACACCAGTGAACAAGTTGACCGGGATGCCAATGGCACGCTGAACAATGCCGGAATAGAAGTCGACGTTCGGGTAAAGCTTGCGCGACACAAAGTAATCGTCTTCGAGTGCAATCTTTTCGACCGCCTTGGCCAACTTGAACAAGGGATCGTTCTCCAGACCCAACTCCAACAACACCTCGTTGCAGGTTTGTTGCATCAGGGTGGCGCGCGGGTCGTAGTTTTTGTAGACGCGGTGGCCAAAACCCATGAGCTTGACGCCGGAATTTTTGTCCTTGACCTGCTCCATGAACTCACCGACCTTGGCAATGCCGCCGTTACGCTGAATGTCTTCGAGCATGTTGAGGCAGGCTTCGTTGGCACCGCCATGAGCGGGGCCCCACAGGCAAGCCACGCCCGCGGCAATGGCCGCAAACGGGTTGGTACCCGACGAGCCGCACAGGCGCACGGTCGAGGTCGACGCATTTTGCTCATGGTCAGCGTGCAAGATGAAGATGCGGTCCAGCGCGCGTTCCAGCACCGGGTTGACCACGTACTCTTCGCACGGCGTGCCGAACATCATGCGCAGGAAGTTACCGGCGTAGCTGAGGTCGTTGCGCGGGTACATGTAAGGCTGACCGATACCGTACTTGTAGGCCATGGCCACCAGGGTGGGCATTTTGGCAATCAGGCGAATAGCGGCAATCTCGCGGTGCTGCGGGTTGTTGATGTCGGTGCTGTCATGGTAGAAAGCCGACAAACCACCCACCAGGCCGGTGAGGACAGCCATGGGATGCGCATCACGGCGGAAACCGCGCATGAAAAACTGCATCTGCTCGTTGACCATGGTGTGGTTGATCACCAGTTTGTGAAAGTCTTGACGCTCCTGCACGTTGGGCAATTCACCATTGAGCAGCAAGTGGCAAGTGTCCAGGTAGTCACATTGCGTTGCCAATTGCTCGATGGGATAGCCGCGGTACAGCAGCTCACCCTTGTCGCCGTCGATGTAAGTGATGGCAGACTGGCATGCGGCCGTCGACAAAAAACCCGGGTCGTAGGTGAACATGCCGGTCTGGCCATAGAGCTTGCGAATGTCGATCACATCCGGACCCACCGTACCCTGGTAAACCGGCAAATCAACGCTGGGGCTGCCGTTGCTGAACGACAGGGTGGCTTTATTTTCAGCTAGCTTCATAGGGACCTTTCAGGTGGTTTTTTCAACATACTCAAAACTTCGAAGACCTCGTCCTGCACGAGATTGACATCCACTTGCGCCAGCGTTTTGCGCCCAAGATGCAAATCCAGCAGATCTGAATCACTCAAGTCCATTAGAACGTTCAGACCTTGCGTCTGCTTGACAGTGAGCGTGGACTCATAACGCTTGAAGAAGCGCTCGATAAAAATATCGTTCTCAAGCAAGCCCCTGCGGCAGCGCCACTTGAGCTTGCTCAGCATGCGTTCATCAATCAAGGCGTCGCCGGCATCCATGTCAGGGTGGTTCATCAGGGCGGCGTCAGATGGCGCGACGCACCATCAGTTCCTTGATCTTGCCGATCGCCTTGGTCGGGTTCAGACCTTTCGGGCACACGTCCACACAATTCATGATGGTGGTGCAACGGAACAAACGGTAGGGATCTTCCAGGTTGTCCAGGCGCTCGCTGGTGGCTTCATCGCGGCTGTCGGCAATGAAACGGTAGGCTTGCAGCAGGCCTGCCGGACCGACGAATTTGTCGGGATTCCACCAGAACACCGGACAGCTGGTGGAGCAGCTCGCGCACAGGATGCACTCGTACAGGCCATTGAGCTCTTCGCGCTCTTCCGGGCTCTGCAGGCGCTCTTTTTCCGGCGGGCGGCTGTCGTTGATGAGGTAGGGCTTGATCGAGTGGTACTGCTTGAAAAACAGCGTCATGTCGACAATCAGGTCGCGCACCACGGGCAGCCCCGGCAGCGGCTTGAGCACGATCTTGTCGGGCAGTGTCAGCATGTTGACCAGGCAGGCCAGACCATTCTTGCCGTTGATGTTCATCGCGTCCGAGCCACAAATGCCTTCGCGGCACGAGCGTCGGTAGGACAAGGTGGGATCGATTTCCTTGAGCTTGACAAGCACGTCGAGCAGCATGCGCTCGCTGCCGTCGAGTTCGACCTCGATGGTCTGCATGTAGGGCTTGGCATCGGTGTCAGGGTTGTAGCGGTAAATTTGGATGGTACGTTTAGCCATGATTTGCTTTCTTGTAAGGGTCAAAACCAGCAGAGCCGGGGCTTAGAAGGTGCGGATCTTGGGTGGAATGGAGGCCACCGTCAGCGGCTTGAGGTTCACAGGCTTGTAGCTCAGGCTGTTGCTCGCGCTGTCCCATAGCGTGTGCTTGAGCCAGTTGGCATCGTCTCGGCCCAGCGGGCAGGTCGCGTCATCGGCCGCCCGGTCGTAATCTGCCACGCTGTGGGCACCGCGGCATTCGTGCCGTGCTGCAGCCGACACCATGGTGGACTGTGCCGCCTCGATCATGTTTTCCACTTCAAGCGCTTCGATGCGCTCGGTGTTGAAGATTTGCGACTTGTCGGTCAGCTTGATGCCGGTCACGCGCTGACGCAACTGGGCAACTTTGGCAACACCTTCGTCCATGCTGGCCTGGGTGCGGAACACGCTGGCGTGCTGCTGCATGATGTCGCGCATGTCTCCCGCCACCACCTGCGCGTACTCGCCGGTCGTGGCGGTATTGAGGCGGTTCAGCCGCTCCAGGGAAATGTCGGCACCGTTTTCAGGCAAGGATTTGTGGATTTCGTTTTCCTTGTTGAACTCGACGATGTGCTTGCCGGCCGCCCGGCCGAACACGACGATGTCGAGCAGGGAGTTGGTACCCAGCCGGTTGGCACCGTGCACGCTGACACAGGCGCATTCGCCCACGGCATACAGGCCCTTGACCACGGCGCTCGGATTGCCGCTGTTCGGTGCGACCACCTGGCCGTTGATGTTGGTCGGGATACCACCCATCTGGTAGTGAATGGTGGGCACCACAGGAATGGGTTCCTTGGTGATGTCCACGTTGGCAAAGTTGTGGCCAATTTCAAACACGCTGGGCAGACGAAGGGCGATGGTCTCAGCCCCCAGGTGCGTCATGTCGAGGTTGATGTAGTTCTTGTTGGGACCGCAACCGCGGCCTTCCTTGATTTCCTGGTCCATGCAACGCGAAACAAAGTCGCGTGGCGCCAGGTCTTTCATGGTCGGGGCATAACGCTCCATGAAACGCTCGCCATTGCTGTTGCGCAGAATCGCGCCTTCGCCGCGGCAGCCCTCGGTCAGTAGCACGCCCGCGCCGGCGACGCCGGTGGGGTGGAACTGCCAGAACTCCATGTCTTGCAGCGGAATGCCGGCGCGCGCCGCCATACCCAGACCGTCGCCGGTGTTGATGTAGGCGTTGGTGGATGCGGCAAAAATCCGCCCTGCGCCACCGGTGGCCAACATCACGCTCTTGGCGCGCAGCACGTGGATTTCACCGGTTTCCATTTCCAGCGCGGTGACACCCACCACATCGCCCTCAGCATCGCGAATCAGATCCAGCGCCATCCACTCCACAAAGAAGTTGGTGCGGGCCTTGACGTTTTGCTGGTACAGCGTGTGCAGCATGGCGTGGCCGGTACGGTCAGCGGCCGCACAGGCGCGCTGCACCGGCTTTTCACCGTAGTTGCTGGAATGGCCGCCGAAAGGGCGCTGGTAGATGGTGCCATCCGGATTGCGGTCAAACGGCATGCCATAGTGTTCCAGCTCGTACACCACTTTGGCCGCTTCACGGCACATGAACTCGATGGCGTCCTGGTCACCCAGCCAGTCGGAGCCCTTGATGGTGTCGTAGAAATGGTAGTGCCAATTGTCTTCAGCCATGTTGCCCAGGCTGGCGCCAATGCCGCCCTGGGCCGCCACGGTGTGCGAACGAGTCGGGAACACCTTGGACAGCACCGCCACATTCAGGCCGGCATTGGCCAGTTGCAGCGAAGCACTCATGCCGGCGCCGCCAGCGCCGACGATGACGACGTCAAATTTACGCGTTTGAAGTTTCGAGGTTGCAGTCATGATGGATTTTTTTGTCTTGAGTATGGGTTACAGCACACCCCGGGAAATACCAGGACATGCAAAGACTTTCTTTTCAAAAAGAAAGTTTACAAGCGCCACAAAGCTTCGATGGCGCCACCGGTGCAGGCAATCAGCCAGGCAATGGCAAACACGTGCATGACAAAACGCACGCCGTAGGGTTTGACGTAATCCTGAAAAATATTGCGCATGCCCACCCACACGTGGTAGAGCATGGAGAGAATGACCAGGAAGGTCAGCGACTTCATCCACTGCGGCGAAAAAATGCCGGCCCACAACTCGTAACCGATCGGGCCCTTGCTGAAGATCAGCTGCGCCAGCACCAGCACCGTGAACAGGGCCATGAGGACGGCGGTGACGCGTTGCGACAACCAGTCGCGCATACCGTAGTGGGCGCCAACAACCAGGCGGTGAGATCCGAAATTGACAGACATGAATGACTCCTGAATTTTTTAGTAAAGACCGAACAGCTTGGCGCCAAGCACCAGTGTGAGTGTGAGTGTGAGCACCAGCACCACGGCAGCCGTCTGGCGGCCGAAATCCTTGGTGACGTGTTCGTGGTGGGTGTCCATCCAGAGGTGACGCATACCGGCAATGAAGTGGTGCAGACTGGCCCAGATGATGCCCAGGGCCACCAGCTTCCAGATGAAACCCGGCAAGCCCAGCATGCCTTCGTTAAAAGCCGCCTTGAATTTCAAAAAAGAAATTTCAGAGGAGATGGAGTTGTCGAACATCCAGATGATGAAAGGCATCAGGAAAAACAGAATGGCGCCGCTGACGCGGTGCATGCCCGAAGCCAGGGAAGCCAGTGGCCATCGGTAGCTGATGAGCGATTTGCCATCAATGTTGTAGAACTCCGGACGTTTTTTTGCTGTGCTGGCCGCTGATTCAGACATACGATGCTTTCATGGTTGAGGTAACAACTGGGTAACCTTGAGTAAAAAGTTAACTGACAAATTCTATTGCAATGAAGAAAGCGCCCGACCCCTTGGGCTATTGGCGCAGTATTTTTGTCAATCAAACATTTTGAGCCGTCAAGGATGACACTTCAAACGGACTTCAAGCTGACATAGGTCAATAAATAGCTCATCCGAGCGTGTTGTGGTAATGATGGGTGTCAGTGCGGTAGTAGCCGCGGCGCAATTCCATAGGCTCATCGCGGTAGGTGTAGGCCACGCGCTCCACACTCAACAAGGGCGTTCCCAAGGGCACCTTGAGGTGCGCCACATGCAAGTCCGTCGCGGGAATGGCCCGAATTTTCTCTTCGGCACGCACCATGCGAACATTGAACTCGGTCTCGAACAAGGCGTACATGGGGCCTTGGTAGCTGGCCAGTTGCTCAGCCGTCAAACCCTTGAACGGGGCTGCGGGCAACCAGATGTCCTCCAAAATAATGGGTACGCCGCCAAAACTGAGCACGCGCCGGGCCTGCAACACGGTGTCGCCGTTGCGCAAGGCCAGCGCGCGGGCCACGTCGGCGGTGGCGCGACTGCGCTTGCACTCAATGATGTCCCGCTGTGCCGGGCCTTCGCTGCCCTGCGTGCCGCTGTCGGGGACCAACTTGAGAAACCTGAACTGCACTTGTTGCTCGGCATGGGTGGCGACAAAGGTGCCCTTGCCCTGGCGACGCGAGAGCAGGTTTTCGGCCGCCAATTCATCGATGGCCTTGCGCACCGTGCCTTGGCTCACATGGAAGCGCCCCGCCAGATCCATTTCACTGGGAATCATTTCGCCGGGCTTCCACTCCCCCACACGCAAACTGTTGAGGATCAGGCCCTTGATTTGCTGGTACAGCGGGCTGAAGGCCGGCGTTGCCGAGGAGGCCTGCAAAATGGCAGGCTCTGGCGCCATCAGAACGGGCTCGATGACAGGATCAGGAAAGGTTTGCATGGTGAATTTGTCTCGATTTTTGGCGTGGCCATTTTTGCTGAATCATATCTTATATAAGACATAAGACAAATTGACGAATCAGGGTTTTCCAGAGTACACTCGGTTTGCTACGGGCTTGGCCTTGCGATGCTCGCCCTGCGCCCACTGAATTATTTCTTAAACCTTCTGGAGATTTCGCCATGAGCAAAAAGCCCGTCCGTGTAGCCGTTACCGGTGCCGCAGGTCAAATTGGTTACGCCATCCTGTTTCGTATCGCTTCGGGCGAAATGCTCGGCAAGGACCAGCCCATCGTCTTGAGCCTGCTGGAAGTTCCCGTTGAAAAGGCCCAACAGGCGCTGCAAGGCGTGATGATGGAACTTCAGGACTGCGCATTTCCCTTGCTCGTTGGCATGGAAGCCCACAGCGACCCGATGACCGCGTTCAAGGACGTGGATTACGCCCTGTTGATCGGTTCGCGTCCCCGTGGCCCCGGCATGGAACGCGCTGAATTGCTGGCCGTGAATGCCGAAATTTTCACGGCCCAGGGCAAGGCCCTGAATGCCGTGGCCAGCCGCGACGTGCGCGTGTTGGTGGTGGGCAACCCAGCCAATACCAATGCCTACATTGCCATGAAGAGCGCCCCTGACCTGCCGCGCAAAAACTTCACCGCCATGCTGCGCCTGGATCACAACCGCGCCTTGAGCCAACTGGCCTCCAAGACTGGCAAGGCCGTGGCCGACATCGAAAACATGGCGGTCTGGGGCAATCACTCACCCACCATGTACGCTGACTACCGCTTCGCCACCATCAACGGTGCCAGCGTGAAAGACATGATCAACGACGCCGACTGGAACGCCAATACCTTCCTGCCCACGGTGGGCAAGCGTGGCGCGGCCATCATCGCGGCACGTGGCGTGTCGTCTGCAGCCTCGGCCGCCAACGGCGCCATTGACCACATGCACGACTGGGCCCTGGGCACCAACGGCAAGTGGGTCACCATGGGTATTCCCTCCAACGGCGAATACGGCATTCCGGCCGATGTGATGTTTGGCTTCCCCGTGACCTGCGAGAACGGCGAATACAAAATGGTTGAAGGTTTGTCCATCGACGCCTTCAGCCAGGAATGCATCAACAAGACGCTGAAAGAACTGCAAGACGAGCAGGCCGGCGTCGCCCACCTGCTGTAAACCACCCGTCCAGAGTCAGGCTCGTGACCCATCCGCGCGACGTCTTGCTGGGCCCGGCAGCGGCCTCACCCCTACCGGTGTGCGACCACTACTGCGGCGTCCGGGCGCGCATGGTCAAGAGCCTGGCTTTGCAGGCCGAACTGACCCAAGAATTGGGGACTTGCGCGTTTGACGTCACGCTGGATTGCGAAGACGGCGCGCCGGTTGGCGGTGAAAAAGACCATGCCCAGATGGTGGCGGAACTGGCTGAAAATACCTGGTCTGCGAGCCAGCCTCTGGCGCCTTACGGCCAGCCCCGCATTGCGGCCCGGGTGCATCCGGTCGACCACCCCGCGTTTGCCGGTGACGTAGCCACCATTGTGGGGCGCGCGGCACAGGCCTTGTGCCATGTGATGATCCCAAAGGTGGACTCGGTCGCTGACATTGAGCGCGCCCTGATTCACATCGACCAGGCTGAAAAAACAAGCGGGCGCACCGCGCCTTTGCCGCTGCACGTGCTGATCGAGTCACCGCTGGCGGTGCACCATGTGGCAGCCATTGCCGCACATCCCCGCGTGGAGTCGCTCAGTTTTGGCTTGATGGATTTTGTCTCTGCCCACGGCGGCGCGATTCCGGCCAGTGCCATGGGCACCTCGGAATTCAGCCGACCCGAAGACCTGGACCAGTTCAGTCATCCACTGGTGGTGCGCGCCAAGCTGGCGATCACAGCAGCCTGTCATGCCTTTGGCAAGACGGCCGCACATTGCGTGGTGACCGAATTCAAGAGCATTGCCAAACTGGAGGCAGCGGCCAGGCACGCCAGCCGTGCGCTGGGATTTGGTCGCATGTGGAGCATTCACCCCGACCAGATTCGCCCCATCCTGGCGGCCTTTGCGCCAGCGGCCAATGAAGTCGACCAGGCCAGTCGCATCGTTTGTGCTGCCCATGCGGCTGATTGGGCACCGATTTCACTTGATGGCCATCTGCATGACCGTGCCAGTTACCGCTATTTTTGGCAGGTGCTGGTGCGTGCCCACCAGACGGCCAAACTGTCAAGCCATGATCCCGCCCAGGTTTTTTTCTCGGCCTGATGATCAGGCCGTTCATTTTTTGATTTAGAAGGAGTTGACCATGTTGCAAGCCTACCGTGCCCATGTTGCTGAGCGCGCCACCCTCGGCATCCCCGCCCTGCCCCTGACGGCACAGCAAACCGCCGAGTTGATCGAGTTGCTGAAAAATCCACCCGCTGGTGAAGAAGCCATGCTGCTGGACCTGATCACGCATCGCGTACCCGCCGGTGTTGACGACGCTGCCAAGGTCAAGGCCAGCTACCTGGCCGCCGTGGCGCACGGCACCGAAAGATGCGCACTGATCAGCCGCGAGAAAGCCACGGAATTGCTCGGCACCATGCTGGGTGGTTACAACCTGACCCCGCTGATCGACCTGCTCGACGACGCGGCTGTGGCCGGCGTGGCCGCCGAAGCCCTGAAGAAAACCCTGTTGATGTTCGACCAGTTCCACGACGTCAAGGAAAAGGCCGACCACGGCAACGCCCACGCCAAAGCCGTGCTGCAAAGTTGGGCCGACGCCGAGTGGTTCACCAGCCGCCCGGAAGTGCCGCAAAGCATCACCCTGACCGTGCTCAAGGTCACGGGCGAGACCAACACCGACGACCTGTCGCCCGCCCCGGATGCCTGGAGCCGCCCCGACATCCCGTTGCACGCGCTGGCCATGCTTAAAAACAAGCGCGACGGCATCACCCCCGAAGACGACGGCAAACGCGGCCCGGTCAAGTTCATCGAGGACCTGCGCGCCCGTGGCAACCTGGTCGCCTACGTAGGCGACGTGGTGGGCACAGGTTCGAGCCGCAAGTCGGCCACCAACAGCGTGCTCTGGTTCACCGGTGAAGATATTCCCTTTGTGCCCAACAAGCGTTTTGGCGGTGTCTGCCTGGGTGCCAAGATCGCCCCGATTTTCTACAACACCATGGAAGATGCGGGTGCCCTGCCGATTGAGCTGGATGTGAGCCAGATGGCCATGGGCGACACCATCGAGTTGCGTCCCTATGACGGCAAAGCCCTGAAAGACGGCAAAGTCATCGCCGAGTTCAAACTCAAGAGCGAGGTCTTGTTCGACGAAGTCCGCGCCGGTGGCCGCATTCCCCTGATCATTGGCCGCGGCCTGACCGCCAAAGCCCGCGAGTCTCTGGGTCTGCCCGTGTCAACCCTGTTCCGTCTGCCACAAAACCCGAAAGCCACCGGCAAGGGTTTCACGCTGGCACAAAAAATGGTGGGGCGCGCCTGCGGTTTGCCCGAAGGCCAGGGCGTGTTGCCCGGCACCTATTGCGAACCCAAGATGACCAGTGTCGGCTCGCAGGACACCACCGGCCCGATGACCCGCGACGAACTGAAAGACCTGGCTTGCCTGGGCTTCAGCGCAGACCTGGTGATGCAGTCCTTCTGCCACACCGCGGCTTACCCGAAGCCGGTGGACGTCAAGATGCACCACGAGTTGCCCGAGTTCATCAGCAACCGCGGCGGCATTCCGCTGCGCCCGGGTGACGGCATCATCCACAGCTGGCTCAACCGCATGCTGTTGCCTGACACCGTGGGCACCGGCGGCGACAGCCACACCCGCTTCCCGATCGGCATCAGCTTCCCCGCCGGCTCCGGCCTGGTGGCGTTTGGCGCGGCTACCGGCGTCATGCCACTCGACATGCCCGAGAGCGTGCTGGTGCGCTTCAAGGGCCAAATGCAGCCCGGCGTCACGCTGCGTGACCTGGTCAACGCCATTCCGCTGTACGCCATCAAGTCAGGCGAACTCACCGTGGCCAAGCAGGGCAAGAAGAACGTGTTCTCCGGCCGCATTCTTGAAATTGAAGGTTTGCCAGACCTCAAGGTCGAACAGGCGTTTGAACTCTCTGATGCGTCGGCTGAACGCAGCGCCGCCGGCTGCACCGTGTACCTGAACAAAGAGCCGATCATCGAGTACATCAACAGCAACATCGTCATGTTGAAGTGGATGATTGCCAACGGCTACTCGGATGTGCGCACCATCAAGCGCCGCATCAAGGCCATGGAAGCCTGGCTGGCCGACCCGCAATTGCTCAAGGCCGACGCCGATGCCGAGTACACCAGCGTGATCGAGATCGACCTGGCCGACATCCATGAGCCGATCGTGGCCTGCCCGAACGACCCCGACGACGTGAAAACCCTGTCCGACGTGGCCGGTGCCAAGATCGACGAAGTTTTCATCGGCTCCTGCATGACCAACATCGGCCATTTCCGCGCGGCCTCCAAGTTGTTGGAAAACAAGCGCGACATCCCGGTCAAGCTGTGGATGGCACCGCCCACCAAAATGGACGCCAAGCAGCTCACCGAAGAAGGCCACTACGGCGTGTTGGGCTCTGCCGGTGCCCGCATGGAGATGCCGGGTTGCAGCCTGTGCATGGGCAACCAGGCGCAGGTCAAGGAAGGCGCCACGGTGTTTTCCACCTCCACCCGCAACTTCCCGAACCGTCTGGGCAAGAACAGCAATGTCTATCTGGGCAGCGCCGAATTGGCAGCCATTTGCTCCAAGCTTGGGCGCATTCCGACCAAAGCCGAATACATGGCCGACATGGGTGTGTTGACGGCAGCCAGCAGCAAAATCTACCAGTACCTGAACTTTGATCAGGTGCAGGATTACACCGATGCAGCAGCCTCGGTGAAGGACACCGCCACCGCCTGATTCGCCTTGCCCAAGCGGCGTCTCGAGGGACGCCACCTCTTCCCTTAACGCACCGTAGCCTCCGCTGCGGTGCGTTTTCATTTATGGCGCCGACTGGTTGACCGTTAAACTTGGGAAAGTCGTCAAACCGTCATGGTTTTGAAATATTCCCAAGGAGTTCCCTGTGTTTTTTGGCAAACTGCTTCCGCGTGACACCAATTTTTTCAAACTGTTCAACCAGCACGCCGACCACATCGTCGAGGCAGCCCATGCTTTTTCCAAGCTGGTTGCCAATTACGGTGATTTGGCGCTGCGCGAAAAATACCATCGCGAGGTGAACCATGCCGAGGGCGCCGCCGATCGCATCACCCATGAAGTCAACAAGGCACTGCACAAAACCTTCATCACGCCGATCGACCGTGAGCAAATTCACAACCTGATCAACACCATGGACGATGTCGCCGACCTGATTCAGGACTCCGCCGAGACCATGGCCTTGTATGACGTGCACCACATGACTGACGCCATCACCCGACTCACCGATCTGAGCGTGAAATGCTGTGAGCGTGTCCGCGTCGCCGTGCAATTGCTGAGCAAAATTGCCGATGCGTCCACCGCTGATGCCGCCCTGAAAACTTGCGATGAAATTGACAAACTGGAAAGCGATGCTGACCGCGTGATGCGAACCGCCATGAGCAAATTGTTCCGGGAAGAGCCTGATGTGCGCGAACTCATCAAGCTCAAGGCCATTTACGAACTGCTGGAGACCATCACTGACCGCTGTGAAGACGTGGCCAACCTGATCGAGGGTGTTGTCCTCGAAAACTCCTGATCGGCGCGAGGTTCAGGACTATGGAAACTGTACAAACTGCGCTATGGGTGGTGGTGGTGCTGGTCTTGATGGCCGTTGTTTTTGACTTCATGAATGGATTTCACGACGCCGCCAATTCAATTGCGACCGTGGTCTCCACCGGTGTTCTCAAACCAGGGCAAGCCGTCGTTTTTGCCGCTTTTTTCAACGTGGCGGCGATTTTTGTCTTCCACCTCAGCGTCGCTGCGACGGTGGGCAAAGGCATTGTGCTGCCCGGTGTGGTGGACACCCATGTGGTTTTCGGCGCATTGGTGGGTGCGATTGCCTGGAATTTCATTACCTGGTACTACGGCATCCCGAGCAGTTCGTCGCATGCCTTGATTGGTGGCATTGTGGGCGCCGCCATTGCCAAAGCGGGCGTCAGTTCGCTGATTTCCGCAGGAATTTTGAAGACGGTGGTGTTTATTTTTGTCTCCCCGCTACTGGGTTTTTTATTGGGTTCCGCCATGATGATTCTGGTGTCCTGGAGCTTTCGCAGCTTCCGGCCACTCAAGGTGGACAAATGGTTCAGGCGCTGGCAACTGGTATCGGCGGGGGCTTACAGTCTGGGGCATGGGGGCAACGATGCCCAAAAAACCATCGGCATCATCTGGATGTTGCTGATCGCCACCGGTTATACCAACGCCGCAGACCAGACGCCACCCAACTGGGTCATTCTGACCTGCTACACGGCTATCGGACTGGGCACCATGTTCGGCGGTTGGCGGATTGTCAAGACCATGGGCCAGAAAATCACCAAACTCAAACCGGTCGGCGGGTTTTGTGCCGAAACCGGCGGGGCAATCACCTTGTTTTTTGCCACTGCCCTCGGCGTGCCGGTGTCGACCACCCACACCATCACCGGTGCCATTGTGGGCGTGGGCGCCACGCGGCGGGCCAGCGCCGTGCGCTGGGGCGTTGCGGGCAACATCATCTGGGCCTGGATTCTGACCATCCCGGCCAGCGCCTTTGTCGCCGCATTCGCGTACTGGATCAGTTTGCAGGTTTTTTGAGGCGACAGCGCAACTTCACAGTGGCGCAACGCCGCTGCCTAAACCCAAGGTCTTGTCCATCAGCACCACGTCCAGCCAGCGCTCGAACTTCCAGCCGCACGCCCTGAGCGTGCCGACATGGTCAAAGCCCGCGCTGTGATGGACACCAATGGAACCCTGGTTGTGCGAGTCGCCGATCACGGCAATCAGCTTGCGCACACCGGCGCGCTCAGCCTGCGCCATCAATTCAGCCAACAGGGCGCGCCCCAAGCCTTGCCCGATGGCTGCTGGTGCCAGATAAATGGAGTCTTCAGCCGAATAACGGTAGGCCGGGCGCGGCTTGAACCAGTTGCAATAGGCAAAGCCCAGCACCTGAGCGCCATCGACGGCCACCAGGTAGGGCAGATTTTTGTCCAGCACATCGGCCCGGCGCTGGCCCATCTCGGCCTCGGAAGGCGGATCAAGCTCGAAAGTGCCGGTTCCATACAACACGTGGTGGGCATAGATGGCCGTTATTTGCGCGATCTCGCTGGATTGACTGGGGCGAATGATGGGCATGGTGGTGAAGAACGATATAATGTGCGGCTGTCTGGCGTGTCGCATAACCGGGTGGTTATGTCGCGTGTCTCAAACGCCAGGTTAAATGCCAATTTTCGTGGAAGTTATTCCACTTCCCCAAAGGATACATCATGGTCGTCATTCGACTCGCCCGTGGCGGTGCTAAAGCTCGCCCGTTTTTCAATATTGTGGTGGCTGACAAGCGCACCCGTCGCGATGGCCGCTTTATCGAGCGCATTGGTTTTTACAACCCGATCGCCACGGCTTCCGAGGAAAGCATTCGCATTGCCCAGGACCGTTTGACCTACTGGCGCAGTGTGGGCGCGCAAGCTTCTCCCACCGTGGAACGCCTGATCAAACAATCTGCTGCCAAAGCGGTCTGATTGTTGCTGATGCTGCCCGGCCTGGAGGCTGCCGAACTGCCGGCAGATGCCATCGAAGTCGGGCGCATCACTGATGCCTGGGGCATCAAGGGATGGTTCAAGGTCCTCCCCTACAGCGCCGATCCCGAGGCGCTTTTTTCTTCCCAAAGCTGGTTTCTGTTACCCACTGAAAAAGGTGTCAAAACCTTTGACGGCGTCGGCTTGCTGAAAGTCAAGGAAACCAAAATTCATTCAGGTACCGTGGTCGCCTGCGGGCTCGGTATCGATGACCGCAGTGTGGCAGACGCCCTGCGCGGTGCGCGCATCTTCATTTCGCGCAGCAGCTTTCCCACGGCCCAAAAAGACGAGTACTACTGGGTCGACCTGATCGGGCTGGACGTCGTCAACCGTGAAGGTGTTGCGCTGGGTCAGGTGCGTGACCTGTTGACCACCGGCCCGCAAACCGTGCTGGTGATCGACCAGCTACAAGACGGCAAATTGCTGGAAATCATGATCCCGTTTGTGGCGGTTTACATCGACGATGTGAACCTGAGCGAGCGACGTATTCTGGTGGACTGGCAAGCTGATTATTGAAAGCGGCATCATGCGATTTGACGTGGTGACGCTGTTTCCGGAATTGTTTGCCCCTCTGCTCAGCACAGGCATCACCCGGCGTGCCTTTGAATCCGGTCAAGTCGATGTGCAGTTGCGCAACCTGCGTGATTTTGCGCAAGGGAATTACCGTCGTGTCGACGACCGACCCTTTGGTGGTGGTCCTGGCATGGTGATGATGGCCGAACCGCTGTCTCAGTGCCTGGCAACCGTGCGCGCCGAGCGCACCGACGACGCACCCGTCGTCCTGTTCTCGCCCATTGGCCAAGTCCTCAATCACGCCATGGTCACGCGTTGGTCTGACAGCTGCGGTGCGATACTGATCTGTGGTCGCTACGAAGGCATTGACCAGCGCTTTATTGATGCCCATGTCACCGAGCAAATCAGTCTGGGCGACTTTGTGCTGTCGGGCGGGGAAATTGCCGCCATGGCGCTGCTTGACGCGGTAGCCCGACTGCAACCCGGCGTGCTCGGGGACGCCGACAGCCACGCCCAGGACAGTTTTAATCCGGCCTTGGATGGCCTGCTGGACTGCCCGCACTACACCCGACCCGAAGTCTGGCAGGGCCAGGCCGTTCCAGATGTGCTGCTCAGCGGCCACCATGTGAATATCGAGCGTTGGCGCCGAGACCAGCGCCTGTTGCTCAGCCAACGTTTGCGCCCTGAATTGATTGAACAGGCCCGCCGCGCAGGTCAATTGGACCGCGCTGACGAAACTGCACTCTCAGGCTATAATAATCGGCTATCCGATCCTCTGTAAGACCGCCCAGGTGCCTGGCACCGGGGCATACATCATGGTGATGCTGGTGCTGACATGATCATTGAAAGAACATATGAACCTGATCCAAATCCTTGAGCAAGAAGAAATTGCTCGCCTGAACAAGACCATCCCCGAGTTCGGCCCCGGCGACACTGTCGTCGTCAGCCTGAACGTGGTTGAAGGCACGCGTAAGCGTCTGCAAGCCTACGAAGGCGTGGTGATTGCCAAGCGCAATCGCGGCCTCAACAGCGGCTTCACCGTGCGTAAAATTTCCAGCGGCGAAGGTGTCGAGCGCACGTTCCAGACCTACAGCCCGTTGATCGCCAGCATCGAAGTCAAGCGCCGTGGCGACGTGCGCCGTGCCAAGTTGTACTACCTACGTGACCGCAGCGGCAAATCGGCGCGCATCAAGGAAAAGCTGCCCGCGCGCAAAGTGGTGGCAACGACTGCTGCTTGATCTGCCAGCGCCCAGCTCAAAAAAACCGCCTCAGTCAACTGTGGCGGTTTTTTTTCGCCCTGTTTTTCAGCCATCACCATGAGCTTGCCCACGATCGATCCACGCACAATACCGGTGATCCGGATCGACAACCATCTGCCGGCAATCGAGTACCCGAGGCTGCAAGCTGATGCGCTGCGTGCACGTTTTGCCGCACCACCCATTTGGCAGCCTGAGTTTTTAGCTGAAAAGAAATTCATGGACCGCCAGCCCCTGCCGGCTGCTGTGTTGCTGCCCATCGTGCTGCGCCCGGAACCCTCCGTGTTGCTTACCCTGCGCACACCCCATTTGAGTACCCATTCCGGACAAATTGCCTTTCCTGGTGGCAAGGTGGACGAGACCGATGCGGGCGCTACCGCCGCCGCCCTGCGGGAAGCCCAGGAAGAAATTGGCCTGACCGCAGATTTTGTCGAGGTGCTGGGTCAGTTGCCGGTCTATGTCACAGGGTCCGCGTTTCACATCACCCCGGTGGTGGCACTGATCTCGCCCGGCTTCGTCCTGAAGCCCAACCCGTATGAGGTGGCCGACGTCTTCGAAGTCCCATTGGCCTATTTGATGAACCCGGCCCACCATCGGCACCATCAGGTGGACTGGCAGGGTGGGCAGCGTCAGTGGCTGTCGATGCCTTACCAGGACGCCCACACCGAGCGCTTTATCTGGGGTGCCACGGCAGGCATGTTGCGCAACTTTTACCGTTTTTTGCTGGCCTGAAGCTCACAGCCGCTATGATTCGCGCATGAGCTTTATCTCTGTGCTGTTTGCCTTGCTGCTGGACCAGGCGCGCCCCCTGAGCCGCGGCAATTCGATCCATGCCGCTATGCGTTCTTGGGTCAGCTATTGCAGCCGCAACCTGGACGCAGGCAAATCCCTGCATGGCTGGCTGGCCTGGGGACTGGCGGTGGGCCTGCCTTCTGGCCTGGCCTTGCTGATTTACTGGGCTTTGGCTTACTGGGTCGGTTGGCCGTTGGCCGTCATTTGGAGCGCCCTGGTGCTTTACGCCTCCCTTGGCTTTCGCCAGTTCAGTTTTCACTTCACCGAGATCCGTGATGCCTTGGCCAATGACGATGATGCACTGGCCCGCTCGCTACTGGCCCAATGGCAGCACATCGACACCCAGTCCTGGTCGCGCAGTGACATCATCGGCCGCGTCATCGAGTTTTCAGTGTTGGCCGCCCACCGCCATGTTTTCGGTGTGCTGGCCTGGTTTTCCGTTTTGGCCGCGCTGGGACTGGGCCCCATGGGCGCGGTGTTGTACCGTCTGTCCGAATTTGTCGCCCGCTACTGGCAGCACAAAAGCCAGGCCATGGCGCAGCCGGTCAGCTCGGCGCTACAAACCAATGCCCGCACAGCCTGGCACTGGATCGATGGCGTGCCTGCGCGCATGACAGTGCTTGGCTTTGCCGTGGTGGGAAATTTTGAAGAAGCCATCGACGGCTGGCGCCGATACGCGGCGCAATCCGGCACCGACAATGACGGCCTGGTGCTGGCCGCCACCGCGGGTGCCATCAATATTCAGCTTGGAACGGTGCCGGGCACCGGTATACCCGCCTCAGCCGGCCCGGCCTCAGGTGCCAGTCAACGGCCAGCCCCCGAGTTGGCCCACCTGGCCATTCTGGTTGGTCTGGTCTGGCGCGCCGTGGTCATGTGGGTGGTGCTGTTGGCACTTTTGACGCTGGCACGACTCATCGCCTGAACGCAAACACACTACGCTTGGCAGCCAATTCCCGAGCCCCCATTTTTTTGAAGTGAACCCTCTCTTGAACGCCCAATTTATCAGCCCCATCGTCCAGCAACTGGTGCCCTATGTGCCAGGCGAGCAACCCAAAATGACCAACTTGGTCAAGCTCAACACCAACGAGAACCCCTACCCGCCGTCACCCCGTGTGGTCGCGGCCATCCAGCAAGCCGCACAACATGGCTTGCAGTTGTACCCCGACCCCGATGGCGGCACCCTGCGGCAAGCCATTGCCCGGCACTTTGAACTGACACCCCAACAGGTTTTTTTGGGCAACGGCTCCGACGAAGTGTTGGCCCATGCTTTTTTTGCCTTTTTCCAGCAGGGCTGCCCACTACTGATGCCCGATATCAGTTACAGCTTCTACAAAGTTTATTGCGGCTTGTACAGCATTGCTGCACGCACCGTGCCGTTGCGCGAAGGCTTGCAATTGCATGTAGCCGACTACGCCTGTCCGGCAGACCAGGACGTCGCCGGTGTGGTCATTGCCAACCCCAACGCCCCCACCGGCGTCGGCTTGCCACTGGCTGACATTGAAACCCTGTTGCAGTTGCACCCGAAACGGGTGGTTCTGGTCGATGAGGCCTACGTCGACTTTGGTGGGCAGACGGCCATGACCCTGATTGACCGCTACCCCAACCTGCTGGTGGTGCACACGCTGTCCAAGTCACGCTCGCTGGCCGGCTTGCGCATCGGCTACGCTTGTGGTCAGGCGCACCTGATTGAGGCCCTGAACCGGGTGAAAAACAGCTTCAACTCGTATCCGCTGGACCGATTGGCGCTGGCGGGCGGCGTGGCCGCATTTGAAGACCACGGTTACTTCGAGCAGACCCGCCAGGCGGTCATGAGCAGCCGCGAGGGTCTGGTACTGGCACTGGAAGACCTGGGTTTCGTGGTGCTGCCGTCGCAAACCAATTTTGTCTTTGCGCGGCATCCCGGCCATGAGGGGGCAGACCTGGCCGCAGGCTTGCGCGCGCAAGGTGTGCTGGTGCGGCATTTCAAACTAGCCCGCATTGACGCCTATTTGCGCATCAGCGTGGGCACGCCCGAACAATGTGGGCAGCTGGTGGCCGCCCTGGCCAAACTGGTCACAGCCAAGGGCTGAAACCAATTTAATACCGCCGCATCTGCTTCAGCTCGGCATAAAGGTCACTGTAAATTTGATATCGGTTCACACTGATACTGTCGGGCTTGTCGTCGGAATTCACCGCGGCGATCACACCACAACCCGGTTCATGCAAGTGGCTGCAGTTGTAGAACTTGCAGTTGCTGACATGGGGCTTGAGGTCAGGCATGTAGGCCGCCAGTTGGGCAGGGTCAATGTGGTTCAGGCCAAACTCCTGAAACCCGGGCGAGTCGATCAAGGCCGTTGTTTTAGCCGCATCCACCCAATACCAGGTGGTGCTGGTGGTGGTGTGTTTGCCGCTGCTCAGGGCTTGTGACAAGACGCCGGTTTGTACCAACGCGCCCGGAATCAGGCAGTTGATCAAAGTACTCTTGCCGGCACCCGACGGACCCAACACCAGTGTGGTTTTGCCTGCCAGTCGCTCGCTGAGTGCCGCGCGACCCGCGGCTGCGTCCGCCAGCGACAGCGGCAACACGTCATAACCCATGTGCCGATAAGGCGCCAGCCAGTTCCAGGCGCGGGCAAAGGGTTCGGTGAGGTCGCTTTTGTTCAGCGCAATGATGGGGGTGATGTGCTGCTCTTCGGCAGCGATCAAGGCGCGTGACAACTGGCTGCTGGAAAATTCAGGCTCGGCTGCAATCAGGATGAGCACCTGATCCAGGTTGGCGGCAAACATCTTGGTGCGCACATCGTCCTGGCGGTAAAACAGGTTGCGTCGTGGCTCAATTTTCTCGATTGTTCCTTCGTCTTGCGAGGCCAGCCACAACACCTTGTCCCCCACCACACCCTGGCTTTTTTTACCGCGTGAATGGCAAATCAAACGATCTCCGGCCGAGTTTTCAACCAGGAAATGACGCCCATAGTTGGCCACGATCAGACCAGGCGCGCGTTGAGCGTTCGTCATACAGGCACTGGATGGGCTGCACCAGGCAACGCATCCACAGCGACGGCCGAATCAAAGTCGGCCTGCGACAGACCGGCCACATCGTGCGTGTTGTAACGCAGCGTGCAATTGTCAAAGCGCACGATCAGTTCGGGGTGATGGTCACGGGTCTGGGCCAGCCAGGCCACGGCATTGACGAACGCCATGGTCTGGGCGAAGCCGGCAAAACGGAAGGTTTTCTGGATCACCACCGCCGTGCCGTCCCCGTCCAGACGCCAGCCCTCCAGCTTGGCCAGTCGGGTGACCACTTCGGTGGCCGTCAGGGCGCGTCTTTGTTGTACCTGGGACATGTTGGTTGAAATAAATCAGGCAGCCGCCGGAACCGAACCGTGCATGCGCGCCAGCCGCTCCGAGGCACCCGGGTGCGAATAATAAAAGCTGACATACAGAGGGTCTGGTGTCAGGGTGGAGGCATTGTCTTCATAGAGCTTGAGCAGTGCGCTGGAAAGATCCTGCGCACTGGTTTGCCCGACGGCATAAGCATCAGCCTCAAACTCGTGCTTGCGTGACACTTGTGCAAACAGCGGGGCAATGAAAAAGCTGAACACCGGCAGCGCCAGCATGAACAGCAGCAAGGCCAGCACATCATTGCTGGTTGCCAGATTGGGCTGTACCCCCAAGCCCGTGTAAAACCAGACTTGGCCGGTCAGATAGCCCAGCAAGGCAAAGCCAGCCAGGCTCAGGGCAAACATGGAAATGATGCGTTTGATGATGTGCTTGTGCTTGAAATGGCCCAGCTCATGGGCCAGCACCGCATCCACCTCGGGCGCGCTCAGCTTGGCCAGCAGTGTGTCGTAAAAAACCACGCGCTTGGCCGCCCCAAAACCGGTGAAATAGGCATTGGCGTGCGCGCTGCGCTTGCTGCCGTCCATCACGAACAAGCCCTTGGCAGAAAAACCGCAGCGCTGCATCAAGGCCGTCACACGGGCCTTTAAGGTTACGTCTTCCAGCGGCGCAAACTTGTTGAACAGGGGCGCAATCAAGGTGGGGTAGATCACCAACAGCAACAGGTTGAACCCCATCCAGAACAGCCAGGCCCACAACCACCACAGGCTACCGGCGGCAGCCATCATCCAGAGAATCAAAGCAGCGATCGGCAGCCCGATCAAGGCGCCGATCAACCCACCCTTGAGCAGGTCAGCCAGCCACAGCCTGAACGTCATCTTGTTGAAGCCAAAGCGCTGTTCCAACACAAATGTCTGGTACCAGGACATCGGCAAATCGATGGCCCCACTGATCACCACAAAGGCCACCATCAAGCCCAATTGCTGCGCCATGCCCTGACCCGTGAACTGGGTCAGCGCTTGATTCAGTGCCGAGAGCCCGCCCATCAAAGTCCAAGCCAGCAGCACCGCCGCACCCAGCGCGATTTCAATCAGCCCGAGGCGTGCTTTGGCCACGGTGTAGTCGGCGGCTTTTTGATGCGCCGCCAGGGAGATGGTGTGCGCAAAAGCCGCTGGTACCGCGTCACGGTGCAGTGCCACATGGCGAATCTGGCGCGAGGCCAGCCAGAACCTGAGCACCAGACTCAAGGCCAGAGCAGCGGCAAAAACCGAGGACAGTACAAGTGAAGCAGAGAGAAGCGTGTCAGTCATGGCGGGCAAGTTTAGGTCATCGGCGACAATTTGCCCCATGCACCACGCCAACACCCCCATCGAATCACCACCCCTGGCCAAATCGGATCTCAACCTGGTCTGGCTGGACTGCGAGATGACGGGGCTAAACCCGGAGCAGGAGCGCATCATTGAAATTGCGGTGATCGTCACCGACGCCCATTTGACCCGGCGCATCGAGGGCCCGGTGTTGGTGATCCATCAGAGCGACGAGTTGCTCGACAAGATGGACAAATGGAACAAGGGCACGCACGGCAAAAGCGGCCTGATCGACAAGGTCAAGGCATCCACCGTGAAGGAAGAGGAAGCCGAGAAAATACTGCTCCAGTTTCTGGCGCATTACGTACCCAAGAGCGGCGCCCCCATGTGCGGCAACAGCATTGGCCAGGACCGGCGCTTCCTGGCCAAATACATGCCCAGGCTGGAAGCATTTTTTCACTACCGCAACCTGGACGTGAGCACGCTCAAGGAACTGTCCAAGCGCTGGGCGCCGACGGTCTACAAGAGTTTCAAGAAAAAGCAACGTCATACGGCCCTGGCTGATGTGCATGAGTCCATTGACGAGCTGGAACACTACCGCAAGCACTTCCTGAACCTGCCCGCTGAATAAATTTCGCAAGATACATAAGTAGAAACCCGAATTCATGGCATAATTTGCGGCTTCGCTGAAATAGCAGCGAATTTTGCACATCTCCCAACATTCACTGGGTCTGCAGCCAGGTTGATTTCCAACCTGCCTCAAAAAGACCCCCTGCTTCCAGACGCACTCACCTTGTTGAGTCAAAGCCGGTTCCGTTTGATGGTTGATGTTTTTTAACCACCACACGGATCCACCGCACAACTTGCGGGGCTTCGCGTATGAGGACATTCCATGACTGACGCTTCTTTAGCGGCTGGCGAACTTTCGTCTGCCGAAAACCTTTCCAACGACATCAACTTGCTGCCACACGATGGCGTTGATACGATTGACGCCACCGAGGCAGCAGCCCCCGTGGTTGAAGACATTCCCAACGGTTTTGTCACCCTGGGCCTGGCCCCGGAGCTGATTGCTGCCGTGAAAGACCTGGGCTTTACCCAACCGACCACGGTGCAGCTGAAAACAATTCCGCTCGCCATGCAAGGCGTGCCCACTGAGGGCAAGGCTGCCAAATTTGTCGACCTGATGGTGTCAAGCCAGACCGGTAGCGGCAAAACAGCTGCTTTTCTGTTGCCCGTGTTGCACACCTTGCTCAAGCAGCAAGAACAAATTGAAATCGATGCCCGCGCTGACTACGAGCGCGCTGTGGCTGAGGCCGCTGAAAAAGGCGAAGCTCCGCCAAAGCGTGCCAAGCGCAAAGACCCGACCAACCCGCGTCATTTCAGTGCCCCCACCCCGGGTGCGCTGATTGTTTGCCCAACCCGCGAACTGGCACAGCAAGTCGCCCACGACGCGATTGACCTGGTGCAACATTGCCGTGGTCTGCGCGTGGCCAACATCGTGGGCGGCATGCCTTACCAATTGCAGATTGCCAAGCTGCAAAACGCCAATCTGGTGGTGGCTACTCCAGGCCGTCTGCTGGACCTGCAGCGCTCCATGCAAATCAAGCTCGACCAGGTGCAGTTCCTGGTGGTCGACGAAGCCGACCGCATGCTGGATCTTGGCTTCTCGGATGACCTGGCTGAAATCAACCAGCTCACCATTGACCGCAAGCAAACCATGATGTTCAGCGCCACCTTTGCGCCGCGCATTCAGCAACTGGCTTCCCGCGTGATGCGCGAACCCCAGCGCATCACCATCGACAGTCCGCAAGAAAAACACGCCAACATCAAGCAAGTGCTGTTCTGGGCTGACAACGCCCAGCACAAGCGCAAATTGCTCGACCATTGGCTGCGCGACACCACGATCAACCAGGCCATCGTTTTTGCCAGCACGCAAATTGAATGTGATGGTCTGGCCAACGACCTGCAACAAGATGGCTTCGATGCCGTCGCCTTGCACGGTGCCCTGAGCCAGGGTCTGCGCAACCGCCGCCTGATGGCACTGCGCCAGGGCCAGGTGCAGATCCTGGTGGCGACCGATGTGGCAGCCCGCGGCATTGACGTGCCCACGGTCACCCACGTGTTCAACTTTGGCCTGCCGATGAAAGCCGAAGACTACACCCACCGCATTGGCCGTACCGGTCGTGCTGGCCGTGACGGCCTGGCCGTGACCTTCGCCGAATTGCGTGATCGCCGCAAGATTTTTGACATCGAATCGTTCAACCGCCAGCCCATCAAGGCCGAAGTGGTGCCAGGCCTGGAACCCAAGCAGCGCATTCCCGAGTCACGTCCCAACAGCTTTGGCGGCCGCGACAACCGGGGTGGTGGCGACTTCAACAGCCGTGACCGCAAATTTGGTGGCGGTGGCCGCAGCGGTGGCTTTGACGCGCCACGTGGCAACTTTGACGCGCCACGTGGCGGCTTCGGCGACCGCAATGCCAGTGGCCCCCGCATGGTGGGCGCTGGTAATTTCCCGAACAACAACGGCGGCGGTTTTGCCGGCCGCGAAGACCGCTCATTTGCCCCACGCGAAAGCGCGCCACGTGAAGGTTTCAACTACGAACGCAAGGGTGGTTTCAACGACCGCTTTGCCAGCGACCGCAACGCTGGGGCAGCACCCCGCGGTGATTTTGCTGCCCGCAAGCCACCCTTCGGTAAACCCGCATTTGCCAAACCCGCGGGTGGTGGCAAAGTGTTTGTACCGCGTGACGCACAAAAACGTTTTTCCAAAAACGACCGCTGATCAGACCTGACAGCTGACCAAGCCCGCTGATTGAAAAGTCAGCGGGCTTTTTTGCGCCCGGGTGCGCTACGCAACGACAGGGATCGCCGGGAGCACTGGTCAAGCACCGCCCAAAACACCTGCCTGCAAGCCGCCCAGCACAATGGCTGCAATTTGCAAAATCAGCAGCAGCACCAGGGGCGACAAATCAATGCCGCCCACCAAAGGCAAGATGCGGCGAATGGGACGCAACAGCGGCTCGACCAAACGCGCCATCACGTCACTGATGACCGACGAGGTAGGTACCCAGGACAACACAGCATACACAATCACGACCACCGTCAAGCCCGTGATGGCCATGCTCAGCAAGCCGAACACCGCCAGCAACGGCAACACAAACAGACCACCGCCGGCACCGGCAATGAGCCAAAGCAAGCCGAATTTGGCCAACTGCAGCAAAATAGCTGCGACCAGGCTCGCCGTGTCCAGCGCACCCACCGACGGCAACACGCGGCGCAATGGCAGCACGATCCAGTCGGTCAGCGCAAAGACAAAGCGCCCCAGCGGGTTGCCCGAGCGGGCCGACATCGGGATGCGCAGGAACTGCATGTACAGCCGCAGCAGGCAGGCACCACCCACCACGCCCACCACGACCTCAAGCAACAGGGAAATAATCTGATAAAGCATGGCATCACTGCAGGTTTGAGAAGCAGCGGCAATGATAACGAGCGGCGCGCTAGCTCTTAAAATGTGAGGTTCTGTCGAAACCGCCTTTGTTTTGCTGCCCGCTTGATGGCGTGAATGCAGCTTTTATGAATGACCCACATGTCTGACCACACCACCGACCCCTCCCTCCATCCCGTTGCGCAGGATGAAAACCAGTTGATCCTGGAGCGCCGCGAGAAACTCAAGGCCTTGCGCCAGGCGCAGCTTGAGGGCAAGGGCGTTGCCTTCCCGAACGACTTCAAGCCCGCCGACCATGCCGCCGACCTGTTTCTGGCACACGCCGGGCAAACGCCCGAAGGTTTGACTGAACAAGGCACCAAGGCCAAAGTGGCCGGTCGCATGATGCTCAAGCGTGTCATGGGCAAGGCCAGTTTTGCCACGCTGCAAGACAGCACCGGGCGGATCCAGATCTACATCAAGGGAGAAGATGTGGGGGCCGATGTTTACGCCGGTTTCAAGCATTGGGATCTGGGCGACATCGTGGCCGCCGAAGGTCTGGTCTTCAAAACCAAGACCGGCGAGCTCTCCATTCACGCCAGCAGCATCCGCCTGTTGACCAAAAGCCTGCGCCCGATGCCCGACAAGTTTCACGGCATGGCCGACCAGGAGATCAAGTACCGCCAGCGTTATGTCGACCTGATGACCGACGAAGACACACGCAAGCGCTTCGTGGCGCGCAGCAAGGCCGTGTCGGGCATTCGTGAATTCATGGTGGCGCACAACTTCCTTGAAGTTGAAACTCCCATGCTGCACCCGATTCCGGGCGGCGCCAATGCCAAGCCCTTCACCACCCACCACAATGCGCTGGACCAGCAGATGTTCTTGCGCATTGCGCCCGAGCTCTACCTCAAGCGCCTGATCGTTGGCGGCTTTGACCGCGTGTTTGAGATCAACCGCAGCTTCCGCAACGAAGGCATCAGCGTGCGGCACAACCCTGAATTCACCATGATGGAGTTCTATGCGGCGTACTGGGACTACCAGGACCTCATGACCTTCACCGAAGCCTTGATTCGTGATGCCGCGCAACGCGCCCTGGGCACCCTGCAGCTCAGCTACGCGGGCAAGGCGGTGGATGTGAGCAAGCCCTTTGAGCGCCTGACCATCACCGAGGCCATCTGCAAGTACACCGAGGCAGGCCAGATGCTTGACGACGGTTCGGGCTTGAAGGTCAATAGCGCCGCATGGCTGCGCTCCGTGCTGCCCAAACTCGGCATCACAGAGGCCAAACACCACATTTCCACCCGCAGCCTGCCCAGCTTGCAGGTGCTGTACTTTGAAGAAACCGTCGAAGAGCAACTCTGGCAACCGACCTTCATCATGGAGCACCCGACCGAAATCTCGCCACTGGCGCGCGCCAACGACAGCCGTCCGGAAGTGACCGAGCGCTTCGAGCTCTACATCACGGGTCGCGAATTCGGCAATGGCTTCAGCGAGTTGAACGATGCCGAGGAGCAAGCCGCCCGCTTCCAGGCGCAGGTCGCCGCCAAGGATGAGGGCGACGATGAAGCCATGTATTACGACCATGACTTCATTCGCGCCCTGGAGTACGGCATGCCGCCCACCGGCGGCTGCGGCGTGGGTCTGGACCGGCTGATGATGCTGCTCACCGACAGCAGCAGCATCCGCGACGTGATCCTGTTCCCGGCCCTGCGCCGCGAAGCCTGAGAAAAATAGCCCATGCCGCCCAGCCCTTGGCCTTACCCGCGCTGGATCGCCCACCGCGGCGCTGGCCAACTGGCCCCGGAGAACACCCTGGCGGCCTTTCGGCTGGGGGCCAGCCACGGCTATCGCATGTTCGAGTGCGATGTCAAACTGAGCAGTGACGGCGTGCCCTTTTTGCTGCACGACGACAGCCTGACCCGCACCACCGATGCCGCGGAAAAGCTGGGGGCCAACAGCGATGTGATCGCCGGCAACCATCCCTGGGGCGTACTGGCCCAGCTCGATGCCGGCAGTTGGCATTCGCGCCGCTTTGCCGGCGAGCCTTTGCCCACCCTGGACGCCATTGCCCGCTTTTGCTTACGCAATGGGTACTGCATCAATATCGAAATCAAACCCTCGCCGGGCCAGGAGCGTCAGACCGGTGACGTGGTGGCCCGACACGTCGCACGGCTGTGGCAAAACGCCAGCGTGCCGCCGTTGCTGACGTCCTTTGAGGTGCCAGCCCTGGAGGCGGCCATGGCGGCCCAGCCTGAGTTGCCACGGGGTCTGCTGCTTGAGGCACTTTGGCCTGGCTGGCTGGAAACCGCGCAACGCCTGGGCTGTGTCGCCATCATCTGTGACCATGTGTTGTGGGATCAGGTCAGCGTCACGCAGGCTCAAAGTGCTGGTTTCAAGACCCTGAGTTACACCGTCAACGAAGAAGCCGCAGCCCGGCGCCTGCTGGACCTGGATATCGACGGCATCATCACCGATCGGATCGACCTGTTTGCGCCGGTCAGCCTTTGCGCATGAACCATTGGCCGGAAGCGGCCGTGGCGACCAAGGCCAGATAAGTCAGCATCTTGCCATCCTGGCCCAACAGCACCAAGCCGAGCGCCAGCACCACCAGACCTGCTGCAAATAGGAGTCCAAACTGCCTGGGTCGGGAATAAGCCGAGGCCCTTTTTCCGGTCAACAACGGGGCCAGCCACGGGAGCAGCAAGGCCAGCCAAAAAGCCGGGGCCGCAAAATTGACAGCATGGTTCAGCAGGTCGAGCGGTCCCATCAGGCCACCTCAAGGGAAAAGAAAAAATGATACAGGTCAAAGCACATAATGGCTGATTTTATAATTCAAGCATGGCAGTCTGGGCATTAGGCATCAATCACACCACCGCACCGCTCGATCTGCGCGGCCGGTTTGCGTTCGCCATCGACCAGGTCGAACCCACTTTGCATGCCTTGCGCGGCGCCCTGACCCGCGTGCCAGAAGCCGCCCTGATCTCCACCTGCAACCGCACGGAAATTTATTGTGCCGGCGAACAAGCCCAACTGGAACCCACCCTGGCTTGGCTGGCGCAATGCGGTGGCGTGCCTGCCGAGCTGTTGCGCGCCCATTCCTACACGCTCAACGACGGCCTGGCGGCACGACACGCTTTCCGGGTTGCCAGCGGACTCGATTCGATGGTGCTGGGCGAGCCGCAGATTCTGGGCCAGATCAAGGATGCCGTGCGTGCCGCCGAGGCGGCCGGCGCCTTGGGCACCACGCTGAGTCAGCTTTTTCAGCGCTCGTTTGCGGTCGCCAAGGAAGTCCGCACCTCAACCGAAATCGGTGCCCACTCGATCAGCATGGCCGCCGCCGCCGTGCGCCTGGCCGGGCAACTGTTTGAAGACCTGAGCGAGGTCAGAGTTCTGTTTGTTGGTGCTGGCGAAATGATTGACCTGTGCGCCACCCACTTTGCTGCCAAGAGCCCGAAAAGCATCGCCATTGCCAACCGCACCCTGGCACGCGGCGAAGAGCTTGCAGCCAAATTTGGAGCGGAAGTGATGCGTCTGGCCGACCTGCCGGACCGTTTGCATGAATTTGATGCAGTCATCAGTTGCACCGCCAGCACCCTGCCCCTGATCGGGCTGGGGTCGGTCGAACGTGCCCTCAAAACACGTCGCCACCGACCCATGTTCATGGTCGATCTGGCGGTACCGCGCGACATCGAGATCGAGGTCAAGGCGCTGGAAGATGTCTACCTCTATACCGTGGATGACCTGGCCGGCGTGGTGCAAACCGCGCAAGCCAACCGACAAGCTGCCGTGGCCCAGGCCGAAGCCATTGTGGACGCCGGGGTCCAAAGCTTCCTGCACTGGATCGAGCAGCGCAGCACGGTGCCTTTGATCCAGCAACTCAACGCTCAGGCCGATGAATGGCGTGCCAGTGAGATTGCACGCGCCCGCAAATTGCTGGCCAAAGGGGAAGACGTGGACGCGGTGCTGGAAGCCCTCAGCAAAGGCCTCACACAAAAAATGCTACACGGTGCCATGGCGGAACTGCGCGGTGGCGACAGCCACACCCGCGAGCGCGCCAGCGCCGCAGTGCAGCATTTCTTTTTGCGCAAAGAGCGTTAGCGGCGCTGCCTGCCGCTTCGTCATTGCGGTCAGCGCAGCGACGTGACCGGTCCCAAGCCCCTGGACTGCCACGCTGCGCTCCCAATGACACGATACCAGACGTGTCTGACCTCCCCTTCTTCCTGCCCTCATCCTCGCAACGTCCATGAAAACCTTTCTTCGCCAACAACTTGTCCGTTATGCCGACCGCCTGGGCGAGCTGGAGTTTTTGCTGTCCCGACCCGACATCATGAGCGACATGGCGCAATTTCTGTTGCTGTCACGCGAACACACCGAGGTGGCCGCCGTGGCAACCCGCTGGCAACGCTACCAACAGCGCGAGGCCGACTTGGCCGCGGCCGAGGAGTTGCTGGCCGGCAGTGCTGACGACGCAGACATGGCGGCGATGGCCCAAGAAGAAATGGAGGACGCCAGGGCCGAGCTGCATCAGCTTGAGACCGAGTTGCAACGCATGCTGCTGCCCAAAGACCCCGATGACGCACGCAATGCCTTTGTGGAAATTCGCGCCGGCACCGGCGGCGACGAATCTGCCCTGTTTGCCGCTGATCTGGCGCGCATGTACCTGCGTTATTGCGAGCGTCGCGGCTGGAAGTCTGAAATCATCAGTGAGTCCGCCAGCGAGCTGGGCGGCTACAAGGAAGTCGTCATCAAGGTTGACGGCGACCATGTCTATGGTGCTCTCAAGTTCGAGTCAGGCGGTCACCGGGTCCAGCGCGTGCCAGTCACGGAAACCCAGGGCCGCATCCACACCAGCGCCTGCACCGTGGCCGTGCTGGCCGAGCCCGACGAGGCAGAGGCCATCAAGATCAACCCCTCGGATTTGCGCATTGACACCTACCGCGCCAGCGGCGCCGGTGGCCAGCACATCAACAAAACTGACTCTGCGGTTCGTATCACCCACCTGCCGACTGGCATCGTGGCCGAATGCCAGGATGGCCGTAGCCAGCACAGCAACAAGGCGCAAGCCCTCAAGGTGCTGACAGCCCGCATTCAGGAAAAAGACCGCAGCGAACGCGCTGCCAAAGACGCTGCCGAGCGCAAGAGTCTGGTGGGTAGCGGCGACCGCAGCGATCGCATCCGCACCTACAACTTTCCTCAAGGCCGACTCACCGACCACCGCATCAATCTGACGCTCTACAAACTGCTCACGATCATGGAGGGCGACCTGGACGATGTGGTCAACGCGTTGCAAGCCCATGAAGCCGCAGCGCAGTTGGCGGCACTCGAACGCAATGCCTGAACCGCAACCAAGACCATCAAAATGAACCAGACCCTAGGGCAAACATTGGCCAACCTGCAATCCAGAGGCGTGGATCGACTGGATGCCCAAATGCTGCTGTTGCACCTGCTGGACAGGCCTGGCCACCAGCGCGGCTGGCTGCTGGCGCACGACGATGCGCTGCTATCGCCCACCCTGGCCACAAACCTGGAAGCCCTGCTGCAGCGTCGCCTGGCCGGCGAGCCGCTGGCCTACCTGACCGGCCACAAGGAATTTTTTGGACTCGACCTGCAGGTGGATACCCGTGTGCTGGTGCCCCGGCCCGATACCGAAACCTTGGTCACCTGGGCACTGGAACTGCTGGCAGGCCAACAGCGTGCCCTGGACATGGGCACCGGGAGCGGCGCCATCGCCCTGGCGCTCAAGGCCAGCCAGCCATCGCTCAATGTCCAGGCCAGCGACCTCAGCGCCGCCGCCCTGGCCGTGGCCCAAACCAATGCCCAGCGGCTCCAACTGGACGTCAGCTTCCATCAGGGTGCCTGGTTTGACGCCTTGCCCCCGTCTGAAGCCCGGTTTGACTGCATCGTCTCCAACCCACCCTACATCGCAGAACGCGACCCACACTTGGCAGCGCTCCAATTTGAACCAGCGCCAGCCCTCAGCAGCGGTCCGGATGGCCTGGATGACCTGCGCCAGATCATCAGCCAAGCGCCAAGCCACCTGACGCCCGGTGGCTGGCTGTTGCTGGAACACGGCTACGACCAAGCAGAGTCCGTACGCGGTTTGCTGAGCGCCGCAGGTTTGATGCAAGTACAGTCCCGCCGAGACCTGGCGGGCATCGAACGCTGCAGCGGCGGCCAATTCAACCCCTCAACATAAAAACATCCTGACCATGATCCATTCCCTTGAAGCGCGACTCACCGACCTGGAAGTCAAAGCCAGCTTCGCCGAAGACCTGCTGGACAAGCTCGACCAGATCATCATCCGTCAGCAGGACCAGATTGACCGCCTGACGCGTGAAGTGCAGTGGTTAAGCCAGCAGGCACCGCCGGAGGCTGCCACAGCGACACGCAACCTGCGCGAGGATTTGCCGCCGCACTACTAGAGCGCCCGGAGCACCCCTAAGCCCGACAGGGTTTCGCCCCCAGCCGGGCCTAAAAGTGAAATAATCAGACTTGTTTTTTTAATAGGAATTTTCAGCATGAGCGACGCACAGCAACGCATTGACGACCTGGTCAAACACAACGACATTTTGCTTTTCATGAAAGGCACGGCGAGCTTTCCGCAGTGTGGTTTCTCGGGCCGTGCCATCCAGATCCTGAAAGCCTGTGGCGTTGATCCCAAAGCCATCAAGACCGTCAACGTGCTCGAAGATGACGGTATTCGCGCTGGCATCAAGGACTACAGCAACTGGCCCACCATTCCGCAGTTCTACCTCAAAGGCGAGTTCATTGGCGGCTCGGACATCATGATGGAAATGTACGAGAACGGTGAATTGCAGACCTTGCTGGGAACGCCCGCCAACTGATGCACCCCTCAAGCGGTTTGAGGCTCCCACAGTCTCCGGGCGCCAAAGACCGCGTTGGGGTACTGCGGCTTGCCCCGCGAGCCGTTGTAGCGCCCCAGCGCCATGTAGACGTCGCCGCGTTCACGGTCGAGGTAATGGCGCAGGATCACGCAGCCAAAGCGCAAATTGGTCTGCAGGTGAAACAGCTTGCTGGCATCGCCGTCGCCCAGCACCCGGGTCCAGAATGGCATGACCTGCATGTAGCCGCGTGCACCGACGCTGCTCACGGCAAATTTTCTGAAGTTGCTTTCCACCTGAATCAGACCCAGCACCATGGAGACGTCCAGACCCGCGCGCCTGGCCTCGTACCACACCGTTTGCAAAAATTCCTTGCGCGTATTCCAGTCAGACTTTTTCCTCACCAGGCGTTCGCTCATGGCCCCCAACCAACGCAGGTAGCGCAGACGCGATTCGGTGTCAGGGAACTCCGGCACGGGTGGCGCGTGGTTGGCAATAGTCGAGCTCAAGGCCGTTCGGACAGAGTCAATGAGCGGCTCTTCGATTTGTGCCCCGGCCCAGGCAGGCGCTTGAAACAAAAGCGCGCCTGAGCCCGTCAGCACAGGTGAAAGCGCTAACGACTTACCCAGAAGTGCGCGTCGGTTGATACTCATAGCCAGCTCATGCGACAAACACAATTCGGCAATCGTTGACCGCTCACGCCTTGAGTTTGGCCAGCAACTGGCCCACGATGTCGGCCACCGGCACGGCACTGGCGGCGGCGTCGCGGCGGTGCTGGTATTCGACATGGCCTTCCTTCAAGGCCCGGTCGCCAATATTGACGCGGTGCGGCACACCAATCAACTCCCAGTCGGCAAACATGGCGCCCGGGCGCTCACCGCGGTCATCCAGCATGACATCGACACCGGCTGCCAGCAATTGGGCATACAGCTTGTCTGCGGTGGCCTTGACTTCTGGCGAACGCTCGGCGTTGATCGGACACAGCACCACCGTGAACGGCGCCAGCGCGTCGGGCCAGATGATGCCGCGTTCATCGTGATTCTGCTCAATGGCGGCCGCAGGCAGGCGCGTGATGCCAATGCCATAGCAGCCCATTTCCATGAATTGGGGCTTGCCATTCTGGTCCAGAAAGGTCGCGTTCATGGCCTGGCTGTATTTGGTGCCCAGATAAAACACATGGCCTACCTCAATGCCGCGTTCGATCGCCAACACACCCAGGCCATCTGGCGAGGCATCTCCCGCTACCACGTTGCGCAAATCAGCCACCAGTGCCGGCTCGGGCAAATCGCGGCCCCAGTTGACGCCTGTGATGTGGAAGTCTGCCTCGTTGGCACCACAAACCCAGTCACTCATCACCGCCACGTCACGGTCCACCACGATTTGAACGGGCTTCTTCAGACCGATCGGCCCCAGATAACCGGGTAAACAACCAAAATGTTCCTCGATTTCGGGCAGTGTGGCAAAACGGAAGGCTTGCAACCCAGGCAATTTGCTGACCTTGACCTCGTTCATGTCGTGGTCGCCGCGCAGCAACAGCAACCAGACCTGCGTTTTCACCACTTCACCCTGTTCGTTGAGCATGTCGGTGGCCAGCACCAGGGATTTGACGGTATTTTTCAGAGGCAAGCCCAGCAGTTCAGCCACCGCAGCGCAAGTGCTTTTACCCGGCGTGGCAGTTTTGCTCATGGTTTGGATGGCCGCCGGGTGCGTGCCTGCGGGCGCCAGCGCCTCGGCTTTTTCCATGTTGGCGGCGTAATCACTGCCGGGGCAGTAAACGATGGCATCTTCGCCAGTGGCGGCGATCACCTGGAATTCCTCACTCAAATCCCCGCCAATGGCGCCGCTGTCGGCAGCCACGGCACGGTAGGTAAGCCCAAAGCGGTCAAAGATGCGCCGGTAGGCTGCAGCCATGACCTGATAGCTGGCTTTGGCCGTGGTCTGATCGCGGTCAAAGCTGTAGGCATCTTTCATGATGAATTCACGTCCCCGCATCAGCCCAAAGCGGGGGCGCCGCTCGTCGCGAAACTTGGTCTGAATCTGGTAGAAATTCTTAGGCAACTGTTTGTAGCTGCGGATTTCCTGGCGCGCAATGTCGGTCACCACTTCTTCGCTGGTGGGTTGAATCACGAAGTCGTGCCCGTGACGGTCCTTGATGCGCAAAAGCTCAGGTCCCATTTTTTCAAAACGGCCGGTCTCGGCCCACAACTCGGCAGGTTGCACTACCGGCATGGTCAGTTCGACCGCACCGGCACGGTTCATTTCTTCACGAACAATCGCCTCCACTTTACGCACCACGCGCAGGCCCATTGGCATCAGCGTGTAGATGCCGGCACCGATTTTTTTGATCATGCCGGCGCGCATCATGAGCTTGTGACTGGCAATTTCGGCATCCGCCGGGGCTTCTTTGAGGGTGGAAATGAAAAATTGAGAGGCTCTCATGGGATATCCAGCAATATGTCAGGGTTATGTCGCTTGCTGCACAGCCCGGGCTGTGCATAATCAAGACAATTTAAAAATTGGGGTTTGATTATGCTTGACCGGGACGGCTTTAGGCCCAACGTCGGCATCGTCCTGCTCAACCAGAAAAATCAGGTGTTTTGGGGCAAGCGTATCCGTACGCACTCCTGGCAGTTTCCGCAGGGTGGCATTGACCGGGGTGAAACTCCGGAGCAGGCCATGATCCGGGAGTTGCATGAAGAAATTGGGCTGCAGCGCGAACATGTTCGCATCGTGGCCCGCACCCGTGACTGGTTGCGCTATGAGGTGCCAGACCGTTTTATTCGCCGCGATTCACGCGGTTTTTACAAGGGCCAGAAACAAATCTGGTACTTGTTGCAACTCGTTGGTCACGACTGGGATTTGAACCTGCGTGCCACCAGCCACCCCGAATTCGATGCCTGGCGCTGGAACGACTATTGGGTGCCACTGGACGCGGTAGTCGAGTTCAAACGCGAAGTCTATGTGACGGCACTCACCGAACTGTCGCGCTACCTGCCGCGCAATGAGCACCGCAACCGCTTTCTGCGCCAAGGCATTCGTCCGCTCGACCTGGAACAGTCCTGCGCAGACATGCCCGATACCAGCTTTGAAACACCACCAGGAGCCACCCTTGAACCTGACCCGCCGCCTGGACCGCAACATGCCTGAATCAAAATTTCTGCGTTCTTTTCCCCTCGCGCTGAAAAACTGCTTGTTGCTGGGCCTGACATGCTGTGCGCTGGGTGCGCAAGCGCAAGGTCTGGTCGACAATCCCGACTGGCAAGAAACCGAAGTACCTGCGCCGCCCAAATTCGACCCCAAACAATTGGTGAACATTGACATGCCTGCGTATGTAAGCATGAAATTCGGCGTCGATCCCGCCACAGTGGTAGTCACACCGGACGGCATCGTGCGCTATGTGATAGTGGCCGTCAGCCCCAGCGGTTCCGTCAACGCGTTTTTTGAGGGCATTCGCTGCGCAAAGGGTGAAGTGAAAGCCTATGCCCGGGCCAGCGCCACGGGTGTCTGGACGCTGGTGAAGGAACCCGAGTGGCGCGGGCTCAACGACAAGCAGCCCTCCAAACATGCACTGGCACTGGCACGGCAAGGGGTCTGTGAAGGCAATACCGCCGCTGGCTCAGCCACAGAGATCATCAGAAGGCTCAAAAGCAGATAGATGGCAAGCTGGCGCCCGCCCCCAAGGCGTCAGCGTTTGAGCACCAGGTTGTCGCGATGCACCATTTCTGGTTCCGCCACATAACCCAGCAAGGCTTCAAAGGCGCTGGAGGGCTTGCGACAAATCAGGCGCGCTTCGGTACTGGCGTAGTTGGCCAGTCCACGGGCCATCTCCAGCCCTTGTGGATCGCGGATGGCAATCACATCGCCACGCGAAAAATCGCCCTCTACACCGATCATGCCGATGGGCAACAAGCTTGATCCGTCACCCAGCAATTTGGCCACAGCGCCGGCATCGACCGTGACCGAGCCACGCAATTGCAGATGATCGGCGATCCACTGTTTGCGCGCTTGCATTTTTTGCGTCGGCGCCACCAGCAGCGTGCCAATGGCCTCGCCCTGACACAGCCGCAGCAAGGCATCAGGTTCGCGCCCCCAGGCGATCACGGTCGACGCGCCTGAACCGGCGGCCCGCTTGGCGGCCAGTATCTTGGTGATCATGCCACCGCGTCCCAGACTGGAACCCGCGCCGCCAGCCATGGCTTCCAGCGCGGGATCACCGGCCTGTGCCACATGCACAAATTGGGCAAGGGTGTCCTTGCGCGGATCGGCCGTGAACAAGCCTTTTTGATCGGTCAGAATAACGAGCGCGTCAGCTTCGACCAGGTTGGCAACCAAAGCACCCAGCGTGTCGTTGTCACCAAACTTGATCTCGTCGTTGACGACCGTGTCGTTTTCATTGATGACCGGCACCACGCCGAGTTTGAGCAGGGTCAGCAGCGTGGAGCGCGCATTGAGGTAGCGCTCGCGGTCCGCCAGGTCGGCGTGCGTCAGCAGCACCTGGGCGCTGCCCAAGCCGTTCTCACGCAGCTTGGTTTCGTACATGTGTGCCAGGCCCATTTGCCCCACTGCGGCGGCAGCCTGCAGTTCATGAATTTCATGCGGGCGCTTGGACCAGCCCAAGCGCTTCATGCCTTCGGCGATGGCGCCACTGGAAACCATGATGACTTCACGCCCCTGGTGCACCAGCACCGCCATTTGCCGGCACCACTCGCCAATCGCTGCTTCATCCAGACCCCGACCATCGTTGGTCACCAGGCTGGAGCCCACCTTGACCACCACACGGCGAGCCTCACGCAATGCTGAATTCTCTTGTTCTTGAGCCATTGAACCCTCTTGGGCTAGTAGTTTGCGTCAGGCGCTTCAGATTGTTGCATCGGGCCCAAGCGGCTCGGCAAAACGCGGGTCTATCACTTCAGGCTCCAGTTCAATTTTCTGCTGGGCACTGATGTGTTTGTACACCGCCTTGATCAGCGACTCGCAGCCCTCACGCGTGAGTGCCGAGATTTCAAACACCGGCCCCTTGAACTTGAAGCGCTTGACAAAGTCCTTGACCAGGGCCTCGCGCTCTTCCAAAGGCACCATGTCGAGCTTGTTGAGCACCAGCCAGCGCGGTTTCTTAAACAGCGCGGTATCGTATTTTTTGAGCTCATTGACGATGGCCTTGGCCTGCGCGACGGTGTCAATGCCATCGTCAAAAGGCGCCATGTCGACCACGTGCAGCAGCAGCCGGGTACGCTGCAAATGGCGCAAAAACAAGTGCCCCAGGCCGGCACCTTCAGAAGCTCCTTCTATCAAACCGGGCAGATCGGCCACCACAAAGCTTTGCTCAGGCCCGACACGTACCACACCCAAATTGGGATGCAAAGTGGTGAACGGATAGTCGGCAATGCGCGGTCGGGCGTTCGAAATGGCCGTGATCAGGGTGGACTTCCCGGCATTGGGCATGCCCAACAGACCCACGTCGGCCAGCACCTTGAGCTCCAGCTTGAGGTTGCGCTTTTCACCAGGCCAGCCTGGCGTTTTTTGTCGCGGTGCACGGTTGATGGCGCTCTTGTAACGCATGTTGCCAAAGCCTCCGTCACCCCCCTTGGCAATGGTGATCACCTCACCCGGTTTAAGCAACTCAAACAGCACCTCGCCGGTTTCGGCATCAGAGATGATCGTACCCACCGGCATTTTGAGCGTGATGTCGTCTCCAGCGGCACCGAACATATCGGAGCCCATGCCATGCTGACCGCGCTGGGCATCGTGCCGGCGCGAAAAGCGGTAATCGACCAGGGTGTTGAGGTTGGGGTCGGCGACGGCAAACACATGGCCGCCACGGCCACCGTCTCCGCCGTTGGGGCCGCCGAACTCTTTGTATTTTTCATGCCGAAACGAGACGCAGCCAGCGCCACCATCTCCAGCGGAGACATCAATGTAGGCTTCGTCAACGAATTTCATGATAGTGTTTTATAAATAAAAAACCCCGCGCCGTGCGCAGGGTCTTGGATGAACGTACGCCAGCCCTTAAGCTGCTGCAGTCACGCTCACGGTGTGCCGGTTCAAAGCGCCCTTGATGGCGAACGACACATGACCTTCTGTCAATGCAAACAGCGTGTGGTCTTTGCCAATGCCAACATTGGCACCGGGGTGGAATTGTGTGCCGCGCTGGCGCACGATGATCGCGCCAGGGGCGACCAACTGGCCACCAAACATCTTCACACCGAGCATTTTGGGCTTGGAATCGCGCCCATTTCGCGTCGAGCCGCCGCCTTTTTTATGTGCCATGACTCTTGCTCCTTATGCAGAAATCGCACCAATCAGGAGTTCAGTGAACTGCTGACGATGACCTTGACGTTTTTGGTAGTGTTTACGACGGCGCATTTTGAAAATGCTCACTTTGTCGTGTTTGCCATGTGCCAAAACTGTGACACTGACCGCTGCACCGGACACCAAGGGTGTACCAACCTTCAACTCTGCGCCGCTGCCGACTGCCAGAACCTGGTCGATCACAATCTCTTGGCCTACATCCGCAGCAATCTGTTCTACTTTAATTTTTTCGCCGGTTGCAACTTTGTATTGTTTGCCACCAGTTTTTATGACCGCGTACATAATAACCTCTTAATAATGCTCTCCGAACGAATTTTCGCAGAGCCCGGAATTATCGCACAAGTCCATCAGACTGTCCAATCACACTGATGTGAGGCAAAGTTTAAGCCAATCAAGGCTTGTGGACTTTCTATAATCTGCCCAACTAATCGGGTCACTGTCTTGCAAGCCACTCCATCTCAAAAACCCAGCTTCATGGCGATCATTGCGCAGGACATGCGAGAGGTCGACGTGGTCATTACGCATCGCCTGGAATCCGGCGTACCCCTGGTGGGGCAAGTGTCACGCTACATCATTTCTGCCGGCGGCAAGCGGCTGCGCCCAGCGTTGCTTCTTTTGATGTGCGGCACCCTTGGCTACACCGGCGCGCAGCGCTTTAATCTGGCGGCCGTGGTGGAATTCATCCACACATCGACGCTGCTCCATGATGACGTGGTGGACGACTCTTCCATGCGGCGCGGCAATCCGACCGCCAACGAAACCTTTGGCAATCCTGCCAGCGTTCTGGTGGGTGACTTCCTGTATTCACGCTGCTTCCAGATGATGGTGGATGCGCAAAACATGCGCATCATGGAAGTGCTCGCGGAAGCCACCAACGTGATCGCGGAAGGCGAAGTCATGCAATTGATGAACATGCACAACGCTGCTCTCGATGAGGCGGGCTACCTGCATGTGATCCGCTCCAAAACAGCCAAGCTGTTTGAAGCCAGCGCCCGTGTCGGGGCCATTTTGGCCAACGCCAGCCCTGACATCGAAGCCGCCTGCGCCGACTACGGGCAAGCCCTTGGCACCGCATTTCAAATCATCGACGACGTGCTGGACTACACCGGCGATGTCGCTGTGATGGGCAAGAACCTGGGTGACGATTTGCGCGAAGGCAAAACCACCCTGCCCCTGATTGCAGCCATGCAACGCGGCACCGCCAGCGAACGCGAACTCATCCAAAGCGCCATTGAAACTGGCAAACTTGAACTGATTGACCAGGTCGTGGCCATCGTGCAGGCTACCGGCGCCCTCGATGTGGCGCGTCAAGCGGCCGCAGACGAAGCACGCCGCGCCATCGCCGCAGCCGAGCTGTTACCAGACAATGCGCACAGGCAGTGTTTGATACAATTGGCGGCTCAATTGTTGGAGCGTCAGTCCTGACGATTCAGGCAAAAATCGGAATGTAGCGCAGCCTGGTAGCGCACTTCGTTCGGGACGAAGGGGTCGGAGGTTCGAATCCTCTCATTCCGACCATATAAATCAATGGGTTAGCAGTTTTTGACTGCTAACCCATTTTGCTTTGTGGCTCCGATAATTGAATTCAGTGGAATCAACGTCTTTGACCCAGTCGCTCCAGTCATGTTGTCCCCACAACACAGGACTAAGCTTGTTGACAACTTGTTGAACAAGTCCGCCAGGCCGCGCCAGTATTGGCTTGCCGGTGACTGCTTAAAAATTGGGCGCCGATATTGTGCAAAAGGCACCACGCCAGCAGCATGCCGCCGGCAGGCATCAAAACACTGAAAATATTGGATTGTGCTTGCCCGTTCAGCGTCCGCCCGATACTTCGATGAAAGATCCGGTGGTGTAGGAGGCCTCGTCCGAAAGCAACCACAGTGCCGCCCTTGCCACCTCCAGCGGGTCGCCGCCCCGGGCCATGGGCACCGTTGCTTGCAGTCTGCTGACGCGGCCCGGTTCGCCGCCGCTGGCATGTATGTCTGTGTGAATGAGACCAGGACGCACGCCGTTAACACGAATTTTTTCATTGGCCACTTCCTTCGACAAGCCGATCGTCAAGGCATCGAGTGCTGCCTTTGAAGCCGCATAGTCGACATACTCGCCCGGGGAACCAAGCACTGCGGCGCGTGAGGACATGTTGACGATGCTGCCGCCCGGGCCACCGTGCCGGGTCGACATGCGCCGCACGGCCTCGCGTGCGCACAAAAAACTGCCGGTGACATTGGTGGCTAAAAGACGATTGATGCGCACCGCGTCCATTTGCTCCACACGCATCTGTGGGAACAACATGCCGGCGTTGTTGATGAGCGCGGTCAAGCGCCCAAATCGCTTGTCCATCTGCGCGAACAAGCGCTCAACTGCTGACTCATCAGAAACGTCAGCCTGGATCGCCAACGCCGTGCCGCCACGGCCTTCAATGGCAGCAATGACTTCGGTGGCCGCAGCTTCATTCGTCCTGTAACTGATGCAAACGGCGTAGCCCTGTTCTGCTGCCAGCAGCGCACAGGCGGCGCCAATGCCGCGCCCGCCGCCCGTGACGAGGATGATTTTTTCCATGGGGATAAATACTCCAATTCGAACAACAACAGGCTCAAGAATAGTGCATCAACCGCGCCAAGGCCACCCACCACTTCATAATAGAAAAATGCAAACCCTCAAACTCAGCACACGCCAGTTCGTACAAACTCTGCTTTGTGCGGTGGCCAGCCTTTTCAGCGCCAGCACCTTGGCACAGGCCTTGCCAGAACCCGTGATGATGGCGTTGAACCGTGCCCAGATGCCGACCGATGCCGTCGCCCTGCTGGTGCTGGAAGCCGACGGCCGCTCCGCGCCGCGCCTGAGCCACCGCGCGGACCAGCCCATGAATCCGGCCTCGGTCATGAAATTGGTCACCACCACAGCTGCGCTCGAACTGTTGGGGCCCGCCTACACCTGGCGCACACCGGTTTGGGTCGATGGTCCGGTGGTCAACGGCGTACTGCAAGGCAACGTGATCATTCAGGGCCAGGGGGACCCCAAGCTGGTGCTTGAAAAAGTCTGGCTGCTGCTGCGCCGCTTGCAGGGGCTGGGTATTCACAGCATTGCTGGCGACATCGTTCTGGACAGCGGCCTGTTTGCGCTGCCTGACACCAATGCGGCCGAATTTGATGGCGAACCGCTGCGCCCCTACAACGCAGCGCCCGATGCCTTGTTGGTCAATTTCAAGTCCGTCGTCATGACGTTTGCGCCCGATCCGCTCACCGGCCGTGCCAGCGTGCAATACGACCCGCCCTTGTGGGGCGTAAAGTTTCAAACGAGCGTGCCGCTGAGCCCCGGCAAGCCTGGGCAGAATGGGGCTTGCAATGATTACCGTGCCAGCCTCAAGGCGGACTTTTCCGACTCGGAAAAAATCCGTTTCAATGGCAGTTACGCCGCAGGCTGTGGCGAAAAAGTGTGGTCCATTGCCTATGCCGACCCCAACAGTTACAACACCCGTGCCATCGAAGGCCTGTGGCGCAGCATGGGGGGTCAACTGACCGGTACCGTCCGCAATGGCAGCGCACCGCAGGGTCCGGCGACGTTCGAGCTCACCTCCCCGACCCTGGCCGAAGTGATCCGCGACATCAACAAGTTCAGCAACAACGTGATGGCGCAGCAGCTGTTCTTGACGCTTGGTCTGCCAGCCCCCGCCACTCCCGCGTCGGCGCGTGGAGCGGTGCGCCAATGGTGGCAGCGTCGCATCAGCGCCACCGATGTGCCGTCCATCGACAACGGCTCTGGCCTGTCCCGCCACAACCGCATCAGCGCGCAGCAGCTCGGGCAATTGCTGCAACTGGCCTATGCCTCGCCCACCATGCCTGAATTGATGTCATCGCTTTCCCTGGTGGGCGTGGATGGCACCCTCAAACGCAGCCTGGCCAACAGCGCCAGCGCCCACCTGAAAACCGGCAGCCTCAAAGATGTGACCGCACTGGCGGGCTATGTCCACGCTGCCAGTGGCAAGCGTTACGTGATCGTGGCCATCGTCAATCACCCCAACGCCGCAGCGGTTCGCCCGGCGCTGGATGCCCTGATTGACTGGGCGGTGAGGGACAATCAGACCCAGTGATGCCGATGCGCATCTTTCCTACTGACCTGAAACCATGAACCTCACTGACCTGATCGGCACCTTGGCTGCCATTTTGACGACCATCAGCTTTTTACCGCAGGCGCTGCACACTTTCCGCACCAAAGATGTCCGGGGTATCTCGCTGGGCATGTACAGCGCGTTCACACTGGGCGTGGCCATGTGGCTAATTTATGGCCTGATGCTGGGTGCCTGGCCGGTGGTGATTGCCAACGTGGTCACGCTGGCGCTGGCGAGCACCATTCTGGTGATGAAGCTGCGCTACCGGTAAGCGCCAATTAACTGGCGGCCGCCCGCTGCAAACGGTCCCGCACACCGTCCCATTCAGACGCCGTCGGTGGGGCTTCGACCCAGATTTGCGCGACACCGTGCAAGTCAAATGCACGCAAGATCGCAAACAGTTGGCGGGCGGCAGTGACCGGGTCAGAGGGCATGCGCTGATACAACACGCCGGCGACAAGCGAACCCATCGGGCTGCGATGCCACACCGCCACACAGCCCTGATTCAACTCGTCGCGCAAAGCCGCCTGCAGCGCCCCAGCCTCCATCAGTCGCACCTGCGCCCGCGGTGCGTAATGCGATTCCAATGTGCCCGAGGCCTTGGGGGCGGGTGCATCCAGCGTTTGCAGCGCTTCTTTGGCCAGCACCTTCAAACCACACACCGCCTGCACCTGTTCCGGCGAGATGGCCCCCGGACGCAACAGCACCGGCTGGCCACGGCTGCAGTCGATGATGGTGGACTCAATGCCCACATCGCAAGCACCCCCGTCCAGAATCAGCAGGTCGTCGCCAAATTCACCCTGCACATGGGCCGCTGTGGTGGGGCTGACACGGCCAAACTGGTTGGCACTGGGCGCAGCCAAACCCCAAACGCACAAAGGCATGGCGGTGTCTCTGAGCGCATTCAGCACAGCTTGCGCGACCGGGTGCGACGGGCAGCGCAGGCCAATGGTGGGGTTGCCACCGGCGGTGGCGTTGGCAATCCCTGACCGCCGCGGCAGGATCAGCGTCAGCGGGCCGGGCCAAAAGGCCTGCATGAGCTGGCGGGCAAACTCGGGCACGTCCGACGCGTAATGCGCCACCGCGCCGACATCAGCCACATGGACAATCAAAGGGTGGTCTGCCGGACGGCCTTTGGCTTTGAAAATTTGCGCCACGGCAGCGTCGTCGTCGGCATTGGCGGCCAGGCCGTACACCGTTTCGGTCGGCAGCCCCAACAAGCCGCCCAACCGAAGGCAATGGGCTGCGGCGGCGATGGATTCAGGGGCATCACCCGGCAGAATCATGGGATCAAGCCATTAAAACGGTGCGATGCCCAACACGCTGGCGGCCGCCAGCGCCGTGCTGCGGGCCTGCTCCGGAGTGGCAGCCGTGACGGTCAAATGCCCCATCTTGCGTCCCTTGCTGGCTTTGAGCTTGCCGTACAAGTGCAAGTGCACACCTGGCAGGGCCAGCACCTGATCCCAGCACGGCGTGGCACCGTCCACCCACAAATCACCGAGCAAATTCAACATCACGGCGGCGCTGTGCTGACGCGGCTGCGTCAACGGCAGACCCGCCAGGGTGCGCACCTGCAGCTCAAATTGCGACACATCGCAGGCGTCCAGGGTGTAGTGGCCGCTGTTGTGCGGGCGCGGCGCCATCTCGTTGACGACCAGGCCGCCTAGGCTTGCGCACTCAGACGAGCCTTCTTGCAATACAAAAAATTCCACGCACAGCACGCCGACGTAGTTCAATTCTTCGGCAATCGTGCGCGCCGCAGCCACCGCCTGATCAGCCAGCACGGGTGACATGTTGCCCTCAAACGCCTCGGTCACCGCCAGGATGCCTTCGCGGTGCAAATTGCGTTGCGGGGCAAAGTGCACCATGGCGCCGTCCCAGCCGCGCGCCACAATCACCGAACACTCGGCGGCCAAAGGCAACATCTGCTCCAGCACGCAGGGCACATTTTTCAGCGTATCCCAGGCGCTGACCAGCTCGGCGCGATTGCGACAGCGCACTTGGCCCTTGCCGTCGTAGCCCAGGCGGGCGGTTTTCAAAATACCCGGCAACAACGCATCAGGCACCGCCGCCAGTTGCGCCGCCGTTTCAATCACGGCGTAGGGCGCCACCGGCACCCCGCTGCGCGCCAGATGGGCTTTTTCCTTGATGCGGTCTTGTGCGATGGCCACCGCATCGGCACTCGGCGCGGTGGGGCGCGCCGCCCCCAAAGTGACCAGCGCGGGCGCCGGTACGTTCTCAAACTCGGTGGTCACGGCCGCGCAGCGCTGCAGCAGTTGGGTCAGGCCCTGCTCATCCAGGTAGTCGGTCTGGATGTGGTAGTGGCTCACCAGCCCGGCCGGGCTGATGACGTCGGGGTCGAGCACCACGGTGAAGTAGCCCATGCTCTGGGCTGCCTGCACAAACATGCGACCCAGCTGGCCGCCACCCATCACGCCCAGTGTGGTGGGCTGGCCACTGCCATTCAAACCGATGGCACCGGGCAGCAAAATGGGGCCGCTCATAACTTGGGGGGCAGCGTCATGCCGCGCGCCATCTGGGTTTGTTCAGCCCGAAAGTCTTCCAGCTTGACCCGCAGCACGATGTCGGAATTGGCCAACATGGCCACCGCAAACAGCGCAGCATTGGCCGCCCCGGCCGCACCGATGGCAAAGGTGGCCACCGGAATACCCTTGGGCATTTGCACAATGCTGTGCAGCGAATCGACGCCGCTCAGGTGTTTGCTGGCCACCGGTACACCCAGCACGGGTACCGTGGTTTTGGCTGCCAGCATGCCCGGCAAGTGCGCTGCGCCGCCAGCGCCGGCGATGATGGCCTTGAGGCCCCGGCCCACCGCGGTATCGGCATAGGCAAACATATCGTCGGGCATTCGGTGCGCCGAGACCACGCGGGCCTCGTAAGGGATGCCAAACTGTTGGAGAATGTGGACTGCGTGTTGCATGGTGTCCCAGTCCGAGCTGGAGCCCATGAGCACACCGATTTGTATTGAGTTCATGCCCGAATTTTACGTTTGACCCAAGCCACCCAGAACCATGATTAACGTCACCCTCCAAAATTTTGAAACCGAGGTCATTGCCGCCTCCATGACCCAGCCCATCCTGATTGATTTCTGGGCGCCCTGGTGCGGCCCCTGCAAGTCGCTCGGGCCCATCCTGGAACAGCTTGAAGTGGACTATGCGGGCCGCTTCACACTGGTCAAGATCGACTCGGACCAGGAGCAGCAACTGGCGCAGGCCTTTGGCATCCGCAGCATTCCCACCTGTATTTTGATGATGAGTGGCAAGCCGGTCGACGGTTTCATGGGCGCCCAGACCGGCCCCCAGATACGCAGCTTTCTGGACAAACATCTGCCCAGCGAAGAGGCCCTGATGGCCGAAGCCGAGGCCGAGGCCGCCCAGGAATTGCTGCAGACGGGTGATACCGACGCGGCACTGGCCAAGCTGGCCGACGCGCTGGCCGCCGACCCCGGCAACGACGACGCCCGCTATGACTACATCAAGCTGCTGATCAGCCTGGGCGGTCTGGAAGAAGCTGACGCCACGCTGGCCCCCAAACTGTCAGAGATTCCGCGTCAACTGCGTTTTGAGGCCTTGTCACAATGGCTCGACGCGATTCAATCTGCCGCTACCGGCCCCCATGCCAGCTGGACGATTGAGCAGTTTGACGAAAAAATTGCCCTGAACAAACGCGACTTTGACACCCGCTTTGCCAAAGCCCGGCTGCTGATGGCCGTGGGCGAGTGGACAGCCGCCATGGACGAACTGCTGGAAATCATCATGCGCGACAAAAAATGGGGTGATGAGGCGCCGCGCAAGGCCTTTGTCGCCATTTTGGAACTGCTGACCCCAGCCAAACCCAAGGCAGCAGCGCAAGCCGGTGGCAAAGCGGCCGGCGGCATCGAGGTATTGGGCAAGGTACAGGTCGAGGAAGACCCGCAGGCGGCACTGGTGTCCAGGTACCGCCGTCAATTGAGCATGATGCTCAATTAAGCAGTGAGCCGAGTCAGTGCCTCCTGGTACTTGGCTGCGGTTTTCTCAATGACCTCGCGCGGCAGGTGCGGTGCCGGCGGGCTCTTGCTCCAGGGCTGGCCAGCCACCAGGGCGGTTTCCAGCCAGTCGCGCAAAAACTGCTTGTCGTAACTGGGCGGGTTGACACCCTCCTGGTAGCTCTCGGCGGGCCAATAGCGCGACGAATCGGGCGTCAGCACCTCGTCCATCAACATCAAGGTGCCGTCCTTGTCCAGGCCAAACTCGAACTTGGTGTCGGCGATGATGATGCCTTTGGTGGCGGCAAAGGCGCTGGCCGCCTTGTAAAGTGCGATGCTGATGTCGCGGATGCGGGTGGCCAGGTCGGCCCCGATCATCTCCACGGTTTTCTCGAACGTGATGTTTTCGTCATGGTCGCCCATTTCGGCCTTGGCCGCCGGGGTGTAAATAGGCTCGGGCAATTTGCTGGCGTTTTTCAGGCCGGCGGGCAGTTTGACACCGCACACCGCACCATTTTCCTGGTATTCCTTCCAGCCGCTGCCGGCCAGGTAGCCGCGCACCACGGCTTCCACCAAAATCGGCTTGAGGCGCTTGACCAGCATCGAGCGACCGGTCACTTGCGGAACTTCCGCCGCCGTGACCACACTTTCAGGCGCCTCGCCGGTGAGGTGAATCGGGCAGATGTTCAGGCCCTTGGGGCCCAACTTGTCAAACCAGAACAGCGCCATTTGCGTCAGCAGCACGCCCTTGCCCGGAATCGGTTGGCCCATGATGACATCGAAGGCACTGATGCGATCGCTGGCCACCATCAGGATGCGGTCATCGCCCACCGCGTAGTTGTCGCGCACCTTGCCGCGCGCCAACAGCGGCAGGGAGGTGATGTTGGAGGTGTGCAGGGCAGCCGGGGATTGGGTCATGATGCGTTAGGGATTTGGGTTCAACAGATGCCCCGAGTTTAGATTCAATAGCCGTGCACAACAGCAAAAAGCCACCCGCAGGTGGCTTTTTAAGCAGGTCTGGGCCAAAGCGCTCAGTTCACGACCTGCGCCAGCTCGCCACGGGCGTATTTTCCGGCCACCTCAAACAGGCTGTGGCTCTTGATCTTGGCGCCCTGGCCCTGGCAACCGAACTCCAGGTAGCGCTGTTTACACAGCGCTTTGGCGGCTTCGCGGGCCGGCTTGAGCCAGTCGCGGGCATCAAACTTGTCCGGATTTTCAAACATGTACTTGCGCACGGCGGCGGTCATGGCGAGGCGAATGTCGGTGTCGATGTTGATCTTGCGCACGCCGTATTTGATGGCTTTCTGGATTTCTTCCACCGGCACGCCGTAGGTTTCCTTCATCTTGCCGCCGTACTGGTTGATGAGCGCCAGCGACTCCTGCGGCACGCTGCTGGAACCGTGCATGACCAGGTGGGTGTTGGGCAGGCGCTTGTTGATTTCCATCACGCGGTCAATCGCCAGAATGTCGCCCGTGGGCTTGCGCGTGAACTTGTAGGCGCCGTGGCTGGTGCCGATGGCAATGGCCAGCGCATCGAGCTGGGTGCGCTTGACAAAGTCAGCGGCTTGCTCGGGGTCGGTCAGCATTTGCTCGCGGGTCATGGTGGCGTCGGTGCCATGGCCGTCTTCCTTGTCGCCCTTCATGGTTTCGAGCGAACCCAGGCAACCCAACTCACCCTCCACCGTGACCCCCACGGCGTGCGCCATATCGACCACTTTGCGGGTCACTTCAACGTTGTACTCGTAGCTGGCAATGGTCTTGCCATCGCCTTCCAGGCTACCGTCCATCATGACCGAGCTGAAACCCAGGTCGATGGCACCTTGGCAAACGGCCGGGTTCTGACCATGGTCCTGATGCATCACCAGCGGAATGTGCGGGTAAGCCTCGATGGCGGCCAGAATCAGGTGCTTGATGAAGGGTTCACCCGCGTACTTGCGCGCCCCGGCACTGGCTTGCAAAATGACCGGCGCACCCACTTCATCGGCCGCCGACATCACCGCTTGCACTTGCTCCAGATTGTTGACGTTGAAAGCCGGAATGCCGTAGCCGTTGGCGGCGGCATGGTCAAGCAATTCGCGCATAGAAACAAGTGCCATGATGGTGTCCTTTGAAGATTGGTAACTGAGCGGTAACTCAGACCAATTCTAGCCACTCAGGCAGCGGGGAAACTGACACCGCCCCTAGGAGCTTGGGCGGCAGAGTGTTCTGCGCAGGTACAAGGAGGTGCCCGCAGGGCGGGGGACACGCAGCAGAACGCTCTGCCGCCCAGGCGCCCAGGCGCCTAGCCAACCCGGCAAATCTTGAGCATGTTGGTGCCGCCCGGCGAGCCCATGGGCTCACCGCAGGTGATGGCGTAAACATCACCGGTCTGGACAATGTCACGGGCCTTGAGGTCGGCCTCGGCCTCGGCCAGCGCGGTGTCGCGGTCGGCACTGGTGTCAATCAGCAGCGGGCGCACATTGCGGTACAGGGTCATCTTGCGCTGCGTGGTTATTTTGGAAGTCAGGGCGTAAATGGGCACCTGAATCAGGTGGCGGCTCATCCACAGCGCAGTCGAGCCACTGTCGGTCATGGCCACAATGGCCTTGGCACCGAGGTGGTGTGCGGTAAACAGCGCGCCCATGGCGATGGTCTGGTCGATGCGGCTGAAGGTCTTGCCGGTAAAGTCGGCTTCGAGCTCGAACGCCTCGCCGCCCTCGGCCGCATGGCAAATCTTGGCCATCTCGATCACGGTTTCCAGCGGGTATTTGCCGGCGGCGGTCTCGGCCGACAACATCACGGCGTCGGTGCCGTCGAGCACCGCGTTGGCCACGTCACTGACCTCGGCGCGGGTGGGCACCGGGTTGGTGATCATGGACTCCATCATTTGCGTGGCGGTAATCACCACGCGGTCATGCTCACGGGCCAGCTTGATCATGCGTTTTTGCAGCGCCGGCACCACGGCATTGCCCACTTCGACCGCCAGGTCGCCGCGCGCCACCATGATGCCATCGCTGGCCAGCAAAATTTCTTCCAGATGCGGGATGGCTTCGGCGCGCTCGATCTTGGCGATCAGGCCGGGACGGTGACCGTCTTCGGCCGCCACGCTGCAGAGTTGGCGCGCCATTTCCATGTCGGTGGCATTCTTGGGGAAACTCACGGCCACGTAATCGGCATGAAAACTCATGGCGGTGCGGATGTCTTCCATGTCCTTGGCCGTCAGCGCCGGGGCCGTCAAACCACCACCCTGCTTGTTGATGCCCTTGTTGTTGGACAACTCGCCGCCCATCCTGACCGTGGTGTAAATGGCTTCGCCCTTGACGCGGTCCACCACGATGACGATCAGGCCGTCATTGAGCAGCAGCACATCGCCCGTCTTGACTTCGCGCGGCAAGGCCTTGTAGTCCAGCCCCACGGCGTCGATGTCACCGAGCTCGGTGCGCGCCGCATCCAGCACGAAGGTCTGGCCAGGTTGCAAAAATACCTTGCCCTCGGCAAATTTGCCGACCCGGATCTTGGGGCCCTGCAAGTCGGCCATGATGGCGACCTCGCGGCCGGCGCGTTTGGCGGCTTCGCGCACCAGGCGCGCCCGCTCAATGTGGTCCTGCGCCGTGCCGTGACTGAAGTTCAGCCGAACCACGTTGACCCCGGCGCGAATCATTTGCTCTAGCAGGAAGGGATCACTGGACGCTGGGCCTAAAGTGGCCACAATTTTGGTCGCGCGACGGGGCATGAATCAATCTCCGGTGTAATTTAGTTTCGCGATTCTCACACAAAGCAGTTACAAGGCAGCAACAAGACCGCACGCCCTACCAACCCAGTCCCAAGTGCAGCGGCAAATAGACCGCCATGCCGGACACGATGGTGCCCAGCACCGCCTGCCCTTGCCCCTTGCGCCAGAAAAAATAAGCGGCGCCAACCATGGCGGCATAGATGCGGGCATCCTGCCAGGTGCTGATCAATTCGCCCTGCACCATGACCACTTCCGGCACCACCACGGCTGCCAGCGCAGCAATGGGCGCGTATTTCAGACCGCGTTGCGCCCAGGACGGCAAGTGCCAAGGCTGGTTGCTGATAAAAAAGAAACAACGGGTGAGCGCGGTGACACATGCCAAGCCCAAGATCACCCCTAGCGTCCAGAGATCGGTTTCGTTCATGCAGGCACCTTGGGCGAACCCGGCGCTTTAGGCCAGCTGGCTTCGATGATCAGGCACAGCGCCACAGCACTGGCAATGGCGACCACAATATTGAGCTTGAGCGGCAAAGCGTAGGCGGCCACCGCGGCCATGCCGGCCACGCCAGCTGAAACACGCCTCAAATGGCTCGATGCCAGCGAGCACCCGACCCCCAGCAGGGCCAGAATACCGGCGAAACTCAGACCCCAATGGGTCGGGATCACGTTGGCCAGCGCAATGCCCAACAAACTGGCACTTTGCCAACTGACCCAGTTAAGCAGGTTGCCGCCACTCAGGTAGGCCAACTGTTCCCGGCTTTCGACCTGGTTGACGGGTGGGTGATGGTAGTGCCGGGTAAACATGACGTAGCTGAGGTCGGCCGTCAGGTAGCCATGAAACAGGCGCCAGTTGAGCGGCAGGTGCATCAAATAAGGCCGCATGTGGGCACTGAACACCACAAAGCGCAGGTTGACGCAAAAACTGGTGGCCAGAATCACCCAGATCGGGGCTCCGGCGGCAATCAGGGGCATGGACGCCAGTTGCGAACTGCCCGCAAACACCAGCAAACTCATGGCCACGGCCTCCAAGGTGCTCATGCCCGACTTGACCATGGCCACACCAGTCATCAAGCCCCAGGCCGCCAGGCCAGGTGACACCGAACCCATTTCGCGCACGCCTCGCACAAACGCCGGGTGCTGCCACCAACTGCGGGCATCGGCAAGCAGACGTCGCATCAACCTAGCACCTGGCCTACTTGCAGGGGACAGCCGCGCAAAAACTCGGCACTGGCCAGGCGCTTGCCGCCGGGACGCTGCAGTTCGGTGACGATCAGCGTGGAGTCACCCGCGGCGACCACAATGCCGGACGGCTCACACGCCACGATCTGGCCTGGCGTGGATGGCCTCTGGGATGCGATCGGCCCCGGCTCTGCAGCCCAGATCTTGAGCGTTTCGCCCGCAAGCACCGTGCTGGCGCCCGGAAAGGGGTCAAAAGCACGCACCCGCTGGCTAATGGTTTGCGCCGTCTGGGACCAGTCAATGCTGGCCTCAGCCTTGTCAATCTTGCTGGCGTAACTGACGCCCTCAAGCGCCTGCGGAATTGGTTGCAGCTTGCCCTGGGCAGCCAGGTTGAGCGCCTGGACCATCAGAACACCACCGAGTTCGGCCAGCCGGTCATGCAAGCGGCCCGTGGTGTCCGTCGGGGAGATCGGCAGGGTCTGCGTCAGCAGCATATCACCCGTGTCCAGGCCCGCGTCCATCTGCATGATGGTGATGCCCGTGACCGCGTCACCGGCTTCGATGGCGCGGTGAATGGGCGCTGCGCCGCGCCAACGCGGCAACAGGGACGCATGAATATTGAAACAGCCCAGGCGGGGCAAGTCCAGCACCCACTGCGGCAGGATCAAGCCATAGGCCGCCACCACCATGGCGTCAGCCTGCGCTGCCACCAATGCTGCGCGCGCCGCCTCGGCATCGTCCGGGTATTTGCCGTCCAGGCGCAGGCTGCGTGGTTGCGCCACCGCCATGCCATGCGCCAGCGCAAACTGCTTGACTGGGGACGTGTGCACTTTCAAGCCACGACCGGCCGGGCGGTCGGGTTGGCTCAGCACCAGCGCAATGTCATGGCCTGCCGCCTGCAAATGGGCCAGCGCGACCGCCGCAAATTCGGGGGTGCCGGCAAACACCAGCTTCAAGAACGCTCCTCGCGCTGGGCCTTGATCATCTTGGTTTTGATGCGATTGCGTTTGAGGGGCGACAGGTACTCGACGAAGACCTTGCCCATGAGGTGATCCATTTCGTGCTGGATGCACACCGCCAGCAAACCGTCGGCCTCGATCAGGTGGGGCTGGCCCTCGCCGTCCAGGGCTTCCACCTTGACCGCGTCGTGGCGTTGGACACCGTCGTAAATGCCGGGCACCGACAGGCAACCCTCCTCGTTCAGGTGCATCTCCGGGCTGGTCCAGATAATTTTTGGGTTGATCAGCACCAGCGGCACATCGCGGCCCTCGGAGATATCCATCACAATCAGGCGCTCATGCACGTTGACCTGGGTGGCGGCCAGGCCGATGCCCTTGGCCTCGTACATGGTCTCGAACATGTCGGCAATCAGGGTCTTGATGCGCGCATCAACCGCAGTCACGGGTTTGGCCACGGTGTGCAGTTTGGGGTCGGGGTAGCAAAGAATTGGGAGTAAAGCCATGGTGTCACTTCAAAGATGTCGTTATTTTCGCAATTTTTGGCGCCTTGCGCCAATTAGCCCAAGGACAATCGTTGTCCCGGCAAGGGCTTGGGCGCACAATCTAACGCGATTGAATAGAATTGAAAACACCATGGCCAAAACACTTTTTGACACTGTTTCCAGAAAACTGACGTGGACCGCACTCGCCTGCAGTCTGTTGGCGGGCCCGGTGCAGTCACAGAATTTCCCCATCACCCAGCAGCAGCGCGCGACCGCCAACCAAGTGGCCCAACAAGGTGTGCCCCTGAGTGCGCTTTCCCCCAATGCGCCGCAAAGCTACACGGTCAAGCCCGGCGATACGCTGTGGGGCATCTCGGGCATGTTCCTGAAAAACCCCTGGCACTGGCCCGAGTTGTGGGGCATGAATCTGTCCGAGATCAAAAACCCGCACCTGATTTACCCCGGACAAACACTTTATCTCGACACCAGCAACGGCCGGGGGCGCCTGAGCCTGCGGGCTGGCGGCGCCAATGCAGCGGCTCAACCGCCCACCGTGCGCGTCTCGCCGCGCACACGCATCGAAAACCTCAACGCCAGCGCCTTGCCCACGCTGAAAAGTCATCTGATCGAGCCCTTTCTGGCCGAACCCTTGATCGTCGACGAACTTGGCCTGAGCGCCGCCGCCCGCATCGTGGCAGCGCAAGACAACCGGGTGCTGCTCACCCGCGGTGACCGGGCCTATGCGCGCGGCAACCCCGGCTTCGAGTTGCAGGATGATCCGACCCAAAAACAGCAAATGTTCCGGGTGTTTCGCAACGCCACCCCCCTGAAAGACCCCGTCAGCGGGGAAGTGCTTGGCTATGAAGCCCAATACGTGGGCAAGGCCTTGCTGGCCCGCAGCGAAAGCAGCCAGAGCCAGGTTGACGCCGACGGCAAGAGCCGCACCGACGTCGTCCCTGCCACCATCGACATCGTCGATGCCAAGGAAGAAATGCGCGTTGGCGACCGCCTGTTGCCCGAACCACCGCCGCAACTCCAAAGCTACGTGCCGCGCGCGCCCAGCAGCCCCATCGAGGCGCGCATCGTCTCAATTTACGGCAGTGCCGTGGTGAATGCCGCGCAAAACCAGGTGGTCAGCCTGAACCGGGGTAGCCGTGACGGCATCGAGTCAGGCCATGTGTTGGCCATCATGACCGACGGTGCACGGCTGGTGGACAAGACCGATGCCAAGCTGACCCCGATCAAGCTGCCCGATGAGCGCAACGGCTTGCTGATGGTGTTTCGCACTTTTGAGAAAGTGTCCTACGGCTTGGTGCTCGACATCACCCAGGGAGTCAAGGTGGGTGATCGGCTGATCAACCCGCGCTGACCGCCAACGCGTCCAGCCGCCATGGACCGCGATGAACTCAAGGCCTGGCTGCGGCTGAGCTTGAGTCCCGGTATCGGCAACATCACGGCGCGCAAGCTGTTGGCTTGCTTTGGTTTGCCCCAGGCCATTTTTGAGCAACCCAGCGCAGCCTTGCGGCAGGTGGCAACGCCCTTGCAAACCCAGGCCTTGTGCGCCGAGCCACCGGCCTTGGCCGACCTGCTCGAAACCACCTGGGCCTGGGTCAACCAGAGCGAGGTCAATGGCTGCCGGCGCCAAGTCCTCAGCTTGGGCGACCCGGGCTACCCGCAGGCACTGCTCGACATCGACGACCCGCCTTTGTTGCTGTACCTGTTTGGTGTAGCCAGCTTCCAGGAAAGCAGGCCGGCGGCTACCCTCACCGCGCCCTGGTCCATCACGGCGCAACGCTGCCTGGCCGTGGTCGGCAGCCGCAACCCAACGCCGCAAGGTGCAGGCAACGCCCGGCTGTTTGCCAAAAGCCTGGTCCAGGCTGGGCTGACCGTGGTGAGTGGCCTGGCTTTGGGCGTTGACGGTGCTGCCCATGAAGGCGCCCTGGAAGGTTTGACCGAGGGCGCCACCGACCTGCCCGCCACCATCGCGGTGATCGGTACCGGTCTGGACCGCGTCTACCCCAAGGCCCACCATGGCCTGGCACACCGGATTGCACATCACGGTTTGCTGCTCAGCGAATACCCGCTGGGAACACCACCCATCAATGCCAACTTTCCCAAACGCAACCGCCTCATTGCCGGGCTGGCGCGTGGCACACTGGTGGTGGAGGCCGCGCTGAAGTCAGGATCGCTCATCACGGCCCGGCTGACCTCCGAGCAAGGCAAGGATGTGTTTGCCATCCCCGGCTCGATTCATGCAGCGCAATCCCGTGGCTGTCATGCGCTCATCAAGCAGGGCGCCAAACTGGTCGAGTCGGCACAGGACATACTGGAAGAACTGCAAGGTTTCAGCGCCAGCCCTGCAACGACAGAATTTGCAGTCAGGCACAAAGAAAGACCGGACGACGAAAGCGCCCTTGGCGACCCTGGCGCGCTGCTTGATGCGCTCGGTTTTGATCCGGTCGGACTGGACGCACTGCAAGGGCGAACGCTGTTGGAAACTGCCGACCTGCAGGCCCAATTGATGGCACTGGAACTCGATGGCCTGGTGGCACGGCTGCCTGGCGGTTTGTATCAACGCCAGTCTGGCGCCTGACAGGCGTTCAGGCCAGCAAGCGCTCGGGGTTGGCTTCCAGCTTGGCCATCGCCGAGCGGGTGGCGCGCACGGTGAGCGAAGCTTCTTCCTGTGGCACCAGCAAGCCTGCCTCCAGGTAGGCGGCCAGTCGCACCGACTGGATCAGGTAACTGCGCCCGACCACCGAGGCAAACAGGTGCAAATGGCCAATCGGACTGCGCCAAACGTACTGCACCTGCACCCTCTGCTCGAGGTATTCCAGGGTAAACCAGGCCCCCAGACTCAGGTTCTGGGCCCAGGCCATCATGACCGGGCCGGGCTCCACACCGCCTTCGGTCACCACGTCGAGGTCCGAGGCATCAATGCCCAGCAAGTCTTCAATGCTCTGGGCATCGAGCGGCAACTCCTCGGCGCTATCGTCGGTGAAGTAGTCTTCCAGGTTGGCCAGTCTTTCAGAGAGAGCCTGGATTTGACCCATGTCGATGGCTTGGGTCTTGGACATGAAAGCGTCGGCCAGGGTGTCGCTGATCAGCTTGAGGTGCTCGTCCTGATTTTGCTCACTCAAACCCAGCAGGCTCATGCCCGTGCGCAAGGACTTCAACAACTCGGGCAGATCTGCAATCACCCGGGCCCGATCCGCCCGATTGGGTTTGGCACTGGCTGCCCAGATCAGGTCCACCGCGGTTTTTTTAAGCTGCAGCGTCTGCGCGTGTTGCCCGCCCTGACGCATGCTGGCCACGGCAATGACTTCGGCCCATACCTTGTATAAAAAATCGCGAATCTCGTCACGCACCGGCATGTCCTTGATCTGGTTGCGCAGCTCAATGGTGCACTGGATCGCCAGCGTTTCCTTTTGCTCCACCTGCTGGGCCACGCCCACCACCTTCTGGGTTGACGCTTTCTGGGTCAGGTTGCGCTTGAGGAACTCCTTGAATTCTTCGTAAACCCGCTGGTAAACGCGCTCACCGGTTTCGGGGTATTGCTCGACCACCTGAACCACCCGCTTGATTTCGGTCTCCAGGGCTTCAGTGCTGATGCCGCTGGCGTCGAACCCCAGCGCGCAGGAACCCATGTGATCAATCAACAGGCGGGCCGGATGGTCCAGTCGATTGAAAAAATCCGGATCGGCCAGCGCCACGCTCAACACCGGCATTTGCAGGCGCGCGAACCAGACCCGGATGCCGGGCGGAATACGATCTTCCTGCAAAATCGACTGAAACATGAGGGCGATCAACTCAATGATGGCCTTTTCATTGTCGTTTTGCGTCAGGTTCTTGAGCTCAGCCGATTGTTGTTGCAGCTCACCGGCCAGGCGCTCCACCAGCACCATCCCCAGCATAGGCGAACCAGCCTCCACGCCAACGCCAAAACCACCGCCGGCACCGGCCAGGGCGTGACCCAGCACCGGTCGATGCGCCAGCGCTGTCATCAGTCTTTGCGACGGGACATGCGCAAATGCGGCAGTGACATTCTGGACCGGTTGCACACCGGTCATCATGCGACCGACCCGGTCGAGCACGCCGACCTCTCGCGCATCCAGCCAGGGGGGTGCGGCAGACGCCCCTGCCGGCGCGGGCCAGCCCGGATCGTCTTGCGAGGCTGCACCCGGGCCAGCCTGCGCGGGCCAGCCCGCGGCCGAACCACCGGCAAACGAAGGCCAGCCGGGTACGGCAGGCTGGGCAGGCCAGCGCGCGGCGCCTCCTGGGGCCGACCAGCCTGGCGCAGCGCCCGGCGCATAGGGCTCAGGCGCAGACTCCGGCGCCACCGGGTACGGGGTGGCGGGCGCTGGCCTGGGTTTGGCACGCGGCTCGAAAGCGATCACCGGCAACACGCCCTGGGACACCAGTTCGGCGTTGCATTTCGCATAAATCGGCCGCCAATAGGTGTTGACGTGGTGCTGGACCATCTCATTGACCAAAGTCCAGGATTCCAGCGGCAAGCCACAAGCAACCCATTGCTCGACGATCACCTGAATCAGGACCTCCGGGTGAACCGTGTCCTTGGCAGGCAGTTCCTCAACGCCTTCCAGGTACTTGAGCCGCTTGCGCAAATCATTGACTTCGCTGGCCGCCACCTCCATCAGGGACAGGGCCATGCGGGACGCCAGCATCCGGTTTTCAACAGTTTCAGTGCTGACCAACTCCAGCTGATTCGGCAGCGACACGTTAGTGGAGCGCTCCACCACCGGACTCAAGCCCGCCTGCCAGGCCTTCAAAACGGAGGCCAACCAGTGCTCTTTTTGCTGTTCGTACAGCGTCCAGGCATCGCGTCGTAACTGCTGTTGCTCACGCGTCGGCGCTACTTCATTCAACAGCGAGATCAGATGTTCGCGAATCGACGCTTGCAAGACCGTCAAGGCCTGCGCCACGTCATCCACCAAGCGTTGCCGAATGCGCGCCGCCTGGGCAGCGTTTTGTGGGGCAGACGAGGGGTTAGCCATGGCGAGAAATTCTAAACGGTGGCACCCGCGTTGGGGTCATTGGGGTCGATGTCCTTTTTGGTCGCCCCGCCCTTGACCAGATCCTCACGCTGAATGCCCAGCCACATGGCAATCGCCGCCGCCACAAACACCGAGGAATAAATACCAAACAAGATGCCAATGGTCAATGCCAACGCAAAATAATGCAGTGTCGCGCCGCCGAACAGCAGCATCGACAAGACCATCATTTGCGTCGAGCCGTGCGTGATGATGGTTCGGCTGATGGTGGAGGTGATGGCGTTGTTGATAATTTCCTCCGTGTTCATCTTGCGGTAACGGCGAAAGTTCTCGCGAATCCGGTCAAAAATAACCACCGACTCGTTCACCGAATAGCCCAACACCGCCAGCACGGCCGCCAGCACCGGCAGCGAGAACTCCCACTGGAAGAAGGCAAAGAAGCCCAGGATGATGATCACGTCATGCATGTTGGCAATGATGGCGGCCACGGCAAACTTCCACTCGAAGCGCACCGCCAGGTAAATCATGATGCCCACCACCACAAAGGCCAGCGCCTTCAGGCCGTCGGCCGCCAGTTCATCACCCACCTGTGGGCCGACAAATTCGGTGCGGCGCATGGTGGCGGAGGCATCGCGTTCTTTCAAGGCGGCCATCACCTGGGTGCTTTGCTGGGCTGTACTCACGCCTTTTTGGGCCGGCAGGCGAATCAGCACATCGCGCGCAGTGCCAAAGTTTTGCACCTGGACATCAGTGAACCCGAGCTTGGCCACGGTGTCGCGCACCACGCCCAGGTCGGCCGGTTGCGAGTAGGAGACTTCCAGCAAGGTGCCGCCCGTGAACTCCACCGACAAATGCAGGCCGCGCGAAAACAGGAAGAAGACCGCCGCCAGAAACGTCAGGCCGGAAATCAGGTTGAACACCAGCGCATGACGCATGAACGGAATGTCACGCTTGATTCTAAAAAATTCCATGGTCTATCCTAATCAGTTGGGGACAGAGCTGGCTCACGGTGTGTAGCTGCGGTCTGTCCCACAAGGTTTGTTCGTTTATTCGCTGGTCTTGAGAGCCGTGCCGCCATCGGGGCGCCAAATGGTGCCTATCGACACCGTCTTCAGGCGATTTTTACGTCCGTACCAGAAATTGACCAAACCACGCGAGAAAAACACGCCGGAGAACATGCTGGTCAGGATACCCAGCACGTGCACCACGGCAAAGCCGCGCACCGGGCCCGAGCCAAAGGCCAGCAGCGCCAGACCCGCGATCAGGGTGGTGATGTTGGAGTCAAAAATGGTCGCCCAGGCCCGCTCGTAGCCGGTATGAATGGCGGCTTGCGCCGACGCGCCCGCACGCAATTCCTCGCGAATGCGCTCGTTGATCAGCACATTGGCATCAATGGCCATACCCAGCACCAGTGCCATGGCGGCCATGCCGGGCAGCGTCAGGGTGGCCTGCAACATCGACAGCACCGCCACCAAGAGCAGCAAATTGAAGGCCAGCGCAATGCTCGAGAAGACACCAAACAGCATGTAGTACAGGCACATGAAAATGGCCACGGCGACAAAACCCCAGGTCACGCTGTTGAAGCCCTTGGCAATGTTCTCGGCGCCCAGGCTCGGGCCGATGGTGGTTTCCTCGATGATCTCCATCGGTGCCGCCAGCGAGCCGGCGCGCAGCAGCAAGGCCGTGTCGTTGGCTTCCATGGTGGTCATGCGGCCCGAGATCTGTACCCGGCCACCGCCGATTTCAGAGCGGATCACCGGTGCCGTCACCACTTCGCCGCGGCCTTTTTCAAACAACAAAATCGCCATGCGTTTGCCCACGTTCTCACGTGTCACATCGCGAAAAATGCGCGTGCCCTTGGCGTCCAGGTTCAGGTTGACGGTGGGCTCCTGCGTCTGGCTGTCAAAACCGGGCTGCGCGTCGGTCAGATTCTCACCGGTCAAAATAACCTGCTTTTTGACAATGACCGCCTGGCCATTGGGCTCCAGATAGCGCTCGGAGCCAAACGGCACCATCGCGTTGCCCAACTCGGCGGCACGGGCCTCGGTGCTTTCATCGACCATGCGCACTTCGAGCGTGGCGGTGCGGCCCAAGATGTCCTTGGCCTTGGCCGTGTCCTGCACACCCGGCAACTGCACCACGATGCGGTCCAGCCCCTGTTGTTGAATCACCGGTTCGGCCACGCCGAGCTCGTTGATCCGGTTGTGCAGGGTGGTGATGTTCTGCTTGAGCGCCTGGTCCTGGATGCGCCGGGCGGCATCAGGCTTGATGGTAGCCGTCAGCTTGAATTCGGCGCCCTCAGGCGCATCGACGGTTTGCAGGTCGGCAAACTGGTCCTGGAACACCAGCTTGGCCGCCTCCAGCGTGGCGGCATCCCGAAAGCGCACCTCGATGGTTTGGGCATTGCGGTTGATGCCGCTGTGGCGGATGTTTTTCTCGCGCAGGCTGGTGCGCAGGTCACCCGACAGGGATTCAGCGCGCTTGGTCAGCGCGGCCTGCATGTCCACCTGCAGCATGAAGTGCACGCCACCGCGCAAGTCCAGTCCCAGGTACATCGGCGAAGCATGCAGACTCGTCAACCAGGCTGGTGAACTCGACAGCAGGTTGAGGGCCACCACGTAGCCGGGATTGGTGGCGTCAGGCACCAGAGCCCTCTGGATCGCGTCTTTGGCTTTAAGTTGGGTGTCGGTGTCAAGCAGTCGCACCCTGACGGAAGTGCCCTCGAGGGTCACCAGGTCGGGCGTGATACCGGCAGCCTTGAGCGCCGACTCGACCTGGGACAGGGTCCCTGTGTCAATCTTGATCAACGGCTTGACGGAAGACACCTGCACGGCGGGCGACTCGCCAAAAAAGTTGGGCAAGGCGTACAAGCCCCCCACCACCAGCGCAATCACAATGATCACGTACTTCCAGACCGGGTAACGATTCATGACCGCCCTTATGACATCAAACTGCAAAAAGCTGGCTCAGGCCAGCGCTCGAGGCGGGTGAACTTACTTGATGCTGCCCTTGGGCAAGACCTGCACCACGGCGCTGCGCTGCAAATGAACTTCCACGCCGTCAGCCACTTCAATGTCGATGAAGCTGTCACCGAGCTTGGTCACCTTGCCCAAAATACCACCCGCCGTGGCGACTTCGTCACCCTTGGCCAAGGCCTCGATCATGGCTTTGTGCTCCTTGGCCTTTTTCATTTGTGGGCGAATCATCACGAAATACAGCACCACAAACATCAGCACCAAAGGCAGCATGCCCATGAGCGATGACTGCATGTCGCCACCGGCGGCGGCGGCAGGAGCGGTTTGGGCAATGGCAGAAGAAATAAACACAGCGAACTCCAAATAAATAAATCAACAAAAAAAAAGACCAGCTGAGCAGGCGCACGCACGCTCGGCTGTGAGGCAACTTGGCATTGTATGCGGGCGCTAATGGTGCTTATGAATGGCTTCAATGGGCACGAAAGCGTGCCAAAACAGGCTGTCATTCTTCCACTGCCAGCGTCGAACGCCGCGCTTTGCCGTGGCCAAAGCCCCGAACACCTTGCGGAATTTGCGCCCATGCCGAATCAGTTTGGTGGCGCGCCAAATCATGGCGTGCGGGGTACCAGAGTCTGCACCCCGCTCATGAAGATCCGCCCCTGCGTCCGGGGGCCGCTCTTGCCAAGATCAACTTTTTGCAAAACCTCCCGAGCCGCCTTGGGCCGAAGGCCTTCATACCCGGGGTGTCAGCACCTTGCGAAGGGTCTCTGCCAACTCTTCAGCCACAAACTTGGCCACATACGCGTCGGCCCCGACTTTCTTCACATGCTCCTCGTTGGTGGAGCCAGTCAAGGAGGAATGAATCACCACCGGGATGCCTCTGTAGCGGGCATCCTGCTTGATGTTGCGCGTCAGGGTGAAGCCATCCATCACGGGCATTTCCAAGTCGGTGAGCACCAGCGCCACCTTGTCCTGGATGGTGAGGCCTTGCGACTCAGCTTCTGCCGCCATGACTTTCAAACGATCCCAGGCTTCCTGACCTGATTTGGTCATGATGAATGGCACGCCCATGGCCTTGAGACCTTGCTCGATCATCATGCGCGCCACTGCGGAGTCGTCAGCGGCCAACACCACGGTGCCGGGAGGGATGTCCAATTTATGGGTGGACTCAATTTCGACCTGATGCTGCTCGGGGAACACGTCGCGTAAAACCTGCTCCAGATCCAGGACCTGTGCCAGGCGGGTGCTTTCTGTATCGCCGTCAAGGCGCGCTATGCTGGTCACCAAACCACCGCCGCTACCCTCTGCAGAGAGCACCTGTTTCCATTCCAGGCGCACAATTTCATTGACTTCTTCAACGGCAAAGGCCTGCGTGGTGCGGGCAAACTCGGTCACCAGCAAGATGCCCAAACCTTTGGTCGGATTGGTTCCCACCAACTGTGGCAAATTAATCACAGTGATCATCTGCCCGCGAATGTTGGCCACCCCCATGACCGAGGGCGGCGAATTGACCATGGCAGTGACCTCCGGCATAACCAGAATTTCGCGCACCTTGAACACATTGATGCCGAACAACTCGCGCTTGTCGGTGCCTGGCGCCCCACCCAAACGAAACAACAGCAATTCAAACATACTGTTACCAGCCAGATTGGTGCGTTCATCAATGTCACGCATGGTGGATTTGCTGTTTGTCTTGTTCATGAAAGGGTTCCTGTGAAAGCTGGAATGTCAGGTTCGAACTTCTATGGTAACGCCATTACCGATGGCTTGGGCCACAACACCCACAGGCGTAGCGGTTGCTTGAGCCGTCCGGCCAGTTCACCGGCCGCCTCGCCCCAGCCGGCAAAATAATCGGCCCGCACCGCGCCGCGAATGGCGCTACCGGTGTCCTGCGCCAGCACCAGGCGCTGCAGGGTGACCTGAGGCCCGGTTGATGCCAGCCAGACCGGCGTGCCATAGGGAATGCTTTGGGGATCCACCGCAATCGAGCGCCCCGGCGTCAGCGGCACGCCCTGCGCGCCCTTGGGTCCAAAGGCGGCATCAAACTCGCCCAGCGCCTCTTCCTTGAAAAACACCACGCGCGGGTTGCGCCACAAGAGCTCATTGACCCGCTGCGGATTTTGCTGCAGCCAGGCCTGAATGCCGGGCCAGGTGGCGTCGCGCAACGCGCCCTGGTCGAGCAGCCAGCGGCCGATGCTCTGATAAGGGTGCCCGTTGTGGCCGGCATAGGCCAAGCGGATGTCACGGATGCGGCCATCGGGCTCGGTCACCTTGATGCGCCCGGAGCCCTGGATCTGCAACACCAAGGCTTGCACCGGGTCGCTCAGGTAAACAATTTCCCGACCACGCAAGGCCTCTTGCGCCGCGGCCTGGGTGTCGATTTCCTGCCGGCTGAACCAGGGTTGGCGTGCCTTGAGATTGAGCGGTGGCTGGTACAGGGGGACGGAAAATCCTGCACCAGGCACACGCCGGCCCTGCAGCTCTGGCTCGTAGTAGGCGGTCAACAAACCCGCCACCGCACCCTGCAAGGGTTCGACGCGGTAGGGCTGCAGCCGCGCCAGCAACCACTGGCGCTGCTCGGAGGCGCTGCCAATGCTGAGACGGCGCACCTCCGGGCAGAGCGGGGCAAACACCGGCCCCGGGCGTTCGCAACTTTTGAGCCAGGCGTTCCAGGCTTCAAACAGGGCATCACTTTCGAAGCCCGGCAGTTCGGACCAGGCCACCGGCTGCCAGCGGCTGATACCGCGCACCAGAGCCGGGACGGATGCCATGCTGTCGGGCAGCACCCAGGGCGCGACCGGCGGCTGCGGCACACCGGGCACGGCGCTGGCGCTGTCTGGCGCGGGCAGCGGCGTGGTGCCACAAGCCAGCAACAAGGCAGCCACCAGGCCGGTGAGGGTGCGCTGAAAAAACTGGGGGAAGACCATTACAGCAGCCGGTGCTCAAGTGCTGGCAAACGGCTGCGGCACTGCTGCATCAGCTCCCAGGACAGCTCAGCCACGACCACGCCCGCCCCCTCCCGGGCGCGCTCGGCCAGCACCTTGCCCCAGGGGTCCACCAGCATGGCATGACCCCAGGTGCGACGCTGGTTGTCATGCAGTCCGCCCTGGGCCGCAGCCACCACGAAAGACAAGTTCTCAACGGCGCGGGCGCGCAGCAACAGTTCCCAGTGGTCGTGGCCGGTGGTGTGGGTGAAGGCGGCGGGCACCAGCATCAGATGCGCCCCAGCCTGGGCGTAATGCCGGTACAACTCGGGAAAGCGCAGGTCGTAGCACACGCTCAGGCCGATGCGCCAGCTGTGACCGTCCACCGAAGGAAGGTCGAAGGTGCTGGGTTGCCGGCCTGCCGCCAGCACCAGCGATTCGTCGTAGCGCTCGACGCCGTTGTCAAAACGAAACAAATGCATTTTGTCGTAGCGCGCCACACACGCGCCAGTGGGGTCATAGACCAGCGAGCTGTTGAATACCCGCGAGCCCGCCGGCGCATTGGCCAACGGATCTGACGGGGCGCTGATGGGCAGCGTGCCCGCCACCAGCCACAGCCTCAGCTCGCGGGCACAGTCGCTCAGAAACTGCTGCATCGGACCGTTGCCAAACGGCTCCTGGATCGCCAGTTTGTCGGCATCGCGCTGGCCCATCAAACAGAAATACTCAGGCAACACGGCGAGCTCGGCGCCCGCCTGGGCCGCTGACTGCAAGAGTATCCTGGCTTCGGCCAGGTTGGCGGACAGGTCTGAGCCCGAGACCATTTGAATGGTGGCAACTTTCATGGTTTTTTCTCCGTAACGGCCGCGCGCGTGCGCGACACCTTGGTAATCTGAGGGTCGGCCCAGGAGCCGTCAATATGAAACTCCTGGGTGGCCGACTCGATCAGCGGTCGGCGCAAAAACATCTGGGCCAAAAAGGTGCCCAGGCCCACCGCCGGATTGATCACCGTGGCCAGCAAGGCCGCGGTGCCCGCGTTGATTTCAGGGATCACCACCGCCTTGATGTCCTGGGTCTCGCGGGCAATGTCAGCGCTGCCTTCCATCAGCACGGCCGCGTTGACGCCCTTCATTTGCAGGTTGTTGGTGAAGGCCATGCCCTGGTCAATCTTGACGTCGCCGCGCAAAAAATCAAAAGCGAAGCCCTCGCTGAAGACATCCCTGAAATCCAGTGTCAGGCGCCGCGGCAAGGCCTGCAGACTCAGCACCCCGAGCAGCTTGGCAATACCCGGGTCGGCCTTGAGGAACTGACCCGACTCGACATTGACCGTGAAGGCGCCGCTCATGGACGGGTAATCCAGGCTCAGGGGCGAGCCCATCCAGGCCACCTGGCCTTCAAGCTTGCCACGCCCGCCGCGCACCACGTCCTTCATGCCAAAGCGGCTCAGCAAGGCGCCACTGTCAGCCACATCCAGCTTGAAGTTCATGGCCGTACGCCGGGACCCTGAAGACCTGCCTGCGGCGGCAGCCGGTGCAGTCAGCGCGACCCAATTGCCGCTGGCGACAAAACTGGCCTCAGGCGCCGACAGGTTGAATTGATTCAGGCGCCACTCGCGCACCCCGGCCTCGCGCGCCGTGCTGGGCGTCCTGCGGTTCACCGCCTGCACCTCCAGCCGGCCCAGGTGCTTGCCGCGCAGCTCGAAATCATCGACCACAATATCGAGCGCCGGAATGCTGGCCGGCTGCGCCTCCAGCAACGCCTCGACGTCGCTGGCCACGCTGGGGGCAATGGTCAGGCGCGCCAGCCGGGCAAAAACCCGCCCTTCAGCACCCCCGGTCTGCAAGGCATTGGGCGGGCGGTATTCCAGATAGCCATTGAGTTCACTGGCAGCCAGATTGGCCCGCCACACCCCGCCCTCGCGGCTACCACCAATCACCACCTGGTTGAAATGTCGGCCGCCAAACGTCAACAAGTCCGAGCGCACAGCCAACTGGTCCGGCAAATACGAGGAGGCCAGCGGACCAACTTCCGCGGGCGTGGCGCCGGCGCCAGCACCCGTGGCCTGCGTCAGTACCTCTTGCCAGGCGTCCACGCTCAAACTTTTCAGCCTGATATTGGCAGCCACCCCCGCTGTCGGCAGCGGTGCCGATTCCTGTGCATCCAAGCCGACCTCCAGGGCGCCACGCAGCACGCGCGGCTCTGCCTGCGACACGTCACGCTCGTACACCAGCTGCAGTTGATTGGCCACCGACAAGCTCAGCCGATCTTGCAGCAGTGGCGCACGGTCTGTCAGCAAGGCCGTTTGCAGCCGCAAGGGCAGCACCTCGTCGGCGCTTTTGCCCAGCGGTTCGGGCAAACTCAAAGCGACACCCTTCAAAGTGCTATTGACCAGCAACTCAGGCACCCCTTTGCGCAAGCCCAGACTCGCGGTGTAGGCCGCCGTCCCTGTGGCGTGCCGCGCCAGTCGCGCCACGAAGCCAAGTTCCGTGGCCTGGCGCAATCCCTCAGCCGATGCAACGCCAGTGGCCCGGATCAGCGTCGGTGCGCCCCGCCAAGCGGGCGACTCCGGCACCAGCAGCAAGCCGCCCTCCAGGCGCACCTCGCCGCCCAGCATCTGTGCCTGCACGCCGCTCAGGGACACGCCAGCCTCGGTGAAGTTGACCCGGCCGCGCGCGCGCGTCAGCTTGGGGCTGTCGGGCGTGATCTGGACATCGTTACCGGCCAGGGTCACGCTGCCGCGCACGCTGGACTGGTCAATGTCGGAAATCGGCAGCAGCAACTTGAGCTGGTAAGCCGCGCTACCGCTGACCACGCTGGCGGCCAGCGCCTGGTCGGTCATGGCACGCAGCGGCGAGGCATTGACCAGGCGCATCATCTCGGGCAACGGACCCTTGATGTCGGCGTTGACCTGGACCATCGAATGGTCCAAATCGTCAATGCGGGCATCCACCTGGGTCACCTGCAAGGCCGTGCCTTGCCCCAAGGTGGCGCTCGCCTTGTTGACCTGCAATTGCATGCGGTCAATGACCAGCTCGCCACTCAGGTCCGTCAACACCGGCCAGGGCAAATCGGTCGCGTCCTGCAGGCTGGGCGGCACATACGCCAGCTTGGCACCCGTGACTTGCGCGCTGATTCTGAAGGCGCCTTTTTTCGGGTCAATCAAAGGCAGCTGGTCAATCTCACCCTTGACCTGGAAGCGCACCGCGCTGGCCTGCCCCTCCAGCACCGCATCGCGCACGTAGTCGCGCGCTGCCTGGTCGATCACCAGCGGCAGGTAACGGTAGACGCGCTTGCCGTCAGCCCGGCTCAGGTTGGCCTGCAAATCGAGCACACCCGGGTACAGCGCGCGTGACGGCGACTTGGCCGGGTCGGAAGTTTCCCATGTGATCTGGGCCTCACCCTCGGCATCGGCATTGGCAAACTTGAGCTTGTCCAATTGAAGCGCCATGTGCTCACCCCGGCGTTGCCAACGGGCGTTGGCAGCCAGGGAAGTCACCGGAATGATCGGCTCCTGAAAAATACCCGGCAAATCGACACTGCCGTTCACCACGGCGAGGCGGGCCTGACCGGCCTGCTGGTCAAAGTCGAAATCCACATCGAGCCCCTTGACGCCCGGCGCGGCAGCCACTGCGGCAATTTCCAATTGGCTGACCCGGCCGTGGGCGGCATAGGCCTGTGGCGCGCTCAAAGGCCCTTGCCAACTGGCTTGCAGCTTGTCGACCCGACCCTTGGGGGCGAACACCTGCAGCCGCTCACGCAGGCTGGCATCCAGCGGCAGCCGGCTGGCAATTTGGGCCAACGCGGCCAGGTCCAGTTGCTCGGCCTGGAACTCACCGCGCTCGACTTGTCCTTTGTGCGCCTGCTCCAGCCTCAAAAAGACGTCACCACCGAGCCAACGCAAGTCATCCTGGGTGTCAAAACGCAAGCCCTGGGTGAAAAACTCGAAGCCAAAAGGCAGCCGCTGCCCGCCCAGACGACCCAGCACCCGCTGCACCGCCAGGGCCTGAAGGTCTGCACCCAGAACAACCCGAACCTCGGCCAACGCCACGTCGGCCGCGACCTGGGACACGCGCCCCCGGTCTACTTCCAGCCAGGTCCGCAAGGCGCCGCGGCCCTGGGTCAAGTCCACGCCCAAGGGCATGTAATGGCGTAATTCAGCCAGGTCAGCGCGCTCAAATTCGGCATAGAGCTGGCCCTCCCAGTCCTGCCAGCGGCCGTTCTGACGCGACAGCAGGGGCTGCAAAAACCGGCCGCGCACGCTGAAACGGCTGCCCAGGGAGTCAGGCGGTGTGGCGTCCAGGCGCACATCGTGGTGCCGGCCACGGTTGCGCACCACCACGGCCACCTGGGTCAGCTGCACCGGCTCGGCGTTGCGCAGCTCATCTGTCCAGCGCAAGGTGCCCTCGTGAATGGCAAACTCGAACTGCGAAAAAAACCAGTCCAGGGCAGCCGTGTCACCATCACGACCGTTGGCAAAATCCAGCCCGGCCATGGTGATTTTTCCGTTCACGTCACGCCGAACGTCGAGCACCGGCCGATCAATGTAAATTTGCTCAAAGCCAAAGCGCCAGAGCGAACGCGGCGACAGCGCAATCAGCACCTGCGGCAGCCGCAGCGCCACCCGGTCCTGGGCGTCGAGCAGGGTCACATCTTTCAGCTCAAACGACGGCACCATGCCCTTGGACTGGGCTGCAACGGCGCCCACGCGCACCCTTACCCCCAGGGACTGGGTGGCCCAGGCCTCCAGCTGCGGGCGAAATTCGTCGATTCGCGGCACAATCACCCAGTGCAGCGCCCCCCATGTCAGACCCAGCAGCAGCCAGGCAGAAACCACTGCAGCCAATAGCCAGCGCGTCAGGCTCGACCAGGTTCTCAGTAGTTTGGAGGGAAGGGGCGACACATTGATTCGTTAAAAGTTGCTCAACCAGAATTATGACCCGACCCTCCCTGGCCACCCACTCCCGCTTTGCCCAGCGCGTCCGCCGCCGCTATGAGGCCGAATTGCCGCTACTTGCCCCCGGCGTACCCGACCCGGCGCAACTGCTGGCCACCTTTGAGGCGCTCCAGGCCCAGGGCCACAGCCTGGCCAGTGCGCTGCGCATCACGCGCCAACTGATGATCGAGCGCCTGCTGTGCCTGGACTGCGAGCAACAACTTCCGCTGGCCCAAGTGACGCAGGCGATGACCGACCTGGCCGAATTTGCGCTCAACCGCGCCCTGACGCAAGCGCAGGCGGCGCTCGACGTCAGCCACGGTGCCCCGCTCACACCGACGGGTGAGCGCGCCCAGGTCTGGGTGGTGGGCATGGGCAAGCTCGGCGCCCGTGAGCTCAACGTGTCCAGTGACATCGACCTGATTTACGTCTATGACGAAGATGGCGAAACCGCAGGCAACGAACAGGGGCGCAACCACATCACCAACCACGAGTATTTTGGCAAGGTGGTGCGCGCGGTGTATGCGCTGGTGGGCGACACCACCGAACACGGCTTTGTGTTCCGTGTCGACCTGGCGCTGCGCCCCAATGGCAACTCGGGTCCGGCGGCGGTGTCGCTTGATGCCCTCGAGGAGTACCTGCATGTGCAGGGTCGCGAGTGGGAGCGTTTTGCCTGGCTCAAGAGCCGGGTCGTGGCGCCGTTCGAGAGCGTCACCAGCGGCGCCACCCAGGCGCTGCGCAAGGTGGTGATGCCCTTTGTCTTTCGGCGTTACCTGGACTACAGCGTGTTTGACGCTTTGCGCGTGTTGCACCGGCAAATTCGCGAGCACGCGGCCAAACGCAGCGCCGGCCACCCCGAGCGCGCCAATGACGTCAAGCTCTCGCGCGGCGGCATCCGCGAGATCGAGTTCACCGTGCAACTGCTGCAGGTGGTGCGCGCCGGCCATTTCCCCGAGCTGCGCACCCGCCCGACCCTGAGCGCGCTGGTGCGCCTGGTGCGCGCCAATTTGATGTCAGAGCAGACCGCCCAGGCGCTGGCCCAGGCCTACATCTTTTTGCGCCAGATCGAACACCGCATCCAATACCTCGACGACCAGCAAACCCATGTGCTACCGACGCAAGACCACGACCTGAACTGGATCGCCGCGACCATGGGGTTTGCCAGCTCGCAGGCGCTGTTGAGCCAGCTGGACACCCACCGCGAGCTGGTGGCGCAGGAATTCGACAAACTGCTGGGCGGCCCGGAGCCCGAATGCAAGGGCTGCAACAACGGCAAGGCCAACAACCAGTCGATTGACGACCTGTTGCCGCAGTTGGGCGAAGCCCTCCGTCAGCGGCTTGAATCATGGTGTCAGCACCCGCGTGTGCTGGCCTTGCGCGACGAAGCCCGCGAACGCCTGCAGCGACTGCTGGGGCGCACTGCGCAATGGGTGCGCGAAGACCGCGTCACCGAAGAGGCAGCAGTGCGCCTGGTGGACTGGATGGAGCCGCTGCTGCGCCGTGAAAGTTACCTGGCCTTGCTGCTGGAGCGCCCACAGGTGCACGAACGCTTGCTGCGCTTGTTGGGGGCGGCGCGCTGGCCGGCGCGCTATTTGCTGCGCCACCCTGGCGTCATCGATGAGCTGGCCAGCCCCGCCATGATGGAGGAGCGCTTTAACACCCAGGAGTTCGAGACCGAGCTGGAGCACCGCCGCTCGTCACTGGCCGGCACCGGCGAGGACGACGAAGAAACCCTGCTCAACCTGCTGCGCCGCGCCCACCACGCCGAGGTCTTTCGCACGCTGGCGCGCGACATCGAAGGCAAGCTCACGGTGGAGCAGGTGGCCGACGACCTGAGCGCGCTGGCCGATGCCATCCTGCGCACCACCACCCGCTGGTGCTGGAGCCACCTGAAAAAGGCGCACCGCGCGCAGCCCCGGTTCGGCATCATTGCCTACGGCAAACTGGGCGGCAAGGAACTGGGTTACGGCAGCGACCTGGACATCGTGTTTGTCTTTGACGACGACGACGAAAACGCCCCGGAAATTTATGCCGCGCTGGTGCGCAAACTCATCAACTGGTTGACCGTCAAGACCGGCGAAGGCGACCTGTACGAAATTGACACGGCGCTGCGCCCCAACGGCAACGCCGGCCTGCTGATCACCAGCTTTGCCGCCTATGCCAACTACCAGCAGCAACGCGGCTCCAACACCGCCTGGACCTGGGAACACCAGGCCATGACGCGGGCGCGCTGTGTGCTCGGCGATGTGGCGCTGCACGAACGCTTTGATGCGGTGCGCAAGGCGGTGATCAGCGCGCCACGCGATGCGAACAGCTTGCGTGGCGAAATTGCCGCCATGCGCGACCGCATGGCCAGCGCACACCCGGTCAAGGCCGACAAATTCGACATCAAGTTCAGCGCCGGCGGCATGATTGACGCCGAATTTGTCATGCAGTTCCTGGTGCTGTCGCAATCGGGCGCGCACCCGGAACTGATGGCCAACGCGGGCAATATTGCCTTGCTGGAACGCGCCGAAGCGCTGGGCTTGCTGCCTGCCGGCCTGGGTCACAACGCCGCCACCGCCTACCGCGCCATGCGCCAGGTGCAGCACAAGGCGCGCCTCGACGAAACCAGCACCCAACTGGCCGCGCACACCATGCAAGCCGAGCAGGACGCCATTTTGGCCCTCTGGCACCAGGTCTTTGCGCCCTCCCCCTCACACCCTTGATCGCAACCCGACACCATGCATAAATTTATCGTGCTCCCGCTCCTCGCCAGCGCCATTCTGTTGAGCGCCTGCAGTGAGCGCGTCAAAGACACTCACCCGGAACAACTGGTCAGCAAGCGCCAGGCCCTGTTCAAGCAATTTACCAAGACCCTTGAGCCCATGGGCCTGGTGGCGCGCGAGCGGCAGGACTATGTCAAGGCCGACTTTCTGGCCAGCGCCGTGGCGCTGCAGGAACTCTCAAGCCAGCCCTGGGTTTATTTCAGGGCCGATGGCAATTACCCGCCGACCCGTGCCAAGCCCGAGGTCTGGAGCCAGGCCGGTGAATTCAAAAAGGCGCAGGACACCTACCTGGCAGCGATCGACACCCTGGTGCAGCGTGCCGGCAGTGCTGACCTGCCTGCCATTCGCGCCAGCGTTGAGGCTGTGCAAAAAAGCTGCAAAAGCTGCCACGACCAATTCCGAACCGATATTCCGGGCGGTTGATCCCGGCCGCTCTCGCACCTACGCCCCCCCGGATTGCATCCGCGCTACGAAGACGGGTGTCTGATTTTTTGCACCAGGGCCGTGGTCGAATAACCGGCCACAAACGGCAAGGCCAGTGCACGGCCACCCCAGCTCTGCACCAGCGCGGACTCGGGGAGTTTGGCCATGTCGTAGTCGCCGCCCTTGACCAGGACATCGGGTCGTACCAGACTGATCAGTTCAAGCGGCGTGTCCTCGTCAAACCAAGTCACCAGGCTGCTGCTGGCCAGCGCCGCCATGACACAGGCACGGTCCATTTCATTGTTGAGCGGCCGGTCCGGCCCCTTGCCCAGGCGTCGCGCCGAGGCATCGGTGTTCAGCGCCACCAACAGGCTGGCACCCAGCGCACGTGCCTGCTCCAGGTACATCACATGACCGCGATGCAAGACGTCAAACACGCCATTGGTAAAGACCAGCGGGCGCGGCAAGGCGGCGACGCGCGCCACCAGGTCGCTCGGATGAACGAGCCTGGCCGTCAGGCCGGCAGGACTTGGGGTGTCAGGCACAGTGCGTTAAATCGGCCGGGTGTCGTGGAAGCTGGCGCGCAGCATCAGCTTGTCCTGCAGTTTGACCAGGTTCGGATACTGTTCGCGCCACGGCAGTTGGGGGAAACGGAAATCCAGATAGCCCAGGGCCACACCGAGCGCCACGTCGGCCAGACTCATGTGAACGCCCACGCAATAAGGCTTGTCGTCCAGATCCTTGCTGGCGGCGACCAAGGCGCATGCCACCTTGGCCAGTTGCCGATCGATCCAGGCCTGACTGCGCTGGCCATCCAGGCGGCCGGCCCAGGTGGCCTCCAACCGCGCCAGAATGGCCGCATCCAGGATACCGTCGGCCAGGGCCTCCCAGGTCTTGACCTCGGCACGCTCGCGGCCCACCGCCGGAATGAGCTTACCCACCGGGGACAGGGTGTCGAGGTATTCCACAATGACCCGCGAGTCATAAATCACATCGCCCCCTTCCATCACCAGACAAGGCACCTTGCCCAGAGGGCTGGAAACAGCAATGTTGGTATTGGCGGACCACACGTCTTCCAGCACATACTCGTAGTCAAGCTTTTTTTCGGCCATGACGATGCGTACCTTGCGCACGTAGGGGCTGGTGTTGGATCCGATCAGTTTCATGGGCATGTGACAGTGGTAAGCGTTGTGATTGTGGCTGCATTCTATACAGCGCCATGCGTTTGTCGCTGTGCACAAGAGCGGCTTTTGATGCTCCTACAATCCTGCCCATGACTACTTCTGCCATCTCCGCCCTCTCGCCCCTGGACGGCCGCTACGCCGCCAAACTTGCCAAATTACGCCCCGCCATGAGCGAACAGGGCTACATGCACCGACGGGTGCAGGTGGAGGTGGCCTGGTTCATTGCCTTGAGCGACTGCGGCTTCAAGGAATTCAAGCCTTTGTCACCCGGTGCCCGCACCTACCTGCTGGGTCTCGTGAAAAACTTCTCGGAAATCGATGGCACCGCCATCAAGACCATCGAAAAGACCACCAACCACGACGTCAAGGCGGTTGAATACTGGATCAAATCCAAATTCGAGGGCCGGCCCGAGTTGGTGGCCGCGCAGGAGTTCGTGCACTTTGCCTGCACCAGCGAGGACATCAACAACACCAGCCACGCGCTCCAGCTGAAAAGCGGCCGCGCGCAAGTGCTGCTGCCCAAGCTCGATGACATCATTGCCAAACTGCGCGAGATGGCGCATGCCTTTGCCGAAGTGTCCATGCTCAGCCGCACCCACGGCCAGACCGCCAGCCCGACCACCGTGGGCAAGGAAATCGCCAACGTGGTGGTGCGCCTGGTGGCGGCACGCGACAAAATTGCCAGCGTCAAACTGATGGGCAAAATGAACGGCGCCGTGGGCAACTTCAACGCCCACCTGTCGGCCTGGCCCGACTTTGACTGGGAGGCCTTCAGCCGCAAGGTGATTGAGAGCCCCGAACCGCTGGGCCTGGGCCTCACGTTTCAGCCCTACAGCATCCAGATCGAGCCGCACGACTACATGGCCGAGCTGTTTGACGCGGTGGCGCGCGCCAACACCATCCTGATTGACTGGTCACGCGATGTCTGGGGATATGTCTCCCTGGGCTACTTCAAACAAAAATTGCGCGATGGCGAGGTGGGCTCCAGTACCATGCCGCACAAGGTCAATCCGATTGATTTCGAGAACGCCGAGGGCAATCTGGGCCTGGCCAATGCGCTGTTGCGCCACATGAGCGACAAGCTGCCCATCAGCCGTTGGCAACGCGACCTGACCGACAGCACGGTGCTGCGCAACATGGGCGTGGCACTGGGCTACGCCGTGCTGGCCTACCAGTCACTGGCCACCGGCCTGGGCAAACTCGAGATCAATGAAGCGGCCATAGCCGCTGACCTCGACAGCTCCTGGGAAGTCATGGCGGAACCGATTCAAACCGTGATGCGCCGCTTTGGCCTGCCGCAACCTTACGAGCAGCTCAAGAAGTTCACCCGGGGCGAGGCCATGACCCGCGAACTGATGCAGGGCTTCATTGCCGGCCTGGACCTGCCCGAAGCCGAAAAAGAGCGCCTGCTGGCCATGACCCCGGCCAGCTACGTGGGCAAGGCCGCCGAACTGGCCAAACGCGTCTGATATGGCCCCCACGCTCGGCACTTCGTGTCCTCGCTGCCCCCCAAGGGGGCTGACTTGCCTTGGGGCGGCCCGGCGGCAAGTCTGATGGCGATCAAGTCCACCATCTTCAAGGCCAACCTGCAAATTGCAGACATCGACCACGGCTATTACGCCGACCACGCGCTGACGCTGGCGCGCCACCCCAGCGAAACCGACGAACGCATGATGGTGCGGCTGTGCGCGCTGGCCCTGCAGGCGCACCAGCTGCAGGATGTCTGTGCTGGCGACGGCACACTGGCTTTTGGCGCCGGCTTGAGCGACCCTGACGAGCCCGATGTCTGGCTGCGTGACTTCACCGGCCAGACGCGCCTGTGGATCGAGGTTGGGCAGCCCGAGGACAAGCCGCTGTTGAAAGCCTGCGGCAAGGCCGATGCCGTCGTGCTGTATTGCTTCAGCCAGGCCGCCGACATTTGGTGGCGCGGCATGCAAAGCAAACTGACGCGCCCAAAAAACCTGCGCGTCTGGCGTATTCCCACGGCCGCAGCGCAGGCGCTGATTCCGATGGCCAAGCGCAGCATGGCGCTGCAGGCCACCGTCCAGGAAGGCATGCTGACACTGGGCGACGGCACCCACAATGTCGAAATTGAGCCGCTAATCTGGAAGTAGTTGATTGGTGTCAAGTTAGTGAAATTTCAGGGGAATACCATTCTTCTGTTTCTTTCACTACTTATCAAATCAACATGTCTGCACGTCTTTCCAACAAAGTTTCCATCATCACCGGCGCCGCTCAAGGCATTGGTTTGGCCACCGCGCTCAAATTCGCCCAGGAAGGCGCGATCGTCATCGTTTGTGACGTCAAACAGGCCGGCGTTGACGAGGCCGTGGCCCAGTGCCGCGCCCTGGGCGCCACCGCAGAGGGTTTTGTCATGGACGTGACCCAGCGCGCTGTGGTTGATGACGTGGTGGCCCAGGTCAAGGCCAAATTCGGCCGCATCGACGTGCTGGTCAACAACGCCGGCATCACCCAGGATGCGCGCCTGCAAAAAATGACGGCAGAGCAATTTGACAAGGTCATCGACGTCAACCTGCGTGGCGTGTTCCACTGCTCGCAAGCGGTGGCCGACGGCATGGTGGCCCAGGGCAGTGGCGTGATTCTGAACGCGAGTTCGGTGGTTGGCCTGTATGGCAACTTTGGTCAGACCAATTACGCCGCCACCAAGTTCGGTGTGATCGGCTTCACCAAGACCTGGAGCCGCGAGCTCGGCCCCAAGGGTGTGCGCACCAACGCCGTCGCCCCCGGCTTCATCACCACCCCGATGGTGGCCGCCATGCCTGAAAAAGTGCTGCAGGACCTCGGTGCCAAAGTGGCCTTGCGCCGCCTGGGCAAACCCGAGGAAATCGCCAACGTCTACGCATTTTTGGCCAGCGACGAGGCCAGCTACATCAATGGCGAAGTGATCGAAGTCTCGGGTGGTATTTCTCTCTAAAACGCTTTTTTTTCAGCGGCCCGCTCGGCGTATTTATTGAATCGCCATGACGTGCCTTCCTGCGTGATGCGCCGCCAGATGGCGCGTTTTTGCACCGGCTGCATCTCGGTCCAGTACTGCACCTCGGCAAAGGTGCGGCCACAGCCCTTGCAAATTTCATCGCCCTGACTGGTCGAGCAAATCGCGATGCAGGGGGTGTCGGGCGTGCTCCTGTACCAACTCAGCCAGGCTTGCCAGGCCGCCTCAGGCAGGGCCGCTTCATCCACCTCGTGGCGGCGCTCAACCGCCATCACGGCATAGACCTCAGCCAAAGCACGTGTCGGTGGCGCCAGTGTGGCACCTTCCACGCTGGGCGATCTGGTGCGCCAGAAGTTGATGGCCGCTTCAATGTCGGTGATGTGGATACCTGTCATGGGGAGCGGATCATAGCGCCCCGGTTCAACAAATCCGGCAAAGTGCTAAGCTTGTGCCCATGAAACTTCTACTCAAATGGCTGCTCAGTGCCGCCGCCCTGCTCTGTGTGGCCTATCTTTACAGCGGTGTTGTGGTCAGCAGCCTGGGTGCCGCGCTCATTGCCGCCTTGGTCATCGGGCTCTTCAACATGGTGCTGCGCCCGGTGCTGGTGGTGCTGACGCTGCCGGTGACCGTGGTCACGCTGGGACTGTTCTTGTTTGTCATCAACGCCCTGATGTTCTGGTCAGCCGCGGGCATCCTGGAAGGCTTTCATGTGCGCGACTTCTACGCCGCGCTGTGGGGATCGCTGATCTACTCGGCCCTGGGTCTGCTCATTGACGCCGCGTTCGGCCGCAAATAAGTCCTCAGGGTTCCTGCGCCTGCTCTTTCAGCAAGAGCTCGATCTGCCGGCGACGGGTGTCGATGATCGACGCATCGATGTGGTCGGCTGATGCGTTCACGGCGCCCGGCGCCCGCGGCCGATCCTGCGCGGCTTTCAGGCGGTCCAACGCCCCCGCATAGTCGAGCTGCGCGACCCGCACTTCAGCCTCGGCCCGCAGCGCGCGCAGACCCTGGTTTTGCTGGGCGTAAAGGCTGGCCAGCCACTGCCATGCCAAGGCATCCTGCGGTTGCCTGACCAGCCAGCTTTGCAGGGCTTGCGCCGCCTGATCCATCCCCTGCGCCTGTCCACCCTGAACGGCCAGCTGGGCCTGCAGCAGCAGCTCCGGGCGGCGCGATGTAGCGGCCATCACCGGTAGGCCAGGTTCGGGCCCCGCCTCAGCCCCCAGGGCCAGCAGCCTGGGAAGTGACCGATCGCTTGCTGCCAGTTCAATTTCCAGCCCCAGCCAGCGCGCCTGGCGCATCGCCTCGACGTCATCAAGGACCACTTTTTGCAGCCGCGCCAACTGCTTGCGCGCCTGCACCGCGTCACGCATGCGCATGGCGGCCATGGCGGCACCGTAGAAGACACCCGCCTGCTGCGCTGGCGCCTGCCGCGCCAGCCCCGCGTCATCGGCCTGCGCCAGCCAGCCGCGCAGTGCGTCGGAACCGGGGTTGGACAGCACCCGCGCGCGCGCCGTCAGCATGGCGTGGGTCATGCCGGGCGTGACCTCGACCGCATGCGGTGCGCCCAGCGGCAGTCGCGACTGCATGTCGGCGATGCGCTCGGTGGTCAGCGGATGGCTGCGCAGGTAAGGGTAGGCGCCGCTGTCATTGAGCCGGGAGGCCTGCTGCAGTTTGTCGAACATGCCGACAAAACCCTGCGCCTCAAAGCCGGCCTGGGTCATCACGCCAAAACCAATGCGGTCGGCTTCGCGTTCCATGTCGCGGGAAAAATTCAGCTGGCCTTGCGCTGACAAGGCTTGCCCCCCAACAATCAGGGCATTGCCCGCATCAGGGTTTTTGCTGGCCGCCAGGGCGCCCAGAATCATGGCGCCAATCATCCAGGGTGTTTGCTGGTTGCTTTTGGAAATCAGGCGCGAGATATGGCGCTGGGTGACATGGCTCAACTCGTGGCCCAGCACCGAAGCCAACTCATCACGACTGCTCACCACTGCCAGCAAGCCCAGATGCACGCCAAAATAACCACCTGGCAAGGCAAACGCGTTGACACTGCGGTCGCGCCCCAAAATGATACGCCAGGCAAAGCGTTCTTCGAGTTCAGGCGTCAGATCGCCGCGCACCCGGGCGCTGGTCAGCAACGGTTGCCAGATGCCCTGCACGTAGTCGGTGAGCACCGGATCATCAATAAAATCGGGGTCGCGGTACAACTCGCGCACGATACGGTCGCCCAGCCGGCGCTCGGCGCTGGCACTTATGTCGCTGCCGTCCCCCAGCAACGGTAGCGCATTGGCCACGGGGCCCTGTGCATTCAGGGAAATCGGAAAAACCAGGCAAACCGCTACAAAAAAGAGAGCGGTCTTCTTTTTTAATACAGGGACAAACAGTGCTTTTGGTTTGAATTGATGAATCAACATGGGCGATAAATTTTGTACACCTGCAAATGAATAGGTCAGACGATCACCGTATGATGCCAGCTGCGTGTAAAGGTTCGGTCGCGCCGTGGCCTTTACTTTGGTTCAACTTCTCCCCATTTTTGTCATGAGCACCCTCACCCATTTTGACGACCAAGGCCAAGCCCACATGGTCGACGTGGCGGCCAAAGTCGCCAGCCACCGCATTGGCGTTGCCGGCGGGCGCATTGACATGCTGCCAGCCACGCTGGCCATTATCGAGTCGGGCACCGCCAAAAAAGGCGATGTTCTGGGCATTGCCCGCATCGCCGGCATCATGGCCGCCAAGAAAACCAGTGATCTGATTCCCCTGTGCCACCCGCTGGCGCTGACCCGCGTGGCCATTGAATTCAAGGTGCTGCACGGCGGCCCGGCCGAATCAAGCAGCGTACTCTGCAAAGCCACCGTGGAAACGGTGGGACCCACCGGCGTCGAGATGGAAGCCCTCACCGCCGTCTCGGCCGCCCTGTTGACCATTTACGACATGTGCAAGGCGGTGGACCGCGGCATGACCATGACCGACATCAAACTGCTGGAAAAGCATGGGGGCAAGTCTGGCAGCTTCATCAATCCAGCCACTTCACACTATGACAAGGCTTGAAGTCGCGTCCCTTGCCGGCATCAAACCCTAGCTCTCAGACCATGGCAACTTCTCCCATTTACCAATTGCAGGTTCAGGTCCAACCGCGCTACCTCGCTGATCAATCGGCACCGGGGCAAGGGCAGTATTTTTTCGCCTACACCATCACCATTCGCAACACCGGCAGCATTGCGGCGCAATTGATTTCCCGCACCTGGAACGTCAACGACGCCGTGGGCCACCACGAAAAGGTCAAGGGCCTGGGCGTGGTGGGGCACCAGCCGCTGCTGCAACCTGGTGAGTCCTTCGAGTACACCAGCGGCACCCGGCTGCGCACGCCCACCGGCACCATGCACGGCAGTTTCTTTTGCGTTGCCGAGGACGGTGAAAAATTCGACGTGGATGTGCCCATGTTTGTGCTCGACGCCCTGAGTGAAAACGGCGGCACGCGCACGCTGCACTAGATTCATGGTGGCCAGGACTGATCTTTCCGAACTGCTGGACGCCCTCGACCCGCACGCCGATCTCGCACACCGCCACCTCTGGCTGATCGAACTGCTGGGCTGGATTCGCGGCAGCCGTGACTCGGTGCCGCGTGCCGTGGCGCGCGTCAACCTGCTGCTCGATGCCCTGCAACAACGCCCGGAGGCGGCCGCCAGACTGCAAGCCTGGTGGCAAAAACTGCTGGGCACGGTCGATGCCACGGCCTTGCTGGCCGACTACGGGTTTTCGTCGCGCAGCGCCTTTGCCAGTGAACTACTGGAGCGACTGCGGCTCAAGTTCCTGCCCGGAACGCCCGAAACAGCGGACGCATCGGCGCTTTTTACACTCGCCTTTCACGATGCCTTTGATGCCCGTTGGCTCACGGCGCTGGACGATGCCACCTTGGCCAGGCTGGCCGACTTGCTGAAAAGCCGCTGCGTGAACCTTGAACTGGGTCACTGTGTCTGGCTGACCAACAGCCAGCAGCGCGAGATCTCACCATGGCAGGCCACGCTGCTGGAAGCGCTGACGTTTTGCACCAGCCAGATTCGGACCACCGGCTTCTCGCCGGAATTGCGCTTGCGCATGAGCATGCCAGCCCGTGAAACTGCGCCGTTTCACGCCTTGACAACCGACTTTGATGCCCTGCAAGCAGCCTTTCTGGCCAGCCCGCTACAGCACAACGTAGAGCGCCAGGCGGCATTACATCAGTTCCTGGCGCGTCTGGATGCCTGCCGTCACGCAGCGGCTTCGGTCTATACCCATCTGGAAGCACACGGCATTTCGGTCAACCTGGTGTTTCAATTGCGCCAGATGCGAAGCCGCGTGCTGCGCATTCGCGCCCTGCTTGACTGCCTGCTGTCAGAGCGGCCACAACGATTGACCGTGCAATTGCTGGCGGACCTGGTCAAGATGGGCCTGGAGCGACGCAGTCTGCGCGCCCTCCTTGCCGCCAACTCCTCCATGCTGGCAGCCAAGGTCGCCGAGCGCAGCTCCGAGACCGGCGAACACTACATCACCCGCAACCGGGCCGAATACATGCGGATGCTGCGTGACGCGGCTGGCGGTGGCGCCGTCATGTCCATCACCACGCTGATGAAGTTTGTCGTGGTGTCCATGAGCTTGTCGGCTTTTTGGAGCGGCTTTTACGCCGGCCTCAACTACGCCCTGAGTTTTGTGCTGATCCAGATGTTGCACTGGACCGTGGCCACCAAACAACCCGCCATGACTGCCCCCGCCATGGCGGCCAAGCTCAAGGAGCTGGGAGCACCGGGTGCCATCGAGGGTTTTGTCGATGAAGTGACGCATCTGGTGCGCTCGCAAGTGGCGGCGATCGTGGGCAACCTGGCACTGGTGGCGCCGGCGGTGCTGCTGATCAGCAGCGCCTTGTGGTTTGCTTTTGGCGCGCCCATGATAGATGCCAGCGTGGCCAAACACGTCCTGCAAGACCTGACCGTGCTTGGGCCCACGGCCTTGTTTGCGGCCCTGACCGGCGTGCTGCTGTTTGCGTCAAGCATCATTGCGGGCTGGACCGAAAACTGGTTTGTGCTGCACCGGCTGGATTCGGTCATTCGTTACAACCCCAAGGTCACCACGGCACTGGGTCCAGCCAGGGCCGAGCGCTGGGCCAGCTTCATGCGCCACAATATTTCGGGATTGGCGGCCAATGTGTCGCTCGGGCTGATGCTGGGCCTGGTGCCAGCCTTTGCGGCATTTTTTGGTCTCGGTCTGGAGGTGCGCCACGTCACGCTGTCCACCGGCCAACTGGCCGCCGCCGCCGCCAGCCTGGGGCCGGACCTGCTGCAGCAAGGGGCGTTCTGGTGGTGTGTGGCCGGCATTGCCATCACCGCTGCGCTCAACGTGGGCGTGAGCTTTTATTTGGCGTTCCTGCTGGCGCTCAAGGCGCACAACGTCAGTGGGGTGGACCGCAGCCGCATCTACCAGGCCATCCGACACCGCATTAACACCCGCTGGCCCAGTTTTTTTTGGCCCGCCAGCGCGGCCAGTCAAGCCCAGGACAACAAGCATGGGTGAGTTCGATCTGATCTCACGCTACTTCAAGCGCCCGGTGCACCACGCAGCGCTGGGTATTGGCGACGACTGTGCGCTGTTGCAGCCCGCGCCCGGCACCCAGTTGGCGATTTCGTGCGACATGCTGGTGCAGGGCCGCCATTTTTTTGCCGATGTGAATCCCCACAGCCTGGGCCACAAGGCACTCGCGGTCAACCTGAGCGACCTGGCCGCCTGCGGTGCCAAACCACTGGCGTTCACCCTGGCACTGGCGCTGCCCGAGGCCAATGCGTCCTGGTTGGCCGCCTTTGCCCAGGGCCTGTTTGAACTGGCCGATGCCCACGACTGCGAGCTCATTGGCGGCGACACCACCGCCGGGCCGCTCAACATCTGCATCACGGTGTTTGGCGAAGTGCCGGTGATCAATGGGCGCTCCCAGGCCCTGCTGCGCACGGGTGCCCGTGCTGGTGACGACCTCTATGTCAGCGGCACACTGGGCGATGCGCGGCTGGCGCTGAACGTGCAACAAGGCAAATTACCCCTCCCGGAACCCTGGCTGCTGGCGGCGCGCGCGCGACTGGAGCGACCCACGCCGCGTGTGGCGCTGGGCATGGCGCTGCGCGGCATTGCCAGCGCGGCCATTGACCTCAGCGATGGCCTGATCGGCGACCTTGGGCATGTTCTGGAATGCTCGCAAGTGGGCGCGACTTTGCAGGTCGACACGCTGGTGCAATGCATCGCTTGTTACCCCGGACCGATTGCTGGCGACGCGGGCGGTCACATCGCTCTCTCGGTCGAACAGTGGCGCACCCTGGCACTGGCTGGCGGCGACGACTACGAGTTGCTGTTTACCGCCGCACCCCATCAGCGTGATGCCGTGGCCCACGCAGCCCAGGCCAGCCAGACCCCGGTGCACCGGGTCGGCCAAATTGACGCCAGCCCGGGCTTGCGGCTGCTCGACGCACAGGGCCAGCGGCTACCCAATCATTACGCTTCCTTTGATCACTTTGCCTGAAGCGGATCAAGCGCAGCCTCGATAATCCAACCATGCTTGATCCCGAGTCTGTGCTTGAAATACCGCCTGTCACGGCCCGTCCGCTGGGCCCGGTGGTGCCGACCGGCCGTTTCATGATGGCGCACCCGGCCCATGTGATGGCGCTGGGCTTTGGCTCCGGGCTCAGTCCCAAGGCCCCCGGCACCATGGGCACGCTCTGGGCCTGGGCGCTGTTCGTGCTGCTACAAGACCGCCTGACCGAGTCGCAATGGGGCTGGCTGATTGTCGTCAGCATTCTGGCTGGCTGGTGGGTCTGCACGGTCACCGCCAGACACCTGCGCACGCTGGATCCCAGCAGCATCGTGTGGGACGAAATTGCCGCTTTCTGGCTGGTGCTGTGGCTGGTGAGCCCGACCAGCTTTTGGGAGCAGTTGGCAGCCTTTGTCTTGTTCCGCTTCTTTGATGCCGTCAAACCCGGGCCAGTGGCCTGGGCCGATCAGCTCTACCACCAGGTCGACCCCCACACCGACCCCGGCGCCTGGCGCAAGGCGGGCTGGGGCATCATGCTCGACGATCTGGTCGCGGCCTTTTGCACCTTGTTGGTGCTGGCGCTTTGGCGCGCCTGGTAGCACCCTTGCGTCCCAGGCTGCTATGCTTTGTTCCTTTCACAAAACCGTCCAGACCCCATGAAACACTTTATTGCCACCAGTCTCATCGTCGCCGCATCGTTCACCGCTTGGGCAGCGGACCCCCTGGCCAGCAAGGCACAAGCCAAGGGGGTGGTCAGTGGCGAAGTCATGGAGGTCAAGAACGTCGACAGCTACACCTACCTGCGGCTGAAGACCAAAGACGGCGAGACCTGGGTGGCCGTCAGCACCGCCGCAGTCAAAAAAGGCGCCACGGTCACGATTGAAAACACCATGGTCATGAACAATTTCGAAAGCAAAACACTCAAGAAAACCTTCCCGACCATCATCTTCGGCAGCCTGGGCGGCGCCGCTGGTGCTGCCAGCCCGAGCGCCCTCGGCTCAAAGATGGCCATGCTCACGGCGCCAGATGCGGCCCCCATCAAGGTGGACAAGGCCACTGGCGCCAACGCCTACACGGTGGCTGATGTCGTGAGCAAATCAGTCCAGCTCAAGGACAAGCCGGTCAAGGTCAATGGCCAGGTGGTGAAATACAACGCCGGCATCATGGGCAAAAACTGGGTTCATCTGCGCGACGGTTCCGGCACCTCCGCCAAAAATGACAACGACATCCTGGTGACCACCGCGGCATCTGCCAAAGTGGGCGACCTTGTGACCGCGTCGGGTGTGGTGCGCAACGACAAGGACTTCGGTGCGGGCTACAGCTACAAGGTGCTGATTGAAGAAGCCACCCTGGCCCCCCTCAAGAAATAGGCACCCCATGTTGGAAAGTTGCGCACTGCTGGCACCTCTGCTGTTGCGCAAGGGCTGGTTTTTAACGACTGCCGAGAGTTGCACCGGCGGCCTGATCGCCGCCACTTGCACTGAGCTGGCGGGATCAAGCCACTGGTTTGAGCGCGGCTTTGTCACCTATTCCAACGCCGCCAAATGTGAATTGCTCGGCGTCGATGCGGCGCTGATCGAGCGCCATGGGGCGGTCAGCGAAGCCGTTGCGCGGGCCATGGCGGTGGGTGCGCTGGTCCATTCACACGCGCAGGCGGCCATCGCCGTGACCGGCGTGGCGGGTCCCTCGGGCGGCAGCGCGGACAAACCGGTGGGCACCGTGTGGCTGGCCTGGGCGACCCCTTCGGGCGTGATCAGCGAACTGAAGCACTTCGACGGCGGCCGCTCGGCGGTGCGACAAGCCACGGTGCAGCTGGCCCTGAACCGGCTCATCGAACTCCTCCAGACGGAAAACCCATCATGAAGCTGCTGATTGTTGAAGATGACCTGATGATGGGCGCGGGTCTGCAGGCCGCCCTCAAAAACGCCGGATTTGATGCGCACTGGGTCACGGATGGGCAGGCGGCATTCGAGTTGTTGACCCAATCTTTTTTTCGCGTTGCGGTGCTCGACATCAGCCTGCCTGGCCTGGACGGGATGGCCTTGCTGAAAAAACTCCGGGCCAGCGGCAGTTCCATGCCGGTGCTGATGCTGACGGCCCGCGACACCACGCGCGACAAGGTGATGTGCTTTGAGGCCGGTGCCGACGACTTCCTGGTCAAAACCACCGACATGGAAGAGCTGATTGCGCGCCTGCGCGCCCTGGTGCGCCGGGCCGGCTACGTGGGGCGCCTTTGCGTCGGCAAGCTGACGCTGGATTCGGACACCCTCGTGGTCACGAAAGAGGGCAAGTTACTGAGTCTCTCTAACCGCGAGTTCGAACTGCTGCGGGTGCTGATGGAGGGGGCCGGGCAAGTCATTTCGCGCAGCCGCCTGGAAGAGTCCGTGTTCGGCGCCAACCGCACCAGTGACAGCAACGTGCTTGAAGTTCACATTCACAACCTGCGGCAAAAAATTGGCGACAGCAGCCTGAAGACGGTGCGCGGGGTAGGCTACTCACTGCTCAAGCCATGACCATGGCTGGTCGCTCCCACATCACCCTCAGCCACCGTCTGCTGGTGGCGCTGGGGGTGGTCAGCTTTCTGTTCTGGGCGGTCATGACCACGCTGTCGACGCGGGACAACATCACCCAGGTCAACGAGCTTTACGACGTGCATCTGGCGCATACCGCCAAGGCCTTTCTGCAAATGATGGACCCGGATCACAACGAAGAGTTTTTTCCCACCACCATGTCATCTGCGGCGATTGATCGGCTCTTCAACAGCTGGCCTGAACTGCCCAACCGCGCAAGCATTTTCAAGAACCCAGCAGCTCCGCCAGAGAACGTCAGCAGCGCGCCACCCGGCCCCAAGGTGCAGCCCGACATCAGGCCACCGGGCTCCAGGAAAACACAATACGGCAGCAGTCTGCGTTACCAATTGTGGCGTGATGACGGCCATTTGCTGTTTCGCTCGGACAACGCGCCACTGGACAGAATGACCAAAACCATGGGCTATTCGGACAACGCAGATGAACAAGGCAAGGGTTGGCGCAACTACCATGTTCACGACACCAGCCACGGCGTGAAAATCATCGTCTCGGAGCCCCACGATTTCCGGGCCAAGTTGGTGCGCAACATGGTCATTGCCGCCGCCACGCCGCTGGCGCTCGGGCTGCCGGTGCTCTTCCTGTTGCTGTGGTTTTCCATTCGCAAGGGACTGCACCCGCTGGCCACCCTGAGCCAGGAAATCAGCAAAAGACAACCCAACAACCTGACGCTGATTGACGCCCGGTCGGTGCCAGATGAGGTGCAACCCATCGTCACCGCCCTGAACGACCTGCTCACCCGCATGGGGCAGACCCTGGACCATGAGCGCCGTTTCACCGACGATGCCGCCCACCAGCTGCGCACGCCATTGGCGGCCATTCAGGCGCAGCTGTACGTCGCACGCCACACCCAGGCCGAGGCGCCGCGCCAGCTAGCGCTTGAACAGATGCAGCACAGCGTGGAACGCGGCATTCGCCTGGTCAATCAGCTGCTGACGCTGGCGCGGCTCGACCCCAAGCAGGCCCGGCCAGAATTTCAAAGCCTCCGTCTTGAAAAAATTGCCGAGACCATTTGCGCCGAACTGGCGCCCCTGGCCTTGCAGCGCGAGCAAAGTCTGGAACTGGTTGCCGAGCCCGACTTGCCGCCAGTCAGCGGCAATGCCGACATGCTGGCCATGCTGCTCTCCAACCTGGTGGACAACGCCATTCACTACACGCCCCGCGGTGGCAACATCCTCATCGACCTTCAAGCCGATGGCTCGGGCGTCCAGCTGTCGGTCTGCGACGACGGCCCCGGCATCGCGCCCGGCCAGCGTCACCAGGTTTTTGAGCGTTTTTACCGCATCGCCGAGCAAAGCCAGCCTGGCACGGGCCTGGGCTTGGCGATCTGCAAACGCGTGGCCGACCTGCACCATGCCAGCCTGACACTCGCGGACGGCCTGGCTGGCCGCGGACTCTGCGTGCGCCTGCACCTGACCCCTTGAGCCTGGACTTCTTCAGTGGCTTTGCCACCGGGCTGGCGCTGATCGTGGCGATCGGTTCACAAAACGCCTATGTGCTGCGCCAGGGCATTTTGCGCCAGCATGTGCTGCCCCTGGTGCTGTTTTGCGGGCTGTCTGACGCGCTGCTGATTCTGGCCGGCATTGGCGGCGCCGGCCTGCTGGTGCGCGACAACCCTTTGCTGATGACGCTCACGCGCTACGGCGGCGCCTTGTTTCTGCTGACCTATGGCGTGCTGGCCGCGCGGCGCGCCTGGCAGGGCGAACCCATGCAAGTGAGCAAAAATGGCGGGGCCACCCTGACGGCAGCGCTGGCCGCCTGCTTTGCCTTCACCTTTTTGAACCCGCACGTGTACCTGGATACCGTGGTGCTGCTCGGTGCCCTGGCCAACCAGCGCCCCGACCCTGGCCGCTGGATCTTTGGTGCCGGTGCCGTCAGCGCCAGTCTGTGCTGGTTTGCCGCCTTGGGTTTTGGTGCGCGGTTTCTGGCCCCGCTGTTTGCCACCGCGCGCGCCTGGCAGGTGCTTGACGCGCTGATTGCCGTGACCATGTGGGTGCTGGCAACCCTGCTGTTGCAGGGGTAAGCTGGCAAAACGGTGCCGGCCGCCCCTGATTTGACATGATCCACGCTTTGCAAGGAGTGCCCTCATGAACTGGTTTGAAGACTTTGAAACGCGTCACTTCGACGTCAATGGTGCGCGCATTTTTGCCCGCGTCTCGCGCGGCGCGCAGGGCGGGCGTCCGGCCTTGCTGCTCTTGCACGGCTTTCCGCAAAGCCACGTCATGTGGCACCGGGTGGCCAAACACCTGCAGCAGGATTTTTACCTGGTGCTGCCCGATCTGCGGGGTTATGGTGACTCCAGCAAGGCACCGGGTCTGCCTGACCACAGCAATTACAGCAAACGCACGCTGGCACAGGACATGCTGGAAGTGGTGGACGCATTGGACGTGGCAAGCTTCTTTTTATGCGGGCATGACCGTGGCGGCCGTGTCGCTCACCGGCTGGCGCTGGACCACCCCGCACGGGTGCAAAAACTGTGCGTGATCGACATTGCACCGACGCTGGACATGTACGCGGCCACAGACTTCGAGTTCGCCAAGGCCTATTACCACTGGTTTCACCTGATCCAGCCCGCGCCCTTGCCCGAGGCCATGATCGGCGGCAATCCGCTGGCCTATTTACACGCCAAGCTGGGCGGCTGGGGCGCCACCAGCTTGGACCACATCGAGCCTGCAGTCTTGGCGGAATATGAGCGCTGCTTTATCCAGGCTGACACCCTCCACGCCATGTGCGAAGACTACCGCGCCAGCGCCAGCATTGACCTGGACCATGACCGCGCCAGCCGGGCGCAGGGTCAAAAAATAGCTTGCGACACGCTGGTGCTATGGGGTGCGCGCGGCGTGGTGCAGCGCCTGTTCCAGCCGCTGGCCCTATGGCAGGCGCAGTGCGCTGGCCAAGTCACGGGGCAGGCCATGGAGGCCGGGCATTTCATCCCCGAGGAATTACCCCGGGAGACGGCGGCGCTGTTGCGGCAGTTTTTTGCGCCCGCCCTGGTCGACTGAAGTCGACCCCACAAAAAAAACAAGCCTCAGGCGCCACAACATTTTTTGTATTTTTTGCCGCTGCCGCAGGAACAGGGGTCGTTGCGGCCGGGTTTGACCTCGGCGTGCACGGTTTCCACGCGCGGGCCGATGTTGCGCCACAGCTCGCGCAAGTCGTACACCGCCCACATGGCATCGGCAAAGTCATTGAGACGCTGCTCGCTGATGGTCGGAACACCATCGTCCTCGAAAGCCGCCACCGTCGGGGTGTCGGTGTCGTCCTCGGTCACCGCCACGATGCATTCCAGCGCGGCATCGAGCACCTTGGCGGCGTCCTTGTCGCGCGGCGGCGCCCATTCCTCGGGCCAGCTTTCGACCGCGTACATAAAGCCAATGGCCCAGATCTGGCCAAAGGAGGGAATCGGCGCATCACCCATTTCAGCGCGCTGCTCCTCGGGCAGGGCGGCAATGGCGCCGCGCAAGTCCATCACCTCGGGCTGGTAGGCGCGCTCGTCATCGAGCGACTCCACGTCGACGTTGAGGGCTGCAGCGACTTCGTTCCAGCGCCGCATCCAGAGGTCAAAAAAGCGTTTGAACTGGGCTTCGTCGGCAAACAGCGGCGTTTCGCTGTCATCTTCCAGATCCAGCAGCACCGAAAAATACTCGGTCGGACTGATCACGCGGCGGCAGCACACCAGCGCGGCCATGAAACCTTCGCAAAACTCCCATTGCGGGGTTTCGTCAAAGCGCGTACGCAGGTCGTCCAGAAGGGTGTCGAGTTCGTCAAAATCGGCGGACTCAAGAGGGACAGCGGCGGCTTCGGCATTGCCAGGAACTGGCGTAATCGTATTTATCATGACGCAGGTATGAGAGTATGTAAGTGGCCCTATTCTGCCCTGAGCAGCAAGCCACCGTTCCGGCAAACCCAGTGTTACACGACTTTTGCCTCGCTCAAACCCTGCGCCACCGTGGCATAGCGCAGCGCCACGCGCAGCTCGGCCTTGAGCCGGGTGTTGTCCATGCGGCGTGACTCGCTCATGAAGCTCAGCAGCAGCAATGGCAACTGCGCTGTGGCCGTGTCGCGCGGCACCCGGGGCGGCCTTGGCAGGCCGTACAGGTCGGCGGCCAGGTCAAAGTAGTCGCCCATCTTCAGGCAGGTGTCGTCATTGACGTTATAGACCCGTCCGGGCCGACCTCGCCACAGGGCCGCAATGCAGGCGCGCGCCAGGTCGTCAGCGTGGATGTGGTTGGTATAAACATCGTCACTGGCTTGCAGCACCGGCGTGCCCTTGAGCAGTCGCTCGCGCGGCGTGCCGCCCTCGCGGTCGGGCGCGTAGATGCCCGGAATGCGCAAAATGTTGACCGGTACCTTTGCAGCGCGGCCAAAGTGCCGGATGCGCCGTTCGGCATCAATGCGCCGTTGCGCCCGCGCGGTGGCCGCATTGAGGGCGCGCCCCTCGGTGACCACGTCCCCCTGGCAGTCGCCATAAACACCGCTGGTGGAGCCGTAGACCAGGCTTTGCAAGGACGAGCGCCGGCGCAGCACCTGCAGCAGCGTCTGGGTGCGCGGGTCTTGCGGCCCGCTACCGGGCGGTGGCGCCAGGTGCACTACACGCGTGGCCAGGCCGCTCAGGCGCTTGAGGCTGGCGGGCTTGTCCAGATTACCCAGCAGCGGCGTGATGCCCAAGGCCCGCAGCTCCGCCACACGCGCGGTCTGCGAGGTGAGCGCCAGCAAGCGCACCCGCGGGCCCAGTTGGCGCGCCACACGCAGACCGACGTCACCACACCCGACCAGCAACAGGCGCTCGCGCCGGAAACGCGCCGGCAAAGTTCCGGGGCGAGTGGCGTACATGAGCGTATGGGGGCTTCGCAGTGCAGGCAAAATTGACTCCTTTTAAAAACTGAATGTTTGAGGATAACCACAATATGACCGGCAACGCCAGCCCTAGTGCTTTTCAGATCACCATCGAACCCAGCGGCCGCACGTTCACCACGCCGGCGGACGAAACCATCCTGGCAGCCGGTATTGCGCAGGGCGTCAACCTGCCCTACGGTTGCAAGGACGGCGCTTGCGGCTCGTGCAAATGCAAAAAGCTCAGCGGCAGCGTGCGCCACGGCACGCACCAGAGCAAGGCCCTCAGCGAGGCCGAAGAAGCCCAGGGTTTTGTGCTGACCTGCTGCGCCAGCCCATTAAGCGACGTGGTGCTGGAGTCGCGTCAGGTGACGCTGGCCGGCGCCTTTGCCATCAAGAAAATGCCCACGCGCATCAAGTTGATGGAGAAAAAATCACCCGATGTGATGCGCCTGCTGCTGCAAATGCCGGCCAACGACCGCTTTGCCTACCATGCCGGCCAGTACATCGAATTTTTACTGCAGGGCGGCGTGCGCCGAAGTTACTCCATGGCCAGCGCACCGCAGCTGATCGAGCAGGGGCTGGAGCTGCACATTCGCCACATGCCGGGCGGCCTGTTCACCGACCAGGTTTTTGGCAGCATGAAGGAGCGCGACATCTTGCGCATTGAAGGCCCTTTTGGCAGCTTTTACCTGCGCGATGACAGCGACAAGCCGATTATTCTGCTGGCTTCGGGCACCGGCTTTGCCCCGGTCAAGGCCATCATCGAGCACATGCAGTTCAAGGGCATCAGACGCCCGGTCACGCTGTACTGGGGTGGCCGCCGTCCCTTCGACCTCTACATGGATGACTGGGTACAAGCCAAATTGGCCGAAATGGCGAATCTGCGCTATGTGCCGGTGGTGTCCAACGCGCTGGCGGAAGACCACTGGCAGGGGCGCACCGGTTTTGTCCACCGCGCGGTGCTGCAGGACCTGCCCGACCTGAGCGGCCACCAGGTTTATGCCTGCGGTGCGCCCATTGTGGTGGACTCGGCGCGTGCCGACTACCTGGCCGCCGGTTTGCCAGAAGATGAGTTCTATGCCGATGCATTTACCTCGGAGGCGGACAAGGTGACAGCGTGATTCCATGTGGATTCTCAAGCCATGCTTACATTTTGATACCCAATGTGGGCCAACGCACAAACCAAAGCGCAGCGTCACTGGTATAAATTGGCTTTGTAAATAAACCTGAAGGAAGCACCATGACAAACCTGAAATTTCGCGGTCGCCCGGCACTTGCCGCTCTGAGCGCTGCCCTGATTCTGCTGACCGGCTGTGCCAACATGTCGGATGCCCAACGCAGCTCCGCCATTGGCGCAGGTGTGGGTGCGCTGGCAGGGGCGGCCATCGGCGACAGCAGCAAGTCGGCGGTCATTGGCGCTGGCGTGGGCGCACTGGGTGGCTACATCTGGTCGACCCAGATGGCACAGAAAAAAGCGGCCATGGAGCAGGCCACCGCGGGCACCGGCGTGGACGTGACGCAAACCGCTGACAACCAGCTCAAGCTCAACATCCCGAGCGATATCTCGTTTGACGTCAACAGCGCGGTCATCAAGCCCAACCTGCGTCCCATCTTGGACCAGTTTGCCCAAGGCCTGGCCAATCAGCCCAACACTGAAATCCGCATTGTGGGTCACACTGACAGTACCGGCTCGGACGCCATCAACAACCCGCTGTCGGTCAACCGGGCTTCCAGCGCACGCAACTACCTGATTTCACGCGGTGTGAATGGTCAGCGCATCCAGATTGACGGCCGCGGCTCGTACGAGCCCGTCGCCGACAACTACACCGAAGCCGGCCGTGCCAAAAACCGCCGCATCGAGATGTTTTTGGCTGAGCGCGCGCGCTGATAACACGCTGAACGCAGGGCCTTCATCGGCCCAGCCAAAAATGGCGGATCGCAACACGGTCCGCCATTTTTTTGGTTGAATTCGGCCTGCCTCGGTGGGCGTGAAAAGCCTCAATCGACCTTGGCGCCGGTCTCAAACCACTGCTTGATCACCATGCGCTCGGCTTCCGAGATACCCGTGGTGTTGGTCATGGGCATGAGCTTGCTGACCACCACCTGTTGGTAGATATTTTGCGCATGCAACTTGACGTTGGCGGCCGAGTCGAGCCGAACGTTTTTCATTTGCACCTGCGCGCCATGGCACAAATAGCAGCGCTGCGCCAGAATGGGTTGCAGCGTGGCGTAAGCAATGGCGCCGCCCACACTGGTATTGACTGCATCAGCGCTAGCCGCCGGCATCGGTTCGACGGGCTCGGGCGCCAGCCAGAGCATGATGACCCCGATCACTGCCACGCCCACGCCAGCATAGGGCCAGGGGTTGCCATTGCGGCCCAGCTTGTAGCCGTGGCGCATGACAAAAAACTGGCGAACCGCGGCTCCGGCAAACATCATGGCGATCAGCACCAGCCAGTTTTGCGGGTGCGTGTAGGTAAAGCTGTAATGGCCGCTGAGCATGGCAAACAGCACCGGCAGCGTGAAGTAGGTGTTGTGCACGCTGCGCTGTTTACCGCGGATGCCGTGGATCGGGTCGACCGGCGCACCGGCCTGGATGGCGGCCACCATTTTTCGCTGGCCCGGAATGATCCAATGCGCCACATTGGCGCTCATGCTGGTGGCCAGCATGGCGCCCACCAGCAAAAAGGCGGCTCGGCCCGCAAACCAGTGGCAGGCCAGCCAGCTCGCCACGCAAACCAGCACCATCACCAGGGCGCCGACGATCGCGTCACCGCTTTTGCGCTGCCCATACAGCCGGCAGATCAGGTCATACAGCAACCAGAACACCACCAAAAACAAAATCGCCACGGTCACCGCCTGCCAGGGCACCCAGTCCATTTTTGATTTGTCGATCAGGTAAGTGCCGGCGCTCCAGAGGTAAGACACGGTGAACAGCGCAAAGCCGGTGAGCCAGGTGCTGTAGCTTTCCCAGTAAAACCAGTGCAGGTGTTTGGGCAACTGCGGCGGCTTGACGGCAAACTTGACCGGGTGATAAAAGCCACCGCCATGCACCGCCCACAATTCGCCGCTGACACCCTGCTTTTTCAGGTCTTCGTCTTCGGGCGGCGTCAGGCTGCTGTCCAGAAAGACAAAGTAAAACGAGGAACCGATCCAGGCGATGGCGGTGACCACATGCGCCCAGCGCAGCAGCAGGTTGAGCCAATCCAAAATATAACTTTCCATCATGCTTCCTTGGTTGAACCACTCAGTTGCAAGAGTTGTGCCGCCACCGCCACGGCAATGACGTCGGGTACCTTGCCAGCAATGTCCGGCACACCGATCGGGCTGGTCACTTGCCCCAGCTCCTGCGCACTGAAGCCACGCTCGGCCAGGCGATGGCGAAAGGTGGCCCATTTGCTTCGGCTGCCGATCAATCCAATGAAGGGCAAATCCGCGTGTAAACGCTGGCGCAGCAAGCAGGCAGCCACCACGTCCAGGTCTTCAGCGTGGCTGAAGCTCATGATCAGCACCCGGGTCCCGGGCGCCAGTCCGGCCACGCCGCGTTGAACCGGGTCGGAATGCTCTGCACAGGCATTGGCGGGCAAGTCTTCAGGAAAAATGCCGTCGCGGCTGTCCAGCCAATGCACCCGGAACGGCAAGCGGCCCAGCACCTGCACCAGCGCAGTCGCCACATGACCACCACCAAACAAGGCCACAGGCGGCCACAGTGCCCGCTGATCCGAAAAATGCTGGTGCAAGCGGGTGAGGTCCGAGGCACTGACTGGCTCGAATTGCAGCGTGACTTCGCCACCACAGCACTGCCCCAATGACGGCCCCAGAGAAACACGGCGAACCTGCAAGCCGACTTGGCCGCCCAGCTGTGCCCGAGCCTGCTCCATGGCTTGCCACTCCAAATGACCACCACCAATACTGCCAAAAGTGCTGTCAGCAAACACCGCCATCCAGGCGCCCGCCTCACGCGGCACCGAGCCACGATGCGCCTGCACCGAGACCAGCACAGCCGGTTGTGCGCTCAAAAGCTTCAAAAAATGCGCTTCGACAGTCACAATTGATTACCCTTTTAGCGCTAACCCCAAAGACAACCCTGGCTTTTTGAGGCACATTACGGGCTTGTCAGTGGCGGGCAATGTTACAACGCGCAAACCAGTCATTTTTTCGAGACAACACATGAACATATTTGCCTCATTACGCTCCAAGCAGGTTTCGCTGCGCCTGATGGCTGGCATGGCTGCGATTTTGGCCGGCTGTACATCGACACCCTTGCCGCCGCCCCCGCCCTTGCCCGCCCCCGTGGCACCCCCGCCCGCCCCCTTGGTGGTGGCCCCCCCACCCGTGCCTGTGCCTGTGCCCACTTATGTATCGAGCGCCGTCACACCCCGCGCTTACCGACTGGATGCTGCCAGCCACTTGTACGAACGCAATGTGAAGCGCGTGTACCGCGGCAAGATGCCGCCCCTGCTTTACGCTGTGGGTGTGCTGCAGATCGAGGTGGACGGCATGGGCCTGGTCACCAGCACCAGCTGGATGCGCGCGCCCAGTCACGCCCCCGAGGTCATGGCCGAAATCGAGCGTACCGTGCGCCTGGCCGCCCCCTACCCCGCCCCAGTGCGCATGGGCCGTGTCACGTACACCGACACCTGGCTGTGGCACAAAAGTGGCCTGTTCCAGCTCGATACGCTGACCGAGGGGCAGTTGTAACAGCCCCACCTCACGAGCCCCGGTAGGTTGAATAGCTCCACGGACTCACCAGCAGCGGCACGTGGTAATGCTGCTCCGGGGCGGCCACACCAAAGTCCAGACTCACCTGGTTCAAAAAATTGGGCTCTGGCAAAGCCACGCCGCAGGTCTTGAAATACGCCGCCACATCAAACACCAGCCGATAGCTGCCGCGCTGCAATTCGGCAGCACTGAGCAACAGCCCGTCCGGGTTGCGGCCGTCCTGGTTGAGCACAAATTGTTTCAGGCAACGCGCGCCGTCTGGCCCGGTGGCATACAAAGCCACGGCCATGCCTGCGGCCGGCCTGCCATGCATGGTGTCGAGAACATGTGTGCTGAGTCCCATGGTGCTTTCCTTAAAAATTTCACCAAAGTGTATACACTTTTTCTGCAAACGGCTATCATCCCGACATGGCAACCGAACAAATTATTCCCGTCAGCGCGGCAACTTCAAGCACTGACCAGATCGTGGCAGCGCTCACGCAGGCCATCGTGTCACACCGGCTCAAGCCCGGCACCAAGTTGGCCGAGCAAAAAATTGCGAGCCAGTTTGGCGTGTCGCGCACACTGGTGCGCCAGGCCCTGTTTCAGTTGTCGCAGCACCGCCTGATCCGCATGGAGCCGGCCCGCGGCGCCTATGTGGCCAGCCCGTCGGTGGCCGAGGCCAAACAGGTGTTTGCGGTACGCCGCATGCTCGAGCTTGAAACCACGCGCGCCTTTGTGCGCCAGGTCACCGGAAAACAGATCAAGGTGCTGCAAGCCCACATCAAGGCCGAACAAGCCGCCCTGGCGCTCGATGACAACAACGGCCGCAGCCAGCGCAACCAACTGCTGGGCGACTTTCATGTGCGCATGGCCGAGCTCATGGGCAACCAGGTGCTGGCGGAGTTGCTGGGCGAGTTGATCTCGCGCTGCTCACTGATCACGCTGATGTACCAGTCCAGCCGCGCGGCTGAACATTCCAGCGACGAACATGCGCAAATCGTCAAGGCGCTGGCCGCCAAAGACGAAGCCCTGGCGGTGCGCCTGATGGAAGAACACCTGCACCACGTCGAGGCCAACCTCGACTTCGACCCCGCGCCTGCCACTCACGCCATCGACGCCATTGCCAGCGCCTTTAGTTGACTGAATTCCCGCCTTCCCCATGCAACACTACAACAGCACCCTGCCCTACCCGCGCGACCTCCAGGGTTACGGCCCCACGCCGCCTCATGCCCGCTGGCCCGACCAGGCCCGCATTGCGGTGCAGTTTGTCCTCAACTATGAAGAAGGCGGCGAGAACTGCGTGCTGCACGGCGACGCGGGCAGCGAGCAATTTTTGTCCGAGATGGCCAACCCGGCCAGCTACCCGGACCGGCACATCAGCATGGAAGGCATTTACGAATACGGCGCCCGCGCCGGCGTGTGGCGCATCCTGCGCGAGTTTGAGCAGCGCGGCCTGCCGCTCACGGTGTTCGGTGTCAGCATGGCGCTGGAGCGCACCCCCGAACTGGTGCAGGCCTGCCAACAATTGGGCCACGAGATCGCATGCCATGGCTGGCGCTGGATTCATTACCAAAATTTGCCCGAAGACGTGGAGCGCGAGCACATGGCGCGTGGCATGGACATCCTGACGCGGCTGATGGGTGAACGACCTTTGGGCTGGTACACCGGGCGCGACAGCCCCAACACGCGCCGCCTGGTGGCCGACTTTGGCGGTTTTGACTACGACAGTGACTACTACGGCGACGACCTGCCGTTCTGGATGGAAGTGCGCAAGACCAACGGCGAGGTGGTGCCGCAACTGATCGTGCCCTACACGCTGGACTGCAATGACATGCGTTTTGCGCTGCCGCAAGGCTACGCTTACGCCGACCCGTTTTTTCAGTATCTCAAGGACACGTTCGACGCGCTGTATGCCGAGGGCGACCCGGCTGGCCTGGATGCCCCCAAGATGATGAGTGTGGGCATGCACTGCCGCCTGCTGGGGCGCCCCGGGCGCATTGTGGCGCTGCAGCGGTTCCTGGACTACATCGGCCAGCATGACAAGGTGTGGGTGTGCCGGCGCATCGACATTGCCCGGCACTGGCGGGCCACACACCCCTATTCAATTTGAGGCTTGACACCATGCCCCTGACCCTTGATCAACTCAACAGCGCCCCGGCCGATGCGGCCTTGCCACTGCTCGACGGCCTGTACGAACACTCGCCGTGGATCGCCGAGGCAGCGCTGGCACAGCGGCCGTTTGTGTCGCTGGCCCAGCTCAAATTCATCCTGGCGCAAGTGGTCAGCAGTGCCCCGCTCGAAGCCCAGCATGGCCTGATCCGTGCCCACCCGGAGTTGGCGGGCAAGGCCATGGTGAGCCAGAGCCTGACGGCCGAGTCGACCCATGAGCAAAGCAAGGCGGGTCTGACGAACTGCAGCGCCGAAGAATTTGCCCAACTGCAGCAACTCAATGCCGACTACAAGGCCAAGTTTGGCTGGCCCTTCGTTCTGGCGGTGCGCGGCCCGCGCGGCCTGGGCCTGAGCCGGGCCGAAATCATTGCCACCTTTGAGCGGCGCTTGCGCGGCCACCCCGACTTCGAGCTGCAGGAATGCCTGCGCAACATCCACCGCATTGCCGAGATTCGCCTCAATGACAAGTTTGGTGTCAGCCCCGATCTGGGTGACCGGGTGTGGGACTGGCAAGAGCACTTAAGCCAGTACTCAGAGGCGCCCGGTCAACTCACCGTAACCTACCTGACCGACGCCCACCGTGCCTGCGCCGCTTTCATCCGCGAGCAAATGCAGGTTTGCGGCTTTGACCGTGTGGCCGTTGACGCCGTGGGCAATGTGGTGGGACGCTATGACGGGATGACGGCAGGTCAAACCTTGCTCACCGGAAGCCACTACGACACGGTGCGCAACGGCGGCAAATACGACGGCCGCCTTGGCATTTTTGTGCCCATGGCCTGCGTGCATGCGTTGCACCGGGCAGGCCAGCGCCTGCCCTTTGCCATCGAGGTGGTGGCCTTTGCCGAAGAAGAAGGCCAGCGCTTCAAGGCCACCTTTCTGGGCTCGGGCGCGCTCACCGGCGACTTCAACCCGGCCTGGCTCGACCAGCGCGATGCCGACGGGGTGTCGATGCGCAACGCCATGCAGCAGGCGGGGCTGTGCGAGACGAACGAGACCAACACCGTGCTGAAGCGAATTGCCAGCTTGCAGCGCGACCCGGCGCAGTACCTGGGCTTTGTCGAAGTGCACATCGAGCAGGGCCCGGTGCTGAACGCACTGAACCTGCCACTGGGCATCGTCACCTCCATCAACGCCAGCGCGCGTTACCAAGGCGAGGTGGTGGGCACCGCCTGCCACGCCGGCACCACACCCATGAACCAGCGCGCTGACGCCGCCTGCGCCGTGGCCGAATTCATGCTGGCCTGCGAACAACGCGCAAGACAAGACGGTGACTCGGTTGCGACCGTGGGCCAGCTCCTGGTGCCCAACGGCTCGGTCAATGTGGTGCCGGGCCGCTGCCAGTTTTCGCTCGACTTGCGCGCCCCCAGCAACGCGCAGCGTGATGCACTGCAGGTTGACCTGTTGCGCGCCTTGGCCGACATCTGCGCGCAACGCAAGGTCAGCCATCACCTCACCGAATCCATGCGCGCCAGCGCCGCACCAAGCGCGCCGGAGTGGCAAAGCCGCTGGGAAAACGCGGTGGCCAGTCTGGGTCTGCCCATCCACCGCATGCCCAGCGGCGCCGGCCATGACGCCATGAAGCTGCATGACATCATGCCGCAAGCCATGCTGTTTGTGCGCGGCCAGAATGCCGGCATCAGCCACAACCCGCTCGAATCCACCACCAGCGACGACATGCAACTGGCGGTGGCGGCTTTCGGGCACCTGCTGGATCAACTGGCTCAGGTGAGCTCTGTGGGGTCGAATTCATTCGGCCAGGTCGACTGAAGTCGACCCTGCGAAGCCCTGGAACAACAATGACAAAACCTCGATGACCATGACCCCTTACTCCCAACTTGACGCTTGGATCGACGACCACTTTGACGAACAGGTGCGCTTTCTGCAGGAACTCATTCGCGTCCCCACCGACACCCCCCCGGGCAACAACGCGCCCCACGCCGAACGCACGGCCGAATTGCTGCAGGCCATGGGCATTGAGGCCGAAAGGCACCCGGTGCCCGCTGCCGAAGTGCAGGCTGCCGGCCTGCAAAGCATCACCAACCTGATCGTGCGTCACCGTTATGGGGCGGGCGGCAAAACCATTGCGCTCAACGCCCACGGCGACGTGGTGCCCCCGGGCGAGGGCTGGACGCATGCCCCTTACGGCGGCGAGATCGAGAACGGCAAACTGTACGGCCGCGCCAGCGCGGTGAGCAAGTGCGACTTTTCCACCTTCACCTTTGCCATGCGCGCGCTCGAGGCCGTGTGCAAACCGACCAAGGGCAGCATCGAGCTGCTGTTCACCTACGACGAGGAATTTGGCGGTGAGGTGGGCCCGGCCTGGTTGCTGCAACACCAGCTTACCCAACCCGACCTGATGATTGCCGCAGGCTTCAGCTATCAGGTGATCACCGCGCACAACGGCTGCCTGCAACTCGAAGTCACCGTGCACGGCCAGATGGCGCACGCCGCCATTCCCGAATCGGGCGTCGACGCCTTGCAGGCTGCGGTGCAGATTTTGAGCGTGCTGTATGCACAAAACACGCTGTACAAGTCCATCAGCTCAAAAGTTCAGGGCATCAACCATCCTTACCTGAACGTCGGCCTGATCAGCGGCGGCACCAACACCAACGTGGTGCCGGGCACGGTCAGCTTCAAGCTGGACAGGCGCATGATTCCCGAAGAGAACGCCACCGAGGTTGAAGCCAATCTGCGCCAGCTGATTCTTGACACTGCCGCCACACTGCCGGGCATCAGGGTGGATATCAAGCGCATGTTGCTGGCCCATGCCATGCAGCCCATGCCTGGCAACCAACCGCTGGTCGATGCCATTCAGCAACACGGCAAGGCCATTTTTGGTGAAGCCATTCCGGCACTGGGCACACCGCTGTACACCGACGTGCGCCTGTTTGCCCAGGCCGGCATTCCGGGCGTGATTTACGGCGCCGGGCCACGCACCGTACTTGAGTCCCACGCCAAACGCGCCGACGAACGGCTGGAACTGGAAGACCTGCGGCGCGCCACCAAAGTCATTGCCCGCAGCCTGCATGATCTGCTGAGTTGAGTTGGATCAAGCCGCACCCATCCAGTCAAAAAATTGGCCTGCTGCGGGTGTAAAGTGCGTGCCATCCATTTTCATAAGGAGACATCAATGAGCCATGAACTGTCAGACGCCGAACAAGCCCTGGGCGACGCATCGCGCGACTACCACCGCTTTCCCACCCGCGGCAAGATCTCGGTCAACGCCACCAAGCCGCTGGTCAACCAGCGCGACCTGGCGCTGGCCTACTCACCCGGTGTGGCTTACCCCTGCCTCGACATTCAGGCCAACCCGGACCTGGCCTACGACTACACCAGCCGCGGCAATCTGGTGGGGGTGGTCACCAACGGCACGGCGGTGCTGGGCCTGGGCGACATTGGCCCGCTGGCTGGCAAGCCGGTGATGGAGGGCAAGGGCTGCCTGTTCAAAAAATTTGCCGGCATCGATGTGTTCGACATCGAACTGGCCGAACGCGACCCCGACAAACTGGTCGAGATCATTGCCGCACTGGAGCCCACGCTGGGCGGCATCAATCTGGAAGACATCAAGGCGCCCGAATGTTTTTACATTGAAGAGAAACTCAAGGCGCGCATGGGCATCCCGGTGTTCCACGACGACCAGCACGGCACCGCCATCATCAGCAGCGCCGCGCTCATCAACGCCCTGGAATTGGTGGGCAAGAACATCGGTGACGTCAAGGTGGCGGTCTCAGGCGCCGGCGCGGCAGCCATCGCCTGCCTGAACGTGATGATCGGCCTGGGCGTGCAGGTCAAGAACGTGTTCATTTGCGACTCCAAGGGCGTGGTGTACAAAGGCCGTCCCGGCGGCTATGACGCGTCCAAAGCCCGCTTCGAGCAGGACACCAGCGCGCGCACGCTGGCCGATGCCGTCAATGAGGCCGATGTGTTCCTGGGTTGCTCGGCCGCGGGGGTGTTGACGCAAGACATGGTCAAGACCATGGCAAGCCAGCCCATCATCCTGGCACTGGCCAACCCCGAACCTGAAATTCGCCCGGAACTGGCCAAGGCGGTGCGGCCGGACTGCATCATTGCCACCGGCCGCTCGGACTACCCGAACCAGGTCAACAACGTGCTGTGTTTTCCCTATATCTTCCGCGGTGCGCTGGACTGCGGTGCCACTCAGATCACCGAGGAAATGAAACTGGCCTGCGTGCGCGAGATTGCCGAATTGGCCAAAGCCGATATCAGCGAAGAAGTGGCCCATGCCTACGCCGGCCAGGACCTGGCCTTTGGCGTCGACTTCATCATTCCCAAGCCCTTTGACTCGCGCCTGATCCTGCGCATTGCGCCCGCCGTGGCCGCAGCAGCCGAGGCGTCGGGCGTGGCCAAGCGCCCCATCAAGGACATGGACGCTTACCGTCGCCAACTGTCACGCTTCATTTACTCCACCGGCCTGCTGATGGAGCCGGTGTTCAACGCCGCCCGCAATGCGCCCGACAGCGCCAAACGGGTGGCTTACGCCGAAGGTGAAGACGACCGCGTGCTGCGTGCAGCGCAACTCGTGGTCGAAGGCGGGCTGGCACGGCCCATTTTGATTGGCCGCCCGGCCGTCATCGAAGCGCGTATTCTGAAGGCCGGCCTGCGCCTGCAACTGGGCCGTGACTATGACTGCTGCAACCCCGAAGACGACCCGCGTTTTCGTCAGTACTGGGAAACCTACCACCAGGTCATGGGCCGCCATGGGGTCAGCCCCGAGGCTGCCAAGGCCGCCGTGCGCCGCTCCACCACCACCATTGCCGCGCTGATGGTCAAGCTCGGTGATGCCGACGCCATGCTGTGCGGCCTGCATGGCCGCTTTGACGTGCACCTGGACCATGTGCGCGACATCCTGGGCGTCAGACCCGGCGCCTCCGGCTTTGCCACCCTGAATGCGCTGATGCTGGAGCAATACTCCATCTTCGTGGCCGACACCTATGTCAACGAAAGCCCGAGTGCTGAGCAACTGGCCGACATTGCCCGCATGGCCGCCGACGAAGTGCGCCGCTTCGGCATTGCGCCCAAGGTGGCGTTTTTGTCGCATTCCAACTACGGCTCTTCCAAACGTGGCTCGGCCTGCAAAATGCGCCAGGCGCGGGACCTGTTCAAGGCTGCCTGCCCCGACATCGAGTGCGACGGCGAGATGCAGGGCGACGCCGCCTTGTCGGAAGAGATCCGCAACGCCACGCTGATCGGCAACACCCTGAGCGGAGCCGCCAACATCCTGATCTGCCCGAATCTGGACTCGGCCAACATCCTGTTCAATGTGCTCAAGATGACCGGCAGCAACGGCCTCACGGTCGGCCCCATCTTGCTCGGTTCCGCCGCCACCGCGCATGTGCTCAACCCGTCCAGCACCGTGCGCCGCGTCGTCAACATGACCGCGCTGGCGGTGGCCGACGTGAACGCGCTGCGCTGAACGTTAACGTGAAATAAAAATGTCACTGCTAAGGCAGTGACGGGATCGGGCCGGACAGCCAGAACAACGCCCTGTGCACCATGTAAGTGCACAGGGCGTTTATTTTTGTCATGGTCTGGCTCGCAAGGCCTGGCACCTTTATTGCTGTTTGACATGTGTTCACTCAATCCCATGGAGTTCTCATGTCAAAACGCATTTTCCTCAAAACTGTGGCCAGCCTGGCCACTTTGGGCTTTCTGGGCCTGGTCCAGGCCCAAACCACACCGATCAAATTCCAGTTGGACTGGCGCTTTGAGGGCCCCAGCGCGCTGTTTCTGACACCCGCGGCCAAGGGCTACTTCAAGGACGCCAAGCTCGACGTGACGGTGGATGCAGGCAACGGCTCGGGTGGCGCCGTGACCCGCGTCGCCTCTGGGGCCTACGACATGGGTTTTGCCGACCTGGCCGCCGTGATGGAGTTCCACGCCAACAACCCCGACGCGCCCAACAAACCAGTGGCCGTGATGATGGTCTACAACGACACCCCAGCCTCTGTGATGGCCTTGAAGAAGTCCGGCATCAAGACCCCGGCCGACCTGAGCGGCAAAAAAATGGGCGCGCCCGTCTTTGATGCGGGCCGACGCGCGTTTCCGATTTTTGCCAAGGCCAACGCCATCAGTGGCGTGACCTGGACCGCCATGGACCCGCCGCTGCGTGAAACCATGCTGGTGCGCGGCGACGTCGATGCCATCACCGGATTTACCTTCACCTCTCTGTTGAACCTGGAGGCACGCGGCGCCAAGGCCGCTGACGTGGTGGTCATGCCCTACCCGGCGTTTGGCGTCAAGCTGTACGGCAACGCCATCATCGCGTCGCCCAAGCTCATCAAGGAAAACCCCGAAGCCATTAAATCTTTTCTGGCCGCCTTTGCCAAGGGCGCCAAAGACGTGATCGCCAACCCGGGCGCAGCCATCAACGACGTCAAGGCACGCGACGGCATTGTCAACGTGGCACTGGAAACCCGCCGCTTGCAACTGGCCATTGACACCACCATCAACAGCCCGAACGCCCGCGCCGAGGGCTTTGGCCAGGTCAACGGCCCGCGTCTGGCGCTGATGGCGTCGCAAGTATCAGACGCCTTCGGCACCAAAACCCGGGTCAACCCGGATGCGGTCTGGAATGGCAGCTTTTTGCCAACCAAGGCAGTGCTGGATGTGTTGCCGAAGAAATAAGCCATGATGCATCACGAACCCAGCCCCTGGTTTGTCGATTTCTCCGACGTCTGGCTGGCCTACAACGACGAACTGCTGGAACAAAACCAGTTTGCCGTTGAAGCCATCGACATGAAGGTGCGCCAGGGCGAGTTCATCGCCATTGTCGGCCCGTCAGGGTGCGGCAAGTCCACCTTCATGAAGTTGGCCACCGGTTTGAAAATGCCATCGATGGGCAAGATTCACATCGACCAGCAGCCGGTGACCGGACCGCTCAAGATTTCCGGCATGGCGTTTCAGGCACCGTCGCTGCTGCCCTGGCGCACCACCGTGGACAACGTGCTGTTGCCGCTGGAAATTGTCGAGCCCTACCGCAGCCACTTCAAGGCCAAACGCAAAGAGTACGAAGAACGCGCGCGCAGGCTGCTGCAAAAAGTCGGCCTGGGCGGCTATGAGGACAAGTTCCCCTGGCAGCTGTCAGGCGGCATGCAGCAGCGCGCCAGCATTTGCCGCGCCTTGATTCATGAGCCCAAGATGCTGCTGCTTGACGAGCCCTTTGGCGCGCTCGACGCCTTCACCCGCGAGGAGCTTTGGTGCATCCTGCGTGACCTCTGGACCGAGCAGCAGTTCAATGTGATCCTGGTCACCCACGACCTGCGCGAGTCGGTGTTTCTGGCCGACACCGTGTATGTAATGAGCAAGAGTCCGGGCCGTTTTGTCGTCAAGCGCGAGATTGCGCTACCGCGCCCGCGCGACCTGGAGATCACCTACACCACCGAATTTACCGACATCGTGCACGAGCTGCGCGGCCACATTGGTGCCGTGCGCCAAAACGGTGCAGTCAACCAACCCAAGGTGAGCGCATGAACAAAAAACAAATGGAAATCTGGTCACCCTGGCTGCTGCTGCTGGCGGTGCTGGTGCTGTGGCAAATCATCTGTGCGGGTTTCGATGTGTCGGAGTTCATCTTTCCCAGCCCGTGGCGCATCTGGACCCAGTTCTGGGAGTTCCGTGACACCATTGCCGGCCACGCCTGGCGCACTTACTGGGTCACCATGGTGGGCTTTGGCCTGGCGATCGTGGTGGGCGTGCTGCTGGGCTTTTTGATTGGCAGCTCGCGCCTGGCCTATGCCGCCGTGTACCCGCTGATGACGGCGTTCAACGCGCTGCCCAAAGCGGCCTTCGTACCGATCTTGGTGGTCTGGTTTGGCATTGGCGCCGGGCCGGCCATCCTGACCGCGTTCTTGATCAGCTTTTTCCCGATCATGGTCAACATTGCCACCGGCCTGGCCACGCTGGAACCCGAACTGGAAGACGTGCTGCGGGTGCTGGGTGCCAAGCGCTGGGACGTGCTGATCAAGGTGGGCCTGCCGCGTTCGATGCCCTACTTTTACGGCTCGCTCAAGGTCGCCATCACGCTGGCGTTTGTCGGCACCACAGTGAGTGAGATGACGGCTGCCAACGAAGGCATTGGTTACCTGCTGATCTCGGCGGGCTCCAGCATGCAAATGGGCCTGGCCTTTGCCGGCTTGCTCGTGGTGGGTGCCATGGCAATGGCGATGTACGAACTCTTCAGCGCGATTGAAAAACACACCACCGCCTGGGCGCACCGCGGTTCGCAGGACCATTAAGCCAGCTGAGTCATGAGCTGGCACGCCCAACTAGACATCGCCTACCGCCTGGAACAGCAGCGCAGCGTGGCGCGCCACAGTCACGACGGGCCGCTGCGCGTGCTGCAAAGCTTGTACCCTGAGGGTGACGCCATCTGCCACAACGTGCTGGTGCATCCGCCCGGCGGTCTGGTGGGCGGCGACACGCTGGACATGACCATCACGGCCAGCGGCACAGCCCATGGCCTGATCACCACACCGGGTGCCACCCGCTTTTACCGCAGCCTGGGGGAACCCGCAGTGCAACGCACCCGCATCACGCTGCAAGACCAGGCGCGGCTGGAATGGTTGCCCCTGGAAGCCATCGCCTACAACGCCTGCCTGGCAGAAAACCACCTGACTGTGTCGCTGGGACCCGAGGCCGAATTCATGGGCTGGGACCTGACTGCCTTCGGCCTGCCCAGCGCGAACCTGCCGTTCGATGCCGGTCAGTTTTTGCAGCACATCGAAGTGCCCGGTGTCTGGCTGGAGCGTGGCCTGATGCACGCCCATGACCACTGCCTGATGAACGGCCCGCTGGGCTTGGCCGGGCAGCGTTGCATGGCGTCGCTGTTTTTTGTCAGCGGCAGAAAAATGAGCCGTGACCGCCGTGAAGCCGGGCTGGAAATGGCCCGCCAGGTAATCGACTCGCACCCGCTGGGTCAGATGGCCGGCGTCACTTGTCCGAACGAACAGGTGATGGTGCTGCGCGTGCTGGCGCCGCTGGTGGAACCCGCAGCGGACCTGCTGCGCCTGGTGTGGCAGGTCTGGCGACAGCACTTATGGCAATTGACCGCCAGTGTGCCGCGTATCTGGTCGACCTAATCAATTGGGGTCAGAGCACGTCGCTTTGCGAGTGGTCTGACCCGCAAAGTCTCAGGTCTCAAATCGCCACCAGCTGGCGCACGCCGTCGATCTCCATGTTGGCACCCAGCCCCTGGGCGCGCACGGCGCCGCGCTCCATCACCACGTAGTTGTCGGCCAACTCCTGGGCAAAGTCGTAATACTGCTCCACCAGAACAATCGCCATGTCGCCGCGGTCGGCCAGCATACGAATGACACGGCCGATGTCCTTGATGATGCTGGGCTGGATGCCCTCGGTGGGCTCGTCGAGGATCAGCAGCTTGGGGCCGGCCGCGAGCGCGCGGGCAATGGCCAGCTGCTGCTGCTGCCCACCCGACAAGTCGCCACCGCGACGGTGCAGCATCTGCTTCAAGACCGGGAACAACTCGAACAGTTCGGGCGGGATCGGTGTGCTGGCAGGCTTGTAGGCCAGGCCCATGGCCAGGTTTTCCTGCACAGTGAGACGGCCAAAAATTTCACGCCCCTGCGGCACAAAACCGATGCCGGCGCGGGCACGCTCGTACGGCGTGGCGTTGTGAATCGGTTGGCCGTCAAACTCGATGCTGCCGCTTTTGATGGGCACCAGACCCATCAGGCTTTTCAGCAGCGTGGTCTTGCCGACGCCGTTGCGGCCCAGAATCACGGTGACTTTGCCCAAGGTGGCCTGCAGGCTGACGTCGCGCAGGATGTGCGAGCCGCCGTAGTATTGGTTGATGTTTTTGACGTTCAGCATGGGGGTTGCCATCTCAGCGGCCCAGATAGACTTCAATGACGCGCTCATCGGCCTGCACCTGCGCCAGCGTGCCCTGGGCCAGCACCGAGCCGTCGCACAGCACCGTGACGATATCGGAGATGGTGTTGATGAAACTCATGTCGTGCTCCACCACCATCAGCGAGTGTTTGCCCTTGAGGCTCAAGAACAGCTCGGCGGTGCGTTCGGTTTCCTCGTCGGTCATGCCCGCCACCGGTTCGTCGAGCAGCAGCAATTTGGGATCCTGCATCAGCAGCATGCCGATTTCCAGCCACTGCTTTTGGCCATGGCTCAGATTACCGGCCAAGCCGCGCACGCTCTCATTCAGGTGGATCGTGTGCAACACCTCTGCCAGGCGGTCGCTCTGCGCGGAGTCGAGGCGGAAAAACATCGATGACGTGACCGCCTTGTTGGTTTTGAGCGCCAGCTCCAGGTTCTCGAACACACTCAATTGCTCAAACACCGTGGGTTTCTGAAACTTGCGGCCAATGCCCATCTGGGCGATCTCGGATTCCTTGTAGCGCAGCAGGTCGATGGTGCTGCCGAAGAAAACCTGGCCTTCATCGGGGCGCGTCTTGCCGGTGATGATGTCCATCATGGTGGTCTTGCCGGCGCCGTTGGGGCCGATGATGCAGCGCAACTCGCCTGGCGCAATATCGAGGCTCAGCTTGTTGATGGCCTTGAAGCCGTCAAAACTCACACTCACGTCTTCAAGGTAAAGAATACGGCCATGGGTGATGTCCACCTCGCCCGGTGTGGCAAGACGCGAAAAGCCTGCCTGGCGCCCGCCCGACTCGGTCTGCCCGACCCTGACCGTCTGGGCCGCTTGGTAGGCTTCCAGCCGCCTCGCGCCCTGCTCCATCAATTCGGGGGTCATTTCGCACCCCCCTTCAATTTTTTGACCAAGCCCACCACACCATTGGGCAAAAAGAGTGTCACCCCAATGAACAGCAGGCCCAGAAAGTACAGCCAGAATTCTGGGTAGGCCACCGTCAGCCAGCTTTTGGCGCCGTTGACGATGAAGGCGCCCACAATCGGGCCGATCAGCGTGGCGCGTCCGCCCACCGCCGCCCAGATGGCGATCTCGATGGAGTTGGCCGGGCTCATTTCGCTCGGGTTGATGATGCCCACCTGCGGCACATACAGGGCGCCGGCCACGCCGCACATCATGGCCGAAATGGTCCAGATGGTGAGCTTGTAGCCCAGCGGGTTGTAACCACTGAACATGACCCGGGTTTCAGCGTCGCGCACGGCCTGCAGGACGCGGCCAAACTTGCTGCCAATGAGCCAGCGCGCCATCAGAAAGAAAGCCAGCAGCGTGACGCCAGTCAGCACAAACAGGGTCATGCGCATCTCCTGCGTGGCCACCGGAATCCCCAGAATCCGCTTGAAATCGGTGAAGCCGTTGTTGCCGCCAAACCCGGTCTCGTTGCGAAAGAACAGCAGCATGGCGGCAAAGGTCAGGGCCTGGGTGATGATGGAGAAATACACGCCCTTGATGCGCGAACGGAAAGCAAAGTAACCAAAGACAAAGGCCACCAGCCCCGGCACCGCCACGATCAGGATCAGGGTGGCAACAAAGCTGTCTGAAAAAGTCCAGTGCCAGGGCAGCTCTTTCCAGTCCAGGAACACCATGAAGTCCGGCAAGTTGCTTTTGTAATTGCCATCGGTCCCAATCTGGCGCATCAGGTACATGCCCATGACGTAGCCGCCGAGCGCAAAAAACAAGCCGTGGCCCAGGCTCAGGATGCCACTGAAGCCCCAGATCAGGTCCATCGCCAATGCACAAATGGCGTAACACATGATCTTGCCAAGCAGGCCCACGGCGTAGTCGCTCAGATGAAACACACTGTCTGCCGGCACCAGCAAATTGAGCACTGGGGCCACCGCGCAGACCACGATCAGGGCGAGGATGAAGGCGCTCCAGCCGGTGCGGGTGAGCAAGGGGGTCGGCGCAGGGAGTTGAATGGATTGGGTCATCATGTCACGCCTCCGCACTGCGGCCCTTCATGGCAAAGATGCCTTGCGGACGTTTCTGGATGAAGATGATGATGAACACCAGCACCGCAATTTTGGCCAGCACGGCACCCGCCCAGCCTTCCAGAAACTTGTTCAGCACGCCCAGGCCCAAAGCGGCATAGACCGTGCCGGCCAGTTGCCCCACACCGCCCAGCACCACCACCATGAAGGCATCGACGATGTAGCCCTGGCCCAGGTCCGGCCCGACATTGCCGACCTGGCTCAGGGCACAGCCCGCCAGCCCGGCAATGCCCGAACCCAGCGCAAAGGCATAGGTGTCGATGCGCGCGGTGTTGACGCCCATGCACGACGCAATGGGGCGGTTTTGCGTGACACCGCGCACAAACAGGCCGAGCCGGGTTTTGCCGATCAGCCAGGCCACGGCACCCAGCACAAAGAGGGCAAACGCAATGATCACCAGCCGGTTGTAGGGCAGCGACAAGTTGCCCAGCACCTGGACCCCGCCGCTCATCCAGGACGGGTTTTCCACACCCACGTTTTGCGCACCGAAGATCGTGCGGACCAATTGCATCAACATCAGGCTGATGCCCCAGGTGGCCAGCAGCGTTTCCAGTGGGCGGCCGTACAAAAAGCGGATCACGCTGCGCTCCAGCAGCACGCCCATCAGTGCAGAAGCCATGAAGGCCACCGGCACCGCCGCCAGCAGGTACCAGTCAAAGGCGCCGGGCAGGTAACGCTGGAACAGGCCTTGCACCACGTAGGTGGCGTAGGCGCCAATCATCATCAGCTCGCCGTGCGCCATGTTGATGACCCCCATGAGGCCGTAGGTGATGGCCAGACCCAGCGCCACAAGCAGCAGGATGGACCCCAGGCTGATGCCGCTGAACACCGCGCCCAGCTTGTCGCCCCAGGCCAGCCGGGATTCGACCTCACGCAGCGCCTTGCCCAGGGCCGCTTTGACCGCGCCGTCCGCCTCGGTTTGCAGGTGCGCCAGCAGAATGGTCTTGGTACCGGACTGGTTGCTGGAGCCCAGCAGGGCGGCGGCTTCCAGACGCTGGGCCTTGTCCTCACCGCCCAGCAGCGCTGCGGCACGCACCAGCGCCAGCTGGTCCTTGATTTTGGGGTTTTGCTCGGCTTTCAGGGCTTGCTCGATCAGCGCCAGCTTGCTCGGGTCGGCGTCACTTTGCATCTGCTGCACCGCCGCCATGCGCACCTTGTCGTCTTTGGAGAACAGCTTGAGCGCGGCCAGGGCGGAGTCAATTTCACCGCGCATGCGGTTGTTGTTGATCACGTCTTCGGCATCATCAGGCAAGCCGAATTCAGCACCAGTTGCCGGATCAATACCCTTGTCGTCCCTGACCATGATGGCCTTGCCGCGCACCAGCTTGACCGCGTCGTCGGCCAGCGCCTGCAAAAACACCGCGGTGCCGGCGTCTGCCTGGGCCACGGCCTTATTCAGGGCCTCGATGCGCGCATCGGTGTCGCCGCTGCTGATGGCATTGGCCTCGTCCACGCTGATCGCATGGGCACTGCCAGCCAGACAAAACGCGGTGAATAAAAGTAGTTTTCGTATCAACATATAAGAGCCTGTAGGGTGGACACGTTGGCGGTGCCCACGCTGCAATTTCCTTAGATAAACCGTCATTGCGAGGCACGTCAGCGATGTGGCAATCCATGGGGGTCATGAATTGCCGCGCTGCGCTCGCAATGACGTCAGGTGCCTTACTTCTTCGCCGGCTCATCCGGCTTGGATGCATTGCCTTCGATGTACGGGCTCCATGGCTTGGCTTTCACCGGGCCGGGCGTCTTCCAGACCGGGTTGAACTGGCCGTCGGCCTTGATCTCGCCGATGAACACCGACTTGTGCAGGTGGTGGTTCTTTTCATCCATCTTGCTCACGATGCCGCTCGGCGCCTTGAAGGTCTGGCCGGCCATGGCGGCAATCACCTTGTCGACATCGGTGGTCTTGGCTTTTTCAACCGCCTGCTTCCACATGTTGATGCCGATGTAAGTGGCTTCCATCGGGTCGTTGGTCAAGGGCTTGTCCCTGTGGCCGGCGATGTTCTTGGCCTTGGCATAGGCGGCCCACTTGGCGATGAACTCGGTGTTGGTCGGGTTCTTGATCGACTGGAAGTAGTTCCAGGCCGCCAGGTGGCCCACCAGCGGCTTGGTGTCGACGCCACGCAACTCCTCTTCACCCACGCTGAAGGCCACCACGGGCACGTCCTTGGCTTTGAGGCCGGCGTTGCCGAGTTCCTTGTAGAACGGCACGTTGGAGTCACCGTTGATGGTGGACACCACGGCGGTTTTGCCACCGGCAGAAAACTTCTTGATGTCAGCCACGATGGTCTGGTAATCCGAATGGCCAAACGGGGTGTACTTTTCGTCGATGTCGGTGTCTTTCACGCCCTTGGATTTGAGGTAGGCGCGCAAAATCTTGTTGGTGGTTCGGGGGTAGACATAGTCGGTGCCCAGCAACACCCAGCGCTTGGCCGCGCCGCCATCCTTGCTCATCAGATAGTCCACCGCGGGGATGGCTTGCTGGTTGGGCGCGGCGCCGGTGTAGAACACGTTCTTGGACAGCTCTTCACCCTCGTACTGCACCGGGTAGAACAGCAGACCGTTCATTTCTTCAACCACGGGCAACACTGACTTGCGCGACACGCTGGTCCAGCAGCCAAAGATCACATCGACCTTGTCCTGACCCAGCAACTGCTTGGTCTTTTCGGCAAACAGCGGCCAGTTGGAAGCCGGGTCGACCACCACCGGTTCGAGCTTCTTGCCGAGCAGGCCGCCCTTGGCATTGATCTCGTCAATCGCCATCAGCACGGTGTCTTTCAACACGGTTTCCGAAATGGCCATGGTGCCGGACAGGCTGTGCAAGATACCGACCTTGATGGTGTCGGCGGCGAACGCCGGCAGCGCCGTGAGGGTGGTGAGCGCGACGGCGGCGGTGAGCGCCTTGAGCGTAAAACGACGTGAGTTCAAAGATTGCATGGGTGACCTCCAAAGTTGATGAAACCGTTGTCGCTGGGTGTCTGCCCGGGGATTGAATCCGGCATTTACTCAGCGATGAGGCGACTTTAGGGACGCTCAGGGATTTGGCAAATACGCCGAGTGGCGTAGGGAGCATGAGGCCGCACGGGAATTGGTCTGGACAAACACCCAGACAGTGGCCAGAATCAAGCCATCAGAATGCCCGAGCGGAAACGCCATCCTCAACCTCGGTAACACCTTGCCGGATGGCTACACAGAAGGAGTGTGTGATGACTACCCATGACAAACCCATCGAACTTGAGTCCGTCCAATGCGAAGTGTGCCTGAAGGAAGTGCCCATCTCTGAAGCCACCATCCCGGAGGCATCGGACTACTTCGTCCACTTTTGCGGCCTGGAATGTTATGAAAAATGGAAACAACAGGGTGACAAGTCCAAAGCTCAGGCCAACAGCCCTGATTCATGATGTCACCTGCCGGTTGGTGCGTTGCTGGTTGATCTGCACCTGGCTCTTTCTGGGCGTGCTTGGCCCATCCGCAGCAGCCGATCTCCTGACGACAGCGCCACCCCTTTGGTTTGACGCCGACCGGCCCAGCGTGCAGGCGCAGCAGGCTGTCCAGCTGTTGCTCAACGCCGCCGATGAAGGCCTGGAGCCGCAGCACTACCAGGCTACCAGCCTGAGCCAAGCGGTGACGCGGGCCAGTGCAGACCCGGCACTGACGCCCACCCAACAAGTCCAACTGGACGCCACCTTGACCCGGGCCATGGAGCATTACCTGAGCGACCTGAGTCAGGGGCGGGTCAACCCGGGGCGCGTCAAAGCCAATTTTTCCACACCCATCGCGCACGCTGCCGATATCCCGGCCTGGCTGCGCGACGCCGTGCGCGAGCAGCGACTGGGCACGGCCGTGGCGCAGCTGGCCACGCAGGCGCCCATGGCGGCCCCGCTGCGCCAGGCACTCAGCCAGTACCGCGCGCTGGGCCAGCACCCGGCCTGGCAATCGCCTTTGCCAGCCCTGCCCGGACGCAAACTGGAAGTCGGCCAGACCTATGCCGGCCTGCCTCTGCTGGCCCAGCGCCTGCAGGCGCTGGGGGATCTGGCTGCCGATACCCCGGTACTGCCAAGGCTTGAGGGCGAATTGATCACGGCGCTGATGCGTTTTCAGGAACGCCACGGGCTGACGCCCGACGGCGTGCTGGGGCGCAGAACCCTGCAGCAACTCAACATCACGCCCGCACAACGCGCCGAGCAGATGGCGCTGAGCCTGGAACGGCTGCGCTGGACACCCTTGCGCCAAGCCGCACGCATGGTGGTGGTGAACGTGCCGGAATTTGTGCTGCGCGCCTACGAGGTGCAGAACGGAAAAATCAAGGTCAAACTGACCATGAAGGTGATCGTCGGCAAGGCGCTGGACACGCGCACGCCCCTGTTCGACGAAGAAATGCGCTTCATCGAGTTCAGCCCCTACTGGAACATTCCACCCTCGATTGCGCGCCAGGAAACCGTGCCCAAGCTGCGCGCCGATCCGGGCTATCTGGCGCATCAGGACATGGAGTTTGTCACGGCCAGCGGCCAGGTGGTGACCAGCATGGCGCCGGACCATCTGGACGCGGTGTTGTCAGGGTCGTGGCGCATTCGCCAGCGGCCGGGCCCCAAGAATGCCCTCGGCGACATCAAGTTCGTCTTTCCCAACAACGACAACATCTACCTGCACCATACACCGTCACCGGGCCTGTTCGAGCGCGACCGGCGCGACTTCAGCCACGGCTGCATCCGTGTGCAGGAGCCGGTGGAACTGGCCAAGTTTGTGCTGCAGGACGACCCCGCCTGGCCTGAGGAGCGCATCCGTGCCGCCATGACCAGCGGCCAGTCGAACACTTTGCGCCTGACGCAAGCGGTCACCGTGCTGATTGCCTACAGCACCGTGGTGGTCAAGGCGGGCCGGGTGTTTTTTTACCCCGACCTGTACGGCCATGACCGTTTGTTGGCCAAGGCCTTGCGCCAGCATGCGGCCACCTTGACCCCATGAGGCTTGCCGAATAACGGAAATCCTTAAAATCCTGCCAATGACCTGTCCAACCTCCATCCCCCTGGCGCCCTCGCGGCGCGCCTTTTTGCACCGCTCGGCCCAGGCAGTGCTGCTCGGCGGCGCGCTGGGGCTGGCGGGCAGGCCGGCGCGGGCTGCCGCCCCCAGCGTGCGCAGCCTGGTGCTCGACCACACCCACACGCGTGAACGCATTGAGCTGGTGTATGCCTCGGGCGAGCAGTACCTGCCGCAGGCGCTGGGCTCGCTGAACCACTTTTTGCGTGACCATTACTCGGGCGAGGTCGGCCAGATCGACCCGCAATTGTTCGACTTGCTGCACCGGGTGCGGCAGACTCTGGGCAGCGGCGTGCCGCTGTCCTACCACATCATTTCAGGCTACCGCAGCCCGCTCACCAATGCCCGGTTGCGCGACACACGCGGTGGCGGTGTGGCCAGCCGCAGCCTGCACATGGATGGCAAGGCCATCGACATCCGCCTGCCCGGCGTACCGCTGGCCGAGTTGCGCGATGCGGCGCTGTCGCTCAAGGCGGGCGGCGTGGGTTATTACCCGCGCGACCAGTTTGTTCACATCGACACCGGGCGCGTGCGCACCTGGTAATTCCATTTCGGAATAAGCCGCCCGGCTAGCCTTCAAACTGGGGCTGCAGTTGCCGGATGCGGCGCATCGCCATGGCGGCCGCGGCAGTGCGGGTCTCGACCCCCAGCTTGGCAAACACATGCTCCAGATGTTTCTTCACGGTCATCGGGCTGGAGCCCACGATGTCGCCGATGTCGCGGTTGATCTTGCCCTTGACCACCCAGTACAGTACCTCGGCTTCCTTGGGCGTGAGCTTGAAGCTCAAGGCCATGGTCTCAATCACGTTCTCGTCGCTGACCTCCTGCATGATGATGAGCCAGTCACCGCCCCCCTCGCTGTCGCCAATTTGCTGATGCAGCCTGAATGTCAGACGTTTCGGGCCGACTTCAACGCTCAGGCGCGGCGGCTCGATACCGCCCAAACCCTTTTCCACATGGCGGCGCAGCCAGGTCAGCACGGGAATGGGGGTGGTGGGCGCGTCGGTGCCGTAATAGCGCATCAGCAACTCGCGCGCCAGCGAGGTCTGCCACATCAGCCGCCCGTCGTTCACCCGCACCGTGATGCTGGCGTAACCGAAGGCATCCAGCGCATTGCGGGTCTGGCGCTTCTCGCGCGCGCCCTGCAGGTGCACCGCCATGCGCGCCAGCACCTCCTTGGGCTTGATCGGTTTGGTCACGTAGTCCACGCCACCGGCCTCCAGCGCGGCCACCAGGTGCTCGGTCTCGGTCAGGCCGGTCATGAAAATGATCGGGATGTGCGCTGTTTGCGGATTGAGCTTGAGTTGGCGCGCCACCTCAAAACCGTCCATGCCGGGCATCATGGCGTCGAGCAGCACCACGTCGGGCAGCGCTTGCGCCGCGCGCTGCAGCGCAGCGGTACCGCTCAGGGCGACCAGCACGGTGTAGCCGGACTCATCCAGCGCGTCATGCAGCACCGCCAGGTTGTCGGGCACATCGTCGACGATCAGCACCACGTCGCTGTTGGCGCGGTCCAGCGTGCAGTCAAGCGCCTTGCTCAAATTATGGGTCATGGTCAATGCCGGCCAGTTGCTGGCTCATGGTTTCAAACTGAAATTGGCGGGCCAGCTCGCGCATGCGCTCGACAAATCCGGCGCATTCGGGCTGGGCCGCTTCCAGCGCGTCGAGCTGATTCAAAATGCCACGGTAAAAGCCCAGCGTGACGACTTCCTGCAAGGCGTCACGCTGGACCCGGCTTGGGTAAACCAGCGCGACGGGCTGAACCGCCGTGGGCGGTGGCACAGCCGGTTCGATGGCATCCAGCCAGGTCAGGCCCAGGCGCTGGGTCAGCCAGTCCAGCAGGTCGGCGTGGCGCACCGGTTTGCAAAAAAAGTCATCGCTGGGCAGCCCGACCGGGTTGACCAGTCCCTTGTCGAAGGCGTTGGCCGAGACAATGGCAATCTGGGCGGCCGGGCGTTGCGTGGCTTGTTCGAGCACCCGCAGCCGGCGCACGGTTTCCCAGCCGTCAATGCCGGGCATGGCCAGGTCCATGAACACGGCATGGGGCTGGTGGCCGCTGGCCAGCAGGTCCAGCGCGTCGTGACCACTGGCGGCAGTGCGCACCTCAAAACCCAGCGGCTGCAGCAATTGCACCAGCAGTTCCCGGTCGGCCTCCTCGTTGTCGACCACCAGCACCCGCTGGCGCGGCCCCGCGTAGCCCAAACGCGGCTTGGACGCTGCGGCCAGGGGCTTGCCGCGCAAGGCGCCAGTGCCCCCGGTGGCTGGCAAGCTGGCGGGTAACTCCGGCAAAAAGAGCTTGGCCTTGAACACCGAGCCCACGCCCGGCTGGCTGCTGACACTGAGTGCGCCGCCCATCAAGTCGGTCAGCATGCGGGCAATGGTCAGGCCCATGCCGGCCCCGGGCGCGCCCAGGCCGGGTGCGTTGGCCCGGGCAAAGGGCTCAAACACATGATGGATATCCTCTGCACTCAAACCCGGCCCGGTGTCCTCGACCTCGATGTGCGCCATCTCAACCGCATAGCGCAAGCGCAAGCTCACCTGCCCGCTGGCCGTGAACTTGATGGCGTTGCCCAGCAAGTTCAGCAAAATCTGGCGCACCCGCTTTTCATCGGCCCGCACCACGGCGGGCAGCTTGCCCTGCACCTCGAAGACAAAGCGCAGGGCCTTGCGCTCGGCCTCCAACGCAAACATGTCGGCCAGATCCCGCATGAAGTCGGCAAACGCCAGCGGCCGGGGGCTGAGTGTGAGGCGGCCCGACTCGATGTGTGCCAGGTCCAGTGTGCCCTCGATGAGTGAGAGCAAATGTTCGCCGCCGCGCTTGATCACGGCCACAGCCTGCCTGCGGTGCGCCGGAATGCCGGTGTCCTGCCCCATCAGTTGGGCATAGCCCAGAATGCTGTTGAGAGGGGTGCGCAACTCGTGGCTGATGGCGCTGATATAGCGGCTTTTGGCCTGGTTGGCGCGCTCGGCCGCCAGTTTGGCCTGCTGCAGGGCGGCATCGGTCTGGCGGTGCAGGTCAATCTCGCGCTGCAACAGGCTGGTCTGCCGATTCGATTCGTCCTGCGCCACCCGACGACTCTGGTTCGCCAGCACCACCCACCAGGCCACCAGCCCGGCGATCAACAGCAAGGCCATGTAGGCCTTGACAAAGCCCGAGCGCAGCGCCTCCTGGCCGGTTTGCAGCAACGGCGCATCAAAGACCGACCGCGCCAGCGCGCCCGTCTCGTGGTGGTAAAGCAGGCCGAACACCACCCCCAGCAAGGGCGCAATCACGAGCATCAAGAGCAAAAAGTAGCCCAGGCCTTTGTCCAGCAGCGCCCAGCTGCGCCGGGGCAATAACCAGCGCAGCGCAGCCGTCCACTGGGTGGCCAGACTGGCATGCGGTTTGCACAGGTCGCCACAACGGGCGTCGAGCGTGCAGCACAGCGAACAGATCGGCCCTTGGTAGGCAGGGCAACGCGCCATGTCGGGCGCCTCATAGTGGCGCTCACAAATCACGCAACGCTGCAGGCGAAGACGCGGATAGGTCCCTGCATCCGCCATCGGCAAAGTGTCGGCATGCCGTGCCAGGTAGTACTTGCCCCCGGTGGCAAACGCAATCAGGGGTGCGGTGATCAAGGCGGTGGCCAGCGCAATCAGCGCTGAAAACGCCTGTGCCAGCGGCCCAAAAACCCCCAGGTGGGCCGTGACCGACAGCACCGAGGCCAACGCCATGGCACCCACGCCCACCGGGTTGATGTCGTACAGGTAGGCGCGCTTGAACTCGATACCCTTGGGGCTCAGACCCAGCGGCTTGTTGATGACCAGGTCGGCCACCACCGCCATCATCCAGGCGATGGCAATGTTGGAATACAGCCCGAGCACGTCGCCCAGGGCGGCAAACACATTCATCTCCATCAGCATGAAGGCAATCAGCGTGTTGAACACCACCCACACCACGCGCCCCGGGTGACTGTGCGTCAGGCGCGAGAAAAAATTGCTCCAGGCCAGCGAGCCGGCGTAGGCGTTGGTGACATTGATCTTGATCTGCGACAGCACCACAAACAAGGCCGTGGCCGCTACCGCCCAGCTGTAATGGGGAAACACATACTCGTAGGCCGCCAGGTACATCTGATTGGGGTCCACCGCGCGCTCCAGTGGCACCGCGTGACTGATGGCCAGGTAGGCCAGCAGCGCGCCACCCAGCATTTTGAGCACCCCCAGAATCACCCAGCCCGGCCCGCCCAGCAACACACTGAACCACCAGCGCCTGCGGTTGGCGGGCGTGAGTGCGGGCATGAAACGCAGGTAGTCGGCCTGCTCACCCATTTGCGTCATGAGTGCCACACCCACCGTCAGCGCCGCACCAAACAGGGGCAGACTGAAGCCATCCGACTGGCTCTTGTCACCAATATAGTGCGCCACACCCGCGAACGCCGTGGGCTCGCGCCACAACACAAAGGCAAAGGGCAGCAGCCACATCACGAGCCACAGCGGCTGCGTCCAGACCTGCAGCCGGCTGATGGTGGACACGCCGTGTGTCACCAGCGGAATCACCACCAGCGCGCAAATCAGATAACCCCAGCGCGGCGGAATGTCGAGTGCGAGCTCCAGCGCGTAGGCCATGACCGCCGCTTCGAGCGCAAAAAAAATGAAGGTGAACGAGGCATAAATCAGCGAGGTCAGCGTTGAGCCGATGTAACCGAAACCGGCGCCCCGCGTGAGCAGGTCCATGTCGACACCGTATTTGGCGGCGTAGATGCTGATGGGCAAACCCGCCAGAAAGATGATCAGCCCGGTGGCCAGAATCGCCCACACCGCGTTGACAAAACCGTACTGCACCAGCAGCGTGGCACCCACCGCCTCCAGAATCAAAAAGGCACCAGCACCGCCCAGCGCGGTCAGCGCCACGCGCCACGGCGACCATTGGCGAAAGCCCTGCGGCGTGAAGCGCAAGGCGTAGTCTTCCAGCGTTTCGCTCGCCACCCAGGCGTTGTAGTCCCGGCGCACCAAGGTGATGCGCTGCGACGGGGCGCCTTGATGCACCGAACTGGATTGAAGTTGAGGTTCTGAACTCACACACTTGTGGTGCAGTATTCATGCCATGCCCAACCACCGCGCGGGTTGACAAGAAAAATCTCAGGCACGGCTTTTGCATTGAAGCAAACATGGAACTCACCCCCCGCGAAAAAGACAAACTCCTGCTGTTCACCGCCGGCCTGCTGGCCGAACGCCGCAAAGCACGTGGCCTGAAACTTAACTACCCCGAAGCCGTGGCGCTGATCAGCTGCGCCGTGATGGAAGGCGCGCGCGACGGCCAGACCGTGGCCCAACTCATGAGTTTTGGCCGCACCATCCTGACGCGCGCCGACGTGATGGACGGCATCGCCGATATGATTCCCGACATCCAGGTCGAGGCCACGTTCCCTGATGGCACCAAACTGGTGACGGTACACCAACCCATTGTTTAAGGCTGCCCTATGAAAAACATTGCTTCCTTTCACTCCCTGGCCGCCCTCGCCTTGTTGAGCACCTCCGGCCTGGCCTTTGCGCACGACAACCATGGCCTGCTTGGCAGCCACTGGCATGTCACCGACGTTTGGGGCTTTGTGGCTCTGGGTGGTGCGATCGCCGTGGCCATCTGGCTGTCACGCGGCGACAGGTAGGGCGGCAGATGATGCACCCCGGCGAACTTTTTACCGACGGCCCCGACCATGTGCTGAATCCGGGGCGACGGACCCAGACGCTGGTGGTGGTGAATGCGTCAGAGCGCCCGATTCAGGTGGGTTCGCATTACCACTTTGCCGAGACCAACGGTGCGCTGGGCTTTGACCGGGCCGCCGCGCAAGGCATGCGGCTGAACATTCCGTCGGGCTCGGCGGTGCGTTTTGAGCCAGGCCAGCAGCGCACCGTGGAGTTGGTGGACTACGCCGGCACGCGCATCGTTTACGGCTTTCGTGGCCTGACGCAAGGCCCACTTTAGAAAGAACACACATGGCAACGCTGGGACGACGCGCTTACGCAGAAATATTCGGCCCCACTGTGGGGGACAGGGTGCGTCTGGCCGACACCAACCTGATCATCGAGGTCGAAGCCGACCTCACCCTGCGCGCAGGTGGCTACGGTGAAGAAGTGAAATTCGGCGGCGGCAAGACCATCCGCGACGGCATGGCGCAAAGCCAGCGCAGCCGGGCCGAGGGCGCCGTCGATACGGTCATGACCAACGCCCTGATCATGGACCACTGGGGCATCATCAAGGCCGACATCGGCCTCAAGGACAGCCGCATCGTGGCCATCGGCAAGGCCGGCAACCCCGACACCCAGCCGGGCGTGGACATCATCATTGGCCCGGGCACGGAAATCATCAGCTGCGAAGGCAGCATCGTCACCGCCGGCGGCTTTGACAGCCACATCCACTTCATTTGTCCGCAACTGATCGAAGAGGCCTTGAGCAGCGGCATCACCACCATGACCGGCGGCGGCACCGGCCCGGCCACCGGCACCTTTGCCACCACCTGCACGCCGGGGCCGTGGCACATCGAGCGCATGCTTCAGGCTGCCGACGGTTTTGCCATGAACCTGGGTTTTCTGGGCAAGGGCAACGCCAGCCTGCCGCAAGCGCTGCATGAGCAGATCAACGCCGGCGCCATCGGCCTCAAGCTGCATGAAGACTGGGGCACCACGCCGGCCGCCATCGACAACTGCCTGAACGTGGCTGAGGCCACCGACACCCAGGTCGCGATCCACACCGACACCCTCAACGAATCTGGCTTTGTGGAAGACACACTGGCCGCCTTCAAGGGCCGCAGCATCCACACCTTTCACACCGAAGGCGCCGGCGGCGGCCACGCGCCCGACATCATGAAGCTGGTGGGCGAACCCAACGTGTTGCCGTCCAGCACCAACCCGACGCGGCCCTACACCGTCAACACGCTCGACGAACACGTCGACATGCTGATGGTCTGCCACCACCTCGACGCGGGCATTGCCGAAGACCTGGCTTTTGCCGAGAGCCGCATCCGCAAGGAAACCATCGCCGCCGAGGACATCCTGCACGACCTCGGCGCCATCAGCATCATGAGCAGCGACAGCCAGGCCATGGGCCGCGTCGGCGAGGTGATCATTCGCACCTGGCAGACAGCGCACAAGATGAAGGCACAGCGCGGCTGGCTGGCACCGCCACCCGGGCGCGGCGAGCCGGTGGAACTGCAGCAGCGCAATGACAACTACCGCGTCAAACGCTACCTGGCCAAGTACACCATCAACCCGGCGCTGACCCACGGCATGGCGCATGAAGTGGGCAGCATCGAGATCGGCAAATGGGCTGACCTGGTGGTTTGGAAACCCGCCTTTTTTGGCATCAAGCCCGCGCTGATCCTCAAGGGCGGTTTTATCGCCATGGCTGCCATGGGCGACCCCAATGCGTCAATTCCCACACCGCAGCCGGTGCATTACCGGCCCATGTTCGGCGCTTATGGCGGCGCGCTGGCCAAAGGTTCGATTACTTTCATCTCGCAGGCGGGCGAGAACGCCGGCATCAAGGAGCGCTTTGGCCTGACCAAAAACGTGAGCGCAGTGCGCAACATTCGTGGCGTTCGCAAGGAGCACATGATTCACAACGCCTACCTGCCGCACATGGAGATCGACGCCCAAACCTACAGCGTGCGCGCCGACGGCGAACTGCTCACCTGCGAACCGGCGGTGAGCTTGCCGATGGCACAGCGCTACTTTTTGTTTTGATGCTGCACATCTCCAAACTTGTTCCCCATGGCCAGGGACTGGCCCCGGTGCTGCTCAAACGCGCGACGCAGGTCGAGTTGGACTGGGATCTGCGACAAAAAAGCCGGCTTGAAACGCATGACTCTGCCGGGCGGCAACTGGGGATTTTTTTGCCACGCGGCACCGTGCTGCGCGGCGGCGATGTGCTGGTGGCCGAAGACGGTTCACTGATCAGAGTCATGGCCGCACCGCAAACCGTGCTGCGCATCACACCCTGCAATAGCCACGGCTCGAGTTTCGATCTGATCCGCGCCGCCTACCACTTGGGCAATCGCCACGTGCCGATCGAACTCAAGCCCGACCACCTCAAGATCGAGCCCGACCATGTGCTGGCCGACATGCTGCGCGCCATGCACCTGACCGTGGTGGAGGTCCATGAGGCGTTCGAACCGGAAAGCGGCGCCTATGCCAGCGGTGGCCATTCGCATGGACATGGCCACGATCACGCCCATGCATGACAGCAGCCTGCTGCAACTCATGTGGCTGGCCTCGCCGGCCCTGCCAATTGGCGGCTTCTCTTACTCGGAAGGGCTGGAGGCAGCGGTTGAGTCGGCCCGCGTCACGACGGAACTTGAGGCCGCCGCCTGGCTGCTCGACCAGCTGGAACTGAGCCTGGCGCGCGGCGATCTTGCGGTACTGGCGCAAGCCGTTCCAGCATGGCGGGCCGCAGATGCCAACCGCATTGCCGCGCTCAACACCTGGGTACTGCAGACGCGCGAAAGCCGCGAGCTGCGCGCGCAGACCGAGCAGATGGGCCGGTCCCTGCTGGAATGGCTGCGCAACCACACCACGGCCACCCCGACGCAGATCGACCTGCTGGCCGATCTGCAGCCCAGCTACCCGCTGGCCTTTGCGCTGGCCGCGAGTGCCACCAGCGCGCCGGTGCGCGAGTGCCTGCTGTCCTACGCCTTCGGCTGGGCCGAGAACATGGTGCAGGCCGCAATCAAGTCGGTGCCGCTGGGCCAAAGCGCCGGGCAGCGCATTCTTTCTGCCTTGACAGCCGCCATTCCCTCCGCAATTGAGCGCGCGCTGGCTGTGCCAGACCACGCGCGCCAGGCCTTTGCACCGATGCTGGCCATTTTGAGCGCGCAGCACGAAGTCCAGTATTCACGTCTTTTCCGTTCCTGAGCCACACCATGACCCTGCTACATCACATCAAGAACCGCACCAAACACCTGCCCCCCTTGCGCGTCGGCATCGGCGGGCCGGTGGGCTCTGGCAAAACCACGCTGCTGGAAATGCTGTGCAAGGCCATGCGCGAGCAGTACGACTTGGTGGCCATCACCAACGACATCTACACCAAGGAAGACCAGCGCCTGCTGACGGTCAGCGGCGCCCTGCCCGCCGAGCGCATCATGGGCGTGGAAACCGGCGGTTGCCCGCACACCGCGATCCGTGAAGACGCGTCAATCAACCTGGAAGCCATTGACCGCATGCTGGTGGATTTTCCGGATGCCGACATCGTCTTCATCGAGAGCGGCGGCGACAACCTGGCGGCCACCTTCAGCCCCGAGCTGTCCGACCTGACGATCTATGTGATCGACGTGGCGGCTGGCGAAAAAATCCCGCGCAAGGGCGGGCCTGGCATCACCAAGAGCGATTTGTTTGTCATCAACAAAACCGACTTGGCCCCTTACGTGGGCGCCAACCTGGACGTGATGCACGCCGACACGACACGCATGCGCAGCACGCCCAAGGGGCTCAAGCCCTTCGTCATGACGAACCTGAAAACGCTGGAGGGTCTGGCGCAGGTGGTGACCTTCATTGAGCAGAAGGGCATGCTGAAAAGTGCGTAAGGTTTGACAACCAAGCGCTTGACTGAGATCAGCGCAGCCGATGGCAAAACAGACCAAATGCTGCAAAAGACCCTAAGCCAAAGTAGACAATTAAGATTTGCCTTCTTCAAAGCGGTCGTAGGCATCTGCAGCCCGTCCGTTGGCAATGTGTTGCTAATTTTTCAAACCAGCTTCTCAATTTTGAGGCAGTTCGGTTGTGGGGCGGCGTATTGACAACTCCAACTGATGTCATACTTGATCTCAGTCGGTCGATTGTTATCGGTGATCAGGGAGTTCTGAAAATGACAGCGTCAACAGCAATCCAAGCTATTCCACAAGCCGTTTTGGATGCAGCCCTAGCTCTTCACCAACAAAAAAATACGAGTCTGACCTTCAGCCCATTCAGCACCTCAGAATTGGCCACAGTCGAAGGTAATCCGCTTTGGCATTGTGTTGAAGATGAAATCGAATTCGTCAACCTAGAAGCCCGCAATCGCTGCGCTGCATTGGCAACTTTTCAGCAAGTGATGCCCTTGAGCGGTACCGATGCGTTGTTTGATGCCGCATACGGACTGTGGCGAAACGAAATTGGACACTCTGATTCGGCATCCGGTCGCTTGTTGGGTTTGGCCGGTCAGAACATTAGTGTGCTTTTAGGAGCTGCAAAGGCCATTGGCGATAAAAGTCGGCGTGTCTTTGACATACTTCATCTGCTGGAAAAAGCACTGCCGCACTTGCCAAACATCTGCGCAGAGGACATCGTGGCAGTTATTGATGCTCAGCATGAGTCCACAAAGCGTGACATGGCTGGAGGGGTGATCTTCAATGCTGTCGAGCGCCGCTTACAGTCAGAATCGCAGATCGCTTGGGAAATCTGGCACATCACCAGAACGAATATGTCGGAATCCATGCAGAGCTTGTACAGCACAGCCTTGCAAGCACTAATGCATACCGACCAGCAATCTCTTGCGCTGGAAAAAGCCAGACAGGATGCCGAGGACATTGATCCGCTTATCGCGGGGGCTGCGCTGTGGACCCTGGGCAGGGCGATACAGGCTCACAAATTGAACGAATTTGATTTGGACGACTGCGTTGCAGTCCTGATCAACAAAACCAGCGGGACGTCCGCCGAGATTCAACAGTCAGCGATTCGTGCAGTGGCGCAGGCGTCGTTGAAGGACGAACGGTTGATGTCAGAACTCGTTCGGCTGGCATCGGAGCATGACGACAACACCCTTGCAGTGATCGCTGATTTCTTGTTCATGAATCAGCAGGATTTCCCAGTGTCCTCCCCCCATTTCAAACCCTTGCTGCAATCACTGGTCAGGCTTTCGCCATTGCAGAAAAACGCAATTGATAACTTTGATTGGGTTCTGCATCAGCTCTATGCAACACCCGAATATCGACCGTTGGTGCTGGATTGCGTGAGCCAATGGGTCATCCAGCATGGCGGCTCAAGCTTGAATGACAAAGCCTTGATTGAGATGTTTGACCAGACCATCATGCAAATTGCCAATGACCAGTCGGGCTTCCAGGCTGTCATCACGCGCTGGCTAGTTGCGCCCGAGAAGCAACTTGCCGTGGCCTTCGGCGGGCTCATCAGCTACTTGCACATCCGTGGAATGAAGTCGCCAACCTTTTCGCCAGAAGTTCTCAACACATTCACCGCGCAAGACTTCAGGTTTCTGGCTCGTCGGCTGCTTGGCTATGTGATATCAGAGGAAACACTGTTGTCACTGACGTTTTCTTTGCTGGAAACAAACAACGCCCCCGACCGTAGTTTTGATTGGGTGTACTCACTGCTGACAGACGAGGTTGGCAAGGACTACGCGCATGGCACGATGGAGGCTTTGAAAGTACGGCAAAAAATGGCCAATTCCCCTGAAAAGGAGTTACTGGGTCAGATACATGCCGTCCTTCTCAGGCGAAGTACCGCCATGGATGACCTGCCCAGATTGCATGAACTTCGTCCACCCATGAGACTTCGCAGAGCCATTGAATTGAATCGGGCACGGGAAATGGAAGAGGTGATGGAAGCGGCCAATGAAAAGTCCATCGTTCGCTTAATTTCTACAGTGATCCCAATGAAAGCCGGTCGAGGTTGGTTCTCAGTTTCAGACAACAAAGTCGGGCCTACGCAGCATTTGCAAAGTTTTTCACATTCGATCAGCATGCCCAAACGTGCGCTCACAGACCCAGTGGGTTACGCCATTGCTGGACTCCTCTACCGTATTGCAAAGCGAGAAGACGAATGAGACTGGCCCTTGTCATTGCCGAGTACCTGCGCACACTCAAAGAGCGCAATGAACTGGACAGACTGCTGCCCGATTTACTGGTCGAAATGGGCTACGTGCCAATTGCCCGCCCACAAACCGGCAATCGGCAGTTTGGTGTCGATATTGCAACCCGTGGCATCAACCCAGATACCGGGCAAGCTGAACTGCTTTTGCTGGTCATCAAACAAAAGGACATCGGGCGCACGGAGTGGGAGAGAAGTGATCAAGCCATCAGACCCAGCTTGAACGAGGTTTTTGATGTGTATCTCAAATCTCATGTGGAGGCCGAAGACATTGGCAAGCCTGTCCGTATCGCCGTGGTCACCAATGGCGAACTGAAACAAACTATTCAGGCAAGTTGGAGCGGTTTTGTAAATGATCATAAAGACCAGGCATTGATTGAGTTTTGGGGGCTTGACACGCTGTCCACTTTGATTGAGCGCCACCTGCTGGATGAACATGTCTTCCATGACGAAGACCGACGAAACTTGCGGCGTGCATTGGCCTTGGCTGCCGATGTCGAATACGACCAAAGAGACCTGCACCGGATGATGCTGCGAACCCTTGGGTTGAATTCTGAAGGTGTGCCTGACGGCGCCTCAATGTCAAAGAAGGATTTGCTGAAGGCTTTGCGAGTGGTCAATTTTGCCGCCCATGCATTTGCCTCATGGGCACTTGGGGACGGCGATGGTCGCCAAGGATTGCGTGCTATAGAACGAGCCTTGTTGTGGTCATGGCACAGAGTGCGCGCATTTGAAGGGTGGGACTCAGATAACGACATGACCCAAGCACTTGGGTCAGTTTGGCAAGGGTATCTGACCGTTGGAAGGCACTATTTCGAAAAGCTACAAGCGCATTGTTACGTTGAGGATGGACTGCTGGGGTATGCGTCCGACAGTGCGGAGCTGTCGCTAGTAGCGTTTGAGCAAATCGGCATGCTGGCATCCATCGGGTTGACCCATGTACTGTCAGTTGCTGGCGATGATGCAGATCGAGTAGCACAGCACGAGAATGCAGATACCGTGGCCGCTGCGCTTGCATCACTGATTTCCAGCAACGGCATTTGCAACTCGCCATGTTTTGATAGGCACAGTCAAGACATCGTTCTTGGCATGTTGTTGCTGGTGCTGACGGGACGCTCGGACATCGCCAAACGCTGGCTCCAGACGCTCATTCGCAACATCGATTACTCCTTCAAAGCCAAACGGTATGTTCCGATTGACAGCGATTCCATCGACGATTTATCGGACATTGGTGGCTGGCATTCTGGTCAAACAGCCGACAAGTTGATGAAGACCTCTTGGATGATTGCGGTTCTGGCTGGGTTGTGTGCTGTATTGGGACAGGGGGAGTCGTATGGCGTATTGAGACAAGGGCTGGTTCAGGACTACCCAGAGACGTGTGCGCAGTTGTGGCACCCAGACAAGCAAATACACGAGCACCTGTACTTTCATGCAGCTCATTTTTCATCAGGGGCTTCGGAGGCTCCTATTCGGCTGCCTGAGGACATCGCACAGTGGTTTGAACACATGCGTGTCATTGTGGAATCCGAGCAAGGGAAAGAATGCCTTCAGACAATGGGCTGCAAAGTTGGTTTGCCTGCGATTGACCTGATTGCATGCAGACACTTTGGCACGCCTGTTGCGCCAGCGTTTTGGTACCAACTCGTGATGACTACGTGACTGTTGAGTCCCTGAGATACTTGGCTTACCCGGAAGCTGACCATGGCGAACGACCCTTTACGCTGCGGACCTGACCTTGCAGGGGCTCGCCCACCACAGCAGTTTTCTGTTACAGCGGCGAGGCCGCGGTGAACGCGATCTCCAGCAGGTAGTCGGGGCTGGCCATTTCGGCGCTGACGCACACGCGGGCCGGGGCGCAGCCTTGGGGCAGCCATTCGGCCCACAAGGCGTTGAAGGCGGCACGATCCGCCATGTGCTTGAGGTAAATGGTGGCCATGAGCAGGCGGGCTTTGTCCGACCCCACTTTGATCAGCGTAACTTCGGCCTGTGCCAGCAGGGCGCGGGTCTGGCTTTCAATGTCGGTGCCGGTGTCGGGCACTTCCACAAAAAAGGCGGTGTGGCCGTGCACCACGGCGTCGGACCATTGGGCTTGGGGGTTGATGCGCGTGATGCTGGATTCTGGCATGGGTGTACTGCTGTGGGTCAAAACACCGCACAGTGTACGGGCGCGCCCCTGGCGTTTTGGTGCAGTCTTGCATGCTTTTCTTTGCTTCCACTTGCCATGCTGCGCTCCTGACATGCCTGACGATGCCAAGCCCCGGAGTTTTTTCTTCCTCGCTCCAGTTCAACCCGTCCCCTGCCACCCTGATACGCAATCAAAGAAACCTGGCAGTCTCAGCGCAGCCGCATCTCCGCCGCCCGCGCATGCGCCTGCAAACCTTCACCACGCGCCAGCACCGACGCAATCTGGCCCAGGGTCTGGGCACCGGCTTCGCTGACTTCGATCAGGCTGCTGCGCTTCTGAAAGTCATAGACCCCCAGCGGCGATGAAAAGCGCGCGGTGCCGCTGGTGGGCAGCACGTGGTTGGGGCCGGCGCAGTAGTCGCCCAGCGACTCGCTGGTGTAGGCGCCCAGGAAAATGGCACCGGCATGTTTGAGCAAAGGCTCCCAGCGGTGCGGGTCGCGGCTGGACACTTCCAGGTGCTCCGGCGCAATCCGGTTGCTGATGTCGCAGGCTTCTTCCATGCTGCGCGTCAAAATCAAGGCGCCGCGGTCGGTGAGCGACTTGGCAATGATCTGCTGTCGGGGCATCTCGGGCAGCAAACGATTGATGCTCATCTGCACCTGCTCAAGGTAGTCCGCGTCGGGACACAGCAAGATGCTTTGCGCCAGTTCGTCGTGCTCGGCCTGTGAAAAAAGATCCATGGCCACCCAGTCCGCCGGCGTGGAGCCGTCAGCCAGTACCAGGATCTCGCTGGGGCCAGCGATCATGTCGATGCCCACCGTGCCAAACACGCGGCGCTTGGCGGCGGCCACATAGGCATTGCCCGGGCCGGTGATTTTGTCGACCTTGGGAATGGTGGCCGTGCCGTAAGCCAGCGCAGCCACCGCCTGGGCGCCACCGATGGTGAAGGCGCGGCTGACACCGGCCACATAGGCGGCGGCCAGTACCAGGGCATTCTTTTCACCCTTGGGCGTGGGCACCACCATGATGATCTCGGCCACACCCGCCACGTGCGCCGGAATGGCGTTCATCAGCACGCTGCTCGGGTAGGCGGCCTTGCCACCGGGCACGTAAATGCCGACCCGGTCCAGCGGCGTGACTTTTTGGCCCAGCAGGGTGCCATCGGAATCGCGGTAGCTCCAGCTCTCGCCGCTGGCCTTGCGCTGGGCTTCGTGGTAACTGCGCACGCGCGCTGCGGCGGCTTGCAAGGCTTCGCGCTGCACCACGGGCAAGCCATCAAAAGCGACCTTGAGCTCGGCCTGGGTCAGTTCCAGTTCGGCCATGCTGTCAACCTGCAGGCCGTCAAAACGCGCGGTGTAGTCCAGCACGGCGGCATCGCCACGCACCTGCACATCACGCAGGATGTCCGCCACCCGCTGCTCGATGCCGGCATCGGTTTCTGCCGACCAGTGCAGGCGCGCCTTGAACTCAGCCTCAAAGGTGCTGCTGGCGGTTGACAGGCGGACGGGCGTGGCGAGGGGTGACATGACGTTCATTGCAGATTTATTTGCCGAGGGCGGAGGCGAACGCATCAATGATGCGGCGAATGGGAGCCTGCTTGAGCTTGAGGGCGGCCTGGTTGACCACCAGGCGCGAACTGATGTCCATGATGTGTTCGACCTCAACCAGGTGGTTGGCCTTGAGGGTGTTGCCGGTCGAGACCAGGTCGACGATGGCATCGGCCATGCCCACCAGCGGTGCCAGCTCCATGCTGCCGTAGAGCTTGATCAAGTCCACGTGCACGCCCTTGGTGGCAAAAAAGTCGCGCGAAATCGCGACGTATTTGGTGGCCACGGTCAGGCGCGAGCCTTTTTTGACCGCACTCTTATAGTCAAAATCCGAGCGCACCGCCACGCTGATGCGGCACTTGGCAATTTGCAGGTCGAGCGGCTGGTACAGGCCCTCACTGCCATGCTCGAGCAGCGTGTCCTTGCCCGTGATGCCAAGGTCGGCGCCGCCGTACTGGACATAGGTGGGCACGTCGGTGGCGCGCACCACCAGCACGCGCACATCGGGCTGGTTGGTGGTGAGGATCAGTTTGCGCGATTTCTCCGGGTCTTCCAGCACCTCGATGCCGGCGGCTTTGAGCAGCGGCAGGGTTTCTTCAAAAATGCGTCCTTTGGACAGGGCCAGCGTGATCATGACTTGACTCTTTCGATGTCGGCGCCCAGGCCGCGCAGCTTGGTTTCCATCTGGTCGTAACCCCGGTCAAGGTGGTAGATGCGGTCCACCAGGGTTTCGCCTTCGGCCACCAGGCCGGCAATCACCAGGCTGGCCGATGCGCGCATGTCGGTGGCCATCACGGTGGCGCCGGACAAGACGCGCACGCCTTCCACCATGGCCACTTTGCCGTCGATCTGGATGTTGGCGCCCAGACGCACCAACTCGTTGACGTGCATGAAGCGGTTCTCGAAAATGGTTTCGGTCACCAGCGACGAGCCCTTGGCCACGGTGTTGAGCGCCATGAACTGGGCCTGCATGTCGGTCGGAAAGCCAGGGTATTCGGTGGTGCGGAAATGCTGCGCCTTGAGCTGAGCCGCACCGCCCGACTGCACCCGGATGCCATCGGGCACCTTGGTCACGGTGACCCCGGCGTCACGCAATTTTTCCACCACGGCTTCCAGGTGCTCGATGCGGGCATGCTGCACCACCACGTCGCCACCGGCAGCGGCCACGGCACACAAAAAGGTACCGGCTTCGATGCGGTCGGCCACCACCCGATGCGTACAACCATGCAGGGCATCCACCCCTTGGATGACAATGCGGCTCGTGCCATGGCCTTCAATGCGGGCGCCCATCTGGATCAGCATCTCGGCGAGGTCAGGAATCTCGGGTTCCTGGGCGGCGTTTTCCAGAATGGTCTCGCCCTCGGCCAGCACGGCGGCCATCATGAAGTTCTCGGTACCGGTGACGGTGACCATGTCGGTGGCAATGCGCGCGCCCTTGAGGCGCGTGCGCCCAGCAGCCAGCTTGGCCACCATGTAACCATGCTCGACGGCAATCTCGGCACCCATGGCGGTCAGGCCCTTGATGTGCTGGTCGACCGGGCGTGAGCCGATGGCGCAGCCCCCGGGCAGCGACACGCGGGCGTGGCCAAAACGGGCCAGCAAGGGCCCCAGCACCAGCACCGAGGCGCGCATGGTCTTGACCAGCTCGTACGGGGCTTCCGGAGTGATGGGCCCGGCAGCAGAAAAGCTCATGCCGCCGCGCTCACCGTGGGTCTGGGTCTGCACCCCCATGTGGCCGAGCAACTTGCGCATGGTCGCCACATCCTGCAGACGCGGCACGTTCAGCAGCTTGACTGGCTCGGGCGTCAGCAGGGTGGCGCAGAGCTCGGGCAAAGCGGCATTTTTTGCACCCGAGACGGTGACCGTACCGTTAAGCTGACGGCCACCGCGAATGAGTAATTTATCCATGGATCAGACCGGTTGTGCCGCCCATTCGGCGGGCGTGAAGGCTTTGATCGACAAGGCATGAACTTCGTCGGTTTTCATCTTGTCACCCAGGCAGGCATAGACCCGCTGATGGCGTGCAATGGCGCGTTTGCCATCGAACTCAGGTGACACCACGACCGCATACCAGTGGCGGCCATCGCCCTCAAGCGTGAGGTAGTCACACGCCAGGCTGGCGGCAATGAGTTGTTTGATTTGGTCAGCAGTCATTGGTTTACTTTCTTGAAACTGTCGTCATTACGAGCGGATTTTGTAGCCCATGCGCAGCAGCAGCAGCGCCCACACCCCCACGCCTGCTGTGGCTGCGCCCACCACGCCCAGACTGACCCAGGGGGAGACATCGCTGACGCCAAAGAAGCCATAACGGAAGCCGTCGATCATGTAGAAGAACGGGTTGAAATGGCTCACGGTCTGCCAGAAAGGCGGCAGGGAGTGGATAGAGTAAAAAACACCACTCAGAAAGGTCATGGGCATCACCACAAAGTTCTGGAAAGCGGCCATCTGGTCAAATTTTTCCGACCACAAGCCCGCCACCACGCCCAGCGAGCCCATCAGGGCCGCGCCCAGCACCGCAAACAACAGCGCCCAGAGCGGCTGCGCCAGAGGGGGTACGGCAAACAACAAGGACACAGCGAGCACGCCCAGACTCACCACCAGGCCGCGCACCACGGCCGCGCCGACATAGGCCACAAACCAGTGCCAGGCAGACAGGGGCGTCAGCAGCAAAAACACCAGGTTGCCCATGACCTTGCTGGCGACCAGCGACGACGAACTGTTGGCAAAGGCATTTTGCAGCAGGCTCATCATGGCCAGGCCCGGGATCAGGAAGGCGGTGTAGCTGACGTTGTCGTAGACCTTGACGTGCGACTCCAGCGCCTGACCAAAGACCAGCAGGTAAAGCAATGCGGTCAGGATCGGGCCGGTGATGGTTTGCGCAGCCACCCGCCAGAAGCGCAGCACCTCTTTGTAAAGAAGCATTTGCCAGCCGATCATGCGGGGCTCCTGTCGTCGCGTCCGGGATGTTGTTGCATCACTTTTAAAAAGACGTCTTCGAGGTCGGGGCGACGAATCTCGATGTCTTGCACCTGCAGGCCCGCCTGGCGGATTTGTGCCAAGTGCTGCTCGACAGCAGCGGCATCTTTGGCAGGCAATTGCACCACCCGCCCGGTGACACGTGCCAGGCCGGCCAGCTTGGGCGGCAGCTCGCCATCCACCGTGCAGCGCAACACGTTGCCGGATGCCGCGCTGAGCAGCGCGCTGGTGCTGTCCAGCGCCACCACCTTGCCGGTTTTCAGCATGGCAATGCGGTTGCACAGGGCTTCGGCTTCTTCGAGGTAATGGGTGGTCAACAAAACGGTGTGCCCCTGTTTGTTGAGCTTGGCAATAAAGTGCCAGAGCGTCTGACGCAACTCCACGTCGACCCCGGCGGTGGGCTCGTCCAGCACGATGACGGGCGGCTTGTGCACCAGCGCCAGCGCCACCAGCACCCTGCGTTTCATGCCGCCCGAGAGTGCCCGCATGTTGACCTTGGCCTTGTCGGCGAGCCCGAGGTTGTCAAGCAATTCATCAACCCAGGCGGCGTTGCCTTTCACACCGAAATAACCCGACTGGAACAGCAGCGCTTCGCGCACGTTGAAAAAAGGGTCGAACACCAACTCTTGCGGCACCACGCCCAAGGCACGGCGGGCTGCGGCAAAGTCGGTCTGCACGTCGTGTCCCATGACGCTGACACGCCCGGAACTGGCCTTGGCCAGACCGGCCAGAATAGTGATCAGCGTGGTCTTGCCGGCCCCATTGGGACCGAGCAGGCCAAAAAACTCGCCCTCCTCAACGTCCAGACTCACATTGTCAAGCGCGAGAAAGGTGCCGGCCTGGGGGCCGCGTGGGGAAGGAAAGCTTTTGGAGACAGACTGGAATGAGATGGCGGGCATGGGGCCGCTATTTTAGCGAGGCCATCAAGCCTTCGAGGGCAAGAGCTCTGCGATGCCGTACAAATCAGCCAGATCCTGGAGGCGCTGCGACACGTCACGGAGGGCAAAGGTCTTGCCCATTTTGAGCGCCTGGCGGCGCAGTTCCAGCAACAGGGCCAAAGCCGCCGAGTCAAAGCGGGTCAAGCGCGCCGCATCGACCACCACGTCAGACGCACCCTCTTGGGCCAGCTCTTTGGTCAAAGCCGCCAGACAAGCCACCGTGTTGGCCTGCGTGATCGCTTCGGGCAATACCAGCATGTCAACCTTTGGCCGGCTTCGCGTTGGCCGCCGCGTTGGACTTGTTGCGCTCGCTCAGAGTGGCGATCAGACCGTCAAGCCCCTTGGCGTTGATTTCCTGCGCGAACTGGCTGCGGTAGGTGTCCACCAGCCAAACGCCAAGCACATTGAGGTTGTAAATTTTCCAGCCTGCGCCCACACCCGGTGTTTTTTCGAGCCGGTAGTCCAATTGCACAGGGTCCCCGCGGCCGGTGATCAGGGTGCGCACAATGACCTCCTTGTCGTCGGCTGCAGCGCGCAGGGGCTTGACATTGAAACTCAGGTTCTTGGCCTGGCTCATGGCACCGGCATAGGTGCGCACCAGCAGGGTCTTGAATTCAGCCTCCAGGCGCTTGCGTTGCTCGGGGCTGGCCTGGCGCCAGGCGGGACCCACGGCAGAGGCGGTCATGCGCTGGAAGTTCAGGTGCGGCATGACTTTCTCATCGACCAAGGCGATGATGCGCGACACGTCACCAGCCTGTACCGCCTTGTCGGCCTGGATAGTGTCAAGCGCCTCCTTGGTCAGCCGGTTGATGAGCGCATCGGGGGCTTCGTCGGCGGCCTGCACGGGCAGCGCCACCAGCAGGGACAGGCTGGCAGTGAGCGCCAGCAGCCATTGGTTGAATAAACGTTTTTTCATAGTCACTGATTCCAAAAAAATTACTTGGCTGAATCGCCATTGACCGAATCAACAGGCTCGGCATCATCCGGCGGATAGCCGTCGTAAACATCATTTTGACGCCCTTGCAAAAAAGCGTCACGGGTAAATGTGTAGGGATCCAGCGCCACCTGATCGAGGATGCTGGTGGCTTCGAGCAAGCGGGCACGCCGATTCAACAAACCCAGCGCCGTGAGCGAATTGCGTGTGGACACGTCACTCACGCCCGAGACCAGATTGCCCTGGGCATCCACCGGCAAGGCCGCGGTGTCACGCAGCGTGGAAGGCCCGAGCAGCGGCAACACCAGATAGGGGCCGGCACCCACCCCCCAATGACCCAGTGTCTGGCCAAAATCTTCGCTGTGACGCTCGATCTGCATTTCGGAAGCAATGTCGAGCAGGCCGCCCAAACCCAGGAAGGTGTTGACACTGAAACGCATCAGGCTGTTGCCCGCCGCTTCACCCTTGAGCTGAAGGCCGTTGTTCACAAAAGACCAGGCATCCTGCAGGTTGGCAAAAAAATTGGTCACGCCGGTACGCACTGGTGACGGCAGCACGTCGCGGTAGGCCGTGGCCACCGGCTTCACGACAGCCCGATCAACCGTGTCATTGAACCGGTACATGCTCCGATTGAAGGGCTCCAGCGGGTCACGCGAATTGGCATTGGGGCCCGAAGCACAGCCGCTCAGCATAAAGATGGCCAACACGAGGAGGGCCCATGAACTGCGCCTCATCGTGCCACCGGATTGATTGCAAAAATATCTCATTATTTTCCCTGACCGTCATTGCCTGCCGCTGGTTCCGCGGCTTTACTGAATAAAAACTGACTGATAAGATTTTCCAGCACAACCGCAGACTGGGTGCTGGAGATGGTATCCCCTGCTACCAGGTTGTTGTCGTCGGCCCCGGGCTCGATGCCCAAGTATTGTTCACCAAGCAAACCGCTGGTGAGGATTTTGAGTGAACTGTCCTTGGGGAACACATACTGGCTTTCCAGCGCAAGTGTGACCACCGCCTGAAAGGATTTGTCATCAAAGGCGATGTTTTCCACCCGCCCGACCACGACCCCGGCGCTGCGCACTGCCGCCTTGGGCTTGACGCCACCCACGTTGTCGAATTTGGCCTTGACCTGGTAGGTTTTCTGGAAACTCAAGCTCAGCAGATTGGCCGACTGGAGCGCCAGAAACAAAATGGCGACCGCACCAATGAGCACGAAAAGGCCCACCCAGACATCATTTTTTGAACGTTGCATAAAACTTATTCTCTTTAAATCGTAAACATCATGGCCGTCAGAATGAAATCCAGCCCCAGCACAGAAAGCGACGCCACCACCACGGTGCGCGTGGTGGCGCTGGCCACACCTTCGGGCGTGGCTTGCGCCTCAAAACCCTGCAGCAGCGCAATGAAGGTCACGGTGAAGCCAAACACAATGCTTTTGATGATGCCGTTGCCCACGTCCTTCCAGACATCCACACCGCCCTGGATCTGGCTCCAGAAGGAACCGGTGTCAACCCCGATCATGAGCACGCCCACCACCCAGCCGCCAATGATGCCCATGGCACTGAACACCGCCGCCAACAAGGGCATGGCAATGACACCAGCCCAGAAACGCGGCGCCAGGACGCGTTGCACCGGATCGACCGCCATCATTTCCATCACGCTGATCTGTTCGCCCGCCTTCATCAGGCCAATCTCGGCGGTGAGCGAGGTGCCGGCGCGCCCGGCAAACAGCAGCGCGGTGACCACTGGACCAAGTTCGCGCACCAGGCTGAGCGCCACCAGCAGACCCAGCGCTTCAGAAGAACCGTAGCGTTGCAAGGTGTAGTAGCCCTGCAAACCAAAGACAAAGCCGACAAACAGGCCCGACACCGCAATGATGGCCAGCGAGTAATTGCCCAAAAAATGAATCTGGTCACGAATCAGGCCAAAGCGCCTGAAGCTCCCGAAAAACGTGGACAGCAGCCGTACAAAAAGGCGGGCGCCCAAGCCCAGGTCGGCCAACTGACTACGCGCGGCCAGACCAATATCAGCAGGTTTGTACCAACTCATGCGCAAGCCTCCACACCAAAATCTTCGGCCACCGACGGGCCAGGGTAATGAAAACGCACCGGCCCGTCAGACAAGGCATTGACGTACTGGTAGACCAGCGGATCAGCACTCTGGCGCACCTGCTCGGGCGTTCCCTCCATGGCCACCTTGCCGTTGGCCAGGATGATCACGTGGTCCGCAATGGTGAAGGTTTGCTCCAGCTCATGCGAGACAAAGACGCTGGTCAGCCCCATCGAGTCGTTGAGCTGACGAATCAAACGCGCCGCGGTCCCGAGAGAAATGGGGTCGAGACCAGAAAAAGGCTCGTCATACATCACCAATTCAGGATCAAGCGCAATGGCACGCGCCAACGCAATGCGCCGCGCCATGCCGCCCGACAAATCACTCGGCATCAAGTCAAAGGCACCGCGCAGGCCCACGGCGTTGAGCTTCATCAGCACGATGTCCCGAATCAGCGGCTCAGGCAAATTGGTGTGCTCGCGCAGCGAAAATGCAACGTTGTCAAACACCGACAGGTCAGCAAACAGGGCGCCGAACTGGAACAGCATGCCCATGCGGCGGCGCACGGCGTAAATCTGGGCCTGGTTCATGGGCGTCACGTCCTGCCCGTCAAACAGCGCCTGGCCTGATTGGGCCCGGTTTTGCCCACTCATCAGGCGCAACAAAGTGGTTTTGCCGCCGCCCGAGGCGCCCATGAGCGCCGTCACCTTGCCGCGTGGAATCGACAGGGAAACCTTGTCCAGGATCACCCGCTCTCCGTACCCGAAGGTGAGATTGCGTAGTTCGACCAGCGCGTCTGAGGAAAATAAAGCCATAAATAAATAGAAAGGCCGGGCATTCCCGGCGCTTCCATCATAAGGGAATACACCTAGGCTCGCACTCCAGCCACCCTTTTGACCTCCGGATCAACGTGGCAGATCGCTGTAACCCATCAGGAATTCATCGATCGAACGGGCGGCCTGGCGGCCCTCACGGATGGCCCACACCACCAGGCTCTGGCCGCGGCGCATGTCACCGGCAGCAAACACCTTGGCCACATTGGTGGCATAGCCGCCGGTGAAGTCGGTGCTGGCACGGGCATTGCCGCGGTTGTCTTTGTCAATCCCAAAGGCGTCGAGCACCGTGGCCACCGGGTTGACAAAACCCATGGCCAGCAACACCAGGTCGGCCTTGTAGGTTTTCTCAGAACCGGGGATTTCCACCATCTTGCCGTCCTTGAGCTCGATGTGCACGGTTTTCAGTCCGGTCAGTTTGCCTTTTTCACCGATGAATTCCTTGGTGGAAATGGCGAACTCGCGCACGCAGCCTTCGTCGTGGCTGGAGCTGGTGCGCAGCTTCATGGGCCAGTAGGGCCAGGTCAGCGGCCGATTTTCTTCTTCGGGGGGCTGGGGCATGACCTCGAACTGGGTCACGCTGACCGCACCATGGCGGTTGCTGGTGCCCACGCAGTCGGAACCCGTGTCGCCTCCGCCAATCACGATGACGTGCTTGCCGTCGGCGCGCAACTGGTTCTTGAGCTTGTCGCCCGCATTGACCTTGTTTTGTTGCGGCAGGAATTCCATTGCGAAATAAATGCCGTCCAGGTCACGCCCGGGCACGGGCAGGTCACGCGACTGCTCGGAGCCGCCGGTCAGCAACACGGCGTCAAAGTCGGTCTGCAACTGGGCGGGTGAAATGGTTTCCTTGGCCCAGTTGGTCACTTTGGACCCCTTGGGCAGATCACCGACCAGCACGCTCGTGCGAATCGTCACACCTTCCGCCTTGAGCTGCTCGACCCGGCGGTCAATGTGCGTTTTTTCCATCTTGAAGTCGGGGATGCCGTAACGCAGCAAGCCACCGACACGGTCATTTTTCTCGAACAGGGTCACGTCGTGGCCGACGCGCGCCAGCTGCTGCGCCGCCGCCATGCCGGCCGGCCCTGATCCGACCACAGCCACTTTTTTGCCGGTCTTGATCTTGGCGGGCTGGGGCGTGACCCAACCGTGCTCCCATGCGCGGTCGATGATGGCGTGTTCGATCGACTTGATGCCGACGGCGTCGTCATTCACGTTCAGCGTGCAGGCCGCTTCGCACGGTGCCGGACAGATGCGCCCGGTGAACTCGGGGAAGTTGTTGGTGCTGTGCAGCACCTCAATGGCTTCTTTCCAGTCCCCCTGGTACACCAGGTCATTGAAGTCCGGAATGATGTTGTTGACCGGGCAACCGCTGTTGCAGAACGGCGTGCCGCAGTCCATGCAGCGCGCGGCCTGCTTGATTGCGGCCTCGTCGTTCAAGCCGATGACAAATTCCTTGTAATTTTTCAGGCGCTCGGGGACAGGCTTGTAGCCCTCTTCGAGACGCTCGTATTCCATGAAACCGGTAACTTTTCCCATGATATTTTTCCTTGATCGATGGTCCGTGTCGCGTTACTTGGCCGCGACCGCTTTGACTTCTTTTTGACTCGCGGCTTGCGCCCGATCCACCTTGGCTTGAGCCCCTTTTTTGGCATGCAGCTCGCCCAGTGCCCGCTTGTACTCGATGGGGAATACCTTGACAAACTTGAGCCGCGACGTCTCCCAGTTGTCGAGCAGTTCGCGGGCCCGGCGGCTGCCGGTCCAGCGGTTGTGGTCGGCCAGCATCTGCTTGAGCTGCTCTTCGTCGCTCAAGCCGCGATGCCACAGGCTGGCGTCCAGCGCTTCTTGCTGTTCGGCCGTGGTCAGCACTTTCTCCAGCTTCACCATGGCTGTGTTGCAGCGTTTGGCAAACTTGCCGTCTTCGTCATACACATAAGCAATGCCGCCGCTCATGCCGGCGGCAAAGTTGCGCCCGGTCACGCCCAGCACCGCCACGGTGCCGCCCGTCATGTACTCGCAGCCATGGTCGCCCGTGCCTTCCACCACAGCGCGGGCCCCTGACAGACGCACGGCAAAACGCTCACCGGCAACGCCGCTGAAGAAGGCTTCGCCGCTGGTGGCACCGAACATCACGGTGTTGCCAACAATGGTGTTTTTGACCGCGTCACCACGGAAATCGATACTGGGGCGCACCACCACGCGGCCGCCGCTGAGGCCCTTGCCGGTGTAGTCGTTGGCGTCGCCAATCATGTAAAGCGTGATGCCGCGTGCCAGGAAGGCACCAAAGGACTGGCCGCCGGTGCCCTCCAACTGAATGCGGATGGTGTCATCAGGCAGGCCTTCGGGGTGCACCTGGGTGACCGCGCCCGAGAGCATGGCGCCCACCGAGCGGTTCACATTTCGCGCCACCTCGATGAATTGCACACGCTCACCCTTGTCAATGGCAGCACGGCTCTTGGCTATGAGCACGTTGTCGAGCGCCTTGTCGAGGCCGTGGTCCTGCTCCTCGAACTGGAAGCGCGGCACATCGGCGGGCACATTGGGCTGGGCAAACAGGCGGCTGAAGTCCAGGCCGCTGGCTTTCCAGTGGTCCAGGCCGGGGCGCGTGTCGAGCAAGTCAGAGCGGCCAATCATGTCGTCAAATTTGCGGATACCCAGCTGCGCCATGATCTGGCGCACTTCTTCGGCAATGAAGAAGAAATAGTTCACCACATGCTCAGGCTTGCCGGAGAACTTGGCGCGCAACAGCGGGTCCTGGGTGGCCACACCCACCGGGCAGGTGTTGAGGTGGCACTTGCGCATCATGATGCAGCCTTCCACCACCAGCGGCGCGGTGGCAAAGCCAAACTCGTCAGCGCCCAGCAACGCGCCGATGGCGACGTCGCGGCCGGTTTTCATCTGGCCGTCGGCCTGCACCCGGATGCGGCTGCGCAGGCGGTTGAGCACCAGCGTTTGCTGGGTTTCAGCCAGGCCGATTTCCCACGGGCTGCCGGCGTGTTTGATGGACGACCAGGGCGAAGCGCCGGTGCCGCCGTCATGGCCGGCAATCACCACATGGTCGGCCTTGCACTTGGCCACGCCGGCGGCAATGGTGCCAACGCCAATTTCGCTCACCAGCTTGACGCTGATGCCGGCCTTAGGGGCGACATTTTTCAGATCGTGAATCAGCTGTGCCAGGTCTTCGATGGAATAAATGTCGTGGTGCGGCGGCGGCGAGATCAAACCGACACCGGGCACCGAGTGGCGCAAGCGGCCAATGTACTCGGACACCTTGGCGCCGGGCAGCTGACCGCCCTCGCCCGGCTTGGCGCCTTGCGCCATCTTGATCTGGATCTGGTCGGCGCTGCCCAGGTATTCGGCCGTGACGCCAAAGCGGCCCGAGGCCACCTGCTTGATGCGCGAACGCATGGAGTCACCATCCTGCAAAGGGTAATCGACCTCGAACAGGTCTTTGCCCAACAGGTCCGACATGGTCTGGCCCTGCTTGATCGGGATGCCTTTGAGCTCGTTGCGGTAGCGCAAGGGGTCTTCACCGCCCTCGCCGGTGTTGCTCTTGCCGCCGATGCGGTTCATGGCAATGGCCAGCGTGGCATGGGCTTCGGTGGAGATCGAACCGAGCGACATGGCGCCGGTGGCAAAGCGCTTGACGATCTCCTTGGCGGGCTCGACCTCGTCCAGCGGGATCGCCCGGGCGGGATCAATCTTGAACTCGAACAGGCCGCGCAGCGTCATGTGGCGCTTGCTCTGGTCATTGATGAGCTGCGCGTATTCCTTGTAGGTGTTCCAGTTGTTGGCGCGTGTGCTGTGCTGCAGCTTGGCGATCGCATCAGGCGTCCACATGTGCTCTTCACCACGGGCGCGCCAGGCGTACTCACCGCCGGCGTCCAGGCGGTTGGCCAGCACCGGATCGGCGCCATAAGCGGCCTTGTGCATGCGAATGGCTTCTTCGGCAATCTGGAACACGCCAATGCCCTCGACACGGCTGGGGGTACCAGTGAAGTATTTGTCGATGGTGTCGGTGGACAGGCCAATGGCCTCGAACAACTGCGCGCCGCAGTAACTCATGTAGGTCGACACGCCCATCTTGGACATGATCTTGGACAGGCCCTTGCCGACCGCCTTGACGTAGTTGTAAATGGCCTTGTCGGCGCTCAAATCGCCGGGCAGGTCCTTGCAGATGCTGGCCAGGGTTTCCATGGCGAGGTAGGGGTGGATGGCCTCGGCGCCGTAACCCGCGAGCACACCAAAGTGGTGCACTTCGCGCGCAGTGCCGGTTTCAACCACCAGGCCGGCCGTGGTGCGCAAGCCCTCGCGCACCAGGTGCTGGTGAATGGCCGACAACGCCAGCAAGGCGGGAATGGCGACCTGGGTCGCGCTCATGCCACGGTCGCTGATGATCAGGATGTTGTTGCCGTTCTTGATGGCATCGACTGCCTCGGCGCACAGCGAGGCCAGCTTGGCCTCGACCCCTTCACGGCCCCAGCTCAAGGGGTAGGTGATGTCGATGGTGTAGCTGTGGAACTTGCCATGGGTGTGTTTGGCAATGTCGCGCAGCTTGGCCATGTCGGCAAAGTTGAGCACCGGCTGGCTCACCTCCAGGCGCATCGGCGGATTGACCTGGTTGATGTCGAGCAGGTTGGGTTTGGGACCAACGAAGGACACCAGGCTCATCACGATGGCTTCGCGAATCGGGTCGATCGGCGGGTTGGTCACCTGGGCGAACAACTGCTTGAAGTAGTTGTACAGCGGCTTGTTCTTGTCGCTCAGCACCGCCAGCGGGCTGTCGTTGCCCATGGAACCAATCGCTTCTTCGCCATTGGCCGCCATCGGGGCGATCAAAAACTTGAGGTCTTCCTGGGTGAAGCCAAAGGCTTGCTGGCGGTCGAGCAAGGTGCTCTCGGACTCGGACGCGCTGGCGGGTTCGCCACCACCCTGCACGTCGTCCAGACGAATGCGCAGGTTCTCGATCCACTGCTTGTAAGGCTTGCCGTTGGCCAGCGTGGCCTTGAGCTCGTCGTCATCCACCATGCGGCCCTGCTCCAGGTCGATCATGAACATCTTGCCAGGCTGCAGACGCCACTTGCGCACAATCTTGCTTTCGGGGAAAGGCAGTACACCGGACTCGGAAGCCATCACCACCAGGTCGTCGTCGGTGATGCAGTAACGCGACGGACGCAAGCCATTGCGGTCCAGCGTGGCGCCAATCTGGCGGCCATCGGTGAAAACAATGCTGGCCGGACCGTCCCAGGGCTCGAGCATGGCGGCGTGGTATTCATAAAAAGCGCGGCGGCGCTCGTCCATGCTGGTGTGGTTTTCCCAGGGTTCCGGGATCATCATCATCACCGCCTGGCTGATCGGGTAACCGGCCATGGTCAGCAATTCCAGGCAGTTGTCGAAGGTGGCGGTGTCGGACTGGGTGGGAAAACTGATGGGGTAGAGCTTTTGCAGGTCGGCGCCCAGCACCGGCGAGCTCATCACGCCTTCGCGCGCCTTCATCCAGTTGTAGTTGCCCTTGACGGTGTTGATCTCGCCGTTGTGCGCCACATAACGGTAGGGATGGGCCAGCGGCCACTCGGGGAAGGTGTTGGTGGAAAAACGCTGGTGTACCAGCCCCAGCGCAGACACGCAACGCGGGTCTTTGAGGTCAAGGTAATAGGTGCCGACCTGGTCGGCCAGCAGCAGACCCTTGTAAATAACCGTGCGGCTCGACATGCTGGGCACGTAATACTCTTTGCTGTGCTTGAGCTTGAGTGCCATGATGTGTTTGCTGGCGCATTTGCGGATCACATAAAGCTTGCGCTCAAGCGCGTCCTGCACGATCACGTCATTGCCCCGACCGATGAAGATCTGGCGCAGGATGGGTTCTTTTTTGCGCACATTGGGCGACATCGGCATGTCACGATCCACTGGCACATCGCGCCAGCCCAACAGCACCTGGCCTTCGGCCTGCACCGCACGCTCCAGCTCCTGCTCGCAAGCCTGGCGGCTGGCGTGTTCCTTGGGCAAAAACACCATGCCCACGCCGTACTCACCGGGAGGCGGCAGGGTCACGCCCTGCGCAGCCATTTCTTCACGGTAGAGCGCATCGGGCAGCTGAATCAGAATACCGGCACCGTCGCCCATGAGTTTGTCGGCGCCCACCGCGCCCCGGTGGTCGAGGTTCTCAAGAATCTTGAGCGCGTTTTTGACGATGTCGTGCGACTTGACGCCCTTGATGTGGGCCACAAAACCAACCCCGCAAGCATCGTGCTCTTGCGCTGCTGAATACAAACCCTTGTCCTGGAGATGCTTGATCTCGGCTGCCGTCGTCATGGGAGCGCTCCTGTAAATTTCAAAGATAAAGACTTTACCGCAATGCAGCATTTATGCCAAACAAAATAATAGGGGTCAGATTCCAATTATTTTCCGAAAACTCATATTTCAATTTAATTGGGGACATATCAAAATTAAGAGCATTGAGGGTATATTTTTTCGATTATTCAGGCTGTTTTTGGTTTGGCTTGTTCACTGAAAATGGCCTGCCAGGCGCTGCTTTGGCCACACGTCGCTCGGTACTCTTTTGCAAATCTGCCACAAAATCGGCTTCTCCCAAGGCCCAGCCGCTCAACGTCGCCTGCGTGATGGCCGCCTGTTGCACCGGACTGATGCCGCCTTGCACCAATTCGGCGTAGGCTGCTTCACGGGCAAAAGGCGTGTTGCCCAACTCCCAAAGCAGCGCATGCGGCGTGATCAAACGGTCAACGCGCACACCCAGGTAATGCAGATAACTCGACCAGGGATAGTCTTGCGGCTGCACCACCAGGCCAGCGCGCACTGGATTGAGATCAATGTAGGCCATGCAGGCCAGCAAATAACGGTCGGTCTGAATCAGGGTGGATTTGTAGCGCCCTTCCCACAAGGTGCCGCTGCGCTTTTGCGCGTCGTTGAAATAGCGCACATAGCTGCGCCCCACCGCCTGCATCATTTTGGGCAAACCATCTGCAGTTTTGGGTGTTGCCAGCAAATGGAAATGGTTGCTCATCAGCACATAGGCATGCACAGCCACGTCGAACTTTTTGGCATTTTCTTCGAGCAGGTCGAGCAGCCGCTGATAGTCGGCTGTGGTGGTGAAAATGGCCTGCTTGTTGTTGCCGCGCTGAATCACATGATACGGGTAGCCAGGCAAGGTGAGACGGGGTTGGCGGGCCATGGAAGCGGGTCAGCTTATCTCGGGGCCTTGGCAATGCGGACCTTGCCGCCCGTGGTGACCAGGATGACCGCGTCGCCGGGCATCAAGGTTTGCTCACCTTTGGCTTGCACCACCGCACGACGCTCACCCCCTTTGAGTTGCACCAGAACCTCCACGGCATCCTCACGCGTGGCCATGCGCTCGATGGCGTTGCCAGCCACAGCACCCGCCACGCCCACCAGCAGGCCAATCACATTACTCTCTGCACTGGAGCCGCCACGCGTGGCACCCGCAACGGCGCCAGTGACACCACCCACCGCCGCCCCGACGCCGCTTTGGCTGCCATCCACGACCACATTGCGCACCGACAACACCACCCCGTCCTGGACTTGGGACAGGCGCTGGGCATCGCCACGCTGGATCACGTCAGGGCTGTTGCTGGCACAGGCCACCAACAGGCTGACGGATAAGGCCAAAAACCCGTTTTGCATCGTTCGTTTCATGGCAAATTCCTTTGTTAATGTCACATGGGTGCCTCGGCGCCAGGGTCAGACTGCCGCTCAGGCGCTTGACTTGAATTGTCAGGCAAGGCTGTAAAGCGGGTGTGAAGCAGGTCTGTCAAACCAAACTCGTCCAGCAGGGCGCGCAAGCGTTGCGCCGATGCCACCTTCTTGTGACCGGTATGGCGCGCAATGATGAGCTCGTTTTTCATGCTGTGCTCCCAGCCCACGAGTTCGGTCACCGTGACCTGGTAGCCACAAGCCTCCAGGTACAGGCAGCGCAGCACGTTGGTAATCTGGCTACCCAGCTCACGGGTGTGCAAGGGGTGGCGCCACAACTCGGACAAAGGCGTGCGTGACAGCGACAGCGCCTTGTGCTGGCTCAGCACTCGCGCCACTTCGGCTTGGCAACAGGGCACCAGCACCATGAAATGCGCCTGTTTTTGCAGGCCAAAGGCCATCGCGTCGTCGGTGGCGGTGTCGCAGGCGTGCAGCGCGGTGACGATGTCAATGCGCGCGGGCAACTGGTCGGACTGCGCTGAATCGGCCACCGTCAGGTTCAAAAACGACATGCGATCAAACCCCAACTGCCGCGCCAGGGCCTGGGACTTCTGCACCAATTCAGGCCGGGTTTCGATGCCGTAAATGTGCCCCTTGGCCTGCGCCTTGAAAAACAAATCGTACAAAATGAAGCCCAGGTAGGATTTGCCCGCGCCATGGTCGGCCAGCGTGACGCCCGGCGTGCTGCCAGGCTTGTCGCTCAACTCAAGCAGCAGCTTCTCGATGAACTGGTAGAGGTGGTAGACCTGCTTGAGCTTGCGCCGGGAGTCCTGGTTGAGCTTGCCGTCCCGCGTCAGGATGTGCAGTTCCTTGAGCAATTCGATCGATTGACCGGGACGGATCTCATCGACCAACGAAGCAGGACCGTGCGATGGCGCCTTGGACGAGCGACTGTTGTCTGTCTTTTGCTTTTTCATGACGTGCGCCCTACTTTCAAAGCCGCCCAGCCTTCGGGGCCCAACTGCTCCAAGGTTTTCATATTGACCTCAAAAATCGACTCAGGGTCAGGGAAGGCCGCGACCGCGCGGTCGATGCTGTCTTCACGCAGCAGGTGCAGCGTCGGATAAGGCGAACGGTTGGTGTAATTGGTGATGTCATCGGCGCGTGTACCTGCAAACTGGTAGCCAGGGTGCAGCGATGCGATTTGCAGCACCCCGTCAAGGTCCAGGTCAGCCAGCACCCCGTCCGCCTGCGCCAGAAAGTCATTGAAGTCCAGAAAGTCTTGCAGACAGTCTGGCGCGATCAATAGCGTGGTGTCGCGCAGTTTGGCGTCCAGGGCCACCAACGCCTTGAGTTCGGCACGCAAACCCTCAAGCAACTCTGGGGCTGCGGTGGCGCGACTGACGGCGTAATGCACCTGCCCCTTGACGTGCACGCTTTTGGCAAAGGGGCACAGGTTGAGGCCAATCACGGCACGCTCGAGCCAGGCTTGGGTGTCAGCGATCACAAGATCATCAGAGTTCATAGGAATCTTTCCATTTATTGGAGTCGCGTAATCGCGCCTAAGATGACTCAAACAACAGCCGCTGGCCCGTTAGTCGTTGGTGTTCGCGCAGCGCAAAGCGGTCGGTCATCCCGGCGATGTAGTCCGCAACAATCCGAGCCAGGGCGCGCTCGGAAACCGGCTCGTTCTCCAGCGCAGCCGCCAGCCGGCGCTGATGGCTCTCAGGCATGTGATCGGGCTGCGCCAGGTAACGCCCAAACAAATCACGCACCACCTGCTGCGCCTGGCCCGTGGTATCCAGCACGCGCGGATGGCGGTACAGCTTGTCCAGCAAAAAGCGCTTCAACATCTGCGACTGCTCGCGCATGGCCGCGCTGAATTGAATCAAGGGCGGCAAATGACGTACCGCATCGACGGTGCCGGGCGCTGCAAGCTGCAGGGCGGCCTGGGTGGCCTGAATCACGTCGTAGACCTGCGCACTCAACATGCGGCGGATCGACTCGTACAGCAGACGCCGCCCCTGCGCCTTGTCCTGCAAATGCGGAAATTCCGCCAGCGTCTGGCGCCTGTGGTCATCAAACAGCGGAACTTGCTGCAACTGCGCCAGCGTGATCAGCCCGGAACGCACGCCGTCGTCAATGTCGTGCGCGTTGTAGGCAATTTCATCGGCCAAATTGCACAACTGGGCTTCCAGGCTGGGCTGGACACGGTTCAAAAAGCGATGGCCGACACCCCCCGGATCAAAGCGTTCAAGTTGCTCAGCATGCACGCGCGAGCAGTGCTTGAGGATGCCTTCGCGGGTTTCGAACGTCAGGTTGAGGCCGTCAAACTCGGGGTAACGCTCTTCCAGATGGTCGACCACGCGCAGGCTTTGCAGGTTGTGCTCGAAGCCGCCATGGTTGGCCATGCAGACATTGAGCGCGTCCTGACCGGCGTGGCCAAAGGGCGTGTGGCCCAAGTCGTGCGCCAGCGCGATGGCTTCCACCAGGTCTTCGTTGAGCGAAAGTGAGCGCGCCACCGAGCGTCCGAGCTGCGCCACCTCCAGCGAATGCGTCAGACGAGTGCGAAACAGATCGCCCTCGTGGTTAAGAAAAACCTGGGTCTTGTAAACCAGGCGCCGAAACGCCGTGCTGTGCACAATGCGGTCGCGGTCACGTTGGTAGTCGGTGCGGGTGGGTGCCGGCGCCTGAGCATAGCGCCGCCCGCGCGTCTTGCCCGGGTCGCAGGCGTAGGGGGCCAGCGTCATGTGGCGGGGTTTAGCTGGCGCAACAGGCGTCGATCACCTTGCGCACCATATCATCCGGCGCACTGCGCACGGCGGCCCGGCCCGGGCGCTCGATGACGACAAACTTGATTTCCCCGGCCTCGCTCTTTTTGTCCAGGCGCATTAGTTCCAGGTAACGCCCGGCGTTGTCGGTGGCTGACAGTCGCGGCCCTTTGACGGGCGAGCCCGCTTTCTGGATCAGGTGCACCAGCCGGTTGACAAAAAACGCATCCACCAAGCCCAGACGCTCCGACAGATGCGCCGCCATGACCATGCCACACCCAACGGCCTCGCCATGCAGCCACGCGCCATAACCCAGGCCCGCCTCAATGGCATGGCCAAAGGTGTGGCCAAAATTCAGAATGGCGCGCAAACCCGACTCACGTTCGTCCTGACCCACCACATCGGCCTTGATTTCGCAGCTGCGCTTGACCACATGTGCCAGCGCGGCCGGCTCTCGGGCCAGCAAAGCGTCCATGTTGGCCTCCAGCCAGGCCAGGAAATCCATGTCGGCAATCGGCCCGTACTTGATGACCTCGGCCAAACCGGCGCTGAGTTCGCGCGCAGGCAGCGTCTTGAGCGTGTCCAGGTCACATACCACCTTGAGCGGCTGGTAAAAGGCGCCAATCATGTTCTTGCCCAACGGGTGGTTGATGGCCGTCTTGCCACCCACGGAAGAGTCGACCTGCGCCAGCAAGGTGGTGGGAACCTGAACAAACGGCACTCCGCGCATGAAGCTGGCAGCAGCAAAACCCGCCATGTCGCCCACCACGCCGCCTCCCAGCGCAAACACCGTCGTCTTGCGGTCACAGCCGTGACCCAGCAAGGCGTCAAAAATCAGATTCAGGCTTTCCCAGGTTTTAAAAACCTCGCCGTCAGGTAACACCACGGTATACACCTGCGGGTATTTGCCCGCCAGCGCTTTTTGCAAGCGGCCGGCGTAAAGGGGCCCCACCGTCGTGTTGGTGACGATCAGCGCGCTGTGCGCATGGGGCAACTCGGCATAACTGAGTGGGTTGTCAAACAAGGAGCCACGGATGGCAATGTGGTAGCTGCGCTCAGCCAGGTCAATGGCAACGGTTTGGAGGTCGGAAGATTGCATGACCCCGAGTTTAGCGAACTGGGCAAGCGGTCAGCGGATCAGCGACTCGTCGGCGCACCCGCCAGCTCCAACTGCATCAAGATCATATTGACCAAGGTGGCCACCGAGGGGCGTCCAGTGTCGACCTGAAAGTGCGCCGTTTCGCGGTACAGGGGATCGCGCTGGGCATACAGGTCGCGCAGGCGCTGCAGTGGATCAGCCACTTGCAGCAGGGGGCGGCTTTTGTCGTGCCGCAGGCGACGAAACAGGTCATCCGGAGAAGAGTTCAGGTAGACCACCTGGGTCCGCGAGCGCAAGTTCTGGCGGTTCTCCGGCCGTAACACGGCGCCACCACCCGTCGACAAAACGGCCGCCTGATTCTGCGTGAGTTCATCGATAACAGACGCTTCGATATCGCGAAAGCGGACCTCACCCTCACGCTCGAAATACTCGCGAATCGAGCAGCCCAAGCGCTGCTCGATCACGTGGTCAGAGTCAAAAAAGGGCAGCTGCAGCCGCCGGGCGAGTTGCCGCCCGACGGTGGACTTGCCCGAGCCGGGGAGGCCAATGAGGCTGATTCGCAATTTTTGTAATGTGAGGACCGGGCTGACCTGATGGGACGGCTAGCGTACGGCCTTGTCAGCCAATACCTTAGGTGTAATGAAAACCAGCATTTCCTGTTTATTGGACACCTTGGAACGGTTCTTGAACAGGTTGCCAACACCAGGCAAATCTCCCAGCAGGGGCACCTTGGTCTCGCTATCGCTTTCAGTCATCTCGAAAATACCACCGATCACGACGGTGCCGCCGTTCTCAACCAGCACCTGAGTTTGAATGTGCTTGGTGTTAATGGCAAAACCGGCTGCGGTGGACTGGCCCACAGTATCTTTATTGATGTCAAGCGACAGGATGATATTGCCCTCGGGCGTGATCTGTGGTGTGACTTCAAGCTTCAAATTGGCTTTTCGGAAGGCAATGGAAGTGGCACCACTCGAAGACGCGACCTGGTAGGGCAATTCGGTTCCCTGCTCGATCAAGGCCTTGATTTGATCCGCCGTCACGACCCGCGGACTGGAAACCACACGCCCTTTGCCATCAGCTTCAAGGGCAGATAACTCCAAGTTCAAGAATCGGTTGAGATTGGAGCTGAAAATTGACAAGGCAAAAGTAGCAGGCTCGTACCCCCCTTGACCGATGGCCGGCAGATTAACAAAACTGCCCGTGGTCGTCCCCCCGGAATCCACATAGGTCGATCCGACGGACACGCCACCACTGCCAACCCTCGTTGCAGGCTGGGACCCAGCACTGCCGCCCAGCTTGACCCCGAGCGACTTGCCAAAGGTATCGGACGCCTCCACGATGCGCGCCTCAATGAGCACCTGGCGCACCGGAATGTCGAGCTTGGCAATCAACTGCTGAACCTGCTCCAACTTGGAGGGGATGTCTGTGACAAACAGCTGGTTGGTACGCGACTCCGAAATCACGCTACCACGCGGACTGAGCAAGCGCGAGCTGCTGGCCCCAGCGCCAGTGCCACCGCCGGTCGCGGTCAGCTGAGCAGCCACTTCAGCCGCTTTGGTGTAGTTCATCTGGAAAGATTGGGTCCGCAGAGGTTCCAGGTTTTGCAGTGCTGCAGCTGACTCCAGATCGAGTTTTTCCTTGGCGTTGATTTCGTCCTTCGGAGCAATCCACAGCACGTTACCTGTTTTACGCATGCCCAGACCCTTGGACTGCAGAATGATGTCAAGCGCTTGATCCCATGGCACGTCCTGCAAGCGCAAGGTGACGGTACCGGTGACGGAATCCGACGTGATGACGTTGAAATTAGTAAAGTCTGCAATGACTTGCAGCAGGGAACGCACATCGATACTCTGGAAGTTCAGCGACAGTTTCTCACCGCCGTAACCCGGCCCTTGGGTCAGCTTGGAACTGTCCTCCTTCACCGGCTTGATCTCGATGACGAACTGCTCGTCCGTCTGGTAGGCGCTGTGCGCCCACAAGCCTTGGGGCTCGATGACCATACGCACCCGGTCACCCGCCTGGGTGGTGGTGATGGTCTTCACCGGGGTGCCGAAATCATTCACATCAAGGCGGCGGCGTAAACCTTCTGGCAGAGATGTCTTCATGAAATCGACCACCAACAATTGGCCTTGCTGGCGAATGTCCACACCCACCTGGCTGTTGGGCAAAGAGACGACCACCCGACCCGACCCGCCATCTCCACGCCTGAAGTCAAGGTCGCGCAGCGGCAGAACGCCACGAGCCTGTGTCTCGGTAAATAATTGCGAAGCTGGCGCGGGCGACGAACTCGCCACGGCGTCCAGCACGACCAGCAGCGACTTGCCCTGCCATTGGGCCTTGTAAGTGGTCGATTGCTTGAGGTTAATCACCACCCGGCTGCGGCTACCTGCCTGCACCACGCTGACGGATGTCAAATTGCCTTGATTGACTTCGATTGTCGAGCGCCCAATGGCACTGATCACATCGGGGAAATCCAGTGCAATACGAGCCGGCGATTGGATCGAAAAACCCGCTGGAAGCGCACTGAGTGCTTCGCTCAGATCAATCCTGACGACTTCGACGCCACTTTGAATGGATCCGGATACCGACTCAATCGCCACCTGGGCTTGTGCCAGGGCGGCAGACAGCAGCAAACCCAGACCCAGACCTAGCTGATACCACCAACACACACCTGAACCAACTTGCTTATTTTTCATTTTGACCTCTCTTGCAACAGCAGACTGGCTGGGCGCTCAATCCACTCACCGACTGCATCTTGCACAATTTCACGCAAAGTAACTTCATTTTCAACAATTTTGACGACTCGACCGTAATTTTGGCCCAGATAGTCACCGGGACGCACCTGATACAGCAAGGGCCCGACCTTAACCAGGGCCACAGGTTTTTGATTTCGCACCATGCTGCCCACCAAGCTCATGCTGTCAAGAGGAAACTCTTCCAGGGGCTCCTTGCGCCGCTTCAATTCAGGTGCAATCAAGGCGCCGTTCGAGGCCGCCAGATTGGATTCTTTGCCAAGCGCCTGGGTGAGTTTTTGCTTGCTAAAGGGATCTGCCTCATTGGCAAATGTGTAATTTTCGGGCTTGAACTGCTTGGGTTCGGCAATCGGTTTGATCTTGGGTTGCGCTTGCGCACGCTGCGCAGCCATCCACTGACGTAACTCATCATCGGAAGACGATCCACATGCGGTCAAGCCCGCTGCGACGCTCAAAAAAACGGCTATTCTGAATATCGTCATGATGATTTAGCCGGCTTGGGAGCCGCTTTACGCTGTGCACTGACTTCGTTGCTATCCAGATAGCGGAAAGTCTTGGCGGTGGCATCCATGGTCAAAGTGCCCTCTTTGACGGAAGTGATCACCAGGTTGTTGAGCGTGACAATGCGCGACAGATTGGCGATATCGGAGGCAAAAGCACCCATGTCGTGGTACCGACCGGTAATCTTGATGGCGATGGGCAGTTCGGCGTAATAATCATTGATGACCACCTGACCCGGCCTGAACAGCTCGAATTGCAGACTGCGACCCAGACCAGCCTGATTGATGTCAGACAGCAAGGCGTCCATCTCGGCTTTGCTGGGCAATTGCTTTTCAAGTTGCGTGACATATTGCTGGACTTGTTCACGCTGTTTCTTGAGCGCCTCAAGATTGACGGCCTTGGCGAGCTTGACCTTGAACTCATCGCGCAGCTTGAGCTCGGTCGCCTGCGCTTGAGTCAACTCGGCCTCGATATCGCTGAGCCAGACAAACCACAAAGCAACAACGCAGACAAGCGCCAAGCCAAAAAATAAAGAGAAACGGGGCAGCACGGGCCAACTGGAAGGGTCCTTGCTGTCCAGATACCGAAACTGGGAGACCGCAGCCTCCAGCTTCTCCTTGAAATCAATGTTGATTTTTAATTGTTTCGCCATCATGCCTACCTGTTACCGACTCGCCGCAGCAGCTACAGAAGCAGCTTGTGAAGGATTCTTTTGGGCCTCAGTGGCACGAACCAGTTTGACCCTGATCTGAAAGTTTGACACACGGCGTACATCACGCGGGGTTAAATTAACCGAGCCGGCCACAATTTCAACCAATTCAGGTCGGCTAAACCAGGGAGAATTGTTCGCCAGATTACGCAGCAATTCCGAAACCCGCTCATTGGACTGGGCAACACCTTGCAAAGCGACGTTCTGCCCCTCTTGTCGCAACGAGCTGACATAGACGCCGTCAGGCAACTGTTGAACCAGCTCGGTTAAAAGATAGACTGGCATGTTGCGGTCAGCCTGCAGATCTTCAACGGCTTTTTGACGCGCCAACAAAGCGGCGATCTCCCCCTCCAGCCCGGCAATTTCCTTGATCTGAAGATCAAACTTGCTGATTTCACTTTGCAGCAACTGGTTCTGCTCTTGCTGCGATGAAATTTGTGATTGAAACCACAAAAAAATCAGTCCCGCGATCAGTCCGCCCATAAAGACAGACAAACCCAGACTCACATTGAACAATTCTTTTCGGCGTTTGCGGGCAATTTCCCGATGCGGGAGCAGGTTGATCAGAATCACTTCGAAAATCTCCGCAAAGCCAAGCCACAGGCGGTGAGGTAAGAAGGCGCCTCAAGCAGCATTTTTTTCTGCCCAACACTCTCTGCGATGCGCATGCCCTCAAACGGGTTGGCGACCAGGCAAGCAAAGCCGGACTGCTTGGTGACCATTGCAGTCAGGCCAGGCAGACTGGCTGACCCTCCGGCCAACATCACCAAATCGACCTTGTTGTGCGTGGTACTGGTAAAAAAGAACTGGAGAGCACGGCCAATTTCCTGCACCAGGCTTTCAATGAAAGGCTGCAACACAGTTGATCGGTAATCTTCAGGCAAATCACCGCTGCATTTCTTTGTTTCGGCCTCTTCCGGAGAAAACCCGTACTGGCGAACAATCAATTGAGTCAACTGCGCCCCGCCAAAAGCTTGGTCACGATCGTACAGCACCTCATCGTTGCGGATCACCTGCATGCTGGTTGTCAGGGAACCCACCTCGAACAAAGCAACAATGCGCTCGGCCGAATGATCCGGCATGCCGGCAATCAAACGGCTTGCGGCCAGGCGAGACGCATAAGACTTCACATCGACAATCACAGGCTTGAGCCCTGCGGCTTCTGCGAGTCCCTGCAAATCCTGCACTTTTTCTCGCCGGGAAGCCGCAATCAGAACATCCACATCACCGGTCGCGTTGGCACTCGGCCCCAAAATACAAAAGTCAAGACTGACTTCATCCAGCGGAAAGGGGATGTACTGATTGGCCTCGGATTCGACTTGCATCTCAAGATCGTGGTCTGTCATGCCGCCTGGCAGGACGATTTTTTTGGTGATCACGGCCGACGGCGGCAGCGCCATGGCGACGTTCTTGGTCTTGGTGCCACTCTTCTTGATCAAACGCCGCAGGGCTTCAGCGACTTCATCGAATTTCTCAATATTGCCATCGTTGATCCAGCCTCGCTCCAAAGGCACGATGGCACAGCACTCCAGAATCAAGTTGCCAGATTTATCTTGCCCCAACTCAACGAGCTTGACGCTGGACGCACTGACGTCCAAGCCCAGCATCGGCGCGAGTTGTTGGCTAAACAATGATCTCAAAGAAATCAACACATTCCCCCGAACAAGATACAGAAATTTACGTAACACATGAGAAGTCACGTCAATACTATCAGCAAGCCCCAAGCGCAGCAAAGAGAATCCCGTTTTTAAATAAACCGGGCTGTTGTCAAATATAGACGCAAAATCAAGAAAAATCGGGGTTCTACCGCGCTAATTTTGGCAGGTAATCGCAAATATCCCCCGGGCGGATGCTAACCTCGACACAGCTTCTGGCCCAATTTTTATAATGAGTCAGATCCATCAACAGGTTTTTTATGACCGTTCCCTCGCCCAACACCGTGTCCAAGTCAGCGCCAGCCCAAGAAAATCAAAAGAAAAATCAAACCCACTGGCTTATCAAACTGACCGTCTGGACGGGCGGTGCGATCCTGGCGGGCATGACATCGCTGGCACTTTTGGTGGGCATTGCCATGGCCGTCGCATCCCCCAATTTGCCCGATATTTCAGACTTGTCTGACTATCGCCCCAAATTGCCCTTGCGTGTTTACTCTGCTGAGGGCGTACTGATTGGAGAATTTGGTGAAGAGCGACGTCATCTCACGCCGATCAAGGATATCCCGAAGGTGATGAAAGATGCCGTACTGGCGATCGAGGATGCGCGCTTTTATGAACATGGCGGCGTGGACTACAAGGGTATTTTGCGTGCAGCGCTGGCCAATCTGGGCCGCATCAAGAGTCAGGGCGCGTCGACCATCACCATGCAGGTCGCGCGCAATGTATACCTGACCTCTGAAAAAACTTACACGCGCAAAATTTATGAAATTCTGCTGACCTTCAAGCTTGAGCACTTGCTCAGCAAGGACCAGATTCTTGAAATTTACATGAATCAGATCTTTCTGGGCAACCGAGCTTATGGCTTCGCTGCGGCTGCAGAAGCCTACTTCGGCAAGTCGCTGCAAAACATCACGGTCGCCGAAGCGGCCATGTTGGCGGGCTTGCCCAAGGCCCCGTCGGCCTACAACCCCATCAATAACCCCAAGCGCGCCAGGTCAAGGCAGCTTTACATCATTGAACGGATGCTGGACAACGGGTTCATCACGTCAGCGCAGGCCAATGCCGCCAAACTTGAGCCGCTCCAAATCAAATCGAGCTCGGACAACACCCAAATCCACGCTGAGTTTGTGGCGGAAACTGTGCGTCAACTGATGTTTGCGCAATATGGTGATGCCACTTACACCCGTGGCTTGAACGTCTACACCACGCTCAACGCTGAACAGCAAGACACGGCCTACAAGGCGTTACGCCGCGGCATCATGAACTATGAGCGGCGCCAGTTTTACCGCGGACCCGAAAAATTTGTCAGCCTGCCAAGCGACCCACAGGCCATGGACGACATCATTGACGAGGTGCTGCAGGAGCACCCGGACAATGGCGACGTGATGTCAGCCGTGGTATTGGAGGCTTCGCCCAAAAAAATTGTGGCCATCAGACAAAACGGTGAAACGATTGAAATCACTGGGGAAGGACTCAAACCGGTTCAATCCGGCTTGTCTGACAAGGCCGCTGCCAACATCAGGATTCGCAGAGGTGCTGTGATCCGTGTCGTGCAAACACCCAAAAAAACCTGGGATATCACCCAGTTGCCTGAGGTGGAAGGCGCTTTTGTAGCCCTTGACCCGCGCGATGGTTCGATCAAGGCCATGGTGGGTGGCTTTGATTTTGAAAAAAACAAGTTCAACCATGTCACTCAGGCCTGGCGCCAGCCTGGGTCCAGCTTCAAACCGTTCATTTACTCAGCAGCGCTGGAACATGGCGTGACACCTGCCACGGTCATCAATGACAGCCCCTTGTTTTATGATGCCGGCGTGACGGGTGGTCAGCCCTGGGAGCCGAAAAATTATGACGGCAAATTTGAAGGTCCCATGACCATGCGCCGAGGTCTGGCCAAGTCCAAAAACATGGTGTCGATTCGCATTCTGGAAACCGTAGGGGCGCAGAATGCCCAAGAGTGGGTCACCCGCTTTGGCTTTGAGGCGGACAAGCACCCCGCTTACCTGACCATGGCCTTGGGCGCGGGCTCTGTCACACCCATGCAAATGGCCGGCGCATACGCCGTCTTCGCCAATGGCGGCTACCGCGTGAACCCCTGGCTGATCAGCCACGTCACCGATCAAAAAGGCAAAGTGATCACCCAGACGCAAGTTCCGGTTCTGAACGAATCCATGCGCGCCATTGATGCCCGCAATGCCTTTGTCATGGGCAGCTTGCTTCAGGAGGTCACGCGCTCCGGAACGGCCGCGTCGGCACAGGCTACGCTCAAGCGCCCTGACCTCTACGGCAAGACAGGAACAACCAATGACTCCCTGGATGCCTGGTTTGCAGGCTACCAACCAAGCTTGATGGCCGTCACATGGATTGGCTACGACACCCCGAGAAAACTGGGTGCGCGTGAAACGGGCGGCGGCTTGAGCCTGCCGGTCTGGATTGAATTCATGGCACAAGCCTTGAAAAATGCACCGGTGGTGGAGGCTAACGTGCCAGACGGCGTGATCAATCTTGGTGGCGAATGGTTTTATGATGAGTATGCGGGACGCTCTGGCGTTTCCAGCCTGGGCTTGACCAATGGCGAAAACCCGAATCAGCCACAAGTCATCCCCATGCCTGCAGCGGACGAGAAACGAAAAATTCTCGACTTGTTCAGATAATTCAAGCTGACAGACACGGACAAGAACGTGTCTGTATGGTCATGGCGTGAACATGAGCGGTTGGCCGGCCTGCTCTGTTGCATGGCGCGACAAGGACGCAAAAAACTCGCCCTGACCTTTGGTATCTGACCATTGTGCGCCATCAAATTGGTAGTGAAAGCCACCCCCTTTTGCAGCCAACCAAATTTCATGCAATGGCTTTTGCAAATTAATGACGATCTGACTGTGGTTGGCAAAGGCCAGGGTAATCATGCCGCCCGTTCGCTGGTTGTCAATATCAGCAGCGGTTTCATCGTTGATACGGTCGCAACTTGCCTCGACGGCCTTGAGTACCAGCTCTGCGCGATCCATGAATTCGGAGTCAGTCATTACAATTTCACCATGCTGTTAATTCCTCAAATTCTAGTGCGCGCCTTTGCCCTTGGTGCCAGTGCGGTAGCTTTGGCGGCCTGCGGCCAGCGGGGTCCTCTTTATTTACCGCCGACAGGTACGGTAGATCGAGCCACCCTGCCTGAGAGCTTGCTGCCATCCTTAGGCAAGAATCCAACCAGTGCGACAGGCAGTTCATCCTTGCCGCCAGCCCCCCAACCTGCAACCGCCGCCTCTGCGCCATAACCTCCATGCATCCTGACCGTTTACCGGGCCACCCCCACATTGCCTATGCTGGCGACGAACTTTTTGTTGAGATGATCCCGTTGAGCGCCTTGGCGCAGCAGTATGGCACCCCCTTGTTTGCTTACTCCAAGGCCTCGATGCTGGCGGCACTTGCGGCCTACCAGCAAGGCTTTTCGGGGCGGCAGGTGCAAATTTGCTACGCCATGAAGGCCAACTCGACCCTGGCAATCATTCAATTGTTTGCCCATGCAGGGTGTGGCTTTGATGTGGTGTCACTGGGTGAAATGCAACGTGTGCTGGTCGCAGGTGGACTGGCCAGTCGTATCATTTTTTCTGGTGTGGGCAAAACCCGGGCCGAGATGCGCGCGGCCCTTGAAGCCGGCGTAGGCTGCTTCAATGTGGAGAGCGAAGCTGAATTGGAGGTGCTCAATGAGGTGGCGTTGAACCTGGGCCTGCAAGCCCCGGTGAGTATTCGCGTCAACCCCAATGTCGATCCGCAGACACACCCTTATATTTCCACGGGCCTGAAAGGCAACAAGTTCGGCATCGCTCATGAGCACGTGGTGCAGACTTACCAGCGCGCCGCCGCTTTGCCTGGCTTGAAGGTCCAAGGCATTGACTGTCACATTGGCTCGCAAATCACGCAGGAGTCACCCTATCTGGATGCCATGGACCGCATGCTGGACCTGGTGGAAGCCATTGAGGCCGCAGGTGTACCCATTCACCACATCGACATGGGGGGTGGTCTGGGCATCGAATACCAGGGAGAAACCCCGCCTGAAGCGGCTGTGTTGTGGCGCAAGTTATTGGCAAAACTTGATGCCCGTGGTTTCGGCGACCGGCCTCTGATGATCGAACCGGGCCGCTCCCTGGTGGGCAATGCGGGCGTGTGTGTGACCGAAGTGCTGTACCTCAAGCCAGGCGCGCAAAAGAATTTTTGCATTGTCGATGCCGCCATGAATGACCTGCCGCGACCAGCCATGTACCAAGCCTACCACCAGATCGTACCGCTCAAGCCGCGCGACACCACCCCAGAGACCTGGGAAGTGGTTGGCCCGATCTGCGAAAGCGGCGACTGGATTGGCCACGACCGGGATTTAAGCGTGGCGCAAGGCGACCTTCTCGCCGTGATGTCTGCTGGCGCCTACTGCATGAGCATGGCCAGCAACTACAACACGCGCAACCGCGCTGCCGAGGTGCTGGTGGATGGTAGTCAGGCACACCTGATTCGTGCGCGGGAAGGCTATGCTGATCAAATGCGGCAGGAACGTTTGATTACCTGAGCGATGGCCGTAGCCCGGATGAAACTCGGCGCGATCCTCGATGGACTTGGCAGGCCTCAGCTCTTTTGATTCAAAAACCGCGACAGCCGCCAGCCCAGCAGAGCCGTCAACACACCAGCATAAACAAAGACCTCCGCAAAGTCGTTTTTGCCCGCGCGCATCCAGAAGAAGTGCAAGATCGCCAGGCCAGCGACTCCATACACGGCGCGGTGCAAGCGCTGCCAGTTGCGCCCGCCCAGCACTTTGATGGCCCGATTGAACGACGTGAACGCGAGGCTGGTCAACATCACAAAAGCGACAAAACCCACCAGGATGAACGGCCGTTTGACAATGTCCCGGGCGATGTCGGCCAGATCAAATGCCATGTCAAAACCGCTGTAGCTCAGCAAGTGCAACAGGGCATAAAAATACACAAACAAGCCCAACATGCGGCGAAACCTGGCCAACGCCGCGTTGCCCGTGAGCACCCGCAGCGGCGTCACCGCCAACACCACGCACAGCATACGCAAGGTCCAGTCACCCGTCGCCCGAACCAACGCCTCTGCCGGGTTGGCGCCCAACTGATCAGCCACTGCAGCCCACAGCAAATACACAAAAGGCAGCAAGGCCAGGACAAACACCACCGGCTTGGCAAACCGGTGCCGACAACATGCGCTAAAAGCGCGGGCGGCGACCTCGCCAAGAGACATTAAAAGTACTTTTTCAGGTCCATGCCGGCATAGAGCTGTCCCACTTGAGCCTCGTAGCCATTGAACATCAAGGTCTTGCGCTTCTTGGCAAACAAGCCGTCTTCGCCGATCCGTCGCTCGGCGGCTTGGCTCCAGCGTGGATGGTCCACCTCCGGATTCACGTTGGAATAAAAACCGTATTCGCTGGCGGCCGCCTTGTTCCAAGCCGTGGCAGGTTGCTTGTCGGTAAAACGGATTTTGACCAGACTCTTGCCGCTTTTGAAGCCGTATTTCCAAGGCACCACCAGGCGAAGCGGGGCACCGTTTTGTTTCGGCAACACCTCACCATACATGCCAAACGCCAGCAGGGTCAGCGGATGCATGGCCTCGTCCATGCGCAAGCCTTCCACGTAGGGCCAATCCAGCACCCGGGAGCCCACGCCAGGCATGGTTTTAGGGTCGGCCAGAGTGACAAACTCAACATACTTGGCCCCTCCCAGCGGCTCTACTTTTTTAATCAATTCAGACAGCGAATAACCCACCCACGGAATCACCATAGACCAACCCTCGACGCAGCGAAGGCGGTAAATACGCTCTTCTTGGGCGCTGAGTTTGATCAAGTCCTCCAGTGCATAGCGGCCTGGCTTTTTGACCAGCCCCTCGATCTCTACCGACCAGGGGCTGGTCTTGAGGGTGTGTGCCTGTTTGGCCGGATCAGCTTTGTCGGTGCCAAACTCATAAAAATTGTTGTACGTGCTGGCGTCTTTGTACTCGGTCACTTTCTCCATGATCAGTGCCCCGGCAATATTCGAGCGGCTGCGCGCCAGGGCTGCGTTTTTTCCCGGCGGTATCCAGCTTTGCGCCAGCGCCTCCCGCGAAGCCCAGGAAGCCAGCGCGGCACCCGCCACACCACTGGCCATCAGACGAATCATCTGACGTCTTGTTTGGTAGACAGCCTCAGGTGTTATTTCACTTGAAACCGGATGAGTAAAGCCTTGGTCGTTAATTTTTATCAGCATCATGGTTCCTTTGTACCTTTAAGTCGCGAGATGTTAGGCTTTCTTACAAAATCCTGTGCCAGACAAAAAAATAACACTCCGAAGGAGACAGGCAACAAAAAAGGCAGGGTGGTTAACACGACCTGCCTTCGGGGCTGCAAAGGTGACATGCGTCACCAGGCAGCCGTTAAAACTTATTGAGAGTCAGCGCAAGCCGGCAATATAGTCAGCAACCGCTTTAATTTCACGGTCATTGAGTTTGGCTGCCACCTGGTTCATCTGAAGGCTGTTTTTTCGCACACCGTCGCGGAATGCGGTCAACTGAGCCACAGAGTATTCAGCGTGTTGTCCACTCAAGCGTGGGTATTGGGCTGGAATGCCGGCACCGTTGGGGCTGTGGCACCCCGCACAGGCCGGGATCTGGCGGTCGGCAATGCCACCACGATAGATTTTTTCACCCAGCAACACCAGTTCTTTTTCTTTGGCTGCGCCCGGCGTGGCCTTTTTGGTGGCCAGCCAGTAAGAGATGTTTTTCATATCCTCATCGCTCAACGCAGCGGACATTCCGGTCATCACAGCGTTTTCGCGCTTGCCCGCCTTGAACTCAGTCAACTGTTTGACGAGATATTCAGGGTGTTGCTGCGCCAATTTGGGGTTCACCGGAATCAGGGAATTGCCATCCGGCGCATGGCATGCTGCGCAGACTCCTGCAAAGCTGGCCTCGCCTTTGGCTAAATCCGGCTTGGCAGCGACAACTGCGTCTGCTGCAACACTTGAAAAAACAGCGGTGACCAACGCGGCAGCGAGGGTGAATGTGGCGATCAGCTTCATAAGTGGACAGGTCAGTTGGTGGTGTGGGTAAACCCTGTAATTCTACAATGGCCTAACTTAACAGCGCTCATCCCATGACAAATCAACCCAGCCCAAGTCCATCCCAGCCAACATTGCCCGGCGAGCAAGCCCCTTCCACCGTGACGCCCGTGGTGGCATTGGGCTGGCTACACACCGCCAAATTCCTCACCACTGCGCCACAATTGCATTTTTTGCCGCCTCTGGACGTACCAGAAATTGCCTTTGTAGGACGTTCCAATGCGGGTAAATCCACCTGTATCAATACCCTGACACAACAAAAACAGCTGGCCTTCGCTTCCAAAAAACCCGGACGAACCCAGCATATCAACCTGTTCGCACTGGGGAAACAAGGCGTGACCGATGCAGTTCTGGCTGACTTGCCAGGCTACGGTTACGCCGCTGTGCCCAAGCAGGACAAAATTCGCTGGCAACAGGTTATGGCCAATTATTTGGTGACGCGCGAAAACCTTAAGGCGATCGTGCTAATGTGTGACCCACGACACGGCCTGACCGAGCTTGATGAAGTATTGCTTGACGTGGTCCGCCCCAGGGTGGAGGAGGGGTTGAAGTTTTTGGTGATCCTGACGAAGGCCGATAAACTGACCCGGGCCGAACAAACCAAGGCTTTGTCCATCATGAAACTGCAGGCCGGCGGCGGTGAAGTACGTCTGTTTTCAGCCACCAAGCGCCAGGGTATTGAGGAGGTCGCCACGCTGCTGTGGCAATGGGCCCACCCAGTGCAGGCGACTGCCTCTGACCGCGCCACCATAACACCCGAGCCCAGGGTCGCTGACTAGCGGTAAACCGCTGATTCGCCCAGGGGTTGGTCCTTGAAGCGCTTGTGCACCCAGTAGTACTGCTCTGGCATGGCATCAACGTAGCTTTGCAGGCGTGCGTTCATCAGCGCGGTGTCAGCCGGCAGGTCATCGGTGGGGAAATCCGGCCATGCCGGCAACACCTGAACCACATAGCCCCGGGGCGTCATGCGGGTGACTACCGGCACCACTTTGGCGCGCCCAAGCCGGGCAAAACGTGACAAGCTGGGCACTGTGGCGGCTGGCACGCCATAAAACGGTACAAACAACGACTCATGTGGACCAAAGTTCATGTCAGGCAATAAATAGAGTGGATCGCCCTTGCGCAAGCTGGCCACAATGGCTTTCACGCCATCGGCCCGTCCAAACAAACGCCCCGAACCATAGCGCTGGCGCCCCTGCAGAATCCATGCATCTGCTATTTTGTTGGCCTGGTCGGTGTAAATGGTGGTGAAGTGGCGCGGTAGTTGTTGTGTGAGTGCGGTCCAGCCTGCATCGAGACCGACAAAATGGGGGGCAAAAATCACCACTGGATCGCGTCCCTGGAGTTCCTCGATGGCACCGGACAGGGTCAAACGAGCGCGCACCAGGTCGGGCGCGCCATGCCACAGCCAGCCGCGATCCAGCCAAGCCTGGGCAAAACACACAAACACCCGGTGCGCCAATCGGCGCAATTCGGCGTGCGTCAGGTGGGGAAAGCACAAGCGCAAATTGGTGTGCACTACATGCCTGCGCGGCGCCACGACTGTGTACAGCAACCAGCCCAGCAGCCAACCCAAGGCTCGGATCCAATTCAGCGGCAAAGGCGCCAGAACACGCATCAGATACAAAGCAAATCGGGTTCCCATTTTTGAATTTTCTTGCTGACCTTATGCCGAGGTGCGTGGTTGTTTGTAGCGCGCATAGCCCCACAAATACTGCTGAGGGCATTGCAGTACAAGCGTTTCCATGGCGTGATTGATCACAGTCACCGCCTCAGGCAATGCGGTTGGTAGCGGTTGAGCCAGCGGGCGCACATGCACCCGGTAGCCGCGCCCGAACGGCAAACGCTCACCCCAGGCCAGCAAAACCGAGGCCCCCGTTTGCTGTACCAGCCGCACCGACAAGGTCATGGTGTAGGCCTCTCGGCCAAAAAAAGGGGCCATCACTCCCATGCCCCGTGGTGGGACCTGGTCCGGTAGCAGGCCCACCGTATCACCTTTTTTCAGCGCCTTGATCAATTGCTTGACACCTGACAGGTTGGTCGGTGCGGTTTGTAAACCGGGACGCTGCCGTGCAGCGACCATCAGCGCCATGAACCACTTCTGCCTTGGTGGTCGAAATAACACTGTCACGGGCTTACCCATCTGACCAAAACGCTGAGCGTAGGCTTGCGCCGCGATCTCAAAACAACCCAGATGTGGCGTCAGGAATACAAGACCACGGCCCTGTGCAAGTGCCCCTTCCACATGCTCCGCGCCATCCCACGTCACGGTCACTTGGGGTCCCAGCCAAAGACGCGGAAGCTCAAGCACCATCTTTCCGCTTTCCCCTACCGCCTTCAACAATTGGTAACGTGTCAAGCCGGCCAGTCCAGCATGGCGGACGAAGCGCTGGCGGTACGTGGAGGACGTCAAAATCGCCAGCCAGCCCAGCACAACACCCAAGCCATGCAACAACCACAAAGGCCAGACTGACAACAGTTTGAAAAGGATGATCATGAGTGCGATAAAATACCACGTCGCTGAGTTATGGAACTACTTGCAGGGCGACACACAAGAGCCACTCTATCGAGGACGCCATTGTGCCTTGTCAAATCAATGACAGATCTGCTAAAGCGTTCGCCGAAAGCCTCGAAAGCTAAAGCAACGCGCAATGCTTGTTAACTTTTATTAGGGCTTTCCATTATGGCGAACGATTTCCTATTCACTTCTGAATCCGTCTCTGAAGGTCACCCCGACAAGGTGGCTGATCAGATTTCAGACGCGATTCTTGATGCAATTTTTAAGCAAGACCCCAAGTCACGGGTGGCGGCAGAAACCTTGTGCAACACTGGCCTGGTTTTGTTGGCTGGCGAAATCACCACCAACGCCACCGTGGACTACATTCAAGTCGCTCGTGACACACTCAAACGCATTGGCTACGACAACTCCGACTACGGTATTGACTACAAAGGTTGCGCGGTGCTGGTAGCCTACGACAAACAGAGCAACGACATCGCCCAGGGTGTTGACCACGCCAGCGACGACCACCTGAACACCGGTGCCGGCGATCAGGGCCTGATGTTTGGTTATGCCTGCAACGAAACGCCTGAACTGATGCCCGCGCCCATCTATTACGCCCACCGTCTGGTCGAACGCCAGGCGCAGTTGCGTAAGGACGGTCGCCTGCCCTTTTTGCGCCCGGATGCCAAGAGCCAGGTCACCATGCGCTACGTGGACGGCAAGCCGCACAGCATTGACACCGTAGTGCTGTCCAGCCAGCACAGTCCCGAGATGAGCCTGGGCAACCGGATGACCGATGCCTTCTATGAAGCGATTCGTGAAGAGATCATCAAGCCAGTGTTGCCCAAGGAATGGTTGACGCCTGATACCAAATACTTGATCAACCCCACGGGCCGTTTTGTCGTGGGCGGCCCGCAAGGCGACTGTGGCCTGACAGGGCGCAAGATCATTGTCGACACCTACGGTGGCGCCTGCCCTCACGGCGGCGGCGCTTTCAGCGGCAAGGACCCAACGAAAGTTGACCGCTCGGCCGCCTATGCCGCGCGCTATGTGGCCAAAAACATTGTGGCGGCGGGACTGGCGCGCCAATGCCAGATTCAGGTGGCCTACGCCATTGGCGTGGCCAAACCCATGAATGTGACGGTTTACACCGAAGGCACCGGCGTGATCCCGGACGAAGACATTGCCGCCCTGGTGCACCGCCACTTTGACTTGCGCCCGCGCGGCATCATTCAGATGCTTGACCTGCTGCGCCCCATATACGAAAAAACCGCCGCCTACGGCCACTTTGGCCGTGAAGAACCCGAATTCAGCTGGGAAAGCACCGACAAAGCCCAGACTTTGCGCGCAGCGGCTGGGCTGATGGGATAGTCATGCTAACGTAATACTGAATCGCCCCGGGAATTGAGGAGGCTCCAAACTTTGAGAAGATGGAGCCATGAGCAAGAAATCAAATCGTTTTTCCCCCGAAGTTCGCGAACGCGCGGTGCGCATGGTGCAAGAGCATCGTGGCGAATACCCATCCCTGTGGGCTGCCGTTGAATCAATTGCACCCAAGATTGGCTGCGTTCCCCAGACGCTGCATGAATGGGTACGCAAGCAGGAGATCGACACCGGGCTGCGCGAAGGCGTCACCAGCGAAGAGCGTGACCGCATCAAAGCCCTGGAACGTGAGAACAAGGAACTGCGCCGAGCCAACGAAATCCTCAAGCTGGCCAGTGCGTTTTTTGCCCAGGCGGAGCTCGACCGCCGACTCAAGTCCTGAGAGGCTTCGTGGACAAACATCGCGACACCTACGGGGTCGAGCCAATCTGCGAAGTTTTGCAGATTGCCCCGTCCGGGTAATCCCCCCGATAAATCAAAGGCGCCAGAAGTAGAATTTTCTTAGAAAGAAGTTCTATATGAAGAAATCGAGATTTAACGACTGCCAGATCATGGACGCGCTCAAGCGTGTTGAGGCTGGATTACCCGTGCCAGAGCTGTGACGCGAACTGGGGATCAGCACCGCCACCTTTTACAAGTGGCGTGCCAAATATGGCGGCATGGACACCTCCATGATGAGCCGCATGAAAGAGCTTGAAGAAGAGATCCGGCGACTCAAGAAGCTGTATGTCGAGGCCCAACTCAAGGCTGACATCGTGGCCGAGGCACTCGCAAATAAGTGGTGAGGCCGTCTCGCA
>NZ_JAURYQ010000016.1 GCF_030653815.1 Rhodoferax sp. | reverse complement strand
AATTCCGACCCCATCACCGGCCAGGCTGCCTGGTACGACGTGCGGGTGCGCATTTACAAGGCCGCCGAAGGCGAGCCTGAACAAACATTTCCACAGTTCAAGGCGGTACCCGCAGCCCCTGGCATGCGCCAGGTGCTGCCACGCATCCAGGCCTATTTCGCGGGCAAGGGAGACACGAAATGACCCAACTTGCCCTCGTCATCGACCTCAATGTGTGTGTGGGTTGCCATGCCTGCGTGACCAGCTGCAAGCAGTGGAACACCTCCGGCACAGCCGGCGCCTTGACGGATATCAATCCCTACGCAGCAGACCCCAACGGCACTTTTTTCAACCGGGTGCAGACCTTTGAAGTGGGTGAGTACCCGAACACCCAAACCGTGCACTTTCCCAAGAGCTGCCTGCACTGCGAAGATCCGCCTTGCGTGCCGGTATGCCCCACCGGCGCCAGCTACAAACGCGCCGAAGACGGCATTGTGCTGGTCGACTACGACAAGTGCATTGGCTGCAAATACTGCAGTTGGGCCTGCCCCTACGGTGCGCGCGAGTTCGACGAAGAGCGCAAGGTCATGACCAAGTGCACGCTGTGCGTCGACCGTGTCACCGACACCAAGTTGCCCGAGCCCGAGCGCAAGCCCGCCTGCGTGCTGGCCTGTCCGGCCAACGCCCGGCTTTTTGGCGACGTGCACGACCCCGAGTCGGTGGTCTCCAAGGCCATTGCCGAGCGCGGCGGTTACCAGCTCATGCCCGAGTGGGGCACGCGTCCGGCCAACCATTACCTGCCGCGGCGCAAGACCGAGATCCGCATTCACCCTGAAGACCTGGAGCGCGTCGACAACCCGCTCAAGCTCGACGGCAAACAACCCGAGTACGCCGGCCGTGGCGCCGGGCGTGAAGACTTTGCAACCTGAACCCCGGACACAACGACGATGCAACCCGCTTTTTCTGTGATTTTTTTAACCACGCTCGCCGGTGCGGCGCAAGGGCTGTTTCTGGCCCTGTACGGCACCGAACTCAGCGGCCTGGGGGCGCTCACGGCGCTGGAGAGCCAGCAATTTTTGTCTACGGCCAGTGCCGTGGCACTGGTGCTGACCGGCCTGGGTCTGCTGGCTTCGTTCTTCCACCTGGGGCACCCGGAGCGCGCCTGGCGTTCGGCCACCATGTGGCGCACCTCATGGCTGGCGCGTGAGGTGATTGCCTTGCCGCTGTTCATGCTGGGCCTGTTTTTGTACGCTGTGGCGCACTGGTTTGGCTTGGGCAACACCAAGCTGATTGGCGCGGTGACGGTGCTGCTGTGCCTGGCGCTGTTCGTGGCCACGGCCATGATTTATGCCTCGGTGCGCTTTTTGCAGGAATGGGCCAGCCCGCTGACCCTGGTCAACTACCTGCTGCTGGGCTGTGCCTCGGGGTTGACGCTGGCCACGCTCTTGGCCGCCGGCTTCGGCATGATGGCGCTGGTCACGCCTTACGCTTTGGCCGCAGCGGCACTCACGCTGCTGGCCTGGGTGACGCGCAGCGCGTCGCTGGTGCGCAACGCCCGGCTCAAGCCCAAGTCCAGCCTGCAAAGCGCCATTGGCATCAAGCACCCGCGCATCGTGCAAAAAGCGCAGGGCTTCATGGGCGGCTCGTTCAACACCCGTGAGTTCTTTCATGGCCGCAGCGCGCAGCTGCTGCGCTCGGTCAAATGGGCGTTTTTGTTGCTGGTGTTTCCGCTGCCGCTGCTGAGCCTGGCACTCGGCGTCAACACGGCTTCCACCGTGTTGCTGCTGCTGGCCTTTGTGCTGCAATACCTGGGTTTGCTGGCCGAGCGCTGGTTCTTTTTTGCGCAGGCCAACCACCCGCAAAATCTGTACTACCAAACCATCTCCTGAAGGACGTCATCATGCGAAACATCCTGTTGCCCATGGTCTTGATGCTGGGTCTGAACGCCGTGGCGCAAGACACGCCCGAGTTGGCCGAAGCGCGCAAAGTCGCCAGCGCCGTCCCGCCGAAGTTGCTGCAGGTGCTCACCGATGAAATCGCCAAGGGCGGGCCGGAGTCCGCCGTGGAGGTCTGCCGCGACAAGGCACCACAAATGGCCAAGGCCGCGTCAGAGCAAAGCGGCTGGACCATCCGCCGTGTCAGTTTGCAAAACCGCAACCCCAAGGCCGTGCCCGACGCCTGGGAACGCGCCGCACTGGAAGACTTTGACCGCCGTGCCGCTGCCGGTGAGAGCCCGGCTACGCTGGAGAAAGGCGAGCTGGTGACCAACGGCGAGCGCAAGGAATACCGCTACATGAAGGCCTTGCCGGTGCAGCAAATCTGCCTGGCCTGCCACGGCACCCCTGACAAGATCAAGCCCGAGGTCAGCGCGCAATTGCAAAAGCACTACCCCGGCGACAAAGGCACGGGCTACAGCATCGGCCAGATTCGCGGCGCCATGACGATCCGCCGGGCCCTGTGAGGCCACAGCCAAGAGCCGTAACGCCAACGGACCAATTTTGATGACTGTTTTTGCCCTTCCACCGCGGCCGCTCTGGTCGACTTCCCGGATGCTGCGCCACGCCGGTCTGGCGCTGCTGTTGTTACTGTGGCTGGTCTTGCCCGCCTACGCTGCCGACAGCGTGGTGCCTGCCAGTTCCATGCCCTGGTGGTTCTGGCCGCTGGCGCTGTTTGTCACCTGCTTCCTGATCGGCATCGTGGCGGTGCCCGCCGGCATTGGCGGCGGCACGCTGTTTGTGCCGATCATTGGCGGTTTCTTTCCGTTTCACCTCGACTTCGTGCGTGGCGCCGGTTTGCTGGTGGCGCTGGCCAGTGCGCTGGCGGCCGGGCCCATGCTGCTGCGTGGCGGCCTGGCCAGTGTGCGGCTGGCGCTGCCATTGGCACTGCTGGCCTGCATGAGCTCGATCGGCGGCGCGCTGCTGGGGCTGGCGCTGCCCGCTTCGGTCATCCAGATTGCGCTGGGCCTGATCGTGCTGGGCATTGTGGCCCTCATGCTGGCGGCCAAAAAATCAGAATTTCCCCATGTGGCGCAGCCCGACCGGCTGTCGAGCGCACTGGGGATGCACGGTGTCTTCATTGACGGCGCCTCGGGCCGCGCCATTGACTGGCAGGTGCACCGCACGCCGCTGGGCCTGCTGGTGTTTTTGCTGATCGGCGTCATGGCCGGCATGTTTGGCATTGGCGCCGGCTGGGCCAACGTGCCCGCGCTCAATCTGCTCATGGGCGTGCCGCTCAAGGTGTCGGCCGGTACCTCGGGCCTGGTGCTGTCGCTGGTTGACTCGTCTGCCGCCTGGGTTTACCTGAACCGGGGCGCCGTGCTGCCCATGATCGCCGTGCCCTCGGTGGTCGGCATGATGCTGGGCGCCCGCATCGGCGCGCGCCTGCTGCATGTGCTCAAAGGCTCGGTGATCCGCAAAATGGTGATTACACTGTTGCTGTTTGCCGGACTGCGCGCCCTGCTCAAGGGTTTGGGTGTGTGGATCTGAGGGCTGACAAACCATGACAAGCGAACAACTCACCGCCGCGCAACAACTGCACGCCCAACAACAACGGGACGAGTCCCAGCGTTATGCCTTGTTGCTCGACTGGAGCACACGCCTGGGGGTGCTGGCCTTGCTGCTGGCCTTTGCCGGCTATGTGTCTGGCATTCTGCCGCCGCATGTGCCGCTGGACCAATTACCCAGCCTCTGGAACTTGCCGGTGGACACCTACCTGCAACGCACGGCCACGCCCGCCGGTTGGGGCTGGCTGGCGCTGGCCTACCATGGCGACCTGGCCAACCTGGTCGGTATTGGCCTGCTGGCAGCCAGCTCCATGGCGCCGCTGCTGGGGTTGATGCTGCTCTATGGCAAGCGCAAGGACACGGTTTACGCGGTGATTTGTGCCGTGATTCTGGCGGTGTTGTTGTTGGCAGCCTCCGGGCTGCTGACGGGGGGGCACTGAGCATGGCGCAGTTATTTACCCGGCTGCTGCTGGCCACCGAGCACAGTGAATTTGATGAGGGTGCCGAGGCCATGGGTTTTGCCCTGGCGCAGCGCTGCCAGTTGCCCCTGGCCACGGTGCTGCCGCTGGTCAGCAACCCTGAATTCGAGGCCATTGCACCGCAAATCGCCGCCAAGGCCGAGCAGGAAGCGGCAGTCAAAATTGCCGAGCTGCGCCAACAGGCCCAGGCTGCGGGCGTGGCCATTGACCTGCGCCTGCGCCGCGGCGCCGAGCCCTACCAGGAAATCGTGGACGAGGCGCGCGAGCAGGGCAGTGACGTCATCATCATCCGCCGCCGCGGCAAGCGCGGTTTGCTGGCCAATTTGCTGGTCGGTGAAATGGTCAGCAAGGTGGTCACGCATGCGCCGTGTCATGTGCTGATCGTGCCGCGCGAAGCCCGGTTGTGGCAGCGGCGCGTGCTGGTGGCGGCCGAGGCCACGCCGACCGGGCGCCAGATTGTGGCTACGGCCGTGGCCGTGGCGGCCCAGTGTGCTTTGCCGCTGCATCTGGTCAGCGTCGTCGTCGCCGATGCCTTGCGAGCGCAAGCCGACGCGTTTGTCTCTGAGATGCTCATTCAAGCGCATGCGCTCGGCGTGGCGGCGCAGGGCGAGGTGCGCGTGGGCAAGCCCTTCAATGAAATTCTGGCGGCCCGGGTCGCGTGCGACGCCGACCTGATCGTGATGGGCAGCCGTGGCGAGCCCGGCATTGGCCGTGCTCTGCTGGGTGGCGTGGCGCAGAAGGTCATGGGGCTGTCCGAGCACCCGGTCCTGGTTTTGCATTCTTGATTTTTGGAGGAAATTCACCATGAGTGACGCACTGAACTATTTGATCAAAACCCGGCCCGAGACCATCAGCCATTACTTTGCCTTCCTGAAGCAAACGGGCACCCACCTTGACCCCAAGACACGCAACCTGATTTCGGTCATTACCAAGGTTTATTCGCAAACCGACCGTGGCTTTCGTCAGTACCTGGGTCGCGCCCTGCGCGAGGGTTGCACCCCCATGGAAGTGCTCGATGCGCTGCTGATGGCGTTTCCGGCGCTGGGTCTGGCCAAGATCACCTGGGCGGTGGACATTATTCTGGACATGAACATCCCCGGTTTTGATCCGGACGTCATCACCCAAAAAGCGCCTGCTGCTGCCGAATGGCGCGATCTGATTGCCAGCAAGGACATCAAGGACGGCGAGGTCACGCGCACCGAGTGCCAGGGGCGCGGCCTGTTTGTCTACCGCGACAAAAAAAGTTACCAGGTGTATGACAGCCACTGCCCGCACCAGAACACCGACATCCCCGAACTGGCAGTCAAAGGCACCACCTTGACCTGCCCCAAACACCAATGGCAATTCGACGTCAAAAGCGGCGACTGCATCAAGAAGGGCAAAACCCCCCTCACGCGCATCGAATCCAAAGTGGTCAAGGGCCGCTTGCTGGCTTTTTGGTAAGCCCGGCAGCGGTTTTTGACGCTTCCCCATCACCCCCAAAGTGAAGCCCCGCGTATTTTTTTATTATTACAACCGGAGAATTACATGAAAGCGTCCCGCAAGTTATTTTTGTTGACCCCCCTGTGTGCACTGCTTGCGGCCGGGTCGGCGCATGCCACCAACGGCATGCTGATGGAAGGCTATGGCCCGATCTCCACCGGCATGGGTGGCGCTTCTCAAGCGATTGATCACGGCAATGCCGGCATGGCGCAAAATCCGGCCACGCTGGGCATGATGGCTGACGGCACGGCGCGCCTGGATGTGGCCTTTGGTATTCTGGGGCCGGATGTCTCCAGCTCAATGGCAGGCAGGCCGACAGCCGAATCAGGTGGCACGTCTTACTTGATGCCGGCTTTTGGCTATACCCGTCGTAATGGTGCGCTCACCTATGGTCTGGGCGTGTTTGCCCAGGGCGGCATGGGGACCGAGTACGATGCGACTTCGTTCATGGCCGGAGGTTTTAATTTGCCTGCTCGATCTGAATTGGGTGTTGGCAATGTGATCTTTCCGGTGGCTTACCAGGTCAATCCAAACCTGACAGTCGGTGCGACGCTGAAATTCATGTGGTCATCGCTGGATATGCAAATGGCTGCATCTATGCAGGATTTGGGTGCCATGATGACTGGCGGAAGCGGTAGCTTTGTCGCGCAAGATATGACTAATCCTTTTGCTGGTGCCAGCGCGGCACGCCTTAGTTTTTCGGACGATAACGATTTCACTGGCGCTGCAAAATCCACAGGCTTTGGTGCCGCATTGGGTATGACCTACAAGGTCAATAAAGATGTCATGGTGGGTGCTTCGTACCAGTTCAAGTCGGCGCTCGACGACATGGAAACGGGCAGCAGTGGGGCTAGCATTGCAACGGATACTGGTATTACTGATTTTGGGCGGATGACAGTGATTGACTTCCAGATGCCCTCGGTGTTCGCCGTGGGTGCCAGCTGGCAAGCCAGTCCCGCCCTGCTGTTGGCTGCCGATCTGAAGTACATTGGCTGGAATGACGCCATGAAGAGTTTCAAGATGCGTTATGACAGCTCAATGGGGCGTGGATCAGTGAGTTTTGCCATGCCGCAGGAATGGAAAGACCAGACGGTGTTGAATCTGGGCCTGGCCTGGAAAGCCAATGAAGCGCTCACGCTGCGCGCTGGCTTGAACCTGGCGGGCAACCCGATTCCCGATGCCTACGTGAACCCCTTGTTCCCAGCCACGGTCAAAAACCACGTGACCCTGGGTCTGGGCTACCAGGTGTCCAAGGCGGGCGACTTCAACATGTCGCTCACCATGGCCCCCAAGGTGACGGTCACAACGCCGCAAGCCGTCATTATTTCCCACTCCCAGACCAACTGGCAGTTCATGTACAGCCACCGTTTCTGAAGCTGGCTTGCCCTGCCTGATTGATCCGGCTTGAACCAAGTGGGCGCTGCCAGTCAATGGCAGCGCCCACGCTCGTTTCAGGGCTTGATGTAGGCGTAGCTCTCCTTGAGCTGCAGCCGGGCGGCTTCGGCCACGCCGGAGGGCACCAGCGTGGACTCCATCAGCAGGCTGTCGGGGTCGAGGTTGCGCGTCACCAGGGTGTTGTTGCAGACCCTGAACTCCACGCCCTGGCCCGCCAGGTCGGCCACCGCGCCCGAGAATTCGCGGCCCTTGCTGTCTTTGGCATCAGAGATCAAAAAGTCAATGCCCGGGCCATTGGTCACGACCACAATCTTGACCTTGGGGTCGGCACTGAGGTGGTTCTGGATGTTGCTCATGGCCGCGGCCACGGTGTCCAGGCCGGTGGTGATGTGGTAGACCACGCCGGGCCCCTGGGCGCTGGCCAGCGTGGTGCTCAGGCTCAGTAAAAAAGTGAGTAAAAGTTTCACCATGGCTTGTGTCCTGTCGATTTTTTTGAAATAGTGCGGGTTTGTACCGTGACAGCCTCGCGCTGCACACAGTACCATTTATATATCCGAAGCGACTGATAAATAAGTTTCACTTTGTTTATCCTGGGGACGGATGGGTTCTTTCACGATTAGGCTACTCAAGGACATCATATGAAAAAAATAAACCGATTGCTTGCGGGCCTGGCGCTCGCCGGTCTTTCTTGCTGGGCCAGCGCCGACGCGCTGCAGGTGCGCAGCATGGCCGCCTCCTGCTCGGCTTGCCACGGCACCAACGGCGTGGCGCTGCAGGGCATGGACAGCCTGGCGGGGCAAAAAAAGGAAGACCTGCAGAAAAAGATGCTGGACTACAAAACGGGCAAAAAGCCCGCCACGCTGATGCATCAGCTCGCCGCGGGCTACTCCGACGCGCAGATTGAACAGCTCGCCGGCTACTTTGCCGCACAGAAGAAATAAGGGGAACGAACATGTTACGTCGTCAATTTGTCAGAACATTGGGTGCGGGTTCGGCCCTGGGTGCCTTGGGCAGCCTGGGGATGTTGTCGGGCTGTGCCAGCACCGCGGGCGGCAAGGGGCCCAAAGTGGTGGTGGTGGGTGGTGGTTTTGCCGGTGCCACGGCCGCCAAATATGTGCGCATGTGGTCCGACTACGGCATTGCCGTGACGCTGGTGGAGCCCAACGCCTCCTTCATTTCCTGCCCGATGTCCAACCTGGTGATCGGTGGCGTCAAAACCATGGCCGACATCACCACGCCGTACAGCGGCCTCAGCAAAAACCACGGCGTCAACGTGGTGCGTGACACGGTGACGTCCATCGATGCCGACAAGCGCATCGTCAAGCTGGCCAGTGGGTCCGAGCTGCCTTATGACCGGCTGATCTTGTCGCCCGGCATTGACTTCATGTGGGAAACCCTGCCCGGCATGGCCAAGCCTGGCGCGCAGGACAAGGTGCTGCATGCGTGGAAAGCCGGGGCGCAGACCGTGGCGCTGCGCAAGCAGCTCGAAGCCATGCCTGATGGCGGTGTCTATGCCATGTCGATTCCGCTGGCACCCTACCGTTGCCCGCCCGGCCCCTACGAGCGCGCCTGCCAGGTGGCCAGCTATTTCCAGAAAGTCAAGCCCAAGTCCAAGGTCCTCATTCTCGATGCCAACGAAGACGTCACGTCCAAGGGGCCTTTGTTCAAGAAGGCCTGGGCTGAGCGCTACCAGGGCATGGTTGAATTCCGCGGCAAGCACGCCTTGTCCGATGTGGATGCCGCAACCAACACCCTCAAGTTCGAGTTTCAGGACGACGTCAAGGCCGATGTGCTCAACGTGATTCCGCCCATGCGCGCCGGGTCCATCGCCGTGCAGAGTGGCTTGGCCACGGCCAACAAGCGTTGGTGCGAGGTGGACTTTTTGACCTTTGAGTCGAAGGCGGCCAAAAACATCCATGTGCTGGGCGATTCCATTTTGGCCGCACCGGCCATGCCCAAGTCCGGCCACATGGCCAACCAGCATGGCAAAACCTGTGCCGCCGCGGTGGTGGCCTTGTTGACCGGCCAGACGCCCAATGCGTCGCCGATCTACAACAACACCTGCTACAGCTTCGTCAGTGCCGAAGACGTGGTGCATGTGGCCAGCGTGCACACCTATGACCCGGTCAAGAAGACCATGGTCACGGTGGCGGGCTCCGGTGGCGTCTCCAAAGCCGCCAATGAACTCGAAGGGCGTTATGCGTTGGCCTGGGCGCAAAACATCTGGGCAGATACGCTGGTGTAAATGCCCATGAAGCTGAAAAAAACCTTGATCGCGTCGCTGCTGGCGCTGGCCATGGGCGCCAGCTGGGCTCAGGCCGACCAGGCGCGGGCGAAAAAACTTGTCATGGGCTCGTGTTTTTTGTGCCATGGTGAAAACGGTGAGTCGGCCAGCGAGGTGTTTCCCAAGCTGGCCGGCCAGCATGCCGAGTACATTGCCAAGCAGCTTGACAACTTCAAGACCGGCAAGCGCAAAAGCACGGCCATGGCCGACATGTCAGGCCGCCTGACGGCCGATGAAATGCTGGCGCTGGGTCAGTATTTTGAGCGCAAACCGGTTGCGCCCGAGACCGTCAAGGACACTGATCTGGCAGCAGTGGGGCGCTACATCTTTCACACCGGCAACACCTACAGCGGTGTCCCCTCCTGCGCCAGTTGTCATGGCAAGGACGGATTTGGAACGGCCAACTTGCCACGCCTGGCGGGGCAGTATGCCTCTTACATCGAAACCCAGCTCACGCTTTTCAACCAGCGCGAGCGCACCAATGACAACGCGGTGATGCACGCGATTGTGAGCAAGATGACGCCGCTGGAGATGGCGGCGGTGGCGGCCTACATCAGCGGTAAATAGCTGCGGGAAGCGGCCAAAATCATCAGACAGCGGTGTTGGCGCATGTCAAGGCGCCATGCCCGCGTGCGCCGGCGCATGGTCATGTGTGTGCGCGTGGCCGTGGGCGTGGCGATGAGCATGACTGACCAGCGCCCGGGTGGGTGCATCGACCAGGCGGTCGGCCAGGCCCGCGCCGACCCACATACCTGCCAGCGCCAGCCAGGCGGTGAGCGCAAAAATGGCGCCGCCAGTGATGCCGGCACCCACCGCACAGCCGCCCGCCAGCATGGCGCCAAAGCCCATCAGAACGGCACCGACAATATAGCGCCGCATGCTGTAGCCGTCCCTGAAACCTTCCAGGACAAAGTCCTTGCCCACCCAGGCGCCCAGGAAAGAGCCCAGGAAAACCCCCGGCACCAGGCCAAAATTGAAGCCGATCTCGGGTGCTGGCGAGGCCACCACGCGCATCAGCCATTCGGCCGAGGGGCCGCTGAAGGTCAGGCCCTGCACCGGTACCACCTCAAATGAATTTTTCGACACCCAGTAGTTGAAGCCCCAACCCGCGGCAACGGCCAGTCCGGCACCAATGCCCCCAGCCCATTTCCAGAGGCCGCAGCCGCTGCGCACCGCAAAGTAGAGCCCCGCCACCAGCCATAGCAGGCCGAAGGCCAAGCCGCCCCAGGGGCCAACGTGGGTCAAGGCCAACAAGTCGCGTGCGGCACCGCCATCGACCGTCCACCAGCTGCTGATGCTTTCGCGCCAGGGCGCCAGCGCGCCGCCCAGGGCGGCTTGCGCCGTGACGGCAAAAATCAGGCCGGAGAGCAGGGCGCGCAAATTGCCGTTGGCCGACAGCACCAGCAGGCGGCTGGCGCAGCCCCGCGTCAGCACCATGCCGACGCCAAACAGCAAGCCGCCTACCAAGGCACCCGAAATACTGCCTGTGGCGGAAATCTGACGCGTGCTGGCCGCGTCCATGTTGCCGCTCAGGATGAGCCACTGCACGCCGACCACGGCACTGGAGAAGGCCAACAGCCAGACCGCCACTTTTTTGCCAAAGCTGCGGTGCCAGAATTCGAGCGTGGCTGAGCGCAGGCAGAACTTGGAGCGCTGGGCGAAAAAGCCGAAAAGAGCGCCAATGACCAGGCCGCCCAGCGCCAGCACGGCCTGCTCGCCGTGGCTTTCAATCAGGCTGGCAAAGTTCATTTTGGCTCCACGTAATTCATATTTCGCTTATATTACAGGCATAAGAATGCTTTGACACGTCCTGTTTTGGAGGCCACATTGAAAATAAATGTTTTGGGTTGGCGTTTTGCCCTGTGGCTGTTCGCCTGCCTGTGGGCTGGCTTGGGTGCCGTGCACGCGGCCGAGCAACCGCCCATGGTGCTGCAGCAGGTGTCGCCTTCGGTCTGGTATGTGCAGGGCGTGTCTGAACTGGGCTCCTCGGCCAATCAGAATTTCATCTCCAACGCGGCTGTGGTGGTGACGCCTGCCGGTGTGGTGCTGGTGGACGCCCTGGGTTCACCCGCCCTGGCCAAGCGCCTGGTGGCAGAAATCAAAAAGATCACGCCCTTGCCCATCACGCACGTGCTGGTGACGCACTACCACGCGGACCATATTTATGGCTTGCAGGTGTTCAAGGACTTGGGCGCGAAAATCTTTGCGCACCGTGCGGCCCTGGACTATCTGAACAGTGACACCGCGCAGTTGCGCCTGGAAGCTTCGCGCGAGCAGCTGTTTCCCTGGGTTGACGAGCACACGCGCCTGGTGATGCCCGACGCCTGGATCGACACCGACCAGGAGCTGCTGCTCGGCGGCATGCGCTTTCAGGCGCGTATCGTCGGCCCGGCCCACACCCCTGAAGACCTGGCTTTTTACCTGCCCACCGAGAAGGTCCTGTTTGCCGGCGACCTGGTGTTCCGTAACCGGATTCCTTTTGTGGGTCAGGCTGACAGCCGCCACTGGATCACGGCGCTGGACCAGTTGCTGTCTTTCGACACCCGGGTGATCGTGCCCGGCCACGGTCCGGTTTCCAACGATGCGCGCCACGACATGCAGCAAACGCGCGAGTACCTGGTGTACCTGCGCACCGCCATGGGCCGCGCGGCCGAGGCCATGGAACCGTTCGAGGAAGCCTACCAAAAGACCGACTGGTCGCAGTTTGTGCATCTGCCGCTGTTCAAATCGGCCAACCGCATGAACGCGTACAACACCTACCTGCAGCTCGAACACGAGGCCAAATGATGCCCGCCCACACCTTCTCCCTGACGCGTCGCCAATGCCTGCTGGCGGGTGCCGCTGCGGGTCTGCTGGGCGCTGGCCCCGCGCGGGCCGCCACTTTGCCGATGCCCACTTCCTTGCCCGATGCCCTGGCCGCCGCGCTCAAAAAAGGCAACCCGCTGGTGCTCATGGTGAGCCTGGTGGGGTGCCCTTTTTGCGTCATTGCCCGCGACAACTACCTGGCACCCATGCAGGGCCAGGCGGGCCTGTCCATTGTGCAACTCGACATGCGCAACCGTCAGCTGGTGCAAGACTTCAGCGGCGTCACGCAGACCCAGGACGAGCTGATCCGGCGCTGGGGCGTCAAGGTGGCGCCTACCGTGTTGTTCTTTGGCCGCGGTGGTGTTGAAGTGGCAGAGCGCATGGTGGGGGGCTACATTCCTGACTTTTACGGGGCTTACCTGGATGAGCGTGTGCGCACCGCGCGTGCCGCTGTCGCCAGCTGAAAGGCAGCATGATGATTCCCATCAAGACCGAATCCGCCTGGCGCGGCACCTCGGATTGCCGCCAATGCGGTATTCGCGACATGGTGCTGTTTGCCGACCTCAACGAGCATGATTTTTCCCGTATCCATGCGCCCATCGATGACCTGGAATATGCGCAAGGCGATGCCTTGTACGCCGAAGCCGGTGCGGCGCAGGCCATCTTCACGCTGCGCAGCGGCATGGTGAAACTGGTGCGCAGCACCCTCGATGGCCGCCCGCGCATCGTGCGGGTGTTGCGCGCCGGGGATGTCATTGGGCTGGAGGCGCTGGCAGGGGCGCGTTATGACACCGATGCCGTGGCCTTGACACCGGTTTCGGTGTGTCGCATTCCGCTCAATGTCATTCAAAAGCTGGCGTCCGGCAGCCCCCGCTTGCACGGCCAGTTGATGAACAAATGGCAGCGTGCGCTGAAAGACGCCGATGACTGGCTGGCCGACATGAACTTTGGCACGGCACGCCAGCGGGTGGCCAACCTGGTGCTGAAAATGCGCAGCCCCAGCAACCCCGACATGTCGGTGCTTTTCTCGCGCGAGGACATGGGCGCCATGCTCGACCTCAAGCTGGAAACCGTCAGCCGCGAGATCAGCCGCCTTGTGCGCGAAGAGGTGATCAAACCGCTGGACAAACAGGGGCGCATCTACCGGGTGCAACAGCCGCAGTGCCTGTCGAGCGCATGAGTTGATTCGCCGTCAGGGTAACTCCTGATAGGCAGGGCTTTACGCTTGCTTGATCATTGGCGTATGTCAAATGCTCTCCTGAAACACCTTCTGTGGGCCTTGCCGGCCTGGGTCGCCAGCGTGGCCCTGGCGCAAGACGTGCCTGCGCTTTACGAGGGGGCTGATTTGAAGCTGGGCGAGAAGCTCATTGCTGAAAACCAGTGCGATGCCTGCCACATCCGCAATGTGGGTGGTGACGGCAATGGCATTTATCGCCCGGGCGGCCGCATCAATTCCCTGGGCCTGCTGCGCGGTCAGGTGGATGCTTGCAACACGGTCCTGAACCTCGCTTTTTTCCCCGAAGAAGTGACCTCGATTGCGGCCGTGCTGAACCGCGACCACTACCGCTTCAAGTAGCCTGGCGCGCGCCAGGTCTTCTTGCCTCCCTTGTTTCACCTTGCGTAGGTGAAAACCCCAGTGGTTTTTCTGTAAAATTGTCTTACATTAATAAATCCGAATATATGGATTTAATCAATGAGTGGTGCAGGATTCCCGGAAATCTCCTCGCTGACGCCGGAACGCGCAGCAGAGCTTTTTGGGGTTTTGTCGACACCGGTGCGCTTGCAGATCATTCGGATTTTGTGTCACGGTGAGCAGAATGTGACGCATTTGCTGGCGCACATTGAGGCCTCCCAGCCCAATATGTCGCGACATCTGCAGGTCTTGTACCAGGCTGGTGTGCTGTCCAAGCGGCGCAGCGGGCATCAGATTTTTTACCGTCTGGCGGCCGAATCACAAGCCTTGATTTGCAAGCTGCTGTGTTCGAATTTTGAGGGTGGCGGGACCGTGTTTGAGGTTCCTGTCTGACGGGGTGAAGTTTTGCAGCGTACCGGGCATGGTGAACGGAACGCGTAACAGGAGTTTTTTGAATGGAACAAAGTGTGAGCTCGGGCAGGCTGATCAAGGCCCCCGAGAATTTTCTGAACAGGGACGGCATCAAAGCCGTTTTTGCAGAAGCCAAGAAAGGTCGTCGCGACTTTATTCGCAATGCCTTTGCGGCAGCTGCGGCTGGCGCTGTCGTGCCCGTCGCGCTGGCGCAAGGCAACCCGGTGCCGACCGAGGGCGGTGACCCGAATATTTTGAACCTGCCGGCGCACAGCGTCGGCCTGGGGCAGGGCGTGGCACAGAACGACGGCTACGGCAAACCTTCGCAATACGAATCCGGTGTGCAACGCCGACAAAGCCCGGGCTTGACCCAGACCACGCAGGCCTCGGTGTCGTTTGCCCCGCTGCAGTCGCTGTTTGGCATCGTCACCCCCAGTGGTCTGCACTTTGAGCGTCACCACCAGGGCTGGTGGGACATCGACCCGTCCAAACACCGGCTCATGATCAACGGCATGGTGAAGTCGGCCAAGGTGTTCACGCTCGATGAAATCATGCGTTTGCCGGCGGTGTCGCGTTTCCACTTTATTGAATGTGGCGCCAATACCGCGGTTGAGTGGGGCAACGTGGCGGTGCCCACCGTGCAGTACACCCACGGCATGGTGTCGTGCAGCGAATTCACCGGCGTGCCGCTCATCACCTTGCTGGAGCTGGCGGGTGCCGATCTGAAGAACGGCAAGTTTGTGCTGGCCGAGGGCGCGGACGGCTCGTCCATGACCCGCACCATTCCCATGAGCCTGATCAAATCCGGCGAGGTGTTTGTGGCTTACGGCCAGAACGGCGAGATGCTGCGCCCCGAGCAAGGCTATCCGCTACGCTTGATCGTGCCCGGCATTCAGGGCGTGAGCTGGGTCAAGTACCTGCGCCGCCTTGAGGTCGGTGACAAGCCTTACGGCACCAAGGACGAAGCCATCCATTACATGGACCTCATGCCCAATGGCCAGCACCGCCAGTATTCAGGCATCCAGGAGTGCAAGAGCGTGGTGACCACACCGTCCGGCGGCCAGGTGCTGCTGGACAAAGGTTTTTACAACATCACCGGCCTGGCCTGGAGCGGCAAGGGCAAGATCAAAAAGGTCGACGTCTCGGTGGACGGTGGCCGCAACTGGCGCAGCACGCGCCTGCAGGGCCCGGTGATGTCCAAGGCGCTCACGCGTTTCAACATTGACTGGGTGTGGGATGGCAAGCCCGCCATCATCCAAAGCCGGGCCACCGATGAAACCGGTTTTGTGCAACCCACTTACCAACAATTGCGGGCGGTGCGCGGCACCCGTTCGATCTATCACAACAATGCGATTCAGTCCTGGCTGGTGCAGGAAAACGGCGAGGTTAAAAATGTTCAGGTTTCGTAAAGCAGTCATCAGCCTGGCCTTGCTGGCGTTTGGCGGTGTCGCCCTGGCCCAGTCGGCGGCCAATATCACCGGCCTTGGCCGTGACGCCACACCCAAGGAGGTGGCAGCTTGGGACATCGACGTGCGTCCCGACTTCAAGGGCCTGCCCGCTGGCTCGGGCACCGTGGCACAGGGCCAGGATGTCTGGGAAGGCAAGTGCGCCAGTTGTCACGGCTATTTTGGCGAATCTGGCGAGGTCTTCAGCCCCATCATTGGCGGTGTTCAGCCCAAGGACCTGCAGACCGGCCATGTCGCCAACCTGACCACCCCGGGCTACCCTGGGCGCACCACCTTCATGAAGGTGTCGAGCATTTCAACGGTGTGGGATTTCGTCAACCGGGCCATGCCCTGGAACGCGCCCAAGACCCTGAAAACCGACGAGGTCTATGCGGTGGTGGCGTTCATGCTCAACATTGCGACCATCGTGCCCGATGACTTCACGCTCAACGAGAAAACCATTCGTGATGTGCAGGCGCGCATGCCCAACCGCAACGGTATGACGACCGACCACGCGCTGTGGCCGGGCAAGGAATTTGGTGGCGCCGGCAAGCCCGACACCCGCAATGTGGCCTGCATGAAAGACTGCACGCCCGAACCCAAGCTGGCGTCGTTCCTGCCTGACTTTGCGCGCAATGCCCACGGCAACCTGGCCGAGCAAAACCGCCTGGTGGGTGCCCAGCTCGGCGCCGACACCACGAAGCCGGAGCCAAAAATAGGCGACAAGCCAGCGCTGCCTGTGGCGCCCAAGCCGCAAGTCGAGGCGCCTGCCAGTGGTGCTGATACCGGCAAACCGGATGCCAAGAAAGCAACGGCCCTGCTGCAAAAAAATGGCTGCCTGATCTGCCACGGCATGAGCAACAAGATCGTCGGCCCGGCTTACACCGACATTGCCAAGAAATATTCAGGCCAGGTCGATTACCTGGCCAACAAGATCAAAGCTGGTGGCGCGGGTGTCTGGGGGCCGATCCCCATGCCTGCCCAGGCCTTGAGCGTTGCCGATGCCAAAACCATTGCGGTCTGGCTGGCAGCAGGGGCTGGCAAGTAGCGCCCAGGACAGTCCGGTCGAACTTATTTTTCAGTAGAACTTTATGAAGGAGATTTCAATGCAAACTCGTCGCGAGACACTCAAACACAGCGCCATCGTGGCCGGCCTGCTGGCCACCACCGGCCTGTTTCCTCAATACGCTTTCGCTTACAACAAGACGGCCTTTGAAGCCAAGTCGGTGGCCGAAGTGCTCAAGGCGCTCGGTGCCGGTGCTCCGGTCGAGAGCAAGGACGTCACCATTGGCGGCCCGGACATCGCTGAAAACGGTGCTGTCGTGCCCTTGACCGCCAGCACCACCCTGGCGGGTGTCAAGCACATGCTGTTGCTGGTCGAAAAGAACCCGGCCGCCCTGATTGCCCAGTTCAACGTGACCGACAGCGTGGATGCCAACTTTGCCACCCGCGCCAAGATGGGCCAGTCCTCGGACGTGTACGCCGTGGCCATCATGAACGACGGCAAGGCGCTCTTTGCCAAAAAAGAAGTGAAAGTGACCCTGGGTGGTTGCGGCGGCTAAGGCCAGCGCAGGCACACCCCGGACACAGCGCCAAATGATTGGCACCCACGTTTAATTTATTGATTTCAGGAGATACAAAATGGCAGATCCAATGCGCATTCGCGCCCAAGCAGCTGGCGACAAAGCCACCGTCCGTGTTTTGATGAGCCACGAGATGGAATCTGGCCAGCGCAAGGATTCCGCTGGCAAACTGGTGCCCGCATGGCACATCAGCGAAGTCTCGGCCAGCCACAACGGCAAGGTCGTGATGACCGCCGACTGGGGCCCTGCAGTGTCCAAGAATCCGTTTTTGCAATTCAACATCAAGGGCGCCAAGGCCGGCGACAAGGTGGCGGTCACCTGGAAAGACAACAAGGGCGACAGCCGCACCGACGAAGCCACGGTGTCCTGATTTTCAACGCCCCTGTCCAGGGAGCCTTGATTTTCAGTTGCGTCGTTAGGACGTTCATTCCTATTCAGGAGACAAAAAATGAAAAAAATTGTGTCTATGCTGGCACTAGCCGCCATGTCCGCCACGGCGGCCCATGCCCAGAAATCGGCGGCGGTGCTGGCCATCGAGGAGTACCGCGCCATGCTGGCCGACGGCAACCCGGCCGAGTTGTTCGAGGCCAAGGGGGAAGACCTCTGGAAGCAAAAGCGCGGTCCCAAAAACGCCTCGCTGGAGAAGTGTGACCTGGGCCAGGGCCCGGGTGTGGTCAAGGCGGTGTTTGTGACCTTGCCGCGCTACTTCGCCGACACCAACCGGGTGCAGGACCTGGAGTCGCGCCTGGTCACATGCATGGAAACCTTGCAGGGCTTCAATGGAGCCGAGATCGCCAACACGCCCTTTGGCAAGGGCGAGCAAAACAATGTCACCGCGCTGGCCACCTGGATCGCTGCCGAGTCGCGTGACATGAAGTTCAATCTGCCGCAAGCCCACGCCAAGGAGCAAGTGGCTTACGAGGTTGGCAAGCGCCTGTTTTTCCAGCGCGGCGGTCCGCATGATTTTTCATGCGCCTCGTGCCACGGCGCCGACGACTGGCGCATTCGCCTGCAGGACCTGCCGAATCTGACCAAGAACCCGGGTGACGGCGTGGGCTTTGCCGCCTGGCCAGCTTACCGTGTGTCCAACGGCCAGATGTGGAGCATGCAATTGCGCCTCAACGACTGCTACCGTCAGCAGCGCTTTCCGTACCCGGGTTTTGGCAGTGATGCCACCGTGGCCCTGGGGGTGTACCTGGGCGTGAACAGCCAGGGTTCCAAATCAATCGCTCCGGCCATCAAACGCTAATGCCAAGGAACATCACCATGAAAAAACAACATGCATTTGCACTCTCGGCACTGGCGGCTTTGCTGGTAGCGGGCTGCGCCAGCGGCCCGAGCACGGCAGACCTCGACAAAATGGCCGCCGATGTCGTCAAGGCGTCGTTCCGTGACCAGGGCATCGTCAAGGTGTCTGCCATTGCGCCTGAAGACATCAATGAAGCCTGTACCTCAGCCGATGTGGCCGGTAAGCCCATTGACCCCGACCTGGCCAACAAGCTGCAGGACGCGCAGCTCAAGACCATCAAGTGGCCGGCTGACGGCAAGTACATGGGTGACTGGAAAGCCGGAGAAAGGCTGGCCCAAAGCGGCCGTGGCCTGACCTGGACCGACAGTGCCGATACCGCCAACGGTGGCAATTGCTACAACTGCCACCAGATGGATCCGAAGGAAATTTCGTTCGGTACCATTGGCCCGAGCCTGACCGGTTACGGCCATACGCGCGGTGTGATTGCCGACCCGACCAGCCCGGCTTCCAAGGCCATCATCGAGTACACCTGGGGCAAGATCTGGAACGCCAAGGCTTACAACGCCTGTTCCGTCATGCCGCGCGCGGTGCACAAGGGCATCATCACCGAAGCCCAGGCCAAAGACCTGATGGCCTTGCTGCTCGACCCCAAGTCGCCGGTCAACAATTGAGCTGATTTTTTTCAACATGGCCCGGCCTGCCCGGGCTTTTTAATTTTTACCCTTGGGTAGTAACACTATGAATTTGACCAAACGTGAATTTATGCAGGTGCTGGGCGCTGGCACCATGGCAGGCATGGGGCTGAGCGCTTATGCACAGGCAGACGTGGCCACGGCCGCCAAAGGACTCTACGACATTCCCAAATTCGGCAACGTGTCGTTTTTGCACATGACCGATTGCCACGCGCAGCTCAAACCCATTCATTTCCGCGAGCCCAGCATCAACCTCGGCATTGGCAGCATGAAAGGCAACTTGCCGCATCTGGTGGGCGAGCATTTGCTGAAGGTCGCCAAGGTTCGCCCCGGTACCGCCGAGGCGCACGCGCTCACCTACCTCAATTACGAACAGGCCGCCAAACGCTACGGCAAGGTCGGTGGTTTTGCGCATCTGGCCACGCTGGTCAAGCGCATGAAAGCCAGCCGCCCGGGTGCCTTGCTGCTCGACGGCGGCGACACCTGGCAGGGCTCGGGCACGGCGCTGTGGACCAACGGCCAGGACATGGTCGACGCCTGCAAGCTGCTTGGGGTGGACGTGATGACCGGCCACTGGGAATTTACGCTGGGCATGGAACGCGTCAAGGAGATCATCGAGAAAGACTTTGCCGGCAAGGTCGACTTTGTCGCGCAAAACGTCAAGACCAACGACTTTGGTGACCCCGTGTTCAAGCCCTATGTGATCCGTGAGATCAACGGTGTGCCCTGCGCCATCATCGGCCAGGCTTTCCCCTACACCCCGATTGCCAACCCGCGCTACATGGTGGCTGACTGGGCCTTTGGCATTCAGGACGACAACATGCAGAAGATGGTCGACGAGTGCCGGGGCAAGGGTGCCCAGGTGGTCGTGGTGCTGAGCCACAACGGCATGGACGTTGACCTCAAGATGGCCAGCCGCGTGAGTGGCATTGACGCCATCATGGGTGGCCACACGCACGACGGTATGCCGGTGGCCAGCATCGTCAGCAACAAGGGCGGCAAGACCATTGTCACCAACGCGGGTTCCAACAGCAAGTTCCTGGCTGTTCTTGACTTCGATGTCAAGGACAAAAAGGTCGCCGATTTCCGCTACAAGCTGCTGCCGGTGTTTGCCAACATGCTGCCCGCCGACGCCGAGATGGACGCGCTCATTACCAAGGTGCGTGCGCCCTATGAGGCCAAGCTGGCAGAAAAGCTGGCCGTGACCGAGGGCACGCTGTACCGCCGCGGTAACTTCAATGGCACCGGCGACCAGTTGCTGGTCGATGCGCTGATGGACGTGCAGGGTGCCGACCTGGCGTTTTCACCGGGCTTCCGCTGGGGCACCACGCTGTTGCCGGGCCAGGCCATCACCCGCGAATGGCTGATGGACATGACCGCCACCACCTATTCTTACGCCACGGTGTCCGAGATGACCGGTGCCACCATCAAGACTGTGCTCGAAGACGTGTGCGACAACCTGTTCAACCCCGACCCCTATTACCAGCAGGGCGGCGACATGGTGCGTGTGGGTGGACTGGCCTACAGCTGCAGCCCGCTCGAGACCATGGGCAAACGCATCAGCGACATGCGCATCAACGGCAAGCTGATCGAGGCCGACAAGAAGTACAAGGTGGCGGGCTGGGCGCCGGTGGCCGAGGAGGCTAGAGGCCAGGGCAACAAGCAGGTCTGGGAAGTGGTGGAAACCTGGCTGGCCGCGCGCGGTGGCAAGGTGAGCGCGCGCAAGCTCAATGCCCCCAAGATCATCGGTGCGCTGCCCAACCCGGGCTATGCCGCCTGACCTTGAGCGGGTGAAGTCGTAAGCAGACGCGGCGAAAAATTTGGCAGACAACGTTGTCCAGCGCACCGACCGGCGCTGGCGACCTGGGTACATTGGGGCGCAACGGGTGGGCAATGTGCTCACCTCTGCTGGAGTGCGGCCATGAATCCCAATCTGCAAACAATCAAATTCTCAAATCCCGAGTTGCCTGGACAAGACGCGTCTCAAGGCGATTTGCTGGAGGGTTGGCCGCGGCTGTCGGTCTTGCTGAGTTCGCAGACCACGTTGGTGGTTCTGGCGATCCTGACCACCGTGGTCCTCATGCTGGCATTTCACCAGATTGTGCTTGGCGCCGTCGAGCAGGGAAAGTTGCTGCAGCAGGCCAGAAACCTGCAAGGCGAGGCATTCTTGCGCTGCCAGGGTCTGCGAGGCGCCACTGAACGCGATCACTGTCTGCGTCAGCCCCATCCCATCGCCCTGACCGAATCGCGCTTGTAATATCAGTTTGCGTTGATATATGTCAATATATTTGTTATCGCTTAATCTTTAGAATGATTCCGTGCTTCAGGCACCCTGTGTGCCCAGTGAGTGCATGTGGCAATGTGTCACGGTATTGTTTTGAAAGGCAGCCAACGATGAAAGCGCAATTTCCAGACGGCAAACGGGTCGTCAAACCTTTTTGGTCACCTCTGGCGGCGGGCATCGCACTCGGTCTGGTGTTGATGCTCAGCTTTATCCTCTCGGGCCATGGCTTGGGCGCCAGCGGCGCGGTGACCCATGTGGTGGCCGGGGCCGGATTGGTGCTGGCGCCGGAGGCAACGCTGGCCAACCCCTACCTCAAGCCCATGGTCTCCGAAGGCAACCCGATCGGCTCTTGGATCACCTGGGAGGTGCTGGGCATGATCATTGGTGCGGCCATCGCGGCCTTCATGGCCGGGCGCTTTCGGGTGCAGCTGGACGGACAACGCAGCCTGGGCTCCGGGCGACGCCTGACGCAGGCGCTGCTGGGTGGCACGCTGGCAGGTTTTGGGGCCCGCGTGGCGGGCGGCTGCACCAGTGGCCTGGGATTGTCCGGCGCTGCGGTGTTCAGCATCTCGGCCTTTGTTTTTCTGGGTGTGTTTTTCGCCACCGGTTTGCTGGTCGGCCGTTTTGTCAAAGGAGTCTGACATGTTTCCCCTTCATGAAAGTGGCATGGTCTCGGGCCTGGTGTGTGGCGTGCTGTTTGGCTTTGTGCTGGAGAATGCCGGCTTTGGCAGCCCGTCCAAACTCACCGGGCAGTTCCGCTTGACCGACTGGTCGGTGTTCAAGGTCATGTTCACCGCCATTGTGGTGGCGGCGGTCGGGCTGTGGGGCATGCAGGTGGTGGGGCTGATGGCGCCCGACACCCTGTTTGTACCGCAAGCCCTGGTGATGGCCTCGGCCGTGGGCGGCGCCCTGATTGGTGCCGGTTTTGCCATTGGCGGCTATTGCCCGGGCACCTCGATGGTGGGCATGTCGTCCGGGCGTCTCGATGCGCTGGTGTTTGTGGTGGGCTTGTTCATTGGCACCACCGCCTTTGCCGGCTTTTATGGCGACGCCATTCGGTCCATGATGGCCGTCGGTGAAATCATTGACGGTGACAACTTTGCTGATGTGTATGGCATTGCCGACCCCGTCATGCTGGGCATCATGGCGGCCAGTCTGGTGGGCATTTTTTACCTGGGTTCGTGGTTCGAGCGCCGCGGCCCGGGCCCGGTCACGGCCGAACAGGCGGTAGCCGGCGCCGATTAAGACCGGCGCCTTGACGTGCTGACTCAGCGCGTCAAGGCCATGAACAGTTTGGGCAACTGCTCGGGTAGCCGGGCAATGTTGTCGATCACCGTGTAGCGGCGCCCGAAAATGTCGCTCACGTAAGCATCAGCAGCCGCGTCGAGATTGATGCAGTAGGTAAAAATGCCCTGCTGGTCGAGCTCACGCACGGCCTCCTTGGCGTCTTCGATCAGCAAGCGCTCATCAAACACATCAATGTCCGACGGTTGCCCGTCGGTCAACACCAACAATAATTTTTTATCAGCCGGCTGCGCGCGCAAGGTGTGTGCCGCGTGGCGCATGGCCGCGCCCATGCGCGTGCTGTAGGCGGCCTGCATGGCGGCCAGGCGCGCCTTGACCTCGTCACCCCAGGCCTCGCCGAAACCTTTCAGGTGCAGGTAACGCACGTCGTGGCGCGTGTTGGAGTGAAAGCCGGCAATGGCCAGCGGGTCACCCAATTGTCCGACCGACCAGGCCAGCAGCGACACCGCTTCCTGGCTGAGTTGCAGCACGGTTTGCTCGGTGCCGCGCGCTTTTTCGTTGAGTGACTGCGACAAATCCAGCAGCAGGGTCACGGCAATGCTGCGGCCGTTGGTGGTGTGGCTCATGTTGATGCGCGGCTCGGGCTGGCTGCCGGCACGCAGGTCGATCAGCGAGCGGATCGCCACGTCGAGGTCGAGTTCACTGCCGTCTTCCTGGTAGCGCACGCGCACCTTGTCCTGGGGTTTGAGCAGGTCCAGCAGGCGCTTGAGGCGCTTGGCCAGCGCGCTGTGTTTGGCCAGCAGCGCGTCGATGTCGGCGGCATGACCCGACGGGTGCAGGCGCTCGTACAGGCTCACCCAGTCGGGTCGCAAGCTCTGGCTGCTGTAGTCCCATTCCGGGTAGTGACGCGGTGGCAGGCTTTGAAGTTCTTGCGTGGACGGCGTTTGGTCAGGGGCGTCAAACATGTCCTCGTCGTCGCTGAGCTCATGAAAACGCCACAGATGCCGGTTGTCATCGCGGTAGTCGACCTCGGTATCGGCAAACCAGGTGTTCGGCAATTGGTCGCTTTGCAGCCGGGTTTTGCCGAGGTAACTCAGTGCCAGGCCGGCCATCTCGGAGGTGCTGGACTCGCCCTGTGCCAGCAGCGCGTGAAAGCGTTGTACCCAGTCGGTCAGTTGCACTTGCTCGAAGCGCCGGGGCGGGTCCAGCAAGGCGCGCGACAGCATGCCCAGGCGGTGGCGCAGGCAGGAATGGGTGGCCGGGTTGCAGGCGCCGTCCACCGGGCTGGGGTGCAGCGCCCTGAAGATGCGGCGCAAACCGGGGTACTCGCGCACGGCCAGTGCTTCAATGCGGGAATCTTCAAAGCATTCGATGGCCATGCGCTGCGCCGGGCTGAAGTTGTCGCCAAAAATGGCGGTGCTCCAGCGCCGGTGCGCGGCAATATGCGCCAGCGCGGCGCGGTAGCGGTCCATCCCGCTGATGCCCGCGCGCTCGTCGTACACGTCGGGTAGTCGGATGCCCATGGCATCGAAGTAGGGCATGGGCTGGCGCTGCACATCAAAGGCGGTGGAGTAGGGCACCAGCACGTCAGCGTCCTGCCACAAGGCCTGCAAATACAGGTCGAGCGCGCGGGTGTGGTCCATCAGCAGCGTGCCGTGGCGCTCGCGTTGCAGCACGGCGCGGCTGTCGGCGGATGCCAGGCTGAAATAGGCGCGCTGTTGTTCGGGGTGGTGGCTGGTGTTGCGGATGCCGTAGTCCACCCAGTTTTGCAGGCCCTGCAGACTCAGCAGTTTCAGCAGCTGGGGAGATTTTTCGAAAAAAATGGCCAGGCTCGGGCTGGGGTAGGTTTTGTGAATGCCGTGAATCGAGGTGCTGGTGCGCTCCATCAGGCGCAGGCTGACATCCAGGAAGTGCTGCATTTGCACACGCGTGGGCAGGCGTCGCGCCACGGCGGTCAGGGCCTGCAAAAATGGCGCAATGGCGTCGCCGTTGGGTGACTTGTTGATGAGCTTGGCGGTCGCGATGACCGGGCTCAGGGCATCTTCGCCCACGGTGTGCGCAATTTGTGGCCACTCCTGCAGAAAGATCAGCACGGGCTCGACACCCCGGCCCATCTTGCCCAAAAAACGTGCTTGGGCCAGATAGTCGTCCAGGCCTTCTGTGCTGAGTTTGGCCTGGGCATCGACCATGCAGTCGGCAAAGATGCTGTCTATTTGGGGAAAGCTGCTACCCAACTGGGTGCGCCAAGCTTGCAACTGCTCAGCGTCAGGAACGCTTGCTTTGAGGGTGTCTGATAAATTTGTCATTGCGAGCGAAGCGCGGCAATCCATGCCCCTCAGCCAAACACCGCGTCAATCGCGTGGTCCAGCGTGGCGCGAATGTCGGCGTCGTCGGTGATGGGGCGCACCAGCGCCATGCGGCAGGCATCCACCGGCTCGACATCTGCCCGCATCAGCATGGCGGCATAGACCAGCAGCCGGGTGGAAATGCCTTCGTCGAGGCCGTGGCCCTTGAGCGCACGCGCCGTGCCGCCCACCTTGACCAGCCGCACCGCATCGGCCAGGGCAATGCCGGTCTCGGTGGCGATGATGCTGGCTTCGAGCTCGGCTGGCGGGTAATCAAAGTCAAAGCCGACAAAGCGCTGTTTGGTGCTTTGCTTGAGGTCTTTCATCAGGCTTTGGTAGCCCGGGTTGTAGGAGATGACCAGTTGAAAGTCGGGGTGCGCCTGGATCAACTCGCCCTTTTTTTCCAGCGGCAACTGGCGCCGGTGGTCGGTGAGCGGGTGAATGACGACCGTGGTGTCCTGGCGCGCCTCGACGATTTCATCGAGGTAACAAATGGCGCCGATGCGCGCCGCTGTGGCCAGCGGGCCGTCGAGCCAGCGTGTGCCGTTGGCCTCCAGCAGGTAACGGCCCACCAGGTCAGACGCCGTCATGTCTTCGTTGCAGGCCACGGTGATGAGGGGTTTGCCCAGCTTCCAGGCCATGTATTCGATAAACCTGGATTTGCCACAGCCTGTAGGGCCCTTGACCATGACCGGAAGTTTGGCGCGGTACGCTGCCTCAAACAGCGCGACCTCATTGGTTTGTGGCTGGTAGAACGGCTCTTTGCTGACGCGGTACTGCTGTGTGGTGTCGGTCATGTGCAGCTCTCATTGCGTTGATTTAAAAACAAGACATTTGTGCATTGTGGGCCAGCAGCGCGCATTGGGTATCTGACGTCGCTCGTGTCCCCCGTGACGGGCTTTGCCCGTCCCTCCTCCTTGACCTCGCTATGTCAGACACCCAATGCACGCTGCTTGCGTGGGTCACCTATAACGAGCCTACAAAATGTAACCAGCGCCAGCAAGCGCTCAAGCTCGGGGTGGTAGGGTACCCTGCAAAGCGAGGTCAAGGAGGAGGGATTGGCCGCCAGGCCAATGCCGGGGGACACGAGCGGCGCAGGGCACCCTGCCGCCCCGAGCCCTCCGAAAAAGTCAGAGATATCCCCGGCTCCCCTGTCTCAAGTGGCTCTTATTTGTGCACACCCAACTTCTCACGCCACCCCGGGAACAACTTGTCCGCATCCCCAGGAAACGACTCAAACGCCCGGGCAAATTCCTTGTGCTCCTTGGCAAACTCGATCGGATCCGCGCCGGCTTTCCAGCACTCATACGACTGACGCAGCGAGATGGCACCGGCGGCGGGCGAGTCGATGTGACCGTAAGAGCCACCACCCGAGGTGTTGATCACGTTGCCATGACCCAGATTCTGGAAGAAACCGGGCAGGCGCAGGGCGTTCATGCCGCCCGAGATGATCGGAGTGGTGGGCTTCATGCCATACCACTTCTGGTAGTAAACCGGACCCTGGCACTCGTCACGTTCGATCATGTAGGCAATGTTGCGGTCGTCGTTCTCGCCTTCCATCTTGCCGTAGCCCATGGTGCCGACGTGGATGCCGGACGCCCCTTGCAAGCGGGAGATTTTGGCCAGCACAAAAGCGGTGTAGCCGCGTTTGGCCGATGGCGACGTGATCATGCCGTGACCGGCGCGGTGGTAATGCAGGTACTGGTTGGGGTACTGGCGACGTGCGGTGGTGATCATGCCGGGGCCGCCGACAAAGCCGTCCACCAGGAATGCCACTTTGTCGGCATCCGGGCCAAAGGCTTCGAGGATGAAGTCGGCGCGGGCGCACATTTCATAGTGGTCGTCGGCGGTGATGTTGGCCGAAAACAGTTTGGCCTGGCCGGTTTCGTCCTGGGCGCGTTTCATGGCGTCATAGACCAGCGGGTAGACCTTTTTGGCCGGGCAGAACACCTGGTTGCCTTGCGGCTCGTCGTTCTTGATGAAGTCACCTCCCAGCCAGAACTGGTAGGCTGCTGCGGCAAACGGCTCGGGACGCAGGCCCAGTTTCGGCTTGATGATGGTGCCGGCAATGTAGCCGCCGTCCTTGACCGGGCGACCCAGCATGCGCCACATGTCAGAGATGTCCTTGGCTGGCCCGTCAAACAACTGGATGGCACGCTCTGGAAAGTAGATGTCGTGAATCTTGCCGTGCTCGATGTCGCCCATGCCCTGGTTGTTGCCAATGACCAGCGTCAGGATCGACACCATCATCATGCGGCCATCGGTGATGTTGCGGTCAAACAGGTCCATCGGGTAGGCAATGCGCATGTCCTCGGTGGCTTCGTCAATGTAGTACACCAGCGCATCCAGCCCTCGGGTGAAATCGTCGGTGGTGGAGACTTCGACGTTGGTGCCGGTGGACGATTCGGCGGCGAAGTGGGCAGCGCACGACAAATAGCTGCCAAACCCGGGCTTGGGCTTCATCTTGTAGGCGACAAGAATATGTTTGCCGCCAGCAATCAGGTCTTCTTCCTTGAGGCTCAGGTCAGCGTAGCGGTTCGATTGATCCATGGTGTGTCTCCTGTTAAATGGGGTTGGGCTGTCGATGGGTTGAACTATAGGCAGGCTTATTCATCATGAAAATTCAAATAAATTGATTTTTAAATCAGTTTTTATTGATGAATTGGCGTGCGCGCCAGTTTTCAGCCAGGCGCGCAAAGTCACGGACAATCAATGCCATTCATATTTACTGTTCAGTGGCCCCAAAGGAGTTGATTCATGCCTATCGTTGTGTTCAATCAAAAGGGTGGGGTGGGCAAGTCCACCATCACCTGCAATCTGGCGGCCATCAGCGCCAGCCAGGGCCTGCGCACCCTGGTCATCGACCTCGACCCGCAAGGCAACTCCACCAGTTATTTGCTGGGCGACACGGCCACTGACGGGCAGCCCAGCGTGGCGGGTTTTTTTGAGCAAACGCTGAGTTACAGCTTTCGCGCTGTGCCACCGACAGACTACGTGGTGGAAACGCCGTTTGAAAACCTGGACCTGATGCCGTCGAGCCCGGCGCTCAACGAGTTGCTGGTCAAGCTGGAGTCGCGCCAGAAAATCTACAAACTGCGCGAAGCGCTGGTGCAACTGGCCGAGACCTATGACCGCATCTACATCGACACGCCTCCGGCGCTGAACTTCTTTACCCGGGCCGCGCTGATTGGCGCCAGTGGTTGCCTGATTCCGTTTGACTGCGACAGCTTTTCGCGCCAGGCGCTGTACGCGCTGATGGAGAACGTGCAGGAGATCCGTGCCGACCACAACCCCGACTTGCAAATTGACGGCATTGTGGTGAACCAGTTTCAGGCCCGCGCCAACCTGCCCCAGCGCATGGTGGCAGAACTCATCGAAGAAGGCTTGCCGGTGCTGCAGCCTTATTTGCCATCGTCCGTGCGCATCCGCGAGTCGCACGAGCAGTCGCTCCCCATGATCCACCTCGACCCCAATCACAAAATTACCCTGGCGCTGGTGGCGTTGCATGACGGGTTGCGGGCGTAGGGTCTTTCAAAGGATCTGGAGCCCGATAGCTTTTAAGTATTCAAAAGTCGGGTCATAAAACGACGGTGACCTCGTTAAATCGTCCGGGTCACCTTCAGGTACAACCAACACCATGCCTTGCCGTGCACGGGTGAGGAGCACCCGGTACGCATTTTTCAAATAGCCCTGACGTTCTGCTTTATGGATGTGCTGCCACTTGCTGCCGACAAAGGAATGGTGTTGCCAGCCTGGTGCGGCGAACCTGAAATCTGCATCCCACACAACGCAGGCCCAGTCCAACTCAAGGCCCTGCACATGAAATTCAGTGGCAACATCTTCAAGGTAGAAGGACGACCGAACATCGTCTTTTCCGTCAAGAAACCAATGAATGGGGTCCATTGGCGACTTGACGTCGATTGCGTGTGGTTTTAGCCGTTGCGCCTGTGAGGAAACCACCATGCCGTAGCGCTCTGTGCCGCGCGCTTGAGCCTTGAGCCAGGCTTTGGCCTTTGCAAGATGACGCGTCAGGACGATCGGGTAGCGATCGGCCAATTCGGCCAGAACTTCTCTGGCGTCATCAAGGTTGATGTCCAGCATGTTTTTGACCAGTGCCGAAACATGTTCGGCTCGAAAAGAGCGCATTGACACGTCCAGGTGCAAGTCCGAATTGAAATGCACATTGGGCTGGGACTTCAACTGCGCCAAAATGCGTCCTGCACCATATTCCACCTCCTGCAAACGTGGGGAAATGTGAATATGCCAGTCGGCAAATGAACGCTGCAATGCATCAATCCATTCTTCGATGCCAGCCTCACCGGTGTTGATTTCCTGTCCGCCGCCCACCAGGCAAACCACCACTGCCCAATCCTTGTGCCTGTTCAGGCACGAAATTAAAAACTCTGGCTCTGACTGGTTGAAGTCGGCTTTCTGTTTCTTGCGCAACATGAATGAGGCGGTCTGCTCAAGATTCCAGGCTCTTTGCGCCTCGTCGAATATGGCGACGTGTTCAATAGGCGGTCGCTCGGTGTCGATCAGGCATTCGTCACGGTAGTGGTGGACGTTCTGGATGAACAGCTTGACCTCACTCATGGCCTCGCCCTTTTTCATGCGCCGACCGGCCTCGGCCTCGCGCCTTACTTTGTCTCTGGCGAGTGCCTCTCGCAGGATTGTCACGAGCGGGCCGTTGCCCGAGAGAAATACGGCGTGATCGACTGCCTCCTTGTTGGTGTGCTGTGTTGCAATGTTCAGCCCTACGAGTGTCTTGCCAGCACCCGGCACGCCGGTCACCAGGCAGATCGATTTTGTTGATTGTGCTTGTGAGCTGCGAATGACTTCTGAAATGGCATCCGTTGTTCGTCCCAGGTTGATGGCCGAGGCGTCGTTGCGGGATATGTCCGTGACCGAATGACCGCCATAAAGCGCCATGGCCGCTTCAACGATGGTTGGCGTGGGGTGATACCCGCCGCCATCCCATACCAATGGATTGATGGTGGGGCCGTCACAAAACTGCAAGACCTGATCCATCACGCAGCGAATCTGATCCGAAGCGGCATGCAGTGGTTGGAGTACCCCATCGTCTCTGGCGCTGGTGGCAATCACCGAGAAACCAATTTCTGCTCCTGTCGCGATAAGGATTGGCGCTATCGCCTTGTCGTGACTTGTCTCGTGGAAGTTTTTCAAATCAACGGCATAGTCCCAAACCTGATCCTTGGCGCCGGAAAGAAACTGGGTCTCGCCCACTTTGAATTCCAGTACGAAAACAACATGATCGAGCAAGACCAAAACGTCAATGCGTTTACCCAGTCGCGGAACGGCATATTCAAAATAGACCTTGCCCCTGCCCGAATCCTGCTGCAATGTGTTCTGGAGGACAACCACTTGTTCCATCCAGGCATTGCGCTGGGTGGTTTCAACGGCAAACGGGCTGCTGCGACTCAGTGCGCCAAGAATTTCGTCGGGGCCGCGGACGAGGAAGTCATTGATCAAATCAGAATAATAGGCGCGGCTCATGAAATGCTTTCGGGTTGTTTTCGCGCCCCATCCATTTGCAGCGCAGTGATCATCAACTCCACGCATCCATCAGCGCCCCGCCTTGCTCAATCAAAAAATCCTTGAAGGCGAGTGCGGCAGGGGAGAGCTTCTTGCTGCTCAGATGCGTCACATACCAATGGTTGATCTGCGGTAATCCTTCCACGTCGAGCAGCGCCAGGTGGCCGCTGGCGAGCTCATGGCGCACCGTGCGCATCGACAAAAAGCTCAAACCCATGCCGGCCATCACCGCCTGTTTGATGGTTTCGTTGCTGGGCATGGCCATCACCATTTTCAAAGGCGTCATGTTTTCCTCGAACAGCCGCTGCATGGCGGCGCGCGTGCCGGAGCCCTCCTCACGCACCACAAATTTGTAGTCGGCCAGGGCGCTGAATGGCAGGTTCTTGCGTCGCACCAGCGGGTGATTTGGCGGCGCCACCATGGCCAGCGGGTTGGTGGCAAAGGCCTTGGCCTGGCATTCGAGGTGGCTGGGCGCACGGCCCATGATGACCAGGTCGGCCTCGCTGCGCGCCAGCAGGCCCAACACGTTTTCACGGTTGTCAATGCTCAGTTGCACATGAATGCCGGGATTGAGTTGGTTAAAGCGCACCAGCAGCATGGGCACAAAATATTTGGCCGTGCTGACCACGGCCAGGTCAATGCGGCCCTGCTTCAGGCCGACATGCTCGGCCATCTGGTCTTCGAGGTCCTTGAACTGACGCATGGCCGCGGTGGCGTGGGTCAAAAAAATCTCGCCGGCGTGGGTGAGCCGGATGTTGCGCCCGGTCGGCTCGATCAGCGCCAAACCAAAGGCGTCCTCAAGTTGGCGGATCTGCATCGACACCGCAGGCTGGGTGACAAACAGGCGCTCGGCGGCTTTGGAAACCGAACGCTGGCGCGCCACCTCCAAAAAGGTCTGGATCTGCTTGAAGGTGTAGGGGCGCATTGGGGTCTTCATCCTTTCATCAGTTCATGCTGATGATTATTGAATAAAACGTGATTAGAGTTTATGGGTTTGGGCGATTAAAGTAAATCCATGCCGCAAAAGTGGCCAATACAAGCAAACCCAAGGAAAGCCCCTCATGTCCCAGTCGTCGACCGCCAAGCGCTTGCAAGCCCTCATCTTTGATGTGGACGGCACCCTGGCCGACACCGAACGGGCGCACATGGCGGCCTTCAACCATGCTTTTAAAGAAATGGGCCTGGACTGGGTCTGGGACGAAGCCCTGTATACCGAGCTGCTCAATATTTCGGGTGGCAAGGAACGCATCCTGCACTACTGGAAACAGGTGAATCCGGATGTCAAGGCGCTCAACGCCCAAGCCCTGAACGACCGGATCGGCCGCATCCATGAACTCAAGACGGCGGCTTACGAACACGCTGTCAACAGCGGTGAGGTGAGCCTGCGCCCCGGGGTGCTCAGGCTGATGGACGAGGCGCTTGGCGCGGGCCTGCAACTGGCCATTGCCACCACCACTTCGCCGGTCAACATTGCCGCGCTGTTGCGCCATGCCATCGGCTCTGACTGGCGCATGAATTTCTCGGCCATTGGCGATGCCTCGACAGCGCCCATCAAAAAACCACACCCGCAGGTGTATTTGCAGATGTTGACGGCCTTGCAACTGCCCCCTGCGCAGTGCCTGGCGTTTGAAGACTCGAACAACGGCCTGCGTGCCGCCACGGCTGCCGGGCTGGCCACCCTCGTCACGCCCAACAGTTTCACCGCACACCATGATTTCACCGGGGCACTCAAGGTGGTGCCGGACTTGAGTCAGGTCAATCTGGTGCAATTGCGCCAGTGGCACAGCGCTTATTTCAGGTAAAGCGGCGCTGAACTGCATTACCCTCAAGAATTTCAAACTTTACAGAAAGCCTTCCCATGAGCAGCTCCCCCGTTTTGCGTTTGGCCCCCAGCATTTTGTCGGCTGACTTTGCCCGTCTGGGCGAAGAAGTGCGCGCCATCGAGGCCGCCGGTTGTGACCTGGTGCACTTTGACGTGATGGACAACCACTACGTGCCCAACCTGACCATCGGGCCACTGGTGTGTGAGGCCATTCGCCCGCATGTGAGCATCCCGATCGACGTGCATTTGATGGTCGAGCCGGTCGATGCCATCATCCCGCTGTTTGCCAAGGCCGGTGCCAACATCATCACCTTTCACCCCGAGGCCTCCAAGCATGTGGACCGCAGCCTGTCGATGATTCGTGAACTTGGCTGCAAAGCCGGCCTGGTGCTCAACCCGGCCACCCCGGTGTCGGTGCTGGACCACGTCATGGACAAGCTTGACATGATTTTGCTGATGAGCGTCAACCCCGGTTTTGGTGGCCAGAAGTTCATTCCGTCCACGCTGGCCAAGTTGCGCCTGGTGCGCGCAAAAATCGACGCCCATGTGGCCGCGGGTGGCCAGCCGATCTGGCTCGAGGTCGATGGCGGCGTCAAGACCGACAACATTGCCGAGATCGTGGCCGCCGGCGCCGACACCTGCGTGGCGGGGAGTGCCGTGTTTGGCGTGCCCGATGCTGGCGGCGGCTACAAGGGCGTGATGCAGGCGCTACGCCGCGCCGCCCATCCGGGCTAAAAATTTAAATAAACAGGAGACACCCATGCCTTTGACCATCCGTTCCAACCGCGCGACCCTGACGCAGTTCCTGATTGAGGAGCGCCGCCGTTTCCCCTCGGCCAGCGGCGATTTCAACGCCCTTATCCTGGATGTCGCGCTGGCCTGCAAGGGCATTGCCAAAGCGGTCGCCTACGGTGAACTGGCCGGCATGACCGGCAATTTCGCAGCAGAAGAGGGCGGTTCGGTCAATGTGCAGGGCGAAACCCAGAAAAAACTGGACGTGCTGTCCAACGAAGTCTTCATGCGGCGCACCGAATGGGCTGGCAACCTGGCCGGCATGGCGTCTGAAGAAATGGACTTGCCCTACCAAATCCCGACGCAGTTCCCGCGCGGCAAGTACCTGATCGTGTTCGACCCGCTGGACGGCTCCAGCAATATCGACGTGAACGTGTCGGTGGGCAGTATTTTCAGCATTTTGCGGGCGCCGCAAGATGTGATCGACTCGGGTCGTGATGTGGTCGATGCCGACTTTTTTCAGCCGGGCGCCAAACAGCTCGCTGCCGGCTACGCCCTGTATGGCCCCACCACCATGCTGGTGCTGACCGTGGGCGACGGTGTCAATGGCTTTACGCTGGACCCGACGCTGGGTGAGTTCATGCTGACCCACCCCTTGATGAAAATTCCGGAGGACACCCAGGAGTTCGCCATCAATGCCTCGAATGCGCGCTTCTGGGAAGCCCCCGTCAAGCGGTATGTGGACGAGTGCCTGGCAGGCAAAACGGGTGTGCGCGGCAAGGACTTCAACATGCGCTGGATTGCCAGCATGGTGGCCGAGGCGCACCGCATTCTGATGCGCGGCGGCGTCTTCATGTACCCGCGCGACACCAAGGACCCGTCCAAGCCCGGCCGTTTGCGCCTGCTGTACGAGGCCAACCCGGTGGGCATGATCATGGAGCAGGCTGGGGGGCGTGCCTCCACCGGTGAACAAGCCATGATGAACGTGCAGCCCACCAGTCTGCACCAGCGCATTGGCTTTGTCTTTGGCTCCAAAAACGAGGTCGAGCGTATCGAGCGCTATCACCGTGAACCGGTGCAAGTGGAGCTGACCAACCCGCTATTTGCCGAACGCAGCCTGTTCAGAGACTGATTTTTATCATTAGGAGACTTAAGCCATGTCCATTCGCCACCCCATCATTGCCATCACCGGCTCCAGCGGTGCCGGCACCACCTCGGTGACCCGCACCTTCGAGAACATTTTTCGCCGTGAGAGCATCAGTGCGGCGGTGATCGAAGGTGACAGCTTTCACCGCTATGACCGCAAGGCCATGAAGCTCAAGGCGGCCGAAGCCGAGGCCGCCGGCAACAAGAACTTCAGCCACTTTGGCCCTGAAAACAACCTGTTCGCCGAGCTGGAAGCGCTGTTTCGCGATTACGCCACCACTGGCACCGGCAAGCGCCGCAAGTACCTGCATGACCATGACGAAGCTGCGCCTTACAAGCAGGATCCCGGCACCTTCACGCCCTGGGAAGACGTGCCGGCCAAGACCGACCTGCTGTTTTATGAGGGCCTGCATGGCGCCGTGGTGACCCCCGAGGTCAACATCGCCCAGCACCCCGACCTGCTGATTGGTGTGGTGCCAGTGATCAACCTGGAGTGGATCCAGAAGCTTTACCGCGACAAAAAGCAGCGCGGCTACAGTACCGAAGCCGTCACCGACACCATCCTGCGCCGCATGCCCGACTATGTGAACTACATCTGCCCGCAGTTCATGCACACCCATGTCAACTTCCAGCGCGTGCCGATGGTCGATACCAGCAACCCGTTCATTGCGCGTGACATCCCGAGTGCCGACGAGAGCATGGTGGTGATCCGTTTTGCCAACCCCAAGGGCATCGATTTCCAGTACCTGCGCAACATGATCAACGACAGTTTCATGAGCCGTGCCAACACCATCGTGGTGCCCGGCGGCAAAATGGAGCTGGCCATGCAACTCATCTTCACGCCCTTCGTCTGGCGCATGATGGAGCGGCAGAAGAAATCACAATAATCAGCTCTGTCCCCAACTGAATAAAAAATCATGAACACACCCACCCCCGAATTCGCCAAACAGATGGCCAATGCCATTCGTATGCTGGCAGTCGACGCCGTTGAAAAGGCCAAGTCTGGTCACCCCGGCGCACCCATGGGCATGGCCGACATTGCCGAAGTGCTGTGGAACCGCCACCTGAGCCACAACCCGGCCAACCCGCACTGGGCCAACCGCGACCGTTTTGTGCTCAGTAACGGCCACGGCTCGATGCTGATTTACGCGCTGTTGCACCTCACCGGTTATGACCTGCCGATGGAAGAACTCAAAAACTTCCGCCAGCTGCACAGCAGAACTGCCGGCCACCCTGAAGTGGGCGTGACCCCGGGCGTGGAAACCACCACCGGTCCGCTGGGCCAGGGCATCAGTAACGCGGTCGGCATGGCGCTGGCCGAGAAACTGCTGGCCACAGAGTTCAACAAAGCCGATGCGTCAATCGTGGACCACTTCACCTACGCTTTCATGGGGGACGGTTGCCTGATGGAAGGCATCAGCCACGAGGTCTGCAGCCTGGCGGGCACCTTGCGCCTGTCCAAACTGGTGGCGTTTTATGACGACAATGGCATCTCGATTGACGGCCACGTGGAGGGCTGGTTCACCGACGACACGCCCAAACGTTTCGAGGCCTATGGCTGGAACGTGATTCCTGCCGTGGATGGTCACAACCCGGCTGCGCTGGATGCCGCCATCAAGGCCGCCAAAGCACAGGCTGTGCTGCCCACCGGCAAACCGACGCTGATCTGCTGCAAGACCATCATCGGCCTGGGGTCACCCAACAAGGCGGGTACCCATGATGTGCACGGTGCGGCACTCGGCGCGGCCGAAGTCGCCGCCACCCGCGAAGCGCTGGGCTGGACTTCGGCGCCGTTCGAGATCCCCACCGAGATTGCCTCCGCCTGGAACGCCGTGGCGCGGGGTGCTGTGGCCGAGAGCCAATGGCGCGCCAAGTTCGCTGCCTACCAAGCCAAGTACCCGCAACAGGCGGTCGAGTTCGAGCGCCGCATGGCCGGTGAACTGCTGCCCGCTTATGCCGAAAAATTGCCTGAAGTGCTGGCTGCCATCGCCGCCAAGGCCGACCCGGTGGCCACCCGCAAGGCGAGCCAGAACGCGCTGGATGCGCTGGCGCCCCTGCTGCCCGAGTTTTTTGGCGGCAGTGCCGACCTGACCGGCTCCAACCTGACCAATTTCAAGGGTTGCGTCAAGGCCGGGCGCGACCAGTGGGGCAACCACCTGAGCTACGGTGTGCGCGAATTCGGCATGGCGGCCATCATGAACGGCATCGCGCTGCATGGTGGCTACATCCCCTATGGCGGCACTTTCCTGACTTTCAGCGACTACAGCCGCAACGCCATCCGGATGGCGGCACTGATGAAAACCCGCGTCATTCACGTCTTCACCCACGACAGCATTGGCCTGGGCGAAGACGGCCCGACCCACCAGAGCGTGGAGCACATCCCCAGCTTGCGCATCATTCCGGGGCTGGACGTGTGGCGCCCGGCCGATGGCCTGGAAACGGCTGTGGCCTGGGCCTGTGCGGTGGAACGCCAGGACGGCCCGAGCGCGCTGTGCCTGTCACGGCAAAACCTGCCGCGCCTGAGCGACCTGGGCCAGGCCGACAGCATCCGCAAGGGTGGCTACATCCTGTCGGACATGGCCGGCGCGCAGGCGGTCATTGTGTCCACCGGCTCCGAGCTGGAACTGGCCATGCAGGCGCAGGCCACCTTGGCACAAGAGGGCATACCCACCCGCGTGGTGTCCATGCCTTGCACCAATGTGTTTGACCGCCAGAGCGAGGCCTACCAGGAAATGGTGCTGCCGCTGGGCTTGCCCACCGTGGCCATTGAAGCCGCGCACCCCGACTTCTGGCGCAAGTACGTGGGCCGCACGGGTGTGGTGATCGGCATGGCCAGCTTTGGCGAGTCGGCGCCGGCGCCCAAGCTGTATGCCCACTTTGGCATCACCTCGGCGCGTGTGGTGGAAGCCGTGGAGGTGCTGGTGCACCGTGCCGCGCATCGCCGTGCCGAGCCGCTGCCCGACACCGTGGTGCCCTCCAGCAATTAAGGACCGCGCCCGATGACGAACCGCCCCTACGACCTCATGCTGTTTGACCTGGACGGCACGCTGGTGGAGACCGCGCCCGAGATCATGGACGCGGTCAACGACACCCTGGGCCATTTCAAGCTGTCGCTGGTGACGCAGCAGCAAGTCAACGACTGGATTGGCCACGGCACCCTGACGCTGCTGGTGCAGGCTGTTGCTGACCGCAGCGGCATGACGGTAGAGGCGGTGCGCGCCAGCGAGTTGCTGCAAACCATGGTGCCGGTCTACGACGGTTTTTACCAGCAGCGCTGCGGCAGCCGTAGCCACCTGTACCCGCAGGTGCGCGAGACCCTGCACAGTTTGCGCGCGCAGGGTGTCAAGCTGGCGGTGGTGACCAACAAGGAAAGCCGCTACACCCGGGTGGTGCTGGATGCACACCAACTTTGGCCCTTGTTTGATGAGGTGGTCAGTGGCGACAGCTTTGTCACCAAAAAGCCGGACCCGGTGGGCGTGGTGCACTGCCTGGAAAAATTTGGCGTGGCCCGCGAGCGCACCCTGTTTGTCGGCGACTCCAGCATCGACGCCGCCACCGCGCGCAACGCGGGTGTGGCAGTGTGGTTACTGCCCTACGGCTACAACATGGGCCAGCCCATTGAAGCCTGTGCACCCGACCGGGTGATTGCCGATTTTTCATTCTTGCCGGCATCAGGCCCCCTTTGATTTTTGGATTGAAAATAGCGACTTAACAAGGAGTGAAGTCACCATGAAAGTTTTACGTTTTGCCGATGTGATTGCCAGCGGTTTTGCCACGGGCAAGCGGGTGTTTATCCGCGCCGACCTCAACGTGCCGCAGGACGATGCCGGCAACATCACCGAAGACACCCGCATCCGCGCCAGCGTGCCCTGCATTCAGATGGCACTCGATGCCGGTGCCGCCGTCATGGTGACCAGCCACCTGGGCCGCCCGACCGAGGGCGCCTTCAAGCCCGAAGACTCGCTGGCGCCGGTGGCCAAGCGGCTCGGCGAACTGCTGGGTCGCGAGGTGCCGCTGGTGGCCAACTGGGTCGATGGTGTCGACGTCAAGCCGGGCCAGATCGTGCTGCTGGAAAACTGCCGCGTCAACGTCGGCGAAAAGAAAAACGCGCCCGAGCTGGCCAAAAAACTCGCCGCCCTGTGCGATGTCTTTGTGCACGACGCCTTTGGCACCGCGCACCGCGCCGAAGGCACGACCTACGGCATTGCCCAGTTTGCCCCCATTGCCTGCGCCGGTCCCCTGCTGGCCGCCGAGATCGATGCCATCAACCAAGCCCTGGCCAACCCCAAGCGCCCGCTGGTGGCCATCGTCGCTGGCTCCAAGGTGTCGAGCAAGCTCACTATTTTGCAGGCGCTCGCCAAAAACGTCGACCAGCTCATTGTGGGCGGCGGCATCGCCAACACCTTCATGCTGGCCTCCGGTCTGAGCATTGGCAAAAGCCTGGCCGAGCCCAGCCTGGTGGGCGATGCCAAAGCCGTGATTGAGGCCATGAAGGCACGCGGCGCCGAGGTGCCTATCCCGACCGATGTGGTCACCGCCAAAACCTTTGCCGCCGATGCGGTGGCCACCGTCAAGGCCGCCACGGACGTGGCCGAAGATGACCTGATTCTGGACATTGGCCCGGTCACCGCGGCCAAGCTGGCCGAGCAGCTCAAGAAGGCCGGCACCATTGTCTGGAACGGCCCGGTGGGCGTGTTCGAGTTTGCCGCTTTTGAGAACGGCACCAAGGTCATCGCCCACGCCATTGCCGAGTCAGCGGCGTTCAGCATTGCCGGTGGCGGCGACACGCTCGCGGCCATTGCCAAGTACGGCATCGAGAAAGACATCGGTTACATCAGCACCGGTGGCGGCGCTTTTCTGGAAGTGCTCGAAGGCAAAACCCTGCCCGCCTTCGAGATTCTGCAAAAGCGCGCCGCGGGCTAGGTTTTTGGGGTAGTCCGCCCCACAGGGTCCAAAGCCCGCCCAAATCATTCCTACCAACTCACGCACCCAGTGCGTGGGCTGGACTGCTATTTTCTAAAACCACCAGGAGATCACCATGGCCTTTGTTTCCCTTCGTCAAATGCTCGACCACGCCGCTGAAAATGCTTATGGCGTGCCCGCCTTCAACGTCAACAACCTGGAGCAGATTCAGGCCATCATGGAAGCGGCTGCGGCCACCGACAGCCCGGTGATCCTGCAGGCCAGTGCCGGCGCCCGCAAGTACGCCGGTGAAGCCTACCTGCGCCACATGGTGCTGGCCGCGGTGGAGTCCTACCCCGACATTCCGGTGGTGATGCACCAGGACCATGGCACCTCCGCTGCGGTGTGCCAGCAGTCGATTCGCTCGGGTTTCACCAGCGTCATGATGGACGGCTCGCTGCTGGCGGACGGCAAGACACCCTCCAGCTACGAGTACAACGTGGATGTCACGCGCCGTGTCTGCGAGATGTCGCACGCCGTGGGGGTGTCGGTCGAAGGCGAACTGGGTTGCCTGGGCAGCCTGGAAACCGGTGACGCGGGTGAGGAAGACGGCATTGGCGCCGAGGGCAAACTCAGCCATGACCAAATGCTAACCGACCCGGTGCAGGCCAAAGACTTCGTGGAAAAAACCGGCGTTGACGCGCTGGCCATTGCGATTGGCACCAGTCATGGCGCCTACAAGTTCACGCGCAAGCCCACCGGCGACATTCTGGCGATCGACCGCATTGCGCAAATCCATGCGCAAATTCCCAACACCCACCTGGTCATGCACGGCTCAAGCTCGGTGCCGCAGGAGTGGCTGGCCATCATCCGCCAGTTCGGTGGCGACCTGAAGGAAACCTACGGCGTGCCGGTGGAAGAAATCCAGCGCGGCATCCAGAGCGGAGTGCGCAAGGTCAACATCGACACCGACATCCGCCTGGCCATGACCGGCGCCATGCGCCAGAGCTTTGCCCAGAACCCGAGCGAATTCGACCCGCGCAAGGCGCTGATTGCAGCCCGCAAGGCCGCCATGGGCATCTGCAAACTGCGCTTCGAGGCCTTTGGCTGCGCCGGTATGGGTTCAAAGATCAAGCCGATCCACCTCGACGTGATGGCGGCGCGCTACGCCTGAGCAGGCTGGTTGAAAACGGGCGCATGCAATGCTCACGCTTGCGGGACGACACTCTTCAGTCCCGCGAGAAATGAATGGACTTGCAAGGCGATCACCTTGTTCACCTTGATGTCCGTCTGGTCGCGGTAAATATGCCGCCGTATGGCCAGGTGGGAAATGGCGCCGTGCAGAATCCAGCAAATTTCCTGGATTTCGGCTTGGGCCTGGCTGGGAGGAGATGTCAAACCGGCTTCGTGCAGTGCTTCCTTCATGATGGTGTCCAGAAGATGTTTGATGATGGAGGCGATGTAGGTGGGCGCCATCTCAACCTCCGCCAGTGAGGCGTACAGAAACAAGCGCATCCAGCTGCGCGTCAGGACGGTATCGTAGTACTCGCAATAAAAATCCTTGAGACGCTGTTCGATGGGCTTGCTGCGGTCCTGGAGTTGCACAAACCACACCGCCTTGAAGACACCGGCAATGCCCGTCTCGTACACGGCGTTGATCAATGCTGCCTTGTTGGGGAAGATGCTGTAGAGCAGCCGTTGTGATACCCCGCAGGATTCAGCCAGCGCGCGTGTTTGGGCGGTCAATCCGTATTCCGCGAAGAATTCGAAGGCTTTTTTCAATATCTGTTCACGACGCTCCGCCGCAGGCATGCGCACCGTGACGCGCCTGCCCTTGCCTTTTGGCGCGCTGCTTGCGGACTTTTGACGCAGGGTGCTTAGGTGGTCTGATTTGGCGCGCATAAGAGGTTCAAATTAAAAAGAGTCTTACTTTAATGGCAAAATATATCTTCAGTTGACGATGAGTGAAATGCGACCATTCTAAAGAGTACCCCAGGGTACCCCGAACCCTTCATATAGCTGGAGAAAAATCATGATTCTAGAAATGCGCACCTACCAGATCCAGGCGGGAAAAGCACCTGAGTTCCTGAAAATTTACCAGGCCAATGGCTTGCACATCATCACGCGTTACGCCAAATTGGTCGGCTGCTGGACCAAGGAGTCCGGGGTCTTGAATTCCGTGGTGTTTCTTTGGGCGTATGATGATTTTGCGCACCGCAGCGCCCAGCGCACCAAGATGGCTCAAGACGCCGAGTGGATGGCCTTTGTGCCCTCAATCCTGCCCTATCTTGTGCATCAGGAAAGCGTGTTTCTCAATCCCGTGGGTTTTTCGCCGATCCAGTGAGGCAGTCCGTGCCAGGCTTGCCTGCACCGGCAGGGTGCAACAACCCTGGCACGCAAAATGCTTGGTCTGATTTGCCGAATAGTTGTGCACGTACGTTAGGGTTATCGTCAATTGACGATATAAAAAATTGACGTAACAATGAACGCGGTTCAGTCTGACGGTGGGCGTCACTCTGATCGATAACACGCAGCCATTGGACGTGCTGTGGCCATCAACTTAGGAGAAGGAAATATGAGCAATATATGGACAGAAGGTTCGAGTCGTCGTGATTTTTTAAAAATGACTGCCTCCGCCGGCGTGGCTGGATCCGGGTTGTTGTCACTGCCCGGTCATGCGCAGGCTGCGCCCCTGAACCTTTACACCTGGTCGGCTGCGGTGGATACCGTCAAGAGTCACCTGGGGGCATTCGAGGCCAAGACCGGCATCAAGGTCAACTACAACAATGCCCCCTGGGCGCAGTACCGCGACACCATGGTGACCAAGTTTGTGGGCAAGGCGCCGCTGGATGTCTTGTGGGTTTCCGACAGCTGGCTGCCTGAGTGGGCGGACGCGGGCTGGTTGGCGCCGATCAACAGTTTTCCCGAGTTGATGAAATACAACGCAGAGGCAGATGACTTCAGCACGCAATCGATGCAATACAAAGGCAAGCAATATGGCTTGAGCTATTACACCGACTACATGGCGTTCTTCTACGACGAGGAAAAGTTGAAAAAAGCCGGCATCAAGGAGCCGCCAACGACCTGGGACGAACTGGTTCAGCAATCACTCAAGATCAAGGCGGCCGGTATTTCCGAATACCCCATGATGTTGCCCATGGCGCGAGAGAGCTGGCTGATCGAATTCCTGACCGCTCTGGTGTATTCACATGGTGGTGGCTTCACCGACGCCAGCGGCGCGGCCATCATGAGCGATCCGAAAAAGGGTGCGGTGCAGGCCCTGCAATGGATTGTCGATGCCGTCAACAAGTACAAGATCATTTCGCCCGCCTGCGTTGAAACCGGCGAGCTCAACGGCCTCAAGTCCTTCAGCTCCGGCAACCATGCGTTTGCCCTGCTGAGCCGCTATCGCATCCGCACCCTCAACGATCCCAAGCAGTCGCAGATTGCCGGGCGTGTCAAGCAGGCGCTGATGCCCGCTGGCGCTGGTGGTTCGCATGCCACCGTGGGATGGATGCGTTTTCACGGCATGACGGCGCAGGCCGCTGCCGACAAAACGCGTGCCGCCAACGCAGCGAAGTTGATTGAATGGTATGGCGGCAAGGCCGAAGGCCAGTACCGTTTCCAGAAAATGCTCTTTGCCGACATCGGCGCCGGCTTCGCGGTGAAAGGCTTGTTCAAGGATCCTGAAGTCCAGGCCTCCTATGCCAAATACTCCGACATAGCCATGTTCGAAAAGCAGCAACAGTTCGCCCGCAAAAAGGACGTCATCACGCGCTGGTTTGGCGAGTGGGACGAGATCAACGGTTCGGCCTGGCAGTCGGCCGTCATCGGCAAGATCACGCCGGCTGAAGCGCTGAAGAAGTCGGCCCAGGCCTGGAACGACCTGCGCAAGCAGTCCTGAGTATGGCGGTTCCGGGGGTGACGCAAAACGCCCCCGGACAGTCACCCTGAAAGAGGCAATTAGATGAGCAACAAAAGCAAGGGGCTACGCCGGTTGATCGGCACCCCGGTCAGTGCGTATGACCAGAAAAGCGCGATGATTTTTCTTGCGCCCATGATGGTCGTCTTGATGGCTGTGGCGGTTTTTCCGATTCTGTATTCGTTCTGGATCAGCCTCTTTGACCTCAAGCTGACGCGTCCGCACCGCGCGCCCTTCGTTTGGTTTGACAACTATGTTCATATCTTCCAGGACCAGATGTTTTGGGATTCGGTCGGGCGCAGCACCTCGTTTACCCTGATGTCGGTGACGGCCATCATGTTGATTGCGATGTTGATGGCCTTGCTGCTCAACGAGGAATTTCGGGGCCGCCGCATCCTGTCAGCCATTTTGTTGATTCCCTGGGCGATTCCCTATGTGGCCAACGGGCTCATGTGGAAGTGGATTTATGACTCCGGCTACGGTGCCCTCAATGGCCTCCTGTTTCAGCTGGGTCTGATCGACAAGTACCTGGTGATGCTCGGGGACGTCGACAAGACCATGTTGCTCATCACCAACTCTTTCGTCTGGAAAGAGGTGCCATTGGCAACCATCCTGTTGTTGGTGACGCTCAAGTCGATTCGCGCTGACTTGTACAGCGCCGCCAAAGTCGATGGCGCCAATGTGTGGCAGCGCTTCATTCACATCACCCTGCCGGCGCTGACGCCGGGATTTGCCCTGGTCATGATTTATGAAACGATGATGGCGATACGGCATTTCGACCTGTTTTTCATCCTGACCGAAGGCGGACCGGCCGACGCATCGCACGTGGTGGCCTGGCAAGTTTACGTGGAAACCTTCCGCAAGCTGGCGTTTGGTACCGGGGCGGCACTGGCCTACATCATGGCGATCGTCACCTTTACCCTCGCCTTTTTCATCATCCGAAGCACAAGCCGCAAGCTATGAAGATCCCCCACCTTGGCAGACGGGCGCTGCTCTTTTTTGCCTCGCTCATCTTTGCGCTGTATGTGCTGGCGCCCATCGCTTGGCTGGTTTCATCGTCGTTCCAGTCGGAAGCCGAGATCACTTCGGTGCCGCCGCACTGGATACCCCACGAACCCACCTTTGAAAATTTTGCGACGATCTTCACCGCCAAGGACAAGGTGGTGACCTATGAAAATCGCAAGGAGGGTGACACCGCAACCGGGGGCTTCATTCCCTCCACGGCCAAAAACCTGCTCCCTTCCATGTGGAACAGCCTCGTGGTGGCGGTATCGGTGGTGATTCTCAATCTGCTGGTCAGTGTGCCCGCCGCCTATGCGCTGGCCAAAATCCGATTCATCGGCCGGGACGGCTCGATCTACTTCATGCTCACGACCCGTGTGATTCCGGACATTGCGCTGGTGGTGCCGTTCTTCCTGTTTGTCCAGCAACTTGGCTTGCTCGACAGCAAGCTGTCGCTCGTCATCACCTACCTGGCCATCACCGTGCCGTTCAGCGCTTTTATCCTGACCGGTTACTTCGAGTCCCTGCCCGATGACTTGGACAAGGCCGCGCGGGTGGATGGCTGTTCACGCTTTCAGACCCTGACGCTGGTGTACCTGCCGCTGGCCCTGCCGTCGCTGGTGGCGGTGGTTCTTTTTACCTTCCTCACCAGCTGGAATGAGTTTTTGCTGGCGCTCATGTTCACCCAGACCCTGGCATCGCAAACGATGCCCATTGTGGTGGCGTCGTTCACCTCGGATTTCAACATCAGTTTCTCGTTCATCAACGCCGCTGGCGTGCTCGCCATCGTTCCGCCGGTGGTGGTTGCCATCATGTTTGAGCGCTATATCGTCTCCGGCCTGACCGCCGGTGCAGTCAAAGGTTAAAGGAGTAGCTACGTGGCCCGGATCAAATTTGAAGGCGTCGGTAAACATTACCCGAATGGGTTCGTCGCACTGGAAAACCTCAATCTCGACATTGCCGACAAGGAGTTCCTGGTGCTGCTTGGCCCCTCCGGCTGCGGCAAATCGACCACCCTGAACATGATTGCGGGGCTGGAAGATGTGACCGAGGGAAACCTCTATTTCGACAACGAGGTGATGAACATTGTCCCGCCGCACAAGCGCGATGTGGCCATGGTGTTTCAGAGCTACGCGCTGTACCCGAACAAGACGGTGTACGAGAACATCGCGTTCGGCCTGCGCATGCGCAAACATCCCAAGGAGGAAGTGGACCGCCGCGTGCGCGATGCGGCACGCCGGCTCGAGATCGAGCCGCTGCTGGAGCGGCGCCCGGACCAGCTGTCAGGCGGCCAGCGCCAACGCGTGGCGCTGGGACGGGCCATGGTGCGGCAACCCGCGGTATTTTTGATGGACGAGCCCTTGTCGAACCTGGATGCGACGCTGCGCATCTCCATGCGCGCCGAGATCAAGCAGTTGCATCAGGCCATGCAGACCACGTTTGTCTACGTCACGCACGATCAGGCCGAAGCCCTGACGCTGGCCGACCGCATTGTGGTCATGCGCAGCGGCGTGGTGCAGCAAATTGGCAAGCCGGACGACATTTATGAGCGCCCGCGCAACATGTTCGTGGCCTCGTTCCTGGGTAATCCGCCGATCAATTTCATGGAGGGCGCCCTGGCCATGGAGGGCGGACAGATGGTGTTCCGGCGTGGCCAGATGGCGCTGGTGCTGCCACCGCACGTGGCCGAGCGGGTTAGCGGCCAGGCCGGGCGCGCCGTGGTGCTGGGCATCCGCGCCGAGGATGTGGCTTCGCACAGCGGTGAATCAGCCGGCGACTGCCTGCAGGGCCGCATCCTCTCGGTGCTGCCGGTCGGCTCCGACCAGTTTCTGGAACTGGAAGTGGAGGGGACCAAGCTGTTCTTCCGCGTCGGCAAGGAAGGCCAGCACAAGGACGGCGACAACGCAGTTCTGCGCGTGAACCTGAACCGCCTGCACTTGTTCGACCAGCAGGACAGCCAGAGCCTGGTCTGGTAGGACGCGTTTGTGAAACCCGCTGCCTTCGACTACCTGCGCCCCAGCTCGCTGGAAGAGGCGCTGCAACAACTCGCGGCGGGCGCTGGCCATGCCAAGGTGATTGCCGGTGGCCAGAGCCTGGGGCCGATGTTGAACATGCGGCTGGCGATGCCGTCGGCGCTGATTGACCTGAATGACCTGACGGAGCTCGCCTACATTCGTGAAAGCGGTGCTTTTCTGCGCATTGGCGCGCTGACCCGGCACGAACAGATTGCCGGCTCCGCGCTGGTGCAGTCCCGTTGCCCCTTGCTGGGGCAGGCGGCGAAAACCATCGGCCATTATGCGATTCGCCAGCGCGGCACCCTCGGCGGGAGCCTGGCGCATGCCGACCCGGCCGCGCAGTTCCCGCTGATTGCGATGACGCTGGGCGCGGACATCGAGATCGCGCGCCAGGGCGGGTCGCGCCGTGTGCCGGCATCGGCCTTTTTCCAATCCGCGATGACGACGGCGCTGGCGCCCGATGAAATCATCCGTTGCGTGCACTTTCCGACCCTCAGCGTGCATGAGGGCACGTCTTTTCAGTTGTTCAATCGCCGTCATGGCGACTACGCCATCGTCGCGGTGGCCGCCACCGTGGCGCTGCAGGACGAGCGCGTCGTGCGCGTGCGCCTGGGACTGAGCGGTGTGAGTGCCATCCCGCAGTCGTGTGACGACATGGTGCGCCCCTGGCTCGGCCAGGTGGCCAATGCGGCCTGGGCGGCGGACGCGGCGCGCGCGGTGCGCGCCGCCGTGGCGCCCGAGGACGACGCGGGCATCACGGCGGTGTACCGCAGGGAATTGACCGAAAAGCTGGTGCAACAGGCATTGGAGCGCGCCTTGAGCCGCGCCAAAGGATGAATCAAATGAGTCATGTGGAGAAGCGAGCGATCACGCTGACCGTCAACGGTGAAAACCACGAACTGTGGGTGGAACCCCGCAAGCTGCTGGCCGATGCACTGCGCGAGGACTGCCGTTTGACCGGCACCCACGTCGGCTGCGAGCATGGCGTCTGTGGCGCCTGCACCGTGCTGGTCGATGGCAAGCCGGTGCGCGCTTGCCTGACCTATGCCATCCAGATGGAGGGGCATGAGGTGTCGACGATCGAGTCGGTGGCCAGCAACGGCGTCTTGTCACCGCTGCAGCAGGCGCTGCACGAGGCCCATGGCCTGCAGTGCGGCTTTTGCACGCCCGGCATCGTGATGACTTTCGAGGCCTTTCTCAAAATCAACCCGGCGCCAAGCGAAGAAGAAATACGCGATGTGCTGTCGGGCAACCTGTGCCGCTGCACCGGCTACCAGAATATTGTCAAGGCCGTCCAGCTGGCGGCGGTGCAGATGAGAGGGAATGCGGACCATGTCGCTGCCTGAGTTTCGCCACATCGGCCGGCATCTTCCGCGCAAGGAAGACTACCGGCTGCTGACCGGGCAGGGCCGCTTCGTCGACGACATCGACATGCCGGGCGCCCTGCATGCCTGCTTCGTGCGTTCATCCCATGCCCACGCCCGCATCGTTGCGATCAACGCCGATGCGGCGCGTGAGATGCCCGGTGTGGTGGCGGTGTTCACCGGGCAGGATCTGGCGCAGTGGACCACGCGCCAGCGCATGGCGCCGCCGATCGCTGGGCTGCAGCCGATGGAGATGGACACCCTGCCCATCGACAAAGTGCGCTTTCAGGGCGATCCGGTGGCCTGCGTGCTGGCGACCGACCGTTATCTGGCGGAGGACGCTGCCGAGCAGGTGCTGGTGAATTACGACGTGCTGCCCGCAGTCAGCACCATGTGGCAGGCGCTGGCGCCGGAGGCACCGCGGGTGGATGACAGCCTGAGCTCCAACCTGTTGTCGCACCAGCATGCGGACCATGGCGATGTCGCAGCGCGCAAGCGCGAGGCCCACCGGGTGATCGAGAGCACTTTTTCCCAGCACCGGCAGACCCATTTGCCGATCGAGACGCGCGGCTGCATCGCGGTGTGGGACGACGGGCGCCAGCATCTGACCTTCCATGTCGGAACCCAGGTGCCGCATCCCTACCGCACCACCCTGGCCAGCCGATTGCGCCTGTCGGAATCCCAGGTCAGTGTCATTTCGCCGGATGTGGGCGGTGGCTTCGGCCAGAAAATCGCCCTGTACCGGGAAGAGTTGACGGTGGCTGCGCTCGCGCGTCACCTCAAGCGGCCGGTGCGCTGGCGCGAGGACCGGCTGGAGAACCTGCTGGCCTCCTCGCAGGCGCGCGAGGACTTCTGCCGGACCCGGGCCGCGGTCAGCGCCGACGGCCGCCTGCTCGGCCTGGAGCTCGACATTGTGGAAGACTTCGGCGCCTACAGTTTTTATCCGGGCAACTATCTGGCCCGCGTGGTGGCCATGATCCTGACCGGCCCCTACAAGGTGCAGGACTACAGTTACGACGTCAAGGTGGTGCTGAGCAACAAGGTCGGCAATGGTCCGATGCGCGCGCCCATGGCCATCACGAGCTGGGTGATGGAAGGCACGATGGACGCGATTGCGCGCGAACTCCAGCTGGATCCGGTGGCCGTGCGGCGGCTCAACATGCTGCAGCCGCAGGATTTTCCGTACACCATGGCGACCGGCGAGGTGCTGGCCGACATCACGCCGCGCGAAACCCTGGAAGGCGCGCTCGCCGCCATCGACTACGCGCATTTCCGCCAGCGCCAGCAGCAGGCGCGCGCGCAAGGGGTTTACCTGGGTCTGGGCATTTGTACAGTGGTCGAGTCCACCACCTATGGCTCGCGTTTTTACAAAGCCGCCGGCATTGCGGGGTCGGGGCATGAAGCGGCCTGGCTGCGTATCGAGCCCTCGGGTGCGGTGAATGCCTCGGTGGGCCTGGGCGCCACCGGCCAGGGCTATGAAACCTCGCTGGCCCATGCCGTGGCCGAAGGCCTGGGCATTCTGCCGCAGCAGGTGCATTTGCATATCGGCCACACCGACATCGCCCCCTACGGCATGGGCAGCCGGGGCGCACGCGGTGGCACGGCGGGCGGCGGCACGCTGTATTTGTGTGCCCAGGAGGCGCAGGTCAAGGTGCTGGCGATTGCCGCCGGGCTGCTGGGTCTGGGCGATGGCGCCGCGCTGCGCTTGCGGGATGGCAGCGTCGAGAAGATGAGCGACGGCATCTGGACCGCCACCGGCTTGGGTCTGGCCGATGTGGCGCGCACGGCCTATATGGACCCATTGGCCCTGCCTGCGGGGCTGGCGCCCGGACTGGAGTTTCACAAGACCTATGAGCCACCACCCATGACCTATTCCAATTCCACGCATGTGTGCGAAGTGGAAGTTCAGGTCGCCACCGGGGCCATCCGTTTTGCCCGTTATGTGGTAGCGGAAGATTGCGGCACAGTACTGAGCCCGGTGGTGGTGGAAGGGCAGCAGCACGGGGCGATTGCCATGGGCTTGTCCGGTGCCCTGTTCGAGCAGGTGCAGTACGACGCAGCCGGACAGAACCTGTCGGGGACCCTGGCTGATTACCTGGTGGCCACGGCCTGCGAGCTGCCCCATTTTGAGCTCATTGCCATGCACACGCCGAATCGGGCGACGCCGGCCGGCATCAAGGGCATGGCCGAGGGCGGCGTGATGGGTGCCATCGGGGCGCTGACCAACGCCGTCAACGATGCGCTCGCACCGTTCGACGTGGTGGCCGACCGGCAGCCGCTGACCCCGATGTATTTGCGCGATTTGCTGCGCGATAAAACCGACTTCATTAACAAGGCATGACACATGACTGATAGCAAAAACAAACCCCGCGTGGGCTTCATCGGATTGGGCAATATGGGCCAGAGCATGGCCGGGCACATCCTGACTGCGGGTTATCCGCTGCGGGTCTACAACCGCTCGCGTGACAAGGCCGAAGCCTTGCTGGCGCGTGGCGCTGTCTGGTGCGACAGCCCGGGCGAGCTGGCCGCCAACGCCGACGTGGTCATCACCATCGTGGGCTATCCGCATGATGTGGAGCAGGTCTATCTCGGCGACAACGGCATTGTGGCGCGGGCCCGCGGGGCCTTGCTGATCGACATGACGACCTCCAGCCCGGAGCTGGCGCAACGCATTGCCAAAGCGGCTGCCGAGCGGGGGTGCAGCGCGTTGGACGCGCCGGTTTCCGGTGGCGACATCGGCGCGCGCGATGCCAAACTCGCCATCATGGTGGGCGGTGCGGAGGCGGCGTTCGAGGCCGCCCTGCCGATCCTGCAATTGCTGGGCCCCAACATCGTGCTGCAGGGCGGCCCCGGTGCCGGACAACATACCAAGATGTGCAACCAGATCGTGATTGCGGCCACCATCATGGGCGTGTGCGAAGGCTTGGCCTACGGCAAGGCTGCCGGGCTGGACCTGCCGACCGTACTCAAGTCCATTGGCGGCGGCGCCGCGTCGGGGTTCCAGCTGACCGTGATGGGGCAGAAAATCATCAACGGCGACTTCGCGCCGGGTTTTTATATTGAACACTTCATCAAGGACCTGGGCATTGCCCTGGCGGAAGCCGGGCGCATGCAGCTGGACCTGCCGGCGCTGGCACTGGCACGCAGGCTGTATGAGGAACTGGCGCAGCAAGGCCACGGCCGGCTCGGCACCCAGGCGCTGTTCAAACACTACGAGGCATAGCACATGGCGATGGAATTCTCCGGGGAATACCGCATCCCTGCCCGGCAGCAACAGGTCTGGGACGCGCTCAACGATCCCGCGGTGCTGCAGGCGTGCATCGTCGGCTGCAAGCAACTTGAAAAACTGTCCGATACCGAGTTGTTTGCGACCGTGGTGGCCACCGTGGGGCCGATTTCGGCGACATTCCGGGGCAATGTGGTGCTCAGCGACCTCGATGCGCCCAACGGCTACACGCTGACGGGGCAGGGGCAGGGTGGCGCGGCCGGTTTTGCCAAAATGGCGGCGAAGGTGGCGCTGAGCGAAGCGCAGAACGAGACCGTGCTCAAGTACGTGGCCAGCGCCGAGATCGGTGGCAAGCTGGCCAGTGTCGGCAGCCGTCTGGTGCAGACCGTGGCGAAGAAAAATGCAGACGATTTCTTCGCCGCCTTTGCCCGCCAGCTGGGCGGCACGGGCGTGAAAGAAGCCGTGGTGTCAACGCCAGCAGCCGCGCCAGCGACACCGGTGCCCGGCGCGATCATGCCGGTCGCAGCTGCTCCTGCCAGATTATTCAGTTCGCTGGGCGCGCCGGTGCCGGCCTGGCTGGTGGTGTTTGCCTGTGGTCTCGGCATCGCACTGGGTTACTGCTTCGCGCGCTTGACCTGAGCGTCGGGATACACCTCCTGTTGGGATCGCATGGCTATATCAGTCTTTGATTTGTTCAAGGTGGGCATCGGCCCCAGCAGCTCGCACACGGTCGGCCCGATGCGGGCGGCCGCCATGTTCGCGCTGTCCCTGGAGAAAGAGGGTCTGCTCGAACACACCGCCAGCGTCAAGGCCGAGCTGTATGGTTCGCTGGGGGCGACCGGCAAGGGCCACGGCTCCGACATCGGCATCATGCTGGGCCTGATGGGACAGACGCCGGACACAGTCGACGTCGATGCGATCCCCGGTCTCATCAAGGCCGCGCGCGCGCAGCAGGCGCTGGTCCTGCTGTCACGCCAGCCGATCGCGTTTTGCGAGAAGGAGCATCTGCTGATGTACCGGCGCGAAGCGCTGGCCGGGCATCCCAACGGCATGCAATTCAGCGCCTTCGACGCGGCAGGTGGCCTGCTGCGGCAAAGCAGGTACCTGTCCGTGGGCGGTGGTTTTGTGGTCACCGTGGGCGCCCGCAATGAGCAGGTGCTGACGGCCTACCAGCAAGTGCCCCATCCCTTCACCTCGGGTGACGAACTGCTGGCCGTGTGCCAGCGCCAGGGCTTGACGATCAGCGAGGTCATGTGGGCGAACGAGCGCACCTGGCGCAGTGACGCTGAAATTCGCGGCCAGTTGCTGTTGCTCTGGCGCACCATGCGCGAGTGTGTGCAGCGGGGCCTGACGCACGAGGGCACGCTGCCGGGCCCGTTCCGGGTGCAACGCCGGGCCCCGGTGCTGGCGGCGCAGTTGCGGGCCCGCGCGGAACGCGTGCTCAGTGACCCGCTGTCGGTGCTGGACTGGGTCAATGTCTATGCCTTCGCCGTCAACGAAGAGAACGCCGCCGGTGGGCGCGTGGTCACGGCACCGACCAATGGCGCGGCAGGGGTGATCCCGGCGGTGCTGCATTACTACGATAAATTCATCGCCAACGCGAGCGACGAGGGGGTCATGGAGTTCCTGATGACCGCCGCGGCCATCGGCATTCTCTACAAGCTCAATGCCTCGATTTCAGGCGCCGAGGTCGGCTGCCAGGGCGAGGTCGGGGTGGCCTGTTCCATGGCGGCGGCTGGCTTGGCGGCGGTGATGGGGGGCAGTCCCGGGCAAATCGAAAACGCCGCCGAGATTGGCATGGAGCACAACCTGGGGCTGACCTGTGACCCGGTCGGCGGTCTGGTGCAGGTGCCGTGCATTGAGCGCAATGCCATGGGGGCGGTCAAGGCGCTCAATGCGGCGCGCATGGCGCTGCAAGGCGACGGTCAGCATGTGGTGAGCCTGGACAAGGTGATCAAAACCATGCGCGAGACCGGTGCGGACATGAAAACCAAATACAAGGAAACCGCACGCGGCGGGCTGGCGGTCAATATCGTTGAATGCTGAACAGGAAGCAACATGAAAGTCATTGAATGCATTGCCGACCAGGCGGCCTCCCTGGCCGCGACCCGGCGCGACATCCATGGGCACCCCGAGCTGGGTTTCGAGGAAATCCGTACCGCCGATCTGGTGGCACAGAAGCTGACCGAGTGGGGCATCCCGGTGCACCGTGGCCTGGGTGGCACCGGTGTGGTCGGCATCGTCAAAAATGGCAGCTCGCAGCGGGCCATCGGTTTGCGCGCCGACATGGATGCGCTGCCCATGCAGGAGTCCAACACCTTTGCGCACGCCAGCCAGCATGACGGCAAAATGCACGCCTGCGGCCATGACGGCCATGTCGCCATGCTACTCGCGGCGTCCCAGTACCTGGCGCAGCACCGCAATTTCGATGGCACGGTTTACCTTATTTTTCAGCCCGCCGAGGAAAGTGGCGGCGGCGCGCGCGAGATGCTGCGCGACGGCCTGTTCGAAAAATTCCCGATGCAGGCGGTGTTCGGCATGCACAACTGGCCGGGCATGCCGGTCGGCAGCTTTGCCGCGAGCCCGGGGCCGGTGATGGCCTCCAGCAACGAGTTCAAGATCACCATCCGTGGCAAGGGCGGGCATGCGGCCTTGCCGCACAACGGGCTTGATCCGGTCCCCGTTGCCTGCCAGATGGTGCAGGCCTTCCAGACCATCATCAGCCGCAACAAGAAGCCCATTGACGCCGGTGTCATCTCGGTCACCATGATCCATGCCGGCGAAGCCAAAAACGTGATTCCGGACCGCTGTGAACTGCAAGGCACGGTGCGTACCTTCACGCCGGAAGTCCTCGATCTGATTGAACGGCGCATGCAGCAGGTAGCCGAACACACCTGCGCGGCATTTGAGGTCACCTGTGAATTTGAATTCGTGCGCAAGTACCCGTCGACCATCAACTCGTCTCGTGAAGCGGCCCTGGCGCGCCAGGTGATGATCGACATCGTGGGCGAGGCCCAGGTGCTGACGCAGGAACCGACCATGGGGGCCGAGGACTTTGCCTTCATGCTGCAGGCCAAGCCGGGGGCCTATTGCTTCATCGGCAATGGCGAAGGCAGCCACCGTGATATCGGCCATGGCGGCGGCCCCTGCATGCTGCACAACCCCAGCTACGATTTCAACGACGCGCTGATTCCTCTGGGCGGCACCTACTGGGTCCGGTTGGCAGAAGCCTGGCTGGCGCAGGGCGCGTGACCAGATTGCCACGGCGGCGTGACTTGAAAGTGTTGAGGTGGATGGATGGAAAGTCTTGATCTCAGAGTGTTGGCGGATGCCCTGGAATGGCGCCATGCCGGTCATGCCGTCACACTGGTGACGGTGGTGCAGACCTGGGGCAGCGCGCCACGGCCGCCGGGGTCCTTGTTGGCTGTGCGCGACGATGGTGTGGTCAGTGGCTCGGTGTCCGGTGGTTGCGTCGAAGACGATTTGATTGCCCGCACCAAGGCGCGTATCAGGCAAGCCGATGGTCGTGTTCCAGGGCTGGAGAAGCCCGTCATGATGGCCTACGGTGTCAGTCAGGAAGAAGCCGCCCGCTTCGGCTTGCCCTGCGGCGGCAGCTTGCGGCTGGTGCAGGAACCTCTGCTGGACACCAGCTGGGTGGCGCAATTGCTGGCACGCACGGCAGCCCACGAGCTGGTGGCACGCACGCTGACCTTGGCGACCGGCACGGTACAACTCACCCCTGCGGTGCGTGGCCATGCCATGCAGTTTGACGGCAGCACGCTGACCACCGTGTTTGGCCCGAAGTGGCGCCTGCTGCTGATTGGCGCCGGCCAGTTGTCGCAGGCGGTGGCGCAGATTGTCGTCATGCTCGATTTTGATGTGCTGGTATGCGACCCGCGGGAGGAATATGCCGCTGTCCTGATGGCGGGCATGCCTGGGGCGCGGCGAATTGAGGGCATGCCCGATGACGTCGTTCGCGAACTGGTGCCGGATGCCCACACGGCCATCGTGGCCCTGACGCATGACCCCAAACTCGACGACATGGCTTTGCTGGAAGCGCTGCAGTCCAATGCCTTTTATGTGGGCGCCCTGGGCTCGCGGCGCAATCAGGAGGCACGCAAGCGGCGACTGGCCGAACACTTCGATGTGAGCGCGGAGGCACTGGCCCGTCTGCATGGCCCTGTGGGTCTGGCGCTAGGAGCCAAAACGCCAGCCGAGATTGCAGTCTCTATCGTGGCCGAGATCGTGCAGGTGAAGAACAAGGTCGCCGCTTTCACGGTGACGGCCCCCGAGAACGACTGCGTGACGCTGTGAGTTGGCCCACCATCATTATTCTGGCTTCAGGGCGTGGGGAGCGTTTTACGGCGTCGGGTGGTGTCACCCACAAATTGCAGGCCCTGTTGGCGGGAAAAACGGTTCTTCAACACACCCTGGATGCGGTGCGGGGGAGTGGCCTGCCATGGCATCTTGAAGAGGATGGCCACCCCGGTATGGGCGACTCGATCGCAGCGGCGGTGCAGAAAACAACTCAAGCCGCTGGCTGGCTGATTCTGCCGGCGGATTTGCCACTCATTCAAAGTGACACCTTGCGCGCGGTTGCGACTGCGCTCAAAGGGCAGGACGTGGTGGTGCCGGTTTACCGGGGGCAGCGGGGTCATCCCGTCGGATTTTCTTCAGGTTGTCGTCACCACCTGCTGGGCTTGAAAGGCGACCGGGGCGCCATGTCCGTGGTTCGCGCGTCTGTCGCGATGGTGTTGGATACCGACGATATCGGGTGCGTGACCGACATCGATACGGTCGATGACCTGCATGTCGCACAGGGTCTGTTGCCCGGCATCGAAGCCCTGACCGGCTGAGCGCCTGAGCGATCAGCGCAACTGACTATGCTGGCGAATCCATTCGGCAAAAGTCGCTTCATCGATAGCGCCAGAGGCGACTGACAGCATGGTCAGCGTGGCATCAGGTTGGGTGGCCTGCAATCCGTAACCGTTGACGGCAAGAAACAAGCCCACGGCCAAAAAAAACAGCGCGTTTATTGCCATCGACAAACGCATGGTTTTTGGCCAAGCCCACACCGTACGCTGCGGCCAAAGCAGCCACATCTGGCTGTTGGTAGAACGACAGTTTCAAGGGGTGAGCCAAGGCGGAGTCCAATATGCTTTCGTCGCGCAGGCTTTGCCAAGGCGCAGGCCGATGTCGATCGTCGCGGGATCGGCGAAACCCTTCCAGCTTGCTGCCCGAAGACGCTGCCTACAGGCCAGCGGCCACCCGGCGAATTGCCCCGAGCAGCAGGCTGGCTCCAGGCGACAGCACCTGGTCGGCGCGCAGGATGAGGCCGTAGCTCTCCATGTTGCAGGCCAGCTCCACCGGCAGAATCGCCAGCTCGCCGCAGGCCGCGTAATAGCGCGCCACTTCCCGCGGCATCAGGTGCAAAAAGTCGGTCTGTTGCAGCAGTGCCTTGATCACCGACATGGCGGTGGTTTCAACCACGTTGGTCGGTGGCGCCAGACCATGGCGGCGAAACAGCATGTCGAACTGGTGGCGCAGGATACTGCCACGGGGCGACAGGATCCAGGCGCGGCTGGCCAGGTCCTGCAGTGTGAGCGCCGGGCGGTCCAGCAGGGGGTGGCCCAGGCGCACCACCGCACACTCGGTTTCTTCCGACAGGTCTTCGTAGACCAGGCTCAGGTCTTCTTCCTTGGCCGGAATACGGGCGATCAGAAAGTCGAGTCGACCGCGCTTGAGCCCGTCCACCAGCACATCGCTGGTGCCCACGTCAACGCCAATGCTCAACTGCGGCGCCTCGGCCTTGATGGCGGCGATGGCCTGGGGCACCAGCGTCATCGACGGTGTCAGGATCACGCCGACATTGACCTGCCCGGACAAACCGGCTTGCAGCGCGGCCATGGCGCTCTGGCCTTGGGCCAGGTTGTCCAGGGCCATGCGGACATGACGCACCAGGGTGTCGCCGTAGACCGTGGGCCGCATGCCGCGTGGCAGCCGTTCGAACAAGGCCACGCCAAACAGTTCCTCCATGTCCTTGAGCATTTTGGAGGCGGCCGGTTGGCTCATGTGTGTGGCCAGCGCAGCCTGGTGCAGGTTGCGCGTTTCATCGATGGCCATCAGCAGGGCCATCTGGCGGGTCTTGAGCTGGTGGTGGGGGCGCCGTATGGCGGAGCTGTCTTCCATGGTCGGGTCTCCCGCGTGGTTCATTGATATAAAAAAGTATATCAATTAATCATAAATATTCACTTGTCATGTATGCATCAAGCGCCTACGATGCCGCCAGTGATGCATCAATCCTGACTTGAAAGAAACCCCATGTCCCCGACCCCCAAGAAACCCCTGCGTTCTGCTGCCTGGTTTGGCACTGCCGACAAAAACGGTTTCATGTACCGCAGCTGGATGAAGAACCAGGGTATTCCTGACCATGAATTCCAGGGCAAGCCGATCATCGGCATTTGCAACACCTGGTCCGAACTGACGCCCTGCAACGCGCACTTTCGCAAGATCGCCGAGCATGTCAAGCGCGGCATTTCCGAGGCTGGCGGCTTTCCGGTCGAATTCCCGGTGTTTTCCAACGGCGAGTCCAATCTGCGCCCCACCGCCATGCTGACGCGCAACCTGGCCAGCATGGACGTGGAAGAGTCCATTCGCGGCAATCCGATGGACGCCGTGGTGCTGCTGGTCGGCTGCGACAAGACCACACCGGCGCTGCTGATGGGCGCGGCCAGTTGCGACATTCCCACCATCGTGGTCACCGGTGGCCCGATGTTGAACGGCAAACACGAGGGCCGCGACATCGGCTCGGGCACGGTGGTCTGGCAGCTGCATGAAGCCGTCAAGGCGGGAAAAATTTCGCTCAACGAGTTCATGTCGGCCGAAGCCGGCATGTCGCGCTCGGCCGGCACCTGCAACACCATGGGCACGGCCTCCACCATGGCCTGCATGGCCGAGGCGCTGGGCACCTCACTGCCCCACAACGCCGCCATTCCGGCGGTCGATGCGCGCCGCTATGTGCTGGCGCACATGTCGGGCATGCGCATTGTCGACATGGTCTGGGAAGATCTGAAGCTGTCCAAAGTCCTGACCCGCGAGGCGTTTGAGAACGCCATCCGTGTCAACGCCGCCATTGGGGGCTCCACCAATGCCGCCATCCACCTCAAGGCCATTGCCGGGCGCATCGGTGTGCCGCTGGAACTCGATGACTGGACGACCATTGGCCGGGGCACACCCACGCTGGTCGACCTGCAACCGTCGGGACGTTTCCTGATGGAAGATTTTTACTATGCGGGCGGCCTGCCGGCCGTGCTGCGCCGCATGGGCGAGGGCGGTTTGCTGCCCCACAAGAATGCATTGACCGTGAACGGCAAGTCGATCTGGGACAACGTGCTGGACGCACCCAACCACAACGCCGAGGTCATTCGCCCGCTCGACAATCCCCTGGTCAAGGACGGCAGCCTGTGTGTGTTGCGCGGCAATCTGGCACCGCGTGGCGCCGTGCTCAAGCCTTCCGCGGCCACGCCGGCGCTGATGAAGCACCGCGGCCAGGCCGTGGTGTTTGAGGATTTTGACCACTACAAGGCGCGCATCATTGACCCCGACCTGGTGGTCGATGCCAGCTCGGTGCTGGTGATGAAAAACTGCGGCCCCAAGGGTTACCCAGGCATGGCCGAAGTTGGCAACATGGGCCTGCCGCCCAAGCTGCTGGCGCAGGGCATCACCGACATGGTGCGCATCTCGGACGCCCGCATGAGTGGCACCGCCTACGGTACGGTGGTGCTGCATGTGGCACCTGAAGCGGCGGCTGGCGGGCCGCTGGCCATCGTGCAGGACGGCGACTGGATCGCGCTGGACAGCTATGCCGGCAAGCTGGAGCTTGAAGTGAGCGACGCCGAGGTCGCCCGGCGTTTTGCGGCGCGCCAGGCGCAGCAGGCAGCGACGCCGGCGGCGCCCAAGAGTGGTTACCAGCAGCTCTACATTGACCGCGTATTGCAGGCCGACGAAGGCTGCGATTTTGATTTTCTGGTAGGCTGCCGCGGCGCCGAGGTGCCCCGGCATTCACACTGACCCGACCCTTCCAACAACGAAGAAGCCCATGACAAGCAACACCCCAGCCCGTTACAAGGGCGTTTTTCCTGTGGTTCCGACTACCTTCCATGACAACGGCGAGCTGGACCTTGCCAGCCAGAAGCGCTGCGTCGACTTCATGATCGACGCGGGCTCCAACGGGCTGTGCATTCTGGCCAATTTTTCCGAGCAGTTTTTGCTGTCGGACGATGAGCGCGAGCTGCTGACCCGCACCATCCTTGACCACGTGGCTGGCCGGGTGCCGGTGATCGTCACCACCACCCACTTCAGCACGGAGGTGTGCGCCCAGCGCAGTCGGCGCGCGCAAGAGCAGGGCGCCGCCATGGTGATGGTGATGCCGCCTTACCACGGCGCCACCTTCCGGGTCTCCGAGGAAAAAATTTACGAGTTTTATGCCGGTGTCTCAGACGCCATCGACATCCCCATCATGATCCAGGACGCACCCGCCGCCGGCACACCCATGTCGGCCGCTTTTTTGGCACGCATGGCCAAGGAGATCGCGCAGGTGGCCTATTTCAAAATCGAAACGGCAGGTGCAGCGTCCAAGTTGCGTGAACTCATTCGCCTGGGCGGCGATGCCATTGAGGGCCCGTGGGACGGCGAGGAAGCCATCACCCTGCTGCCCGACCTGGACGCCGGTGCTACCGGTGCCATGACCGGTGGCGGCTACCCCGATGGCATTCGCCTGATCATGGACGCCTACGCTGCGGGTCGGCGCGAGGACGCTTTTTCCCTGTATCAGCAATGGCTGCCGCTGATCAACTACGAGAACCGTCAGGGCGGTATCCTGAGCGCCAAGGCGCTGATGAAAGCCGGCGGTGTGATTGCCTGCGAGGCACCGCGCCACCCGTGGCCAGCCATGCACCCGGCGGTGCGCGCCGGTCTGCTCGAAGTCGCCCGGCGCCTGAACCCCATGGTGCTGCGCTGGGGCAAATGAAGCCTGTTTTTTTAAAGAATGGAATGTTTATGTTGAATCACCTGTCAAGCGCAATTTGTCTTCCCTTGGACGCCGCCAGCGCCACCCTGGTGGGCCGTGTCTGGTTGAACGACGTCGGGCCGGTGCTGGTGTGCATCAAACCCGACGGGGTTTATGACCTGAGTTCGGCTGCCGTCACCATGTCGGACTTGCTGGAACTCGACGACCCTGCGGCTGCGGTACGCCAACACGCCGGTACCCGCCTGGGCGACACCGAGGCGATACTCAAGAATTCGTCGCAGGACGAGCGTAACCCGGCCTTGCCCTGGTTTTTGGCGCCCTGTGACCTGCAGGCCATCAAGGCCAGCGGCGTGACCTTTATTTCATCGATGTTGGAGCGTGTCATCGAGGAGCAGGCACGCGGCGACGCCAGCCGGGCCGACAGCGTGCGCCAGGCGGTGGTGGCCGTGATTGGTGACAACCTGAGCAGCATCAAGCCCGGCTCCAGCGAGTCGGCCAAGCTCAAGGAGGCCCTGCTCGCGCAGGGGGCCTGGTCGCAGTACCTGGAAGTGGGCATTGGCCCCGATGCCGAAATTTTCACCAAAGCGCAGCCGATGAGCGCCGTGGGGGTGGGCGCCGAGGTCGGCATCCATCCGGGTAGCCACTGGAACAACCCCGAACCCGAAATTGTGCTGGCGGTCAACAGCCGCGGGCAGGTTCAGGGAGCCGCGCTGGGCAATGACGTGAACCTGCGCGACTTCGAGGGGCGCAGCGCCCTGTTGCTGGGCAAGGCCAAGGACAACAACGCATCATGCGCCATCGGGCCGTTCATCCGCTTGTTCGATGCGCACTTCAGCCTTGACTCCGTGCGCGCCTGTGACCTGGCCATGCAGGTGACGGCGGCCAACGGCTTTTGCATGCAGGGCAGCAGTTCCATGAGCAAGATCAGCCGGGACCCGCTGGAACTGGTCGAACATGCCTTTGGACCCAACCACCAGTACCCTGACGGTTTCATGCTGTTTTTGGGCACCATGTTTGCGCCCACGCAAGACCGGCATGGGCCCGGCCAGGGGTTCACCCATGAATTGGGCGACGTGGTGACGGTGTCCACCGCCACGCTGGGGTGCCTGGTGAACCGTGTCAATGCCTCCGACAAGGTAGCGCCCTGGACCTATGGCATCCGGGCGCTGATGCAAGACCTGAACCGGCGCCGCGTGCTTAAAGCCTGAACGGCACCACCACCTGCTGCTGCTCGCCCAGACCCTCGATGCCCAGCGTCATCACATCGCCTTTTTTAAGGTAAAGCGGTGGCTTCATGCCCAGGCCCACACCCGGGGGCGTGCCGGTGGTGATGACATCCCCGGGCATCAGGGTCATGAACTGGCTCACGTAGCTGACCAGCTTGGCGACACTGAAAATCATGGTGCGGGTCGAGCCGGTTTGCATGCGTTGGCCATTGAGGTCCAGCCACATGCCGAGCTTTTGCGGATTGGGCACCTCATCACGCGTCACCAGCCAGGGTCCCAGCGGGCCGAAAGTGTCACAACCCTTGCCCTTGTCCCAGGTGCCGCCGCGCTCAATCTGGAACTCACGTTCGCTGACGTCATTGATGGTGCAGTAACCCGCCACATGGCTCAGCGCGTCTTTTTGTGACACGTAACGCGCCTTGGTGCCAATGACCACGCCCAGCTCGACTTCCCAGTCGGTTTTCTTGGAGCCCTTGGGCAGCATGACCGGGTCATTGGGCCCCTGAATACAGGTGGTGGCCTTCATGAAAACGATGGGCTCCGCCGGAATCGGCAGGCCGGACTCCGCGGCATGGTCGGCGTAGTTCAGGCCGATGGCAATGAACTTGCCAACGCCGCTCAACGGGCTGCCCAGGCGCGGCTTGCCCTTGACCAGCGGCAGATCCGCCGCCTTGAGTTTGCGCAATTTTTCCAACATCGCGTCGCCGAGCTGCTCGGGGTTGATGTCCTTGATCACTGCGCTCAGGCTGCGCAGTTTGCCATCGGCATCGATCAGACCGGGTTTTTCCTTGCCGGCCTCGCCGTAACGAACGAGTTTCATGGATTTTCCTTTCAGTTGGGGGTTGGATTAACAGTGAGCGTGGGCAGCCAGACGCTGCGGATTCAAATGGTCATGCCGCCGTCGACCGAGAACAGTTGACCGCTGGCAAATACCGACTCGTCGCTGGCCAGGTAGACCACGATAGGTGCAATTTCATGGGCCTGGGCCAGTCGCCCCATGGGTTGCCGTGCGATGAAATTCTTGCGCGCTTCAGCCGGGTCCGGGTAGCTGTTGATGCGCTCGGTGAGCGAGGGTGTGTCGACGGTGCCCGGTGCAATGGCGTTGCAGCGAATACCCTGGCCGACAAAATCTGCGGCCACCGATTTGGTCAGGCCCACCACGGCCGCCTTGCTGGTGCCGTAGATGAAGCGATTGGGCAGCCCCTTGAGGCTGCTGCAGACACTCGACATGTTGATGATGCTGCCACCGCCGGCCGCCAGCATCTTGGGCAGCACGGCCTGGATCATCCAGAACTGTGCGCGCACGTTCAGGTTGAACGCGAAATCCCATTCGTCGTCGGTGGCCTGCAGGATGCTGCCGTTGTGCACCACCCCGGCGCAATTGAACAGCACGTTCACTGGTGCCATGCCCGCCACCAGTGCTTGAATAGCCGCCTTGTCGGTCACGTCAAGGCGGGCCGTGGTGACGTTGGCCACGCCGGCATAACTCTCGAGCAACTGGGCGTTGACATCGGTGGCCAGCACTTGTGCGCCCTCGGCGGCCATGGCCAGCACACTAGCACGGCCAATGCCCTGGCCCGCAGCGGTCACCAGTGCTGTTTTTCCTTTGAGTCTCATGGTTTTTTCCTTGGTTAAAAATGGACACCTGCCAGGCTTGCTAGGGTTTCTACCGTTGTATTGCAAGACGGATCGTGGGATTATCAATTGGCCTTACCAATTGGCCAATTGAGATTAACCCTAATCCACTTAAATTTTGAGGCGGAACACAAATGAAACTCACAGCGCTCCTTAAATCTATTGCCGCCTTGGCAGTGGCATGCTCCTTCTCTGCTGCGCATGCAGCCTGGCCAGAGCGACCCATTACCTTGATCGTTCCCTGGGCTGCGGGCGGTGGCACCGACGCCACCGCACGGATCGTTGGTGCCCTGCTGGAGAAAGAGTTGGGTCAGCCGGTGAACGTGGTCAATCGTGCTGGTGGTAACGGTGTGGTCGGTCATCAGGCCATCGCAGGCGCGCAAGCGGATGGCTACACCCTTGGCATGATCACCGTCGAAATTTCGATGATGCATCACCAGGGGCTGACGCAGCTTACTCCTAAAAATTACACGCCGCTGGCATTGATGAATGTCGATCCGGCCGCCGTCACGGTGAGTGTTGCCTCGCCCTACAAAAATATGGACGACCTGATGAAAGCCATCAGGGCCAACCCGGGCAAGTTGAAAGCGTCCGGCACCGGGCAGGGCGGCATTTGGCATCTGGCATTGGCCGGCATGTTGAAGGATTTGAAGCTTGAAGCCAGTGCTGTGCCGTGGGTGCCTTCCAATGGCGCGGCGCCAGCGATGCTGGAATTGGCGGCGGGCGGAGTTGATATTGTCACCGCCGCTCTGCCCGAGGCGCGCTCGTTGATCGATGCCGGCAAGGCACGCCCGCTTGCTGTCATGGCCGATGCCCCAGCTGCCCTTTATCCCAACGTGCCCACGCTAAAAAGCGCGACCGGTAGCGGCTGGACGATTGGCGTATGGCGCGGAATTGCAGGCCCCAAGGGCCTGCCTGCCGATGTGCAGGCCAAAATGGAAACTGTACTCAAAAAAATCAACGGCAGCAAAGAGTATCAGGACTTCATGGCTGGGCGCGGCTTTGGCGTGGCCTATGCTGATGGAGCCGGATTCGGCAAGTTCATGGAAAAAGGCGACGCCGACATGGGGCAGATTCTGGGTGCGCTAGGCATGGCCAGGTAACATGACAGGACGCAGCTGACCGGCTTGATGTGCAACTTTACGTTCCTGCAACAGCCATGAACAGGTCGCTGTTTATGGCTGTCCGGTTTTCGCTTGCCTCCGATGTGAGCAATCACTTGAACCCGTCGATACAACAAAACTCGCCATGAAAATCAACGACGTTTTGTCAGGCCTGCTGATTGGTTCTTTTGGCGCCGCCATTTACCTTCATGCCCGTTCTTTCCCGCCGCTGCCGGGTCAGAATGTCGGGCCCAACATGTTTCCGCAATTGATCGCAACGGGCTTGATGATCTGCGCCATGTTTCTTGTTTTTCGTGGTGTCAAAACCCTTGGTACCGAGGGTTGGATCACCTTGCCCGGCTGGTTGGGGCAGGGCCGCATCGCGCTCGGCTTTCTGTTGATTCCACTGGTTCTGGTGTTTTACGTGGCCGTGTCGGAAAGTCTTGGTTTCCTCCCCACCGCAGTGATTTTGTTGATGACGCTTTTCCTTGTCTTCAAGGTCAGACTCCGCACGGCAATCGTCGTCGCCGTGCTCGGTGCGCTCTGCATTCACACCCTTTTCTACAAGCTCCTCAAGGTGCCCTTGCCATGGGGCCTGCTGAAATCAGTGGCCTGGTAAGCCGAAAGCCATCTCATGCTCGACAATCTTCTTGCCGCCTCCGGACAGGTCTTTGATCTCTATGTGTTGGGCGTGATCCTGCTCTCAGCCATTTATGGTCTTTTTGTCGGATCAGTTCCCGGCTTGAGTGCCACCATGGCGGTCGCGCTGCTGGTGCCCGTCACGTTCTTCATGCCACCGGTGCCTGCGATTGCAGCGATGGTGACCGCCACCGCGATGGCGATATTTTCCGGCGACATACCGGGCTGCCTGCTGCGTATCCCCGGTACGCCCGCTTCGGCCGCCTACACCGATGAGGCCCACGCTATGACCAAACATGGCAAGGCTGAAGTTGCCTTGGGTGCCGGCTTGGTGTTTTCCGTTGTTGGCGGCCTGTTCGGTACCCTTGTGCTCATCACGGCAGCCCCTTCGCTGGCTGAATTGGCGCTCAATTTTTCTTCTTTTGAATATTTCTGGCTGGTGCTGCTCGGCCTGACCTGTGCGATTTTCATCGCCTCCAGCAGCCCGCTCAAAGGTTTTGTGTCCTTGTTTCTGGGCTTGATGATCGCCAGTGTCGGCATGGGCAATCCTGCGGGCTTTCCGCGTTTCACCTTTGGTGTCGACGACCTCCTCGGTGGCCTTTCGTTGGTGCCGATCATGGTGGGGATGTTCGCCGTGTCAGAGGTACTTCGGTACGCCATCAGCGCCGGTCAAAAAATACAGCTTGTACAAAACAGGATCGGCAATGTGTTCGCGGGCGTGTGGGGTTTGATGGTCAAGTATCCCATGTCCATTTTGCGTGGCAGCATACTTGGCACCACTGTGGGGGCGCTGCCGGGTGCCGGCGCAGACATTGCCGCCTATATGGCTTACGCGGTGAGCAAGAAATTCTCCAGGGAACCAGAGAAATTCGGCACCGGACACCCTGAGGGCATTGTCGAAGCGAGTGCGGCCAATAACTCTTCGCTGGCAGGCGCATGGATTCCGGCGCTGGTATTTGGCATTCCTGGCGACTCCATTACGGCCATTGTCATTGGCGTTCTGTACATGAAAAACATGAACCCGGGACCCATGATCTTCGTGACCAATCCGGTGGCAATGTACTCGGTCTTCATTGTTTTCATTCTCGCCAATTTGCTGATGCTGCCGCTGGGTTTTCTGACCATCAAGCTGGCCAAGAAGATTCTGGGCGTGCCCCGCAACATCCTGATGCCGCTGATCCTGCTGTTCTGCATCGTTGGCGCTTACTCCATCAACAACAGCGCATTCGATGTCGGCATCATGCTCGGCTTTGGTCTGCTGGCCTACCTGATGGAAGAAAACGGCTTTCCGATCGCTCCCACAATTCTCGGCGTGGTGTTGGGCGGCATGCTGGAAGAAAACTTCATCAGCTCGATGATCAAATCGGATGGCGACTTCATCGCGTTTTTTAGTCGGCCCATCGCGGGCACCCTGGGTGTCTTGACTATTCTCGTTTGGAGCATGCCCATTGTCATGCGACTGCTACGCAAAAAGCAGATTACAGAGGTTTATTCAAATGGATGATTTAAAAGCTAAAGTGGTTCTGATTACAGGTGCTTCCACCGGTATTGGTGCGGCCTGTGCAACAGCCTTCGGGGCACTCGGCTGCAAAGTGGTGGTTCACTACAACAGTTCCGCGGCCGCTGCGTCAGCGGTGGCTGAGGCGGTCGAAAAGGCAGGTGGCGAGGCGCTGGTGGTGCAAGGTGACCTGCGCCGCAGCAGCGAGTGCGAGCGGGTGGTCGCTGAAGCCGTCAAGCGTTTTAACCGCATTGATGTGTTGATCAACAACGCGGGTGCACTGGTCAAGCGCTTGCCCATCACCGACCTCAGTGATGAAGTATTCGACGACATCATTAATCTGAATGTGCGCTCGATGTTGATGTGCACCAAATATGCCGTGCCTCACATGCCACAGGGCGCTGCCATCATCAACCTGACCAGTATTGCCGCGCGCCACGGTGGCGGACCGGGTGTCAGCCTGTACGCCGGCTCCAAGGGGTTTGTCAGCACAGCCACCAAGAGCATGGCCAAGGAGCTTGTGGGACGGAAGATTCGTGTCAATGCCGTTGCCCCTGGTGTCATCACCACGCCGTTCCATGAAAAATTCTCCACGCCTGAACAGCTCGAAACGATGCGTTTGACGATTCCGATGGCGCGACTCGGCACGGCCGAGGAGTGCGTCGGCGCATTCCTTTATCTCGCCTCGGAAAAACTGTCCAGTTATGTCACCGGGCAGATCATCGAGGTCAATGGCGGTCAGTACATGCCTTGATGCTGTCCATTGCCAAAGCCCAAGTGAATATGATGAGGATGATGTGATGGTTGAACGTTTTTCTGCCGAAGCCTTGACGCGCTTCGCTGTTGAATTGCTGCAAAAGGCGGGCATGGATGCCGTGCTGGCCGAGGCGGTGGCCCGGACGCTGGTTGAGGGCGACCTGTTGGGCCACGACACCCATGGGTTGGCTTTGCTGGCACCTTATCTCAAGGAGCTCGAAAATGGCACCATGGCAAGCTCGGGCGCACCCGAGGTGCTCTCCGATCGGGGCGCCTCGCTGCTGTGGGATGGGCGGCGCTTGCCCGGGCCGTGGCTGGTGTTGCACGGCATTGACACGCTGGTGCCGCGCGCGCGCCAGTACGGTAGCGCCACGCTGGTCATCCGGCGCAGTCACCACATCGCCTGCCTTGCCACCTACCTGTTGCGCGCTACCGAAGCCGGTTTCATGCTGGTGCTGGCAAGTTCCGACCCAGCGGTGCAAAGCGTGGCGCCCCACGGCGGCACGCGGCCGGTTTTTACCCCGAACCCGATCGCAGCGGGAATTCCGACCTCAGGCACACCGTTCCTGATCGACATTTCATCCTCGATCACCACCAACGGCATGAGTGCCAGGCTGCACAAGGCGGGCAAGCAGTTCGACGAAGCCTGCATGCTGGATGCCGACGGCCAGCCAAGTACCGACCCGGGCGTGCTCACCACCAGCCCGCCCGGAACCATCCTGCCGCTGGGTGGACTGAGTTCGGGGCACAAGGGCTATGGCTTGGCGCTGTTGGTCGAGGCGCTCACCGGCGGGCTGGCCGGTCATGGCCGCGCTGACCCGCCAGACGGTTGGGGCGCCACGGTGTTCATGTCGCTTTATGATCCGGCCGCCTTTGGCGGCACCACAGACTTTCTGCGCCAGACCGATTGGTTGGGCGATGCCTGCAGAAGCAATCCGCCGAGGCCCGGTTTCAGTGAGGTGCGCATGCCTGGCGACCGTGGGCTGGCGCGGCTGAAGGTGCAACTGGACAAGGGCCTCAGCCTGCATCCGAGCATCCCGCCGATGTTGCGCGACTGTGCGCAACGCTACGACATGCAGTTGCCTGCTCCGCTTGAAAACTAATGGTGAAGCCCTGGCATGTTTTGGCCGACGACCTGACGGGCGCGCCCTATCCCTTGTGACTGCAGTGACCAGCGCGTTTTTTCCTTTGAGTCACAAGCTTGTTTTCTTGGTTAAAAAAGCGTGTCCGAGCAGGTTGATCACTTCAGCGCTTGTGGCAACCACAGCGACAGCGCCGGGACATTGGTGATCACCAGCAGAGTCAAGATCAGCACAGCCACATACGGAACCACCTCGCGGACCAGCAGGCCGAGCCTTACCTTGGACACCGAACTGGCAACGAACAACAGCACCCCAACCGGAGGCGTCAACTGGCCGATGGTCAGGTTGATCAGCAGGATAATGCCGAAGTGGGTCAGGTCGATCTGGTACAGGTTCAGCACCGGAATCAGGATCGGCACGAGAATGATCATGATCGCGATGGTTTCCATGAAGCAGCCGAGAATCAAGAGCACCACGTTTAACAGTATCAGGATGACCCAGGGACTATCGGTGGCGCCCTTCAGCGTCTCCGAGATCAATTGGGGGGCCTGTTCGATGCCGAGTATCCAGCTGAAAGGGGCGGCGGCGGCGACGATCAGCAGGATGACGGCGGTTTCCTTCGCCGTGGACAGCAGGACTTTTGGCAAATGCGACCAGCGCAAGGTTCGGTAGATAAACAGCCCGACGATCAATGCATAAGCGGCCGCGACACCTGCAATCTCGGTGGCGGTGAAAACGCCCATCCGGAAGCCGACCAGAATCAGTACGGGCATCAGCAATGCCCAGAACGCGCCGCGGAACTCGGTCCACAGACGTCCCCAAGCGAACGCTTGATCCTTCGGGAAGCGCCGTCTGCGGGCGATATACGCCGTCAATAACATCATGGCCAGCGCCATCAGCAGGCCCGGGAAGATACCGGCCCAGAACAGGTCGCCGAGCGAGATGTTGGCTTGCCACGCATAGATCACCATCAGGATTGACGGCGGGATGATCGGACCGAGCGTGGCACAGGCGGCGCACAGCGCGGCCGCGAAGCCAGCGCCATAGCCGGCCTTCGTCAGCTGCGGGACGAACACGCGCGACGTGGCTGCGCAGTCGGCGACCGATGAGCCAGAAATGCCAGACAGGAATATGTTGCCGACGATCGCCGTTTGCGCCATGCCGCCGCGGATGTGGCCAACGAACGCGCGCGTGAACGAGAAAAGTCGTTCGCTGATGCCCGAATCATTCATCAGCGAACCGGCCAGCGTGAACAATGGTATGGCCAGCAACGGGAACGACTGCACGCCGGTGACAACCCGCTGCGCGACGACCGATATTGGGATGCCTTCCACCAGGATGACCAACAGCGATGCGCCCATCATCGCGATCGCGATCGGCAGGCCGATGACCAACAGCAGCGCAAATGAAATCAGCAGAATTGTCATTTGGCTCCACCTTCACTGGCGATCAGAATTTCAGTTTCACTGCGAAACACAGAAGCCGCTCCGTGATCGAGCCAGGACCTGAGTACATGAATCAACATCAGGATCAGACCGACCGGCATCGACGCGGCGAACCAGGCCTTCGAGACGCCGAGCATCGGCGACTCGACGACCAGTTCCTGTAACACCTGCTCATAGCAGGCCCAGACCATTGTCACAATGATCACGATGCCGATCACCAAAGTCAGCGTGTTGAGCCAGTTCATCTTTGGATTGCGAAAGACTGGCGCTATCACATCGATCCGGATGTGCATTTGCGATCTGACCGCAGCGGCGGCGGCAACGAAGACCATCCAGGCGAAGAAGCCGACGATCAATTCCTCGCCCCAAGTCAGCGGGTCATTGAACACGTAGCGCAGCACGACAGATAGCAATACTAGTCCGGCAACTGCACCGTGGGCGAAGATGATGAAAACATCCTCTGCCCTGGCGATGACGTCATCGACCCGGCCCAGCATCTTGCAAAGTTTGGCCACAGCTGTCTCCAGAGTCAGTATTGCAGGTGCCGCTTACTTCTTGCCAGCCGAGGCAGCAACGGCGGCTTTGACCCGCTGTAGGTTTTCTGCGCCCCATCGCGCTTCGAGTTTCTGGAAGGCAGGCGCCATTTTTTCCGCAAAGGCGGCGCGATCCGGTTGATCGACGATGGCGGTCTTGCCGCTCTTGCGGATGCTCTCCAGCATGCTGGTCTCGCGCTCCTGCTGCAGCTTCGAGTTTTTCGTCGATGCCACCGCCGCTTCTTCCAACACGATTTTCTGCATGTCCGGCGACAGCTTGTCGAACGAACGTTTGTTGATGATCATCGTGTTGTTCTGCAACATGTGGCGCGTCATCGACATGTGCGCCTGCACTTCATAGAATTTGCGCGAGAAGATCGTCGGAATCGGGTTTTCCTGTCCATCCACGGTTTTCTGCTGCAGCGCTGTATAGACCTCGCCAAACGGGATCGGTGTTGGTGCGCCACCCATCGCTCGGATCATCTCAACCCAGACCGGCGATTCCGGTACGCGGATCTTCAGGCCGACCAGATCTTCCGGTTTGTGGACGGCGCGGGTACTCGTGGTCAGGTTGCGCCAGCCCCAGTACCAGATCTTCGACAGCATCAGCACATTGTGCTTGTCGCGTAATTCATCGAACTGCGGCTGGAACGCCGGGCCGGTGATGACCTTTTCGGCTTGCGTCCAGTCAGTCCACAGGAACGGTGCGCTGGCGATCTCCAGACCAGGTACCAAGCTCGACAACGATGCCATCGATGGCGCGGAGATGTCCAATGCGCCGGACTTGACCTGCTGGATCAGGTCGCCTTCCTTGCCGAGCTGCTCGGCCGGGAAGACTTTAATCGTGACTTCGCCCTTGGTGCGTTGGGTCACCTTATCGGCGAACTCCTGAAACAGGTCGGTGGCAATCTCGCCGGTGTTGTTGGCATGGCCAAAGCGCAGCGTGGTGGCTGCGGAGGTAGCCACGGACACCGTCGTCAGCGCGGTGAATACCGACGCGGCGAGGGTGGAAGCGAACAGTTTTCGGGTAGCGAAGAGACGCATAAATACTCCTTGGTGAGACATGAAGTTGGCCAGCCGAATGGATGGCGCAACACGGGGGTGCCCGGTGATGCATGCCTGATACCGGATCGGGCGGCGCTCAGGACGGACATAGGATCGAACGATCATCGGGTGACCCGACTTCCCGAACGATCAAAAACATGCAGCGCAGTGCGATTGGCGTTGATCCATTCCCAATCGTAGTCAACGCCAAGTCCTGGCCCGGTGGGTACCGGCACCGTGCCGGCGGCATCCACGCATTCCAGCTGGTCCGTGTAACCACAGCGATAAACCGGCGGCATTGCGTTCGGGCAATCCGGGCCCACCAGCGCGACCTCGTAGAAATTGGTATTGCGCATGGCGGACATTAAATGACGATGGGCGGGGCCGCTGGCGTGAATCTCACAGTCCAGGCCGAGCGCTTCGGCCAGGTGCGCAACCTTCAGTGCGCCGGTGATGCCCATGTCGTACTCCGGATCCACGCGCAGGAAATCCGTGCCACCGGCCAAAACGAAGTCGGCCTTCGGTTCCACGCCGCGCACATGCTCCGTCTGTAGCAGTGGCGTCCTGATCATGCTGCGCAGGCGCTGGTGCGCGAAAGCAGACACGCCGCCGTCGCGAAACGGGTCCTCATACCAAAAGAAGCGCGCGTCATCGCAGGCGCGACCCACATACAGCGCATCGGCAAACGTGCGCAGCTCACAGGCTGGATCCAGCATCAGTGTCATCCTGTCGCCGACGGCTTTGGCGACGTGGAGCACGTTCTCCGCCTCTTCACGGGCATTGCCTTCATTCCAGCCATGAATCTTGAACGCCCTGTACCCGATGCCATGGCAGGCCTCAGCGAAGTCTGCGAACGCTTCCTTGGACGAAAGCCCGCCCGCTCGGTCACCGTGATAGGTGCTGGCGTAGGCAGGCAAACGCTTGCGATAGCCGCCCAGCAGTTCGGAGACCGAAGCGTTATAGTGGCGGCCCGCCCAGTCCCACAGCGCGATGTCGATCGCGCCGTGCCCCATGTGGTCGAACTGGCGAATGTCGCGCTTAAGGTCTTCATAGATCGCGATCCGTTGACGCGCATCCTTGCCAATCAGTCGCGGCGCCAGCATCAGTGTCTGACCCAGAGCAGCCGGGCTGGACACCCAGAGGGCGACATAGTCGCCGCGACCACCGTCGTCGGTGTGAATGGACACCGCATACTTGCCGAGCCGGGTTGTCGCCCCTTTCTTGTAGGTGACGGACTGCGAGCCTCCATCGCGCGCCAGATTGGTCGCGTCGAATTCAAACTCGTGTACTTCGACACGAACGATGGTGCTCATCATGCGCCGTCGGAGGTTTTTGGATCAGCCAAGGCCGGCGCGCTGGCTTTGCCGATGCCCTGCCCGGCTGCTGTGACCAGTGCGGTTTTCCCTTTGCGTCTCATGTCTTGTCCTTGGTTTGGCTTGCTTTATAGTCAGGTCGGAAATTGGGTGATTTTCAGCTACAAGGTTTTGCCGGATGTTGTCAGCACGATTTCATGATAGTATCAATTGGCCTGACCACTTGTCCAATTCTGGTAAACCCTTGATACGTTTAAAAAGCGGCCAGCATGCCGATTTCCGGTGCCACCCATACAGCCAACCTCACCCTCAAGACCGACTTGCGGCCATGCATTGACGCGTTGTTAAAATGCCTCACCCGCTAATCGTTTGCCAACCATTCTCATAGATGCGCGTGACATGAAACCTTGGCACATCCTCGCCGACGACCTGACGGGCGCACTCGACAGTGCTGCGGCCTGGGCTGACGCTGGCGAGGTGCCGGTGTTTCTGGATGCGCCTGAAACATCCGCCCAGCCGGTTCAGGTTGTCGCCACGGGCACACGCGATGTGCCGCCCGCCAGCCTGCCGGCCCTGTTGACCCCCAGTCTGGACTGGCTGGTTGCCAGCGGCAGCGCGTTCAAGAAAATCGACAGCCTGCTGCGTGGCAATACCTTTGCCGAGATCGCCTGGCTCATGCGCAGCGGGCGCTTTGCCGGCGTGGTGTTTGCGCCAGCCTTTCCGGCGCAGGGGCGCTTCACGGCGCAGGGGCAGCACTGGGTGGCGCCGCCGCACCAGCCCGACGGACCGCGCACGCATGAACACCCCGGCACGCTGGTGCAAGCCTTTGCCGATGTGGGCCTGACGGCGCGTATTCCTTCGCGGCTTCAGGACTGCTTGCAAGAGGGCGGCGAGGTGGTGATTCCCGACCTGCTGAGTGACGCGGACATGGACCAGCTTGCCAGTTTGGCGCACAGCCCGCAGGCGCGCTCATGGCTGTGGTGCGGCAGCGCGGGGCTGGCCTGGGCGCTGGCGCGGCAGGCCGCAGCCGCAACACCGGCACCTGTCACTCTCGTGGCCCCGCCGACCCATGCGCAGGGCCTGACGCTGGTGCTCACCGCCAGCCGTCATCCGGTTCTGCGGGAGCAATTGCGGCAGCTGCCACTGATGAATACGGGCACCAAGCTGCTCGATCTGGCCGAGGCACAGCCGCTTGAACCCGCCGAGGCCCAGGCCCGTCTGACGCAACGCATGCACACGCTGGTCGCCACCCAGCCGCGCCCGGACGCGCTGGTGGTGGTGGGCGGCGACACTTTGCTGGCGCTGTGCCGTGCTTGCGGCGTACGTGGCCTGCAAGCCGGCGCCAGTCCGCGCGCCGGTTGGGGCCGAGCCCGCCTGGTCGGTGGCTTGTGGGACGGCCTTCATTGTTATTCCCGGTCCGGTGCCTTTGGTCCGCCCGACGACCTGCGTGCGCTGTTGGCTGCACTCAGCCCCACCTCTCAACAAGATTAAACAAGGAACCCCTTCAATGAACACTCCCATCCGACTGGCCCTGACCATGGGCGACCCGGCCGGCATCGGCCCCGAGATCATCGTCAAGGCCGCGCACCAGATGCGCGATCTGGTGGCGCAGGGCCGCATCGAGCTCAAGGTGCTGGGCAGCGCCCAGGCACTGGAACAAGCCGCGCGCCTGCTGCAGTGCGACATCACCCAGGTGGTGGAGATGGTCGACGTCGGGCCGGTCACGCAGCCGCTGACTGTTGGGCACGTCAGCGAAGCCGGTGGCCACTGGGCCTATCGCGCCGTGGCGCGCGCGGTGCAGCTTTGCCAGAGCGGCGCAGCGGACGCCATCGTCACCGCGCCGCTGTGCAAGGAGGCACTGCACATGGCCGGCTACCCATTTGAGGGTCACACCGAGATGCTGGCCCATCTGAGTGGCATGCGTGACGGCGTCATGATGCTGGCCCACGGCAACATGCGGGTGTCGCACGTCACCACCCATTGCGCCCTGGCCGAGGTGCCGGCGCGCCTGACGCCGCAGCGCTTGCGCCGGGTGCTGGATGTGACGCTGGAGGCCCTGCATGCGCTGGGCATTCGTGAGCCGCGCGTGGCAGTGGCCGGACTCAATCCGCATGCCGGTGAAGGTGGCATTCTGGGCAAGGAAGACGGCGCCATCATTGCCCCGGTGATTGCCGAATACGTGGCCGCCGGCCATGCGGTCACCGGCCCCTGGCCTGGCGACACGGTGTTCATCAAGCTGCGCGCCCAACAGTTCGACGCGGTGGTGGCCATGTACCACGACCAGGGCCACATCCCGGTCAAGCTGCTGGGCTTCAGCATCGACCCGGCCACGGGTGTCTGGCAGGCGGTCAGCGGTGTCAACATCACGCTGGGCCTGCCCATCTTGCGCACCTCGGTCGACCACGGCACGGCCTTTGACATTGCGGGCACCGGCCGCGCCAGCGCCGAGAGCATAGTCGATGCCATCCGCTACGCCATGACGCTGGTCGAAGGCCTGCGCACCGCGTCTGCTGCCCGCCTGGCACCTCAGCCTTGATCCGGACAAGCGTCACACTTCACAGGAAAATACACCATGATCCATCCTTCCCAGGCCCTCCAGTTTGCGGGCAAATCTGTCTTGGTTACCGGCGCGGGTTCGGGCATCGGCGCGGCGGTTGCGCAGTCCTTTGGCGCTGCCGGTGCGCGGGTTGCCGTGCATTACTCACGCAACCGCGAAGGTGCCGAAGCGGTAGCCGACAGCATCCGGCAGGCGGGGGGTCAGGCCATCACGCTGGCGGGTGACATGCTGGACCGCAGCGTGCCCGGGCAACTGGTGGCGCAAACTGTCGCGGCCTTTGGCGGCCTCGACATTCTGGTCAACAATGCGGGCGACATGTTTGGCCGTCGATCCATGGAGAGCGTCAGCGACGAGGACTTCGACCGCGTGGTCGGCCTCAATGTGCATGCGGCTTTTGCGCTCTGTCGCGCAGCCGCGCCGGTGATGCGCCAGGCCGGGCGCGGCAGCATGATCAACACCACCTCGATTGCGGCACGCACTGGCGGCGGCGAAGGGGTGGGCCTGTATGCGGCAGCCAAGGCCTTTGTCAGCTCCATGACCCGCGTGCTGGCGCGCGAGCTGGCGCCGCACGGTGTCCGCGTCAACGGCGTGGCACCAGGAGTCATCCTGACTGACTTTCACGCACGCAATTCCACGCCGGAACAACTCGAAGGCGCACGCCGCAGCATCCCGCTGGGCCGCTTGGGCACTGCCGAAGAATGTGTCGGGGCCTACCTGTTTTTGGCCGACGACCTGCTGTCTGGCTACATCACCGGCCAGATCATCGAGGTCAACGGTGGCCAGCTGATGCCATGAATGAATTCGAATTTCAACTCCCCTTGGCTGCATTACAGGGTTTAACCTGATGTTCCTTGCGTGGATTTATGCGAACATCAATTGGCCTTACCAATTAATGAATTTAACCTAAGCTCATACGTCACCAAGATCGCCCAGGATGCCGATTAAAACCATCGAACCGCAACGCTTGTACCGCCAGATCGCAGAGCAATTGCGCTCCTTGATCGTCAGCGGCGAGTTCCCCTTCGGTTCGCGGTTGCCGGCCGAGCGCGAACTTGCCAAGCAACTGTGCGTGAGTCGCCCGTCGGTGCGCGAAGCCTTGATCGCACTGGAAGTTGAAAAAGTGGTCGAGGTGCGTGGTGGCTCCGGTATTTACGTGCTCAAGCCCAGGCAACGCCGGGCTGCCCCCAAGAACGGCAACCAGCTTGCCGAGTGGGGCCCGCTGGAGCTCATGCGCGCGCGCGAACTGGTAGAAAGCGAAGTCGCCGCACTCGCGGCACGCAACGCCCGAAAGTCAGACCTGCAAGTGATGGACGACGCGCTGCAGCAAATGCGCAACGAAGTAGCACAGGGCCAGGTTCCGCGCGAGGGCGACGAGGCTTTTCACAACGCCATCGCCCAGGCCTGCGGCAATGAGGTGCTGCGCGACACGGTGCGCGGTTATTGGCAGGCACGCCACGGCATCTTGTTCGAGCGCCTGGGTGACTACTTCGAAGACGACGTCTCCTGGGATGCTGCCCTCGCCGAGCACGCAGCGGTTCTCAAGGCGATCAAGTCACGCAGCGCGGTGGCTTCCCGCAGCGCCATGAACCGGCACCTGAAAAATGCCCACAAGCGATACAGCGCCAGCTGGAGTCGCGCCAAGCCTGTTTGACGCCCATCATAAAATTTATTTACTTCAAACCACCAACCGAGGAGACATCATGAAGAAACGTGAACTAACCAAACTGGCGCTCAAAACCCTGGCCGCCGCGACCTTGCTCACCGGTGCCCTGGGCACCTTTGGCATTGCCAGCGCGCAGACCAAACTCAAATGGGCCCACGTCTACGAGACCTCCGAGCCGTTCCACCGGTGGTCGGTCTGGGCTGGTGACGAGATCAAGAAGCGAACCAATGGCCGATACGAAGTGCAGGTCTTCCCGGCTTCGTCGCTGGGCAAGGAAAGCGACATCAACCAGGGCCTGACCCTGGGCACGGTGGACATCATCCTGAGCGGCTCAAGCTTTGCGGGTAATACCTACAAACCCCTGGCGGTGACTTACTTTCCGTTCATCTTCCGCGACGCCGAGCACCAGCTCAAATATGCCAAGAGCGATGTGTTCAAGGAACTGGCGAGAGACTACGACGCCAAGAGCGGCAACCACATCACGGCGCTCACTTACTATGGCGCGCGCCACGTCACGTCAAACAAGCCGGTGCGCACCCCGGCCGACATGAAGGACCTCAAAATTCGCGTGCCTGACGCCCCGGCTTACCTTGCGTTCCCGAAATCCCTGGGTGCCAACGCCACACCGATTGCCTTTGCCGAGGTCTATCTGGCCCTGCAGAACGGCACTGTGGACGCACAAGAGAACCCGCTGCCCACCATCCTGGCGAAAAAGTTCTTTGAAGTGCAAAAGAACATTTCTCTGACCGGACACATCGTCGACTCACTGCTGACCATTGTGGGGGGGTCACTCTGGAGCAAGCTGTCGGAGGCCGACAAGAAGATCTTCAGCGAAGTGATGCAGGATGCCGCCGAGAAAGCCGGGCGTGAAATCATCGCTTCGGAAACCCGGCTCGCCGAGGAGTTCAAGCAGAAGGGTGTCAACGTGATCACGGTGGATAAAACTGCCTTCCGCGAGGCTGTGCTGAAAAATGCCAAGCCGACCGACTACGGCTACCGCCAAATCGATTACGACCGCATCATCGCCATCAAATAAGCCTGTGCGACAAGCGCGCCATGAACTGGTTGTCCAGCGTATGGCGCGTTTGTCCGGACCCTCTCATAGAACGGATTTTTCATGCCTTCAAGCGACGATAACGAACGCGTGATCAGCGCGGACGGTGAATTTCACGCGCACGACGAACCGGTGGATCTGTCTGACACCACGCTGGAAGGCTGGGTGGCGCTGGGCATCTTCTGGGTTCTGGGCGCGACGGTGTTCTACCAGTTTTTCACGCGTTATGCGCTCAACAATTCGGCGGCCTGGACCGAGGAAATCGCCCGTTTCCTCTTGATTGGCGTGGTCTTCATCGGTGCCTCCATTGGGGTGGCCCGCAACACCCACATTCATGTTGATTTTATTTACCGATTCCTGCCCAAAGTGGTGGGTCGCTGGCTGTCCGTGGCTGTCGATGTTCTGCGCACGCTGTTTTTCGCTGTCGCCGTGGTGCTTACCTGCATGATGATGTACCGGCTTGGCAACAGCACGCGAATGACCATGGTTGACCTGCCGATGAACGTGATCTATGGCGTTTGTCTGCTCGGCTTCATCGCCATGACTTGGCGCTCGATACAAGTGCTGCTCATCCACCGCCGCCGCGGCTACAGCGTGCTGGAGCGGCCAGAAACCACCTTACACGACCGCTGAACGTACCATGCTGAAAATCATTTTCTTATTCCTGATGAGCGGCGGCCTGCCGGTCGCCATTGCGATGGCGGGCTCGGTCATCATCTACGCGCTTTGGACTGGCAGCGTGCCGGCCTTCGTCGTGATTCACCGCATGATCAGCGGCATCGACAGTTTTCCTCTGCTGGCGGTGCCGTTCTTCATTCTGGCGGGCAACCTGATGAACAACGCCGGCATCACCAACCGCATCTTCAGTTTGGCACTGGCGCTGGTGGGCTGGCTCAAGGGTGGCCTGGGTCATGTGAACATCATGGCCTCGGTGATCTTTTCCGGCATGAGCGGCACCGCCATCGCCGATGCTGCCGGTCTCGGCACCATCGAGATCAAGGCCATGAAGGAGCAGGGCTATTCCAGTGAATTCGCCGCCGGCGTGACGGCGGCATCGGCCACGCTGGGGCCCATCATTCCCCCCAGTTTGCCGTTTGTGATTTACGCGATGCTGGCCAATGTGTCGGTGGGCAGCCTGTTTCTGGCGGGTATCGTCCCCGGTCTGCTGCTGGCGCTGATGATGATGGCTGCAGTGAGCTTTTTCGCCTGGCGCAACGGCTGGGGCGGCGACGTCAAGTTCCACGCCGGCCGCTTCGGCAAGGCTATTTCCGAATTTGCCGTTGTCATCGGTTGGCCGATTGCCATCTGGCTGCTGGTTCAGGCCGGTGCCCCGCCCCGCATCACGGTTTTTGCCGGCTTGATTTTGCTGTTCGTGGCCGACCGTATTTTCCGCTTCCATGCCGTATTGCCCATCATGACCCCGGTACTGCTGGTGGGTGGCATGACGACTGGCCTTTTCACGCCTACAGAAGGTGCCATTGCAGCGTGCCTGTGGGCGATGGTGCTGGGTTTCTTCTGGTACCGCACCTTGTCTTTCAAGGTCTTCACCAAGGTGTGTCTTGAGACAGTGGAAACCACGGCCACCGTGCTCTTCATTGTGGCGGCTTCATCCATTTTTGCCTGGATGCTCACAGCCACTGGCGTGACCGCAGCCATTGCAGCGTGGGTGTTGGGCTTCACCCATGAAGCCTGGACATTCTTCTTGCTGGCCAACCTGCTGATGCTGTTTGTCGGCTGCTTTCTGGAACCCACCGCGGCCATCACCATTCTGGTTCCTATCTTGCTGCCCATTGCACAGCAACTCGGCATCGACCCCATCCACTTCGGTTTGGTCATGGTGCTGAACCTGATGATCGGACTGCTGACGCCACCGGTTGGCCTGGTGTTATTCATCATGGCCCGCATCACCGGCATGAGTGTCGAGCGCACGACGGTGGCCATCCTGCCATGGTTCGTGCCGCTGCTCCTCAGCCTGGCCATCATCACCTATTTTCCCGGGCTGTTCATGTGGCTGCCCAGAATGTTTTATTGACACCCACCGTTTACCCTGAACCTGTTGAAGCACGCGCCACAGCTTTGAGTGCGGCTTCGACGAGTCCAGACGAAGCGGACCAGGAGACTTTTTCATGAATCCCACCATCCGACTCCACCCCCAGGACGATGTCCTGATTGCCCGCACCCAATTGGTCAGCGGTACTGTGGCTGAAGGCATCGCCATCAAGGGCCTGATCCCGGCCGGCCACAAAATTGCAGTCCATGCCCTTGCGGCTGGTGCGCCGGTGCGGCGCTACAACCAGGTCATCGGTTTTGCCAGCAAGCCCATTGCTGCGGGTGAACATGTGCACACGCACAACCTGGACATGGGTCCGAACAAGGGCGACTTTGCCCGTGACTATGCCTTTGGCGCTGATGTCAAGCCGGCGCCGCTGCGGCGTGAAGCCACGTTCATGGGCATCAAGCGTGCCGACGGCCGCGTGGCCACGCGCAACTACATTGGTGTTCTGTCCAGCGTGAACTGTTCGGCCACCGCAGCGCGCGCCATTGCCGACCATTTTTCGCGCCAGAACAATCCGGCCGCGCTGGCCGATTTTCCCAATGTCGATGGCGTGGTGGCACTGACCCACGGCACCGGCTGCGGCATGGACAGCGACGGCCTGGGGCTGCAGATTTTGCAGCGCACGCTGACCGGTTACGCCACCCATGCCAATTTCGCCGCCGTGCTCGTGGTGGGCCTGGGCTGCGAGTCCAACCAGATCAATGCCTGGCTGGCCACTGGCCGCCTGCGCGAAGGCGACACCTTGCGCACCTTCAGCATTCAGGACACCGGCGGCACGTCCAAAACGGTCGCCAAAGGCATCGCGCTGATCCAGGACATGCTGCCCCAGGCCAATGCGGTACAGCGCGAACCCTGCAGTGCCGCCCACATCACCATCGGCCTGCAATGCGGCGGCTCCGACGGCTACTCCGGCATCAGCGCCAACCCGGCGCTGGGCGCGGCGGTGGACTTGCTGGTGGCGCACGGCGGCTCGGCCATCCTGAGCGAAACCCCCGAAATTTATGGTGCCGAACACCTGCTGACGCGCCGCGCCGTGACCCGCGACGTGGGTGAGAAACTGATCGAGCGCATCAAGTGGTGGGAGCACTACACCCGCATCAACAGCGGCGAGATGAACAACAACCCGTCGCCGGGCAACAAGGCCGGCGGCTTGACCACCATCCTGGAGAAATCCCTGGGTGCGGTGGCCAAGGGCGGCACCAGCAACCTGCAGGCGGTGTACGAATATGCCGAGCCCGTGACTGCGCATGGCTTTGTCTACATGGACACCCCGGGCTACGACCCGGTCAGCGCAACCGGGCAGGTCGCTGGCGGTGCCAACCTGATTTGTTTTACCACCGGGCGCGGTTCTGCTTACGGCTGCGCGCCGTCACCGTCGCTCAAGTTCTCGACCAACTCGGCGCTGTGGCGCAAGCAGGAAGATGACATTGACCTGAATTGCGGCGAGATCATCGACGGCAGCAGCACCATTGCCGAAATGGGCCAGCGTATTTTTGAACTGGTTTTGGCCACTGCTTCAGGGGTCAAAAGCAAAAGTGAGCGGCATGGCTACGGCCAAAGCGAATTTGTTCCCTGGCAAGTTGGCGCAGTGATGTAAATTGATGAAAAAAATACTTTACGCCCCAGACTTGCAGGCGCAAGTGGCTGCTGTGTTGGTCGGGGCCGGCAGTTCGCCCGAAGAGGCCGCAAGGGTGGCCGCCAATCTGGTGCTGGCCAACTTGAGTGGCCACGATTCGCATGGCGTGGGCATGCTGCCGCGTTATGTGGATGCCGTGCTCGAAGGCGGCCTGCAGCCCAATACCAGCCTGCGGGTGGTGCTGGACACCGGCACACTGCTGACCCTGGACGGTCAGCGCGGCTACGGTCAGATTGTGGGCGAAGAAGCCATGGCGCTCGGCATCAGCCGCGCCCAGGCGCATGGCAGTTGCATCATGACGCTGTCCCATGCGCACCACTTGGGTCGCATCGGACACTTTGCCGAAATGGCGGTCGCTCAAGGTCTGGTTGCGTTGCATTTTGTCAATGTGTTGTCGCGCCCCGTGGTGGCCCCGTTTGGCGGCGCTGACGGGCGCTTTGGCACCAACCCCTGCTGCATTGGTGTGCCTTTGAGAGGGCGCGAACCCTTTGTGCTGGACTTTGCCACCAGCCGCGTGGCGCAGGGAAAGATGCGTGTGGCGCACAACGAAGGCCGGCGCGTCGAGCCTGGCACCCTGATCGACGAACACGGCCATCCCACCACCGACCCTGGCGTGGTGGTGGTGCCCCAGAGCAACGGCTTGTTCGGGGCGCTGATGGCTTTTGGCGAATACAAGGGTTATGGTCTGGCGGTGGCCTGCGAGCTGCTGGGCGGTGCCCTGACCGGCAGCGGCACCTGGCATCAGCCCACCGACCCGGCGGTGCGCGCTGTTTTCAACGGCATGCTGACTATTTTGATCGACCCGGCCAGGCTCGGCACCCAGGCCACTTTTGATCAGGAAGCCCTGGCCTTTACCGATTGGCTCCAAGCCGGGCCGGTGGCACCCGGCTTTGACGCGGTGCAACTGGCCGGCGACCCGGAGCGGAGCTATCGCAAGCAGCGCGAGCAGGAGGGCATCGCGGTGGACGCCCAGACCTGGCAAGAGATTGTTTCCGCCGGCCACAAGGTCGGCGTCACTTTGTCCAATTAAATTCCGGGAGCAAGATATGGCGGGACTTCTGAGCTTGGAGGGCCGCGTGGCCATCGTGACTGGCGGCAACAGCGGCATCGGTCTGGGCATGGCCAAAGGCATGGCGGCGGCCGGTGCCATGATCGTGATTGCCGGACGCAACACCCAAAAGAATGCGGCGGCCGAACAGCTTCTGCAAGACCTTGGCGCGCAGGTGCTGGTGGTGGAAACCGATGTCACGCAGCCCGATGCCTGTCATGCCCTGGTCCAGGCGACGTTGGCGCGCTTCGGGCGGCTCGACATCCTGGTCAACAACGCCGGCACCAACATTCGCAAGCCACCGCAGGACTACAGCCTCGAAGAATGGAAAACCATTCTCGACACCAACCTCACCAGCGCTTTTGTCTGCAGTCAGGCGGCATATCCAGCACTGGTCAAGGCCGGCGGTGGCAAGATCATCAACACGGGTTCAATGACCTCCATCTTTGGTGCGGGCTTCGCCGCACCCTACAGTGCCAGCAAGGGCGCGATCGTGCAGCTCAGCAAGGCGCTCGCTTCGGCCTGGGCCAAGGACAACATCCAGGTCAATGCCATCCTGCCAGGCTGGATAGACACTGACCTCACCCGCCAAGCGCGCAAGGACTTGCCGGGTCTGCATGAACGCGTGCTTGCCCGTACACCGGCGGCGCGTTGGGGCGACCCTGACGACTTTGCCGGCATTGCCATCTTCTTGGCCAGCCGCGCTTCTGATTTTGTGACCGGCACCGCCATTCCGGTGGATGGCGGATATTCCTCCCAAGCCTGACAGATAAAAAAGCGCTGCCCAAGCTTGGGGCAGCGCTTGAACGCCTTATTTGATCAGGGTCGGCATGAGGGTGCGCGGCAACCACAGCAGGGCTTCCGGCACAAGGATCACGAAGACCAGTACCGCCACCATCGGAATGAAGAGTATCAGCGTGTCCCTGACGGCTTCCTTGATCTTGATGCCGCCCACGGTACAGGCAATCATCAGACAAAGCCCGTAGGGTGGTGTGACCAGCCCGTAGGCGATCGAGATGACGCCGATGATGGCGAAGTGAATCGGGTGCATGCCGACATCTGCAGCGAGCGGCGCGAGGATCGTGCCCACGATGATGATCGCCGGAATGGCATCAATGAAGCAGCCAATCACGAGGAAACACAGCGCCGTGAGGAAGCCGACGCTGGTGACGCCGCCACCCCAACCAGACACCATGTCCACGAACAGTTGCGGGATGCGGAAATACGCGAGCAGCCAGCCGAAGGCCGATGCCGTGCCGATGCAAAACAGCGAAATGGCGGCAAAGCGCCCGGAGTCGTACATAGTTTCGCGCAATTGGGTGAGTCCCAGGCGGCGGTAAATGAACACCCCCAGGAACATCGCATACAGCACGGCCACCACGGATGCCTCGGTCGGGGTGAAAAAGCCGCCGACAATGCCACCCACAATGATGCCCGGAGTCAGGATGGGCAGGATCGCACTCACAGCAGCTGAGCGCAGTTCCTTTCCTGTGGGTTTGGGGTACACCGGGTAGTTGCGGCGCTTGGCATAGATGTAGACCACCAGCATGAAGGACAGACCCATCAGCAGTCCGGGCAACACACCCGCCAGAAACAAGCCGCCGATCGAGACCGAAATAACGCCGCCCCAGACCACCATCAGAATGCTGGGCGGAATGATCACACCCATCACCGCCGCGCAGGCAATCAAGGACACGGCGAATGGGGTGTCGTAACCCTGCTTTTTCATGGCCGGAATCAGGACCCCGCCCACACCAGCGGCTTCGGCGGTGCTGGAGCCCGAAATACCGGCGAACAGCATGCTGACCAAGACACTGACATGGCCCAGTCCGCCAGGCAGCCAGCCGACCAGGGCGCGCGACAGATTGATCAGCTTGTCGGTGATGCCGGCGGCATTCATCAGGTTGGCTGCCAGCATGAAAAACGGGATCGACAGCAGCAGAAACGAGTTGTAGGACTTGAGCATTTCGTTGAGCAACAGAAATGGCGTCAGACGGTCATCAATGAAGAACACCGGTATGCAGGCCAGCCCCAGCGCGAAGGCGACCGGCACACGCAAGACGACCATCAGCGCGAAGACGCCAAACAAAATAATTGCAACTTCAGACGGCCCCATGTGCGCTCCCATTTGATTGTTTCAGTAGCTGGATGTCGTCATAAAACTTCTCCAGGCTAAAAATGACCCAGGTCAGTCCCGCGACCGGCCAGGCAATGTGGATGGTGATCATGTTGATACCGGTTAATTCAGAACTTTGGTCGTAGCCAAACTGCGCAAACCGCCAGCCGAAGGCGAGAAAGATCAGCGCCACCAGGAATATCCCGGCGTGCACGACGATGCGGCTCATGGCCACGCCGAAGGGTGTTTTGGGATGCGGCAGCACATCCACGTCAAAGTGTGTGCCGTCGCGCACGGCGACACTGGCGCCAATCATGATGATCCAGACCAAACAGAAGCGCGCCAACTCCTCGGTCCAGATGTAATTGGGAATAAGGTCGGTGAAACGGGCCACGATCTGCATGGTGACCGGCAGGATCAGTATGGCCATCAAAAACGTCAGCAGTCCTTGCAGGCTGCGATAAATCCAGTCGATGAATGTTCGCATCATGTATTCGTGAAGGGGTGGATGATGGACGGCTCAAGCTCGGTGCGACGCAGCAGGCGCTTTTGTCGCACCGCAGAGGCCACTATTTGATCGCGTTGATGCGGGCGTAAATGGCCTCGGCACCAATTTCTTTGGCGTAAGTCGCCAGCACGGGTTCCATGGAAGCCCGCAGCTTGTCGCGTTCGCTGAAAGCCACCTGCTTGAGCTTGCCTTCTTTTTCGAGCTTCTGAAGAATCGCGGTGTCCGAGCTCGACTCGAGTTCACGTTCCCAGTCGCCAGCCTCGGCTGCCGCCTTGCGTATCGCGGCCTGCAGATCAGCTGGCAGCTTGCGCAGGGTCTTGCCGGAGAAGCAAATCGGCCGGATGCTGATGGCGTGTTTGGTCAGCATCAGATTGGGCGCCACTTCGTAGAACTTCATCTGTTCCACCCCGGCAGCTTCGTTGTCTCCGGCCTGGATCACGCCGGTCTGGATGCCGTTGTAGATCTCGCTGTAGGCAATGACGGTGGACGCCATGCCGGCGGCAGAGAAAGTGCGTGTCCAGATCGGCGCACCCTGGACCCGGATCTTGAGGCCTTTCAGATCGGCCATGGTGGGTGTTGGCTTGTTGGCAAAAATATTTCGGGTACCACCACCACCATAACCCAGCAGCAGCACATCGGCCTTCTGGGCGATTTCATCAGCAATGGGCTTGAGGATGTCCTGTGCGATCACCTTGTTCATCTGATCGTGGTCACGAAAGACGAAAGGCGCATCAATGAATGGTGCTGCCTTGGCGAAGGTTGCCATGTGGGCCGGCGAAACAATCGCGTAGTCGACCGAAATGCCCTGGTTCATGTAGGCGAAATAGTCTTTTTCCAGACCGAGCTCGCTGTTCTTGTGCAGCACAAAGTTGACCGGTTTACCGTAGTACTTCTTGACCAGTTCCTCGAACTTCGTCAAGCCCTTGGTAAAGGGGTGGTCGTCGTTGAACTGCGACGCGCCGTGCAGCGTGATCACCTGGGCGCTTGCTGGCAGCGTGAATGCAGTGGCAGCAATGGCAATGGCAATACTGGACAAAAAACTAAGTCGTTTCATTTTGCTCCGCCTTCTAATTTGAGTGGAAAAGAGTGAACTTCAATTGGCCTAGTGGTAAGGCCAATCAATGATGGCACGAACTGGAATATTCAACACCCGAGGAAACCCTATCGGAGCTGAAATTCTGTTGTCAACGGGGAACTATCTTGACGTTGTTGAGTTTTTCCTGTGCCTCAAACAGTGACGCAATCAGCTTGTCGCCATAACCGGCATTGACGGCCTGAACCAGGCTTTGATGCGCGGCTTCTCCCATGAAGCTGGAGACCGGCAGCATTTCGGCCAGGTGGGTGTAATAACGCAAGTCCTTTTGTGCGTTGGCAATGCCAAACTTGAAGCCGGTCAGGTCGCCAGCTTTGAGGGTGTTGGTGGCCATCATCTGGAAAATGCCGCAGTTGACGCCGCCTACTGACACCACGTCATAGAGCCGGTTCAGGTCCAGGCCGCTTTTGGCTGCGACGGCAAAGGCCTCGGCGATCGATGCCGCAAAGCTCATGGCCATCATGTTGTTGACCAGCTTGAGCACATGGCCGTGGCCCGGTGGCCCGACGTGAAAAATGTTTTCGCAAAACGCACGCAGCACCGGCTCCAGGGTTTTGAAGTCTTCGGACTCAGCCCCGACCATGATGTTGAGCCGGCCTTCCTCGGCTTCCTTGGGCGTGCGTGCCAGCGGCGCGTCGATCAGCTTGATGCCTTTGGCTGCCAGGTCAGAGCGAATCTTGGCGCTGGACGCGGGCTCGGCGGTCGAGGTGTCGACCACGATCAAGCCGGCACGACCGCAGTCGAGCAGGCCCTGCTCGCCATACACGATCTGTTCCACCTGAGGTGATCCCGTGACGCAGATGAACACAATGTCAGACGCTTGCGCACAGGCGGCGTTGGTTGTGGCCTCTTGCGCGCCGGCTGCGATCAGATCAGCCAGGTTGTCGCGATTGCGGTTGACCTTGAAGGTCAGTGCAAAACCCTTGGCCAGCAAATTTTTGGCCATGCCGTGGCCCATCATGCCGATACCGATGAATCCGATTTTTGGTGTCATGTTTTGATTACTCCTGGTTGATTTCCACGTTAACCCGTGGTGTTGAGATAGACCGCGTACAAGGAACTCGTCGCACACATGAACAAGCGGTTGCGTTTGGTCCCGCCAAAGCAGACATTGGCGACCACTTCGGGCAAGCGTATCTTGCCCAGCAACCTGCCGTCGGGTGCGTAAGCGTGCACGCCATCGGCCGCGCTGGCCCACAGTCGTCCCTCATGATCCACCCTGAAGCCGTCGAACAATCCGTTGGTGCATTCTGCAAAAACGCTGGAGGCCTCAAGACGACGCCCATCACCACTGACCCGGAGCTGGCGAATGTGACGTGGTCCGTCGGGGTCATGACTGGCGCCGGTATCGGCCACATAGAGGATGGACTCATCCGGAGAAAAAGCCAGGCCATTGGGCTTGACAAAGTCATCGGCAACCAGGTCGACAGCACCCGATGCGGGGTCAATCCGGTAGACATTGCAGGCGCCAATCTCGCTGTCCGAACGCCGGCCCTCGTAGTGGGAAAGAATGCCATAACTCGGATCGGTGAACCAGACCGCGCCGTCAGAATGAACCACCACATCGTTGGGCGAATTCAAGCGCCGACCCTGCCAGCGGTCAGCCAGGACCGTTTGTTCACCGTTGTGTTCCGTGCGCACAACTCGCCGGGTCAGATGTTCGCAGGTGATGAGTCGGCCGTCGCGGTCAACCGTGTTGCCATTGGAATGTTGCGCCGGTTGGCGAAACAGGCTGACGCTACCGTTGAGTTCGTCCAGGCGCAGCATGCGATCGTTCGGGATGTCCGACCAGACCAGCGTGCGGTGCGCGGCAAACCAGGCCGGACCCTCGCACCAGCGCGCCCCGGTCCACAAACGCTCGACGCGCTCGCAGTGCAGCAAGCAGCCGGAAAATTCGGGCTCCAGCACCTCAAAGCCGGTGCCCTCCAGTGTGCCAAATGGGCTCATGTCGTGGGTCTCCTTCAGGGTTGAATTGATCAACGTTTTCCGGGTGAACTGGCAGCCACGATCACCGCAATGATGATGAGCCCGGTCAGCAAGGTACGCAAACCCGGCCCGGCGCCTGCTGCATTGAGCATGGCCACCAGCAGGAACATGAACATGGCGGCCCCCCAGATGCCGGGAACGCTGGGTGCGCCACCACTCACCGCGGTGCCTCCTATGACGACCACGGCAATGGTCAGCAGCAGATACTCCTGCCCCTGGTCGAGCGAATTGCCACCGGCAAATCCGGAAATCAGTGCGCCGGTCAGTCCGGCCAGGCCCGCACAAATCACATAGGCCCAAAATCTGGTGACCTCAACCTTCAGGCCAGCCAGACGGGCGGCCCGATCGTTTTGTCCGACGGCCGCAATAGACCGGCCCAGCACGGTTCTCTCCAGCATCACGGCGATCCCGACGGTCACCACCAGGGCCACCATGGCGAGCAGCGGAACGCCGAGCAGCCGCATGGCCATGAAATCGGAAAACAGGGGAGGGGGCTTGATTTTCAATCCCCGGCCAATATTGATGGCGACCGACATCACGATCAGCGACCCGGCAAGCGTCGCAATGATCGGCGGGATATTCAGCACACGGATCAATCCAAAATTGAAAGCCCCCACCGTTGCACCCACCAGTACCGCAGCCAGAATACCCGGCACGATCATCGTGTTGTCGCCATTCATCACGATCATCGCCACCGCCCCTGACAAGGCGATGGATGACGGGATGGAGAGGTCGGCGTTGCCCGGGCCCACACTGATCACCAGCATCTGCCCCAAAGAAACCAGCACGGTAAACGCGGAAAAAGTCAGTGCCGCCGTCAGCAGGTCACCCGAGCCCTGGCCCTGGCCTGCGAACACGGTGGCAGCCCAAGCCAGCACGGCGGCCACACAGGAGCCGAGCCAGGGACGACCCGCGCCCCAGCGCTGCAAGCTGGTGACGCCAGGAAGAGATTTTGTCAGTGTACTCAAGCGATGCGCTCCAGTCGGTCAATCGCGGCACGCAAGCCGAGCACCACGATGAGAATCAATCCCTGCATGCCAACCTGCCAGTCCGGCGCGATATCCAGGAAAGTCAGAAAGGAGGCGGCCAGCGTCATCGTCAATGCGCCAATCACCGCACCCACCGGAGAAACATAGCCGCCGACAAATTTTCCGCCCCCCAGGATCACGGCAGCAATGGACACCAGCGTGTAACGGGATGCAATGTTCGGATCGGCCGAGGTGGTTTGTCCCACCAGCATCAATCCGGCAATCACGCCGAACACCCCGGCCAAGGCATAAACACCGGCCCGCACCCGAACCAGCGACCAGCCGACACGCGCCACCGCTGCCGGGTTACCCCCCAATCCGCGCACTAGGGTGCCGAATGCACTGCGCGTGATCAGGACGTGTCCCAGCACGGCGGCGACCAGCGCCATCCAGATCGGCATGGGCAGCCATGGTGTGCGGTAAGCCATCGCGCTGCTCAGCCATTCCGGTGCCAGTCCGCCCGGCGTTGGCAGTAAAAGTACGGCACAACCGAGCCAGACAAAGGACAGGCCCAGCGTGACGACGATGGACGGCAGGCGGCGCGACTCGATCACAGCGCCGGCCAGGGCGTAAGCGGCAACGGCTGCGGCGAGTGCAAGCAGGGCCCAAGCAGGCTGCGCCGGCAACAAGGTCGCGCCGATGCAGGCGACCAGCGAGACGAATGGACCAATGGACAGGTCCAGATCACTGACCGCCAGGATCATCATTTGGGCCAGGGTGGCAAACATCAGGGGAATGGCGAGATCGAGCAGCAGGTTGATGCCAAAGTAGGACATCGCGCGCGGCTGCCGCCAGAATACGGCCGCCAGCAGCAAGGTCAACGCGATCGCAGGCAACAGGGTATCCAGCATGCGCACCCCTCGCTTCGCAAGAACAGGGTTCATGCAGCCATCTCCTCGAAAGACATGTTCAGAACCCGTTCTTCGTTCAGTTCGGCCCGTGACAGCTCACCCACCACTTCGCCATTGTTGAAGACATAGACCCGGTCGCAGTGGAACAACTCATCGAATTCGGTGGTGTACCAGATAAAGGTCCGGCCCTGTCGGGCCGCATCGGCAATCAGGACATAGACATCGTGCTTGGTGCCCACATCGACGCCACGCATCGGGTCGTCCATCAGGATGATGGGTGCGGTCGACCCCAGCGCTCTGGCAAACAGCACCTTTTGCTGATTGCCGCCGGACAGGGAAAAGATCGACAGATCAAGATTCGGCGTCACCAGACCCAGGCGCTGGCGCCATTGCTCGGCATGATCACGCTCTTTCTTCAGGTCAATCAGCGGACCGCGCCGGAACTGTGACAGGCAGCTCACGCTCATGTTGCGTGCGATCGACCATAAGCCAAATACCCCATCGGTCTGCCGGTCTCCGGCGACAAACGACGTGGCACCGTCTATCCACACAGTGGCATCAGCCGCACCGGTAGACACAGCTTGTAAACGCAACAGCAGGTCGGTTTGACCATGACCAGCCAAACCGGCCAGACCGATCACTTCACCCGCACCTGCTTTGATCTCCATGCGCGTTCGCTTGGAGGCTGAAACTTTGACGACCATCGTCGCATTCTGCGGCCTGACTGTCGACGAAGTTTCATCGGCAACGCTGGTCGCCTGCTCGTCCTGCCCCATGACGGCGACCAGCCGGTCACGACTGGTCTGCTCGGTGGGCACGGACTCGACCACCTGACCGTCACGCATGACCACCACACGGTCTGCCACATTGAAAATTTCACGCAGTTTGTGGGAGATCAGAATGCAGCTTTTTCCACCTGCCACGAACTCACGGATATAGGCCAGCAGCTGGTTTGCCGCATGGCTGTCCAGCGAAGAGGTGGGCTCGTCCAGAATCATCAGTTCCAAAGGAAGTGCCCCCGGGGTGAATGCACGGGCAATTTCGACCAACTGACGCTTGCCGATGGACAGATCAGCCACCACCTGATCCGCATGCAAGCCATGGCCGGGAAAGATACGGTCCAACGAGGCCACCAATTGGGAACCGGCATTGACACGCCAGTTCCAGCCTTTGAGCTTCGGCTGGGCAATACGCATGTTCTCGGCCAGCGAGAGATTGGCGCAAAGGGAAAGCTCCTGGTAAACGGAGCGAACCCCCAGGCGTTGCGCCTCGCGCACACTCCAGTCGGAGCGCCCGGCTCTGCCGGTGAAATGCAGTTCCCCGCGATCAGGCGTCAGAGTGCCTGACAGCACATTCATCAGGGTGGATTTGCCTGCCCCGTTGTGCCCGACCAAGCCAATACATTCACCGCGCCTGATCTGGAAATCCACGCCGCGAAGCGCCTGCACGGCACCAAATGCTTTGGCGGCATCCCTGACATCAAACAGGATTTCAGAAGTTGAATTTGTCACTGTGTTTCTCTTGTCAGAAATGCCGACAAAAACTCACTTCAGCTTGGCCAGGAAATTCATCACTTCTTTTTGCGAATACTCAACGTTCACCACGCCACCCGCTTCGGTATTTTTCAGCGACTCATCCAGCGTCTGCTGGGTCACCACACTCAAGGGCAGCTTCATGTCCTTGGGGACTTTGGCGCCTGCCAGGATCTGCTGGGCAACCCAGAAGGCAAATGTTGAGGCTCCTGGCGCAATGCTGGCCGACATGGTCTGGTACTTGCTCGCGTCCCGCTGCTCTTTCCACCAGGTCAATTCATCATGGCGATTGCCGAGAAAGATGACCGGGGTGGGCCGTCCTGCCGCCTTGAACGCTTGTGCGACCCCATAGCCGTCACCCCCTTGGGTGGCCACCGCCGTGACGGCGGGCAGGGTCGAAAGAATAGCCGAAACCTCCTTTTGCGCGACCGTCTGGGTCCAGTTGCCATGAGCCGAACCGACGATTTTGAATTCAGGGTGCTTTTTCACGCCCTCGGTAATACCTTGATGAATTTCATCATCGACAAACACGCCCGCCAGACCACGCACCTCCAGCAGGTTGCCCTTGAGACCGCGGCTTGCAAAGTAGTCGATCTGCATCTCTCCGAGCTTCTTGAAATCCACCGCGATGCGATAAGCGCAGGGTTCGGTGACGATGCCGTCAAATGACACCACCACAATGCCCGCATCACAGGCCTTTTTTACCGCGCCATTGAGCGCTGTCGGGGAAGCCGCATTGACGACGATGGCGTCGTAGCCCTGCAAAATCATGTTCTGAATTTGTGCGGCTTGTTCCGTCGCCTGGTTCTCGGCGGTTGTGAAGCTCGGTGCCTGCGCGACGATGCGTTTGGCTACAGCGTCCTTGGTGATTTTGTCCCAGCTCTTGAGCATGGTCTGGCGCCAGGAGTTGCCAGCGAAGTTGTTCGACAGTGCGATTTTCTTGGTCGCAGTGTCGGCCGCAATGGCTGCTGTCGGTGCTTGGGCAGCGAGAACGAGAAAGCAGCTGACAGCCACTGTACGAAGTGTAAATTGACGATTTTTCATGTAGTCTCCTCATCCTGAATCCGTTTGCCCGGCCTCAGGTATTTTTTCAAAAAAGCCAGTCCGACAACCAAACGACCGCGTCGGTCATCAGTGGTACAGCGTTGGCACAAGCGCGTACCCAGGCAAACGAATGTCAACACTTCAACGATCGACGGCACTGGGTTTTCCATGAAAAACAAAGACCGGCAGACATACATCGTATTGAAATATCATCATACCAATGACAGCTTTGGTTTGAACACTGGGAGAAACCCTGTGTCTGCCGCGTCCTTCGCGCCTATGAGGTAACCGTTTTAATTCGGCACAGAAATCCGCACCGTGGCATCCGCACGCTTGTGCAGATCGGGCAGCAGCTCCAGGCCCAGTCCGGGCTTGTTGTTGAGGCTGATCATGCCCTTGCTGACGGTGGGTAACTCGGTAACCAGTTCCTTGTACCAGCCGCTGTAGAAAGCGCGCACGCTTTCCTGGATCAGCGCGTTGGGCGCATGCAGCGACAGATGGGTGGACGCGGCCCACACCACCGGCCCGGTGCAGTCGTGCGGCGCCACCGGCAGCTGCCAGGCGTCCGCCATGGCGGCGATCTTGCGGGCCTCGGTCAGGCCACCGCACCAGCTCAAATCGAGCATGGCCACGCCCGCCACACCGGTCTGCAGGTAGTCCTTGAAACCCCATTTGTAGCTCAACGTTTCACTGGCGCAGATCAGCGCCTCGCAGTCCTTGGCATACTGTTTGAGCAGGTCGAGGCTGTCCATGCGGATGGCGTCTTCGTGCCAGAAGGTATTGAAGGGCTTGAGCGCGCGCGCAATTTTTTGCGCCATGGGCAGGCGCCACAGGCTGTGAAACTCGACCATGATGTCCATCTTGTCGCCGACCGCATCGCGGATCTTGCGAAAGGGTTCCAGCGCGGTATTCAGATCTTCGTTGCTGATGTACTGGCCGTCGCTCTTCTCAGCTGCCGGGTCAAACGGCCAGATTTTCATGCCCGTGATGCCCTCGCTCAGCAGGGACTCGGCGACCTCGTCGGCCCGGTGCAGGAAACCTTCCAGGTCTTCGTAAGGTCCCGCATGCTGCCCCAGACCCCAGTTGGCCGTGCTCTGGTTGACGGTGTTGCGCACATACTGGTAGCCGGCGCAGGTGTTGTAAATGCGGATGGCGTCGCGGCTTTTGCCACCCAGTGCCGTGTGCACCGGCATGTTGGCGGCCTTGCCAAAAATGTCCCACAGGGCAATGTCGACGGCCGAGTTGCCGCGCGTCTCGACACCCGAGCCGCGCCAGCCCAGGTAACCGGTGATATCCTTGTTGCGCGCCTCGATGGCCAACGGGTCCTTGCCCAGCAGCTTGGGGCCGACCCATTCGTGGATGTAGGCCTCCACAGCCTGCGCCCCCATGAAGGTTTCACCCAGTCCCACCAGGCCTTCGTCGGTGTGGATGCGCACCCAGATGATGTTGGGAAACTCGCCCAGCCGAATGGTTTCAACTTCTGTGATCTTCAATGTGGGCTCCAGAAAAAAAGGCCGCAAAGGCGCACCCTTGCGGCCTTTTGCCAGCTGACTTAGTTGCCGCGAACTTTCTTCAGTTCGCCAAATACGACATCGATCGCTTCAGCGCCAATGCTGGCCGTGTGTTTCTCGTACACCGGCTTGACCTTCTCGAACATGCGGCGTTGCTCAGCCGCAGTGATCTCGTTGACCTGCATGCCCTTGGCCTTGAGTCCAGCCAACGCCTTGTCGCTCTGGGCACGGATGGTGGCGCGCTGCACTTTCTGACCTTCGATGGCAGCCTCACGCAACACCGCCTGCTCCTGCGGATTGAGCTGGTCCCACAACTTCTTGCTGTAGAGAATCAGGAACGGTGTGTAGGCGTGGCGTGTCACGCTCAGGTACTTTTGCACTTCGTAAAACTTGGAGGTGTCGATGGTCACGAACGGGTTTTCCTGACCGTCGATGGTCTTGGTTTCCAGTGCCGTGAACACCTCGCCAAAAGCCATCGGCACCGCGTTGGTGCCCAGCGTCTTGAAGGTGTCGAGGAAGATGTTGTTCTGCATCACACGCACCTTGACGCCGTCAAAGTCTTCGACCTTGGCCACGGGGCGCTTGCTGTTGGTCAGGTTGCGAAAACCGTTTTCCCAGTAGGCCAGGTTGACCAGGCCGGCGGCTTCGAGCTTCTTGTTGAAGTACTGGCCAGCTGGGCCGTCGAGTACGGCGTCAGCCTCTTTTTCATTGGCAAACAGGAAGGGCAGGTCGAACACGCCGAGTTCCTTGATGATGCCGACCAGCGGCGAACTGGAGGTGCAGACCATTTCCTGGGTGCCGGCACGCAGTGCCTGGGTGGCGGGCAGGTCGCCACCGGCTGCGCCGCCCCAGAAGGCGTTGATCTTGATCTTGCCACCGGTCTTTGCGTTGAGCACCTCCTGCATTTTCTTGACACCGGCGCCCACCGGGTGATCTTCGTTGACGCCATTGGTGAGTTTGATGGTTCGTTCGGTGAATTGCGCGAAAGCCGAGGTGGCTATCAGCAAGGCGGCACCGGCGATGGCCGAAGCGATGGTTCTGCGTTTAAACATGGTTGTCTCCTTTTATATGAACGACAGGGGTTGGGGAAAAAGTTGT
>NZ_JAURYQ010000026.1 GCF_030653815.1 Rhodoferax sp. | reverse complement strand
AGCGAGCTTCATGATGGAGCCTTCGCCGAGTTCGCCTTTGTCGCCTTCCATGGCGAGTTTGGCAGAGCCGTGGATGATGGGGGTGGCTTCGCCCGGGAAGTCGTACTTGTCCAGGAGTTCGCGCACTTCCATTTCAACGAGTTCGAGCAGTTCGGCGTCGTCGACCATGTCGCACTTGTTCAAGTAGACGATGATGTAAGGCACACCAACCTGACGCGCCAGCAGGATGTGCTCGCGGGTCTGGGGCATGGGGCCGTCAGCGGCGGAGCACACCAAAATGGCGCCGTCCATCTGCGCAGCACCGGTGATCATGTTTTTCACATAGTCAGCGTGGCCGGGGCAGTCAACGTGGGCATAGTGGCGGTTGGCCGTTTCGTATTCCACGTGGGCGGTGTTGATGGTGATGCCGCGGGCTTTTTCTTCCGGTGCTGCATCAATTTGGTCGTAGGCCTTGGCCGAGCCGCCAAATTTGGCCGCCAGCACGGTGGTGATGGCCGCCGTCAGCGTGGTTTTGCCATGGTCAACGTGACCGATGGTGCCCACGTTGACGTGGGGCTTGGTTCGTGTGAATTTTTCTTTTCCCATTTCGATTCCTTAAAAGAGCATTACCCGTGAATTGGTTTAATGTTTGCAGTTCGTCACTGGGTCCCTGGCCACGGGCAGCCTGGGGTGCGAAATCGCAGACAGGTTTTGGTTATTTCGCCCGTGCCGCCATGATGGCTTCGGAGACATTGCGCGGGGCTTCCGTGTAATGCTTGAATTCCATCGTGTAAGTGGCACGACCTTGCGACATGGAGCGCAGCGTGGTCGAGTAACCGAACATTTCGGACAGGGGCACTTCGGCCTTGATGGCTTTACCGCCACCAACCATGTCTTCCATGCCTTGGACCATGCCGCGACGTGAGGACAGATCGCCCATCACGTTGCCGGCGTAATCTTCCGGGGTTTCCACTTCAACGGCCATCATCGGCTCAAGAATCACCGGGCCGGCCTTGCGGCAGCCTTCCTTGAAACCAAAGATGGCAGCCATCTTGAAGGCCAATTCGTTCGAGTCCACGTCGTGGTAGGAGCCAAAGTGCAAAGTCACCTTGACGTCGACCACCGGATAGCCCGCCAACACACCTTGCGTGACCGCTTCGTGAATGCCTTTTTCCACCGCAGGGATGTACTCGCGTGGCACCACGCCGCCCTTGATGGCGTCAACAAACTCGATGCCCTTGCCCGGCTCATTGGGCTCGATCTTGAGCACCACGTGGCCGTACTGACCCTTACCACCTGACTGACGCACGAACTTGCCTTCGGCATCTTCGATGGTCTTGCGGATGGTTTCACGGTAGGCCACCTGAGGCTTGCCGACGTTGGCTTCGACGCCGAATTCGCGCTTCATGCGGTCAACAATGATTTCGAGGTGAAGCTCACCCATGCCGGCAATCAGGGTCTGACCAGACTCTTCGTCGGTCTTGACGCGGAATGACGGGTCTTCCTGCGCCAGACGCTGCAGGGCGATGCCCATTTTTTCCTGGTCAACCTTGGTCTTCGGCTCGACTGCCTGGGTAATCACCGGCTCGGGGAACACCATGCGCTCCAGCATGATGATGGCGTTTGGATCGCACAGGGTTTCACCCGTGGTCACGTCTTTCAAGCCGATACAGGCGGCGATGTCACCGGCCACAATTTCGCTCACTTCTTCACGCTTGTTGGCGTGCATCTGAACGATACGGCCAATGCGCTCTTTCTTGCCGCGAATCGGGTTGTACACCGTGTCACCCTTGGTCAACACACCCGAGTACACGCGCACGAAGGTCAACTGACCAACAAACGGGTCAGTCATCAATTTGAATGCGAGGGCAGAGAATTTTTCTGTGTCGCTGGCCTGACGCACGATGGGCGCTTCGTCTTCGTCCATGCCCTTGACCGGCGGAATGTCCACTGGCGACGGCATGAATTCAATGACGGCGTCCAACATACGCTGCACACCCTTGTTCTTGAAGGCCGAGCCGCAGTACATCGGCTGGATTTCGCTGGCGATAGTACGCGTGCGGATACCCAATTTGATTTCTTCTTCAGTCAAGTCACCTTCTTCAAGGTACTTGTTCATCAGTTCTTCGTTGGCTTCGGCAGCAGCTTCCACCATCTTCTCGCGCCACTCCTTGGCGAGTTCGACCAGATCAGCGGGAATCTCGCGATAGTCAAACAACATGCCTTGCGAGGCTTCGTCCCAGATGATGGCTTTCATCTTGATCAGGTCCACCACGCCAGTGAAGTTTTCTTCAGCGCCGATCGGGATCACCATGGGCACGGGAGATGCCTTCAGGCGCAATTTCATCTGGTCCACGACCTTGAAGAAGTTGGCACCGGTGCGGTCCATCTTGTTGACAAAGGCCAGACGTGGCACTTTGTACTTATTGGCCTGGCGCCAGACCGTCTCGGACTGCGGTTGCACGCCACCCACAGCGCAGTAAACCATGCAGGCGCCGTCCAGCACACGCATGGAACGCTCGACTTCAATGGTGAAGTCAACGTGGCCGGGGGTGTCAATGATGTTGATACGGTGCTCAGGCAAGGACTTGTCCATGCCCTTCCAGAAGCAAGTGGTGGCAGCGGAGGTGATCGTGATGCCACGCTCCTGCTCTTGTTCCATCCAGTCCATGGTGGCCGCGCCATCATGCACTTCACCAATTTTGTGATTCACACCGGTGTAAAAAAGGACGCGCTCGGTGGTGGTGGTTTTACCGGCGTCAATGTGAGCAGAAATGCCGATATTGCGATAGCGCTCAATGGGGGTATGGCGAGCCATGGTGGATCCTTGGTTGATCTGTAAATTTCAAACTACGACGCCGCAGGGGCTTATGACCGCTGCGGCGTAGCGAGAAGGCTCAGGCTAGGCGCAAACCCGCTGGCAGTGCGATAGGCACGACAAGGGTTTGCAACGACGCATGAAGCCTTCGCAGTAGCCGCCCTTTAGAAGCGGAAGTGGGAGAAGGCCTTGTTCGCCTCTGCCATGCGGTGAACTTCGTCACGCTTTTTCATGGCGCCGCCACGGCCTTCAGTGGCTTCCATCAGTTCGTTGGCCAGACGCAGTGCCATGGATTTTTCACCGCGCTTGCGGGCGGCTTCCTTGATCCAGCGCATGGACAGCGCCAGACGACGGACAGGACGCACTTCAACGGGCACCTGGTAGTTGGCACCACCAACGCGGCGGGACTTCACTTCAACCAGCGGCTTGACGTTGTTGATGGCCATGGTGAAGGCCTCAACCGGGTCTTTGCCAGGGTTCTTCTTTTCGATTTGCTCGAGGGCACCATAAATGATGCGCTCGGCGATCGCTTTTTTGCCGCCTTCCATGATCACGTTCATGAATTTGGACAGCTCGACATTGCCGAATTTAGGATCCGGCAGAATTTCACGTTTAGGGACTTCGCGACGACGTGGCATTTTTTCACCTCTATTGCTTCAGTTGGCATCTTTTCAGACACCGCGAGAGTTAACAAATAAGACTCTCACTTACTCGACCCGAACATTGGGTCACTACGTTCATTTCCTGCGCCACGCAGCAAACAAACACCTTTTAATTGAACGAACCAGCGGTTTATTTGACCTTGGGACGCTTGGCACCGTATTTGGAACGCGACTGCTTGCGATCTTTCACGCCTTGCAAGTCGAGCGAACCGCGCACGATGTGGTAACGAACACCAGGCAAGTCCTTGACACGACCGCCGCGAACCAGCACCACGCTGTGTTCCTGCAGGTTGTGGCCTTCACCGCCGATGTAGGAAATCACCTCGAAGCCATTGGTCAAGCGCACTTTGGCAACTTTACGCAAAGCCGAGTTGGGCTTCTTTGGCGTGGTGGTGTAAACGCGGGTGCAAACACCACGACGCTGGGGGGAATTTTCCATCGCCGGGCTCTTGGACTTGACGGTCTCAACCGCACGCCCCTGACGGATTAACTGATTGATGGTTGGCATTGAGCCTCCTAAAAAACTAAACGTCCCTAAACGTTTTAAAACACAAAAAACGAAAACGTGAATCCCTTCGGAAATTCCGAAAAGCCCATTACTATATCAGGTCATGCACTTCTGTGCAATTGTCATTTGATCCACAGGCGCAAGGCATCCCAGGCGCGACCCATCACGCCAGCCTGCTCCACGCCCTGCAGCGCCAGCAAGGGCACCTTGGCCACCACCTGGTCGGCGCTGCTGATAATCAGCGTACCCACCTGCTGACCCTTGGTCAGGGGCGCCACCAAAGGCTCCGGCCGTGCCACCTGGGTCGTCAACCTCGCGCCCATGCCGGTCGGCACCGCCACCACAATAGCCTGCCCCTGGCCGAGCGCCACGGTAGCCACCTTGCCCTTCCAGACGGCTGGCGTCACCACCGCCTGATTGGCATCAAACAGCTTGACCGCCTCAAATGCGGTGTAGCCCCAGTTCAGCAACTTTTGCGATTCATTGGCACGTGCATCTTCGCTGGAGGCACCCAGCACAATCGACAACAGGCGACGGCTGCCCAGGGCGGCGGCTGAGCCCACGGGGGCACCAGGCAGACCGAGCCCCGGCACGTCGCGGCGGGCGGTGGCAATCAGGCAGTAGCCCGCGGCATTGGTATGCCCGGTTTTCAGGCCGTCCACGGTCGGGTCGCGAAACAACAACAAGTTGCGGTTGTTGTCATTGGCCGCGGGCGTGCCTGCGTAGCGGTATTTCTTGAGGGCGTAATAGCCCACATATTGAGGAAAATCACGCATCAGGCGGGTCGCCAAAATGCTCAGGTCACGGGCGGTGGTGGTATGGCCCGGCTCGGTCAGACCCTCCGGATTTTTGAAACCCGTGGACTTCATGCCCAGTGCCTTGGCCTGGTCGTTCATCAACTGAACAAACCGCTCTACCGTGCCACCCACACCCTCGGCCAGCGCCACGGTGGCATCGTTGCCACTTTGCACGATCATGCCCTTGATCAAATCTTCCACCGGTACCTTCATCTTGGGGTCAATGAACATGCGTGAGCCCGGCATTTTCCAGGCCCGCTCGCTCACCGGCAGAGCTTGCTGCAGGTCGATTTTTTTGCTGCGCAGCGCATCAAACACCAGATAAGCCGTCATCAGCTTGGTCAGCGACGCCGGCTCAATGGGCGTATCTATGTCTTTTTGCGCCAGGATCTGATCGGCAGTGACGTCCACCAGCAAATAGGAGCGCGCTGCAATTTCAGGCGCTTGCGGGGTTTGCGCAGCAACTGACAGGCAAATCGCCGTCATCAAGGATAAAAGTATTTTTTTCATGCGTGTATTTCCCCTCGTCAGTCGAGTGGCAGGTGAAGAGTGCTCTAAATTAAAAAAAGAAACGGTCCATGACTTTGGACGGCAACAACTTAGCGCCCCAAATGCGCGGGTGTCAGCAAGCGCTGCACCACCTGGCCGTTTTTGAGGTGGGACTCGACGATCTCGTCAATGTCGCTGGCATCCACATAGCTGTACCACACGGCCTCCGGATACACCACGGCCACCGGGCCGGCAGCGCAGCGGTCCAGACAACCGGCCTTGTTGACGCGCACTTGCCCCGGTCCGGCCAGCCCCGCAGTCTTGACCTGCGACTTGCAACGCTCAAAGGCAGCCATCGCGTCGTACTGGGCGCAGCAAGCCTCGCCGTTGCTACGCTCGTTCAGACAGAAAAAAATATGTCGTTGGTAATAACCGGGCGCGGGCGCACTGTCGGCCTGAGTGCCTGAATGGGGTGGTGTTGAATTCGTCATGCTTCTGATTTTAGTTTTGTGACTCCTTGTCCCAAAGCAAGCTCAGCAGATAAACCAAAGCTGCAAAAGGCCAAAGCCAGCCCAACCATTGCACCAGGCCGTGGAAGCGGATGAACCGTCCCTGCTCCCAAAGAAACAGGGTCTGCTCGAAATAAGGGTTCACCGAGGTCTGATTCAACAAACTCAGGTGGACCCCCAAAGCCAGCAACGCCAGCGCCGCGCTGGCACGCCGCGGCACCCACAGCAACAGCACCGCCAGCACCAAGGCGCTCATCAACGCCGCCTTGACCGGCGCACTGAGCCAGGCCCAGGCATGCTCGGGACCCACGCTCAGGGCGGCACTGAGTGCCGATGCCCAGACCGCGAAAAAACATACCCACAGCAGGAACCAGGCACGCCGGCTCACCTGGCGAATGATGCAAAAGCCCAGCAGACACGGAATCAGCAAACCCAGCACCACGCACAGCCACTCCACCGCCGGCCACAAAGCCTGCACTTGAGGCTCAGGCAGAGGCAACCAGTCCAAAAACGGAGTCCCTGCCAACATGTCGACCAGCTTGGCGTGCAAGCGTTCAAACACCTGACCCAAACCCAGCGGAATCGAGGTGGGAAACAACAAGGCCAGGGGCCACAAGGCCAGCAACACCAGGCCGCCACGCGCGTCCGCCACAAACCATTGCGCCCTGAAACGACTCCAGCGCTGCAAAACACCCAGCTTTTCCAGACTCCAGGCACTGACCGCACCGAGCGCGCCGCCTGCCATGTTCAACATCAGGTCCAGATTGGACGGCACCCGGTTGGGCAGATAGACCTGCAACGACTCCATCAGCAAGGACAACAGCGAGGCCGTCATCAGGCCCAAACGCAACGCGAAGCGGGCGCGCCCGGTACGCAGCGCGCTCAGTACCAGAAAAAACCCCAGCGGCATATAACCCAGCAGGTTGGCCACCACATCGAAACCGGTCCAGTATTTGGGCAGCGGCGCCGCCAGAAAGAACCAGGGCATGACGCCCTGGTCACGCCAGCCCGTAAAGGGAAACAGGCTGGCATAAACGATCAGGCCGGCATACACCAGGGCCAGCGGCCACGCCGAAGACTTGTGCATCGGCATGAGGGACTCAGAAAGGCTTCAACACGACCAGACAGACGATGATCAACATCAGGATCACCGGCGCTTCGTTGAACCAGCGGTACCAGACATGGCCATGGCGCTGCTGCCCGCGCACAAATTTCTTCAACATCACACTGCAGGCATGGTGGTAACCGATCACCAGCAAGACCCCCAGCAGCTTGGCATGCATCCAGGCGTTGCCCGGACCCCAGCCAATGCCATAAACGATCCACAACCAGAGGCCAAAAACCAGCGCTGGGACGGCAATGATGGTCATGAAGCGCAGCAGCTTGCGCGCCATCAGCAACAAGCGGTCACGCTCAGCCACCGAATCTGCCGGCACCATGGCCAGATTGACAAAAATGCGGGGCAGGTAAAACAGGCCGGCAAACCAGCTGGCAACAAAAACAATATGGAGAGACTTGATCCAGAGCATGGCCACAACCTTCAAACCTGAGCAGCGCAAGATCCGGCCGCCGAGAAAAAAACAAGGGAATTCCGCAAAGCCGCCCCAGCTAGGCACGCAGGCGCAGGCAGTACACCCGGTACGACAAGTCTGCGCAACAACGCTGGGGCGGCTTTGCGGAATTCCCAAAAAAAACCCCAGCACAAGGGCTGGGGTGATAAGCCTATTTGCTGTCACACATCAAGGCCCCGCTCAGGGAGGAAAAGCGGGGAGCAGTAAACTGCCCGGGATGTAATTTACCAAAAAATATTAACTTTTTCAAGCCGGAGACGAAAAAAACTTCGGTACGATGGCAAAAATACTTTCATACGGATGTGTTCATGACCCCCTTCGCTTCCTTTCCCCAAGGCCGGCCACGCCGGCTGCGCCGCGACAGCTTTACCCGCAACCTGGTGCGCGAACACGCGCTCAGCGCGAACGACCTGATTTACCCGGTGTTTGTGGTCGATGGTCAACAACAGCGCCAGGCGGTGGCCTCCATGCCCGGTGTGGAGCGCCTGAGCCTGGACCTGCTGCTGCCCGTGGCCGAAGACTGCGTCATGCTGGGCATTCCGGTCATGGCGCTGTTCCCGGTGATCGAGCAGCACCTCAAGACCGCCGATGGCCGCGAAGCCTTCAACCCCGATGGCCTGGTACCCCGCGTGGTGCGCGCCCTCAAAAAAGAATTTCCCAACCTGGGTGTGATGACTGACGTGGCGCTGGACCCGTTCACCAGCCACGGCCAGGACGGCCTGCCCAGCCCCGACCCGGCTGAAGACGGCTACATCATGAACGATGAAACCGTTGAGGCGCTGGTCAAACAAGCCCTGACGCAAGCCGCTGCCGGCGTCGACATGGTGGCACCCAGCGACATGATGGACGGCCGCATTGGCGCCATCCGCCACGCGCTGGAGGCCAACCACTTCATCCACACCCGCATCATGGCCTACAGCGCCAAATATGCCAGCGCCTTTTACGGCCCGTTTCGTGACGCCGTGGGCTCGGCCGCCAACCTCGGCAAAAGCAACAAAAAGGTTTACCAAATGGACCCCGGCAACAGCGACGAAGCGCTGCGCGAAGTGGCCATGGACATCGCCGAAGGTGCCGACATGGTCATGGTCAAGCCCGGCATGCCCTATCTGGACGTGGTGCGCCGCGTCAAGGACACCTTCAAAGTGCCCACCTTTGCCTACCAGGTCTCCGGCGAATACGCCATGCTCAAGGCCGCTGCTCAAAACGGCTGGCTCGACCATGATGCGGTCATGATGGAAAGCCTGCTGGCCTTCAAGCGTGCCGGCGCCGATGGTGTGCTGACCTATTTTGCAAGGGACGCGGCCCGCTTGCTGCGCCTGTAGCCCAGACAAATCAGCCATGCGCATCTTCGCCATCCACGCCAGCCAGGTGGCTGAAATTGCGTCAGACGAGGCGGCGCAGGACCTGCCCGGCCTGCAGCTGCCGGAGCACGGCTACCTTTGGCTGTCGGTGACCCGCGCGGAACTTGAACATCTGCAACTGCCGATGCAGGCCGCTCTGCAGAACCTGTGCAAATTGCAGTTGCTCGACCTTCACCTGTCGGACCTGCTGAACACCCAACTGCCTTCGCGCTTTGACTTCACCTCGCAATACGACCTGCTGGTGTTTCGCGGTCTGGTAGTAAACGCGAGCGAAGCAACGGTCACGGGTAACCAACCCCTGAACCACTTGCCCAAACGGGGCGGGCCACCCATCTTGCGGCGCATCGACACCAGCCCGGTCGGCTTTGTGGTGTTTGACCGCGTGCTGCTGACAGTGCACCCCAACGACCACCCGCTGCGCGACACTTACGCCCGGCGTCTGCTGGCCGCCAGCGGCACCCAGGCTCATCCCACCACCACACCAGGCGCGCCTGACGGCCGCTCCACCGGCGCGCGCGGCGTTCCCGCCAACCCGGCCGACCTGATGCTGCGCATCGTCAACCAGATGGTGGACGCCTATCTGGCGTTGCGCCGGGAATTGAGCCAACAGCTTGACCACTGGCAAGCCGAACTGCTCAACCCCAAGACCCGCTTCAACAACTGGAACGCCCTGCTCAGTGCCCGCTTGTCCCTGCACCACCTGGATGAAATCTGCGAAGACCAGCGCGCCGCCATCCAGGACTGGATCGAGGCGTTGAAGAGCTGGCCCGAACACGACGAACTGCTCAACAGGCACCAACGCGACCTGTTGCATGTGCGCAGCCGTGACGTGCTGGAACACATCGAGCGCGTGCTGCACCATGTGCAAAGGCTCGAACAAAACGCCGAAACCACGGTGCAGATGCACTTCAATGCGCAAAGCCACCGCACCAACGAAATCATGCGCACGCTCACCGTGTTGACCGCCATTTTTCTGCCACTCAACCTGATTGCCGGCATTTTTGGCATGAACTTCGAGTTCATCCCGCTGCTGCACATGAGCAACGGTTTCTGGTGGGCCATGATCGCCATGGGTATCACCGCCGCCGGCCTGGTGTTGTTCTTCTGGCGCAAGCGCTATCTGGAACGTTCGTCGCGCTGACCCCCCACTTTCAAGAGCACACCGCCATGGACCTCAAACCCCTCGTCACCCTGCTGGCCCTGGTGAATCCATTGGCGATCGTGCCTTTTTTCATTCACTACACCCACGACTTCACACGTGAGCAGCGGCGCCGCACCATCTGGATCGCCTCCTTCAGCAGCTTTGTGGTCATTGCCGTTTGCGCCCTGATGGGACTCCACATTCTGGAATTTTTCGGCATCTCGCTGGCCAGTTTTCAAGTGGGCGGCGGCATGCTGCTGATGATGTCTGCTTTGGCCATGCTGAACGCCCAGCCCGCCGAAGCGAAGTCCAACGCCGAAGAAATGCACGCCGCCGCTGCCCGTGCCAGCATTGCCGTGGTGCCGTTGACCATTCCGCTGTTGACCGGCCCGGCCACCATGTCCACGGTGGTGATTTATGCGGACAAAGCCAAGACCTTCTGGGAGCTGGGCACGCTGGTGGGGTATGGTGTGGTCATTGCACTGGCCACCGCCCTGTGTTTTTCGCTGGCCAACCCGATCGCGCGAGGGCTGGGCAAAACCGGCATCAATGTGATGACCCGGCTGATGGGCCTGATCCTGGCGGCGCTTTCGGTCGAGGTAATGGCCGACGGCCTGATCAAGCTGTTTCCAATCCTTGCAAAATAGCGGGCAACACCCATGTGGGGCTAAGGTTGATGGATTCATTTTCCGGCCGATCGTTCGGGCCGGTTTTCTTGTTTTCTTGTGGAGGTATTTATGAAACGCTGGTTCTTGATTTTGCTGACCGCCCTGAGCCTGACGGGCTGTGGCTACAACGACTTCCAACGCCTGGACGAGCAAACCAAATCGGCCTGGAGCGAGGTGCTGAACCAGTACCAGCGCCGCGCCGACCTGGTGCCCAACATCGTGGCCACGGTCAAGGGCGAGGCCGCGTTTGAGCAAGAAACCCTGACCAAGGTGATTGAGGCACGAGCCAGGGCCACGTCGATCCAGGTCACACCCGAAACCCTCAACGACCCTGCAGCATTCAGCAAATTCCAGGCTGCCCAGGGAGAGCTGGGATCGGCCTTGAGCCGCCTGATGGTGGTGGCTGAACAGTACCCCAACCTCAAGGCCAACCAGGGCTTCAGCGACCTGCGCGTGCAACTGGAAGGCACGGAGAACCGCGTCACGGTGGCGCGCAACCGCTACATCCAGGCGGTGCAGGAATACAACGTGCTGGCGCGCAGCTTCCCCAGCAACCTGACCGCCATGGTGTTCAGCTACGCGCCCAAGGCCAGCTTCACGGTACAAAACGAAGCCGCCATTTCGGCCCCGCCGGTGGTTGATTTCAACAAGAAATGACCGCCCTGATGCAGCAGTTGTGCCTCAAGCCGCCACTGAGCCGGTGGCTTGGCTCGCTGTTGCTGTTGTGTTTCCTCGGCCTGGGCGCCGCCCAGGCCCAACAAGCTGTGCCAGCGTTGACCGGCCATGTCATCGACAGCACCGGCACCCTGGCCGCTGCCCAGCGCAACACGCTGGAGGCCAAACTCAACGCGTTCGAAGCAAGCAGTGGCGCGCAGGTAGTGGTCTTGCTGGTGCCCAGCACCCAACCCGAAGACATTGCCAGTTATGCCAACCGCGTGGCCAACAGCTGGAAAATTGGCCGCAAAGACATCGGCGACGGCCTGCTGCTGATTGTGGCGGTGCAAGACCGCAAGTTGCGCATTGAAGTGGCCAAAACCCTCGAAGGCGCCATTCCCGACCTGCTGGCCAAACGCATCATTGACGAAGCCATCACGCCGCGCTTCAAACAAGGCGACTACGCCGGCGGCATCGACGCCGGCCTCACCCGCATCATGGGGCTTATCCGCGGCGAGGCCTTGCCCGAGCCCAGCCAGCGAACCGGCCAAAACGCGGGCGGCTTTGACTGGATGGAACTCGGCATCTTCCTGTTTGTCGCCGTGCCGGTCATCGGTGCCGTGGCCCGCAGTATGCTGGGCAACCGGCTGGGCGCGATGGCCACGGGCGGCGCGGCGGGCGGCATTGCGATGCTGCTCACGGCCAGTGTGCTGATTGCCGGACTGGCGGGTGTGGCCGCCTTGATTTTTACCCTGGTTCAAAACACACCGGGCCTGCGCAACAGCGGCTTGCATCGCGGTGGCCGCAACGGCGGCTGGGGCCATGGCGGTGGCTTCGGAGGCGGCGCAGGCGGCTTTGGCGGCGGCGGTTTTGGTTCGGGCGGTGGCGGTGACTTTGGCGGCGGTGGCGCCTCGGGAGACTGGTGATGTGGACACGTTTGACCCGGATTTTGAAACACCGCTGGCAAAGCGATGACGCCGCCCAACGCGCCATACCGCCTGCCCTGCTGGACCGGCTGGCCGCGCAGGTGGCCCGCAGCGAAGCCGGCCACAGCGGTGAGATCCGCATTTACGTCGAGGCCGGCCTGCCGCTGAGCTACCTGTGGCAGCCCGCCAGCACAGCGCAGATCACGCGCGAGCGGGCACTGGCGCTGTTTGGCAAGCTGCGCGTGTGGGACACCGCGCACAACAATGGCGTGCTCATCTACCTGCTATTGGCCGAGCACCGCATCGAAATCGTGGCTGACCGGGGTTTGAACGAGCGGGTGGCACCCGACACTTGGCCACGGCTGGTGGCGGGCATGAGCGCCGCGTTCAAGGCAGGCAATTATGAAGCCGGCCTGACCCAGGCCGTGCAGCAAGTCAGCGCTTTACTGCAACAGCACTTTGCGCTGCGGGGTGGGCAGGGCAACCCGAATGAGCTGCCGGATGCGCCAGTGTTGAAGTAAGCCCTGTGCTTACTTGGCTGGTGCAGGTACAGGTGCAGGTGCTGCCATGGGTTGTACCGTCACTTCCACCCGGCGGTTCTTGGCGCGGCCTTCGTCGGTGGCGTTGTCGGCAATGGGCTCAGACTCGCCCTTACCCACTGCGCGCACGCGCTTGACATCGACACCATTGCTCACCAAATAAGCCTTCACCGATTCGGCGCGCGCCACTGACAGACGCTGGTTGTAGGCGTCACTGCCCTTGCTGTCGGTATGCCCGGTGGCAATCACCACATCGAGTTGCATGCCTTTGATCTTGGCCACCAACTCATCGAGCTTGGCCACACCGCCCACCTTGAGCACCGACTTGTCGAAGTCAAACAAGGCATCAGCGGCCAAACTCACTTTGGTGGCAGCGGCAGCTGCAGCTGCCGGGGCGGCGGCGGCCGGCGTGATGCGTGCACGCGTCGGGATCACGGTTTCATTCTTGATTTTTTCCAGGGTGTCCACCGTGGTTTCATCGAGTGGGCACAGCTCGGCCGGGTCGATGCCGGCGCGGTCCTGGCCAGCGTCCTGCGGGCTGGGCAGGTCTTGCCGCGGCACGCCCAGCGCAGACACCAACTGACCCATACCGGCCAAGGTGCGCGCTTGCGCTGCGGCCTGGTTGTAACGGGCATTGATGTAAGAGCGCGTGGCTTCAAAATATTCGTTCTGACTGTCCAGCAAGTCAAGCAGCGTGCGCTGGCCAATGTCGAACTGCTGGCGATACGCCTCGCGTGACTTTTCTGTGGACAGGCGGTGCGCATCCATGTAGCGCAACTGCTCGTCGAGGCTGCGCACGTCGCTGTAGGCAATGGACAGAGTCTGACGCACATCGCGGCAGGCTTTTTCCTGCAGGTCACGCGCCTGGTCTTTCTGGTCCACCGCCTGGCGCTCACGGGCCTTGTCGGCGCCGCCACGGAACAGGTTGTAGTTCAGGACCAGTTCCACGCCATTGTTGCGCGTGTCGCCAATGATGCCGCCGGTGTTGTTTTCGGTGCTGGCATAAGCACGAAAGTCGATGCGCGGCATGTAAGCCGCCTTGGCCGACTCGATGGCCGTTTTGTAAGCGCGCACGTTTTCTACCGCAGCATTCAGCGTCGGGCTGTTCTGCAAGCCATCATTCATCAAAGTGGTCACCGAAGTGGGCATGGTGCCCAGCTTGAACGGCTCTGGTAAGGACGGCAGGTTGGCCGGTGGCTTTTCGCCGACCACACGCAAATAGCGCGCGCTCACGTCATGCAGGTTGGTCAACTCGGTCAGCAAGTTGGACTCGGCCAGCGCCAAACGACCGTTAGCCTGCTCGACGTCAACCCGGCGCCCCACGCCGGCGTTGGCACGCTCCTCCACCAACTGGGTGGTTTGCTTGTGTTCCGCATAGTTTTGCGTGGCCGCATCCACCAACTCACGGTATTTCACCACGTCAGAGTAGGCACGAACGGCCTCCAGCGCTGCTGACTCGGAAACCTCCAGCAACTCGTAGTAACGCGTCAACTTGGCATAGCCCAGGCGTTTGGCCTCGTTGGCGGTGAACATGCCGTCGAACAGCATCTGGTTCAGGGTGAGTTGTGCGGCATTGAAGTTGTACCGCCCGTAGGTGCCGCCCGGTGCCTGGGGCGAATCCTTGCTTTCACGTCCGGTGGTGGCGGTCAGGTCCACGCGGGGAAAGAACCCGCCGCGCGCCACGTCACGCTCATTGCCGGCGGCATTGAAGCCGTTCCAGCGGGCCTGCACCTCCGGGTTGGTGGCCACGGCTTTGCGCGCCGCCTGCACCATTGGCGTTGGTAAATTTTGTGCCTGCGCAACGCCCAAAAACATCAGCACAGCCAGCGCAACCACAGAAATCTTTTTATCTTTAAAATTCATAAAACCCCCGGACAGTTATTCGTAAATGCTTATTGAAACTCAAGCGGATTTAGTTTACAAATTATTATGTCTTATTTCTTGACAAATCTCAAAACTGAGGTGTCATGACTGTCGTATTCGCACACTTCAACAGGTCGCTGCGCGGGCGCGGCGTGCACAGAAGCGTGTGGATGCTGTTGATGGGCGTGTCGCTGCTTTTCATCAGCTCATTTGCGGCCCCCGACCTCGACAAAACCCAGGCCTTGGCGCAGCAGCGCTACGGCGCCCCAGCTGTTGCCCATATCGTGGCTTGGCGCAAGCTGATCGAAGAGGCGCGGGAGCTGCCCGACCAGGACAAGCTCAACAAGGTCAACACTTTTTTCAACCGCCGGATTTTGTACCAGACCGACGCTCAGGTTTGGCAACAGGAAGACTACTGGGCCACCCCACTTGAATTCATGGGGCGCGGCACCGGCGACTGCGAAGACTTTTCAATTGCCAAGTACATCACCCTGCAAATGATGGGCGTCAGCAACGAACGACTGCGCCTCTCGTATGTGCGCTACAAAGTGGGCGCCACACCGCCCATTGCCCACATGGTGCTGGGTTACTACCCGGAGCCCACGTCCGAGCCCCTCATTCTTGACAACATGATCAGCAGTGTGCGTCTGGCGTCCATGCGCACCGACCTGACCCCTGTTTTCAGCTTCAACAGCGACGGCCTGTGGGTCGGCGGAGCCACCACCTCGTCTGCCGACCCCACCGCCCGGTTGTCGCGCTGGCGCGATGTGCTGGAACGCATGCGCCAGGACGGCATCTGAAGCCGACCCATTTAAAAAATAACCCAGCGAGCCCACCATGTCACTCATCAAACAACTCTGGATTGCCATCATCCTGGTCATGACCATCGCTTTTGGTGGCAGCATGATTGTCAGCGTGTTGTCAGCGCGGCATTACCTGGAGCAGCAACTGCAGGTCAAGAACATCGACAACGCCACGGCGCTGGCCTTGTCGCTCACGCAGCTGCCCAAGGACGAGGTCACGGTGGAGCTGCAGGTGGCGGCGCAATTTGATGCCGGCCATTACCGTTTCATCCGCATTGTTTCGCCCAAGGGGCAAACCCTGGTCGAGCGCGTCGCCACCGACAAGGCGCATTGGGCGCCCGACTGGTTCATCCAACTGTTTCCCATTCACACCACGCCCGGTCAGGCGCTGATCCAGGACGGCTGGATCCAGTACGGCACGCTCACGCTGGCCAGCCAGGACAGCTATGCCTACAAGAGCCTGTGGGACGGCACTGTTGAATTGCTGCTGTGGTTTGTGCTGGGTGCGGCGCTGGCCGGCGTGGTGGGCACCCTGGCCATGCGCATCATCACGCGCCCGCTCGGGCAGGTGGTGGACCAGGCCCAGGCCATTGCCGAGCGCCGCTTCATGACCATTGACGAGCCCCGCACGCCCGAGCTCAAGAGCGTGGCGCGCGCCATGAATGACATGGTGGGTCGGCTCAAGGCCATGTTCAACGAAGAAGCCGCGCGGCTTGAGGCATTGCGCAAAAAGGTCAACCGCGACGCCGTCACCGGCTTGTCCGGTCGCGACTATTTCATGTCCCACCTGCGCGAGGCGGTGCAGGGCGACCAGTTTGGTTCGGCTGGCAACCTGGTCATGGTGCGCCTGCTCGACCTGAATGAGCTCAACACCCGCCTGGGCCATCAAAAGGCCGACGCCTTGCTGAAAGACGTGGGCACCGAGCTGTACAAGAGTGGCGAAGGTCATGTGGGCCAGCGGGCGGGCCGCGTCAAGGGCGCCGAATTCGCCATAGTCTGCCCCAGCTTTGCCACCGCCGCCGAAGCGGCGCAGGACATCCATGCGCGGCTCATGCAAAACGTGCTGCCCAAGTGGCAGGACAAGGTGCCAGACATGTTCCACCTGAGTGCCGTGCGTTATCAGCATGACCAGAACATTGGCCAACTGCTGGCCCGCGCCGACGAAATGCTGGCCCAGGCGGCCAACAAGGGCACCAACACCTGGCATGCCGACGAAGGCGGCTCAAGCAAACCGGCGGTACCGGCCGAGCAATGGCGCACCCTGCTGACCGAGGCCGTCACGGGCGGGCGCCTGGCGCTGAGCTTCTTCCCTGTGATGTCGGGTGACGGCAGCAACCCGCTGCACAAGGAAGGCGTGATCCGCCTGCAGGTGGACGCCGAGGGCACGCTGTTGTCGGCAGGCGACTTCATGCCCATGGCGGCCCAGCTCAACCTGACCGCCCCGATCGACCTGAGCGTGGTCAAACTGGCCATCGACCACCTGCGCACCACGGCGGGCGACGTGGCCGTCAACCTGTCGGCCGAAACCCTTGGCGACTTCCAGTTCCGCAACGAACTCACGCAACTGCTCAAAGCCTACCCGGATGTCTGCAAGCGCCTGCTGTTTGAAGTGCCCGAATACGGCGTGTTCCGCCAGTTCGAAGCCTTCCGCGATCTGGCGCGCAACCTCAAGCAACTCGGTTGCCGCGTGGGTGTGGAGTATTTTGGTCAGCGTTTTGCCGAAAGCGACAAGCTGGCCGACCTGGGGCTGGACTACATCAAGGTTCACCCCAGCTACATTCGCGGCATTGCCAGCAACGAAGGCAACCAGGAATTCCTCAAAGGCCTGTGCAAAATGGCGCATGCCTTCGGCATCACGGTGGTGGCGCTGGGCGTGGAAAGCCCGTCCGACCTGCCGCTGCTGGCCGAGCTTGGCTTTGACGGGGTGACGGGGCCAGGGGTCAAGTAAAATGGCTGATTGGCAGTTGTACTTACAATTAGCCAAATGATCCCCAGAACGGCCGAAACCACACTCCGCGAGCTCGCCAAAGGCTACCCGGTAATTGCGCTGACCGGGCCACGCCAGTCAGGCAAAACAACGCTGGCTCGCGCCGTGTTTTCTGCGCACCCCTACGTGTCGCTGGAAAATCCAGCACAAAGGGAGTTCGCACAAAACGATCCCCAAGGCTTCCTGAGCAAATATGCCGAAGGTGCCCTCATTGACGAGGCCCAGCGTTGCCCGGATCTCTTTGCCTGGCTGCAGGGCGTGGTGGACCAACAACAGCGCCCGGCTCACTTCATCCTCACGGGGTCGCAACAGTTTGGGCTGATGTCCGGCATCACCCAGAGCCTGGCCGGTCGGGTGGCCCTGCTCAACCTGCTGCCGTTTTCGGCCGGCGAGTTGCGTCAGGGCCAACTGCTCCCGGCTTCGCTTGACGAGGCCATTTTCAAGGGGTGCTATCCGCCCATCTACGACCGGCATCTTGAGCCCGGTATTTGGTACGCCAACTACGTGCAAACCTACGTTGAGCGCGACGTGCGTCAGCTCATCAACGTGCGCGACCTAAGCCAGTTCCAGCGCTTTTTGCGCCTATGCGCCGGACGTACCGGACAACTTCTCAACCTCAGTGCACTCGGCGATGATGCGGGCCTGAGCCACAACACCGCGCGCGAATGGATTTCGGTCCTGGAAGCAAGCTACATCATTCATCGCTTGTCACCGCACCACCAAAACTTCAACAAGCGCCTGGTCAAAACACCCAAACTCTATTTCCACGACACAGGCCTGGCGGCCTGGTTGCTGGGCATCGAATCGGCAGCCCAAGTTGGCAGCCACCCGCTTCGTGGCGCCTTGTTTGAAACCTGGGTGGTGGCCGACTACCTCAAACAACGGCTCAATACAGCACGCCCGTCCAACCTGAGTTTCTGGCGCGACCGCTCTGGACACGAAGTTGACCTGTTGATCGAGCAAGGCGGCCAACTGCAAGCAATAGAAATCAAATCGGGTGCCACCCCCGGCAAAGACGCCAGCCGCGGCCTGGAGCAATGGCGCGAATTGGCCGCAGCGCAAGCCGGGCAATCTGTCCTGGTGTATGGTGGCGATGAAGAACAAAGCCGAACCCACTTCAAGCTTGTTCCATGGCATGCAATCTAACAAGATGAACAAACTCCCTTCGATGCGTCTGGCTGGCCTGCTGTGGCTGGCCTGCGCATGCACGGGGGCGGCACTGGCCCAGCCACTCACCTACGCGCCACCGTCGGTGGCCGTCATTGAAGACGCACCCCCGGCAGTGCGCAAACTGCTGCAGGAAGCCAGCGCGCTGGAGTCGGAGCCTGAAAGCGCCAACACCACCGACAAACTCTGGCAGGCCGCCGTGCGCTACTGCCAGGCGTCTCGTTGGGGCAGCGCCGAGGGCCAATACCGCCTGGGCATGCTCTATGCGTTTGGCCAGGGCGTGCCGGCCAACCAGGCTTTTGCCGCCAGCCTGTTTTCCTTGGCCGCCGCGCTGGGCCACGCCCAGGCGCACCAGATGCTCGACACCATTCAAATCACGTCATCCGCCCTGCCAGCCTGCGTCAACCAGAACCAGCCCCCCGAGAAAGCACCGCCGCCGCCCAATTTTTTCCACGACCTGCCGCACGACCTGCACCCCGGTACCGGCTTGTCGATCGAAAAATACCTGCTGACCCTGCCCAGCAACAAACGCTGGCTCATTCCGCTCACCACCACCATGAGCAAGTGGTATGCGCTCGACCCCAAGCTGGTGCTGTCAATGATTGCGGTGGAATCGAACTTCAACACCAGCGCCCAGTCGCCCAAAGAAGCCATGGGCCTGATGCAGCTGATCCCCGATACGGCCGAGCGCTTTAACGTGCGCAACGCTTTTGATGCCACCCAAAACCTGCGCGGCGGCATGCGCTACCTGCGCTGGCTGCTGTCGTACTACCGCGGCAACATCACCTACGCTGCGGCCGCCTACAACGCCGGCGAAGGCCGGGTCGACCGCTACAAGGGCGTACCGCCCTTTCCCGAGACACGGGCCTATGTCAAACGGGTGCTGGGCCTGTACGGCAGCGCGCGCCACAGCTTCGATGCGAACCTGACGGGGGCTTCGCCCTGGTTGGCAGCTGGCGGACGGTAAAAAGGGCAGCCCATTTGCGTGGACTGCCCTTTGGTTGGATCCAGCCTGTAGAGACAGGCCTGGCGGCTTGACGATCACATGTCGGTCTTCAAATTACCATCGTCAAGCAATCTGGCGATGATGGCTGCATCGTCGCCCAGTCCACCTACATAGCTCTGCAAGGCCTCAAACTGGATATTTTCAAGCGTGATGGTTTGGCCAATACCACCGTCGGCACCGGCGTTCGCATCCACCGTGATCACCGTCTGCCCAAGTTCGTTCTCGCCAAAACTCAGATAAGTATCCAGGCTGGACGCTGTTGCGTTTTCATTCACCAGCAGATCCGTCAGATCCAGCACATCACCACCGCTCGCCGCTGGCGCCAAGTTGAAGTCGGTGATCGTGTCGGAACCGGTGTCATTCAAACCCCATTTGAAGGCATCAGACCCCAGACCGCCGGTCAAGGTGTCATGACCAGAACCACCGATCAAGGTGTCGTTGCCATCATTCCCGTTCAAGATATCGTTGCCCATTCCTCCCATCAGAACATCCGCACCGGCACCACCAGCCAGGTTATCGTCCCCCGCTCTCCCGTCGATGAAGTCGTTACCTGCCCCGCCATTCAAAGCGTCATTCCCGACAGTTCCGTAGGCAAGATCATTGCCAGCCAAATAATCGGCGACTGTGACGCCATCCTGCGTATAGCTTGGTATGACAGAGAACTCTCCCCCATTGACGTCCGATCCATCCTGGGCAAAGGTGCTGAGCCAGTCAAGGTCATCACCGGCAGAAACCACTCCCGTGTCGAGCGTTGCCGGATCTGAGTAGTCATCGTTGTAGTTCGCATGCGGTCGCACATACTCATCGGAATTGATGATTTGCGAATCAGTCACTCCACCACCCGCAGGATTCAGATTAATGGCAAATTTATCATTTTCACTAATAAAAACGGGCAGATCTGAAGTCGACGTCATGAAAAATCTAAACAACGTCGTCTCGTTGTCAGGCGAATAAATTACGTCATACGAGAAATTGATTCCGGATGGGAATTTACTGGACAAAGTGGTCGCCAGGCTCGGGGCATCGCCAAGATCGCCCTTCACCAAAATGTCCCAATGCACCTGACCACCTGGATTGAGAGTTATGCCACCACTCTTTGGCATGATGGTAAAAACCGTTGGGTCGTTTGGTTTCTCGTTCATTAACCATGCAGCAGCAGTGCTCTCATAGCTAATGGGTGGCAAGTCGTTGTCGGTGATGGTGCCCACGCCCTGTGCATCCGCAATGCTTGCTTGCACCGCTGCGCTCAGGTTGACGTTGAAGTGTTCCGTCAGTTCCTGCACCTGGTCATTGGTCACGTTCAGCGTGATGGTCTGCGTGACCACACCAGCGGCAAAGTTCAGATCGCCTGACAGCGCACTGGCGCCCGCCGTGTAGTCGCCCGGGGTGCCTGCCGTGTCCGGTGCCACTTCGTAGTGCACCGAGCTTGCCTGATCGGTCAAGCCCGTCTTGGTCACCGTGAAGGTGATCGTGCCGGCATCTTCGTTGACCATCACATCGTTGATCGAAAAGGCTGGCGCGGCATCGTCATCGACAATCATCCCCGTGGCCGGGTCACCAGTCGAGGACAGGGCCACGTTGTTGCTGATGGCGCTGGTAATGCTCGCAATCACCGTCTCGCTGCTCTCAAACGTGTTGTCTGTGGCCGGATCAAGGATGACCGTGGCCGTCAGTTGCCCTGCCGGGATGGTCACCGTGCCGTTGACCTCAGAACCCGTGTAGTCCGTACCGTTGGCGGCTGTACCGCTCAGCGTGTAGTTCACCGTGGTGGCAAAAGCGCTCGGGTTGCTCAGTTTGAAGGTGTAGACCAGGTTGGGCGTGCCATCTTCGGCAACACTCTCAGGTGCCACCGCCACCGACACCGTCGGCTGGTCATTGTCGACGATGGTGGTGTTGACGTTGCTGAATTCAGCATCTACAGCGACCGACTCAAAATTACCACCAGTGGCATTGACAATTCTTACATTGAAGACTTCACCACCCTCGAAAATCGTATCAGCAATCGTTCCCACATCAAAAGCAACACTGGAGGCCCCAGCCGGAATGGTGACCGATGCCACACCATTAAAATCAGTCCCATCAACTGCCACGCCAGAGTAAGCCAGATTCACCACCACATCTGTTTCGCCGGGGGCGGTCAGGCTCAGGGTGTAAGCCGCAGTGCTGCCTTCGTCCACACTGGAAGCGCCGGCAATGCTGACCGTGGTCACATCCCCATCATCCACCACCGTCGCCGTGGCACTGGCACCCGTCAAAGACAGGTTCTCAAAATTCCCATCAGCCGTCGGGCTGACGCTGTTGACCACGCCAGTCACCGTGGCGCTGCCCTGCACGTAACTTTCATCGGCGCGGGTGTCCACGGTGACATCGGCGAACAGGTTGCCGGCGGCAATCGTCACCGTCTGCGCCACACCGCCAACAGTCACGTTCAGGGTCAGGTCCGTCTGCGGGGCCGCCTTCACGCTGAACCTGAAGGTCACCTCGTTGCCTTCAACCACATTGTTCACGTCGCCGTCCAGCACACTGACAGCCACCGCCACCGGCGTGGTGTCAATCGTGTCGTTGACCGCGGTGACCGCATTGGTGTCATTGACCGTGATGCTGGTGAAGCCGCCGCCCTGCACTGTGTCTACCGTGGCCTGAAGCGTTTCGCCATCTTTGTAAACGTCGTCGCCCTGCACCGGCACCAGCACCGAACCGGTGGTGGCACCTGCCGGTATGACGATGACCGCACCGTTGCTCAGGGTCACGGTCATGTCCGACTCGGCGGGGTCACCCAGGGTGACCGTGTAGGTCACGCCGCGGCTGCCTTCAAGCACCACAGCGTCAGCGCTCAGCACCAGGCTGGTCGCGCTAACGGCTTGCGGCTCGACGACGGGCTCGGCCTGCAAATCGGGCAACTGGTCGGGCGCGGTGTAGCTGTATTCATACGCCAGGGGTTCTACGCCTTCCACAATGCGCAGCAACTGCACAAAGGAACTGCCGCCGTCGGCACCGGCGCCGCCGCCCAAACCCGCTGCCGTGGCCTCCAGTTCGGTGCTCAGGTCGGTGCCGCGCTCCAGGGCCTGCAGCACGGTGTCGGTGGCGGCGGCGGGCGCGTCGACCGCGCTGTCTTGCGCGGTGGGGCGCTGGTCTGACTCGGACACGTTTTCGTCCAGGCGCAGCAACTGGTTGGGCGCCACGGCCAGCACGCGGCCGTCATCCATCAAAAGTTCTACTTGAACATCGCCAACGGTGCGGATGGTTTCGCCTTGCTGCAAAACATCCCCCACCTTGAGCTGGCGGCTAACGCCCTGCTCGTTGACGGCAAAGACTGTGCCTGACCCTGTGATGGCGGCAACAGAAGCAATTGAGCCCATGATCTTCTCCTAAACGGTTATGAATCATGACCCCAAGGCTATGCCTCTGGTCAACACTTGATAACTGGACTTTGGTACCAACAGGCACCCCCAGCGTAAAGTACTTTACGCTGGGGGCGCTGGCCGGTTCATGCGGCTCATGACCTGGCTCACGGCAACGCGCGTGGCACCCGCCATGCGGGCGATTTCGGCTTTGGTCAACCAGTGGTCCACATCCAGCCCGATGCTCTGGCACTGGCGCACGATGGCATGAATGCGCTCCTCCAGGTCCCCCCGCATCAGTGCGATCTGGTGGTTCGCCGCCGTCAGGTGCTGCGCCAGTTGGCGGGCCACGGCCAGGGCAAACTGCGGGTATTGCTGCAGGCAGGGGGCGAGGTCGTGGCTGGCGAGACGGATCACCTGGCAAGGCGTCAGGGCAATGATGGATGGCGCACCGCCCCGGTCCAGCAACAAGGCGGCCTCACCCACCAAATCACCCGGCCCGCGCAAAGCCAGCATCACCTGCGGCCGGTTGCGCGCGCGGCGCTCAAGCGCATGCCCGGGCTTGAGCCCGTCGGGCGGCGCGCCTCCTTGCATCACCTTGACATAGCCGGAAATCACGAAATAGACCGAGTTGGACTCCTCGCTTTGCTGCAAGATGACCTCGGTTGGCGCATAAACCTGCCAGGCTGCCACCGTGGCCAGGCGCTCCAGCGTGGCATCAGACAGCTCGGCCAGCAAAGACGACGTGCGCAACGTGGTCGACGTGGGGCGCGGCAAGGTGTTGGCCTTGGCGAGCACAGGCTCGCCAACACTGGCAATGGCTTCGTTGAGCATGGCCACCAACTCCGAGCGAGTCCAGGGCTTGGCCACAAAGCGGTGAATGGCCGCCTCCTCCACCATGCGCAACACCGCGTGGGCATCGCTGCGCCCGCTCAGCACCAGGCGCGCACAGTGTGGCTGCAGCGCAGTGAACGCCTTCAGAAAAGCAATGCCGTCCATGGCGGGCATGCGATAGTCGGAAATGACGGCATCGAACGCCTGGGTTCTGGCCCGCTCCAGAGCCGCATGAGGGTCGGTGAAGACCTCCACGTCATAGGCGAACACATCTCCGTCGGCTGGCTCCAGCTGCACCGCCACCAACCGGACGACACTGGGCTCGTCGTCGATGATCAGGACTCTTTGGTGCTTCATTTTTGGGGCGGGGTGGAGACTGGAAAAGTTGCCAACGCGTTGATATTAGCGCCTGACGGCCCACCGTGCTGAATTTACACGCACTGCTGTCAGACAACTTACTGGAGGACCCCACCGCCAGCGGCCGCCTGCGCACGATTCCGGTTGGCATTGACGAATGCTTTCAGCAAGTGCTCGACACCGCCGCTGCCATTGAAAACCCGTTTGAGCAGGCCTTTTTTCGATGGTGCATTTGCCCTACCTCCAGCCCTTCGAAGACGTAAACAAACGGGTTTCACGCCTGGCGGCCAACATACCGCTGATCCAGCGCAATCTGTGCCCGCTGTCGTTTGTGGATGTGCCGCAACCCATCTACATCAGCGCCATGCTGGGCATCTACGAACTCAATCAGGTTGAGCTGCTGCGTGATGTCTTTGTGTGGGCCTACAAAAGGTCGTGTTCGCGCTACTCTGCCGTGCGACAGTCCCTGGGCGAACCTGATCCGTTCCGGACCCAGTACCGCTTGCGCATCACCGAGGCGGTTGCAGATGTGGTTCGGCAAGGCATGAACAAGTCAGAAGCGGTGGTTTTCATTCGGCACTTCGCCAATGAGAAACTGCCGGCACAAGACCGTGAGCGCTTTGTGGAAGTGGTTGAAACCCAACTGCTCAGCCTGCACTTGGGCAGCATTGCCCGCTACCGCTTGCGTCCCAGTGAATTTGATGCCTGGCAAGAGGTGTGGCAATGACAGATGTGATTTGCTGTTGACCCAATTCTCAAGCGCGAGTGCTGGGTAGGCTGCGATAAAGCAACTTCCTTTCTGTAAATTGCTGAAACAGCAAGCTGTAGTAACAAAAAAGATTGATCCACTGGAAATTTGTTACTACAATATACTTCATGCATATCGAGTTTGATGCCACCAAAAACGCCACCAACATCAAGAATCGCGGTCTGTCGTTTGATCTGGCGGCGAGGTTCGATTTCGACAGCGCCCTGATCTGGCAAGACGCCCGCAAGACCTACCCTGAAGTGCGTTTTGCAGCGCTTGGTCTGCTTGACGGACGTGTGCATTCTCTGGTGGGTAATCCCCCCGATAAATCAAAGGCGCCAGAAGTAGAATTTTCTTAGAAAGAAGTTCTATATGAAGAAATCGAGATTTACCGACAGCCAGATCATGGACGCGCTCAAGCGTGTTGAGGCTGGATTACCCGTGCCAGAGCTGTGCCGCGAACTGGGGATCAGCACCGCCACCTTTTACAAGTGGCGTGCCAAATATGGCGGCATGGACACCTCCATGATGAGCCGCATGAAAGAGCTTGAAGAAGAGAACCGGCGCCTCAAGAAGCTGTATGTCGAGGCCCAACTCAAGGCTGACATCGTGGCCGAGGCACTCGCAAAAAAGTGGTGAGGCCGTCTC
>NZ_JAURYQ010000025.1 GCF_030653815.1 Rhodoferax sp. | reverse complement strand
TTGGTATAACCGGACTCGACTGCATTCGACGCTGGCCTATGTCAGCCCGATGAAGTTCGAACAGAACTGGCTTGCTAATCAGCCCAAGCAAGCCAACTCATGATCTCGGTTATGGGATACGGATTCCAGGGGCAAGGTCACCAGTCGCGTCAGGATGGTGCCCAGCGGCAGCACCTCCCCGGCTTCCAGCGCCCGCCGGGCACGGTCATGGTCGGCGTCGGCCCAGCCCATACCGCTGATGCTCATCAGCGTCGCCGCGCACAGCGCACCCAAGCGCGCGCGCCAGGACCGGCGTGGCTGCTGGGGTCGGCTTGAGCTGTTCGAGATCTTGTGTTGCATGGCTGGGTAACCCGGTGGATCTGGCACGATGAAGCTTGCTTTTATACCTTGTCAAGCTGAACGCAGGATGAACAACTGATTCACCTTGCGTTCAGTTGGGCGTGTGCATAGTCGCTCCCATACCCACCGCAAAAGGACGCGACCATGCACCCCAACCTGACCCTCTCCCTGCTCACAGCCGTCTTGTCATTGAGTCTGAGCAGCACCAGCTTTGCCGGCCCCCGGGACGATCTGATGGTGCAGTATGCCAGTGCCGCCAAAGCGGTCGACCCGACGTTTTCAGGCTTTTCTGCCGGTCGCGGCAAGGCGCTTTACCTGCAGGCATTCACCGGCGGCAAGCCCGACATCCCCACTTGCGCCAACTGCCATGGTCGCGACACCCGCGCGCCAGGGCAAACGCTGACTGGCAAATCCATTGAGCCGGTGGCGTTGTCGGTGTCCCCGACCCGTTACACCGATCCGGTCAAGGTGGAGAAGTGGTTCAAGCGCAACTGCACCGAAGTCATGGGCCGCGAATGCAGCGCCCGGGAAAAAGGCGACTGGTTGAGTTTCATGGCCAGTCAGTAATTTTTATCACCGTCAATCATTAAGGAACTTGTCATGAACATCCCTTACCGTCCGCTCGTCCTGAGCCTGCTCGTCATCGGCTTTTCTGCCCTGGTCCTGGGTCGTGCCCAGGCGGGTGGCGGCCATTTTTATGCGCCGGTCACCGACGCCGTGGTCAAGGAAGAGTGCGGCGGCTGCCACCTGGCCTTTGCCCCGTCCATGCTGCCGGCCCGCTCCTGGACGCGCATGATGGCCGACCTGAAAAACCATTTCGGTGACGACGCCAGCGTGGACCCGGCCACCGCCAAAAAAATCACCGCCTACCTCACCGCCAACGCCGCTGACCAGGCCGGCACGCGTTACGGCAACAAGCTGCTGCGTGACGTGGCGCCAAGCCAGGCCCCGCTGCGCATTACCGAACTGCCGCGCTGGGTCAAGGAACACCGCGAAGTAAGGGCCTCGGAGTGGACCCAGAGCACGGTGCGCAGCAAGGCCAATTGCACCGCTTGCCATGCCGGTGCCGAACGCGGCTATTACGAGGACTGAGCTTGCCCTTTTGGAGTCAATCACCATGAAGACCTTGTTCGCCAGCCTGATCACCTTGCTTGCCCTGAGCTGGGGCTGGGACATCGCGCAGGCCCCGGCGGACCCGAATGTCCACGCGCTGTGGCTGGCGCGCCAGCAGCTGCTGCACCTGAGCGGCCTGCTGTCGGTGGCCATGATGTCGCTGGCGATGTTGTTGGCAACCCGCCCGGTGTGGCTGGAAGCGCCATTGGGCGGCATGGACCGCATTTACCGCAGCCACAAGTGGGCCGGCATTCTGGCGGTCGGCTTTGCTGCGCTGCACTGGCTGGTCGAGATGTCCGACGACATCCTGAAAACCCTGATTGGCCGCCAGGGCCGGGTGCCTGAAGACGTGTTGACCGGCTTGCTCGACGTGCTGCGCGACCTGGCCGAAGACATGGGCGAGTGGGCCATTTATGCGCTGCTGGCGATGCTGGTGATCACCCTGTGGAAGAAGTTTCCTTACCGGCCGTGGCGCTTTTTGCACCGCGCCATGCCGGTGCTTTACCTGATGCTGGCGTTTCATGCGGCCCTGCTCGCGCCCACAGACTATTGGACCCAGCCGGTGGGTGCGCTGCTTGCCGTGCTGCTGGGCGCAGGTGTTTACGGCGCGGTGCACACCCTGCTGGGGCGCATCGGCAAGGCGCGCGAAAGCAGCGGTGAGATCATGGCGGTCGAGCCGCTGGCGCCTGATGTCACTACGGTCGTGTGCCGCCTCGGGCCTGACTGGCGCGGCCACCGCCCGGGCCAGTTTGCCTTTGTCAGCTTTGACGACAAAGAGGGCGCGCATCCGTTCACCATCGCCAGCGCCGACCAGGGCGACCACACGGTCAGCTTCCAGATCAAGGCGCTGGGCGACTACACCCGCGGCTTGGCCCTGCGCCTGCAGCCGGGACAGCACGTGCGCGTCGAAGGGCCTTATGGCCGCTTTGACATGGGGCGGCGCCAGCGGCGGGCGCGGCAGATATGGATTGCCGGCGGCATTGGCGTGACACCTTTTCTGGCCTGGCTGGAATCCCTGCAGGCCCAGCCCGACAAAGCGCCGGCGGCCGAGCTGCATTACTGCACCCGCGACCAGGCCACCGATGCCTTTGTGCCACACCTGCAGGCCTTGTGTGCCGCCCTGCCAGCGGTGCGGTTGCACCTCCATGATGCGCGTCAGGGCGCCAAGTTGACGGCTGCGGCACTGAGTGTGTCAGGCAAGACGGAAATCTGGTTTTGCGGCCCCGCCGGGCTGGCCCATACCCTGCGCCAGGGGCTTGCGGCGCTGGGTTGGCGTCCCCGTTTTCACCAGGAAGCCTTCGAGATGCGTTAGTTGTGCTTTCAAGTCCTCGAACTCCACACGTTTTCCCTTGATCTGGAAAAACATGCGGTCTCCCTGGGTGGCGGCAGCTTAAACGGCAGCCAGGGCTTGTGTCAGGTCGGCCAATAAGTCGTCAATGTGCTCAATGCCAATCGACAGGCGCACGGCGTCCTCGGGCACGCCGGCCTTGATCAGTTCGGCCGGTGACAACTGGCGGTGGGTGGTGGAGGCCGGGTGGGTGGCCAGCGACTTGGCGTCGCCAATGTTGACCAGGCGTGTGAACAGCTGCAGTGCATCCAGAAAGGCGGCGCCGGCCTTGCGGCCTTCACCGGGCGCCGACTTGACGCCAAAGGTGAGCAGGCCACTGGCCTTGCCGCCCAGGTATTTTTGCGCCAGCGCATGGTCGGGGTGGCTGGGCAGCCCCGCGTAATTGACCCACGCGGCCTTGGGGTGGGCCTGCAGGAATTGCGCCACCTTGATCGTGTTGTCATTGATGCGGTCCATGCGCAGGCTCAGGGTCTCGATGCCCTGCAAAATCAAAAACGCGTTGAACGGTGACAGCGCCGCGCCGGTGTTGCGCAGCGGCACCACGCGGGCGCGGCCAATGTAGGCGGCAGCGCCCAGGGCTTCGGTGTAGACCACGCCGTGGTAACTTTGGTCGGGCTCGTTGAGGCGCTTGAAGCGTGCCTTGTGCTCCGCCCAGGGGAACTTGCCCGAATCCACAATGGCGCCGGCAATGCTGGTGCCGTGCCCGCCCATGTACTTGGTGAGGGAGTGCACCACGATGTCGGCGCCGTGCTCAAACGGGCGCAATAGGTAAGGTGTGGCCACCGTGTTGTCGACAATCAGCGGCACACCGTGGCGGTGGGCAATGGCCGCAATGGCGGCGATGTCGGTCACGGTGCCCTGCGGGTTGCTGATGGATTCGATGAACACGGCCTTGGTCTTGTCGTCAATCAGCGGCTCGAAGCTGGCGGGGTCGCGCGGGTCGGCAAAACGGGTGGTGATGCCTGATAGCGGCAGCGTGTGCGCCAGCAGGTTGTAGGTGCCGCCATACAGCGCGGTGCTGGCAATGATGTTGTCGCCGGCCTCGGCAATGGTCTGGATGGCGTAGGTCACGGCGGCCTGGCCTGAGGCCAGCGCCAGCGCGGCAATGCCGCCCTCGAGCGCGGCCACGCGCTGCTCCAGCACATCGTTGGTCGGGTTCATGATGCGGGTGTAGATGTTGCCCGGCACCTTCAGGTCAAACAGGTCGGCGCCATGCTGGGCGCTGTCAAAGGCGTAGGCCGCCGTCTGGTAAATTGGCACCGCCACCGCCTTGGTGGTGGGATCGGGTGAGTAACCGGCGTGGACCGATTTGGTTTCGAATTTCCAGGATGGGGACATGAACTAGCTCCTTGTGGTTTTGAAATGGCTGCGCGATCAGGCTGGATGGTAGCGCCAGCGGGTCCTCAGATTTAACCCATGGGGTCTTGGACCAAGGGCGTGTGCAGGACTGGCTTGGTGGCGACCTTGCCTTGCCACCAGATGAACAGCCCCGAGCCGATGACCACGGCGCAGCCGAGCACCATGGGGCCGTCAGGTCGCTCGCCAAACATCGCCATGCCCAGGCCGATGCCGAACAGCAGCCGGGTGTAGCGAAACGGCGTCACCGTCGAGATGGCGCCGGTGCGCATCGCCTTCATCAAGGCCGTGTAGGCAAAGACGCCCGTGCCCACAGCGGCCGCCAGGCCGAAGGCGTTGCTGGTCGTCGGCCAGACCAAAGGCTTGCCATCCCACCACGAGAACAGCACGCCGGCGACCACGACGGTCAAAAATCCGTAAAAACCCAGATGCCAGGTGGTGAGCGCTGCAGGCGCCGCACGGCTTGCCAGGTCGCGCCCGGCAAAGCCCAGGGTGCCGACCACGGCCAACAGGGACAAGGCCGAGAAGTCATCGGTGGCTGGCCGCAGGATGATGACGACCCCGACCAGGCCGGCCACGATGGCGCACCAGCGCCGCCAGCCGACGGTTTCGCCAAAAAACGCCATCGCGCCCAACACCACGATGATGGGTGTGGCCTGCAAAATAGCGGTGGCAGACGACAGCGGTGTGAGCGCAATCGCCAGCACATAAAACAAGCGACCGACCAGTTCACACAGCGCGCGGATCAGCATCACCCTGGAAAAAGCTTGCGCGATCAGCAGCCTGGACCCGTTGCGTAGCGTCAGGCCGGCAAACAACACGGCCCCGCCAGCGCCAAACAGCATCAGCACCTGTCCGACCGGCAGCTGTTGCGTGGCGACTTTGATGAACGCATCTTCGACCGCGAACGCCGCCATAGCCACAATCATCCAGACAATGCCGGTGAGGTTGGCGCGGTGGAGACTCTGGTGGGTTGGCATGGGGCCGGACAAGTTCAGGCGTCCAGGCTTTGGATGACGCTGCCCTTGGCCAGCAAGTCATCGATACGCGCCATCACCTGCAAGCCGGTGACGGAGTAAGTGTCGAATTCCGGCCACTCGATCTTTGTGGCCGGGTCAAGGTCAGACAAACTGACGTGCGCCATGGACCAGTTTTCATAGCGTCTTTTGGCAATGCTTTCGCAGTGGAGCAACTCGACCTTGGTGTGCCGTTGGTCCTCATAAATGCGCGCATACAGTTGGGTCACCGTGCCGCGCTCACCTTCGAGCGCCTGCAAAAACACGCCTTGGCCCTGGCACAGCACCCCGGTGATTCCGTGGGCCTGGTTCCAGGCTTGCGCCTTCTTCAGGATGGCGTTGGTCATGGTGGTGGTTTGCGGACCCACCGCGGTGCTCAGGTAAATGATGCGAATCAGCATTTTTCTCCCTTGGTGTATTCATTCAGTAGATTCGGCGATGGTAGCGAATCGGACCGGTCGATGTGCACAGGCATCAGGGCTCGTGTGTTTTGCGCCAGTCGGCATGGTCTTGCGGAAAGGCGGCCTGCAGGCGCGCCAAATAAAAGTCGGCCTCGCCCTCACGGCCCAGCAGCCGGGCGCTGTTGATGATGATTTCGACCACGCGCGCCTCGGGAGAAAAATGCAATACGTCCTTGGCCAGCCGGTTCATGGGCTCTGCGTTGGCAGCGGTCAGCTCGGTGAGGGTGAGTTCGGCAAAGCGCACCTGGTCCTGAAACAGCAGCACATGCCGGGTTTTTTCCAGGGTGTCGGCTCGATACTCCGGCGCGCGTTTTTCTGGTGGCAAATAGATCTGGCTGGCCAGATGGTATTGCCAGCCGGCCAGCGCGCAGAAGGTGAGCAGCATGCCCGCCAGGGTCGCCTGCACGTAGGGCGCCAGTGTCCTGCGCCACTGACCGCCCGCGGGCAACAGCAGCCACACGCACAGGCCGGCGGCCATCTGGAACGGGCCGTACCAGAGCGGGTATTCCAGCAGGCTGTGCAGCACAATGACCGCCAGCACAGCCCAGGCCATCTGCCGGCTGGCGTCGGGCTCGCGCCAGGGCCGGGCGCGCAAGATGAGCCACAGTGCGCCGCCGCACAGCAGCAATGCCAGCGGCAGGCCTAACTCCACCGCCAGGTGCAGGGGCAGGTTGTGGGCGTTGTCCAGAATGTCGCAAAAGCGCGCGCCAGGGTAGAGCGTGATGAAGTGGGCATAGTCCAGCTCGCCCCAGCCCCAGCCCAGCCAGGGCCTCTGGGCGATCAGATACAGCACGTTGTGCCACAGGGTGAGGCGGCTGCTACAGGCCGAATCACCGGCACGCAGTCTGGCCCAGGCGCCGCTGCTGGACGGGTCCAGTCCGGCCAGCCAAGGCAGTGCCCAGTTGGCCACGGCGTAGCTCAGCACGGCCGCCAGCAGCACCCAGGGCAAGGCCGATGCCGCCGGCATCGAGGCCTCTTGCTGACGGGCGCGGCGCTGCCAGACCAGGGTCATGGCCACCACCACCAGCAGTTGCAACAAGCCGGTGCGCGACGACGACGCGGCATTGCCGGCACCCAGCAGCACGGCCAGCAGCAGCGCCAGTCCGAATTGGCCTGGGCGCCGCCCGGGCCTTGGCGGGGAAGCTTGCGCGACCCACCACAGCAAGGCCAGCAGTCCGATACCCATCAGGCTGGCAAACTGGTTGCGCTGGCGCAGGTTGCCATAAGCCAAGCCCACCTCGGTGTGGTTGGCCCACACCCCGAGCCAGCCGGAGGCGCCAAAATACTGCAGCAAGCCAAGCATGGCACTCAGGCACGCGGCTGTCAGCCAGGCGCCGGCCACGGCATATACCCAGCGCTGCCGCGCGGCGGGGGTGTTGTCGCTGGCCCGCAGCAATAACAAGCCCGCCGCGCAGGCCCAGGCAAACAGCAGCGGCATCACGGCGGCGGTCGGCCCGGGCGAAAACGGATTGAGCCAGGGCAACGTGATGAGGAGGGCAAGGGCAAACGAGCGCATAAAAAGGGAGTGACCCGCGTAAAAAATCAGGAGCGGCAATTCTCGCAGTTGCGGCAGTGGGTACCCTTGGGTCGGTGTGTCAGGCAGTTTTGAAAGCGCGGCAAAATGAGCGCACCACTGAATGAGTCCTTACCATGTCCAAAGTCAAAAAAATCGCTGCCATTGCCGGAGGCTCGTCGGATGAGCTTGAAGCCGCTTTTTACGAGGCGCTGCAAAACGCCGACCTGGACCGGCTGATGGCCTGCTGGGCTGACGACGACGAGGTGCTGTGTGTGCATCCGGGTGGCCCGCGCATGATTGGCCTGGGCGCGATCCGTTCGGCCTTTGAAGCCATGTTCAACAACGGCAGCATTCGGGTCCGGCCCGAAGACGTGCGCAAAATCGAGGCGCTGGGCAGCGCGGTGCACAGTGTGCGCGAGCGCATCGAACTGCTGACGCCCGAGGGGCCGATGGAGGCGGTGGTGATTGCCACCAACGTGTACCACAAGACCGCGCAAGGCTGGCGCCTGGTGGCGCACCATGCCAGCCCCGGCAGCGCCCGCGAGCCCCATGACATCACCGAGATTGCGCCGGTTTTACATTGAATTACCACGCACCCTGGTGGCTGCCCGGCGGCCATGTTCAAACCATTTGGCCCGCCTTGCATGGCCGCTCCGGGCGACGCGCAGTGCCGCCTTACCGCCGCGAGCGCTGGATTACCCCGGATGATGACTTTGTCGACGTGGACTGGCTTGATGGGCCTGCAGAAGCACCCTTGCTGGTGCTGTTTCATGGACTGGAGGGATCCTCCGGCAGTCACTACGCGCTGGCGTTTGCGCAGTGGGCGCACGCCCGGGGTTGGGGCCTGGTCATGCCCCATTTTCGCGGCTGCAGCGGTGAAATCAACCGCGCACCGCGCGCCTACCACTCGGGTGATTTTGAGGAAATAGGCTGGATCTTGGCGCGCTTGCGCGCCCGCCATGCCGGTTCGTTGTACGCCGTGGGTGTCTCTTTGGGCGGCAACGCGCTGCTGCGCTGGGCGCAGGAGGCGGGCAGCACGGCGGCCCGCGTGGTGCAGGCGCTGGCCAGTGTCTCGGCCCCGGTGGATCTGGCGGCCAGCGGCCAGGCCATTGGCCGGGGTCTGAGCCGACAGGTCTACACCCGCATGTTCTTGCACACCATGAAGCCCAAGGCGCTGCAAAAGCTGGCCCAGTTTCCGGGCCTGTTTGATGCGAAGGCCCTGCACGCGGCGCAGGACTTGCACGACTTCGACGATGTTTTCACGGCACCCCTGCACGGCTTTAAAGATACGCAAGACTATTGGCGGCGCGCGTCGGCCAAGCCGCGCCTGGCCGACATCCGTCTGCCGACGCTGGTGGTCAATGCGCTGAACGACCCGTTTGTACCGGCCAGCAGTCTGCCACGGCAAAACGAGGTGGGGTCGAAGGTGCGCTTGTGGCAGCCGGAACAAGGGGGGCATGTCGGTTTCATGGCCGGGCCGTCGCCGGGTCATTTGCAAACGCTGCCGCAAACTGTGGGTGATTGGTTGCGCGCGCACACTTGAAAGGATAAAAAATGGACGACATCGTCAAACAAGCCATGGCCAAATGGCCCAACGTACCCAACTGTCAGGGCTGGCTGGGGCTGGATGCGCGTGGCAACTGGTACCTGCGCGATGACCGCGCCCAGGCCGCTGGCGCGTTCCAGAGCGGACTGCCGGGCAGCAAGGGCAGCCTGCTGACGCATGAGAAACTGATTGATTTCATTGCCCGCAACTACCTGCCGGATGCGCAGGGCCAATGGTTTTTCCAGAACGGGCCGCAGCGCGTCTATGTCGAGCTGCAGGCCACGCCGCTGGTCTGGCGCGTGCAGCTGGATCACAGCGTCAAGGACCACCTGGACCGCGCCGCCGTGGTCACGGGCGCCTGGCTCGATGAAGCGGGGCATTTGTATTTGGCGTCACCGGCTGGCCTGGGGCTGGTGCACACCCAGGACATGGGTCTGGCCGCCGAGGCGGTGGAGCAGGGCCGGTGGCAGCCGCAAGATGTTTTGCAAGCCGATCTGCCCGGCCTGTTTGGCTTTGTCAAAAGCCCGCAGGCAGGGCAAGAGAAGTAGAAAAACGGAGGTCATTGCGGACTTGATCCGCCATCCATGACTGCCGGACTTCCTGGATGCCGGGTCAAGCCCGGCATGACAGCAACCGTTATTTGGCGGCAGAGGCTGCGTCGGCAGCGGGTGCGGCAGCGCCCTCGGCTTCGGGGGCCTTGGGGTCTTCAAATTTGGCACCTGCGGCGTTGGCCATGTAGGCTACAGCACGACCGATTTCAAAGTCGGCAAACGCACCGCCGCCTTGTGCGGCCATGTTGCCCTTGCCCTTGAGCGCAGACGTCAGCAGGGCCTCATAGCCGGTGGCAATACGCGGCGCCCAGGCGCCCGCGTCGGCCAACTTGGGTGCGCCCACCAAACCGGCAGCGTGGCAGGTGGTGCACTGCGCCTGGTAAACCTGTTCGCCAGTTTTGGGTTCGCGCGAGGCCTCGCCCAGTTGCAGCACGCCCACCTTCTGAATGCGGCCCATCACGGCTTCCTCAGACATGCTGGCGGCCATATGGCCACTGCTTTGTCCCATGTAATAAACCACCAGAGAGCCCACGACCACCAGCGGCAAACCGAGCAAAACGAGGATGTTCGTGATTTTTTTGATTCCGCTGGCTTCAGGGGCCGCGTGGGCGTCGTGGTCTGCTGTGTGATGGTGGTCGCTCATGAGGGCCTCGATGGATGTTAGGTACAAAAACAGCCTCGAATTATAGGGTTGGGGCGTTTTGGGCCCCCAACCCGGCCGGCTCAGCGGTAGAGCAGGATCTGGATCTTTGAGTGTGTCAACACCTTGCGGCGTTCATCGCCGAGCAGCAGGGCGCTCACCCCCTGGTGCGAGCGCAGGCACAATCAAGCCATCCCCACGTTTGCTCGAAGTAAGGAACCTCATTCATGTCACTCAACAAAGAACTGCTCGCCGCGCTGCAAAAGGCCGGAGCTGCCGTGTTTGATGCCGATGCCCAGCTCAAGTTGGCAGTCAAGAGTTATGGCGAACGCGTCCAGGCGGCTGTCGGATCCAATCCATTTCACCTGGGCAATGACACGCTGTTTGAAAACTGGAAGATGGTCGCAAGGCTGTCTAAAACGGTCGCCGCCATGGAGGAAGATCTGACTAATGTCTACCAGTTGGCCAGCGCCCTGAGCGATGTGGAGCCGTCCTTGCCCGAGCTGGTGACGGCCCTGTCAGCCCCCGCACCGGACGCCGCTGCTGAAACAGCGTCGTCCCCGACGCAGGACAGCAGCCTGGCCGCCACCGACGTCAAGATCAAAAGAAAGAAAAAAGCTGCTGCGGCCAAACCGGGCCCGGCCTTGGCCGGCCCCTTGCCCAGCAATGCAGACAAATTGCTCAAGCACCTGAAATATGTCCTGAAAACCAAGGGCTTTGCGCCCGTCAACCAGACCGCCGTGGCCAAGGCCACCGGCATTCCGCTGGGCTCGATGACGGCGGCACTCAAGCGCTTGGTGGCTGCGGGGCGTTTGCAGGCGAACAATGCCGGCCAGTTCAAACTGGTTTGAGGCTGTGAGTCGGCATGTCTAGACTGCAAGCGGAACTGCAGCGCCTCTACCTGCCGCATGTCGCCCAGCCGCAGGGCCAGGACGCTGACGGTGATGCCATCCGGCTGATCGACCCCGACGGGCGGGTTCGCGCGTGGGTCGTGGAGCTGGCACAGCAGGCCGGTTGGGCCGGCGTGGCGGCGCTATGGCAGGGTGTTCAAGATGAGCTCGAGCTACCCGCCCCCGCCATCGCCGTGTCCGGCATGGACGGCTATCAGGTCTGGTTTTCGCTGGCCGAGCCGGTGCCGCTGGCGCAGGCGCTGGCGTTTCTTGAAGGTCTGCGCCTGCGCTACCTGGGCGCTATCGCCGCCAAACACATCCGCATGAAGCCGCAGGCCGATGATTCGGCACCCGGGCAGGGTCAGCCTATCAGGCGGGTACCCGCCCGCCAGGGGGAGTCAGGCCATTGGTCGGCGTTTGTGGCCCCGGGCCTGGCCGGCATGTTTGCCGATGAACCCTGGCTTGACCTGCCGCCCAGCCCGGATGCGCAGGCCAAGCTGCTGGCTGGCGTGCAAAGCATTCAGCCGGCTGAATTCCGCTTGGCACTGGACCGGCTCTGCCCGGTCGGCGCGCCCGCAGCCCGCGCTTCGGGACCCATGACGGGTGATGTCGCCCAAGCGGCCCAGAATCCGAAGCGTTTTCTGCTTGCGGTGATGAACGACCCGGCCACCGACATGTTGCTGCGCATTGAGGCCGCGAAAGCGCTCTTGCCTTATTTCGAACGCGGCCATACCTGAGTCGTGGCCAGCCGAGCCTTCTCAAGCGTTCTTTTAAAATCCCGCTCCATGTTTCGTACCTTACTCAAATCCAAAATCCATCGCGTCGCCGTCACCCAATGTGAACTGCACTACGAGGGCTCCTGCGCCATCGATGAAAACCTGCTCGATGCCGCCAACATCGCTGAAAACGAGCAAGTTCATATCTGGAACATCAACAATGGCGAGCGCTTCATCACCTACGCCATCAAGGGCGAGCGCGGCTCCGGCATGATTTCGGTCAACGGTTCAGCGGCGCGCCGTGCCGCCGTGGGCGACCTCATCATCATCGCGGCGTTTGGCCAGATCCATGAAGACCAGGTGGCCAGTCACCAGCCGCAACTGGTGTTTGTCGATGAACACAACCACCAGACCGTGTTGCGCCACGCGGTGCCGACGCAACACGCCCCAGGGCACTGAGCTGCCATTTCAGCGCTTGCGCAGCAGATTGACGCGCATCGGGCGCACAAAGCCGGCACCCTCAACCCCCATGTGCTGCTCAAAGCGTGCGCGTACCTGCTGCAGCGTTGAGGCATCCAGGCGGTGGTCGGCAAAGGTCACGCCAATCATGCGCGCCTCGAAATCGGCAAAGTCGCGGAACTGCACCGGAACATCGAACAGAATCTCGTCGACCTGCTGCCAGGCCCCTGAAACGACGGCTTTTTGCAGCGCGTTCAAAGCCGCGGCGCGCACCAATTCCTCGTCGTGGAACAAGCGCATGACCTCGTTGAGCGGCCCGGCAAACACGGGCTCAGACACATACAGCAGACCGCCAGGTTTCAGCACCCGGTGAACTTCCGCCAAGGCCTGGTCCAGTTGCGCCAAGGGCACATGGTGCAGGGACTTCAGCATCAAGGCCAGGTCAAACGCCGCTGCGGTCAGTGGAATGGCTTGCGCGCCGGCTTCAATGAAGTGCAGGCCCGGCAAGGGGTCGCGCAGGTTCTTGGCGTGTTGGCGCGCGTCCACCTCGAGCGCCGTGAGCTCGCAGCCCGGGAATCGTGCCAGCAGTTTGCGCGCCAGGCCGGCGCCGCCGCAACCCAGTTCGATGATGTGGCGGTGTTGATCCAGCGGGACCAGCCGGTGCAGCAAGTCCAGTTCGTCCGTGACCAGGGGGTGCGACATGAGATCCTTTGCAAGGTAGGCGTCAACCAACAAAACAGCCATCCGGCTTTCAGGCCCCAGATGCTTGAGCTGCGCTGAATAATAAGCAGGTTTTCCCATCCATCCGGGAGAGCACTATACTTTTTACATGCTTTTGAAGCGCACATGCAGCGCCCAAGACAAGCCTCGCACATGCCCTGAAAGCCCACCCATGTCTGATGAAAATAGTTACACCCCGCCCAAGGTCTGGGCCTGGAACAAGGCCAGCGGTGGCCGTTTTGCCAGCATCAACCGACCCATCGCCGGACCCACGCACGAGCGGGTGCTGCCGCGCGGCAAACACCCGCTGCAGCTGTATTCGCTGGGCACGTCCAATGGCGTCAAGGTGACGGTGATGCTGGAGGAGTTGCTGGCGCTCGGCCACCGTGGCGCGGAATACGACGCCTGGCTGATCCGCATCAGCGACGGCGACCAGTTTGGCAGCGGTTTTGTCGAGGTCAATCCCAATTCGAAGATTCCCGCGCTGCTGGACTGCAGCACGGCTGAACCGATCCGGGTGTTTGAGTCCGGCGCCATCCTGATGTACCTGGCAGAAAAATTTGGCGCCTTGTTGCCGACCGCGCCACGCCAACGCGCCGAATGCCTGTCGTGGTTGTTTTGGCAGATGGGCAGCGCGCCGTTTCTGGGCGGGGGCTTCGGCCACTTCTATGTTTATGCGCCGATCAAAATCGAATACGCCATTGACCGCTTTGCCATGGAAGTCAAGCGCCAGATGGATGTGCTGAATCGCCGCCTTGCCGAAAGTCCCTATGTGGGCGGTGATAACTACACCATCGCCGACATCGCCATCTGGCCTTGGTATGGGAACTTGGCCAGAGGCCAGCTTTACGAGGCGGGTGAATTCCTGCGGGTCAGTGATTACCCCCATGTGATCGCCTGGGCCGACAAAATTGCCCAACGCCCCGCCGTCCAACGTGGCCGCATGGTCAACCGCGTGACCGGGCCGCTGGCAACCCAGTTGCACGAGCGCCATGAGGCGAGTGACTTCGACACCCGCACCCAGGACAAGCTGCAGTCCGGGAGCGGCGATACTGACAGGCCCTGACCCTCCGGAGTTTTTCATGCCACGCCCGATTCTTGACGAAACGCATCTCCATCCCGCGATCCGCAGCAAGGTCGCCGGACATCAGCAGGCCATCGTTCAGGAGGTCATGGCTGCTCTCAAGGACAACGAGGTGGTGGTGGTGGGCATGGGCTGGAACCCTTTCCCCAAGCAGGCCTGCAAGGCGCTCGACCAGGTGAGGCAGCCCTACAAGTATCTGGAGTACGGCAATTACCTCAATACCTGGCGCGCGCGCAATGCGCTCAAGATGTGGACCGGCTGGCCCACCTTTCCGATGGTGTTCGTCAAAGGCGTACTGGTCGGTGGCGCCAGCGAGCTCAAGGCGCTGATTGCCAGTGGTGAGTTGAAAGAGCTCTTGGTGCAAACCGATACATAGCTTGACTCGCATGCCTTGAGGGTCAGACCAATTTGCTCATGTGCGAGAATAGCTCCCTTGCAGTTTCTCAGAAAAATGCGGCTGTAGCTCAGTGGATAGAGTATTGGCCTCCGAAGCCAAGGGTCGTGGGTTCGATCCCCGCCAGCCGCACCAAACGCATCTTCGCCACCCTTCGCGGTGGCGTTTTTGTTGGTGGCAAGCCAATGTTTTGATTGGCTTTGCTTAAAAGTCACCTTCGCCGAGCACCGCCGTTATTCGCCAACAGCCGAGAGTCTCAGGGGTTGGGCGAGGGGGTGTGACGGCAAATTGCCAAGATCCCAACCCCTGGATGTGCCGCAAACCTATATTTGGCAAGGCTTTGCGGAAATTGCTGGGCCACCGCGTCGATGGTAAATGCCTCGCGCGCTCGCGCGTACTGCTCTGTTTTGGTGAATTCATGCGCCCGTATAGGGTGGAAATTAAACGTTATCAGGGTTGGCTGAGATAACTTTTCGGGCAAGTCGCTTGTCGACATCCCTGAGCAATTCAGATGGCACCACGTCCAAGGCATCGCACAGGCGGTAGACCATACGAATACTTGAGCTGTTCCTGCCGAGTTCAATCAACGATATGTAATTACAATCAACATCCGCACGCAATGCCAAGTCAGTTTGACTCCATTTACGTCTTGTTCGCAGGCTTCTTAGGGCCTGACCGAATGCCTGATCTACGTCCACGTTGGTTGCTCAGTAAATTGAGCAAGGTTCGCGCATGGGCTGGTAGCAATTGCTGCATATATACGGCAGAATTGACCGCATGTACCTTGGATCAGACTTTCATCGCTATTGGGCTAGGTGTGGCCGACAAGATAAACATCCTGACGATGTTGCATATCTTGAGGATTCACCATTTGTTCACGATGTAAGGCCTTGTCCGTTTGATGGGCCGTTGGACCGGGCAAAGGTGGTGATCTGTTTGGCGAATCCCAGCTATGGAAAAGACAGCGATGTAAAACAACTAAACGAGCTGGTTATGTCACTTCGGTCTGGCGAGGAGGCGCTTCCGGACGAGTTTGATGTTTTCTACCGACGGATCACAAGGTCAATGGGTGTCTCGTTGGATCGGCTGAGAAATTTGGTCTCTGTGTTGAACGTATGTCCATACGCTTCAGCAAGCATGTCCGATACGTGACCTTGCCCTCGAAAAACGTATCCCTTGCTGAGTGTTTAAATTCAGGCAAGGAGAACGGAAATGACGAAAACGGCAAGAGCGCGATACACGCTCGAATTCAAGCAAGAGGCAGTGCGACTGGTCGAGGGAGGTCAGAG
>NZ_JAURYQ010000012.1 GCF_030653815.1 Rhodoferax sp. | reverse complement strand
TGGCAGCACCTGGCGCATGCCAGGGGCTGCGGGTACCGCCTTGAACTGTGGAAATGTTTGTTCAGGCTCGCCTTCGGCGGCCTTGTAAATGCGCACCCGCACGTCGTACCAGGCAGCCTGGCCGGTGATGGGGTCGGAATTCGACACTGTGCCACTGGAACCCGCCAGCGGCAACTCTTCGGAAATCAGGTGGTTCAGCAAAAAGCCGCGTTGCGATTCGTTGGCATCGGGGGTGAGGTTCCAGGCCCCGGCGGACTTGCCGATGGCGTTCCAGGTCCAGACCGTGCCGGGCTCCACCGCCTCGGAGTAGCGGCACATGCAACGCACCTTGCCCCACTGCGACTCGACCCACATCCAGCCGCCGTCGGCAATGCCCTGGGCCTGGGCGGTCTTGGTGTTGACAAACAGATAGTTGTGGGTATGAATCTGGCGCAACCAGGCGTTTTGCGAGTCCCAGGAATGGTACATCGCCATGGGACGCTGGGTGATGGCGTTGAGCGGGTATTTACCCATGTCGGTGGCCTGCTCTTCAAGCGGGGCGTAATGAAACGGCAGCGGATCAAAGTAGGTTTCGACCCGCTTGCGCAGGTGGTCGGGCGGCTGCTTGCCGGCACGCTTGCCTTGCGCCGCACGGCGGAAACCCTGCAAAAATTCGGAGTAAATGTGGATGACGATGGGGTCCTTGTCGCGCCGGATGCCGACCTTTTGCGCCCATTCCATGTAGCCCAGGTTCCAGTTGCGCATGTACTGGTGCTCGGGCGGCATCTGGTAGTGGAAAACGCAGTTGTTCTTCTCGTACATCTCCCATTGCTTGGGATTGGGCTCGCCGCGCATGGACTTTTCGCCGCCCTTGCCGCGCCAGCCCGCCAAAAAGCCGATGCCGGAACCGGGCGCGGTTTCGTAATTGACGATGAAGTCGGTGTAGCCCTTGTATTTGCGCGTGCCGTCGGCGTTGGTGAAGGCTGGCAGCTTGAGCCGGCTGGCCAGCTCGACCACGACTTCCTGGAACGGTTTGCACTGGCCTTTGGGCGCCACCACCGGGATACGCACCGCGTCCACCGGGCCGTCGAATTCGGAGATTGGACGGTCCAGCATCGACATGGTGTCGTGGCGCTCGAGGTAGGTGGTGTCGGGCAGGACCAGGTCGGCAAAAGCCGTCATTTCTGACTGGAAGGCATCGCACACCACGAGGAACGGAATCTTGTACTCGCCGGCCTGGTCACCATCGACATGCTTGTCGTTGAGCATCTGGCGCACGTCCGAGGTGTTCATGGTGGAGTTCCACGCCATGTTGGCCATGAAGATCATCAGGGTGTCGATGCGGTAGGGGTCACCGCGCCAGGCGTTGGTGATCACGTTTTGCATCAGGCCGTGCGCTGACAGCGGGTGCTCCCACGAAAAGCCCTTGTCAATACGCACCGGGCCACCGGCGTCATCGACAAACAAATCGTCCGGGCTCTCGGGCCAGCCCAGCGGCGCGCCGTCGAGCGGCGTGTTGGCTTTGACCGCCTGCGGCCCCTTGGGCGGGCGGGCGTTGGGCGGCACCGCGCGCGGGTAAGGCGCCTTGTGCCTAAAGCCACCGGGTCGATCGATGGTGCCCAGCAAGGACATCAAAATCGACAGCGAGCGGATGGTCTGGAAACCGTTGGAGTGCGCTGCCAGGCCGCGCATGGCATGAAAGGCGACCGGATTGCCGGTGACGGATTGGTGGCGCTTGCCCCAGCTGTCGGTCCAAGCGATGGGCAGCTCGATGTTTTGGTCACGCGCGGTGATGCCCATCTCATGCGCCAGGCGCGTGATGGTGGCGGCCGGAATGCCGGTGATGCCCTCGGCCCACTCGGGCGTGTAAAGCTTGACGCGTTCTTCGAGCAGCTGGAAGGCCGGCACAGCAGGCGTGCCGTCGGGCATGGTGAAGTGGCCCAGCAGCGCCGGGTCGGCACCCTCGGTGTGGTCGGACACGCTTTGTTCGCTGTGCCGGTCCCACCAGGTGAAGTTGGCCGGGCGCAGCGGGTTGACGATGTCGCCTTCCGGGTTGCGCACAAACATGCCAAAGTCGTCGGAGGCCGCGTCCTGGTTGACCAACTGGCCGGCATTGGTGTAGCGTGCCAAAAATTCACGGTCGTACAGACCTTGCTTGATGAGTTCGTGGATGAGCGCCAGCAACAGGGCGCCGTCGGTGCCGGGTTTGATGGGAATCCACTCGTCGGCAATGGCCGAGTAACCGGTGCGCACCGGGTTGATCGAGACAAAACGCCCACCGCCGCGCTTGAACTTGGACAGCTCCTTCTTCATCGGGTTGGAGTGGTGGTCTTCGGCTGTGCCGATCATCACGAACAGCTTGGCGCGTTCAAGGTCGGGGCCGCCGAATTCCCAGAACGAGCCGCCGATGGTGTAGATCATGCCGGCGGCCATATTGACCGAGCAAAATCCACCATGAGCGGCGTAGTTGGGGGTACCGAACTGGCGCGCAAACAGGCCGGTGAGCGCCTGCATCTGGTCGCGCCCGGTGAACAGGGCAAACTGCTTGGGGTCGGTGGCGCGCAGTTTTTGCAGGCGCTCCTCCAGCATGGCAAACGCCGCGTCCCATTCGATTTCTTCGAACTGGCCGTCGCCGCGCTCGCTGCCGGGCTTGCGCAGCAGGGGTTTGGTCAGGCGCGCCGGTGAATACTGCTTCATGATGCCCGAGGAGCCCTTGGCGCAAATCACGCCCTGGTTCAGCGGGTGCTCGGGGTTGCCCTCGATGTAGCGCACTTCACCGTTGCGCAAGTGCACCCGGATGCCGCAGCGGCAAGCGCACATGTAGCAGGTGGTGTTGCGCGTCTCAAGGGTGGCACCGGGAAGCGGCGGGCTCAGAGGATTGTGAATCGGGATGACGGACATGCGATAGGCGTTTGATTAGAAGTGACCCTATTAAAAACAAGGTCTCAAACGCCGTCTATCACCGACAAGGGTGGGGGCGAGTAGCCCAAATGGGTAGCATAGAAATAATTCTTGTGAAAGCATGGTTTTCCGCAATACATAAGTTTCCAATAATGTTCTACGATCATCGTTACTTTCTTTTGTCATGACTTTCATCAGCCTCACCCCCATTCAGCCAGCTTTGACAGACCCGGCCCACCTGTTGACCGTGTTGAGCACAGACTCAGGCAAGCCCGAAGATCTGGAAGCCCTGCTGGCACGTTTCCTGACCTCCATCATTGCGTTGGCGGGCGCGCAGGCGGGTGCGGTGCGGGTGGTGACCGATGACGGCAAGTCCATGCGGCTGGTGGCACAGCAGGGTTTACCCGACAAGGTGGTCGAGATGGAGCGCCTGGTCGACCGCCATTGCGGCCTGTGCGGCACTGCAGCCAGCACCGATGTGCTGGTGTGGGTGGACGACCTGTCCAGTTGCGCCAAACATGGCAGCAGCATTTATTTTGGTTCCCAGTGCAAGAGCATGCTGGCGATCTCGCTGGCCCACCACCAGCAAATTCTTGGCGTCTACAACCTGTTTTTTGACAGCAGCTCCCGCATTGACGCGTCGGTCCAGAACCTGTTGCGCCTGGTCGGGCAATTGCTCGGACTGAGCTTGCACAATGCGCGCATCGAACGCGAGCGCCTGCGCCTCACCGTCATGAAAGAGCGCCAGGACATGGTCAATGAGGTGCACGACGCGCTGGCGCAGACCCTGGCCTACGCCCGCATGCGCCTGCCGCTGCTCAGCGACGCCATTCAGGCGCACGACGAAAGCCAGGCGTTGAAATATTTCTCGGATTTGAAAACGGCGGTGACCGAGGTGCATGACAACCTGCGCGAAGTCATGACCTACTTCCGCACGCGCATGGACCCGCTCGGGCTCATGCATGCGCTCACCGCCATTGCCGACAGCTATTTCAGCCGCAATGCCATTGCACTTGAGATACGCAACAGCGTGCCCCACCTGAACCTCAATGACGAGCAGGAAGTGCAAGTCTTTTATATTGTTCAGGAGGCGCTGGCCAACATTGCCAAGCACTCCATGGCCCGCCATGCGGTGGTGCGCATCAGCCAGACGCCGCAACACCTTGAGTTCATGATTGAGGACGACGGCCTGGGCATGGATGAACCCAATGTGTCGACCATCGTCACTTCCGCGCGGCCGCTGGTGCCCTCCACCCATTTTGGCCTGGACATCATGCAAAGCCGCGCCAAGCGGCTCGGTGGCCAGTTGGAGGTGGGCAGCAAGGACGGTGTGGGCACCCGGGTGCGCTTGCGCATTCCGCTCGACCAGGACAGAGGAGGCAAGACGTCATGACAGAAAAAATACGCGTCATGCTGGTGGACGACCATTCGCTGTGCCGCAGTGGTCTGAAGGAGTTGCTGGAGCACCGCGGCGGCATGTTGGTGGTGGCCACCACCGGCGACCCCAACCAGGTGGTGACCCTGATCCGCGAGCACGACCCCCAGTTGATGGTCTTGGACCTGCGGCTGGCGCAAACCGACGGATTGAGCGTGCTGCGCATGATTCGCGCCGACGGCCACGACGTGCCCGTGGTCATCCTGACCATGAGCGACAGCGAGGACGACATGTCGGCGGCGCTGCGCGCGGGCGTCAAGGGTTACCTGCTCAAGGACATGGACCCCGAAGAAGTGATTGACGCCATTGGCCGCGCCGCCCGCGGCGAGATGGTGGTGGCATCGGCCATGATGCTCAAGTTCGCCCAGATTTTGCAGACCGGCCCCAAGGGCTCGGCCATGGGCGACCTGGTGGCCACGCTGACCGAACGCGAGCGCCAGGTGCTCGACCACGTGGCCAGCGGCCAGAGCAACAAGGTCATCGCACGGGAACTCGACATCAGCCACAACACCGTCAAGTTGCATGTGCGCCACATCATGGACAAGCTCAACCTGCGCTCACGGGTGGAGGCCGCGGTGTTTTCATTCGAGTACCGCAGCTCGGCTGACGGCATCAAGGCGATTGGCGACGGCACTCCGAGACCGAAGGCGCCGCCGCACTGAAACCCGGCGCAGTCAATGGCGGCACCGCCAGTGATAGCTTGGGCGGAGACTTAATTGGCAGCGCAGCGCGCATTGGGTATCTGATTGCGCTCATGTCCCCCGGTTCGGGCTGACGCCCGAACCTCCTCCTTGACTTCGCTGCATCAGACACCCAACGCACGCTGCTACGCGCTTGTTGTGGGTGTTCAATACCAGCTGCGTCGCGGGCTCGGGGCGGCAGGGTGTTCTGCACAGCGAGGTCAAGGAGGAGGCATTGGCCGCCAGGCCAATGACGGGGGACACGAGCGGCGCTGGGCACCCTGCCGCCCCGAGCCACCCCAAACAGCACCAGAATTGGGCCCGGCAGTTTGCGTCTTACTGCTCCATCTCCGAATCAATCTTATCCATTCAAAGGGCTTATCAAAGTGGTTGATGATCCATAGAGTACAGACATCTGATTCACACCCCTACCACCGAGGACCCGACATGACCACAGCACTGGCCCCACACACCGTTTTGCAAACACGCACCGTGGAACGTCTGGTGGCTGGCCAGGCCACCTCTGACGGCGCCGGCGTCAAGCTGACCCGTGTGCTGACGCAAAACCTGCAGCAGCGGCTCGACCCGTTCCTGATGCTCGACGCCTTTGGCAGCGACCAAGCGGACGACTACATTGCCGGTTTTCCTGACCACCCGCACCGTGGCTTCGAGACCATCACCTACATGATTGCCGGGCGCATGTTGCACAAAGACAGTGCCGGCCACGAGGGACTGCTGGAAAACGGCGGCGTGCAGTGGATGACGGCCGGCAAGGGCGTGATCCACTCCGAGATTCCACAGCAGGAAGAAGGCGTGATGGAGGGTTTTCAGCTCTGGCTGAACCTGCCCAAGCGCGACAAGATGAAGACCCCCTGGTACCGCGACTTCAAGAACGCGGACCTGCCGAAATTTGTCACGCAGGATGGCGTGGCCGTGACCGTGATTGCCGGTGAAAGCCAGGGCGTGGGCGGTGCCGTGACACGCGACATCACGCAGCCCAACTACCTCGACCTGCACCTGCCCGCAGGCAGCCGGTTTGAGCAGAAGCTGCCCGCAGGTCACAACGCCTTGGTCTACGTGTACCGTGGCGAGGTCAGCATTGCGGACAAGGTGGTGCCGGTGCAGCGCATGGCGATCCTGGCCAATGAGGCACAGGCCGATGGCGTGGTGATCAGCGCGAGTGTGGACGCCAAGTTGCTGCTCATTTCGGGCCAGCCGCTGAAAGAGCCCATCGTGCAGTACGGCCCGTTCGTGATGAACACACAGGCCGAAATTCACCAGGCGCTGAGCGATTTTCGTGATGGGCGCCTGGGCGAGTCTGCCTGAGGCGGCCCATGTGGCCTATTGGGTCCTGGCTGTCCAGCAGCATGACGCATTGGGTACGTTCTTGGCGGCCATGCAAAGCCCAAGCTATGGCAAGCACCTCAACACTCTCTTTCTTGCGAAGCTTTCGTCCGTTTAATGCTGATTTTTAAATGATGTTTTGTGCGATAAGCTGATGCTTGGACTGCGTTTCGAAACCATGAGTTAGTGTCCACTTTTTTCAGAAGGAGAATTTATGCGCCTCTTAATGCCTATCGATGGAAGTCGCTTCAGCAAGGCTGCAGTCGCGTTCATCGCCTCACGCGCGACACTCATCCAAAACCAACCGGACATCGAATTACTCAACGCCCAGTTCCCCGTTCCAGTGCGCGTCGCCAGCGCTGTAGGCAAGGACATGGTGCTCAGCTACTACAAATCGGAGGCGGACAAGGTCGTCGAACCGGCCTTGGAAACACTCAGGCGGGCAGGTTTGCCTGCGCAGGCCAGATATGTCGTTGGCATCCCAGGGGTCGAGTTGGGCAAGATCGCAGCGGCTGACACTGCCGATCTGATCGTGATGGGATCACACGGCCACACCGGGTTCAAGAAGCTGCTGTTCGGTTCGGTGACCAATGCCGTGCTGGCATCGTGCACTACACCTTTGCTGGTTTTGCGCGGCAAGCCAGCTCCTAAAAATGACTCGCTGAAGGTGGCCATCGCGCTCGACGGCAGCAAGTACGGCGTCGCTGCGGTACGCTTCTTCATCAAGAACCGCGACCTGTTCGGAGCGGCACCGATGGTCACGTTCATTCATGTTGTGCCAAATCTGTTGAATCGTATGCGTCCGGCGAACACAGATTGACGGCGTAACCGTTACGTGATCAGCGGTGACCAATTGTGCGGCAGCAGCTCATCAATTCGGCTGTTCTTCTGAGTCGGCAAGCGGGCCAGAACATCCTTCAGATAGGCATACGGG
>NZ_JAURYQ010000011.1 GCF_030653815.1 Rhodoferax sp. | reverse complement strand
GAAAAGCGACCCTACTGTCTGCGACCCGCAGCAAAGCTGCGGGCAACCTGCGCTGGGCGAGTTTTGCGGGGGAGTCGCTCGAACTCGCTACGCTCAGACAATCGCGACTCCTGATCCCGCAAAACCCACCCAACGCAGGCGCATACACAAGGGTGGGGCAGCCGGACAGCCGAACATCTGATGGACAAACTCCCGTCCGGCTTGGCTTCAACCGTCCTTCCCATCCGGTCGGGCACTGACCAGCCAGGGCGTGTACTGCCACAGGTAGATCAGGAACGCGGCACTCCAGGCGGCGGCTGACGCCACCAAGCTGCTGAGGTAGAGCGACGGCACCAGCCAGGGCAGCAGCACCCGCAGCACGGCGGCCAGCATGATCAGCACATAGATCGCCATCTCCGGCGCATCTGCCGCCAAGGGCCGGCCGGTGTGGCCGCGCGCAGTGCGGGTCATCATGCCCAGGATCAAGCCGCCGGTGGCGCCGACGCCCAGCGCATGCACGCCGAGTGACGTCGTGACCAGGCCCAGCTGCGCCAGCGCCAGCAAGCCCAGACCCAGAATCAGCCAAAGGTGGGCCGCGTGCAGGATCCACAAAATGGGGCGGCCCAGGATGGCCAACGGGTGCCAGCGCAACTGGCGCACCAAGTTCAGCGCAAAGGCCATTCCCAGGGCGCCGGCGGCCAGGCCACTGTGCCAGCCGGTCACCCACAGCGCAATGCCAAGCACAGTAGCCGCCAGCGCCGTGTGGTCCAGCCAGGGCAGGGTGATGATCTTGAGGTTCGGCAGGGCGCTGGTGGTGAAGAAGGGCACCACCCGGCCGGCCATCACGCATTCAATGATGACCACAAAACCCAAAGCGGCATACAAGCTGCGCATCGGGTCCAGCTCAATCTGGCCGTTGACCGCCAGATGAAAGCTCAGGTTCACCAAGGTGAGTAGCAGCAAAATGAGCGCCAGCGGCACATTGCGCCAGTTGCGTGACTGGATCAGCAAGCGCAGAAAAATGAGGCCAATGATGGGCAGCAGTGCCAGGTCCAGCACCGCAAACACCGCATAGGGCGCTACCAGCGAGGCTACGCGGGCACTGAGCCAGAGCAAAAACAAGGCGCCCAAAGCCGGTCCGCGCGGGGTCTGCAAACCGGTCCAGCTTTTGCCGGCGGTCATGAGAAAACCCACGATCACCGCGACGGCAAAACCAAACAGCATTTCATGGGCATGCCAGAGCAGCGGCTGCGGTGCGGGTTGCCATTGGAGGGCACCCAGAAAGACCGCCACCCAGAGCGGCACGATCAGCGCCGCCAGCAGGGCGGCCCCAAGGTAGAACGGACGAAAAGCCAGCCGCAGCCAAGGCATGCCTTGAGGTGCGGGCGGCGTGGGGGTGTTGTTGAGGATCGGGAGTGTCATACGGGGTGCCTCGTGGGGTGGTCTGTCGGTTGGCCGGAAGCGGTGGGCGGGTTGTCAGGTGCGAGTTGCTGCTCGCCCCAGGCCAGCCAGTCGTCGCCAAACAATTCGGCCGGATGCGGTGAGCGCTCGTTGGCGCAGGCCATGGCGGTGATTGCGCAAAACTGGTCACAACCCCAGCAAATGCGCTCCGGGTTGGCGGGGTGGAGAGGGAATTTTTTGGCCATAGGATTCAGCGTGGGATCAAAAAGGTGGATTTTTCCTCGACGGCCACGGTCTGGCCCTTGGCTTCCACCCGGAAGCGGATCGGGCTGGCCTTGCTACGGTGGGCCAGTGTTGCCTCAAAGGGCAGGGTCAGGCGGATGGTGAGCGAGCCGATGCCGGTCGCCGGCACGGTGATTACCGGGTCGGTGGTCAAGGTCAAGCCCGGCAGGCCCTGAACGCTGGCGGTGTAGGTTTGTGGCGCCTCGGAAGCATTCATGATTTTTAGGGAATAGACGTTTTCAACGTCACCATTGCCCAGCTCACGCGCCAGTGCGCCGCGGTCCTTGATGATGTCCACGGCAAAACCCTTGCGGTTGGACAAACCGCCCACAAAGATCGCCACGACTGCCAGAAACAGCACACCGTAAACCCACACGCGCGGGCGCCAGACCCGTTTCACCATCTGCTTGGGTGTCAATTTTTCAGCGATGCCCTTGCCCGATGAATAACGGATCAGGCCAGAGGGGTAGTTCATTTTGACCATGACTTCGTCGCACACGTCGATGCAGGCGGCGCAGGCAATGCATTCGTTTTGCAGCCCGTTGCGAATGTCGATGCCGGTTGGACACACCTGCACACACAGCGTGCAATCAATGCAGTCACCCAGGCCCAGCGCCTTGGGGTCGGCGACCCGCGCCCGTGAGCCGCGGGTCTCACCCCGCTGCGCATCGTAGGCAATGACCATCGAGTCCATGTCGGTCAGAGCGCTTTGAATGCGGGCATAGGGGCACATGTGCTTGCAGATTTGTTCGCGCAAGTAGCCCGCGTTGCCATAGGTGGCCATGCCGTAGAACAGGACCCAGAACCATTCCCAGGGCGAAAATGACAGCACCCACAACTCCTGCACCAGGTCCAGAATGGGCGTGAAGTAGCCCACAAAGGTAAATCCGGTGAACAAAGCCAGGCCAATCCAAAGGCCTTGCTTGGCGCCTTTGCGCAGTATTTTTTCCAGGCCCCAGGGCGCGTTGTCCAGTCGCATCCGGGCCAGACGGTCACCCTCGGTGACACGCTCCAGCCATAAAAAAATCTCGGTGTAGACGGTTTGCGGGCAGGCGTAACCACACCAGAGCCGACCCGCCACTGCGGTAAAGAAAAAAAGCGTCAGTGCGGCCAGCACCAACAGGACCGCCAAGTAGATCAGGTCCTGCGGGTGCATTACCAGGTCAAAAATAAAGAACCGGCTGCCGGCCAGATCAAACAAAACCGCCTGGCGCTCGTTCCACTGCAGCCAGGGGATGCCGTAAAAAACCAGTTGCGTGACCCAGACCATGACCCAGCGCAAGCGGGTAAAAAAACCGCCGACGCTGCGCGGGTAAACCTTGCCCGGCTCGTCGGTCAACGAAAAAACGCCATCTCCCCCGGCGCCAATGGGCGCGGGCATGATCGGTATGATTTTTTGGGAGAGCGGCTTTTTCATCACTTTTGCGCCATGTCGGACTGTCGCGACTTTGGTCTACACGCCATGCTTAAAGAAGAATTTCATATGAACATTATTTTATCCTGATAATAGACACATTGAATGCATCTTTGATTTAACCTGGTTTGACCTATGCGCCTTACCCAATGGACCGACTACACCTTGCGCGTACTGATGTACTGCGCGGCCAGCAAGGACCGCAGCGAGCCGGTAACGATCACCGAAATTGCCGAGAGCCACGGCATTTCGCGTAGTCACCTGACCAAAGTCGTGCAGCAACTTGCGGCCCGGGGTTGGCTGGAAACCACGCGTGGGCGCGGCGGTGGCTTGCGCCTGGCGCAGCGTGCGAAAGATCTTTGCCTTGGCACCATCGTGCGGGCGACCGAGACCGACTTTGCTGTGGTCGAGTGTTTTGAGCCGAGCCTGAACCAGTGCCGGATGGACCAGAACTGTCGACTCAAGGGCGTGTTGAATCAGGCCACGCAGAGTTTCCTGGCGGTGCTGGACGGCACCACACTGGCCGATCTGGTGGCCCCCGTGGTCAATGTGGTTGACTTGCCAAAAAGCCGGCGACTGCAGGGAGTCCCCGGCCTGCCGGGCGCATCCGTTTGAACCCGACATGAAATTGTTGGTGACACGGTTTTCCGGTTTGGCCCGGGCCTGGGTGTCCAATGGCTTGCCGTCCATGTCGGCCGCAGAGCAATGGCGGTCCAGTCTGGGGGCCTTGCTTGGCATTGTGTTGTGCGGCTTTTCACTGCTTGCCATGCCCCTGCATTCGGACTGGCTGATTGCGCCCATCGGTGCCAGCGTGGTGATTCTGTTTGTGCAGCCGCACAGCCCGGTGGCACAGCCGCGCTCTGTCATCAGCAGTTATTTTTTTGCGGCCCTGGTGGGGCTGATCTGCACCCATGTCATACCCCATGCCGTGTTGGCCGCTGCGGTGGCTGTCGCCGTCACGGTCTGGCTCATGATCAAATTCAATGGCATTCATCCACCCGGTGGTGCCCTGGTGCTTTTGATGGTGCTGGACGGCCCGGTTGGCCCGGCCCAGACCTTGCAGACGCTGATCCTGGTGGCCGTCAATGTGCTTTTGATGCTGCTGTTCGCCTGGCTCATCAACACCTGGTTATTGGGGCGGCCTTACCCGTACCGGGTCAACCCCGATAAAGGGCAGACGCACAACACCCGGGACCTGGCGCCCATGCAGCGCAGCGGCCTGGATCACCAGGACCTGGCCAGCGCCGTCACGGCGCTCAACACTTTTGTCGACATTCAGGAGGACGAGCTGGTGGCGCTGTACAACCTGGCAGTGGCGCACGCGTTTGAGCGCCATATCGGCCTGGCTTGCGGTGACGTGATGTCGCGCGATGTGATCACGGTCAGAACCGACAGCCACATCGAGCTGGCCTGGAACCGGTTGCGGCACCATAAAGTCAAGGCCCTGCCGGTGCTGGATCATGCCGACAGGCTGGTGGGCATTTTGAGTGTGGCTGATTTCTTGCGTCAAATGGACGACACCTCGGCGGCCGGTCTGGCCATGCACTTGCAAGGCCTGCTGCAGCGCATGCCGGGTGTCAAACCCAAACGGGCCATGTATGTGCATCAGATCATGTCCACGGGGGTGAGCAGCGCCAGAATGGACACGCCCATCACCGAGGTGATTGGCTTGATGCTCGATCACAACCTGCCGCACATTCCGGTCGTTGATGATGACCGCAAAGTGCTCGGCATCGTGACGCAGACCGACACCTTGGCTGCACTTTACAAACGCGTGGCGCTGGCAGCGGCTTAAAGCAGCCCCTGCTCGGTCGCCATCACGGCGGCGTGCACACGTGAGCTCACGCCCAGTTTGCGCAGGACATGCTGCACGTGAATCTTGACGGTGGTTTCCACAATGCCGTGGTCGCGGGCAATTTCCTTGTTGCTGGCGCCGCGCGCAATGCCGCGCAGAATGTCTAGTTCCCGTGGTGACAGGCTGGCCATGGCCTGCTCGGTGGGCGTGCTGGTTTTTGCAATGGCCGATGGTGCAGCGGCCGGAGTGGCGGGTTCCGGTTTCACGTTGGTGCCTTTGTAGGCGGCGATCAGCTTGCCCATCATCTCGGGCGCAATGATGCTGTCACCTTGTGCCGCGCGATGCACGGCGGCCGTGAGGTCATCGCCTTCCATGGTTTTGAGCAGGTAACCGCTGGCGCCGCCCCTCAAGGCTGCGGCCAGATCGTGTTCGTCCTCGCTCACGGTCAGCATCAGAATGCAGGCCCCTGGTGCCGCCTCAAGCAGCGAGGGCAGGGCATCGACGCCATTGACGCCGGGCAGATGGTTGTCGAGCAGGATCACATCGGGCTGCAGTTCCTGGGCTTTGCGCAGCGCCTGCCCGGCATCCGCGGCATCACCGACGACCAGCAAACCCGCGTCGCGGGCGAGCAGGGCGGTCAGACCGCGGCGAAACAGGGTGTGGTCGTCCACCACCAGAATACGGATGGGGGTGTTGGCCGGCAAGGTGGTTGGCATGTTCAGACGGTGTTGGCAGCGGGGTTGTTCGACAAGCTGTCGATGCGGGCGGCGTTGCTGGTGCTGGGGTGGGAGGGCGGCGTCAGGGTCAAAATGACCGAGCTGCCCCGCGAGGGTGTCGACAGCACCTCGATGTGCGCACCAATGCGCTGGGCGCGCTCGGTCATGATGCGCAAACCCACATGGGTTTCATCGAATTTATCCGTGTCGGGGTTGAAACCCATGCCGTCGTCGCGCACCTCAAACCGCCAGGTGGGTTGTTGCTGCACATCGAGCCAGGCCTGTGACGCCCGGGCGTGCTTGCGGATGTTGGACAGTGCTTCCTGCACGATGTGCAGCACCTGGATCTGCACATCCGGGGCCAGTGGCAGACCCTGACCCTGCATCGTCAAGGTGGTTTTGATGCCGCTTTGATGCTCGAATTTTTGCAGCGTGGTGGCCAGTGCGGGCTCGATGTCTTCGGCATTGGTGCGGGTCCTGAAGTGCAGCAGCAGTTCGCGCACATCGCTGTAGCTTTCGCGCACACCGGCGTCGATTTCTTCCAGGATTTTTGCGATTTCGCGCTCGTTGCCGTTCTTGATCGCGTCGCGCATCAATTGCACCTGGATCTTCAGGAAGGCCAGCGACTGGGCGATCGAGTCATGCAACTCGCGCGCCAGCAGGTGGCGTTCTTGCGAGACGGCGGCTTCCTTTTCGAGCGCGTTCAAGCGCAGGTTTTCCATGCCGCTGGCCAGGTGACTGCTCAGGGCCTCCAACAGCGAGCGTTCTGCAGGTGTCGGGCTGATACGGGCGTGGTAAAACAAATCGACTTCACCCATCAGGTGCTCGTGCAGCCGAACCGGCAGGGTCATCACGGTCTCGAACCCGGCCTTGAGGCAGTGCTGCATCGGGGCACTGGATTCGTCCCGGATTGGAATGATGCGCAAATCCGAATCCGGTGTGATCGAGCCGCAGAAGCAGTCCCCGGTGTAAATGCACTGCTCGCCATCGATCATGTCGGCAGGCAAGCCGTGGGCAGCCAGCATCAGGTGGCGTTGGCCACCCTGATTGGACCAGCGCAGCGCGACCCCATCGGCATGGGAAATTTTCGCCAGACTTTTGGTGAAATCCTGGGCCAGAGCATCCAGCGAAGTGGCTTTGGCCACCAGCGCCGTGACCTCGTACAGGCTTTCCAGTCGGTCCGACTTTTCCTTGAGCAGCAAGGTCTTCTCGGCCACCTTGGCTTCGAGATTTTTGTACATCGACTGCAAATGCTCGGCCATGCCGTTGAAGCCGTCGGCCAGGGTGCCCAGTTCATCGCTGGAGACACGCTCCACCCGAGCATCAAAATTGCCTTTTTGAATTTTTTCAATGGCCTGTTTCAGTTGTCCCACCGGCTCCAGCACGAACAGGTAGCCGGTGTAAAGCAACACGCTGGCCCCCACCATCACCGATGCCAGCATGCTCATCTGCAGCAGGTGCAGCAACGCCGTCCATTGGGCAATATGAACCTCGATGCTGTTGACGAAGTCATCGATATGGGATGCAAAAGCCACCGTGTCGGCGCGCAATTCGTCATAGCTTGTCGGGTTGGCCAAAATCCAGCGCGCCTGGTAAGCCGTCCAGTCGCTCTCGATCACGGCAAAGCGTTGATCCGTGTCGGTGTCCCAGGGCACAAACAGCGGGCGATCCGGATCACCTTGGCGCAGGGTGGCCAGGCTGCGGTCGAATTCGGCGCTTTGGTCGGGAAGTTGGCTGGTTTCGCGGGTGCCAATGGAAAGCGACATGCGGTAAGACTGCATGCGCATGCGTCCGGCTTCGTTGACGGCTGCGGCACCGCCGTCCAGTTGCCACGAGACCCACAAGGTGGCAATGGTGGCCATGAAGATCAGGAGCAAGAACGGCGCTCCCACCATCAGCAGCTTGGCACCCAGGCTCCAGTGGCGTTGGATGGTCACGATTGCGCCGTCCTTGCCGTCGAAGCAGGCTTGACTTCGGAAAAAATAGGAAGAGAAGCGGATTCCATGTGTTCAGTTTGCAAGATGTCCGAAGTTTGCCATGAGACGGCAAACGACACCGAGCGACGTTAACACACGCCCAAAAAACACAGCCCCTGACGCGGTCAAGGGCTGTGTTACCACGCCGTCAGGCCTGGCGCTCGAAAATGGCGGCAATGCCCTGACCGCCACCAATGCACATGGTCACCAGTGCATAACGGCCGCCAATGCGCTCAAGCTCATACAAGGCCTTCACGGTGATCAATGCACCGGTGGCGCCAATCGGATGCCCGAGCGAAATGCCCGAACCATTGGGATTGACCTTGGCTGGATCGAGACCGAGGTCACGGCTGACGGCACAGGCCTGGGCCGCAAAGGCTTCGTTGGCCTCGATCACGTCAAGGTCATTGATGGTCAGACCAGCTTTTTTCAAGGCCATTTGCGTGGCGGGCACCGGGCCGATACCCATGTATTTCGGGTCCACACCGGCGTGCGCGTAAGCGACCAGTCGGGCCAGCGGTTTCAGGCCGCGAGCTTTGGCCGTGCCAGCCTCCATCAGCACCACGGCGGCCGCGGCGTCGTTGATGCCGGACGCGTTGCCGGCGGTCACGGTGCCATTTTCCTTGAGGAAGGCGGGCTTGAGCTTGGCCAGGTCGGCCAGCGTGCAATTGGGGCGGTAGTGCTCGTCGGTTTCAAACACCACGTCACCCTTGCGGCTCTTCAATGTGACCGGCATGATCTGGCTCTTGAAATAACCAGCGTCAATGGCGCGCTGGGCGCGGTTGTGGCTCTCGACGGCCAGGGCGTCCTGGTCTTCACGGGTGATGCCCCACTTGGCGGCAATGTTCTCGGCCGTGATACCCATGTGGATGTTGTGAAACGGATCGTGCAGGGCGCTCACCATCATGTCGACCATCTTGGTGTCGCCCATGCGCGCGCCCCAGCGCATGTTCAGGCTGGCATAGGGTGCGCGGCTCATGCCTTCGGCGCCGCCGCCAATGGCGATGTCGCAGTCGCCCAGCAAGATGGATTGACTCGCATTGACGATGGCCTGCAGGCCCGAGCCGCACAAGCGGTTCACGTTATAGGCTGGCACGCCTTCGGCGCAACCACCGTTGATGGCCGCCACACGCGACAGATACATGTCCTTGGGTTCGGTGTTGACCACATGACCAAACACCACATGGCCGACTTCGTCACCCTTGACCTGGGCACGCGCGAGCACCTCGCGCACCAGCTGGCCGGCCAGCTCGGCGGGGGCGATGTCTTTCAGGCTGCCGCCATAGGTCCCAATGGCGGAACGGGCACCACTCACAATCACGACTTCACGGGTCATCACAGGTCTCCTCAGGTTAATAAATAATTACGGACGTATCTTAGCCTTGATTTCTGACAGAAAACCGACGTCAGAATGGCCCACTTCAGGCTCCGGCTTTGACGGTGTCGCGCACATCGGCGACCGCCTGCTGACCGAAGTCAGGGCGGGCCAGCCAGGCCAGCACACGCCGGGCCGCGTCGCCGGCAGCGCTGAGTTGTCCGGCGGACTTGAGCTGGGCAAAGCTGGCCTGATCCGGAAAACGAGCGGCGTCGGCGCTGCGCAATTGCACTTGCATGTCGGTATCGATGACGCCCGGCGCCAGTGAGCAAACCCGGGCACCGTTGGCCATGCGGGCTTCGTCCAGCGCCACGCAGCGGGTGAAATGGTCCATGCCGGCCTTGGCGGCGCAATAGGCGGCCTGCGAGGCCATGGCGCGGCGCCCCAGGCCAGACGAAATATTGAGCACCTTGCGCGGCACCGTCCAGGCTTGGGTCGCCTGCAGAAAGACGGCAGTGAGCAGCAGCGGGGCTTCCAGGTTGACCCGCATGGCGACGGCCAACTCGGCCGGGTCGGAGGCGCTCAAGGGGGCGATCATCGGAATCACCCCGGCGTTGTTGATCAATGTGACACTCAGGAAGCCGTGTGGGTCCAGGCTGTTGAGCCAGGTTTTGAGCCGAAGCGCGGCGGGCTCGGGCTGTGACAAGTCCAGCGCCCACTGTTCCAGCGTGTCCTTGTTTTGTGCTGCGCTTTCGGCCAGGGAAGGTGCAGGATGACGCGCCAGGCACAACACGTGATTTTCCCGGCTCAGCAATTGCTCGGCCATGGCCAGTCCCATGCCGCGGGAGGCGCCCGTCAGGATAAATAAATGTCTTTGCATGTTTCCTTGTCTTACTTGATGGAGGTCAAATTTTCTTTGATCCAGGTGACTATCATGAACTTCAACCAAAGTGGTTGTATGACAAGGAGAAAAAAAATGCAAGTTCAAATCCACACCGATCACCACATTGAAGGCACTGAGGCCATGAGCCAATGGGCCAGCAGTGCCGTCACTGACGCACTGGCCCGCTTCAGCGGCCAGATTTCCCGGGTTGAAGTCCACCTGAGCGATGAAAATGGTGGCAAGAAAACCAGCACCGAAAACAAGCAATGCATGTTGGAGGCACGCCTGGAAGGACACCCACCGCTGGCTGTCAAACACCATGCGGGCAACCTGAATCAGGCCCTTGATGGCGCAGCCGTCAAGTTGGTGCGATTGATTGAAAACACGCTGGGCCGCACTGCACGCGCCTGATTTTTAAAACGGCGGTTCGCTGGTAAACACCAAGGCTTGACCACTGACCGGGTGGGTCAACTCAAGCCGGCTGGCGTGCAGCAACAGGCGATCAGCCTTGGTTTGGCTGGCCGGTGTGCCGTACAAGGCGTCGCCCAGAATGGGGTGCTGCAGGGCTTGCAGGTGCACACGCAACTGGTGTGATCGGCCGGTGACGGGTTCGAGTTCCAGCCGTGTCGTTTGCGCTGTCGGGTTGTGTTGCAACACGCGCCAGCGGGTGCAACTGGGCTTGCCTTGCACATCGATGATGCGCCGGGGCCTGTTGGGCCAATCCAGCAGGATTGGCAGGTCAATCACTGCCCAGTCAGCGTCGGGTGAGGTCAGCAACCCATCCACCACCGCCACATAGCGCTTGTGCACCGCGCGTTTGGCAAACGCAGCGTTCAAAGTGCGCTGGGCGCCAGCACCGAGCGCCATCACCAGCAGGCCTGACGTGGCCATGTCCAGCCGATGCACCACACGGGCCTCGGCATGGCGCTGTTGCACCCGGCGGCTCAGGCAGTCCTGCTTGTCGTCGCCCTTGCCAGGCACGCTCAGCAGGCCGGCGGGTTTGTCCAGTACCAGCAGGGTGTCGTCGGCGTAGACGACGCTGACTTCAGACAAGGGGCGTCGCAGTCCTGGCCTAACGCGGCGCGTTTTTCAGCTTGCCTCGTACCGGCACCACGGTGGTGACGGTGGGCCGTACCGCGTCAGCCGACACGGGCTTGGGCGGTGAGGTGTCCTTCTTGGGTTTCTTGACCATTTTGTTGTTGCCTTGTTGACCTTTTGCCATGATGTGCTCCTGAGTGGTTGATGCGGTGTCGAATTGATTTGGACCGGCACATTATCGGTTGACATGTACCGCGGTCATGCGCCACCCTTGGGTTTGAGCGCTTGGAGTTTGCGGTACAGCGAGCGCTCACTGATGCCCAGTTGGGCAGCCAGTTCAGCGCGACTGCCGGTATGTTGATCCGCCATGCTTTGAAGCGCTGCCGTGGCTACTGATTTCAGGGAGCCCGGTGAGGCGACCGGTGTGGCTGCAGCGACGGTGACTGGTGTCGTGCTGCTGTGGCCGCGCCGGCCAGAAAGCAATGCTTGCGCCACATGGCTGGCTTCCAGCGTGTCGCCGTCGCACAGCAGGGCCGATCGCTCCAGCAGATTGCGCAACTCACGCACATTGCCGGGGTAGTTTTGCGCCTGCAATGCCTCAAGGGCACCGCTGCTGACGACCAGCTTGCGCTGCGGTGCGACTCTGGAGAGGAGGGCGTGGGTCAGCAAGGGAATGTCATCACGCCGCTCGCGCAAGGCGGGCAGGTGAATCGGGAAAGTACTCAGGCGGTAGTACAGGTCTTCGCGAAAGCGCCCCTGTGCAACCATCCGGTCCAGATCCCGGTGCGTGGCGGCCACCACCCGGATGTCGGCATGGCGCTGCTCGGTGCTGCCGACGCGCCGGTAGGTACCGGTTTCAAGCAGGCGCAGCAGCTTGACCTGCATGGTGAGCGGGATGTCGCCCACCTCGTCCAGAAACAAGGTGCCACCGCTGGCCGCTTCCACCAAGCCGCCACGCGCGCTGTTGGCCCCGGTGAAGGCACCGCGCTCGTGACCAAACAGCTCCGACTCAAACAGGTTCTCGGGCAGGCTGGCGCAGTCTACCGGCACCAAGGCCTTGGCGGCGCGGTGGCTGGCCTCGTGCACCGCGTGGGCCACGAGTTCCTTGCCGGTGCCGGATTCTCCGAGCAACAGCACGGCCGCTTGCGACGGCGCCACCCGCGCCACCAGGCCGAGCATGTGCAGGAAAGCCGGGCTGCGGCCAATCAAGCCCTGGGCCGCCGCGTGGTCTTGCGCCACCCGCAGCGCTTCCATTTTTTCCACGTAAAAGGCTTGCTGACCCGTGGCGCCAAGCAGCGGGGCGAGCTCGATATTGACGTATTCCTCGCCCTTCGGGGTGTGGTGCAGGTGCAGTACCCGCTCACGCTGGCCGGATTCGCGCGAACGCGCCAGCGGACAGGATTCGCCGGCCTGATCGCAGGGCACGCTGAAGCGGTGCGACACCTCGTAACAGGTGCGACCCACCACGCTGTGTTGCGGGCTGAACTGGCGCCGGTAGGCCGCATTGGCGGCCAGGATGCGGTACTGGGTGTCAAAAAGGATGTGCGGCTCGGGCAGGCCCTCCAAAAATGACATGAGCTCGGGCAGCGGTTTCATGGTGAAGCCTTTTCAAATGACGTTGGCATCAAATGTATGCCAATACACGGACGACACTGCCATATTTGGCATATATAGAATTTTTCTTCTTCCACGCCACTGTTTCAGATGTGCCTAAGTCATTGAAAGTAAATGATATTTCCTGATTTGTCTGATTGGCACGAATATTGATAACAGAAGTTATGTTCCTCTGCACTTGTGCTCTTCATGAAGCCCGCTGACCAACGCCTGGTAAGACGGCTGGCGTCGGTGTTGGTCATCAAGCTTGCCGTGCTGATTGGGTTGTGGGCAGGGTTTGTGCGGGATCAGCAGGTCGCGGTCGACGCATCCGGCATGGCCGCGCAAGTGTTGGTTCAGGGTTCTGTGTCAAACAAGGAAGACAACAAATGATTTCTGAGCAATTGGTTGACCTCTCAAGGCTGCAATTTGCGGCGACGGCGATGTACCATTTCCTGTTCGTGCCGCTGACGATCGGCATGGTGTGGCTGTTGGTGATCATGGAAAGCGTCTATGTAATGACCGGCAACGTGGTCTGGAAAGACATGACGCGCTTTTGGGGCAAGTTGTTTGGCATCAACTTCGCCCTGGGTGTCACCACCGGTATCACGCTTGAGTTTCAATTTGGCACCAACTGGGCCTATTACTCCCATTATGTTGGCGACATTTTTGGCGCGCCGCTGGCCATCGAGGGCCTGATGGCTTTCTTTCTTGAGTCCACCATGATCGGTCTGTTCTTCTTTGGCTGGGACCGGCTGTCCAAACCACAGCACTTGCTGGTGACGGTGTTGATGGCGGTGGGAACCAACCTGAGTGCGTTGTGGATTTTGATTGCCAATGGCTGGATGCAAAACCCGGTGGGTGCCGAATTCAGCTACCAGACCATGCGCATGGAAATGACGGACTTTTGGGCCGTTTTGTTCAATCCCGATGCGCAAGCCAAGTTTGTCCACACGGTGTCAGCTGGTTATGTCACCGGTGCCATGTTTGTGATGTCGATTTCCAGCTGGTATTTGCTCAAAAAACGCGATGTGGCTTTTGCCAAGCGCAGTTTTCGTGTGGCGGCGGCCTTTGGCCTGGCCTCGGTGTTGAGCGTGATTGTGCTGGGTGATGAATCTGGCTACACCGTGGGTGAAGCCCAGCAAACCAAGCTGGCGGCGATGGAAGCCATGTGGGAAACCAAGCCTGCGCCGGCTGGGTTGACGCTGCTCGCGGGCATCAACGAAGCCGAGCAAAAGAACGACTGGGAAATTGAAATCCCTTGGGTCATGGGCTTGATTGGCACCCGCTCGATTTCCAAGGAGATCCACGGCATCCATGACATCAAGGCCAGGAACCGCGAGCGCATCGTCAACGGTATCGTAGCCGTGACCGCGCTTGAAAGCCTGCGCGCCAAGCGCGACGATGCCGTGGCCAAGCAGATGTTTGAGCAACACAAGGCCGATCTGGGCTTTGGGTTGTTGCTCAAAAAATATGTGGTCGATGTGCGCCAGGCCACGCCCGAGATCCTTGACAAGGCGGTCAATGACACCGTGCCGCGCGTCACCCCCCTGTTCTGGGGTTTCCGCATCATGGTCGGCCTTGGCTTTGCGATGCTGCTGCTGTTTGGACTGGCGTTTTACAGCACCCTGAAATCCAACTTCATGGAAAAGCCGTGGCTTTTGAAAGCGGCGTTGTGGATGTTGCCCGCCCCGTGGATTGCCTGCGAGCTGGGCTGGTTTGTGGCGGAATACGGTCGTCAGCCCTGGACCATTTATGGCGTGTTGCCGACACACCTGTCGGTGTCGACCCTGAGTGTCAACAGCCTGTATGGCTCACTGGCGGGCTTCATCGGGTTCTACACCGTGCTGCTGCTTGTCGAGATGTTCTTGATGGTCAAGTTTGCCCGCATGGGCCCGGGCAGCCTGGGCACGGGGCGCTACCAAAGCGAGAGCGATTCAGCCCTGGCTGCAGCACACGTTTAAGGAAACATCATGTTTGATTACGAGACTTTGAAGGTCATCTGGTGGCTGCTGGTCGGTATCCTGCTGGTCGGCTTTGCCATCATGGACGGGCACGACATGGGTGTCGGTACCCTGCTACCTTTTGTCGGACGCAGCGACCTGGAACGGCGCGTGGTGATCAACACTGTGGGGTCGCATTGGGACGGCAACCAGGTCTGGTTCATCACCGGCGGCGGCGCTATTTTTGCCGCCTGGCCGCTGGTCTATGCCACGGCGTTCAGCGGCTTTTACTGGGCCATGCTGCTGGTGTTGTGGGCGCTGTTTTTCAGGCCGGTGGGCTTTGACTACCGCAGCAAAATCCACAACAGCACCTGGCGCAGCGTGTGGGATTGGGGCTTGTTCATCGGCGGCTTCGTCCCACCAGTGATCTTTGGCGTCGCGTTTGGCAACTTGCTGCAAGGCGTGCCGTTCCAGTTCGACGCCTACCTGATGTCCACCTACACCGGCAGCTTCTGGCAGCTGCTCAACCCGTTTGCCTTGCTGGCGGGGGTGGTGAGCAGTGCCATGATCACCTTGCAGGGCGGCAGCTACCTGGCGCACCGCACCGAGGGCCTGATTCAGGCGCGCGCCATCAAGGGGGCTATTGGCGCGGCCGTGGTGATGGTGCTGGCCTTTGTGGCAGCCGGGTTCTGGCTGCAGGCCATTGAGGGCTACCGCATCACCTCGGTGATCAATGCCTCTGCTTTGCCTGACCCCCTGAGCAAGACCGTGGTGCGGGAAGCCGGGGCCTGGATGGTCAATTATGGTTATCAACCCCTGATGTGGGCTTTGCCCGCGCTGGGGGTGCTGGGCGCCCTGAGTTCGGCCTGGCTTCTGTCGAGACGTCACACCCTGAGCGCGTTTGTGGCTTCCTCATCGGCCGTGGTCGGGGTGATTGGCACGGCAGGCGCGTCCATGTTTCCGTTTGTGATGCCTTCCAGCAGCATGCCCTCAGCCAGTCTGACGGTGTGGGACAGCGTGTCGAGCCACCTGACGCTGGGCATCATGTTCTGGGCCACGATGCTGTTCATGCCCTTGATCGTGATCTACACCTCGTGGGCCTATCGCGTGATGCGCGGCAAGGTGACGGCGGCTTATGTGCAAGAGCACGACCATGCGGCTTATTAAAAGGAATTGACATGTGGTATTTCAGTTGGGTGTTGGGTGTCGGATTCGCCGTACTGCTGGCTATTCTGAACGCCATGTGGGGCGAAACCCAGGAGGCGCGGGAGGACGCCCGTGGCAACAGCGAGTGAGCGCCAGCGTGTCTGATGCTTCTGTATCAGCCGCCCGGTCGCTGAGCCTGGCCGTGGCGCTTGCCATCATGCTGGGTGGCAGCGTTTACCCATTCATGCTGGCAGGGCAGGACGGGGCTGTGGACCATGGTTTTGTGTCCGCCGTTTTTTGGGCCATGAGTGCGGGACTGGTCAACGGCGTGGGTTTCAAGCCAAGATTCGCGCTGTGGCGTCGGCTCTTTTCGGGCTGGGCTTGCCTGTCTGCCTTGTTGTTGGCTGCTGGCTTGCGTTTGGCGTGATCTTGTTCCCCACGGACCAACAGCGAATTCAGCCGAGACTGGCGGTATAAAGTGTCATTCTCTGACAAAATTGGCAGTCACGCCTGACAGTGCAGGGGTCGGAAATGGCGCTATATCCTTGCAAATGCCTGTTCTAATTAGAATATTACCTTTGGCATTGGTTTGGCATGCTTCTTGATAGATATTAGGCAAATGACTGAGAATTGCCAAGATGAACTTGCCTCCTAATGTCGATAACCTGCATTTACTGCGGAATTTTTAACGTGTACTTCCGCATTTTGAACAATGACGTCAGCGGAGCATTGACTTATCTCCTGGCAGACCAGGATGCCCGGGAAGCGGTGTTGGTTGACCCCCACGCATGCGATTTGCCGGTTCTTGCCGCATTGCTGGCAGATCGTGACTTGCGGCTGCGTTGGGTGTTGCGCACCCACCACCACGACGCCCTGCAGCCCGGTGAACCCGAGCAATTGGCTTTTCTGGGTGCCTCTGTGGTGCAGGGCGACACGCTGGCGGCCTTGCCTTCGTCTGGCGCTGCGGCACTGCCCTTTGGCGCTGAACTGGTGCGCGTGCTGGTGACGCCGGGCCACACGTCCCATTGCCTCAGTTTTGGTTGGCGCGACCGTTTGTTTTGCGGCGGTTTGTTCGCTATCACCGCCTGCCCGCACCAGCCGCGACCGGCAGAGCCCGAGGCGCTGTGGGACAGCGTGACTCAGCGCATCTTTACCCTGCCTGATGAAACCTTGCTGTTTGCCGGCCACGAGCAGCGCGCGCGCGCCGTGAGCACCGTGCAGGAGCAGCGCCGCTGGCACCCGTATTTCGCGGGCCAGACCCGTGATGAATTTCTGGCGCGCATGGCTGCGCTGCCTGAAAAAAATTGATCAGTTTGTATCTTTTGAGGAACCCCTGATGACCACTGAAAACAAAGAGCCTAGGAAGGTGATCCCCATCGCGGCGGCAGCGCCCGACGAGGAATTGGTGTCGCTGTATGCCGCGCACCAGAAAATTTATCCGCGTAGCGTCTCCGGTGTCTTCACGCAATGGCGCTGGATCATGGTGTGGGTGACGCAAATTATTTTCTACGGCCTGCCCTGGATCGAGTGGGGCCAGCGTCAGGCGGTGTTGTTTGATTTGAGCGTGCGTCGCTTTTACATTTTTGGCCTGGTGCTGTACCCGCAAGACTTCATCTACCTGACCGGTTTGATGATCATCTCGGCCCTGTCGCTGTTTCTGTTTACCGCCGTGGCCGGGCGCCTGTGGTGTGGCTTTGCTTGCCCGCAAACGGTCTACACCGAAATCTTTTTGTGGATTGAAAAAAAGCTCGAGGGAGACCGCTCCGCGCGCATGCGCCGTGACGAAGGTCCGATGACGGCCGAGAAGTTCGCGCGCAAGGCGGGCAAGCAATTTTTGTGGATTGCGTTCGCGTTCTGGACCGGTTTTACCTTTGTCGGCTACTTCGTGCCGATGCGCGAGATGGCCGGCGCCTTTTTGGGTGGCCAACTGGCGGCCTGGGAATTTTTCTGGGTCTTCTTCTACGGCTTTGCCACTTACGGCAACGCCGGCTTCATGCGCGAGCAGGTGTGCAAGCACATGTGCCCCTATGCCCGTTTCCAGAGTGCCATGTTCGACAAGGACACGTTGATCGTGACCTATGACGCCGAGCGGGGTGAGCCACGCGGGGCCCGTTCCAAAAAGGCCGACCTCAGCACTTTGAACCTCGGTGCCTGTGTGGACTGCACCTTGTGCGTGCAGGTGTGCCCGACCGGCATTGACATCCGCAATGGCCTGCAATACGAGTGCATTGGCTGTGGCGCCTGCGCCGATGTGTGTGACACGGTGATGGACAAGGTGGGCTATCCGCGCGGCCTGGTCAAGTTTTCCACCGAAAACGCCATGAAGAACCACTGGACCAAAGAGCAGACTGTCAAACGGGTGTTGCGCCCTCGGGTGCTGGTCTACACCACCATTCTGCTGGGCATTGTGCTGGCCATCTTTGTCAGCCTGGCCACGCGCACCCCGTTCAAAGCGGACGTGGTGCGTGACCGTGGCGTGATGGCGCGTGTGGTTGAGGCCGGGCAGGTGGAGAACGTGTACCGTATCCAGGTCATGAACGCCACGGAAGCCCCGCAGCGTTACAGAATCTCGGTGGAAGGCCTGCCTGGCATCAAGATCATGTCCGAAGACACCGTCAGCATTGCCTCCACCGAGGCCCGCTGGGTGGCGGTGCGGGTCCAGGTGCCGCCCGAAGCCGACAAGCCGGGCTCGCACGATATTCACTTCATCATCAAATCCCTGGACAGTCCGGGGCTGTTGCGTGAAGAGTCCAAGTTCATCATTCCGCAGTAAGCCAGGCGGTGTTGCCGGCGGTTGATACGGTGCTGACGGGTCTGGCACTTGGCCTGGCTGGCTTGTGGGGGCTGCGCGCTGCGGCTCACGCCCTGATTCTGAAAGGGCTGCGCGCGCCGCGGGTGACTGCATCGACCCTTCCCGAAGCGCTGGGCCTGGTAGCGCAGGCGGTGAGCATCGCCGGGCCCAACGGCAAGACCCTGTTTGCCTGGTTTGTGCCGGTATCGGGCGCCTCGAAGACACCCGCCGTGCTGGTGATGCACGGCTGGGGTGCCAATGCCGGCATGATGTTGCCTTCGGTTGCGCCCCTGGTCGACGCTGGTCTGGCGGTGTTGCTGCTGGATGCGCGCTGCCACGGAGCCAGCGGTGACGAAGCCTTCACCTCGTTGCCACGTTTTGCCCAGGACATCGATGCGGGGCTGGACTGGCTGGCCCGGCAGGCGCAGGTGGATGCTGACCGACTGGCCTTGATCGGACATTCGGTCGGCGCGGGCGCGGCCCTGCTGAGCGCCACGCGGCGCGATGACATTCGGGCGGTGGTCAGTATCAGCGCTTTTGCCCACCCCTACGAGGTGATGCGGCGCTTGCTGGCGGCAAACCACATTCCTTATTTTGGCATCGGCTGGTATGTGCTACGTATGCGTCCGGCGAACACAGATTGACGGCGTAACCGTTACGTGATCAGCGGTGACCAATTGTGCGGCAGCAGCTCATCAATTCGGCTGTTCTTCTGAGTCGGCAAGCGGGCCAGAACATCCTTCAGATAGGCATACGGG
>NZ_JAURYQ010000006.1 GCF_030653815.1 Rhodoferax sp. | reverse complement strand
GACGCAGTTCACCTACTTCCAGACGGACGGTGGCATTGACTGCCGCCCGCTCACCGGCGATATCCCTTACGGCCTGGAGCGCCGGGCCATGTACCAGCAAGGGGTGGACAACGTCTACAACCTGACCTGGACCCCCGCGGCCGACGGCACCCAGCTGACCTACGGCGACGTCTACAAGCAAAACGAGGTCGAGCAGTCGACCTACAACTTCGAGCACAGCGATGCCGACTTTTTGTTTACCGCCTTCACCGCGCACGAGCGTCAGGCCAAGCACCTGATGGAAGCGCAACTGGCGCTGCCCGCCTACGAGCAGGTGCTCAAATGCGCGCACAGTTTCAACCTGCTGGACGCCCGTGGCGCCATTTCCGTGACCGAGCGCGCCGCCTACATTGGCCGTATCCGCACGCTGGCGCGCGGCGTGGCGCAAAGCTACTTTGACAGCCGCGAGCGCCTGGGTTTCCCGATGGCACCGCGTGCCTGGGTAGCTGAAATGACCAAGAAAGCCGCATGACATGAGCCACCAAAATCTTCTCGTTGAACTGTTTGTCGAAGAGTTGCCACCCAAGGCGCTTAAAAAACTGGGTGAGGTGTTTGCCAGCCAGTTGTGCGCGCAATTGCGCCAGTTGGGTCTGGCCTCCAGCGACTCGGTGAGCACGCCGTTTGCGTCACCGCGCCGGCTGGCCGCGCACATCACGCATGTGGCGGCCAAGGCGGCCGACACCGCGGTGCAGCAAAAGCTGATGCCGGTGAGCGTCGGCCTCGATGCCGACGGCCTGGCGACCCCGGCTTTGCTGAAAAAACTGCAGGCGCTAGGCGCTGACGTGTCCGATCCGGTGTTTGCCGTGGCGGCGCTGCGCAAGGCGCCGGATGGCAAGGCCGAGGCGCTGTTTTACGACAGCCAGATGACCGGTGCCACGCTCGATGTGGGCTTGCAGCACGCCTTGCTGGCGGCGCTGGCGCAGCTGCCAATTCCCAAAATGATGAGCTATCAGCTGGAGACCGACTGCGAACTGCCGGGCTGGAGCAGCGTGAACTTTGTGCGTCCGGCGCATGGCCTGCTGGCCTTGCATGGCAGCACCGTGGTGCCGGTCAAGGTGCTGGGTTTGAGCTCGGGCAAGTTGACGCAAGGTCACCGTTTTGAGGCGCACAAGTCGCCGGTGCAGGTGGACCATGCGGACGACTACGCCGCCACCTTGCTGCGCGACGGTGCCGTGATCGCCAGCTTTGGTGACCGGCGCTTTGCCATCGTGCAGCAACTGGCCCAAGCCGCCGAGCGCCTGGGTCCGGGCTTTGAGGTGCTGATGGACGACGCCTTGCTGGACGAGGTCACCGCCCTGGTGGAGCGCCCCAATGTGTTGACCTGCCAGTTCGAGGCGCAGTTTCTGGCGGTGCCGCAAGAGTGCCTGATCCTCACCATGAAGGCCAACCAGAAGTACTTTCCGCTGGTCGACACCCAGGGCAAGCTGACCAACCAGTTCCTGGTGGTCAGCAACATCAGCCCCCTGGACGCCAGCGCGGTGATTGGCGGCAACGAGCGGGTGGTGCGCCCGCGCCTGAGTGACGCCAAGTTTTTCTACGACCAGGACCGCAAGAAAACCCTCGAATCCCGCGTGGCGGGTCTCGACAAGGTGGTCTACCACAACAAATTGGGCACGCAAGGCGAGCGCATGGCGCGTGTTTGCGCCATTGCCCAAGCGCTGGCGCTGCAAGTTGGTGGTGAGGCGCTGGGTGAGCGCGCAGAACAGGCTGCGCGCCTGGCCAAGACCGACTTGTTGACCGACATGGTGGGTGAGTTCCCGGAACTGCAAGGCATCATGGGTGGCTACTATGCCCGCCATGACGGACTGACCGCCGACGTGGCCGAGGCCATCGAAGACCATTACAAACCCCGTTTCGCCGGCGATGCCCTGCCGCGCAACCCGGTCGGCGTGGTGGTGGCGCTGGCCGACAAACTGGAAACCCTGGTTGGCATGTTCGGCATCGGTAACCTGCCCACCGGCGACAAGGACCCGTTTGCCTTGCGTCGCCACGCGCTCGGTGTGATCCGCATGTTGGTTGAAAAAGATCTGGCGCTGGATCTGAAGGCGCTGTTGGCGTCAGCTGTCCCGGCTTTTGGTGACAAGATCACCGATGCCAGTGCGGCGCTCGGCGACTTTATTTACGACCGCCTGGCCGGTTCCCTGCGCGAGCAGGGCTACAGCGCGCTTGAAGTCGACGCCGTGCTGGCCTTGCGTCCGCAGCGCCTGGGTGACGTGCCGCGTCGGCTGGCAGCGGTGCGCGCCTTTACCGCGCTGGCGGAGGCACCGGCGCTGGCAGCGGCCAACAAGCGCATCAGCAACATCCTGAAAAAAGCTGACGCGGCGGGCGCCGTCGATGCCCATGTGAGCGAACTGCTGCTGCAGGAGCCGGCCGAAAAAGCGCTGTATGCGGCCATGCAGGACATTGCACCACGCGCTCAGGCGCTGTTTGTGGCGGGTGATTACACCACTGCGCTGCAAACCCTGGCCGCCTTGCGCGCGCCGGTCGACGCCTTCTTTGACGGCGTGATGGTCAACGCCGAGGCGCTCGATTTGCGTCTGAACCGCCTGGGCCTGCTCAAGACCCTGCACGGAGCCATGAATCAGGTCGCCGACTTGTCGCGCCTGGCTGCATGACCGTTTGTAACGCTGACGAAGGCAGAAAATGATCCCGATCAAACTGGTGATTCTGGACCGCGACGGCACCATCAACGAAGACAGCGACGACTTCATCAAGTCGGCCGACGAATGGCATCCACTACCCGGCGCGCTGGAAGCCATTGCCCGGCTCAACCACGCCGGCTGGCATGCGGTGGTGGTGAGCAATCAGTCGGGACTTGGGCGCGGGCTGTTCGAGGTGTCTGACCTGAACGCCATTCACGCCAAGATGCACCAGATGTTGGCGGACGTGGGCGGGCGCATCGATGCCGTTTTTTACTGTCCGCACACACCGGCTGACGCCTGCCATTGCCGCAAGCCAGACACCGGGTTGTTTGAGCAAATTGAAGACCGTTACGGGCTGGATCTGAAGAATGTGCCCGCAGTGGGTGACTCGGCCCGTGATGCTGTTGCTGCCGTTGCGGTGGGGTGTGAGCCGCACCTGGTGATGACGGGCAAAGGCGCTGTTTACCGGGGTAAAAGCCTGCCCGAGGCATTTCCGGCGCATACCGTGGCACACGAGAACCTGTCGGCCTTTGTCGACTTCTTGCTTGACCGCGAAGAAGCGCGGGCCTGAGACCATGCTGGCGCTGCTTCGATCGATTGTGCACATGGTCTGGATGGTGGTCACGGTGGTTCCGTGGACCTGTGCCGTATTGCTGGTGTCGCTGTTTTCGCGCCGAGCGGCCTGGTGGACGGCGGTGAACTGGTTCAGCGTGGTGATGTGGGGCACGCGGGTGATTCTGGGAGTGCAATTCAAGGTGCTGGGCTATGAGCATCTGCCGCTGGGAAAAAGCAGCGCTGCGGTGTTGTTGTCGAAGCACCAGTCCGCGCTGGAAACCCTGTTGCTGCCCACACTGATGCCGCACCCGCTGGCTTTTGTGTTCAAACGCGAATTGCTCAAGGTGCCGTTTTTCGGCTGGTCGATGGCGCGCCTGGACATGATCCACATCGACCGCGAGTCGCGCAGCGAGGCCATGAAGCACGTCATCGAGCAAGGCTGCCGCCTGCTCGCGCAGGGCACCTGGGTCATCATGTTTCCCGAAGGCACGCGCATGCCGCGCGGTCAAAAAGGTACCTACCAGACCGCCGGCAGCCGGCTTGCCGTGCAGTCGGGCGCGCCGGTGATTCCAATTGCGGTGGCCACGGCACGCTGCTGGCCGCGCCGGGGCTTCATCAAGCACCCGGGTGTGGTGACGGTGTCGATCGGCCCGGGCTTGCCCAGCGCCGGGCGTGACCCCAAGGGGCTGATGCGCGAGGCCGAGGCCTGGATCGAGGCCGAGATGCGCCGCATCGACCCTGAGGCCTATCCATCGGTCTAGGCGCCACGCGACCCATGCACCCGCTGCTGCGCTTCACGCTCGATTTGTTCGAGCCCATCCCGGCCCCGCTGCCTGAAACGAAAGCGCCAAAGATACGGCCCAGAGTCAAACCCACCCAACTGGCCGTTCCGCCCGCCACGTCAGTGGGGCAGGCCGTGCATTTTCGTCACCCTCACGCCAGCCGTGAAGTGCGCCTCGGCCATGCCTTGGTGGCCTATGAATTCAAGCGCGGCCAGCGGCGCAGCATCGGTTTCAGTGTCGGGCCGCACGGGCTGGCGGTGCGCGCACCCAAATGGGTGCCTTTGGTTGAGGTGGACGCCGCGCTGCAGGACAAATCGGCCTGGATCCTGCGCAAGCTGCAGGAGGTGCGTGAGCGCCACGCGCGCCTGGCCGAGCACACCATCGACTGGCGTGACGGGGCCAGTTTGCCATTTCTGGGGCAGAACCTGGTGCTCAAGCTGGATCCGGAGCACGCCTGTGCCAACGCCGAACTGATGACATCCGAACCGTGCGACCCGTCCAGGGTCCTGCGCCTGAGCCTGCCGCACCATGCCAGCCCCGACCAGATTCGCGATGTCGTGCAAGCCTGGCTGATGCGCCAGGCCCGGCAGGTGTTCCAGCAGCGCCTGGACCACTTTGCACCGCTGCTGGGTGTGCAGTGGAAAAAGCTGGCCCTCAGCAATGCCGGTACCCGCTGGGGCAGTGCCAAGTCGGACGGTTCGATCCGATTGAACTGGCGGCTGGTTCATTTCAATAGGTCGGTGCTCGACTACGTGGTGGCACACGAGCTGAGCCACCTGCGCGAGATGAACCACAGCCCGCGCTTCTGGGACACGGTGCAGTCGGTGCTGCCCAACTATGCGGCGCTGCGCCAGCAACTCAAGAGCGAAGCCGCGCCACGCTGGTCCTGACACCGGCGGATTTGCCTCATAATTGACGTTTACGTTCACGTCAATTTATACCAGCCCACCCAAATGGCACACACCTACAGCATCAGCGACCTGGCCAAGGAATTCGACCTGACCACCCGGGCCATGCGGTTTTACGAGGACATGGGGCTGTTGCAGCCCGAGCGTACCGGCCCGGCCGGGCGCAGCCGGGTCTACAGCAGCCGCGACCGCACGCGGCTCAAGCTCACCCTGCGTGCCAAGCGCCTGGGCTTCAGCCTGGTCGAGGCGAAAGAGATCATCGACATGTACGACAGCCCGCGCGATACCGCCGCGCAACTGGAGAAGTTCTTGCTGGTGCTGGCCCAGCACCAGCAGCAGCTTGAAGCCCAGATGACCGACCTGCAAGCCAATCTGGACGAACTCAAGGTGCACCAGCGCGAGGCCCGGGCCTTGCTTGCCAAAACCCAATCCAGGAAAGCCAAGGCATGACCCAGCATGTCACACCCTTGCAGCGGGTGCAAGCCAGTTTCGAACGCCAGGGCCTGATGCGCCATTGGGGCGCGCAGATTGAGCAGGTCGAGTCCGGTCTGTGCGTGCTGAGCTTGCCGTATTCGGACAAGGTCACGCAACAGCAGGACGGCTTTCATGGTGGCGCCATGGGCGCGCTGGCGGATATTGCGGCGGGCTACGCCGGGCTGACCCAGGCCCCGGCGGGCATGGAGGTGGTCACGGTGGAATACAAGATCAATTTTCTGGCGGCCTGCCAGGGCGGCAAGCTGCTGGCCACCGGCCGCGTCATCAAGGCCGGCAAGCGCGTGATCGTGACCCGCGCCGAGGTCATGCATGTGGCCGACGATGGCCGCGAGACGGTCTGTGCGGCTTTGCAGCAAACCCTGATGGCTGTGCCCAAAACCTACTGAATTTCCAGGTTCACCCAACACGACAACGCAGGAGAAACCCCCATGAACAACTTGCCCGGACTCAACTTTCAACTCGGTGAAGACATTGATGCGCTGCGCGACGCCGTGCGTGACTTTGCTCAAGGCCAGATCGCGCCGCGCGCCTTTGAAATCGATCGCAGCGACCAGTTTCCCATGGACCTGTGGGAAAAGATGGGCAGCCTGGGCGTGCTCGGCATCACCGTGGGCGAAGAGTACGGTGGCGCCAACATGGGCTACCTGGCGCACATGATCGCGATGGAGGAAATCAGCCGCGCCAGCGCCAGCGTGGGCCTGAGTTATGGCGCGCACAGCAACCTGTGCGTGAACCAGATCAGGCGCAACGGCACGCCCGAGCAGCGCACCAAATACCTGCCCAAGCTGATTTCGGGTGAACACGTCGGTGCACTGGCCATGAGCGAGCCGGGCGCCGGCAGCGACGTGCTGTCGATGAAACTCAAGGCCGAAGACAAAGGCGGCTACTACCTGCTCAACGGCAGCAAGATGTGGATTACCAATGGCCCCGACGCCGACACGCTGGTGGTCTATGCCAAAGGCGAACCCGAGTTGGGCGCGCGCGGCGTCACCGCGTTCCTGATTGAAAAGGGCATGCCGGGCTTCAGCATTGCGCAAAAGCTCGACAAGCTGGGCATGCGCGGCAGCCACACCGGCGAGCTGGTGTTCAACAACGTGGAAGTGCCCGAAGCCAACATTCTGGGCGGCCTGAACATGGGCGCCAAGGTGCTGATGAGCGGGCTGGACTACGAGCGTGCCGTGCTCAGCGGTGGCCCGCTGGGCATCATGCAGTCGGTCATGGACAACGTGATTCCCTACATCCATGATCGCAAGCAGTTCGGCCAGAGCATTGGTGAATTTCAGTTGATCCAGGGCAAGGTGGCCGACATGTACACCGTGCTGCAGGCCGCGCGCAGCTTCGCCTACACCGTGGCCAAGAACCTGGACTTGTTGGGCACCGACCATGTGCGCCAGGTGCGCAAGGACTGTGCTTCGGTGATTTTGTGGACCGCCGAAAAAGCCACCTGGATGGCCGGCGAGGGGGTGCAGATTTTTGGTGGCAATGGCTACATCAACGAGTACCCGCTGGGCCGCCTGTGGCGCGACGCCAAGTTGTACGAAATTGGCGCCGGCACCTCGGAAATCCGGCGCATGCTGATTGGGCGTGAACTGTTTTCCGAAACCTGCTGAAGCGACATGACAGCAGCTAACATTGGCGCATGACAACCCTACAACACCTCCTCGACAACAACCGCGACTGGGCGGCCCGCATGGAAATGCAGCGGCCCGGGTTTTTCAGGCAACTGGCGCAGCAACAGACACCCAAGTACCTCTGGATCGGCTGTGCCGACAGCCGTGTGCCAGCCAATGAAATCACCGGGCTCGATCCCGGCGAGGTGTTCGTGCATCGCAACATTGCCAATGTGGTGGTGCATTCGGACCTGAACGCGCTCTCCGTCATCCAGTTTGCCGTGGATCACCTCAAGGTCGAGCACATCATGGTGGTGGGGCACTACGGTTGCGGCGGCGTGCTGGCCGCCCTGCGCGGTACCCGGGTCGGGCTGGCCGACAACTGGTTGCGCCACGTGCACGATGTCAAGCTGCGCCATCGCCGCCGGCTGGACCACCTGAGCGTAGCCGAGCAGGAAGACACCCTGTGCGAGATGAATGTGATTGAGCAGGTGGGCAACGTGGCCTTGAGCAATGTGCTGCAGGATGCCTGGGCGCGCGGCCAAAAGGTGGCGGTGCATGGCTGGTGTTATGGCATCAAGGACGGCCTGGTGAAGGACCTGGCGGTCAGCATGCAGGGCGCAAACGAAGTGGTGAATGTGTTTCGCAATGCATTCAAGCGCTATCCACGGCCAAGCCAGCTCTGACCTGCTTGGTCACATAAGACAGGCCTTGAAGGCAGTGGCCGCAGCCGACAGTTTTTTGCCCTTGGGGCAAACCACGTACCAGTGCCGAATCAGGGGGAATCCCTGAACATCGAGCTGCACCAGTTCTCCAAGCGCCAGCTCTGACACCACCGTGGTGCTTGAGAGCACCGCCAGGCCCAGCCCGCCAGCCACAGCTTGCTTGATGGCCTCGGTGCTGCTGAGCTCCAGCCGGTTTTTCAGTGTGATGCCCAGGGCATCAAAAAAGCGTTCGGTGGTCAGGCGCGTGCCAGAGCCTGGCTCGCGCAAGATGAAAGGCTCATTCGCCAGACGCTTCGCCGCCAGCTTGCGCTTGCCCGCCAGCGGGTGCGCAGGCGGAGCCACCAGCACCAAACGGTTTTCGGAAAAATGCTCGCTTGACACCTCCATATTTTTGGGCGCTTGACCCATGATGTAGAGGTCGTCCTGGTTGGCTGCCAGGCGCTGCAGCAGGGTTTCGCGGTTGCCAACAAAGAGCGACACCTCAATGCCTGGGTGGGCTTTGCAAAACCCGGCCAGCAGTTTGGGCACCGTGTATTTCAGTGTGGTCAGGATGGCAATGCTCAAGCTTCCCCTTTCAACGCCGTGCAGAGCGGCCAGGTCTTGTGTCAGACGCTCCATGCGCTGCTCAATGTCATGGCAAGTGTCAGCCAGGGCGCGTCCGGCCGGCGTCAGAAAAATTTTCTTGCCGAGTTGTTCAAACAAAGGCACCCCGACGGTTTCAGACAGTTGCTTGACCTGCAAGGACAAGGTGGGCGGCGACAAATGCAAGGCTTCGGCAGCACGCGCAAAACTGCTCAGGCGGGCAACAGTGGAAAAAATACGCAATTGGTGCAGGGTGGCGTGACGGAGGGGCATGGGATTTTAATAATTTATAAAAGTAAATCATTACGGTTAAAACATTTTACTTTTATTTATTGTTGCGCTGGGCAAAAATTCACCCAAGTTCAAAGCAAAACCGACCCGCAAGACCCAACTTTGAACCCCACTACGACGATTTTCACCACCCTAAAAAGGAGACAGCATGGCAAAAGCCTACAACGCCGGCGTGAAGGAATACCGGCAGACCTATTGGACCCCCGAGTACACGCCATTGGATACCGACATTCTGGCCTGTTTCAAAATTACCCCGCAACCCGGTGTGTCGCGTGAGGAGTGTGCTGCCGCGGTGGCCGCCGAGTCTTCCACGGGCACCTGGACAACGGTGTGGACCGATTTGCTGACCGATCTGGATTACTACAAGGGCCGCGCCTACCGGATCGAGGACGTGCCGGGTGACGACACCTGTTATTACGCGTTCGTGGCCTACCCGATTGACCTGTTCGAGGAAGGTTCCATCGTCAACGTGCTGACCTCGCTGGTGGGTAACGTGTTTGGCTTCAAGGCGCTGCGCGCACTGCGCCTGGAAGACATCCGCTTTCCGATAGCCTACGTCAAGACCTGTGGCGGCCCGCCGCATGGCATTCAGGTCGAGCGCGATGTGATGAACAAGTACGGTCGCCCGCTACTGGGCTGCACCATCAAGCCCAAGCTCGGTCTGTCAGCCAAAAACTACGGTCGTGCCTGCTACGAAGGCTTGCGTGGTGGTCTGGACTTCACCAAGGATGATGAGAACGTCAACAGCCAGCCCTTCATGCGCTGGAAGCAGCGTTTTGACTTTGTGCAGGAAGCCATCGAGAAGGCCGAGCGCGAAACCGGTGAGCGCAAGGGTCACTACCTGAACGTCACCGCGCCAACGCCTGAGGAGATGTACAAGCGCGCCGAATATGCCAAGGAAATCGGCTCGCCCATCATCATGCACGACTACCTGACCGGTGGCTTCACGGCCAACACGGGGCTGGCCAACTGGTGTCGCAACAACGGCATGCTGCTGCACATTCACCGCGCCATGCACGCCGTGCTTGACCGCAACCCGCACCACGGTATTCACTTCCGGGTGTTGACCAAGTGCCTGCGTTTGTCGGGTGGTGACCACCTGCACTCCGGCACGGTGGTGGGCAAGCTTGAGGGCGACCGCGAAGCCACGCTGGGCTGGATTGACATCATGCGTGACAAGTTCATCAAGGAAGACCGTTCGCGCGGCATCTTCTTTGACCAGGACTTTGGTTCCATGCCTGGCGTCATGCCGGTGGCTTCGGGCGGCATTCACGTGTGGCACATGCCGGCCCTGGTCAATATCTTTGGTGACGACTCCGTGCTGCAGTTTGGCGGTGGTACTTTGGGTCACCCCTGGGGCAACGCGGCCGGCGCTGCAGCCAACCGCGTGGCGGTGGAGGCTTGCGTCAAGGCGCGCAACGAAGGCGTGGCGGTCGAGAAGGAAGGCAAAACCGTCTTGATGGACGCGGCCAAGCACTCGCCCGAACTCAAGATCGCCATGGAAACCTGGAAAGAGATCAAGTTCGAATTCGACACCGTCGACAAGCTCGATGTGGCGCACAAGTAAACCGCAGCTGCCCGGGCTTCTTTTTAGCCAGCCCGGCTTCTGGTTTTTAACCTCTGAAAGGAAATGACATGTCTGAAGTAATGGATTACAAAAGCCGCGTGAGCGACCCGACCAGCCGCAAGTTCGAGACATTCTCTTACCTGCCCGCCATGACGACCGAAGAAATTCGCAAGCAGGTGGAATACCTGGTGAAAAAGGGACTCAACCCGGCCATCGAGCACACCGAGCCGCAGTACCTGATGGACTCCTATTGGTACATGTGGAAGCTGCCCATGTTTGGCGAAACCGACGTGGACAAAATTCTGGCTGAATGCGAAGCCTGTCGCAAGTCCAACCCTGACAACCATGTGCGCCTGATTGGCTATGACAACTTCAAGCAGTCGCAGGGCGCCTCGATGGTGATCTTCCGCGGCAAGACGGTCTGACCGGGCTTCTATCGAGCCGGGCCCCGGCGTGTTGTCCATGCCGGGGCCATCCCTCAAAACCTCAGCTTGCAGGAGGCAGGCGCTTTGAGGGATGGTGCGTTCCGCTGACATTTTTTGCCCGACGCCCGTCAAGTCCTGGCGTTATTTTCGATTGGAGACTTTAATGAACGACATTCTGGAACCCTACCGCGTCACGCAACAGCCTTACTACCGCCCGGTGGCGGATGAGGTGGCGTTGTTCGATGCGGCTTACTCGGTGCGCATGCCGATGATGCTCAAAGGCCCTACCGGCTGCGGCAAGACACGCTTCGTGGAGTACATGGCCTGGAAGCTGCAAAAGCCATTGATCACGGTGGCCTGCAATGAAGACATGACCGCGTCAGACCTCGTCGGGCGCTTTTTGCTCGATGCCAACGGCACGCGCTGGCAAGACGGGCCGCTGGCCACGGCCGCGCGCCACGGTGCCATCTGTTATCTGGATGAAGTGGTCGAGGCACGTCAGGACACCACCGTGGTGATTCACCCGCTGACCGACAACCGGCGCATCCTGCCGCTGGAAAAAAAGGGTGAGCTGGTGCAGGCGCACCCTGATTTTCAGGTGGTGATTTCCTACAACCCAGGCTACCAGAGCCTGATGAAAGACCTGAAGCAGTCCACCAAGCAGCGTTTTGGCGCGCTTGATTTCAGCTACCCGGCGCGTGACGTCGAGTCCGAAATCGTGGCCCATGAAACCGGTGTCTCCCTGGAGGTGGCGGGCAAACTGGTGTCCATTGCCGAGCGCGCCCGCAACCTCAAAGGCCATGGGCTGGATGAGGGCCTCTCGACCCGCATGCTGATTTACGCGGGCAGCCTGATCAAGAAGGGTGTGGCGACGCAGGCGGCCTGCCGCGTGGCGCTGGTGCGCCCCATCACCGACGACCCCGACATGCGCGATGCGCTGGACGCGGCGGTTGCCACCTTCTTCTGACCACGCGGCTTGTCACCCAGAACCCGGAGCGTGCCATGTCCGTTCATCTTGACGATTATCAAGAGTGGCTCAACGAGCTCGAACCCGAGTCGCGCGAGCTGCTGGTGCATGCCTGGGCGGATGCCACCCGCGTGTTCTCGGCCCGGGGGCTGGACAACTATGTCAAGGGCGCTGCCGCGCTGCGCGGGCTGGGCAAGGGCGCGAGCCTGGTCAACGCCTGGATTGATTCGGCGCCGCAAGTGGCCAGTGAGGTTGGCGAGGACGTGGTGGCCGACCTGGTCACCGAGGCGCTGATGCTGGCCTCCAAAACCTCGGGCTCGGTGATTGAGCTGGTGTTGGCCACCGCGCCCACAGCCGCCAAGCGGCTGGCGGACGGCGGCCTGTTTTTGCAATACCTGCAAGTGATCAGCGCCCTGGTCAACCAGGCACCGCGCGGCCTGCGCCCCATGCTTGACAAAATTGATGTGCTGCTGGGCCAACTCACCCTGGGTGGCTTGCGCCGCTGGGCCAATTGGGGCGCGCACGCCCATCGGACCCACTACGAAGAGCAGGTCAAGTACTTTGGCCTCAATTCCAAAGAGTCGCTGGCCATGCTGCAAAAGGAGCGCAAGGGCACGTTGTTGGTGGATGTGCAGCGGCGCATCAACATGTACCTGCGCGCCTTGTGGGGGCGTGATTTTTTCATGCGTCCGACCTCGGGGGACTTTGAGTCGCGCGAGGGTTACATGCCTTTCATCGAGGATTACCTGATCCATCTGCCCGATGCCTTTGACGCGGTGGCGGGCCAGCAGGGCCAGGTCAGTGCCACCGAGTTGTACCGGGCCAGTGCGGCCCACGCGGCGGCACACCTGGTCTATACCCGCCAGCCCATCTCGGCACAGGCGCTCAGCCCCTGGCAGATGGCGCTGATCGGGGTGATTGAAGATGCGCGGGTCGAAGCGCTGGCCTGTGCCAAATTTCCGGGCTTGCGCCAGCTCTGGTGCAGCCTGCACACCGTGACACCGGCGCAAGCGGCCTCGGCGGGGGATTACCTCAACCGCCTGGCACGCGCACTGCTGGCGCCCGATCATCAGGACACCCACCCCTGGATCGTCCAGGGGCAGGCCCTGTTTGCACAGGCTTTGCCCGGCGTGCTGGCGCAGCCCCATGACAACACCGCATCCATGGACATTGGCGTGGCCCTGGCACACAGTTTCAGGGACGTGGGGCTGGCCTACCACCCGCGCACCGACGTGCAGCGCGCGCCCTACCGCGACGACAACCGCTACTTCTGGGCCTTCGAGGCATTCGACTTTGACCAGTCCATCGCCGCCGGCTACCACGCGCCACAGCAGGTGCGCAAGTATGTCAATCTGATGGAGATGGCCAACGAAACCGAGGTGGAAACCGCGGGTGACGACGCACAGGAAATCTGGGTGCTGGCCACCGAGCTCTTTCCCTACGAGGACATGGGTGTGTCCTACAACGCATCCGAAGGCAAGGAGCCCCTGGTGCCGCCCAGCCACTATGCCGAGTGGGACTATTTGATCCAGCTGGAGCGCCCGGCATGGGCCACGGTGCAGGAGCGGCGCGCCAAGCTGGGTGATCTGGCGCTGATTGACGCCATTGCCGCTGAGCACAAGCGTGTCGTTTCGCGCATGAAATTTTTGCTCGATGCCATGCAGCCGCAAGGCGTGCAGCGCATCCGCAAGCTCGAGGACGGTGACGACATCGACATCAACGCCGCGCTGGCCTCGCTGATCGAGATGCGCATGGGTCAGCAACCCGACCCGCGCATCATGATGCGCAGCGTGCGCAAGACCCGCGACATTTCGGTCATGGTGCTGCTGGATCTGTCGCACTCCACCAACGACCGTGTGGCCGGGCAGGATCACACCGTGCTTGAACTCACCCGCCAGGCCTGTGTGCTGCTGGCCGATGCCGTTGGCAAGGTGGGCGACCCGTTTGCCATTCATGGCTTCTGCTCGGATGGTCGGCACGATGTGAACTACTGGCGCTTCAAGGACTTCAACCAGCCCTACGACGATGTGGTGAAGGCCCGCCTGGCAGGCATGACCGGGCAGCTCTCCACGCGCATGGGTGCCGCCATTCGCCATGCAGCGGCGGCCTTGAAGGCGCAACGCTCAGCCAGGAAGCTGTTGCTGGTCATCACCGACGGCGAACCGGCCGACGTGGATGTGCGCGACCCGCAGTACCTGCGCCACGACACCAAAAAAGCGGTGGAAGAGGCCGGGCGCAATGGCATCAGCACCTATTGCATGAGCCTGGACCCGCGCGCCGACCAGTATGTGTCGCGCATTTTTGGCGCGCAAAACTACATGGTGGTCGACAAGGTGGAGCGCCTGCCGGAAAAACTGCCGCTGCTGTATGCCGGTTTGACGCGCTAGGCGCGTAAACCTGCGATCATCCCCCATCAACTTTTATACAGAGCTTACGCATGCAAACCTACATCGGTCTGGACAACGAAGAAAATGGCGGCATGACCATGATCGGCCGCACCATCCGGGATGCCTGGCTGTTTGACATTCTGCCGGAAAACGACACTTTCATTGGGCGCAGTGCCGCTGATTTCCAGCTCTTGCTCGACGCTGTTTCCAAAGCCTGGGAGCCGTATGGAAATTTGCCCAGCCGACTCCCGGCCGGTCTGGCCGAGCGGCATCACCGAATTTACGATGCCGCCATCAAAAAAGCCCGCACGCAGGGCTGGGATCCTGAACTCGGCGACGACGACTGAAACCGGATGGCCTGGCAAGGGCGCCGGGCGGGCGTCGCATGATTCGCCAGCCGCATCATCCTGGTAATGGGTCTCCCATCGATAATGGGGCCGATAAAAGGAATTGCCGGTAATGATCGACATCGTTGTACTTTTCTTTATTTTCGGCTTGACGGCCGGGATACTGCGTTCAGAGCTCAAGTTACCCTCTGCCCTCTACGATTCGCTGTCGCTGGTGCTGCTTTTGACCATTGGCCTCAAGGGCGGCGAAGGTCTGGCCCAGCAGGAGCTTGGGGCGCTGCTGCCGCAGCTGGGCATGGTGACCCTGCTGGGCATTGTGCAAACACTGATTGCGTTTGCGGCCTTGCGTTATTTGGGTCGCCTTGGGCGCTCTGACGCAGCTGCCACTGCGGCACACTATGGGTCGGTGAGCGTGGCGACCTTTGCGGTGGGTGTCAACTGGTTGATGACCCGCAACATTGCATTTGAGCCGCAACTGGCTATCTTCCTGACGGTCATGGAGGTGCCTGCCATCATGGTCGGCATCGTTCTGGCACGCGGCATCGGGCGGGAAACTGACTGGCGCATGCTGGCGCATGAAACATTTTTGGGCAAGGGTGTGACCCTTTTGGTGGGCGGCATGCTCATCGGCTGGGCGGCTGGCCCGCTTGGGCTGGAGCCGGTCAAAGCCTTGTTCTATGACTTGTTCAAGGGTGCGCTGGCCCTGTTTCTGCTGGAGATGGGCCTGATCGTGGCGCGCCAGGCCGGTGAGCTTCGAAAGCGCGGTATTTTCATTCTCGGTTTTGGTCTGCTCATGCCGCTCTTTTCAGCCATGCTTGGTCTGGCCTGCGCGTCGGCCCTGGGGCTTTCGGTAGGCGGCAGCACCCTGCTTGCCGCGCTGGCTGCGAGTGCGTCTTACATCGCCGTGCCAGCCACCATGCGCCTGGCCGTGCCTGAGGCCAACCCCGCGCTGTCGCTGGCCGCTGTCCTTGGCGTCACTTTTCCCTTCAATATTTTGGTGGGTATTCCGCTTTACCATTGGTTGGCGGTGTATTTTTCAGGAGGCAATGTATGACACTCATCACCGAAATGCGCACGCTGTTGACCGTGATCACCGAGGCCGCCGTCGAGGAGTTATTGGTGCGCGACCTGGACAAACTGGGTGTTCACGCCTACACGGTCTCGGATGCCCGCGGTCGGGGCAGTCGCGGCGTGCGTGATGCCACCTGGAAAGAGGTCGGAAACATTCGGATCGAGATTATTTGTTCCCGCCCCTTGGCCGAGGCTGCGCTCCTGCATATTCAGACCCGTTACTTCGACAACTACGCCATGGTGGCTTACCTTCATGACGTCGAGATTCTGCGCCCTGAAAAATTCTGATGTCAACAAGTGTCAGAAGCTATTCAATAAAGAGCAAAAATGTTTCCTGCACGCCTCGACTCCACGGTCGCTTACGACATTGCCAAAGCCATGATGGACGGATTCAACCGCCATTACCGGCTGTTCAGGACCGAGTCGGCACGTGCCAAACACCGCTTTGAAACCGCAGACTGGGCGGGCCAGCAGCGGGCCCAGCGTGAGCGCATCGAGTTTTACGACCTGCGGGTGCGCGAATGCTCCATGCGGCTGGAGCGGGAATTCAAGGCCGGCGACCAACCCATGGACATCTGGCAGCAGGTCAAGCTGCACTACATCGGTTTGCTGGTAGACCACCACCAGCCCGAGCTGGCCGAGACCTTTTTCAATTCGGTCACCACCAAAATACTGCACCGCAGCTACTTTCAAAACGATTTCATTTTTGTGCGTCCGGCGGTCAGCACCGAGTACATCGAAAACGGCGAATCCGAGACACGCCCCACCTACCGCGCCTATTACCCAACGCCTGCGGACATGTCAGCCGTGCTGGTGCAGATGGTCAAGGATTTTGGGCTGCACCGCGACTTTGAAGATTTGCCGCGCGATGCGGCTTTTGTCACGGACGTCATCAGCCCCTTGCTGGGGACGAGCAAGCTGCACGCCAACTTCCAGTTGCAGGTGCTGACCAGCCTGTTTTACCGCAACAAGGGTGCCTACGTGGTGGGCAAGATGATCAACGGTTTTCATGAGGTGCCCTTTGCGCTGCCGATCCTGTACACCGGGGGCGAGTCGCAGCTGGCCATCGACGCCGTGCTGCACGGCGAAGACGACATGCACATGCTGTTCAGTTTTGCCCGGGCCTATTTCATGGTCGACATGGAAATACCCAGTGCCTACGTGCAGTTTTTGCGCAGCATGATGCCGCGCAAGCCACGCAACGAGTTGTACAACGCGCTGGGCCTGGCCAAGCAGGGCAAGACGCTGTTTTACCGCGACTTCCTGTTTCACCTGCGCCATTCCACCGACCAGTTCCGTATCGCACCGGGCATCAAGGGCATGGTCATGCTGGTGTTCGATTTGCCCAGCTTTCCTTATGTGTTCAAGGTCATCAAGGACTTTTACCCCCCGCCCAAGGAGACCAGCCGCGAGCAGATCAAGGGCAAGTACCTGCTGGTCAAGCAGCATGACCGCGTGGGGCGCATGGCCGACACGCTGGAGTACAGCGAGGTGGCGTTCCCGCGCAAGCGTTTTACCGACGAGCTGATTGCCGAAATCGAAAAATTTGCGCCCAGCCAGCTCGAAATCAGCGACCGCGATGGCGACGGCCAGATCGAGGTGATCCTGAAGCACGTCTACATTGAGCGGCGCATGATCCCGCTCAATATTTACCTGCAGGAAGCCTTCGATGCGGGCGGTGCCGACCCCGCCAACACCAGCCCGCAAGCGCAGCGTGCCCATGCGCAACTGGCGCGCGGCGTGATCGAGTACGGCAATGCCATCAAGGACCTGGTGGCGGCCAACATTTTTCCCGGCGACATGCTGTGGAAAAACTTTGGCATCACGCGCCATGGCAAGGTGGTGTTTTACGATTACGACGAGATCGAATACATCACCGACTGCGTCTTTCGCCGGGTGCCCCAGCCACGCAACGAAGAAGACGAAATGTCGGGCGAGGTCTGGTTCACGGTGGGTCCGAAAGACGTGTTCCCGGAAACGTTTGGCCCGTTCCTGCTGGGTAACCCGGCGGTGAAAGCGGTGTTCATGAAGTACCACGCCGACCTGCTCGACGTGGCGTTCTGGCAAAGCCACAAGGAACGGATTCAGGCGGGTTACGTCTATGACGTGTTCCCGTACGACCAGGACAAGCGGTTTCAGCCCGAGCGCGTCGAAACACAGGTTCGGGAATCCATTTAAATTTTTCAAGGAGTTTGACATGACGGAGCAAATAGTGATCGTGGGCGCAGCCCGCACCCCCATGGGTTCTTTTCAAGGCGACTTTTCGTCTTTGGCGGCGCACGATCTGGGTGGCGTCGCCATCCGGGCCGCCGTTGCGCGTGCCGGTGTCAACCCGGCGCTGGTCAACGAGGTGCTGTTTGGCAACTGCCTGATGGCGGGCCAGGGCCAGGCGCCGGCACGCCAGGCGGCATTGAAAGGTGGCTTGCCCTTGAGTGCGGGCGCCGTGACGCTGTCCAAAATGTGCGGCTCGGCCATGCGCGCGGCCATGTTTGCCAACGACATGCTGGCCGCGGGCAGCGCCGACGTGCTGGTGGCCGGGGGCATGGAAAGCATGACCAATGCGCCTTATCTGCTGCCCAAGGCGCGCGGTGGTTACCGCATCGGCCACGACCGCATTTTTGACCACATGATGCTCGACGGTCTGGAAGACGCCTACGAGCCGGGCCGCTCGATGGGCACTTTTGGTGAAGACTGTGCCGCCAAATACGGCTTTACCCGTGAACAGCAGGACGCCTTTGCCACCACCAGCGTGCAGCGCGCGCAGGCGGCGACAAAATCAGGCGCTTTTGCCGCCGAAATTGCGCCGGTCACGGTCAAGACCCGTTCCGGGGAGACCGTGGTGTCGATTGACGAAGGTCCCGGCAAGGTCAAGCTCGACAAGATCAGCGCGCTCAAACCCGCTTTCAAGAAAGACGGCACCATCACCGCCGCCAGCAGTTCCAGCATCAACGACGGCGCCGCCGCGCTGGTCATGATGCGTGCCTCCACCGCCAGTCAGCTGGGCCTCAAGCCGCTGGCGCGCGTGGTGGCCCACGCCGTGCACGCGCAGGAGCCCAACTGGTTTGCCACGGCGCCCATCGGTTCGGTCAACAAGGTGCTGGCCAAGGCGGGTTGGGGCGTGAAAGATGTCGACCTGTGGGAAGTCAACGAGGCTTTTGCCGTGGTGCCGATGGCGCTGATGCACGAGCTGAACCTGAGCCACGACATCGTCAATGTCAACGGTGGCGCCTGCGCGCTGGGCCACCCGATTGGCTGCAGCGGTGCCCGCATCATGGTGACGTTGATTTACGCGCTGCAGGCCCGAGGCCTGAAAAAAGGCGTGGCCAGCCTGTGCATCGGCGGCGGTGAAGCGACTGCCGTGGCGCTGGAAATGCTCTGAACGAAAGCCTGAACCATGCTGTTGACCCAAGACCAGGAAATGATCCGCGACGCGGTGCGCGACTTTGCCCAGGCCGAGTTGTGGCCGAATGCGGCCAGGTGGGACAAGGAGCACCACTTTCCCAAGGCGGCGCATCAAGGCCTGGCAGCATTGGGCGCCTACGGCATTTGCGTGCCTGAAGAACTGGGCGGCGCGGGCCTGGACTACCTGACACTGGCACTGGTGCTTGAAGAAATTGCGGCCGGTGACGGCGGCACCAGCACCGTGATCAGTGTGACCAACTGTCCGGTCAATGCCATTTTGATGCGCTATGGCAATCCGGCGCAGCAAAAGCAATGGCTGACGCCGCTGGCGCAGGGGCAGATGCTGGGCGCCTTTTGCCTGACCGAGCCGCATGTGGGCTCGGACGCCTCCAGCCTGCGCACCACGGCGGTCCGGGACGGCGACGGCTACGTGATCAACGGCGTCAAGCAGTTCATCACCAGCGGCAAAAATGGCGACGTCGCCATTGTGATTGCCGTCACCGACAAGGGCGCGGGCAAAAAGGGCATGAGCGCCTTTTTGGTGCCGACCCATGCCCCGGGCTATCACGTGGCGCGGCTCGAAGACAAGCTGGGCCAGCACTCCAGCGACACCGCGCAGATCAATTTTGACAATTGCCGCATTCCCGCCGAGAACCTGATTGGCGCCGAGGGCCAGGGCTACGGCATTGCCCTGGGCGGCCTGGAGGGCGGTCGCATCGGCATTGCCGCACAAAGCGTGGGCATGGCGCGCAGCGCGTTTGAGTTTGCTTTGCAATACGCCAAGGAACGCCAGAGTTTTGGCACCGCCATCTTCAACCACCAGGCCGTAGGCTTCAGATTGGCCGAGTGCGCCACCCAGCTGGAGGCGGCGCGGCAACTCATTTGGCACGCGGCAGCCTTGCGCGATGCCGGCCGTCCATGTCTGAAAGAAGCCGCCATGGCCAAGCTGTTTGCCAGCGAAATGGCCGAAAAAGTGTGCAGCATCGCCATCCAGACCCTGGGCGGTTACGGGGTGGTGAGCGACTTCCCGGTGGAGCGCATTTACCGTGACGTGCGTGTGTGTCAGATTTACGAGGGCACCTCGGACGTGCAGAAGATCATCATCCAGAGAGCTCTTTAATCAATTGGGGTCAGCGCACGTCGTTGCGCGAGTGCTCTGACCCGCAAAATTTCACAAGCCTGGAATAATTATTGCTTCAGTGTGTTGCCGAACAGTCTCCTGGGTGCATCGCAGCCTATGCTCCTCCGAGTTGGGTTGCTGCCCGGCGCAAGTACCCCTCATCTGGAGCACCTATTGACTAATTTGAATCTCATTGCAGGGGAACCCAGGCACCAATTTCCGGGCACCGCCCTGCGCATGCGCGTCGGCTTTGAGATGGCGTACGAATGCCCCGGTCCGACGCCGATGCTTTTGTCGCTCAACATCCACCATTCGCGGGCAAGTGATCTGGTGCGCCCGGACATTCTGGTGACCAGCCCGGCAATCCCGATCAGCGCCTACCGCGATCTGTTTGGCAACTGGTGCAGCCGCATCGTCGCCCCGGCCGGGCGCCTGGTGTTGCGCACCGATGCGCTGGTCAATGACAGCGGCCTGCCCGACGTGGTGGCGCCCTGGGTTGAACAGACGCCGGTCGAGCATCTGCCCGAATCGGTGCTGGTATATTTGCTGGGCAGCCGCTACTGCGAGACCGACCTGCTTTCCAACATCGCCTGGCAGCAGTTTGGCGCCGGTCCCACCGGCTGGGCACGGGTGCAGGCCATTTGCGATTTTGTGCACCACCGCATTGAATTTGGCTACCACCACGCCCGGCGCACGCGCACGGCCTGGGAGGCCTTCAACGAGGGGCAGGGCGTGTGCCGCGATTACGCCCACCTGGCCATTGCCCTGTGCCGCTGCATGAACATTCCGGCGCGCTACTGCACGGGTTACCTGGGCGACATCCGCATTCCACCCATTCCGGGGCCGATGGACTTTGCCGGCTGGTTCGAGGCTTTCCTGGGTGACCGCTGGTACACCTTCGATGCGCGCAACAACACGCCGCGCATTGGCCGCGTGCTGATGGCCCGCGGCCGCGATGCTTGTGACGTGGCACTGACCAGCACTTTCGGGCCCAACACACTGCAACGGTTCACCGTCTGGGCGGATGAAGTGGCCATGGATTGATCGATGGGTGGTTGATCCTCAACCATTGAAATGAGCCGTAACGCGGTCAAGTAGCGCGCCGCGCTCCGGTATGATGCCCCCAAAACAAGGCACCCTTTATGCGCATCATCATTCTGGGAGCCGGGCGGGTTGGCGAAAGTGTGGCCGAAAGCCTGGTTTCCGAGCAAAACGACATTACCTTGATCGACCCCGACCCAGAGTTGCTACGCGACCTGGAGGACCGGCTGGACTTGCGTGGCGTGCCGGGCAATGGCATTCAGCCGTCGGTGCTGCGCCGCGCTGGCGCTGAAGACGCTGACCTGTTTGTCGCCTGCGCCGCGCTGGACGAGACCAACCTGACCGCCTGCAAGGTGGCGCACGACGTGTTTGGCATTCCGATCACCGTGGCGCGGCTGCGCTCCCCCGAGTTCGTCGAGGGCGATGCTTTGCTGGACAAGACCGGCTTTGGTGTCACGCATGTGATTTGTCCCGAAGAGTCGGTGATGCATTACATCCACAAGCTCATCGACTACCCAGAAGCGCTGCAGGTGCTGGAGTTTTCGCGCAGCCGGGCACACTTGGTCGCCATGCGCGCTGCACAAGGAAGCGCCTTGGTGAACCACACCATTGGCGAATTTCGTGACCTTTTTCCCTGGGCCGAGATGCGCGTGGTGGCGGTCTACCGGCAGGACGCCGAAATACCGGTGGGACCCGATACCCGCGTGCTGGCGGGTGACGAGGTCTTTGTGCTGGCCGACAAGCAAAAAATTCGGGAAGTGTTGCGCGCCATTCATAACAATGACCAGCCGGTGCGCCGCGTCATGATTGCCGGCGGCGGCAAGGTGGGCCTGCGGCTGGCGCGCAGCCTGGTCGGGCAGTGCCAGGTCAAGCTCATCGAGCAGGACCACAAGCGCTGCAAATATCTGGCGGGGGAATTGCCCTCTGACATGTTGGTGCTGGAAGGCGACTCGGCCGATGAAACCCTGCTGCTCGAAGAGGGCGTGGGGCAGATGGATTTGTTCATCTCGCTGACCAGTGACGACGAGGACAACATCTTGTCCGCCATGCTGGCCAAGCGGCTCGGTGCCAGGCGGGTGATTGCCTTGATCAACCGGCGCATTTATGCCGAGATGATGCAGGGCAGCACCATTGATATTGCCATCTCGCCCGCCCAAACGGTCATTGGCGAACTGCTGGTGCACGTGCGCCGCGGTGCCTTGGCGGCGGTGCACAGCTTGCGCCGCGGCGAGGCCGAGGCGCTGGAGGGCGTGGCCCGTGGTGACGTCAAGTCGTCCCAGTTGGTGGGGCGGCGCATTGAGCAGATCAAACTGCCTGAGGGCGCCCGTTTTGGCGTCATTGTGCGCGGCGAGGGGCGGGATTGCGAGGTCTTGATGCCGCACCATGACCTGGTGATCCAGGAAGCCGACCACATCATCATCTTCATTGCCAACAAGCGTTTGCTGCGGCCGGTGGAAAAGTTGTTCCAGGTCAGTGCCAACTTTTTCTAGACCATGACCAGCCTGGCTCCGGCGCTCAACATCCTGGCCCGCATCATGGTGGGCTACGCCTTGCTGTTCTTGGTGCCGATGGCCTGGGCCTGGCAACTGGATGCGCCGGCCTTGCTGGGCGTGTGGCTGCAAAGCATGGCGATCACGCTGGGCTTGGGGCTGGCGCTCTGGTTGCTCACCCATCGACACCACCGTGAACTCATGCCGCGGGATGGCTTTGTGCTGGTCAATCTGGTGTGGACGGTGCTGCCAGCCTGCTCCGCCGTGCCCTTGGTGCTGGCGATTGACGGCCTGAGCTGGACCGATGCCTATTTTGAGGCCATGAGCGGCCTGACCGCCACCGGGGCCACGGCCTTGTCCGGACTGGATGGGCTGCCGGTTTCGGTCAATGTGTGGCGCTGTTTTTTGCAGCTGATCGGCGGCCTCGGCGTGATGCTGCTGGTGGTGGCGGTGTTGCCGCTGCTGGGTTTGGGTGGCGTGCAGCTCTACAAGGCCGAAACCCCCGGACCCATGAAGGATGCCCGCCTGACACCGCGCATTGCCGAAACCGCGCGTGGTTTGTGGGGCGTTTATTTTGTGTTCTCGACGGCTTGCATGCTGGCGTATTACCAGGCTGGCATGAGTTGGTCGGATGCCTTCATGCACATGTGCAGCACCATGGGATTGGGCGGTTTTTCGTCCCATGACGCGAGTTTTGGCTTCTGGAATTCGCGTGACATCGAACTCGTGGCCATTGTTTTCATGGCGCTGTCAGGCATCAGCTTTGCGCGTTACTTCATTGTCTGGCGGGCGCGCTCGGTGCGGTCCATGTGGCGCGACACCGAGGTGCGGGCCTATGTGCTGGCGCTGCTGGGCTCCGCTTTGGGGCTGGCTGCCTTGTTGCTGCTGCATGGCACCTTCGATGAACCCCAGGTGGCCTTGCGCGCCGCTGCCTTCCATGTGGTGTCGGTGGCCACCACCACCGGTTACGCGTCGGCTGACTACGCTCTTTGGCCCGTTTTTGCGCCGGTCTGGTTGATGTTTCTGGGCACTTTTGTGTCTTGCGCAGGCTCCACCGGCGGCGGTATCAAGATGGTGCGCATGGTGCTGCTCATCAAGCAATCGCGCCGGGAACTGGTGCGCGCCATCCACCCGCGGGTGGTGAACCCGGTCACCATGGGGCGCGCCACCATTCCTGCCACCGTGATTGCTGCGGTCATGGCCTACATGCTGATCTACGGCGCCAGCACCATCGGCCTGACCATGCTGATGCTGCTCTCGGGGCTCGACATCGTCACGGCATTTTCTGCGGTGGTGGCCACCCTGAACAACATTGGTCCGGGTTTGGGACTGGTCGGACCGGCATCCAATTTTGGCGTGCTCACCGATTTTCAGACCTGGATTTGCACCGTGGCGATGCTGCTCGGGCGGCTTGAACTGCTGGCTGTGATGGTGCTGTTTTTGCCGCAGTTCTGGCGCAAGTAATTTACCTATTTTCAGGAGACCCCTCATGCCGATCACCAAAGGCTACCAACAACTCGTGGCCGAGGCCATGGCCCAGGTCAAGACCTACTCGGTTGCAGACGTCAAAGCGCGTCTGGATGATCCGCGTGTGCAGGTGGTCGACATCCGCGACGTGCGCGAGCTTGAGCGCGAAGGCACGGTGCCAGGCTGCATCAACGCGCCGCGTGGCATGCTGGAGTTTTGGGTGGACCCGGCCTCGCCCTATTACAAGCCGGTGTTTGGTGACGAGTCCAAGGAATACATCCTGTTTTGCGGCGCCGGCTGGCGCAGTGCGCTGGCCACCCTGGCCCTGCAAAACATGGGTATGACCAACGTGGCCCATATCGACGGCGGTTTCACCGACTGGGTCAAACAGGGTGCACCGGTGGAAACCATGGAACAGCACAAGGCGCGTCGCCACGCCAAGGCGCAGGAGCCTGCGCAGAACGCTCTGCCGCCCGGGCTCCTGGGACAACACGAAAGACAACAAGCATGAAATTTGAGGCAATTTTGTTCGACTGCGACGGCGTGCTGGTCGACAGCGAGCCCCTGACCAACCAGGTTCTGCGCGAGATGCTGGCTGAAGCCGGCTGGTCCATGACACAGGCCGAATGCATGGCTTACTTCGTCGGCAAGACGGTGCGCGAAGAGCGGGCCGAGATTGAGGCGCGCACCGGTCAGCCCTTGACGCAGGATTGGCTCAACAGTTTTTACCAGCGGCGCAACCAGGCGCTTGTTGCCAGGCTGGAAGTGATTCCGGGAGCCCGCTCCGCCGTGCAGGCGGCGCATGACGTCACCCGGGGGCGCATTGCCTGCGCCTCGGGGGCAGACCGCTTCAAGGTGGAAATGCAATTGGGCAAAGTGGACCTGTTGGGATTTTTTGCGGGGCGGATTTTCAGCGGCCATGAAATGCCGCGTTCCAAGCCGGCCCCCGATGTTTATCTGGCGGCCGCTGCACATCTGAACCTGCCAGGCGAGCAGTGCCTGGTGATCGAAGACACCACGGTGGGCGTCACGGCAGGTGTGGCAGCGGGCGCCACCGTGTGGGCTTACAGCCCGCAACCGTCAGGGGATGCCGCCCTGCTGCAGGCGGGTGCGCGCCAGCTGTTTCGCTCCATGGCCGATGTGCCTGGGTTGTTACTTGCGAGCCCTTAGCCGCCAGGTGAGCCAGGCGTGGTGCCGGCCGCGTGCCTGAATTCTGCCGGGGACTGTCCGGTCCAGCCTTTGAACGCCCGCATGAAACTCTTCTCGTTTTGAAAGCCGCTGGCGGTCGACACCTGTTTGATGGGGCGGTCAGTGCGCAGCAGCAGGTCTTGCGCGCGCTGCCTGCGCACCTCGTCTTTCAACTGCTGCAATGACGCGCCCTCGTCCTTGAGCTGGCGGTGCAGGGTGCGCGGCGAGAGGTAGAGCAGGGCGGCCAGATCATGGGCACTGCGGGTCTGCTCGGGGTGCATCGCCAGTGCTTGCCGCACCCGCTGAACCAGCAGACGGTCTCGCCGGTACTGCAGCACGGTCAGCGGCAGGGCGTGTTCCAGCATCTGCTGCAGCGCGGCCTCATTGCGGCGCAAGGGCAAGTCCAGGTAACGTGCGTCCATCCGGATCTGCGCCTGCGGCTTTTCAAACGTGGTGGCACCCGAAAACAGTACGGCATAGACCTGGTGGTGCGCGGGCGCCGCAAAGGGAAACTGGGCGCCCTGCAGCGGGATGCGTGAGTCAATCAGCCAGCAGGCCACGCCATGGAGGTTGCGCAATACCGAGACCAGGCAAAACTCGCGCATTGCGCCCAAGTCGCGCTGCTCGGTGAGGCTGATGGTGGTGATGTCCTTTGTGGTTTGCACCTGGAGACTGATGTCATCGGTCAGCAAGCCATGGTGGCGGCACCAGCGCTTGAGCGCCACGCCGAGGTTCGGGGCGCTGATGGAGGCGCGCGCCAGCATGCCGTAACTGCCCCAGGGCAGGCGCCGGCTGAACCAGCCCAGCGCCTCGTCGTCCAACTCCCGCATCGCCGCGTCTGAAATGCGCTCCATCTGCGCGGCGCTGATGCGCGCGGTGGGATCTTCAAGAAGTTCTGGCGCAATTTGTGCCGATTCGAGTGCATGCGCAGGACTTTTGCCAAGCCTTTCATAAGCGCCCACGATGGCTTTAACGAAAGCGATCGGGGTTGCAGCGCGGCTGCTGGACAAGTTTTGCATGGTCCGTAGTATCTTTTCAATTGGCGCAATATGCAACCTGCATGGCCGCCACGGGCGTGCTTTTGGTTTTATGCTCGGGTCATCAACCTGGCGCCAGCCTGAACGCCAACCCGACCCACAGAAAGAATGCCATGTCCGTTCTGGAGACCAAACTCAATGCCCGCTCTGCGGATTTCCAGGCCAATGCCGCCGCCATGCGCACCCTGGTGGATGACCTCAATGCCAAGGTGACTCAGGTCGAGATGGGCGGAGGCGACGCGGCCCGTGCCAAACACACCGCGCGCGGCAAGCTGCTGCCGCGGGACAGGGTGCAGATGCTGCTCGATCCCGGCACGCCGTTTCTGGAGCTCTCGCCGCTGGCCGCATTGGGCATGTACCCGGACCGCGATGGCAGCGACAGCGCACCCGGCGCCGGCCTGATTGCCGGCATTGGTCGCATCGAAGGGGTCGACTGCATGATCGTCTGCAACGACGCCACGGTCAAAGGCGGCACCTACTACCCGATGACGGTCAAAAAGCACCTGCGCGCGCAGGAGGTGGCCCAGCAAAACCGGCTGCCCTGCATTTACCTGGTGGACTCGGGCGGGGCCAACTTGCCGAACCAGGACGAGGTGTTTCCGGACCGCGACCACTTTGGCCGCATCTTCTTCAACCAGGCGACCATGAGCGCGCAGGGCCTGGCGCAAATTGCGGTGGTCATGGGCAGTTGCACCGCCGGTGGCGCCTATGTGCCCGCCATGAGCGACGAGGCCATCATCGTCAAGAACCAGGGCACCATTTTTCTGGGTGGACCGCCCTTGGTGAAGGCGGCCACGGGCGAGGTGGTGACCGCCGAAGACCTGGGCGGCGGCGACGTGCACACGCGCCTCAGCGGCGTGGCCGACCATCTGGCGCAAAACGACATGCACGCGCTGGCGCTGGCCCGAACCGCCGTGAAAAACCTGAACAAGGGCAAGCTGTTGGGTGCCACCGACCATGCCCCCGCCGCGCCCAAGTATGCGGCGCAAGAACTGTATGGCGTGATTCCGGTGGACACCCGCAAGCCCTTCGATGTGCGCGAGATCATTGCCCGTATCGTCGATGACTCCGACTTTGACGAATTCAAGTCGCGCTTTGGCACCACGCTGATCTGCGGTTTCGCCCGCATCGAGGGCATGCCGGTCGGCATCATCGCCAACAACGGCATTCTGTTCAGCGAATCGGCGCTGAAAGGCACGCATTTCATCGAGCTGTGCTGCCAGCGCAAGATCCCGCTGGTGTTCTTGCAGAACATCACCGGCTTCATGGTCGGCCGCAAGTACGAGAACGAGGGCATTGCGCGCAACGGCGCCAAGATGGTGACCGCAGTGGCGACGGCGGCAGTGCCCAAATTCACCATCATCATCGGCGGCAGTTTTGGTGCCGGCAATTACGGCATGTGCGGTCGCGCCTTCAGCCCGCGCTTTTTGTGGATGTGGCCCAACGCCCGCATCTCGGTGATGGGCGGCGAGCAGGCGGCCAGTGTGCTGGCCACGGTGCGCCGCGACGGCATCGAGCTCAAGGGCGGGCAGTGGAGCGCGTTAGAGGAAGAAGCCTTCAAGGCGCCAATCCGCAGCCAGTACGAAACCCAGGGCCACCCCTATTTCGCCACCGCACGGCTGTGGGACGACGGCATCATCGACCCGGCCGACACCCGCCGCGTGCTGGCGCTGGGACTGAGCGCCACGCGCAACGCGCCCATCGACGACACGCGCTTCGGTTTGTTCCGGATGTGAGCGGGGACCCCATGCCATCCATCTCTGTTTCCACCGCTGGCCACTGTGCCACGGTCACCCTGAACCGCCCCGAGGTGCGCAACGCTTTCAACGACGAGGTGATTGCCGAACTGACTCATGCCTTTGCCGAATTGGGTCAGGACCCCCAGGTGCGCGCCATCGTGCTGGCGGCCGTTGGGCCGGCTTTCTGTGCGGGCGCCGACCTCAACTGGATGCGGCGCATGGCCAACTACAGCCAGGCCGAAAACCTGCTTGACGCCGCGCAATTGGCCGAAATGCTGCGTGTGATTGATACCTGCCCCAAGCCCACCGTGGCGCGCATCCAGGGCGATGTTTATGCCGGTGGCATGGGCCTGGTTGCCGTCTGCGACATGGCGGTGAGTGTGGAATCGGCCAACTATTGCCTGAGCGAGGTCAAGCTGGGCCTTTACCCGGCCACCATCAGCCCCTATGTGATCCGTGCCATGGGCGCGCGCGCCGCGCACCGCTACTTCTTGACCGCCGAGCGCTTTGATGCGGCCGAGGCCTTGCGCATCGGGTTTGTCCATGCTGTGGTGCCCGCCGAGCAACTAGACGATCAGGTGGCCGAGATCACCCAGGCGCTGGTCAATGCCAGCCCCAACGCGGTCAAGGAATGCAAGACCCTGCTGCATGACGTGGCGGGCAAGGACATCGACGCTGCCCTGATCGCTTACACCGTGCAAGGCATCGCCGGCATCCGCGCCAGTGCCGAGGGCAAGGAAGGCGTGCAGTCCTTCCTGCAAAAGCGCAAACCCGACTGGCTCATTTAATTGGGGTCAGATTCCAATTAATTTGCGATGAATTCATTCCGATGGAGACAAACATGTTCACAAAAATCCTGATCGCCAACCGTGGCGAGATAGCTTGCCGGGTGGCAGCCACTGCACGCCGCATGGGCATCAAAACGGTGGCGGTGTATTCCGATGCCGATGCCCATGCCAAGCACGTCGCCGCGTGTGATGAATCGGTGCACATTGGCGGCAGCGCGCCCAAAGACAGTTACCTGCGCTGGGAAAAAATCATCGAAGCGGCCCAGGCCACCGGCGCCCAAGCGGTGCATCCCGGTTATGGGTTCCTCAGCGAAAACGAAGAGTTTGCCAAGGCCTGTGCCGCCGCCGGTCTGGTGTTCATCGGTCCACCCGCTTCAGCCATTCAGGCCATGGGCCTCAAAGCCGAGTCCAAACAACTGATGGAACGCGCCGGTGTGCCGCTGGTTCCGGGCTACCATGGTTCGGACCAGGCCCCGGCGCTGTTGCAGCTCAAGGCCGACGAAATCGGTTATCCCGTGCTGATCAAGGCCAGCGCCGGTGGTGGCGGCAAAGGCATGCGCGCGGTGGAGCGGTCACAAGACTTTGCCGATGCCCTGACCAGCTGCAAGCGCGAGGCCATCAACAGCTTTGGCAGCGACGCGGTGCTGGTCGAAAAATACGTGCAGCGCCCGCGCCACATCGAGATCCAGGTGTTTGGCGACAGCTTCGGCAACTACGTTTACCTGTTTGAGCGCGACTGCTCGGTGCAGCGACGCCACCAGAAAGTGCTGGAAGAAGCGCCCGCGCCGGGCATGACGAATGAGTTGCGTGCGCGCATGGGGGAAGCCGCCGTGGCCGCCGCCCGGGCTGTGAATTACGTCGGCGCCGGCACGGTGGAGTTCATCGTCGAGCAGCGTGAAGACGGGTCGATGGATTTCTTTTTCATGGAAATGAACACCCGCCTGCAGGTCGAGCACCCGGTGACTGAAGCCATCACAGGCCAGGATCTGGTGGAGTGGCAACTGCGCGTGGCCAATGGTGAAGCGCTGCCGCTTGCCCAGGCGCAGCTCAAGATCACCGGCCATGCCATCGAGGCGCGCATTTGCGCCGAAAACCCCGACAACAACTTCCTGCCCGCCACAGGCACGCTCGACGTCTACCGCAAGCCAGCGTGCAGCAGCTTTGCCATCAGCCCGGTGCGTTTTGACGATGGTGTGCGCCAGGGTGACAGCATCAGCCCGTTTTACGATTCCATGGTGGCCAAGCTCATCGTGCATGGCGACACGCGCGAACAGGCGCTGGCGCGGCTGGACGACGCGCTGGCACAAACCCACATCATCGGCCTGACCACCAATGTGCAGTTTTTGCGCCATGTGCTGCAGTCGCCCTCGTTTGCGCAGGCCAATCTGGACACGGGTTTGATCCCGCGCGAGGCAGGCGTGCTGTTCAACCAGGAGCGCGTGGGCCTGGCGTTGGCGGCGGCTGCCGATGTGGCGCAGACCCTGTTGGAGGAGCGTGCCGCCGAAGGCACCGACCCCTTCAGTAAGACCGATGGCTGGCGCAGCCACGGCGTCTTCACGCGCCGATTTGCCTTTGAATTTGCCGGCGAGCCGGTGCAGGCCGGACTGACTTATTTGCATGAAGGGGCGCTGTCATTCACCGTGGGCGAAGTGGCCGGAATGCTTGAATTCACCGCCACGCCAGCGGGCATCGACGTTCGTTTTGCGGGCCAGCGCGCGTTGGTCAATGTGTATCGCCAGGGCGAGGTCGGCTACATCCATGCCGCGCAAGGCGCCACGCAAATCATTGCCGTTGATCTGCTGTTGCACGCCGGCGAAGCGCCTGCCGAGGTCGGCCGCCTGACGGCGCCCATGCCGGGCAAGGTGGTGTCGTTTGCCGTCAAGGCCGGTGACAGGGTCCAGCGCGGCCAGGCGCTGGCGGTGATGGACGCCATGAAAATGGAGCACACCATTGCCGCGCCCATCGACGGCGTGGTCGAAGAGTTGCTCTATGCCCCCGGGGACCAGGTGGTGGAGGGCGCCGAACTCCTCAAGTTGGTGGCGCAGTGACCAGGCTGTCATTGCGAGCGAAGCGCGGCAATCCATGCAGATTGAATTCATGGATTGCCGCGTCGCTGCGCTCCTCGCAATGACGGCCAGCGTGGCAATCCATAAAATCTGATGATGTCCATGAAAATTACTTTTTGCTGCGCCGATACCGAGCCGGAACCCTGGCTGGCCGGCCTGCGTGCCGCCTTGCCGCAGGCCGAGGTGGCCGTGTGGCAGCCCGGTGCCACCCCGGCTGACTACGCCGTGGTGTGGCAACCGCCCCAGCAGTTTTTTGACGAGCAGCCGCAGCTCAAAGGCATTTTCAACATTGGCGCGGGGGTCGATGCGCTGCTGAGTCTGCGCCTGCCGCCGCAAGCCGTGGTGGTGCGGCTGGAAGACGCGGGCATGGCGGTGCAGATGGCCGAATACGTCTGTCAGGCGGTGATTCGGCATTTTCGAGACCTGGAGGCTTATGCCGCCGACGTGCGCGCCGGGCATTGGACGTATTACAAGCCGCGCCAGCGCAGTGACTTTGCCGTCGGCGTGATGGGCCTGGGTGTGCTGGGCGCGCGGGTGGCGCAGGCCTTGGCGCACTTTGAGTTTCCGGTCAACGGCTGGAGCCGTACCCCAAAGCTTCTCGACGGTGTGCGCGGTTTCAACGGCGCGGCGCAACTCGATGCGTTTCTGGCCAGCAGTCGCGTGCTGGTCAACCTGCTGCCATTGACACCCGACACCACCAACATTCTGAACCGCGAACGCTTGAGCCGGCTGCAGCCGGGTGGCTACGTCATCAACGTGGCGCGCGGTGCGCACCTGGTGGATGAGGATTTGCTGGCGCTGCTCGACAGCGGCCATCTGGCCGGTGCCACGCTGGACGTGTTTCGCGCCGAACCTTTGCCGCCAGCGCACCCGTTTTGGCGACACCTCAACATCACGATCACGCCGCACACCTCGGCGCGCACCTTGCGCGAGACCAGCATTGCGCAGATTGCTTCCAAACTCATGGGTTTGCAGCGGGGTGAACGCGTGGCTGGGCTGGTGGATGTAGGACGTGGGTATTGAGTTGGGTTTGATGTTTGGTTCGCAGCGGTTGCAGACATTCAACCGGCGCTATCAACTGCTGGAAATTGCTTGTTGGAGTCTAGAATTGCTCGGAGACAGTCTGCGGGGGGGTGTAAGACCGCCGCAAGCAAGGCTGCAAACCACTTTCAGGAGGAATTCATGACCAGTTTTTTCCGCAGCGCCCAGATTAATCGGCAGATTTTGCGGTGTATTTTTCGTTCGGCTTCATGAGCAAACTTCCGACTGACCGTCAAGTTCTGCGCTGCATCTACGAGATGTACGAGGCCGCATACCCTGGCGTTCCGCCTGGGGAGGTGCGAGGTGAAAACGATCCCTACTTGCCAATCGACGTGCCTGCGGTCGCCAAGCGGCTCAACTGCAAGCCCGAGCTGCTATTCGGAAGGTTGTACTACTACCTCGACGCCAAGCATCGCTACAAGCAAGACAACGGCGCTCTCGTTTCGTTGTTCTATCTGAATTTGCAAGGGAAGCGTCACTGTGTTCACTTCCCGTTTCTTGCGTCAATACTCGCAGGGCACGACGACGAGCACCGAAGGCATTCGTGGTCTCTCGCAGCTTCGTTTGTCGCGCTTGTCCTGTCTGTTGCTGCAATCGTGGTTCAGGTCCTCACGGCCAAGTGAGCATGCAACTGACGCCCATCCCATCACTCCAGAAGGACGCTTCGCCGGCTAGCCGGCTTCGCGCCCCTGAGCTTGAACGTTAAGCGTCACAACACTATGGCCTCTCCATCGTTGCTCGAAATTTCTACTGCAATTGCTGCGGTTGTAAGCGCAGTTGGGGGCGCCTTTGCAGCTGTAGCAGCATTTCGATCGGCCGACTCTGCGCGGGAGGCTGCCCGTTCAGCCGAAGACTCGAACCGTCGGGCTAGGCTTCGGGAAGTGTCCTCTACCGCAGCCTCAATACTGGTCGCGGTCTTAGGAATTAAGTCCAGAGCATCAGAACTAATTATTGAGTACAAGTCCGCAGAGGTTTTCTCTGGCTCTGGGGGACACTCAAGTCTACAAAATCTCAAGCAAAATATCCTTGAGCTTCAGACTAAAGCAGAATCGTTTCTTGCTGATTCCCGTCTTTATGCAAATGGTGCGACGCAACTTGCGAAGTCTCCAGAGGAAGACATTGATCGCATTTGGGTTCGTTTGAGCGACAATCTGCAAGTGCTTCAAACAATTCGGGATGAACTCGATCGCAAGTACACGGCTATGGCAGCACAAAACTTACAGCATCGAGAAATTGCTTTGCAGTCGAGAGGCCCAAAGTGACGCTTAACTTCGTCGTTGAGCGCCTGCTGTCTGGAAAATTGAAAGTCGGTATTGGGTCTTCTGCCGCCTGAATCGGCCACACATCATTGACACCCTCGTCATTCGCTTCACAATGGCGCAAGATGCCATTACGCAACATCCTCTCCGAGAATGTTAGCATCGTCAATCAACCAGACGACAGGACAAAATGGGCAAGATCGAAGACACATTCGCCATGCTTGCAACCGACAACGCGCCGGGGCAAGAGGGGCGCCAAAAGGCGGCCGATCTTGGGTCTTTGCTGCGCGAGGGCCCGCTTGAAGGCAGGCCGGTTGATTTTTCGCATGGCGATGTCAATGCGTTCGAACCCACCCCCGGTGCCTTTGAGGCCTTTGTCGCGGGTGTCGAATTCGGTGCCGACCAAGCCTATACTGAATACCGTGGCAAGAAAAACATCCGCGACCATCTTGCCGCCAAACTTGCCGATTTCACCGGTGCACCGGTCTCGGCGGACGATGGGCTGATCATCACCCCAGGCACCCAGGGCGCGCTTTTCCTGGCCATCGCATCCACTGTTTCAGCAGGCGACAAGGTCGCGATTGTGCAACCCGACTATTTCGCCAACCGCAAGCTGGTGCAATTTTTCGGCGCCGAGATCGCGCCCGTCAAGCTGAACTACCTTGCCGCAACCGACCATGCGGGCCTCGACTTGGGCCAGTTGGAAGAGGTTTTCAAAGCCGGGGCCAAGGTGTTTGTTTTTTCGAACCCGAACAACCCGGCGGGCGTGATTTACTCTGGCAGTGAAATCAACGCGATTGCGCGTCTGGCACAGGCTTACGGTGCCACCGTGATCGTTGACCAGCTCTATTCCCGGCTGCTGTATCCGGGCAGCCACTACACGCATTTGCGGGCTAACCCCCACGCCCCCGACAACCTGATCACCATCATCGGCCCCTCCAAGACGGAATCGCTCAGCGGTTACCGCGTGGGCGTGGCCTTTGGCTCGGCGGCGCTGATTGACCGGATGGAAAAGCTTCAGGCCATCGTCTCCTTGCGGGCCGGGGGCTACAGCCAATCGGTGCTTCGGACCTGGTTTGCGGAACCCGCCGGCTGGCTGCAGGAGCGGATTGCCCTGCATCAGGTGATCCGCGACGCCTTGCTGGCCAGACTGCGCGCGGTGGATGGGCTGGCCGCACGCACCCCGCAAGCGGGCAGCTATCTGTTCCCGCGCCTGCCTGAACTCGCCGTGCCGACCCAGACCTTTGTCACGATTCTGCGCCATCAGGCCGGTGTGACGGTCACCCCCGGGGCGGAATTCGGCCCCCATTCCATCGACAGCGTCCGCTTTAACTTTTCACAGGACCATGCGGCGGCGATTCAGGCGGTCGAGCGCACCTGCGCCCTGATCGAGCGGTACCGGAGATGACGCGCCCCCCCGTGCCGCAAGGGAACTATGTCGCCGCCAAGCGGCATGGCGACCTGGTTTATACCTCGGGCATGACGCCCCGGGACAACGGGGTATTGATGTTCAAGGGCGCAGTCAGCCCAGGCGCTCCGCTGGAAAATTATCAGGCCGCGGTCGAGCTCGCCACGAAAAATGCCTTGACCGCCGCACGCCTGCTGCTGGCGCCGCACGAGCGAGTCGCCGGGGTTCTCAGCTTGACGGTCTATATCGCGGCTGAACCGGAATTCACCGCGCATGCACGTTTGGCCGACTTTGCTTCGGCCTATCTGCAAGGTGAAATCGGTGACGACGGCATCGGCTGCCGGGCCGCTGTCGGGGTTGCCAGCCTGCCGGGCAACGCGCCCGTCGAAATCCAGCTTGTCGCCATCATTGCCAGGCAGTTGTAGGCCCTCAGTTGCCGATTTCAGCCGCTCGATCCAGGTTTTTCGGCAGCATGACCAGGATCCTTCAGAACAGCTGCAAACCAACACCTGAAGCAAATGGCGAGAATAAAAGTCAAGCATCGTCTGTGGATATTTTATTAACATCGCGCGTTATCAACGTCTGGCGTTAACATTCAGGCATGGCGATCAAAAGTTTTCAATGCAAAGACACGCAGGCACTTTTTTTGGGGCAACGTGTCCGGCGCTGGGTCCATGTCGAGCGATCAGCTTTGCGCAAATTGGAGCAACTTGACTGGTCTTCGGTGTTGGAAGATTTGCGTATTCCCCCTGGTAATCACTTGGAAGCTTTGAGGGGAAATCGCGCCGGGCAGCACAGCATTCGCGTCAATGATCAATGGCGTGTGTGCTTTGTTTGGACTGCAGATGGCCCGAAGAATGTTGAGATTGTGGACTACCACTGAAGGAGTTTGAATATGCGAACTGTCCCCCCTGTTTCCCCCGGTGAAATGCTGGATGAAGAGTTTTTGAAACCGCTGGGCCTGACCAAGTACCGCCTGGCCAAAGACATTGGTGTGCCGCCACAGCGCATTGGTGACATCGTGGCGGGCAAACGCGCGATTACCGCAGACACTGACCTGCGCTTGTGCCGGTACTTTGGGCTCAGTGACGGCTGGTGGCTTCGCGGTCAGGCCAACTACGATACAGCGGTCGCGCGCGAAGCCATGGGTGAGGCCCTTTCGCATATTTCTCGTTGCCACTTGCTGGCTGCCTGAGTCGCTCCGTCAATTTACGTCAGAGAGTTCTTTATGTCCCTTCCGCAACGCGTCAAACTGGTCGAAGTCGGCCCCCGTGACGGCCTGCAAAACGAGAAAAACCTGGTGCCGGCCGCGGTCAAGATCGAGCTGGTGCACCGGCTGCAAGCCGCTGGCCTGACAGAGATCGAAGTCACCAGTTTTGTCAGCCCCAAATGGGTGCCGCAGATGGCCGACAACTTGGATGTGATGGCGGGCATCCACCGACTGCCCGGTGTGCGTTATTCGGTGCTGACGCCCAACCTCAAGGGTTTTGAGGCCGCATTGGCTTCAAAACCCGACGAGATCGTGGTGTTTGGCGCCGCCAGCGAGGCCTTCAGCCAGAAGAACATCAACTGCAGCATCGCCGAGAGCATCGATCGCTTTGAGCCGGTGGTGGCGGCTGCGCGCGATGCGGGCATTTATGTGCGCGGCGCCATGAGCTGCAGCGTGGGTTGCCCGTACGAGGGCGAGGTGGCGCCTGAGCGGGTGGGCTACCTGGCCGGTCTCATGAAGGGCATTGGCGTGCAGCATGTGGGGGTGGCTGACACCATTGGCGTGGGCACGCCGCTCAAGGTGCAGCGCGCGGTGGAAGCCACGCTCAAGCATTTCGACCTCAACGATATCTCCGGCCACTTTCACGACACCTACGGCCAGGCGCTGGCCAATACCCTGATCTGCCTGCAAATGGGCGTCTGGCAGTTCGACACCTCGGTGGCCGGTTTGGGCGGCTGCCCCTATGCCAAAGGCGCGACCGGCAACGTGGCGACCGAAGACGTGGTCTATATGCTGCACGGCATGGGCATCGAGACCGGCATCGACCTGGACTTGTTGATCGATGCCGGCCAGTTCATCAGCGACTTCCTGAATCGTCCGACCAACGCACGCGCGGGCAAGGCGCTGTTTACCAAACGGCAAGCCTGATGTGTGGTGCTGAACTCAAACCCTTGCCCGAAGGCATGCAGCGCGTGGCGCGCGCCCTGCAGGACAAGGGCCACCCGCACCCGCCCGTGCTGCTTGACGATGCGGCGCGCACCGCGCAACAGGCCGCCGATGCGCTGGGTGTGGCGCTGGGGCAAATTGCCAAAAGCATCATCTTCAAGCGCAAGCCCGATGCCGCCGCCGTGCTGGTCATTACCTCGGGCGACCGTCGTGTCGACGAAGCCAAGGTGCAGTCGCTGGTCTGTGTGGACGGACAAAAGCTCGGGCGGGCCGATGCGGAGTTTGTCAAGGCAAGCACGGGTTTCACCATTGGCGGTGTCTCGCCGGTCGGGCATGCGGTGGCGCCCGTCACCCTGATCGACCGCGACCTGCTGCGGTTTGACGAAATCTGGGCGGCGGCTGGGCATCCGCATGGCGTCTTCAAGTTGCAGCCCGCTGACCTGATGCACCTGACCGGTGCGCCCGTGGTGGATGTGGCGGCAGGAGAAACCGCTTGAGTCCCGACCCCAAAGCCATGAAATTCCTGGCCGCCAGCGCCAGGCACCTCCGCGCCAGCGCGCAAAGTTTTGCACAGACGGTGCCGTCGCCCTGTGTCTCGGTGTGCCAGATGAGTGATGCCACCGGCTTGTGTCAGGGTTGCTTCCGGACTCTGGAAGAAATTAGCCAGTGGGGCAATGCCGATGACGCGTTCAAGCGTGTCGTCTGGACCCGAATCGAGGCGCGCCTGACCGAGTTCGAATCATGAAGCACATCACCTTTTACCTGGATTTCATCTCGCCCTACGCTTACCTGGCGTTCCAGAAATTGCCCGAGGCGCTGATGGGCCACAGCACCAGCGTGACGTACAAGCCGGTGCTGTTTGGCGCCCTGCTGAAACACCACGGGCAACTGGGCCCGGCCGAGATTCCCGGCAAGCGCGAGTGGACCTACCGCCAGGTGCTGTGGCTGGCGCACCAGCATGGGCTTGAATTGCAGTTGCCCGCCACCCACCCGTTCAATCCGCTGGCCTTGTTGCGGCTGGCGTTGGCCTGTGGTGCGCCAGAGCAGCCCAATCGCTATGTCTGCGAGACGGTGTTTCGCCATGTCTGGCAGGGCGGCCTGGAGGCGGCTGACCCGGCTCGCCTGCAGGCGCTCACCCAGCAATTGAAGCCGGCACACTTGCCGGACAGCGACGAGGTCAAGGCACGGCTCAAGGCCAATACGGCCGAGGCCATCGCGCAGGGCGTGTTTGGTGTGCCCACTTTCGAGGTGGATGGCAAATTGTTCTGGGGGCTCGATGCGCTGCCCATGTTGCGCGCTTATCTGGCGGATGATGCGTGGTTTGAGGGTGCGTGGGACGCGGCGGCGGCTATAGCGCCAGGGGTGCGCCGCGCTTAAGCCCCTTTGAGCGGGTTTGGCAGACGGACATCCCTAGAATGTTTGCCTCACAAACCGGAAAGCCTTCATGCCACAGGGAACCATCCGCATTCGCGGTGCGCGCCAGCACAACCTCAAAAATCTCGATCTGGACATCCGCACCGGTGAGCTGACCGTGGTCACCGGTCCCAGCGGTTCGGGCAAATCCAGCCTGGTGTTCGACACCCTGTTTGCCGAAGGCCAGCGCCGTTACGTGGAGACCTTCAGCGCCTACGCGCGTCAGTTTCTGGACCGCATGGACAAGCCCGCCGTGGACAAGGTCGAGGGTGTGCCGCCCGCAATTGCCATTGACCAGACCAATCCGGTGCGCTCCAGCCGCTCCACCGTGGGCACGATGACCGAGCTCAATGACCATTTGAAACTGCTGTTTGCCCGCGCCGGTTCCTTGTTTGACCGGGCCACGGGGCAACCGGTGCGCCACGACACCCCTGAGACCATTTATACCGAACTGCAGCAGCGCGTGGGCAGCAGCGACGCACGCCTGGCCATCACCTTCCCGGTGGAACTGCCCGCCAGCGCGACGCCAGCTGAAATCGAACAATGGTTGTCGGTGAGTGGTTTCACCAAGGTGCAGGCCGAGCGCGAGGTGACGGTCGAGACCCACACGGCGGTGGTTAAAAAGAAAGCCGGTAAAACTGCTGCCGAGCCGATCTCAAAACGCAAGGTGCTCGACGTGGTGGCGGACCGCTTCCGGCTCGGAACGGCCGAGCGCGCCCGCGTGCTGGAAGCGATTGAAGTGGCGCTCAAACACGGCAGCGGTCGCATGACGGTGTACCTGCTGGATGCGCCGGCGACGGCAGAGACTGCGGAACCCGTCGTCTGGAAGTTTTCGACCGGCCTGCATTGCCCGGAAAGCAACCTGCGCTACACCGATCCGATTGCGTCGATGTTTTCCTTCAACTCGGCCGTGGGCGCCTGTGACACCTGCCGCGGCTTTGGCCGGGTCATCGGCGTCGATTACGGCTTGGTGATTCCCAACGACAAGCTCACCTTGCGCGCTGGCGCCATCAAGCCGATCCAAACGCCGGCCTGGCAAGAGGCGCAGGACGATTTGATGCGCCATGCCGAATCAGAGGGCATTCCGCGCGACACGCCGTGGAACAAGCTGTCACCGGAACACCAGCACTGGGTGATTCACGGCTCGCCACACTGGAATGGCAAGTGGAACCAGCACTGGTTTGGTGTCAAGCGCTTTTTTGAATACCTGGAAACCAAGTCGTACAAGATGCACATTCGTGTGCTGCTGTCCAAGTACCGCAGCTACACGCTGTGCCCGGATTGTGGCGGCGCCAGGCTGAAAACCGAGAGCCTGCTGTGGCGCATTGGCTCCAAAGCCGATGCGGATGCCGTGCTGGAACCCGCCAAGCGCTTCATGCCGCAGGGTGTGTCTTGGCGTCGCGATCAGTTGGAAGCCTTGCCGGGCCTGTGCCTGCATGACTTGATGCAGTTGCCGATGGACCGCTTGCGCCTGTTTTTCGAGACCATGCAGTTGGCACAGCTTGTTCCGGGGGTCTCCGAGGCCGATCAAAAAACCCTCAAGCTGCTGTTCGAGGAAATCAGCACCCGCCTGAAATACCTGTGCGAGGTGGGCATTGGCTACCTCACGCTGGACCGGCAAAGCCGCACCCTCAGTGGCGGCGAGGTGCAGCGCATCAACCTCACCACCGCTTTAGGCACCTCGCTGGTCAATACCTTGTTTGTGCTCGACGAGCCCAGCATCGGCCTGCACCCGCGCGACATGCACCGCATCATCAAAGCCATGCAGCGCCTGCGCGACGCTGGCAACACGCTGGTGGTGGTGGAGCATGACCCGGCCGTGATGCTGGCCGCTGACCGCATGATCGACATGGGTCCCGGTCCTGGCGAGCGTGGGGGTCAGATTGTGTTTGACGGCAGCACCGCCGACTTGCGCAACGCCGACACCCTGACCGGCGCCTACCTGGGCGGGCGCAAGACCGTGGGCATGGGCTTCAAGCGCCTGGTGGCCGCCAGCACACCGCGCTTGGTGCTCGAAGGCGCCAGCGACCACAACCTGAAAAGCGTCACGGTCGAGATTCCGCTGCAGCGCCTGGTGTGTGTCACCGGTGTCAGCGGTTCCGGCAAGTCCACTTTGATCCAGGACACGCTGGCCCCGGCGCTGCTGCGACACTTCGGCAAGGCCACCGAGACGCCGGGTGCTTTCGTGCGCCTGCTGGGGGCAGAGCAGCTCAGCGACGTGGTGTTTGTGGACCAGTCGCCGATCGGCAAGACCGCGCGCTCGAACCCGGTGAGTTATGTCGGTGCCTGGGATGCCCTTCGCGAGATCTTTGCCAACGCGCCGCTGTCCCGGCAGCGCGGTTACACCGCCACCAAATTCAGCTTCAACAACGGCGACGGCCGCTGCCCGACCTGCGGTGGCTCCGGCTTCGAGCATGTGGAAATGCAGTTTTTGAGCGACGTCTACCTGCGCTGCCCGGATTGCGACGGCAAACGCTACCGCCCTGAAATTCTGGAGATCACGATTGAACGCGAGGCGCAGCACCTCAACGTCGCCGACGTGTTGAACCTGACCGTCAGTGAGGCCGCTGCGTTGTTCGCGGCCGACCATGATGTGCTGCGGGCGCTGCAACCCATCATGGACGTCGGGCTGGACTACGTCAAACTCGGCCAGCCGGTGCCCACGCTCAGCGGTGGCGAGGCGCAGCGCCTCAAGCTCGCCGGTTTTCTGGCCGAAGCCGCCAAAAGCGCCAGTGCCAGCCGCCAGCCCACGGCCAAGCGCGGCGTGTTGTTCATGTTCGATGAGCCCACCACCGGGCTGCACTTTGACGACATTGCCAAACTGATGCGGGCACTGCGCAAGCTGCAGGATGCGGGTCATTCGCTGCTGGTGATCGAGCACAACCTGGACGTGATCCGCGCTTCGGACTGGTTGATCGATCTGGGTCCCGAAGGCGGCGACGCCGGGGGCGAGGTGGTGGCGTTTGGCACGCCCGAAGAGGTGATGCTGCACGCCAGTTCGCACACCGCGCTGGCGCTGCGCGACTACGCCGCGCAAACGGGCGTGGTGCACGAGGTGCGGGATTTTTCCGGGGCTGGCAGACTTCGTGGGGGCGACTTCAGTCGGCCTGGTCGACTGAAGTCGCCCCTACAAGGGCAAGACAACAGCATCCAGATCATCAATGCGCGCGAACACAACCTCAAGTCCTTGAGTGTCAACATCCCGCGCGGCAAGTTCACCGTGGTCACCGGGGTTTCAGGCTCGGGCAAGTCGACGCTCGCGTTCGACATCCTGTTCAACGAAGGCCAGCGCCGTTACCTGGAGTCGCTCAACGCCTACGCGCGCTCGATCGTGCAACCAGCCGGTCGACCCGAGGTCGATGCGGTGTACGGCATCCCGCCCACGGTGGCGATCGAGCAGCGCCTGAGTCGTGGCGGGCGCAAGTCGACCGTAGGCACCACGACCGAGGTCTGGCACTTTTTGCGGCTCTTGTTTGTCAAGCTCGGCACCCAGCACTGCATCCATGACGGCACGCCAGTGGCGCCGCAAACGCCCGAGAAGATTGCGGCACAGTTGATGAAGAATTTCCGCGGTCAGCACATCGGCCTGTTGGCGCCGCTGGTGATGAACCGCAAGGGCGTTTACACCGAGCTGGCCGATTGGGCGCGCCCACGCGGTTTCACCCATTTGCGGGTCGATGGCAACTTTTTGCCCACCACCAACTTTCCGCGCCTGGACCGCTTCAAGGAGCACACCATCGAATTGCCGGTGTACAGCCTCGATGTGTTGCCGGAGCAGGAAGCGGAGTTGCGCGAGGCGCTCGCCCGGGCCTTGCAGCACGGCAAGGGCGTAGTGCATGTGCTGAGCGATCTGGCGGGTTTGAGCGAGGCCATGCAGGCCGACACGCCGACAGCGGGCATCGGCAAGCTCAGTGCGTTTTCCACCTTGCGCGCCTGCCCGGTGTGCAGCACCAGTTACGCCGAACTCGACCCACGGTTGTTCAGTTACAACAGCAAACACGGCTGGTGCCCGGACTGCGTGGGTACCGGCGTCAAGCTCACGCGCGAGCAGCGCAAGGTGTTCGACGACTCGGTGCGCGATGACGACAACAAGGGCCGCGAGCAGACCTTTGCCGAGCCCGAGGTGGAAGACCTGGTCGATACCGTGTGCCCCAAGTGCCAGGGTACCCGGCTCAACGCGACAGCCCGCGCGGTGCGTTTTGGGGGAGGTGCGGGTCAGTCGCAGGCGACTGTTGATGGCATTGCCATCACCGAACTCGCACGCCTGAGCGTGAGTGACCTGCGCGGCTGGGTCGAAACCATGCAGGTCCTGGGCCGCCTGAGCGGGCGCGAGAGTGATATTGCCCGCGACCTGATCCCCGAGATCAAGGGGCGGCTGGAGTTTCTGGAGCAAGTCGGCCTGGGTTACCTGACGCTGGACCGGGGCGCGCCCACCTTGAGCGGCGGCGAGGCCCAGCGCATCCGCCTCGCAGCGCAACTGGGCAGCAATTTGCAGGGCGTGTGTTACGTGCTCGACGAGCCCACCATCGGCCTGCACGCGCGTGACAACCAGATTTTGTTGGGCGCTTTGCAGACCCTGAGCGACCAAGGCAACACGCTGGTGGTGGTGGAGCACGACGTCGACACCATTCGCCACGCCGACCACATCATCGACATCGGCCCCAGCGCCGGCAAGCGTGGCGGACGGCTGGTGGCCGAAGGCACGGTGGCGGACATTCAGGGCTCAGCGGACTCACAGACCGGCCGCTATTTGCTGCATGCCATGAAACACCCGCTGAAACCACGCCGGGTGGTGACGGACCTTGAACAACAACACTGGATCACCGTGATGGGTGCCTCAATGCACAACCTGCAAAACGTCACGGCCACCGTTCCCTTGAGCCGCCTGGTCGCCATCACCGGCGTCAGCGGCTCGGGCAAGTCCACCCTGGCGCGCGACGTGTTGCTGGCCAACGTGCAGGTCGCCGTGCAAAAGCGCAGCACCAAGGCCGGGCGCGATGCGCTGGCCGCGGGTGAGACGGTTGCCTGGGTTGGTTGCAAAGAGGTGACCGGCTTCGAGGTGGTGGACCGCGTGCTGGAGGTCGATCAAACCCCGATCGGCAAGACGCCGCGTTCATGCCCGGCCACTTACATCGGTTTTTGGGACACCATCCGCAAGCTCTTTGCCGACACGCTGGAAGCGAAGGCGCGGGGTTATGCCGCGAATCGCTTCAGCTTCAACACCGGCGAGGGCCGTTGCCCAAGCTGTGAAGGGCAGGGTATCCGCACCATCGCCATGAGTTTCCTGCCCGACGTGAAGGTACTGTGCGAAACCTGCAAGGGCGCGCGCTTCAACCCCGAGACCCAGGCAGTGACCTGGCGTGGCAAGAACATCGGCGATGTGCTGCAGATGGAAGTGGACGAAGCCGTGGACTTTTTTGCCGCCATGCCGGTCATTTCGCATCCGCTGCAACTGCTGAAAGACGTGGGCCTGGGTTACCTGACGCTGGGCCAGCCGTCACCCACTTTGAGTGGCGGCGAGGCGCAGCGCATCAAGCTGGTGACCGAACTCAGCAAGGTGCGCGACGACATTACCCGGCGCGGCCAGAAAGCACCGCACACGCTCTATGTGCTGGATGAACCCACGGTGGGGCTGCACATGGCCGATGTGGAAAAGCTCATCAAGGTGCTGCACCGCCTGGTCGATGGCGGTCACAGCGTGGTGGTGATCGAGCACGACCTGGATGTGATCGCCGAGGCGGACTGGGTGCTGGACCTGGGGCCGGAGGGTGGCAACGCGGGTGGCCGTGTGGTGGCTGCGGGTTCGCCTGAGGCCGTGGTGGCGTTGGGAACACATACCGGGGTGGCCTTGCAACCCGTGTTGGAACGAAAGTAAACGGTATGACCCGGTTGAGAAATTTTTCTGTTCCTTGTCTGTCGCGGCGGCAGATGCTGACGCTGTTGGCGTCCGGTGCCTTGCCCATGGGAGTTGTCGCCGCAGACGAGCCGGCCGCGCTGCTGCGCCGGGGTGGCTGTGTATTGATGTTGCGTCATGCCCAGACCGAGCCGGGTATTGGCGACCCACCAGAATTCAAGCTGGGGGTGTGTGGCACCCAGCGCAACCTGAGCGCGGCAGGAAAACAAAGCGCGGTGCGCATGGGGCAATGGTTCAAGGCGCGGGGCTTGCAGCCGCAGGCGGTCCTGACCAGCGCTTGGTGCCGTTGTGTGGACACGGCCAATCTGGCCTTTGGCAAGAGTCAGCTGTGGGCACCCCTGAATTCGGTGTTTGGCGACCGCCTGCCCTTGCCGGATCAAACCGCCGCGTTACGTCAGGCGCTGGCACAACTGCCGGCGGGGCAGTTTCAGGTGTGGGTATCGCACCAAACCAATGTGACGGCGCTGGTGGGCCAGTTTTTGACGATGGGCGAGGGCGTGGTTCTTGGCCGTGACGCCAAGGTGCTGGCGCGCGTCACCTTTGATCAAGCCGCGGGTGACGGGCGATCAGCTGCCTGATTCCACCTCAAACGCATTGTTCTGGTCCTGCGCCAGTACCAGTGCCACCTGTTTCAAGCTGTCCTTCAGCGCACTCTTCAGGGTGTGCGGCGGGTTGATGACGAACATGCCGCTGGCGGGCAGGCCAGGACGGATGACATCGCCCGCGTCATTGGTGAGCAGTTTGCTGGATTTGACTGTGAGCGTGGCGTTAAGCCAGGGTTTGCCAGCCTTGGTGGCCAGGGTCCTGAGCTTGCGCGGCAACTGGTGGGCTTCCGGACGCGGGATGAGCGGGTACCAGATGGCGTAAGTGCCGGTCGGGAACCGGACCAGTGCATCGGCCACCATGTCGACCACACGGTTGTAGTCGGTCTTCATTTCATAACTCGGGTCGCACAGCACCAGGGCGCGCCGCGACGGTGGCGGCAGGAATTTCTTGATGCCTTCAAAGCCGTCTTCGCGCAACACAGCCACCTGACGTCCGACATCAAGCTGGGCGATGTTGGAGGACAGGGTTTTGGTGTCGGTGGGGTGAATTTCAAACAGCTTGAGCTTGTCGCGCTCACGCAGCAGGCGCTGAATGATGAAGGGCGAGCCGGGGTAGACCTTGTGGCTGCCCGTCGTGTTGAAGCTGGCCACCATGTCGAGGTAGTCCTGCAGCGCGGCTGTCGGGGTGATGCAGGCAAGCTTCTCGATCAGGCGCAAATAGCCCTCGCCGGCTTCGCCGCTGGTGCTGGCGTAGTCGCCATCGAGGCGGTACAGTCCGGCGCCGGCATGGGTGTCAAAGACGGTAAAAGCCGTTTCCTTGAGCGCCATGTGGCGCAGGATGGCCAGCAGCGTGGTGTGCTTGAGGACATCGGCATGGTTGCCGGCGTGAAAGGCGTGGCGATAACTGAACATGCATGGATGTTAACCGCAGTGCCCATATCTTTGTATAATGCCGGGCTTCGCAGCGCTTTTGTGGCTCCGCGGCGAAGCTTGAAAACCTACCTAAGAGATTCCCATCAGAGGAACGCCGACCGTAGAAAAGAGCCCAGCAAACCCTCACTAAAGAAGAGAAATCTCATGTCAACTTTCAGCGCAAAACCCGCTGAGGTCGTGCACGAGTGGTTTGTGATTGACGCGACCGACAAGGTCCTCGGACGAGTAGCCAGCGAAGTTGCTCTCCGTTTACGCGGCAAACACAAGGCCATTTACACGCCTCACGTCGATACCGGCGACTTCATCATTGTCACCAACGCGGCCCAGCTGCGCGTGACCGGTGCCAAGTCCCTGGACAAAATGTATTACAGCCACTCCGGTTATCCGGGCGGCATCAGTTCCACCAACTTCCGTGACATGCAAGCCAAATTCCCTGGCCGCGCTTTGGAAAAAGCCGTCAAGGGCATGCTGCCTAAAGGCCCGCTGGGCTACGCCATGATCAAGAAGCTCAAGGTGTACGGTGGTGCAGAGCACCCGCACACTGCCCAGCAACCCAAAGTGTTGGAAATCTAAGGAGCCTTGAAATGATTGGTGAATGGAACAATGGTACCGGCCGTCGCAAATCCAGCGTCGCCCGTGTTTTCCTGAAAAAAGGCTCCGGCCAGATCGTTGTCAACGGCAAGGACATTCAAAAGTTCTTCGGCCGTGAAACCTCGATCATGATCTGCAAGCAGCCTCTGATGCTGACCAACCACGCTGAAACCTTTGACATCATGGTCAATGTGGCAGGCGGCGGCGAGTCCGGCCAGGCAGGTGCAGTGCGCCACGGTATCACCCGTGCCCTGATCGACTACGACGCCACGCTCAAGTCCGAGCTGAGCAAAGCCGGTTTCGTGACCCGCGATGCCCGTGAAGTCGAACGTAAGAAGGTCGGTTTGCACGGTGCCCGCCGTCGCAAGCAGTTCAGCAAGCGTTAATCTACGCTGTCTGTCAAGAAGCCGCCGGGATGCAAGTTCCGGCGGCTTCTTGCGTTTTGAGCCTGGGTCACTCCGAAGTGCCCGCCAGAAAAAACCACACTGAAACTAGCGGCAAATCATCAGCAGGTCAAAACTTGATCAAATTACTGTACCATTTCATCAGTTCCAATTACAGGAGAAACCCATGAGCGCCGTTGCCGAAGACATTCAAACCGAAATGCCAGCCCCGATTTTGTTCACCGACAGCGCGGCCGCCAAAGTGGCTGACCTGATTGCCGAAGAGGGTAATCCTGATCTCAAATTGCGCGTGTTCGTGCAGGGTGGTGGTTGTTCGGGTTTTCAGTACGGTTTCACCTTTGATGAAATCACCAACGACGATGACACCACCATGACCAAGAACGGTGTTTCCCTGTTGATTGATGCCATGAGTTACCAGTATCTGGTGGGCGCAGAGATTGACTACAAGGAAGACTTGCAGGGCGCACAGTTTGTCATCAAGAACCCCAATGCCACGACCACCTGTGGCTGTGGTTCCAGCTTTTCCTGACCAAGCCGCGTAGGCCGGCTCAGGCCGGATAAATCGCACCCAGTACACGGGCACCTCGGGTGCCCGTGATGCTTTGCAGGTCCAAGGTTTCGCGACGCATGGTTTTGCGGGCCAGCCAGGCAAAGGCGGTGGCCTCCACTTGCTGTGCCGGCAGGCCGCAGGCGTCAGAGGGCAAAATCGTGACGCTTGGCAGCAACGCGCGCAGGCGGGCCATCAGGTGGGCGTTGAAGGCGCCGCCGCCGCAAACGAGTAGTTGTTGGCTGCCGGCTCCATACGTCTCCACCGCTGTGGCGCAGGTTCTCGCGGTCAGTTCGGTGAGTGTGGCCTGGACATCGGCGGGTGCAGCATCGGCAAAGTCGCGAAGTTGCACGGCAAGCCAGTCGGGACTGAACAAATCACGCCCCGTGCTCTTGGGCGGTGACAATGCGAAAAAAGGCGCTGTCAGCAGGGTCCTGAGCAAGTCAGGCAGCACCTGACCGCTGGCCGCCCAGACGCCATCGGCGTCGAAGGCCTGCCCCAGGTGGCGCTGGCACCAGGCATCCATCATGGCGTTGCCGGGCCCGCAATCAAAGCCGAGCACATCATCCGTCGACGCCGGGCCCAGTAACGTCAGATTCGCCATGCCGCCGATATTGAGCACGGCCCTGGTTTGGCCGGCTTTGCCAAATACTGCCTGGTGAAAGGCGGGTACCAGGGGTGCACCCTGGCCACCCGCTGCAACGTCGCGGCTCCTGAAGTCCGCCACCACATCGATGCCGGTCAATTCAGCCAGCAAGGACGGATTGGCGAGTTGCAGTGTGTAACCCGTGGCGTCGTGCTGTTGGGGCTGATGCCGAACGGTTTGCCCGTGGGCGCCAATCGCCTGAACCTGCCCAGGCGCAGTGGCAGAACTGGACAGCAGTTGTTGGACCACGCCGGCATAGACGCGCATCAGCGCGTTGGCCGCCAAGGCGGCGCGATGCAATTCATTGGCTCCTGGCTGGTTGAGTGCCAGCAACTCAGCTTTCAGAGCAGGTTCCATGGCGGCGCTGGCATGGGCGCGCACCGTGAGCGGTGAGGTGCTGAAGTCGGCCAAGACGCCATCGACACCGTCCATTGAGGTGCCTGACATCAGGCCAATGAATAACTCCGTCACGCGCGACGCGGCCAAGGAGCTTACTGCGCGCTGGTCACTTCCATGCTGGCGGCGGCTGCCAGCGCGACGCGGGCTTGTTGTGCCATTTGGTCAAAAACGGGCTTGCGTGCTGCTGTGACTGGCACGGTTTCGCTCTTCTGGGCCACTTTCATGGGGTCCTGCTGGACGCCATTGTGGCGCACTTCAAAGTGCAGGTGGGGGCCGGTTGCCCAGCCCGTCGAGCCGACCAGACCAATGGTTTGACCCTGGCTGACCTTGTCACCTCGGCTGACCAGGAGCTTGCTCAAGTGGGCATACACCGTTTCGGTTTCGCCGCGATGTTTGATGAAAACGACGTTGCCATACCCGTTTTGAACGCCTGCGAAGGTCACCACACCATCACCCACCGTGCGTGCCGGTGTGCCGGTGCTGGCTGCAAAGTCGGTGCCAAGATGGGCGCGCATTTGTTTCAGGACCGGGTGAAAGCGCATGGCAAATCCGCTGCTGACGCGCGAAAAGGCGACGGGTGAGCTCAGGAAAGCGCGACGCAGGCTTTGGCCATCGAGCGTGTAATAACCGCCTTTGCTGATGGGGTTCCCGGCCTGCAGGCTGTCGCCTGATTGTCCGGCAGCAGGTTCGTCAAACCACATGGCCTGATGGGACTTGCCGGCATTGACAAATTCGGCGCTCAAGACGCGACCCGTGCGCAGCGGCTCGCCGTCGCCTTCAAGGGTTTCATAGACCACTGAAAAACGGTCGCCCTTGCGCAGTTCGCGGCGAAAGTCGATGTCGCCGGAAAAAATTTCGGCCAATTGCACAGCAACGGCATCGGGAATCTTGGCTTCATCGGTGGCGACGAACAATGAACTCTGAATGGTGCCGCTGGCCAGTTGACTGCTGGCGCGCAAGGCAGCAGTCTCCAGTCGCGTGGTGAAGCCATTGCCAGTGCGCTCAATGACCAGACGTTGAAAGTGGCCCTCGTTGTCGGCGGTCCAACGGGCTGTGAGTTTGTTCAGGCGCTGGTCGCTGAGCGCTTCCGCGGTCACCTGGCGGCCACTGCGGCCCAGCAAAATCTGCCGGGCGTTGCCGTCACTGCGCAGATAAGCCGCTGCCTGCGCGTCGTCAATGCCCAGGCGCTTGAGCAGCGTGTCTGCGGTGTCATTGGAACGCGTGCTATCTGTGCGGTAGAGCACATACGCAGATTCAGCCTCGCGGCTATAGTCGGAATAAGCCAAGGGCTGCACGGTTTCGAGTATTTCGCGAACCGGCAGGTCAGCAGCGTCGGGGCCGAGCGACGCCACAGCAAATGCGCCACCGCCACCGCTCAGCAACAAGGCTGCCACCGTGGCCGTCACGCGTTTTGGGTGCTGCTTGATCCAACGGGCGGCCGTGCTTGAAAATACCTGGCCGATCGCAATAATTTGCTTGATCAAAGTGAATCCTGGGATGAGGCTTGTGTAAAAGACACAACAGGTGAGAAAAAAAGAGCAGTCACGCCCACGTAAAATCAGCTGCAAAAACAATCTCAGAGTATAAACCCCGCCCGATGCGTTGCATCCGGAAAAACCCTTATGACAAACGCCAAAACGCCTCCATTTTCTGTATCTGATCGTGTCAAGGAGGCCTTGGCAGTGACGCTACGCGGCTGTGAAGAGTTGATCCCGCAGGATGATTGGCTGAAAAAGCTGGCCCGCGCGGAGGCCACGGGCAAACCGTTGCGCATCAAGCTTGGGCTGGACCCCACGGCGCCCGACATTCATATTGGCCACACCGTGGTCCTCAACAAGCTGCGTCAATTGCAGGATCTGGGTCATACCGTCATCTTTTTGATTGGCGATTTCACCACGTTGATCGGTGACCCGTCAGGGCGCAACACCACGCGTCCGCCCTTGACCCGTGAGCAAATTGAGGTCAACGCGCAAACCTATTATCGCCAGGCTTCGATGGTGCTGGACCCTGCGAGAACCGAGATTCGCTATAACAGCGAGTGGGGTGACGCTTTGGGATCGCGCGGCATGATCGAACTGGCAGCGCGCTACACCGTGGCACGCATGATGGAACGCAACGACTTTCACGACCGTTTCCATGCCGGCACCCCCATCAGCGTGCACGAGTTCTTGTACCCGCTGATGCAGGGTTACGACAGCGTGGCCTTGAAAAGTGACCTGGAACTGGGCGGCACCGATCAAAAATTCAACCTGTTGATGGGGCGCCACTTGCAAGCCGAATACGGCCAGGAGCCGCAGTGTATTCTGACCATGCCATTGCTCGAAGGCCTTGACGGCATTGAAAAAATGTCCAAGAGCAAGGGCAACTACATCGGCATTTCCGAGGATGCCAACACCATGTTTGCCAAGGTGCTCAGCATCTCTGACGTGCTGATGTGGCGCTGGTACACCTTGCTGAGCTTCAAGTCGGAAGCCGAAATTGCGGCTCTGAAGGCCGAGGTGCTGGCGGGACGTAACCCGAAGGATGCCAAGGTGGCGCTGGCCAAGGAAATCACCACGCGCTTTCACTCGCGCGCTGCGGCCGATGCCGCCGAGCAGGACTTCATCAACCGCAGCCGGGGTGGTGTCCCGGATGAGATTGCCGAGTTGACGCTGCCCCTGGCGCAGGATGGGCTGCCCGTTGGCATTGCCGCACTGCTGAAAATGGCCGGGCTGGCGACATCCAGCGGTGAGGGCAACCGCCTGATTGACGGCGGTGGTGTGCGCCTGGACTCCGGCGTGGTGAGTGACAAGGGGCTCAAGCTGGGCGCAGGCACCTATGTGCTGCAAGTCGGTAAACGCAAGTTTGCCCGCGTCACGCTGTCCTGACCATTATTTGCTCCTGGATTGCCTTGCCATGCCCAGCGGCCGACGGAGCGTCCTCTCATGATGGCTTTGTTGCAGCGGGTGCGCCACGCCCGGGTTGAAGTGGCTGGCTCGGTGGTCGGTGAAATTGGTCCGGGCCTGCTGGTCTTGCTGTGCGCCGAGCGGGGTGACACGGAGCTGCAAGGCGACAAGTTGCTGGCCAAGATCCTGAAGCTGCGCATCTTCAATGATGCTGCGGGCAAGATGAACCATAGTCTGCAAGACATGGATGGCTTGGGGCATTCGGGGGGGCTGCTGCTGGTGAGTCAATTCACGCTGGCGGCTGACACCTCAGGCGGCAACCGGCCAGGTTTTGCAGCAGCGGCAGACCCCGGCGAAGGCCTGCACTTGTACAAGCACGTGGTGGCCCAGGCCCACGCCCTGCACAGCCAGGTGCAGACGGGTGTGTTTGGCGCAGACATGCAGGTTTGTCTGCTGAACGACGGGCCGGTGACGATACCGCTTCGGGTGCCGCCGGGCGGCAGCGCTTCGCGATAATCGCCGCATGTCCCTGGTTTTTGAACGTCCTTCCTTGTCGCGCCGCTTGTCACCCTGGTTTTCAGGGTTTGACGGGCCGCTGGCCTTTGCCGTCTTCATTCTGGTGTGCGGGGGGCTGCTGACCATGTACTCATCGGGTTACGACCACGGCACGCGCTTTGAAGACCATGCGCGCAATATGCTGATCGCCGGCTTCATCATGTTCGTGGTGGCGCAAATTCCGCCGCAGCGCCTCATGGCCCTGGCGGTGCCTCTGTACGTTCTGGGCGTGGCGTTGTTGATTGCCGTGGCGATCTTCGGCGTGACCAAAAAGGGTGCCAGGCGCTGGTTGAATGTGGGCGTGACCATTCAGCCCAGTGAGATTCTCAAGATTGCCATGCCGCTGATGTTGGCGTGGTGGTTTCAGAAGCGTGAGGGGCAATTGCGGCCACTGGATTTCATCGTGGCGGCCATGTTGTTGATACTGCCTGTCGGCTTGATCATGAAACAGCCGGACCTGGGCACCTCGCTGCTGGTGCTGGCTGCCGGGCTGTCCGTCATATTTTTTGCCGGCTTGAGCTGGAAGTTGGTGGCCCCGCCGCTGGTTCTGGCTTTGCTGGGCATGAGCTTGCTGGTGGTGTTCGAGCCCGAACTGTGCGCCGACGGCGTCAACTGGCCGCTGCTGCACGACTACCAGCAACAGCGGGTGTGCACGCTGTTGGACCCGGGGCGTGATCCGCTGGGCAAGGGCTTTCACATCATTCAGGGCATGATCGCGATTGGCTCCGGTGGCTTATGGGGCAAGGGCTTCATGCAGGGGACGCAAACCCATCTGGAGTTCATTCCGGAGCGCACCACCGATTTCATTTTTGCCGCTTTTTCTGAAGAGTTCGGTCTGTTTGGCAATATCCTGCTGATCGCTGCTTTTGTCTTTTTGGTGCTGCGCGCGCTGGTGATTGCGCTGGGGGCGCCCACCGTGTTTACCCGTTTGTTGGGTGGCGCGATGGCAATGATTTTCTTCTGTTACGCCTTCGTGAACATGGGTATGGTCAGTGGTATTTTGCCAGTGGTGGGGGTGCCGCTGCCGTTCATCAGCTATGGCGGCACCGCCATGGTCACCCTGGGGCTTGGCTTGGGCATCTTGATGTCGATTGCCAAATCCAAGCGGCTGGTCCAGTCGTAAGTCCGGTTTACCGCATGGCTCAAGGGGTTGCGCCGGGCTGTCAACACGGCTGTTTGACCCCAAGCCCTAAAATCGCGCGATGATTTCACGCGAACCCACCCTTGAACGCCTGGCCATTGCCAAGTCCTTGCTGCTCACCCCTTTCGGGTTGGATGAATCCCACTTGGCGCGCGCGCTGGCGGAAATCAAGGCGCACAAGGTCGATGAAGCCGACCTGTATTTCCAGTACACCCGATCCGAAGGCTGGAGCCTGGAAGAAGGCATTGTCAAGACCGGCTCTTTCTCGATTGACCAGGGGGTCGGTGTGCGCGCCGTCAGTGGTGAGAAAACGGCTTTTGCCTACTCGGATGATATTTCCGAAGTGTCGCTGCTGGATGCCGCGCGCACGGTGCGTTCCATCTCCAGCGTTGCCCAGGTCGGACGGGCACGTGTGCCCAGCAAAAAAATAGCGTCTTCCCGCTCCCTGTACAACGGGCTGGATCCCATTGCCAGCCTCGACAGTACCGCCAAGGTCCAGTTGCTCGAAAAAGTAGAGCAGTTGGCCCGCGCGAAAGATCCGCGCGTGGCGCAGGTCATGGCGGGGCTGGCGGCAGAGTACGACGTGGTGCTGGTGGCGCGTGCTGACGGCACGCTGGCGGCCGACGTGCGCCCGCTGGTGCGCCTGAGTGTGACCGTGATTGCCGAGCAACAAGGCCGTCGCGAGATGGGTTCAGCTGGCGGCGGTGGCCGTTTTGGTTTTGCCTATTTTGATGACGCGCTGATCGGCCAGTATGTCGACGAGGCGGTCTCGGCTGCGCTGACCAATCTGGAGGCGCGGCCTGCGCCTGCGGGGGAAATGACGGTGGTACTGGGTTCAGGTTGGCCTGGCATTTTGCTGCACGAAGCCATCGGTCATGGCCTGGAAGGTGACTTCAACCGCAAGGGGTCCAGTGCCTTCAGTGGCCGGATTGGCCAACGGGTGGCCGCCAAAGGGGTGACCGTGCTGGACGATGGCACGCTGAGTGACCGGCGCGGTTCGCTCAACGTTGATGACGAAGGCAATGCCAGTGGCCGCAATGTGCTGATTGAAGACGGCATTCTCAAAGGCTACATTCAGGATGCCATGAACGCCCGCCTGATGGGCGTCAAGCCAACAGGCAATGGACGGCGTGAAAGCTACGCGCATGTGCCGATTCCGCGCATGACCAACACCTACATGCTGGGCGGCGACAAGGCCCCCGAGGAAATTGTGGCCAGCATCAAGAAAGGCCTTTATGCCACCAATTTCGGGGGTGGCCAGGTGGACATCACCTCAGGCAAGTTCGTGTTCTCGGCAAGCCAGGCCTACTGGGTCGAAAACGGCAAGATTTTGTACCCGGTCAAGGGCGCGACGCTGGTGGGCAGCGGGCCTGATGTGCTGAAGCGTGTCAGCTTGATCGGCAATGACATGAAGCTCGACAGCGGTGTCGGCACCTGCGGTAAAGAAGGGCAAAGTGTGCCTGTTGGTGTGGGGCAGCCCACGCTGCGGATTGACGGCCTGACGGTCGGCGGCACGGCTTGAAGTCAAGTTAGACATGATGGCCGACCCTGTCAGTTTGGGTTGACGCGACTGTGCTACATTTCAATGCCATGAAGTCAGTGTATTTTTTCTTTGCTTATTTTTGGTTCTCAAGCGCCACCGGCGGTAGAGAGTTCTGAACGTAGCTGATCCAAACGTACTGAATCTTGAAAAACCGCCGGCACACCCGGCGGTTTTTTTATGTGTTTTTGATCTCAACTTTATGAGGAAACCGCCCATGAATGCCAAAGCCACTGCTGATAAAGATGCCTGGGGTACCAACTCGCCAAGTCCCGCCACTGACCGCACCGGTCAGACAGATAACGAACGCATCAAGGACATCACCGTGTTACCGCCGCCCGAGCATTTGATCCGCTTTTTTCCGATTCAGGGGACACCCGTGGAGAAGATGATCAGCAGCACCCGGCGCCATATTCATCACATCATGGCGGGCAAGGACGACCGGCTGCTGGTGATCATTGGCCCATGCTCGATTCATGACCCGGCGGCGGCCATCGAGTACGCCCGCCGCTTGAAAGAGCAGCGCGACAAATACGCTGACACGCTGGAAATTGTGATGCGCGTGTATTTCGAGAAGCCACGCACCACGGTGGGCTGGAAAGGCCTCATCAACGACCCCTACCTGGACGAATCCTTCCGCATCGATGAAGGCCTGCGCATTGCACGCCAGTTGTTGATTGAGATCAACCGCCTGGGCCTGCCCGCGGGCAGTGAGTTTCTGGATGTGATCTCTCCGCAGTACCTGGGCGACCTGATTGCATGGGGCGCAATTGGTGCCCGCACCACCGAAAGCCAGGTGCACCGCGAACTGGCGTCCGGTCTGTCGGCGCCGATCGGCTTCAAGAATGGCACCGACGGCAACATCCGGATCGCCACCGATGCGATTCAGGCGGCTGCTGGTGGCCATCATTTCTTATCGGTGCACAAAAACGGCCAGGTGGCGATTGTGCAAACCAACGGCAACAAAGACTGTCACGTCATTTTGCGCGGCGGCAAAGCGCCCAACTATGACGCCGCCAGCGTGGCTGCGGCCTGTGCCGAACTGGAAAAAGCCAAATTGCCGGCCACTCTGATGGTGGACTGCAGCCACGCCAACAGCAGCAAGCAGCATGAGAAACAGCTCGATGTGGCACGCGACATTGCCACCCAAATCGCCAGTGGTTCGCACAGCGTGTTTGGCGTCATGGTCGAAAGCCACCTGAACGCCGGGGCGCAAAAGTTCACCCCGGGCAAAGACAAATCCGACAAGCTCGAATTTGGCAAGAGCATCACCGATGCCTGCCTGGGCTGGGACGATTCGCTTGAATGCCTGGACGTGCTGTCAAAAGCCGTCTTGGCACGGCGCGCGCGATAGGCCCGCTCCGGAATCCAGGAGGTCCTGTCGGGCTATCGGCTGCGCAGCGCCTGCAGCAGCTTGGTATGAACGCCGGAAAAGCCACCGTTGCTCATGCAAAGGATGTGATCACCGCCCCTGGCAGCCTGGCTGACTTGCTCAACCAGGGTGCCAATGTTGTCCGTCACCAGCGCCCGAACACCCATGCCTGCCAGCACCTCGGTGGCATCCCAGCCCAGCCCGGCGCTGTGGCAAAAGGCCAGGTCGGCCTGTTCCAGGCTCCAGGGTAATTGCGCCTTCATGGTGCCCAGCTTCATGGTGTTGGAGCGCGGCTCAAACACCGCCAAAATGCGCTCGCCGGCCTTGAGGGTGCGGCGCAGGCCGTCGACGGTGGTGCGAATGGCCGTGGGGTGATGGGCAAAGTCGTCGTAAACCGTGATGCTTCCGGTGACTGTTGGGACGGTGCCGCGCAGCTCCATGCGGCGCTTTACATTCTCGAAACTACCCAGCGCCTGCGCTGCAAGCTGGGGCGCCACGCCCAGGTGTTCAGCGGCCGCAATGGCCGCCAGCGCGTTGAGCTGGTTGTGGCTGCCGGTCAGCGACCAGGTCACGCGGCCAACGGACTGGCCTTGACACAACACCTCAAAGTCGTTGGCCTCGCCTTGGGCAGTGAAGTCACTGACCGCTGCGCCAAAGCTGCGCACCGCGCTCCAGAAGCCCATGTGCAGCACGCGGGCCAGGCTTTCTTCCAGGCCGTTGACGACCACCCGGCCGCCACCGTGCGCGCCTTTGCCGGGCACGGTGCGCAGCAAATGGTGAAATTGTCGCTCGATGGCCGCCAGATCGTCAAAAATGTCAGCGTGATCAAACTCCAGGTTGTTGAGCACGGCTGTGCGAGGGCGGTAATGCACGAATTTGCTGCGCTTGTCAAAAAACGCGGTGTCGTACTCATCGGCCTCGATGACAAAGGCCTTGCCCTGGCCCAGCCGGGCCGAGACGCCAAAATTCAGCGGCACGCCACCGATCAAAAAACCAGGCTGCAAGCCCGCCTGATCCAGAATCCAGCTGGTCATGGCGGTCGTGGTGGTTTTGCCGTGGGTGCCGGCAATGGCGATCACATGGCGGCCTGGCAGGATGTGATCGGCCAGCCATTGGGGGCCGCTGGTGTAGGGCAAGCCGGCGTCAAGGATGGCCTCCATCAGCGGGAATTTGGGCATGCCGTCGCTCAAGCGTGCGCGGCTGACCACGTTCCCGATCACAAACATGTCGGGCTTGAGCGTCAGTTGGTCGGCGCTGTAGCCCTCCATCAGGTCAATGCCGAGGGCGCGCAACTGGTCGCTCATGGGCGGGTACACGCCTGCGTCGCAGCCGGTGACGGTGTGGCCAGCTTCGCGCGCCAGGGCGGCAAGTCCTCCCATGAAGGTGCCGCAGATACCAAGAATGTGAATATGCATCGCCGGATTTTAGGCGGGCAGCCAAGGGGGAGCCTGGCCCATTCCCTTTAAGGAGGTGGAGAACCTCGGTCGGGGCAAAATGGGGCTCTATGACCGATGATCAATCTGAAATTGCAGCGCAGGCCGCCCGCTGGGTGGTGGAAGAAGGGCTCGAGTATGGCCCCGCCAAGCGCCGTGCCGCCCAGGAACTGGGCTTGAGTGGCCGTGGAATGCTGCCTTCCAACGAGGTACTCGAAGACGCCGTGATGGATTACATTGCAGTATTCTGTGCCGATACCCAGCCGCAAGAGTTGCAGGCCTTGCGGCGTCTGGCACTGGACTGGATGGCGCGCCTGGCCGAGTTTCGTCCTCATCTGGGGGGCGCGGTGTGGCATGGCGCAGCCACGCGGAAGTCGGACATCTATCTGCAGTTGTTTTGTGATGACAGCAAGTCGGCCGAGATCGCTTTGATCGACCAGCGTGTAAGCTATGTGGCGCGCACGGTCACGGGCTTCAACGGCGAAGCTGTGGATGCCTTGAGCGTGCACGCGTTTTCTGCTGAGTTGAACGAAGACATTGGGGTGCATCTGATGATTTATGATTTCGATGATGTCCGGGGCGCACTCAAGGCCGATGCCAAAGGACGCGCGCCACGGGGCGATGCCAAAGCGGTGCGACGCCTGTTGTCGCCAGTGACGACATGAGTGGCTTGCAACCGTCCAGACGTGGCTGGTTGGCTGCGGCGGCTGGTTTGGGCCTGGCGGGTGTGGGTGCAGGCTTGGCCTGGCGCACCTCGAGGCGTCAGTCGCAAATGCTTTCAGAGGTTGAGAGCCTCTTTTGGCAGCAACAGTTCACGCAGTTGGATGGAGCCAAGTTGTCGACCAGTGGCTTCAAGGGCAAGCCTTTGTTGTTGAATTTTTGGGCCACCTGGTGCCCTCCCTGCGTTGAAGAACTGCCGTTAATTGACAGTTTTTTTATGGAAAATAAGCTTAAAGGCTGGCAAGTTCTAGGTTTGGCGGTTGACCAGGCGGCGCCAGTGACGCGCTTTCTGGCTCGCTCACCGCTTTCTTTTCCGGTGGCTTTAGCCGGTTTTCCGGGGATCGAGATGAGTCGATCGCTTGGGAATTTAAGTGGTGCCTTGCCCTTTACCGTGGTGTTTGGTGCGCAGGGAGACGTTCTGCACCGTAAAATGGGCAAGCTGACAAACGAGGACTTGCGTCTCTGGGGGCAATTGCCGGCTTGATCGACGTGGCAAAGAAAATGTAAAATAAAGCCTAGTTAGCTTGTTTTGTTGAAAATTAATTGCAATTTCACGCAAAATAAAGTGAATTTCTGTTGGCTGTTAATTATTTTTCGTTGGAGCCCCCATGGATCTCAGAAAACTCAAAACATTGATCGACCTGGTGTCGGAATCAAACGTCTCCGAGCTCGAAATCACCGAAGCCGAAGGAAAAATCCGCATTGTCAAAGGTGGCGGTGCCGTGGTTCAGCAACTTGCACCCGTCGGGCAGCCCGTCAGCCCGACTCCCTTGGCACCCGTTGCCGCACCTGAAACTGTCGTGGTGGCTGCGCCGGTTGAAACCGGTCACACTGTCAAGTCGCCGATGGTGGGCACTTTCTACCGTTCTGCGTCGCCTGGCGCCAAATCTTTTGTTGAACTCGGTGATGTGGTCAAGGAGGGGCAGACCCTGTGCATCATCGAGGCCATGAAAATCCTCAATGAAATTGAATCCGACAAGAGCGGCACGGTGCGGCGCATTTTGACTGACAACGGTCAAGCGGTCGAATACGGCCAACCCCTGTTCATCATCGACTAACGTCAGGCGTCCTTCATGTTTAAAAAAATTCTGGTTGCCAATCGGGGCGAAATCGCCTTGCGGATCCAGCGCGCCTGCCGCGAGCTGGGCGTCAAGGCCGTCATGGTGTATTCCGAGGCGGATCGCGACGCCAAATACGTCAAGTTGGCGGAAGAGGCCGTCTGTATCGGGCCAGCTTCTTCGGCGCTCAGTTACCTGAACATGCCGGCCATTATTTCAGCGGCTGAAGTGACCGATGCCGAAGCCATTCACCCTGGTTATGGTTTTTTGAGCGAAAACGCTGATTTTGCCGAGCGGGTCGAGCGCAGCGGTTTTCAGTTCATTGGCCCCACGCCGGAGTCGATCCGTATCATGGGCGACAAGGTGTCGGCCAAACAAGCCATGATCAAGGCGGGTGTGCCCTGCGTTCCCGGCTCTGAAGGCGAGCTGCCCGACGACCCGGTGCAAATCAAGCGTATTGCCAAAATGGTCGGTTACCCGGTCATCATCAAGGCAGCAGGTGGTGGGGGTGGTCGCGGCATGCGGGTGGTGCACACCGAGGCGGCGCTGATCAACGCGGTCGCCATGACCAAAAGCGAAGCGGGTGCCGCCTTTGGCAACCCGGCGGTCTACATGGAAAAGTATTTGCAGAATCCGCGCCATGTCGAAATCCAGATCCTGGCCGACAAATACAAAAACGCGGTTTATCTGGGTGAGCGCGACTGCTCCATGCAACGGCGCCACCAGAAGGTCATCGAGGAAGCCCCGGCGCCCGGTATTCCACGCAAGCTCATCGAGCGCGTCGGCGAGCGTTGTGTGGCAGCGTGCAAAAAAATTGGCTACCGAGGTGCGGGTACCTTTGAGTTTTTGTATGAGGACGGTGAGTTTTATTTCATTGAGATGAATACCCGCGTGCAGGTCGAGCACCCGGTGACCGAGTGGATCACGGGCATTGACATCGTCAAGACGCAAATCATGGTGGCAGCTGGCGAAAAATTGCCGTTTACCCAGCGCCAGATCCAGATTCATGGTCACGCCATTGAATGTCGTCTGAACGCTGAAGATGCGTACAAGTGCATTCCTTCACCAGGACGCATCACCATGTGGCACCCCCCGGGCGGTCCTGGCGTGCGTGTGGACTCGCACATCTACACCAATTATTTTGTGCCACCCAACTACGACTCGATGATCGGGAAAATCATTGTTCATGGCGATACCCGCGAGCAGGCCCTGGCGCGCATGCGCACCGCCTTGGGTGAAACGGTCGTGGAGGGCATCAACACCAACATCGCCTTGCATCGTGAGTTGATGGTCGATGCCAAGTTCATGGAAGGTGGCACCAATATCCATTACCTTGAAGCTTGGCTTGCCAACCACAACCGGTGATTGACCCGACTCATGTTTGAACTGCGATTGATGTGCCCGGAGCACCGGGTTGAGGCCGTGAGTGACGCGCTGGACGCCCTGGATGCCTTGAGCGTCAGCGTGGAAGACGCTGATGCCCAAACCGATGCCGAGCAGGCACTGTTTGGCGAGCCGGGCATGCCGCCACCGAAAGAGGGCTGGCAGCGCTCCCGGGTGCTGGCCCTGTTTCAAGGCCGTGAACAGGCGCAAGCCACGCTGGAACTGTTGCAGGCGCAGGACTTTTTTGATGACTGTTCGGTTCTGGGGATTCAGCACGTGCCGGAGCAGGACTGGGTGCGCTTGACCCAGTCGCAGTTCGCGCCGGTGGACATCACGCCTGAATTCTGGATTGTGCCCACCTGGCATGAGCCCCCTGCCGAAGCCCGCATCGTGATTCGTCTTGACCCGGGTCTGGCCTTTGGTACCGGCACCCATCCGACCACGCGCATGTGCTTGCGCTGGATTGCCAGTCATGGTGGTGCACCGGCACTGACCCGTGTGTTGGACTATGGTTGTGGTTCCGGCATCCTCGCCATTGGGGCCGCCAAGTTTGGCGCTAGCGACATTGATGCGGTCGATATTGATCTGGCTGCGGTGGAATCCACCGTGCTCAATGCACAGGCCAATCATGTGGACTTGCATGCGGGTCTGCCTGAAACGGCCAGTGGTGTGTACCAGACGGTGTTGGCCAATATTCTGGCAACACCCCTGAAGGTCCTGGCGCCGCTGCTTTGGTCGCGCGTGGCTCCGGGGGGCAAGTTGGTGCTGGCGGGCATTCTGGCGCGCCAGGCCGATGAGCTCAAGGCGGCCTATGCGCCTTATTGCGCGCTGCAAGTGGCCGATGCTGAAGACGGTTGGATCCTGATGACGGCAACAAAATAAATCGGCTTGACGGCATGGCCAGGAGGTATCAGATTTCATGAACTTGATCGCCCGTTGCCCCGCATGCCAAACCTCTTACCGGGTCGTGCCTGACCAGTTGCGAATTTCGGATGGTTGGGTCCGTTGCGGTCAGTGTGGCGAAGTTTTTGATGCCTCACAGCAGTGGGTCAATGCTGAGACCGAGTCCTTGACCTCAGAGGCTGTCGCGCCAACGGGTGACCAGGCTCAAGCGCAAATCTTGAGTCCGGAAGGCTTGTCGCGTGATGAGCAGCAAGCCATGTCTTTCAGCGGCAACCAACGAGGTCCATCGCTTTCAACAGCCGACGGCCCAGCGCAGGACGGGCCGTTGACAGCCCCGTTCTCAGCAGAGGGGTCATGGGCATCGGCAGCGCTCCTCATCAAGCCTTCATCCGAATCTGAATCAGATGCAGCGGAGCCAGCGGCCACCAGTCTGGCGCCATTGGCGGCGCCTGTTTCGTTCATGCTGGTACCGGACGGCCCGTCAGGTGCGCATCGAGGGAGCCAACCGGTGCTGTTCTGGGGGGTGGTGGGGCTGCTGCTGGTCGGTTTGCTGCTTCAGGGCGTGTACCGTGAACGCGACCAATTGTCTGCCTCATTTCCTGTCATGAAGACGTCCCTTCTCTCGGCTTGCGAGCTTCTGGCTTGTCGCGTATCGCCCCTGCAAGGCATTGAAAGTCTTGCGATTGATGCCGCGACCTTTCAGCAGGTAGGCCAGGATAGTTTTGAATTGCGATTTGTCGTGAAAAACAAGTCGCGCTTTGAATTGGCTTTGCCTGCGGTCGAACTGACATTGACCGATCTGACAGGCCAGCCTGTGATTCGACGTGTTTTTACACCGGCCGAGTTGGGCGTTGCAACGGCGACTGTGGCGTCAGCAAGTGAATGGTCGGTAACAAGCTATTTGCAGCTTCGCGCAAATTTCACGCATGCACGCGCGCAGGGTTACCGATTGCTGATTTTTTATCCCTGACAGGGAAGCCCGATGCAGTTTGGGCATCGGGCTGGTACTTCGGGACAAGTGATGGATCAGGGTTTTTTTCCGGATGGGAACGGCCAGGCTGCTTGTGGATTGAGCTTGGTGTGGGCTGCAGGGGCCACGGGTGCTTTGGTAGTCTTTTTTGCGGGAGCCGTTTTTTTGGCAGCGGCTTTAGCGGCTGGCTTGGCGACGGCTTTAGCGGCTGGCTTTGCAGCAACCTTAGCGGCTGGTTTGGCAGCAGCTTTTGCGACCGGTTTGGCGGCTGCTTTTGCTGCTGGTTTGGCGGCTGCTTTTGCTGCTGGTTTGGCAGCAGTTTTTGCCGCTGGTTTGGCAGCAGCTTTTGCCGCTGGTTTGGCAGCAGCTTTTGCCGCTGGTTTGGCAGCAGCTTTTGCGACCGGCTTGGCAGCAGCTTTTGCCGCTGGTTTGGCAGCAGCTTTTGCGACCGGTTTGACGGCTGCTTTTGCAGCGGGCTTGGCAACAGCTTTTGCGGCTGGTTTAGCTGCGGGTTTGGCAGCAGCTTTTGCTACGGGTTTGGCGGCAGGCTTGGCAGCAGGTTTTTTTGCAGTGGCCATGTCAATCTCCTTGATCAATTTGCAAAGAGCACTTGACGAAAATCATTGCGCGTCAAGTGATCCATGGTGTTGGGCAGGTTCCCAGCACCATGAACGGGGGTCAACAAGACTTTGCCACCATGAGATGGCTTGGAAGCTTGTGAAAAGAGCTTGGTCATACGTCGCTGTTATTCCCAGGACAAGGCGCCGCCAGACTGGTATTCAATGACACGCGTCTCGAAGAAATTACGCTCTTTCTTCAAGTCGATCATTTCACTCATCCAGGGGAACGGGTTTTCTTCATTGGGAAACAGCGCCTCCAGCCCAATCTGGGTGGCCCGGCGGTTGGCGATGTAGCGCAGGTAACCTTTGAACATGGACGCGTTCATGCCCAGCACGCCACGTGGCATGGTGTCTTCGGCATAGCGGTATTCAAGATCGACCGCGGTTTCAAACAAAGCTTTGATCTCGGCTTTGAATTCTGCATTCCAGAGTTGCGGGTTTTCCAGCTTGAGCTGGTTGATCAGGTCAATGCCAAAGTTGCAATGCATGGATTCATCACGCAGGATGTACTGGTATTGCTCCGCGGCACCGGTCATTTTGTTTTGCCGGCCCAATGCCAGAATCTGGGTAAACCCGACATAGAAGAACAGGCCTTCCATCAGGCAGGCGAATACGATCAGTGACTTGAGCAGGGTCTGATCAGCCTCCGGTGTGCCAGTCTTGAACTGCGGGTCCATGATGGCCTCAATGAACGGGATCAGGAACTCATCCTTGTCACGGATGGATTTGACTTCGTTGTAAGCACTGAAAATCTCGCCCTCGTCCAGTCCCAGGGATTCCACAATGTACTGGTAAGCGTGGGTGTGAATGGCTTCCTCGAAAGCCTGGCGCAGCAAGAACTGACGGCACTCGGGTGCGGTGATGTGGCGGTAGGTGCCGAGCACGATGTTGTTGGCCGCCAGTGAATCTGCGGTCACAAAAAAACCGAGGTTGCGTTTAACGATGCGGCGCTCGTCTTCGGTCAGGCCGTTGGGGTCCTTCCAAAGCGCAATATCACGGGTCATGTTGACTTCTTGTGGCATCCAGTGATTGGCACAACTTGACAGGTATTTTTCCCAAGCCCACTTGTACTTGAAGGGCACCAACTGATTGACATCGGTCTTGCCGTTGATGATGCGCTTGTCTGCGGCATTGACGCGGCGTTGCGGGGCTGCCAATGGCGCCTTTTGCGCGGACGCCGGTACAGCTTTGGTGACGTTTGGCGTGGGCGCAAACTCAGCCACGGCGGCGGCGGGGTCAGCAAAACGCCCAGCCATCAGCGGATTCGGGCGGCTGGCTTCGGGGGGATGCAAACTGGCAGTGGGTAGTACTTCGTCGTCCCAGGTCAACATGTTTTTTCCAATCGGTGAATTATGAGATCTTGCGTCAAAAATAGAAAGAATTTTGAGAGTGTCGGGTGCTCATGCTTGCCGCACTGTGGTGTGACAGCATCGCATCGAATGAGCCCCGGTTCTGCTTACTGGCAGGACTCACACGTTGGGTCATCGACACCACAGAACTTGATGTCCGTGGCAGGAACGTTGGCCATCTGTTGTCGTGCCGCCGCGGCCGCGGCATCGAGTGCAGTCAGACCACCCTGATCCGATAGTTCGCCGCTGGATGAAACGGCATTCAAACGGCCCGCTGTCACCGTCGATTTCTCCACATGGGTGGCCGACTGTGTGCGCAGGTAATAGGTGGTTTTGAGGCCACGCACCCAGGCCAACTTGTAGGTGTCATCGAGTTTTTTACCCGACGCGCCGGCCATGTAAATGTTGAGTGACTGCGCCTGGTCGATCCACTTTTGGCGCCGCGCGGCAGCTTCTACCAGCCAGCGGGTCTCGACTTCAAAAGCGGTGGCGTACAACGACTTGATTTCCTGCGGAACGCGATCGATGGGGGCCAGTGAACCATCGAAATGTTTGAGGTCCATCACCATCACATCATCCCACAGGTCAATGCGCTTGAGGTCGCGCACCAGATAGCTGTTGATGATGGTGAATTCACCCGATAGATTGGACTTGACCGAGAGGTTGCCAAAGCAGGGTTCAATGGAGGCGTCGACACCAATGATGTTGGAAATGGTGGCGGTGGGCGCAATGGCCACACAGTTGGAATTACGCATGCCGTGCTGGGCAATTTTTTGCCGCAATGCATCCCAGTCGAGGGTGCTGGAACGGTCAACCTCGACATAACCACCCCGCTCGTGTGCGAGCCGGTCCAGCGTGTCGATGGGCAGGATGCCCTGGTCCCACAAGGAGCCCTTGTAGCTGGAATACTGGCCACGTTCGCGTGCCAGTTCGGTGGACGCCTGGTAGGCGTAGTAACAGATGGCCTCCATGGACTCGTCGGCGAACTGCACCGCCGCCTCGCTCGCATAGGGCAGGCGCAACTCGTACAGGCTGTCCTGGAAGCCCATCAGGCCAAGCCCCACCGGGCGGTGCCGCAGGTTGGAGTCCCGCGCCTTTTTGACCGCGTAGTAGTTGATGTCAATCACGTTGTCAAGCATGCGCATGGCGGTGGTGATGGTTTTTTGCAGTTTGGCGTGATCGATTGCGCCGTCCTTCAAATGCTGCAACAAATTGACCGAGCCCAGGTTGCAGACCGCTGTTTCCGTGTTGCTGGTGTTGAGGGTGATCTCGGTGCACAGGTTGCTGGAGTGCACCACGCCCACATGTTGTTGCGGTGATCGGATGTTGCAGGCATCCTTGAACGTGATCCAGGGGTGGCCAGTCTCGAACAGCATGGTCAGCATCTTGCGCCACAGGTCGGACGCCTGCACCGTGCGGCAGGGCTTGATCTCGCCGCGCGCCGCTTTTTCTTCGTAGGCCACATAAGCCTGCTCAAAGGCGATGCCGAACTTGTCGTGCAGGTCGGGCACGTTGTTGGGCGAGAACAGGGTCCACTGGCCTTTTTCCATGACGCGGCGCATGAACAGGTCCGGAATCCAGTTGGCGGTGTTCATGTCGTGCGTTCGGCGGCGGTCGTCGCCGGTGTTTTTACGCAGTTCCAGAAACTCTTCGATGTCGAGGTGCCAGGTTTCCAGGTAGGTGCAGACCGCGCCCTTGCGCTTGCCACCCTGGTTTACCGCCACCGCCGTGTCGTTGACCACTTTCAGGAAAGGCACCACGCCCTGCGATTCGCCGTTGGTGCCCTTGATGTGACTGCCTAGCGCGCGCACGCGGGTCCAGTCATTGCCCAGGCCGCCGGCAAACTTGGACAGCAAGGCGTTTTCCTTGATCGACTCGTAAATGCCGTCAAGGTCGTCGGGCACCGTGGTCAGGTAACAACTTGAAAGTTGCGAGCGCAGGCTGCCGCTGTTGAACAGGGTGGGCGTGGATGACATGAAGTCGAACGAGGACAGCACCTCGTAGAACTCGATGGCACGGGCTTCGCGGTCGATTTCATTGAGCGACAGGCCCATGGCGACGCGCATGAAAAACGCTTGCGGCAGTTCGATGCGCTGTTTGCCAATGTGCAAAAAATAGCGGTCATAAAGGGTTTGCAGGCCGAGGTAATCGAATTGCAGATCACGTTCGGCCTTGAGGGCGCCGGCCAGTCGCACCAGGTCAAACTGCTGCAGTTTTTCATCGAGCAACTCGTTCTCAACGCCGCGTTTGATGAACTGCGGAAAGTAGTCGGCGTAGGCCTGGGGCATGTCAGCTTGCGCCACGTCTTCACCCAATATCTCTTTGGCGATGGTGTGAAACAGCAAGCGCGCGGTGGCGTAGGTGTAGTCCGGGTCTTTTTCAATCAGGGTGCGGGCCGCCAGCACCGAGGCTTTGTAGACCTCGTCCATGGGCACGCCGTCATAGAGGTTGCGCAGCGTCTCTGCCATGATGGGCTCGGGCTTGACATCAGCACCCAGGCCGCTGCAGGCGTCCACAATGATCCCTTGCAGGCGTGCCAGATCCAGCACCACACGCTGGCCCTTGTCAACGGCATGCAACAGCGGGGCCGCAGGCGCCTGTTGAACCACCTTTTGCGCGCGTTCCTGGCTGCGTTTCTCGCGGTACAGCACATAGGCGCGGGCAATTTCGTGGTGCCCTTCGCGCATCAGACCCAGTTCCACCTGGTCCTGCACGTCTTCAATGTGAAAGGTGCCACCGGCCGGGCGCGAACGCATCAGCGCCTTGATCACGACCTGGGTAAGCACCTCAACGGTCTCACGCACACTGGCGGACGCGGCGCCCTGGGTGCCATGCACTGCCAGAAAGGCCTTCATCATGGCCACGGCAATTTTGTTGGGCTCGAAAGGCACCACGGCACCGTTGCGCCGGAGGATTTGGTATTGACTCAATGTTCCGGCAGAAGTCGCAGATGGCTCGCCTGATTCGGATCGGCTCGGCATGTTGCTGTAAGGTGTGCTGGAAGTGGTCTGGGCAGTTTGCATGGCATCCTCTCTTGAAACTGGTGCGGAAATGAATGGCGAGGCAGCTTTTAGCAGCTGCGTGCGCGTGATCGAATGCCTTAGCTTATCACTATATCTAGGGTTGTGAATCGGTTATGACACTACCCATGGTGTTTTTTGTCACTTGGCCAGTTTGTGGCGCCGAGCTGTATTTCTCTGGTTTTAATAGCGATCGATGCCCGACTGAGCTTGAGTTTGCATGCTTTTTTATCGCTCAAACAAGTCCGTTGAGCCGTCTTTCCTGGTCGCATCGGATGGCAAGGCTAGGGGTAAATACCGAGTCTCCAGTCCCAAGTCTTTTTGCAAGCGCAGCCAGTCAAAACCTGCGCCAGGGTCGCCTTTGCGGCCGGGCGCGATGTGTTCATGTCCCGCCAGATGGGCAATGGGGTAGTGCTGCATCAGCGCGGCGCACACGCTTTGCAGGCATTCGTATTGCGCGTCTTCAAACAAGTCACCTTCCAGCCCTTCGAGTTCAATGCCAATGCTGTCGTTGTTGCAGTTGTCGCGGCCACGGTAGGTCGACGCGCCTGCGTGCCAGGCGCGGTCGTCGCAACTGACCAACTGCCAGAGCTCGCCGTTGCGCCGGATGAAGAAATGCGTTGACACCTCCATGTCCTGGATTTGGTGGAAGTAGGGGTGGGCTTGCCAGTTGAGCTGGTTGTTGAAAAACTGAAGCACCTCAGGTCCACCATATTGACCTGGTGGCAGGCTGATGGAGTGCAGCACGATCAAGTCAATGTGGGTCTGCGGTGGACGCGGACCCCGGTTGGGTGAGGCCTGTTGCGCGGCAAAGCGGTACCAGCCGTCTGCCCACAAGGCGTCACCGGCAGTTGTCAGTGGCGTCGTCATCGGTATTCTCATCAGAGTGTGCGGCCGCAATCCCCAGGCGGGCGATGCGGTAGCGGATTTGTCGCAGGCTCAGGCCCAGCCGGGACGCGGCGGCAGTGCGGTTGAAACTGGTCTCTTGCAGGGTGCGCAGCAAGATGGCGCGCTCGTGGGTGTCCAGATAAGCCTGCAAATCGCTGGGAATGTGTTCCCCGGCCGGGTCTAAGTCTGAGACTGCGGGTGCTGTGGCGGGCAGGCACGGGATCTGGTCAAGATCACCCAGAGTCACACTGCGATGGAGCAGGTTTTCCAGCTCTCTGACATTGCCCGGCATTGGCAGTTGGGTCAATTGCGCCAGAACGTCAGCACTGAGGCGGGGTGTCGGCAAGCCCGCTTCCTGCGCAATGCGTGATAGCAGTGCGTCGCACAGTTCGGGCAGATCCTCCTGTCGTTCCCGCAGCGGCGTAATCGTCAGCTCGATCACATTGAGACGGTAATACAGGTCTTGCCGGAAGTTGCCTTGCTGGACTTCGGTCGCCAGATCCTTGTGGGTGGCGCTGATGATGCGCACATCCACCAGGTCCTCCTGGGTTGAACCCAAGGGTCTGACGCGACGTTCCTGGATGGCGCGCAGCAATTTGGCCTGCATGGCCAGGGGCAGGTCGCCAATTTCATCCAAAAACAGGGTGCCCCCTTGCGCCGCCTGGAAAAATCCCTGTCGGTCCTGGCTGGCGCCGGTGTAGGCGCCCTTTTTGACACCAAAAAATTCGGCTTCCAGCAAATTCTCGGGAATGGCGCTGCAGTTCACGGCGATCCAGGCACCTCGGGCGCGGTGGCTGTTGCTGTGAATCGCATAGGCCACCAGTTCTTTGCCCGTGCCAGACTCACCTGTGACCATGATCGGCGCCATGCTGGGTGCAACTTTGAGGATGCGCTCCTTGATCTGACGCATGACCAGCGACTGACCGACCAGCCGCGCCAGTGACTGGGCGCCCGGGTTGTCGGGTCCACCGCTGAATTCGGGCTGCAACTGATCTGGCTGCGCGGCTTGTCGTGTGGGCGGAACTGGTGCGCTGCGCAATGCCGCCGCAATGACGGAGCGAAATTGTTTGAGGTCGACGGGCTTGGTCAGGTAGTCAAAAGCACCCGCTTTCAAGGCCTCGACCGCATTGGCGGTGGAACCATAAGCGGTGATGACCACGCAGCGCTCGTTGCGATGCTGCGCCTTGAGTTCGGTGATCAGTGACAGGCCCAGGCCATCAGGCAGGCGCATGTCGGTGATGACGGCGTCAAACACCTTGCTTTGCAGGCAGGTGCGTGCCTGCTGAAGGTTTTCTGCGGTGTCGACCCGATAACCTTCACGCAACAGGGTCAGTTCGTAAATGGTGCGCAGGTCGGGCTCGTCATCGACCACCAGGATGTGTTGGGTGCTTGGGGTCATGGGTTCACTCGTTTGGCTGGACTGACGCTGCAAGACTATCGTGTGGAGGCAATGATTTGAACGTCACAAAAAACTCGTTACCCGTCAACATTTTTCCATCCATGGCGCGCGTGCTGCGCCGGTAGTTGATTTCAGCACCATGACTGTCACACAGTTCCCGGCAAATATAAAGCCCGAGACCACTGGAACGGCTCTCGGAGGAAAAAAAAGGTTCAAACAAATGTTGTTCGACGGAAGGGTCCAGCGGCGCACCGTCGCTCCAGATCCGCAGACAGATGCGCGCGCTCGCGCCAGTTCCCCAACTTTTGTCCAGCGTGATCTGGATGGCATCGGGGTGTGTGCTAATGTAGCGTTGGGCATTGTCCAGCAGGTTGATCAAAATACGACGCAAGTGCTCGGGGTCAAACCAGACCCAGGCCTGGGTGTTGGGCAACTGTACCGCGATGTCCGGCTTGTTCCCCCCATGCGATTGCCAGTCCCGACAAATTCGCGGCACGGTGAGTGTCAGGTCGAGCGGCTGAGTCTGGACCAGGCGGTCTGTGTTGGGGTTTTGGACGACGTGCAGGATGTCGTGCACTGTTTTTTCAAGGCGCTGGGCATTTTGTTGCACCAACCGGCTCAATTGTTGTTGCCCGGGATCAGACAGGTCTTCTGCCAACAAGGCATTGGCTTGCACGATGGCAGCCAGCGGGTTGCGTATTTCATGGGCGACCGCGGCCGACATACGGCCCATGCTGGCGAATTTTTCGACCCGTAAACGAGCTTGCAGTTCTCTTTGATCCTGCAAGAAAATCACACACATGCCTTGCGCCTCCGGATTCAATTGGGCGGTCAGTTGGGTGTGAGCCATGGCCAGGCGCGTTCCCTGGCCTTCGTGCTGAATGCTGATTTCCAGATGTTGCGTTGTCTGTGTTTTAAAGGTCTCGTCGATCAGCTGGCGCAGTCCCTGCCAACCTGGTGCATTGGCCAGAATCCAGGGCTGATTTTGCGTACCTTGGGGGGAGCTCAATTGTTTTTGAGCGGCAGGGTTGGCGGATCGCACCAGGTACTGTGCATCGACCACCAGCACGCCATCGCCCAGTGTCTCGATGATCAGTTCGTTGACTTGCCGCTGCACTGCTGCGGCCAGTTGACTCCGTTGGGCCTTGAGTTCAATGCTGGCCAAACGGCTCGCCATTTGCCGGGCAATAAAGGAAATGGCAAAACAGCCGGCGCCCGTCAGCGCAGCCTGTGAGAAAAGGGCGCTGGCACTCCAGGGGGCTTGCAGGGATAGCCAGCCGGCATAGGCAAACAACAACAAGGTGACACTGGCCGCGCTGGCAAGGGCCAGCAACTGTGACCCCAGGACCGAGGCCATCAGCACCGGCAAGGCAAATAGCGGGGTGTAATTGATGCTGCTGTCCTGCAGGGTTTGCAGCGCGGCAAAGGCCAGTAGGTCAACGCCCAGCGTGCGCAACCAGGCCCCATTGAAGCCCAACCCCAATTGTTTCGGTGCTGACATCATTCGCTCTGCCAACGTGGCGACCAGGTAGGCCAGACAGATTAACAGGGGCGTCAGGCTGGGCGCTGCGGCCAGGCCCAGCAGGCTGGCCTGCAGTACCACCAGCACCCCGCCCAGGGTGGCACGGGCGGTCATGAAACTGCGCCACAGACGGTCAAATTCGTCGGGGTGGTCGTTGAAGTCGGTCTGGTGTGACTGCTTTCCTGACCAGAGTGATGCCAGCGCGGGCAACTTCATTCAGGGTTCCGATTGATCCAGGTGTTCCTGCCCACAATAACTTCCGTGCTGACCCTGAATCGCCTCGGCACGGGGAATGTGCACATGACAGCGGCTGCAGGCCACGGTGTCGAGTGGCATGGGCGTCGGATCGGACGACGCCGGCGGGCGCTGGCTGATGGCAGATGCACGATTGCGCCAGAACCAGACGCCGACCAGCACCACCAGCAAAATCAGCAAGCCTTTCACAGCGCCTGCCCCAGCACGATTTCCATGACAAAACGGGAGCCTACATAAGCCAATAACAGCAGGCCCGAGCCAGCGTAAAGAAATCGCACTGCGCGTTTGCCGCGCCAGCCAAAGCGGATTCGGCCCACCATAAGAACAGCAAATGTCAGCCAGGACAACACCGAAAAAATGGTTTTGTGATCCCATTTGATGGCGTGGCTGGCACCATACAGATGGTTGCCAAAGAAAAAGCCGGCCAGCAAGGTCGCGCTCAGCAAGATAAATCCGAGGCTGACAAAGCGAAAGGTCAGCCGTTCCATGGTCAGCAGGGGCAAGCCGCTGGCGGCGTTGGCGGCCACACGTATGCGTGCTTCGGCGCGGGTCATCAGCCAGGCGTGCACGACGGCCACGGCAAACAAGCCGTAAGAGGCAATTCCCAGCGCCCAGTGCAGGGGCAGCCAGGTCGAGGCGCTGGGATTGAGGGTATTGCCCGGAAACAGCAGGGCCAACAGTACGGCCGCAGAGCCCGCACCCGACAACAGCCAAGGTGTTCTGAGCTGTGGGAAAACGTAGTTTTCAACGGCATACACCAAGCCGACCAGCCAGGTGGTGACGGACAATGCGGGCGCAAAACCGAATCGTGGCTCGCTTCCCCAAAGTCCCCAGGCCAGCAGTACCCCATGCAAACACCACGCCAGCCAGGCCGTGATACGGGGCAGCGTTTTGCCAGCGCGTGCGGCTCCCGTGGCAGACGCCGCATAAGCCGCCGACGCGCCCAGCGCCAGGGTGAGAGTGAGGGGAGTAGCACTGGCTAAAATCATGCGCACAGTTTAGCGTTTTGTATCCTGTCTTCCCACCCTTGGCATTAACTCAGGTTCCGTTTGCCGGAAAAATATCCTATGGCCTCCGCTCTCACCGACAAACTCTCGCGCCTGGTTAAAGAAATACGCGGCCAGGCCCGCATCACCGAAACCAATGTGGCCGACATGCTGCGCGAGGTGCGCATGGCACTGCTGGAGGCCGACGTGGCGCTGCCGGTGGTGCGTGACTTCATTGCCCGGGTCAAGGACAAGGCGCTGGGGCAAGACGTGCTGGGCTCGCTCACACCGGGCCAGGCTCTGGTGAGCATTGTGAATAAGGAGCTGGCCGCCACCATGGGTGACGGTGTGGCCGACATCAATCTGGCGGCGCAACCGCCAGCCGTGATCCTGATGGCAGGTTTGCAGGGGGCGGGTAAAACCACCACGACTGCCAAGTTGGCCAAACACCTGATCGAGAAGCGCAACAAGAAGGTATTGACGGTCTCAGGTGACGTTTACCGCCCGGCCGCCATTGAGCAGCTCAAAGCCGTCACAGCGCAGGCGGGGGCCGAGTGGTTTCCCAGCACGCCCGAGCAAAAGCCGGTGGACATCGCGCTGGCTGCGCTGGACTATGCCCGCAAACATTATTTTGATGTCTTGCTGGTCGACACGGCGGGCCGGTTGGCCATTGATGACGTGCTGATGCGTGAAATCAAGGACTTGCACGCCGCCATCAACCCGGTGGAAACCCTGTTTGTGGTGGATGCCATGCAGGGCCAGGACGCGGTCAATACAGCAAAAGCCTTTAAGGAGGCCTTGCCCCTGACCGGCATTATCCTGACCAAGCTCGATGGCGACTCGCGTGGTGGTGCGGCTCTGTCGGTGCGCCAGGTCACTGGTGCACCGATCAAGTTTGCCGGTACCAGCGAGAAGCTCGACGGACTGGAGGTGTTTGACGCCGAACGCCACGCTGGCCGCATTCTGGGCATGGGCGATATTTTGGCGCTGGTCGAGCAGGTCACGGCGGGGGTCGACATGGCCTCGGCTCAGAAGCTGGCTGCCAAGGTCAAAAGTGGTGCCAGCTTCGACCTCAACGACTTTTTAAGCCAGATCCAGCAAATGAAGCAAATGGGCGGCCTGAGCAGTCTAATGGACAAACTGCCTGCCGCCATGGCGGCCAAAGCCGGTCAGATGGACATGGGCAAGGTTGAAAAAGATGTCAAGCGCAAGGAAGGCATCATCCAGAGCATGACGCCACTGGAGCGTCGTAAACCCGAGCTCATCAAAGCCACCCGCAAGCGCCGCATTGCTGCTGGCGCCGGGGTTCAGGTGCAGGAGGTCAACCGCATGCTCAAGGAATTTGAGCAAATGCAGGACATGATGAAGAAGATGAAGGGCGGCGGCATGATGAAAATGATGAAGCGCATGGGCGGCATGAAAGGCATGCCCAAAATGCCGTTTTGAAACGCCCTACAGCGCCAAATCAATGCGCCGCTGAATGGCGGCTGCGGCCCCGGTGTTGCCAAGGCTTTGATTGCGTTTGAGCTGCACGCCAAGCCAGGCCAGCAAGGGTCGGCGCCAGCCCTGCGCTGACGCGGTTTCAACCGCCAGATCAATGTCCGCGTTGCTCAAAGGCTCCCTTTGAATCAGTGCCCCGGCGGCCACCAGGCGCGCCAACGGATCTTCAATTCGAAGGAGTTTGCTTGGGATTTGGGCGTTTGCACCCTGTTCGGGCTTGGCGGTCTGCCTCATCGATGCCTGGGTTTGGGTCACCAAGGCGCGATAGTGCAAGGGTAAATGTGGCGCTTGCAGCGTGTCCCAGCGCCCCGCGATGAAGCTGGCGTAGGCCTGCTCCGCAAACGCGGCGTCCTGTGCCAGGGCGTGGTAAGCCACGCAGGGGTCCATGACCAGGCTGGCCACTTGCGTGGCACAGCGCAGCAGCTCAATGCGTGCCATCAGGTCGGGCCGGCCGGTGCGGGCAATTTCGGCTTTGGCGCGCTCAAATTCGACTTCTGCCACCCGCGTGTTGCCGCGCAGGTAAGCTGCCGTGTAACTTTTGAGCGCTGCAAACGATTGACTTTGCCATTCGGGAGGCGGTGGTGCGCTGGCACAAGCGACCAGCAGCAGGGCGGTAGTCAGGGCTAAAAAACGTTTCATGGCAACTTGATCTCGGTATCGCGGGCGAAAGGCCACTTGCGGTTGATCTCGTCGGTGAGCTGGCTCAGGCGGCGCAAGCTGGCCTCGACTTCTGCACGTAACACGCCCAGGTCGGTGCTGGCGATACGCGCATTGGCGCCAACCGCCTGGGCTTCGGCCAGCACCGCGTCGACGTTTTTCAAAGTGTTGCGGGTGTCGCCGATGGCGTTCTGCAATTGCTCCAGCGCCGCTTTTCCGCTGTTCATGGTGGCCTGGGTGCTGTTCAAGGTGACCTGGGTGGCATCCACCAGGCCACCGCTGCCAAACATGCGTTGCTCCGCTTTCGCCAGCAGGCTGTTGGTGCGCTCCAGCGTCTGGATGATTTGTTTGGCGTTGCTCTCGCTGCCCATGACACCGGTCAACACGCCATAACGGCCGTTCATGCGCTCGGTGGTGGTTTTAAGTTGTCCCAGGCTGGCGTTGAGGGGTGACTCGGTGCCGGTCATGGCTTCCAGGTTTTCCAGCAGAGCACGGGCCGAGGCGATCAGGCGTGGCACTTCAGCCGAGGTGTCGCCGCGCAGCAACGTGCGCTCCGCGTCGGGGGGCAGTGGTGGGTCGCCCAGGATGCCGCTGTAGGCGCGGATACGGGTGTCACCCACCATGCCTCGTTCCAGGGTGAAAATGCTGGAACTGCGTAACCAGTGCGCCTGTTTGTGGGGCACGTCAACCACCATGCGGGCCATGCCATCGGGCGCCAGTTCGATGCGCCGCACCCGGCCGATGGGAAAACCAGAAAACGTCAGGTCCATGCCCACGATGACGCCCTCGGAGTCGTCCGAGATCAGCACCAACTGCTGGGTGCTCTCAAACACACCGCGGGCCACCATCACATAAAGCACAAAGCCCGCCACCAAGGCGGCCATCAGCAATAACAGCCCCTTGGCGCGGCGCTCGATGTGGGTGAGGTCTGGGCTGGCTTCGGTGGTATCGGTCATGGGCGGTTCCGGGTGGGTCAGGCGTATTTGACGACAAGCGAGGTCGCTTCCAGCAAAAACAGGACCAGGAACAGTCGCACGGCGCCTGGTTGGATCGTATCTGTGACGCGCTGTTGCGTGGCCTCCAGGCTGGCGGCCATGGGCACCACGGCGACCGCCAGACTGAAAAACAGGGTTTTCAGAATGAAGCCCAGGCTGACCTGCAGATCAAACACCTGGCCCACGGTACGGGTGAAACCGGGCAAGCCCCAGGGCGACAGACCATAAACGGTCAGGTAAGTCAATACCAGAATCACCACGCTGCTAAGCATGGCCAGGGCCAGCACGGCGAAGGCATCGGCCAGCACGCGTGGCGTCAAATGGTCGCGCAGGTGAGCCAGGTCGAGTGGCCCTGGCGCCACGGCGGGCTGGGCTGCCACGCCGACGGCGCCAGCGTTAAAAGCCAGACCCGCGCGCAAGGCGACAAACAAGGCGGCTGCCAGCGGGATGAGCTCCAGCACCAGCACCCGTACCACCATTTGCAGGGCATATTGCGACAAGCCGTAGCTCAGGGCGGTCACCACCACAATGCGAATCAACACCAGGCTCAGCAAGGCTGAAAGCGCCGTGAACCAGGGGATCACCCGCCAGGTGCTGGCGTGGATGTGCTGGGCGGTAAGGCGCCGAAACTCGGGCGTATAGCTGCTCGGGCTGAGCGCCAGCGCCAGCACTACCGAAGCCACATAAAACATGTGCCACCAGCTGTGCCAATGGCGCAGTGGTGCATGCAACCATGTGAACTGGCGGTCAGGCAAGGCAGGGCGGGCGGACATGGCGTGATGATAATGAAGTCGCTGCCTGATTGCATGCAAAATTGGTGTATGCCACTCCCGCCTGTAACTCCAGCCGTCAAGCCGCTGACTGGCCCGCAAAAGGTCTTGCGCAAGCTCGGGCTGGTACGACCGATTGACCTGGCCTTGCACTTGCCACTACGCTATGAAGATGAAACGCGACTGGTCAAATTGCGCGACGTTCGCGAAGGTGAGGTGGCACAGTTGGAGGGCCGGGTGACCCATGCCGAAGTCAAGCTTGGTGGCCACCGGCAACTGCTGGTCACGCTCGACGACGGCAGCGGCACCTGTCTGTTGCGTTTTTTTACCTTTTATCCATCCCAACAAAAAGCGCTTGCTGTCGGGAATCTGATCAGGGTGCGCGGTGAGATTCGCGGTGGTTTTGCCGGCCTCACCATGATGCATCCGGTGGTCAAGCCCGCGGGTGGCGAACTGGCCACGGCACTGACTCCGGTTTACCCCACGGCGGCCGGTTTACCCCAGGCCTATTTGCGCCGGGCGGTGCAGGCCGGCCTGGCGCGCGCAGAGCTGCCTGAAACCGTGCCTGCAGCGTACTTGCAGGAGATTGGGTTGGAGCCCGTCTGGAATCTTCGTCAAGCACTCTCGTTCCTGCACAACCCCACGCCTGATGTGTCGCTCGATACCCTGCAGGATCACAGTCACCCGGCCTGGCAACGACTCAAGGCCGAGGAGTTGCTGGCGCAGCAACTTTCGCAACTGCAATCGCGGCGTTCGCGTGCCCGCTTGCGCTCGCCAGCGCTGTCTGGGGCCAGTGCTGACAGCTTGTTTGAACGTTTGCTGGCGACACTGCCGTTTCAATTGACCACAGCGCAGCGGCGTGTGGTGGCTGAAATCAATCGGGACCTTGCCCGGCCGGCGCCCATGCACCGCCTGCTGCAAGGCGATGTCGGTGCCGGCAAAACCGTGGTGGCCGCGCTGGCCGCTGCGCAGTGCATGGGGGCCGGCTGGCAGTGTGCACTGATGGCCCCTACCGAAATTCTGGCCACCCAGCACTTTGCCAAGCTGGTGGACTGGTTGCAGCCGCTCGGCGTGACCGTGGCCTGGTTGACAGGAAGTCAGAAAGCCAAGGAGCGGCGTGAGATGTTGGCCTTGATCGCCAGCGGGCAGGCTGCGTTGGTGGTGGGTACCCATGCCTTGATCCAGGGCAAGGTGCAATTTCACAAGTTGGCCCTGGCCATCATCGATGAGCAGCACCGTTTTGGCGTGGCACAGCGTCTGGCCCTGCGGGAAAAGCTGGGCAGCCCGGATCTGGAGCCCCACCTGCTGATGATGACGGCCACACCCATCCCGCGCACGCTGGCCATGAGTTACTACGCCGACCTGGATGTATCCACCATTGACGAGTTGCCGCCCGGGCGAACCCCCATCGTGACCCGGGTGATTCATGACGCGCGCCGCGACGAGGTGATTGCCCGCATCAGTGACCAATTGGTGCAGGGGCGGCAGATTTACTGGGTCTGCCCCTTGATCGAAGAGAGTGAGGCGCTGGATCTGCGTAATGCGACAGAAACCCACGCGCAACTCAGTGCGGCTCTGCCCGGCGTACTGGTGGGTCTGCTGCATTCACGCATGCCCGTGCTCGAGAAAAAAGTGGTGATGAGCCTGTTTGTTGGCGGTCAGATGGGGGTGCTGGTGAGTACCACGGTGATTGAAGTGGGGGTGGACGTGCCCAATGCCTCGCTGATGGTGATTGAGCACGCCGAGCGCTTTGGCCTGAGCCAGTTGCACCAGTTGCGTGGCCGGGTAGGTCGTGGCGCAGCGGCGTCGGCTTGTGTGCTGCTGTACGCCACCGGTGACGCGCCACGCCTGGGTGATACCGCGCGAGCGCGCCTCAAGGCGATGGCGCAAACCAGCGATGGTTTTGAGATCGCCCGGCGTGACCTGGAAATTCGTGGACCGGGCGAGTTCATGGGCGCGCGCCAGTCGGGCGATGCCATGCTGCGTTTTGCCGACGTGGTGGAAGATGCCCGGCTGCTGGACTGGGCGCGTCACCTGGCGCCGCTGCTGCTGGACCAACACCCTGCGCTGGCCGCGCAACATGTGCAGCGCTGGCTGGGTGGCAAGACCGATTATCTGAACGCCTGACCGACCCTTGATCTGCGGGGGGTGATAGCCTAGCGGTAGTGTTCACGCCGGCGTTGATCCGCGACAAACTCTTCCAGGTCGGGGTCCATCGCGTTGCGCGACGAGATAATGCCGATGGGCAGATTCTCCTCCACCACGGGCACGTGGCGAAAGCCGTTTTCCTGCATGATGACCAGGGCGTGGCCGTAGCACTGGTTTGGGCTGAGTGTTTTGGGATCGGCGGTCATCACTTGCCGCAAGCAGGTTTCTCTCGGATCGAGTCCCAGGGCGATCACGCGAAACACCACATCCCGTTCGGTAAATATGCCGATCAGTTGATCGTCTTCAACGACCAGCACGGCACCGGCGTTCTTGGTCGCCATCAAGCGGGCTGCCTGGCTGACGGTGGTGTTGGGCGCCGCAGTGATGAATTTTTTGCGTTCCATGACGCTGCGGATGGGTAAATCAAACATGGGCATTCTCCTGTTTGAATGCTAGAGGCTTTGCCATGTGTTTGATTGACTCAGATCAACCCCAGTCACAATGCCGTGTCGGTACAAACCCTGATGCGCGGGTCGAGCGCGCCGTAGGTGAAAATAGCAGCATGACCCTGACTGAACTCAAATACATCGTTGCCGTCGCGCGTGAGCGGCATTTCGGCAAGGCGGCCGAGGCTTGCTTTGTGTCGCAGCCGACCCTGTCGGTGGCGGTAAAAAAGCTCGAGGAGGAACTCGATGTGAAGCTGTTCGAGCGCAGCGCCAATGAGGTGACCGTGACGCCGTTGGGCGAGGAAATCGTGCGCCAGGCGCAAAGTGTGCTGGAGCAGGCAGCCGCCATCAAGGAAATTGCCAAACGCGGCAAGGACCCGCTGGGCGGGTCGCTGGCGCTGGGCATCATCTACACCATTGGTCCGTATTTGTTGCCGGACTTGGTGCGCCAGATGATATCCAAGACTCCGCAAATGCCCTTGATGCTCCAAGAAAACTTCACCGTGAGGTTGCTGGAGATGTTGCGCACGGGTGAGATTGATTGCGCCATTCTGGCGGAACCTTTTCCGGACGCCGGGCTGGCCGTGGCGCCCCTTTACGATGAGCCTTTCATGGCGGCTGTGCCGGCCAATCACCCGCTCGCGGCCCAGGCCGAGGTGACCAGTGACGAGATGAAGAACGAGACCATGCTGCTGCTTGGCAGTGGTCACTGTTTTCGCGATCATGTGCTCGAAGTGTGTCCCGAGTTTGCCCGTTTTTCCAGCAATGCCGAGGGCATTCGCAAGAGCTTCGAGGGCTCCTCGCTGGAAACCATCAAGCATATGGTGGCCGCGGGCATGGGGGTCACCCTGGTGCCGCGCCTGAGTGTCCCCAAGGAAGCACTGGCGGCAAAAGCCCGGCGCCTCGAAGACGCTTATGTCAAATACCTGCCCTTTGCGGGCGACCCGCCCACACGACGTGTGGTGCTGGTCTGGCGGCGGAGTTTTACCCGTTATGAGGCCATTGCCGCCCTGCGCAACGCGATTTATGCCTGTGAGTTGCCGGGCGTACGGCGTTTGTCCTGATGGCCGAATGGGTGAAACCGAAGAAGAAAGAAAACGATGCGTTGGCGTAAGAAATTCAATTTGTACCTGGCCTTGATCCGTTGGGACCGCCCGGCGGGTTGGCTGCTGTTGCTGTGGCCAGCACTGGCCGCGCTGTGGGTGGCCGCTGGAGGCTTTCCGGGCTGGCATTTGTTTGGCGTCTTTGTACTGGGCACGGTTTTGATGCGCAGTGCCGGCTGCTGCATCAACGATGTGGCAGATCGCGAGTTTGACAAACATGTCAAGCGCACGGCGGGGCGGCCGGTGACCACCGGCGCGGTGTCGGTGAAAGAGGCGCTGATGGTGGGGGCGCTGCTGGCGCTGTTGGCCTTTGCGCTGGTGCTCACCACCAATGCCCTCACGATTGGCTTGTCGTGTGCGGCGTTGGCCGTCACGCTGGCTTACCCGTATGCCAAGCGCTTTGTGTCCATGCCGCAGGCCGTCCTGGGAATTGCTTTTGGCATGGGCATTCCCATGGCGTTTGCTGCCGTGCGCGGCGATGTGCCGCCGCTGGCCTGGTGGCTGATGTTGGGTAACCTGTTCTGGGTGCTGGCTTACGACACTGAATACGCCATGGTGGACCGCGACGATGACCTGCGCATTGGCATCAAAACTTCGGCCATCACCTTGGGTCGCTGGGATGTGCTGGTGGTCACCTTGTGCTATCTGGGCTTCATCGGCGTCTGGTCAGTGACCCTGGGTCAGTATGCGGCAAACCCACTGTTTTATCTGGCCATGTCGTTGGCTTTGGCTCAGGTGGCCTGGCATTTCACCCTGATCCGCTCGCGTTCACGTGAGGGCTGTTTCAAGGCTTTCAGGCTGAACCATTGGCTGGGCTTTACCGTTTTTGCCGGTATTGCCGCCAGTTATTTTTTTCGCTAATCCGCTCAGTCTGCGCCAAACTCGTCGCCAAGTTCTTTGGCGCGTTCACGGGCTGCGTACATGGCATCGATGAACAGGGCGCGCACGTCGTTGTCTTCCATGCTGGAGATGGCGGCAAAGGTGGTGCCGCCTTTGGAGGTGACGCGCTGGCGCAGCACCTGGGGTGCATCTCCCGTGGTTTTTACCAATGCGCTGGCGCCACTGAAGGTGGCCACGGCGAGTTGCAGTGCCTGTTCGCGGCTCAAGCCCATTTCGGTGCCCGCCATGGTCATGGCCTCCATGAAATAGAACACATAGGCTGGCCCCGAGCCTGACAGGGCCGTGACCACATCCAGCTGGTCTTCGGCATCGAGCCAGAGGGATTCGCCGGTGGTGGCGATGACTTGTTCCACAAAGGCTTTGTCGTTCGCCGTGACACTGGTGCGGGCAAACAGGCCGGTGATGCCCTGACCAATCAGTGCGGGCGTGTTGGGCATGGCGCGCACGACGCGCTCGCTGTCCAACCAGGTGGCAATGCTGTCGCTTCGAATGCCAGCCGCCACGCTCAAGTGCAAACGTCCAGGGGTGTGTGGTGCCACGGCCAGTGCCGCCGCCTTGAACGTTTGCGGCTTGACAGCCCAGACCACCAGCGCGGCATCCATCAAAAAAGCACCCGCTTCGGGACGGGCGGTGATGCCAAAGCTGGCCAGCAGCTTGTCCCGCGCATCGGCGAAGGGTTCCACCACGTCAATCAGGTCGGACGGTAATCCCTGTTTGATCAGACCACTGATGAGGGCGCTGGCCATGTTGCCTCCGCCAATGAATGCGATACGTTTGCTCATGAGTTTTATGCGTGGGTGAGACCGCGTCATGGTTGTTGGAAAGCTTGAGTCTAATCAAATGTGTGGGCCTTTGGCTTCCAGGGCTCGAGTAGCAGTTCGGTTTGCCTTGCCAGGCGCAGGGAGGTGGCTGTGCGAAGGCTTGAGCGAGGCGATGGTGAGGTTTGCAGCGCGCCATGAATAACCTGTGTCAACAATATTTGCTCTGCGCACAAGAAAATCCTTGATCGAGCTAAATTTTTGCTGCATAATACGAGGCTTCGCGTTAAAACCGAAGTATCTGCCCAAAGCTAACGACATGAGTGGTTCATGTTGCGTGTAACGGGCCCAAGACTGACTGAAGTAAGGCTAAGCGTTGTGCAGGCCGGTTTTCAGTGCAAGTTGGGAATTAAACAAATGATCCAAACCGAATCTCGACTCGAAGTCGCCGACAACACTGGCGCCAAGTCCGTTCTGTGCATTAAGGTGCTGGGCGGATCCAAGCGTCGCTACGCCAGCGTAGGCGACATTATTAAAGTGAGCATCAAGGAAGCCGCGCCTCGTGGACGTGTCAAAAAAGGCGACGTCTACAGTGCTGTGGTGGTGCGCACGGCCAAGGGCATCCGTCGCAGCGACGGCTCTTTGGTCAAATTTGATGGCAATGCAGCAGTGTTGCTCAATGCCAAGCTCGAGCCTATCGGCACGCGCATCTTTGGGCCGGTGACGCGTGAATTGCGCACTGAAAAGTTCATGAAGATCGTGTCTTTGGCACCTGAAGTTTTGTAAGGACATCACATGAACAAGATTCGCAAAGGCGACGATGTCATCGTGCTCACCGGGCGCGATAAAGGCAAGCGTGGCAAAGTCACATCGCGTAAAGATGATTCGCACCTGATGGTTGAAGGTGTGAACATCGTCAAGAAGCATACCAAGCCCAACCCCATGAAGGGTGAGGCGGGTGGCATTGTTGAAAAAACCATGGCGATTCACCAGTCCAATGTTGCAATTTTCAATGCAGCAAGCGGCAAGGCTGACCGCGTCGGTATCAAATTGCAGGCTGACGGCAAACGTGTTCGCGTTTACAAGTCCAGCGGCGAAGAAATCAAGGTGGCATGAACATGGCTCGTTTGCAACAACTTTACCGTGAAAAATTGGCTCCCGAGTTGATGGCCAAGTTTGGCTACAAGTCGCCAATGCAGGTTCCTCGCCTGACCAAGATCACACTCAACATGGGTGTGAGCGAAGCAGTCGCTGACAAGAAGGTTATGGACCACGCCGTGAGTGACATGTCAAAAATCGCGGGCCAGAAGCCTGTGGTGACGATGTCCAAGAAGGCAATTGCCGGTTTCAAGATTCGTGAGAACCAGGCCATTGGCTGTATGGTGACATTGCGTGGTGCGCAAATGTACGAATTCCTGGATCGCTTTGTCACTGTGGCCCTGCCCCGCGTGCGTGACTTCCGTGGTATCTCCGGTCGCTCCTTCGATGGTCGTGGTAATTACAACATCGGCGTGAAAGAACAAATTATTTTTCCTGAGATTGAGTACGACAAGGTTGACGCCTTGCGCGGTCTCAACATCAGCATCACAACAACGGCCAAGAGTGACGATGAGTGCAAGGCTCTTCTCGCTGGTTTCCGTTTTCCCTTCAAGAACTGAGGTGATCTGTGGCTAAGATGGCTTTAATCCAACGCGAACTCAAACGCGACAAACTGGTCGCCAAGTACGCAAAAAAACATGCGGAATTGAAGGCGATCTCGACAGATGCAAAGCGCACTGATGAAGAGCGCGCTGCGGCCCGCCTTGGTCTGCAGGCTTTGCCTCGCAATGCAAATCCAACCCGGCAGCGTAACCGCTGTGCCATCACTGGACGCCCTCGTGGTACGTTCCAGCAATTTGGCTTGGCACGTGCAAAGATTCGTGAAATGGCTTTTGCTGGTGAAATACCTGGCATCGTCAAGGCCAGCTGGTAATCGGTAGGAGAAATAGATATGAGTATGAGTGATCCGATCGCCGACCTGTTGACCCGCATTCGCAATGCGCAAATGGTTGCAAAAACTTCTGTTCGTGTGCCTTCTTCCAAAGTGAAGGTCGCGATTGCCCAAGTCCTGATGGACGAAGGTTACATTGATGGATTCAAGATCAATCCGGCTGACGGCAAGCCCGAGCTGGAAATCGCCTTGAAGTACTACGCGGGTCGTCCGGTGATTGAGCGCATCGAGCGTGTCAGTCGTCCTGGTCTGCGTGTGTACCGTGGCAGCGATGCCATTCCGCAAGTTCAAAACGGCCTGGGTGTGGCAATTGTCACAACGCCCAAGGGTGTCATGACTGACCGCAAGGCGCGCGCTACCGGTGTCGGTGGTGAAGTCCTTTGCTACGTCGCCTAAAGCGTGACATTGAGAGGAAATACAAGATGTCTCGTATAGCAAAAATGCCCGTGACCATCCCTGCTGGGATTGAGGTGACGGTAGGTGAGCAAAGTATCAGCGTCAAGGGTTCCGGCGGTTTGCTGACCCTGACGCAAAACATGCTGGTCAAAATCTCCAGCGATGCTGGCAAGCTGAGCTTCTCGGCTGCCAACGATACGCGTGAAGCCGATGCCATGGCCGGTACCATGCGCCAGTTGGTGAACAACATGGTGGTTGGCGTCAGCAAGGGCTTTGAGAAAAAGCTCACCCTGATTGGTGTGGGTTACAAGGCGCAAGCCGCTGGCAACAAACTCAACTTGACGGTGGGTTACTCTCATCCGGTCAATATTGACATGCCTGCCGGTATTACTGTGGCAACTCCGACGCCGACAGAGGTTGTGATCAAGGGTGCTGACCGCCAGCGCGTTGGTCAGATTGCAGCCGAAATTCGTGCAGTCCGTCCGCCTGAGCCCTACAAGGGCAAGGGTATTCGGTATGCGGACGAAAAAGTCGCCATCAAAGAAACCAAAAAGAAATAAGGATCTGCAACATGTTGAGCAAAAAAGAGCAGCGTCTTCGCAGAGCCCGTCAAACCCGGATCCGCATCGCCCTCCAAGGCGTCGCCCGTTTGACGGTGAATCGCACCAACTTGCACATCTACGCCAGTGTAATTTCTGGCGATGGAAGCAAGGTTTTGGCCACCGCATCGACGGCGGAAGCCGAAGTGCGTCAGTCATTGGGCGGATCTGGTAAAGGTGGCAATGTTGCCGCTGCCCAGGTCATCGGTAAGCGTTTGGCTGAAAAGGCAAAAGCTGTTGGTGTTGAAAAAGTAGCGTTTGATCGTGCAGGATTTGCGTACCATGGCCGCGTGAAAGCGTTGGCTGATGCGGCACGTGAAGCTGGCTTGCAGTTCTAAGCAGATCGGAAATTAAGATGGCTAAAGTACAAGCAAAAATGCAAGGTAAGGCTGAAGGGCCTGAGGATGGTCTGCGCGAGAAGATGATCGCGATCAACCGGGTCACGAAAGTGGTCAAGGGTGGTCGTATTCTGGGCTTCGCAGCACTGACCGTGGTTGGCGACGGTGATGGCACCGTCGGCATGGGCAAGGGAAAATCGAAAGAAGTTCCTGCTGCCGTGCAAAAGGCCATGGAAGAAGCACGTCGCAACATGACCAAGGTTTCGCTGAAAAACGGTTCCATTCACCACCGTGTGATGGGTCACCATGGCGCCGCCTCAGTCATGATGGCACCGGCCCCCAAGGGTACCGGCATCATTGCCGGCGGCCCGATGCGCGCTGTTTTCGAAGTCATTGGTATCACGGACATTGTGGCCAAGAGCCATGGTTCCTCGAATCCGTACAACATGGTTCGCGCCACGTTGGACGCGCTGTCGCATGCCACGACGCCTTCCGTCGTTGCAGCCAAGCGCGGCAAGACGATCGAAGAAATTTTTGCCTAATTGGAGTTTTCAAAAATGACAACGCAAAAAAAAGTAACCGTTCAACTTGTGCGTAGCCCGATTGGTTGCGCAGAGTCACACCGTGCGACTGTTCGTGGCCTGGGTTTGCGCAAGATGCGCAGCACCAGTGAACTGGTGGATACACCCGAAGTCCGCGGCATGATCAACAAAATCAGCTACTTGGTTAAAGTGCTGTAAGAGGTAAATGATGGAACTCAATGGCATCAAGCCGGCTGACGGCGCTAAACATTACAAACGCCGTGTGGGTCGCGGCATTGGCTCGGGTCTTGGTAAAACAGCAGGCCGTGGTCACAAGGGCCAAAAGTCCCGTGCCGGTGGTTACCACAAGGTGGGTTTTGAAGGCGGCCAAATGCCTATGCAGCGTCGCCTTCCCAAGCGCGGCTTCAAGTCCGCGCTGCTGAAATTCAACGCTGAAGTGACTCTGTCTGCACTGAATTTGCTTGACGTGGCAGACATTGACGTGCTCGTGCTCAAGCAAGCTGGTTTGGTGGGTGAGTTGGCCAAGGTGGTCAAGATCATCAAGACGGGTGAAGTCACCAAGGCTTTCAAGCTCAATGGTGTTGGCGCTACAGCGGCCGCCAAGTTGGCGATTGAAGCTGCCGGTGGCAGCGTTGCTTAATACAGATTCAGGATTGGTGTAAGTGGCTACCAGTACGGCTCTCGCGGCAAAGTCAGACAAATACGGCGATTTGCGTCGCCGTTTGGTCTTTCTGTTGCTTGCCCTCGTGGTTTACCGTGTGGGCGCACACATTCCGGTGCCTGGCATCGATCCGGTCCAGCTACAGCAGTTTTTCAAGGGTCAGCAGGGCGGTATCCTCGGCATGTTCAACATGTTCTCGGGTGGCGCTTTGTCCAGATTCACCATCTTTGCGCTGGGGATCATGCCGTACATTTCGGCTTCGATCATCATGCAGTTGCTGGGGTATGTGCTGCCGGCCTTCGAGCAATTGAAGAAAGAGGGCGAGGCTGGGCGTCGCAAGATTACCCAGTACACCCGTTATGGCACGCTTGGCCTGGCCTTGTTCCAGTCCTTGGGAATCGCTGTGGCACTTGAGAGTTCTGCCGGTCTGGTGATCGAGCCTGGGTTTGGCTTCCGCATGACCGCTGTGGTCACGCTGACAGCGGGCACGCTTTTCCTGATGTGGTTGGGTGAACAGATTACCGAGCGTGGACTGGGTAACGGTATCTCCATCCTGATCTTCGCGGGTATTGCGGCGGGCTTACCGAGCGCAGTGGGTGGTTTGCTGGAATTGGTTCGTACTGGGGCGATGAGCATTATTGTTTCGCTGCTGATTGTGATTCTGGTGGCACTGGTGACGTACTTTGTGGTGTTTGTCGAACGTGGCCAGCGCAAGATCCTTGTGAATTATGCGCGACGCCAGGTTGGTAACAAGGTTTATGGTGGCCAGTCTTCGCACTTGCCGCTCAAGCTGAACATGGCTGGCGTGATCCCTCCGATCTTTGCATCGTCGATCATTCTGTTGCCTGCGACCGTGGTTGGTTGGTTCAGTGCAGGTGATTCGATGCGTTGGTTGAAAGACATCGCGGGTTCCTTGACGCCGGGTCAGCCGATCTATGTCATGTTGTACGCTGCAGCCATTATTTTCTTTTGTTTCTTTTACACGGCCCTGGTTTTCAATAGCCGTGAAACTGCCGACAATCTCAAGAAGAGTGGCGCTTTCGTTCCTGGTATTCGTCCGGGTGACCATACGGCCAAGTACATCGACAAGATTCTGTTGCGCTTGACGTTTGTTGGTGCGATGTACATCACATTGGTGTGTTTGTTGCCAGAGTTTCTGATTCTCAAGTACAACGTACCGTTTTATTTTGGTGGTACTTCATTGCTGATTATTGTTGTGGTGACCATGGACTTCATGGCCCAGGTGCAAAATTATTTGATGTCGCAGCAATATGAATCTCTGCTGAAAAAAGCCAACTTCAAGGCTTCCTGAGATTAAACATATGGCAAAAGACGACGTTATTCAAATGCAGGGTGAGATTGTAGAAAATCTTCCCAATGCAACATTCAGGGTCAAACTTGAAAATGGTCATATTGTTTTAGGGCATATTTCCGGAAAAATGCGCATGCATTACATCCGCATCTTGCCTGGTGACAAAGTGACTGTAGAACTTACACCGTACGATTTGAGCCGGGCACGCATTGTGTTTCGAGCCAAGTAGTTTCAACTGTTTACGAATTGTTTAGGAGAACGCAATGAAAGTTTCGGCTTCGGTCAAGAAAATTTGCCGCAACTGCAAGATTATTCGGCGTAAGGGCGTGGTTCGTGTGATCTGTACAGATCCACGCCACAAACAGCGTCAGGGTTAATTGCAAGAGTTATAGAGGATCAAAATGGCACGTATCGCTGGTATCAATATTCCACCACAAAAGCATTCTGAAATTGGCTTGACTGCCATTTTCGGTATTGGACGCAGCCGCGCCCGCAAGATTTGCGAATCTTGCGGTGTCGACTACGCCAAAAAAATCAAGGATCTGACCGATTCAGAACTTGAAAAAGTGCGTGACGAAGTCGCTAAGTTCACCATTGAAGGTGATTTGCGTCGCGAAACCACCATGAACATCAAGCGTTTGATGGACATCGGTTGTTATCGTGGCTTCCGCCATCGTCGTGGCCTGCCCTTGCGTGGTCAGCGCACGCGTACCAATGCACGCACGCGCAAAGGTCCTCGTAAAGCAGCGGCTTCTCTCAAGAAATAACAGGCTCTGAAAGTTCATTATGGCTAAAGCTCCATCCAATAACGCTGCACAGCGCGTTCGCAAGAAAGTTCGAAAGAACGTTGCTGACGGCATTGCGCACGTGCACGCTTCCTTTAACAACACCATCATCACCATCACTGATCGTCAGGGCAACTCTCTTGCCTGGGCTTCTTCTGGTGGCCAAGGTTTTAAAGGTTCCAGAAAGTCCACGCCATTTGCTGCTCAGGTGGCTTCGGAAGTGGCTGGCCGCACCGCCATTGAACAAGGCATCAAGAATCTTGATGTCGAGATCAAGGGTCCGGGTCCCGGCCGTGAGTCTTCGGTTCGTGCCCTGGCTGCCCTGGGTATCCGAATCAACATGATTGCTGATGTGACGCCGGTTCCGCACAACGGTTGCCGCCCACAGAAGCGTCGTCGCATCTAATTTTTCAAACCAAGCCCACCGCCAATGTGTCCGCACATTGGCTCCCGCTTTTTCAAGCGGTAGATGATCAAAAAGGAAATTCAAGTGGCACGTTTTTTAGGCCCCAAGGGCAAACTCTCCCGCCGTGAAGGCACCGACCTGTTCCTGAAGAGCGCCCGTCGCTCGATTGGTGACAAGGTCAAGTTCGACTCCAAACCCGGTCAGCACGGCCGCACTTCAGGTGCCCGTACCTCCGACTTCGGTATTCAGTTGCGCGAAAAGCAAAAAGTCAAACGTATGTACGGCGTGCTCGAGAAGCAGTTCCGTCGGTATTTTGAGGAAGCCGACCGTCGCAAAGGCAACACCGGCGCCAATTTGCTGGCGTTGCTCGAAACGCGTCTTGACAACGTTGTTTACCGGATGGGCTTCGGCTCCACCCGCGCTGAGTCCCGTCAGCTCGTTTCGCACAAGGCAATTATTGTGAACGGCAAGTCCGTGAACATTCCCTCCTACCTGGTCAAGGTGGGTGACGTGGTGGCTGTTCGTGAAAAATCGAACAAACAAGCACGTATTGCTGAGGCCCTGCAATTGGCGCAACAAGTGGGCATGCCTGCCTGGGTTGAAGTCAACATTGAAAAGGCCGAAGGCGTTTTCAAATCAGTACCAGATCGTGACCAGTTCGCAGCTGACGTGAATGAGTCACTGATTGTTGAGCTGTATTCACGTTAAGTGTAAGCAGCCTATGTTTTGGCAACCGATGGTTTATGGGTCGTCTGTTGCATCGTAAGCCTTTACCGGTGTAAGTCACCGGGGGTATCAAGAGGATTTGTACATGCAAAATATTTTACTAAAACCTAAGGCGATCAATGTTGAGCAGTTGTCTACCAACAGGGCTAAAGTTGTACTAGAGCCTTTTGAAAGGGGCTACGGTCACACCTTGGGTAACGCCTTGCGTCGTGTGTTGCTGTCGTCCATGCCTGGGTTTGCCCCGACCGAGGTCACGATTGCCGGTGTGTTGCACGAATATTCTTCGATTGAAGGTGTTCATGAGGACGTCGTCAACATTTTGCTGAACCTCAAAGGTATCGTTTTCAAGCTCTACAACCGTGACGAAGTCACGTTGAGCTTGCGCAAGGATACCGAAGGCGTTGTCTGCGCGGGCGACATCCAGACGCCGCACGATGTTGAAATCATCAACCCTGATCATGTCATTGCCAATCTGGCGCACGGTGGCAAGCTGGATGTGCAGATCAAAGTGGAACGTGGTCGTGGTTATGTACCGGGTACCATGCGCCGTCACTTGGACGACACCACCAAGTCCATTGGCCGTATCGTCCTCGATGCCTCGTTCTCGCCAGTCAAGCGGGTCAGTTACACGGTGGAAAGCGCGCGCGTCGAGCAGCGTACTGACCTCGACAAGTTGATCCTCGATATCGAGACCAACGGTGCGCTCTCGGCCGAAGATGCTGTGCGCGCTTCGGCCAAGATCCTGATCGAACAGATGGCCGTTTTTGCGCAGCTTGAAGGTGGTGATGTTGATTCCATCATTGCATCGCCGGTGCGTGGCGGTAGCTCGAACTTTGACCCGGTGCTTTTGCGTCCGGTCGATGAGCTTGAACTGACGGTGCGTTCTGCAAACTGTCTCAAGGCCGAAAATATTTACTACATCGGCGACCTGATTCAGCGCACTGAAAACGAGCTGCTCAAGACACCTAATCTGGGTCGGAAATCGCTCAATGAAATCAAGGAAGTGCTGGCTTCCCGCGGCTTGACTTTGGGCATGAAGCTTGAAAGCTGGCCTCCAGTTGCACTTGAAAAACGATAATTAAATTTATCGATGTGACATGAACAGTACCTGATACGGCTGTTTTAATTAAATAAAAGGAAATTACCATGCGTCACGGACTAGGTCTTCGCAAACTAAATCGCACTTCTTCGCATCGTTTGGCGATGCTGCGCAACATGATGAATTCTCTGATTGAGCACGAGGTCATAAAGACAACCGTGCCCAAAGCCAAGGAGTTGCGTCGTGTGGTTGAGCCAATGATCACGTTGGCAAAAACTGCAACACTCGCTAACCGGCGCCTGGCATTTGATCGCTTGCGCGATCGTGACTCGGTGGTCAAATTGTTCAACGTGTTGGGTCCGCGTTTCAATGCGCGTCCAGGCGGCTACACCCGCATCCTGAAAATGGGTTTCCGCGTGGGTGATAACGCGCCCATGTGTATCGTGGAATTGGTTGACCGTGGCCCGGAAACTGTTGCGCCAGAAGCCGAAACAGCCGCTTAATCGGTTACAATACAAACATACCGCGCGATGGAGCAGTCTGGTAGCTCGTTGGGCTCATAACCCAAAGGTCGGAGGTTCAAATCCTTCTCGCGCAACCAATTTAAAAAGCCTACTTTAGTGGGCTTTTTTTTTGTGTATTCGTGAGCATGAATTCGTTTTGTATTTAAACTGGCCAATTCGGTGCATGTACGGCATCGTCTGAATTTGCATTTGACTGTCTTTTTTTTGTTTTTTTGCTGTTAACAAGCTTCCATGACGAACTACCCATTGACAGAATTGCCTGATAACTTGGCGAGTCCCCTGCCGCGATGTGCCGATGTGATGCGTCAGACGGCAGAAACAAAGATCACGGTGCGCGTCAACCTGGATGGCACAGGTCAGTCGCACTTGCACACCGGCATCGGTTTTTTTGATCACATGCTCGACCAGATCGCCCGTCATGGGCTGATTGACCTTGACATTGATGCCGACGGTGATCTGCACATCGATGGTCATCACACGGTCGAAGATGTCGGCATCACGCTGGGGCAGGCGGTTTACAAAGCGGTGGGCGATAAGAAGGGTATCCGACGGTACGGCCATGCTTATGTTCCTCTCGACGAGGCCTTGAGCCGGGTGGTGATCGATTTTTCCGGCCGTCCGGGCCTGGTCATGGACGTGCCCTTCACCAGCGGCATGATCGGCAACTTTGACAGCCAGTTGATGCATGAGTTTTTCCAGGGCTTTGTCAATCACGCGCTGGTGACCCTGCATATCGACAACCTCAAGGGCGCCAACGCGCACCATCAGGCCGAGACCGTGTTCAAGGCTTTTGCCCGTGCCCTGCGTGCGGCGCTTGAGGTGGATCCGCGCGCCGTCGGCAGCATTCCATCGACCAAGGGCTCGCTCTGAACGCGCTTGATCAGTTGCTCTGTTCGTCGATGGTAGAGCCCAATACACCATGAATTTAGGCGTCCGACACGACTCCGGGAAAACCGTTGCTGTGGTCGACTACGGCATGGGGAATTTGCGCTCGGTTTCCCAGGCGGTCAAAGCAGCGGCCAGCGGTACCGGGTTTGAGGTGGTGATCACCCAGGACCCCGATGTGGTTCGTAGTTCCGAGCGGGTGGTACTGCCAGGCCAAGGTGCCATGCCGGACTGCATGCGCGAATTGCGCGAATCCGGATTGCTGCAGTCCGTCCTGGAAGCCGCTGCCTCCAAGCCTTTGTTCGGTGTGTGTGTCGGCATGCAGATGCTGCTGGACCACAGCGCTGAGGGCGACACAGCGGGCTTGGGTTTGATCCATGGCGAAGTTGTCAAGTTTGACCTGGTGGGGCAAACGCAACCTGATGGCAGCCGTTACAAGGTGCCGCAAATGGGCTGGAACCAGGTTTGGCGCAATAACCATGGCGCTGCGCCGCACCCGGTTTGGGGCGACGTGCCTGACGGCAGTTACTTTTACTTTGTTCATAGCTTTTACGCCAAACCGTCTGATCTGCGCCACAGCGTGGGTGAAACCGACTATGGCCAGCGCTTTTGTTCAGCCATTGCCCGTGATAATATTTTTGCCACCCAGTTTCATCCTGAAAAAAGCGCTGAACACGGCCTGTGCCTGTACCGTAATTTCCTCCACTGGAATCCTTGACTTCACTTTTTCACCATTCGTGCTGCCTTAGCCGAAGCCTATTCACTCCCTCACTGAAGCATCATGCTTTTAATTCCTGCCATTGATCTAAAAGACGGCCATTGTGTGCGCCTGCAACAGGGCGACATGTCACTTTCAACCACCTTCAGCGAAGAGCCTTCGGTCATGGCGCGCAGTTGGGTTGACAAGGGGGCGCGCCGCGTTCACTTGGTGGACCTGAATGGCGCTTTTGCCGGGACACCCAAAAATGAGGCAGCCATCCGCAAGATACTCAAGACCGTTGGCAGTGAGGTTGATGTTCAGTTGGGCGGCGGTATTCGCGATCTCGACACCATTGAACGTTATCTGGATGCGGGTTTGCGCTACGTCATCATTGGTACCGCAGCGGTGCGCAATCCTGGTTTTTTGCAGGACGCCTGCACCGCGTTTGGTGGCCACATCATCGTCGGCCTGGATGCCAAGGACGGCAAGGTGGCCACCGATGGCTGGAGCAAGTTGACTCGGCACGATGTCATTGACCTGGCCAAGAAGTTCGAAGACTTTGGTGTCGAGTCCATCATTTACACCGACATTGGCCGTGACGGCATGTTGACAGGCATCAACATCGAAGCCACGGTACGCTTGGCGCAGGCGCTGACCATTCCCGTGATCGCCTCCGGCGGTTTGTCCAACCTGGCTGATATCGAAGCCTTGTGCGCGGTTGAAGATGAGGGTGTTGAAGGCGTCATTTGTGGTCGCGCCATTTACAGCGGTGATCTGGACTTCGAAGCGGCGCAAGAGCGGGCCGATGAGCTCAATGGCTGAACGTCGGATGGTCTTGTGCTAGCCAAACGCATCATCCCCTGCCTCGACGTCACGGGTGGCAGGGTGGTCAAAGGGGTCAATTTTGTCGAACTGCGTGATGCGGGCGATCCGGTGGAAATTGCCGCGCGTTACAACGAGCAGGGCGCTGACGAACTTACCTTTTTGGACATTACCGCCACCAGTGATGGCCGCGATCTGATTTTGCACATCATTGAGGCGGTAGCCAGCCAGGTATTCATTCCATTGACCGTGGGTGGCGGTGTGCGCACTGTGGACGATGTGCGCCGTCTGCTCAACGCCGGCGCTGACAAAACCAGTTTCAATTCGGCAGCCATCGCCAATCCTCAGGTGATTCGCGATGCTTCCGGAAAATACGGTGCGCAGTGCATTGTGGTGGCCATTGATGCCAAGCGACGCTCGGGCGATGATGTGCATCGGCTGGATCCTCATGGCTTGCCTGTGGGCGAGGGCTGGGACGTGTACAGCCACGGCGGGCGTAAAAACACCGGTCTCGACGCCGTCGCCTGGGCGCGTCAGATGGCAGATTTTGGCGCCGGTGAGATTTTGCTCACCAGCATGGACCGCGACGGGACCAAGGCAGGTTTTGATCTGGCCTTGACCCGCGCTGTCAGTGATGCGGTCAATGTGCCCGTGATTGCTTCGGGCGGCGTGGGCACACTGGACCACCTGGCCGACGGCATCCAGCAGGGTGGGGCGGACGCGGTGTTGGCGGCCAGCATCTTTCACTACGGCGAATTCACTGTGGCGCAGGCCAAAGCCCATATGGCGGCGCGTGGCATCCCGGTGAGAATCTGATGATTTGCGGGACAGACCAAAGCGATACGCAGTGAGCTTGCTCTGTCCTCAACATTTTCTGGAATTCTGATCCGTCAAATCATCGACAATCTGGTCATGAACTGGTTAGATAAACTCAAATGGGACGCCCAAGGCCTCATTCCTGCCATTGCGCAAGAGCAGGGCAGTGGCGACGTGCTGATGATGGCCTGGATGAACCGCGAAGCCTTGCAAAAAACGGCTGAATCGGGTCGTGCCGTGTATTTCAGCCGCTCGCGCAACAAGCTGTGGTTCAAGGGCGAGGAATCCGGCCATGTGCAGACCGTCCATGAAATTCGCCTGGACTGCGACAGCGATGTCATTTTGCTCAAGGTCACCCAGACCGGTCACACGCCTGGCTTGGCCTGTCATACCGGTCGACACAGTTGTTTTTACAGTGTGTATGACAATGGCGCCTGGAAGGTCGTTGATCCGGTCCTGAAAGATCCCCAAACCATTTATAAAGCGTGATGCGCCCCGATACAAATTCTGCCGACTCGCTGGCTGCGCTGGCTGCTGTCATTGCGTCGCGACTGCCCGCCCACGGCGGCAACCCGGAGGCCAGTTACGTGGCGCGGCTGCTGCACAAGGGTCCTGATGCTTTCCTGAAAAAGATCGGCGAAGAAGCAACCGAGGTGGTCATGGCCGCCAAGGACGCCGACCATGGTGGCGACAAAAGCAAGATCGTCTATGAGGTGGCTGACCTGTGGTTTCATAGCATGATCGCGCTGGCCCACTACGGCCTGACTCCCGCTGATGTCATTGCCGAACTGGTGCGCCGCGAAGGGACCAGCGGTCTCGAAGAGAAGGCTATGCGAAAGCTCAAGGAACACGAAATTCCTGGGCAAGGAAATGTGACATGACACAGGACTCCACCCCCCACAATCAGACACCCCATGAGGGTGCTGCCTGGCGCGAACTGGACGTGCAAACGCTCAACGGGCTCAATGCGTGGGGGACCGTCAGCTATGTCCTGCATCTGATCGTGGCGGTGGGCGCGCTGATTCCGGGCGGACAGTTCGGTCCGGTGCTGCTCGTCATTGCGCTGGTGATTGACCTCGTCAAGCGCAGCGATGCCGAGGGTAGCTGGCATGCCACGCATTTCAGCTGGCGCATTCGCACCGTCATCATTGCGGCATTGCTGTATCTGGTCACCGCGCCACTGTGGTTGCTGTTTTTTCTTCCCGGTTGGCTGGCCTGGCTGGGTATTTCAGTCTGGTTTTTGTACCGTATCGTCAGCGGCATGGTGCGCATGAACAAAGGTTTGCCAATGGAGATGTCAGCATGATCGAGCATGTGGTTCCGAACGACCCGGATTGCCTGTTTTGCAAGATTGTTGCCGGGAAAATTCCGTCCAGGCTGGTCTATCAGGACGACGATCTGTACGCTTTTCACGACATTCACCCATGGGCGCCAGTGCATTTTCTGGTCATTCCCAAGCTGCACATTCCTTCCATGGCCTTGCTCACCGAAGACCACGCCGCGCTGATGGGCCGCATGATGGTGCTGGTTCCCAAGCTGGCTTTGCAGGAAGGCTGCAATCCCTACCCCGAGGGGGGGTTCCGGATGCTGGCCAATACCGGTGTGGAGGGTGCGCAAGAGGTGCATCACCTGCACGTGCACGTGATGGGTGGTCCACGCCCCTGGTTGCGGGGTTAAATTTTCTCTGTCGGGCGCGCCAATCAGGTGCGCCCCTTAAAATCCGTACATTCTTTAGGAGACCACGATGGGTTCATTTTCTATTTGGCATTGGTTGATTGTTCTGTTGATCGTCATCATGGTGTTTGGCACCAAAAAACTTAAAAATCTCGGCGGCGACCTCGGTGGTGCCGTCAAGGGTTTCAAGGAAGGCATGAAAGACGGTGGCACTGCGCCGGAAGACAAGGCGGCTGAGTCTGCCCAGGTGGCTAATGCAGCGGCGGCTGAAAAAACCACGATCGACGTGGAAGCCAAGCAAAAGTCCTGATGAGCGCACGGTTGGCCGCATGCGGTCTGGCGCAAGGCCTGCATGATTGATCTCGGTATTTCCAAGCTGGCCATGATCGGTGCTGTGGCACTGATCGTCATTGGCCCTGAAAAATTGCCGCGTGTCGCACGTACGGTGGGTACCCTGCTTGGCAAGGCTCAGCGCTACGTGAGCGACGTCAAGGCCGAGGTCAGTCGCTCCATGGAGCTTGATGAACTCAAGAAAATGAAGGAAAGTGTCGAAGCTGCGGCCAAGGACGTCAGTGAGTCGGTGCAAAGCAGTGCTGCCGACTTCGAGAAAACCTGGGCAGATGCCACCCAAGTGGATACCGGATCGGGTTCTGATTACCAGCTCGCCCTGCCTGAGCCCTCGCCCGAGTACCGGCACCCCAAGAAAAACTGGCGTCTCAAACAAGGGGCCACGCCCAACTGGTTCAAGGCCCGTACCGGTGTGCGTACCAAAGCCCTGTCGGGCGCGGCCCGGGTGGCGCGTTTCCGACCCACCAAATTCAATTGATGACTGATTCCCCAAAAAAAGACGACGAGTTGGCCGGTTCCGAGCAGCCTTTCGTGGCGCACCTGGTCGAGCTGCGTGATCGGCTGGTCAAGGCCTTCATTGCGGTTGCGGTGGTGGCGGTGGCGCTGGGTGTCTATCCCGGCCCCGGTGCTTTGTACGACCTGATGGCGGCCCCCTTGGTGGCCCATTTGCCCAAGGGCGCCACGCTGATTGCCACCTCGGTGATTTCGCCCTTCATGGTGCCGCTCAAGGTGCTGTTGATGGCCGCTTTCATGATTGCCTTGCCCGTGGTTTTGTACCAGTTGTGGGCCTTTGTGGCGCCCGGGCTGTACTCGCACGAAAAAAAGCTGGTGATGCCGCTGGTGGTGTCCAGCACCGGGCTGTTTTTCATTGGTGTGGCGTTTTGCTATTTCTTTGTTTTTGGCCGCGTCTTTGCCTTCATTCAGAGTTTTGCGCCGGCCAGCATCACGGCCTCGCCTGATATCGAGGCCTACCTCGGTTTCGTGTTGTCCATGTTTCTTGCCTTTGGTATGGCGTTTGAAGTGCCCGTGGTCGTGGTGGTACTGGCGCGCATGGGCATTTTCAGCATTCAAAAGCTCAAGGAATTTCGCGGTTACTTTGTCGTTTTGGCTTTCATCATTGCGGCCATCGTGACACCGCCCGACGTGGTATCACAACTGGCCCTGGCCATCCCGATGTGCCTGCTGTACGAAGTGGGTATCTGGGCAGCGCAAATTTTCATCCGGCACACCAAAAAGCCCGAAGACAGCGCCGAAACAAGCAGCAGTCCGGGCTAAAACGGGCGACCCAAGCCTGATTTAAGCCGTCGCTTATTGCGCTTGTCGCCGCGCTTTTGGGCGCACACCGGGCGTCACCTGCAGCTTCGTTTTTCCCTGCGTGCGCTGCACTTCAAAAGCTGCGGCCGTGCCTGGTTTGAGCGCTGCCACCTGGGTCAGCAGTTCGGCCACGTTGCGAATGTCCTGATTGCCTATGCGGGTCACCACATCGCCAGGTTTCATTCCCGCCTGAGCCGCCGGACCGTTTTGCAGAACGCCGGTGATGATGACGCCTTGCTGTGCTGCCACGCCAAAAGTTTGCGCCAGTTCGGGCGTGAGTTCATTGGGTTCCACCCCGATCCAGCCACGCGTGACCTGGCCGTCTTTCACAATGCCCTCCAGCACCATTTTTGCGGTGGACACAGGAATGGCAAAACCAATGCCCATGCTGCCTCCCGAGCGCGAATAGATGGCGGTATTGATGCCCAGCAGGTTGCCGTCGATGTCCACCAGCGCTCCCCCAGAATTGCCCGGATTGATGGCAGCGTCGGTCTGGATGAAATTCTCAAAAGTGTTGATGCCCAACTGGTTTCGCCCCAGGGCGCTGACAATGCCACTGGTCACGGTTTGGCCCACGCCAAACGGGTTGCCAATGGCCAGCACCTGGTCGCCCACCTGCAGGCTGTCGGAGTTGCCCAGCACCATGACCGGCAAGCGCTCCAGTTCAATTTTGAGCACGGCCAGGTCAGAGTCCGGGTCGGTGCCGATCACCTTGGCGGGCGCACGCCGGCTGTCGTTCAGGATCACTTCAATCTCGTCAGCACTTTCCACCACGTGGTTGTTGGTCAGGATGTAGCCGTTGGCACTCACGATCACGCCACTGCCCAGACCCACCTGTGGCGCATTTTCCTGGTCACCAAAAAAAAACCGGAACCAGGGATCGCTGCTGTGTGGGCTCGACCGGGCATTTTTACTGGTGTTGATGCTCACCACGGCTGACGATGACTTTTGTGCTGCCAGCCGAAAGCTGCCTGCTGGCACTTCCGTGGCGACCCCTGCAGGCGCTTCAATCAGCGCAACCGAGGCCGGTTGGACGTTGACGCCATCCAGCCAGGCCGGTTTGAGCGTCAGCACCACAAAGTAGACGGCCAGCAGCACCGTGACCGATTGAGAAAATAACAACCAAAATCTTTTCATGACAGGGCAAGCATGAAGCTTGGTGAAGGTGGAACAGCACTAGGCCGGCAAATTGTAGGTCTACTGACCCTTTTCAAGGTCCGCCAATAGCGGCATGCCCTCATCTCAGGCCAATATCCCGCGAATAGCCCGAGCCTCGGCGCCGTTGGCTTCGTCCGCTTATCATCAAGTTTCTCATCAGTTGGGGTCAGAGCACGTCGCCAGGCGAGTGATCTGACTCGCAATCTTTTCTAAAGGCCTTGACCCGGACATGTGTGAACGAGCTGAATTACTGCGCGCGCTGGACGACTTGTTGCAACCTGAGCGCTTCAAAGACTACGGGCCCAATGGCTTGCAGGTGGAGGGCCGGGCGCAAGTGGGCAAACTTGTCTCGGGGGTCACTGCCAGCCGTGCCCTGATCGAAGCCGCCATTGCCGCTGGGGCGGACACCATTTTTGTGCATCATGGTCTGTTTTGGCGAGGCCAGGACGGCTGCGTGACCGGCTGGATGAAGCAGCGGCTGGCTTTGCTGCTGGCGCATGACATCAATCTGTTTGCCTACCACTTGCCGCTGGATGCCCATCCCACCCTCGGCAACAACGCGCAGCTCGCGCTGCAGCTGGGCCTGGTGGCGCAGTCGCAGTTTGGCGAACAAGCGCTTGGCTGCCTGGGACAGCGCGCGGACGGTCAATCATTTGCGTCGCCGCAAGACCTGGCGGCGCACATCGAGCAGGCACTCGGGCGCGCGGTGACCTTGGTCGGTGAGCAGCATAAAACGCTTCGCAAAATAGCCTGGTGCAGCGGTGGCGCGCAAAGCTACTTTGAGGCCGCTATCGAAGCGGGCGCCGACGCCTTCATCACCGGTGAGCTATCCGAGCCACAGGCCCATTACGCACGCGAATGCGGTGTCGCTTATCTGGCCTGTGGTCACCATGCCACCGAGCGCTACGGCGCACCCGCAGTGGCCGCCCATGTGGCCGCCCAATTGGGCCTGGTGCATGAATTCATTGACATCGATAACCCCGCCTGACATGACTGAATCAACCCGCTCATTGCCCATTGCCATTACCCTGGGGGACCCGGCTGGCATCGGCCCCGAGACCATCGTCAAGGCGTTTCGTGATGCACCGGATCTCACGCGTGGCTGCTTTGTGGTGGGCGACGTCGCCACCCTGCGTCGGGCCGCGGCGGTGGTGGCAGGGCCCGGTGTCGCCCTGCCAGTGGCCACCTTGGCCGACTTGCAGGAGGTGCTGGATTGCCCGCCACGCTGTATCCCGGTTTGGCAAATCAGCTCGACCGCTTTGGCAGGTGGCGAGCCTGCTGCCTTTGGCCGGGTCAGCGCCGGCGCGGGGCAATTGGCGGGTGACTGTGTGGTCTGGGCGGCCAAGGCGGCCTTGCGTGGCGAGGTGGCTGCCCTCGTCACGGCGCCGCTGAACAAGGCGGCGCTGTCCTTGGTCGGGGCACCCTATGACGATTTTCCGGGCCACACCGAACTGCTGCAATCCTTGGCAGCGGCGCATCTCAAGACCTCGGTGACGCAACTGCCGGTGCGCATGATGCTGGCGAACGACGAACTGCGTGTGGTGCTGGTCAGCATCCATGTGTCCTTGCGGCAGGCCCTGGCGGCGGTCACCTTTGAGCAGGTGCTCGAATCCTTGCTGATCACGCACCGCTCCCTGCAGGCCATTCTGGGGCGTGCGCCGCGGATCGGCGTGGCCGGGCTGAATCCGCATGCTGGCGAAGGGGGTCTGTTTGGTCGAGAAGAACTGGACATCATCGGGCCCGCCGTGATGGCGGCGCGCGCCCAAGGGGTGCAGGCCAGTGACCCGCTGGCCCCTGACACGGTTTTCATGCGCGCACGGGCGCAGCCGGGCCAGCCCGGTGAGTTTGATGTGGTGTTGGCGATGTACCACGATCAGGGACTGATTCCCGTCAAGTACCTGGGCGTGGACAAGGGTGTCAACGTGACCTTGGGCTTGCCGCTGGTGCGGACCAGCCCGGACCATGGCACAGCCTTTGACATTGCCGGTACTGGCAAGGCAGATGCTTCCAGCCTGATGGAAGCGATTCGCGTTGCGCGGCAGCTCATCCCTGGCGCCCGGGCGGACTTCATCGAACGAGAGGCAAACGGCTCCGTTAGAATCTAGGGTTGTTACTAATTCCATTTTTCCATTGAGGACTCTCATGAGTGAAACGCTCGCCGCAAGCGGCCCCATCGACCCAAGTAAAAGGACCTGGCTCATTGCATCTGGTTGTGCTGGTGCAGTGGGCGGTATCGCCGCAGCAGTTCCTTTTGTGAGCTCCTTTCAACCCTCCGAAAAAGCCAAAGCCGCTGGTGCAGCGGTTGAAGCTGACATTTCCGCGATCAAACCCGGGGAAAAGATGACCGTGGAATGGCGTGGCAAGCCGGTCTGGATCGTGCGTCGCACGCCGGAGCAGCTGGCGGCGCTACCCAAGCTCAACGACCAACTGGCTGACCCGCTGTCGCAGCGCAAGCCGACCGAGCAGGCCCCTGAGTACGCCCGCAAGGACGAGAGCCGGTCCATCAAGCCGGAGTACCTGGTGGTGGTGGGTATCTGCACCCATCTGGGTTGCTCGCCTTCAGAAAAGTTCACAGCCGGCCCACAACCCTCCTTGCCTGACGACTGGACTGGTGGTTTTTTCTGCCCCTGCCACGGTTCAACGTTCGATCTGGCAGGACGTGTTTTCAAAAACAAACCGGCACCCGACAACCTCGAGGTTCCGCCGCACATGTACCTTTCCGACACCAAGTTGCTCATTGGTGAAGACAAAAAAGCCTAAGGACAAAAAACATGGCTACTTTTCACGAAATCTCCCCCAACGCTTCTGCTGGTGAAAAAGCACTGAATTGGGTCGACAACCGTTTCCCGCTCTCCAAGCTCTTCAAGGAGCACATGAGCGAGTATTACGCGCCGAAGAACTTCAATCTTTGGTACATCTTCGGTTCTTTGTCGCTGTTGGTGCTGGTGATCCAGATCGTCACGGGCATTTTCCTGGTGATGCACTACAAGCCCGATGCCGCCCTGGCTTTTGCCTCGGTCGAATACATCATGCGTGACGTGCCCTGGGGCTGGTTGATTCGCTACATGCACTCCACGGGCGCCTCGGCCTTCTTTGTGGTGGTGTACCTGCACATGTTCCGTGGCCTGATGTACGGCAGCTACCGCAAACCGCGTGAACTGATCTGGCTGTTTGGTTGCGGCATCTTTTTGGCCTTGATGGCCGAAGCCTTCATGGGTTATCTGCTGCCTTGGGGCCAGATGAGCTATTGGGGTGCTCAGGTGATCGTGAACCTGTTCTCGGCTATTCCGTTCATCGGCCCGGACCTGGCGCTCTTGATTCGTGGCGACTTCGTGGTGGGTGATGCCACCCTGAATCGCTTCTTCAGCTTCCACGTCATCGCGGTGCCGCTGGTGCTGCTGGGCCTCGTGGTGGCGCACATCATCGCCTTGCATGAAGTCGGCTCCAACAACCCCGACGGCATCGAAATCAAGGCCACCAAGGACGCCAACGGCATTCCGCTCGACGGCATTCCTTTCCACCCTTACTACTCTGTGCACGACGTGTTTGCAGTCAGCATGTTCCTGTTCGTGTTCTCTGCCATCGTCTTCTTTGCGCCAGAAATGGGCGGGTACTTCCTCGAATACAACAACTTCATCCCGGCAGACCCGTTCCAGACGCCGCTGCACATTGCGCCTGTCTGGTACTTCACGCCGTTTTACACCCTGTTGCGCGCCGTGACCTCGGAAATGATGTACGTGCTGATGGCCTGTGTGCTGGCGGGTGCTGTGCTGGCCGTTGTCAAAATCAAGATGCCCAGCCTGTTCAAGGCTGTGATCGTGGGTGGGGCTCTCGTGGTGGTCGCCATGATGATGGCCATCGATGCCAAGTTCTGGGGCGTGGTCGCCATGGGCGGCGGTGTCGTGATCCTGTTCTTCCTGCCCTGGCTCGACAACAGCCCGGTCAAGTCGATTCGCTACCGTCCCACTTGGCACAAGGCCTTGTACGCTGCCTTTGTCATCAACTTTTTCGTCATCGGTTACCTGGGCACGCAACCCGTATCAGACATTGCCGGTCGTATTTCCCAGTTTGGCACCTTGTTCTACTTCGGCTTTTTCCTGCTGATGCCCTGGTGGAGTCGCCTGGGGACCTTCAAACAAGTGCCCAGCCGCGTCAACTTCACGGCCCATTGAACTGGAGAACACAACATGAAAATCATGGGTTTCACAAAAAAAATCATGCTTGGTATGGCGCTGGCCCTGGGGCTGGCCGGTGCGGTGCAGGCGGCGTCGGTAGGCGCGGCTTGGGACAAGGCGCCAAACAAGATCACCGACATGGCGGCCTTGCAAAGCGGCGCCAAGGTATTCGTCAACTATTGCCTGAACTGCCACTCGGCTGCTTTCATGCGCTACACCCGCCTGACCGATATTGGTTTGACGCAGGAGCAGATCAAGGACAACCTGCTGGTCACCAACAGCAAAATTGGCGACACGATGAAGGCCGCCATTGATCCACAACAGGCCAAGGCCTGGTTTGGTGTCAATCCGCCTGACCTCACCGTGATCGCCCGTTCACGTGCCGGTGCCGGTGGGACCGGGGCCGACTACCTCTATTCGTACATGCGCGGTTTTTACAAGGACGACACCAAGCCCACGGGTTGGAACAACCATGTTTTCCCGAACGTGGCCATGCCGCATGTGCTATGGGAAATGCAAGCCAGCATGACGCCGGGTCAGTACGACCAGACCATCGGCGACCTGGTGAACTACCTGCAGTGGATGGCCGAGCCGGCCCAGACCACGCGTAAAGCCATCGGCATGTGGGTGCTGATCTTTTTGGCTGGCTTGATCTTTCTGACCTGGCAACTGAATAAAGCCTATTGGAAAGACATCAAATAGCACCATCTACCTGTCTGGGGAGCGTCTTGAGTGGCGCCCCGCAGACTCTTTTGAGTGGGCCGCCTAACCGCCGTCCGCTTTTACTTTTTTAGGAGCCTCCACCATGATGGTGCTTTACTCGGGTACAACTTGCCCCTTCTCACACCGCTGCCGTTTCGTCCTGTTCGAGAAGGGCATGGACTTTGAGATTCGTGACGTTGACCTGTACAACAAACCCGAAGACATCAACGTCATGAACCCTTATGGCCAGGTGCCGATTCTGGTCGAGCGTGATTTGATCCTTTACGAATCCAACATCATCAACGAGTACATCGACGAGCGCTTTCCGCACCCGCAGTTGATGCCCGGTGACCCGGTCGATCGGGCACGCGTCCGCTTGTTTTTGCTGAACTTTGAAAAGGAGCTGTTCACCCATGTGATCACGCTCGAATCCCGTACCGCCAAGACCAATGAAAAAGCGCTGGAAAAAGCCCGCGCTCACATTCGTGACCGGCTCACCCAGCTGGCGCCGGTGTTTTTGAAAAACAAATTCATGCTCGGTGAAGGTTTCTCCATGCTCGACGTGGCCATTGCGCCGCTGCTTTGGCGTCTGGACTACTACGGCATCGAACTCAGCAAGAACGCGGCGCCTTTGCTCAAGTACGCGGAGCGCATTTTTTCTCGCCCCGCCTACATTGAGGCGCTCACGCCGTCTGAAAAAGTCATGCGCAAATAACGGCCGCTACTGACGTCATGAAGCCAGCTCCGGAATTGACCTCGTCCCAGCCCTACCTGATTCGTGCCTGGCACGAATGGTGCACTGACAACGGTTTGACGCCTTACGTCACGGTCTGGGTCGACGGCAGCGTGCAGGTGCCGCGTGAGTACGTCAAGGATGACGAGATCGTGCTCAACATCAGCTATGACTCCACCACCAGCCTGCAGCTTGGCAACGACTATCTGGCATTCAAGGCCCGGTTTGCTGGCGTGGCGCGCGACGTCATGGTGCCGGTAGACCGTGTGCTGGCCATTTTTGCCCGGGAAAATGGCCAGGGCATGGCCTTTCCAAAAGCCAGTCCGCATGCGCAAGGCGCTGACCAGTCCGCGTTGGCTGAAGATGATGAGCCGCAGGATCAAGACCGCAGCAGTGCGGAGCTGGTGTCGTCCCATCTGGCCAGCGTGCCGGCGACTGCCCCTGAATCTGTAAGCGCCACAAAGAGCGCGGTGAGCAAGCCCAAGACGGGCGGACGGCCCACGCTGACGCGCATCAAATAAGCCTTGCACGCAGGCGAATTCGGCGTGAATCTGCCATGTAAAATACAACTTGTGCCGATTTAGCTCAGTTGGTAGAGCAACCGCCTTGTAAGCGGTAGGTCATCAGTTCGAATCCGATAATCGGCACCATTTCACTGTTGTCAACAGTACCAGAACCCTTCAAAACCCGCCTCGTTTGTCCGAGCGCGGGTTTTTTATTGCTGACAATTTTCTGGTCAAGTCTGCCGGCTGCCAAAGCCGTTTTGCCGCCAGGCCTCGAACACCGTCACCGCCACCGCGTTCGACAGGTTCAGGCTGCGCTGGCCCGGCAGCATGGGTAACTTGAAGGTTTGCTGTGCTGCGAATGATCGGCGCACCTCCTCACTCAGGCCCTTGGTCTCGGAGCCAAACACGAGGTAGTCACCGGCCAGGAAGCTCGCCTCGAACGCGTTTTGTGTGGCGCGGGTGGTCAGCGCGAACAGGCGTTCAGGCAGGGGCTGCTCTTCATCCAGAAAGCTCTGCCAACTGACGTGACGTTTGAGGGTGGCGTATTCGTGATAGTCCAGCCCGGCGCGGCGCATGTGTTTGTCGTCCATCGAAAAACCCAGCGGCTCCACCAGGTGCAGGGTGCAGCCGGTGTTGGCCGCCAGCCGGATGACGTTGCCGGTATTGGGAGGGATTTCGGGCTCAACCAGAACAATATGAAACATGTCTGCATTGTCGCGCAGGCTTATTCAGTGCGCGCCACCACCAGACCGGTGATGTGGGATGCCCCGGCCGCCTTGAGCACGCGCGCGGCGGTGTTCAACGACGCTCCGGTGGTCATGACATCATCAACCAGCACCAGCTGCGCGCCTTTGACTGTCGAAACTTTCAGTGGATCTACGGCAAAAGCCTGATTCAGGGCGGTCAGGCGCTGGGTGCGCTTGAGTCCGTGCTGTGCGGGTGTGTCCACCACGCGCAGCAACAGGTCCGTGTGTGTTTTGGACGCGCTGAGATGGTTGGCCAACAACAGGGCCTGGTTGTAACCGCGCTGCTGCAGGCGTTGACTGGACAGCGGCATCGGTAGCAACAGATCAGCCGCTTCCAGCGCCGGCTCGACCCAGGGCGTGGCCTTGAGCAGGTGGGCAAAGAATCCGGCCAGTGCGGGCTGCTCATTGAACTTGAAATCGGCCATCAAGTGCGCCCAGGGAAAGGCGTAGGGCACGGCGGCCAAGCACAGATCCAGGGGCGGTGGTTCCCGTAGGCAGGCACCGCACTGGGACAGACCCGCCAGCAAGGGCAAGGCGCAGGTGCGACAGCGCGCCTGGGGCTGGGCAAATTCGGCCACACAGGCGTCGCAAACGGGCTGCGCCGGCCAGCTGCGGCAGACCCGGCATTGGCTGGCGGGAGGCTGCAACATCCTTGAGAAAAAGCGGGCGAACATTCAGTCAATATACTCGCGTCTTCTTTTTGATTGCGCCATGGCCCATTTATCGCCCCCCTCCGTTGATCCACAGGCTGCTTTGCGCTGGCAACACCGGCCTGCGGCGGCCTCGGCCTGGTTGCATGAAGAGGTTGCGCGGCGTATGCAGGAACGGCTGGACTGGATCACCTGTCAGCCGCAAAGTTGGCTGCATTGGGCGCCGCTCAATGGAGGCATGCAGGCCCATGCCCTTTTAACGCAGCGTTATCCGCGCGCGACCTGTACCTTGGTTGAGCCCGGTGGTGCAAACGCCCGGCATGTCGAACGGATGGTGACGCCGCCTTGGTGGCAGGCCAGGCGTTGGCTGCAAGCCCGGTCGCAGGTGCTTGCCGAGGTCACGCAGCCGGCCCAAATGCTGTGGGCCAACATGAACCTGCACATGAGCCACCAGCCGCAGGCCTTGCTGCAGCAGTGGCATCGGGCCCTGGCGGTGGATGGTTTTTTGATGTTTTCGTGCCTGGGTCCGGACAGCCTCAAAGAGCTGCGGGTGCTCTACCAGGCGCTGGACTGGCCAGCGCCGAGCCACGAATTCACCGACATGCACGATTGGGGTGACATGTTGATCGGTGCCGGCTTTGCCGAGCCGGTGATGGACATGGAGCGCATCACGCTCACCTTCGAGTCGCCGCAGCGGGTGCTTCAGGAGTTGCGGGGCTTGGGGCGCAACCTTCACGTCGACCGCTTCCAGGCCTTGCGTGGGCGCCGCTGGCATACCCAGCTGCTCGACGCCATTGAGAAAAATGCCATGCAATTGACTTTTGAGGTGGTGTATGGCCACGCCTTCAAGCCGGCGCCCAAGCTCGCGGTGCAGGCACAAAGTGAAATCACGCTGGACCAGATGCGTGCTGCCCTGACGCGCGGCAAAGTCGCAAGCGCTGGCCGCCCTGAACCGCAATCCAGTCTGAATCAACATGAATGAACTCGACTTTCGTTGGGCGCTGATGGCGCTTTGCCTGCTGATTCTTTTGGCCTCTTTTGCCGCGCTGCTGTGGGCTTCCTGGCGGCACCATCGGCGCGGTCAGCTGGCGCAGGACAATTTTCACAGTTCGCTGTTGATCGAGATGGCCTGGACTATCGCACCCTGCATCATTGTGCTGTTGCTGGTGTGGCCGATCGTGCGCATTTTCTGGCTCCCCTGACCTTGCCAAACAAGTTTCCTGGGTTCGCCCGGATATGGGGTTTCCCCTTGTAGTTTTTGGGGGATTTGCGGCTGATGATCCATTAGAATCGATTGATAAATATCAATTAGATGACCATTGTTCGGTCATCAATCCCCACACGAAGGACCGCGATTTATGCGTAGCATGTACAAGTTTGGCTTGAGCGTTCTGCTGGCTTTGGGCTCGGTAGCCGCTTGGGCTGAGTATGCTTTCAATTTTCCGGAGCCCGTGACACCGATTGCACGCGAAACGCTGCACATGCACAACCTCGTCATGGTGGTGATTTTGGTGCTGTTTTTCCTGGTCTTTGGCTTGTTGATTTATTCTTTTCGTGTGCATCGCAAGGACGCTGGTTACAAGGCGGCCAGTTACACCGGCCCGACCAATCGCAAGCAGTGGCTTTGGGTCCTGTCGCCCTTTGCCCTGCTGGCGTTTCTTGACTACGTGGTGATTGGCATTCCTGCCTACCACGCGGTGGTGATGTACGAGGACACCAAGACCGACGCAGAACTGGTGGTCAAGGTGACGGGTAGCCAGTGGCTGTGGCAGTACGAGTTTCCGGCCGAAGGCGTCAGCTTTACCAGTCGCATGACCACCCCGCGAGATCAGATTGACAACGGGGCGGCCAAGGGCGAGCATTATTTGCTGGAGGTGGACAACCCGCTGGTCTTGCCTGTCGGCAAAAAGGTGCGTTTCATCACCACTTCCAATGACGTGATCCACAGCTGGTGGGTGCCCGCTTTCGGTGTCAAGCGCGACGCCGTTCCCGGTTTCTTGCGGGAATTCTGGGCCACTGTTGAGAAAACCGGAACCTACCGCGGCCAGTGTTCTGAGCTTTGCGGTAAAGAGCATGGCTTCATGCCGGTCGTGGTTCATGTGGTCAGTGACGAAGAGTTTGCCAAGTGGTTGGCCAGCAAAAAAGCCCCGGCGGCGGCAGTAGTGCCAACGGCCGCCCTGGCGCCCGTGGCGCAGCTCGCGCTGGCAAAAGCCCAGTAAAACGGCATCAAATTTCAGAAATTCAGTAGAAGGAGTTGGCAATGGCACACGATATGGCACATGGCATGCCGGTGGGTGATTCCCATGCGGGACACTACAAGGGCGGGTGGATGCGCTGGTTGGAAACCACCAACCACAAAGACATCGGGATCATGTACCTGATTTTTGGTTTCGCCATGCTCTTTGTCGGTGGTGCCATGATTCTGGTGGTTCGCGCCGAGTTGTTTCAGCCTGGCCTGCAATTCGTGCAACCCGAGTTGTTCAACCAGTTGATCACCCTGCACGGCCTCGTCATGGTGTTTGGCTTCGCCATGCCGGCGGCCACCGGTCTGGCCAACTACATGTTGCCCATGATGATTGGCGCGCCTGACATGGCGCTGCCCCGCTTGAACAACTGGGGCTTCTGGATTTTGCCGCCCGCTGCCATCATGCTGACGCTGCCGTTTTTCCTGGGTTTGATGGGTGTGGGCCCTGGCGGCGTTGATACCGGCTGGACGCTGTACGCCCCCTTGTCGATTCAAAGCGGTTGGGGCATGGACTTTGCCATTTTTGCCATTCACATGCTGGGTGTGTCGTCCATTCTGGGCTCGATCAACGTGATCGTGACCATCCTGAACATGCGCGCCCCGGGCATGACGCTGATGAAGATGCCGCTCTTCGCCCATGGCTTTCTGATGACGGCCGTGCTGCTCATCACCATCATGCCGGTGTTCGCGGGTGGCGTCACCATGGTGCTGATGGACCGCCACTTTGGTACCCATTTCTTCAATGCCGCCGGCGGCGGTGACCCGGTGCTGTGGCAGCATATTTTTTGGTTCATGGGTCACCCGGAGGTGTATGTGCTGCTGCTGCCGATTGCCGGCGCACTGCCCCACGTGTTCTCGGCCTTTGCGCGCAAGCCGATTTATGGTTACAAGGCGCAGGTGTATTCGTTCTGGGCCATTGCCGGTCTGGGCTTGATTGTGTGGGCCCATCACATGTTCACCAGTGGCATGTCACTGGGTGGACAGATCTACTTCATGTACATCACCATGGCCATCTCGTTCCCGCTGGCGGTGCTGTTCTTTTGCTGGATCGCCACGGTCTGGCAAGGTTCAATCACCTTTGAAACGCCGATGCTGTTTGCCCTGGGTTTCCTGGTGTTGTTCGGTTGGGGTGGCCTGACCGGGCTGGCCTTGTCCGACGCGGCAGCTGACCCCCAGTACCACAATGCTTATTTCCTGGTGGCGCACTTCCACTACGCGTTTTACCCGTCTGCGGTGATGGGTGCCATGGCGGCGGTGTACTACTGGCTACCCAAGTGGACCGGCCACATGCTTGATGAGACCATGGGCAAATGGCACTTCTGGGTGGCTGTGGTGGGCTTCAACCTGACCTTCATTCCGCAGTTTTTTGTCGGTCTGGCGGGCATGCCGCGTCGTATTCCCGACTACCCGCTGATGTTTGCCGAGTGGAACATGCTGTCCAGTATTGGCGCGTTCATCTTGGGTGTGTCGCACCTGATCTTTGTCTACAACGTCTACAAGACCATCAAGGGTGGCGAAAAGGCGGGCGACAAGGCTTGGGAAGGCGCCGAGGGCCTGGAGTGGACCGTGCCGTCACCGGCGCCGTACCACACCTTCGAGACACCTCCCGTCATCAAATAACCGTCATTGAGATCGAGATGAAATTGCCGGAGATGGAGCGCGCTGCCTTTGACGCAGCCGAGTGGGACAAGCGCAGGCGCAACAACAAGCGCCTGGGCTACCTTGTTGCCGTGATCGTCGTGATGATCTTTTTGGGTTCCATATGGAAATATCGCCCCTTTTGACCGGCCAGACCGGGGCTGAGCGCCAGCGCAGCAATGTGCGCATGGGAATCAAACTCGGCTTCGTGGCGCTGTTTTTTGTCGGTTTCGGCTTTGGCATGGTGCCCTTGTACGACGTCTTTTGTGAGATCACCGGGCTCAACGGCAAGACCAACAGCGAGGCCATGGTGGCAGACCAGAACACCCAGGTCGATCTGTCGCGCTCGGTCAATGTCGAATTTCTCAGCCATACCATGCCCGGCGTGGGTCTGAGCTTCAAGCCCGAGCAGTTTTCCATTCGCATCCATCCCGGTGAAATTTCCCGCATGAATTACACCGTCACCAACCACAGTGACCAGGTGTTCGTGGGGCAGGCCATTCCCAGTGTGACGCCGGCGGTGGCGTCACTGCATTTTGAAAAGCTGGAGTGTTTCTGCTTTACCCAGCAAACCTTCCAGCCTGGAGAGTCGCGCACCATGCCGGTGGTGTTTGTGGTGAACCCCAAGCTGGACCGTGACATGGGCACCGTGACCCTGTCCTACACTTTCTTTGAAGCCGTCAAGACAAAAAGCTGATCATTAAGGAAAAAAATGACAAACGCCCCCCAAGCTGCTGCACGCGGCCACTACTTTGTGCCGGCTGCCAGCCATTACTCGACCTTTTTGTCGGTCGGTATCTTCATGTTGGCCCTCGGATTCATCTTCAGGCTCAACGGAACGCCCCCCGGCATCTGGAGCATGTTGTTGGGTGCAGCGCTGATTGTTTACGTGATCATTGGCTGGTTTGGCGAGTTGATCAGCGAGAACCTGCGTGGTGCCTACACGGTGTGGGAAGATCGCTCGTACCGCATCGGCATGGTCTGGTTCATTTTTTCTGAGGTCATGTTCTTTGCCTGCTTTTTTGGCGCGCTGTACTACATTCGCCAGATTTCCCTGCCGGAGTTGGGTGGCTACGAGGCTGCGTTAACGCCCTATGCACAATTTACCAGTGTCTGGCCCAGCGCCGGTCCCATGGGTGACCCGTTCATGCCGATGGGTGCCTGGGGCATTCCGGCCATCAACACCATGCTGCTGCTGACATCCGGTGCCACCCTCACCTGGGCGCATTGGGGCCTGATCAAGGGCAAGCAAAGCCAACTGACCTGGGGCCTGGCCATGACCGTCGCGCTGGGCCTGACCTTCATGGGTTTTCAGGTGTACGAATATGCCCACGCCTATGCCGAGATGGGCCTGACCCTGGGTGCCGGTGTATACGGTGCCACGTTTTACATCCTGACCGGTTTTCACGGTCTGCACGTCACCCTGGGCACCATCATGCTCATGGTGATGCTCGGGCGCGGCATGAAGGGGCACCTGTCGGCGCACAACCACTTTTCGTTTGAGGCGGTGGCTTGGTACTGGCACTTTGTTGACGTGGTCTGGCTGATTTTGTTTGTCTTTGTTTACATTCTCTGAGGCAGACACCGCACCTGAACATTTGACCTTCAAGCCCACCCAGGTGGGCTTCTGGCATCACCCGCGGCCTGGAATCAGGCCGAAGTAAAAGCTGGCCAACAGCGTCAGGAACAGGCCGATGGACAAGCTAATGCGCACGGTCAGGGCTTGCACCACCCGTTTGCGCTTGTCAGGGTCGTCGGTCTTGAAAAGCAAGGCCAGCGCACTGAATAGACTTACCAAAATCAGTGCCAAGGTCGCCAGAATTAAAATTTTCGCCAGCATCACAGTCTCTTTGAAAAGTTTGACTGCATTATGCTTTTTAACCTCAGGTCCATGTTCCAGAATCGTCTCCGTATTCGTCTGATCCCGACGCTGGCCATGCTGCTGGGCTTGGTCATGTTCATCTATCTCGGCTTATGGCAGGCCGGCAAGGGTGAGCGCCTGGCCCAGGAGCTGGCGCAACGCGCGCAGCGCAGCCAGTTGGGGCCCACGCCGATGTCAGGCCAACTGCTGGATGCCCAGACCGCTCAGGATGCTGCATTCACCGTGATGGGAACCTACGAGGCACAACATCAGATTTTTCTGGACAACCGCCAGGAAAATGACCAACCTGGTGTTCACGTCATCACCCCCTTGAAAATAGAAGGCAGTGACACCCGGGTGCTGGTCAACCGCGGTTGGGTCGGCTGGACGCAGGGGCGCTCGGTGCTGCCCGTGGTGGCCACGCCCGAGGGGCGGGTCCAAATTACCGGCATCGCCAACGTGCCATCGACCAAAAAGTTTTTCCTGATGCCGGACCGTCCCGAGGCGCAGGCCAAGCTATGGTCGCGGGTGGACCTGCAGCGCTTTCAGCAGCAGCTCGGGCATCCATTGCAGCCCGTGGTGTTGCAGCAGACCGGCGGTGATACACCCGACACGCTGGTGCGCCGCTGGGCGCCGCCCGAAGACCGCGTTGGCATGCACCGGGGTTACGCGTTTCAGTGGTTTGGCATGGCCGTGGCTCTGCTGTTGTTCTTCTTTTTCGCCAGCGTGCGCAAAGGCGTGCCGTCATGAACCCGTCGCCACCGGATGAAGTGTTGGGCCTGACGGTGCATTCGCTGCCCAAGCCGGGCGAGGCGGCGCGCGCAGTAGCCAGTGGCCGTCTGAAATTGTTGGCTATTCTGTTGGCTTGTTCGCTGCCGGTCCTGGTGGCTTATTTTGTTTTTCACGTGATGCGACCTCAAGGACAGGCCGGGCTCGGGGAACTCATCACCCCGGTGCGTGCTGTCCCCGAAGTGCAGGCAAGTACCCTGGATGGCGCCAGTCTCGCTTTGCCATCGCTCAAGGCGCAGTGGTTGCTGGTCAAGGTGGATGGCGGGGCCTGCCTGCAGGACTGCCAAAAGCAGTTGACGGTATTGCGCCAGTTCCGTTTGATGCTGGGCAAGGACATGGACCGCCTGGACTGGCTCTGGTTGATCAATGACCAGGCACCGGTGGATCCGACCTTGGCAGCCAGCCTGAAAAAGGACAGTGCGACCGTGCTGCGTGTCGACGCTGCGCACTTGGCACGCTGGTTGCCCGCACCCGCTGGCAAAGTTCAGCAAGACTTCATTTACGTGGTGGACCCGATGGGCAACACCATGATGCGCTTTCCTTCGCAGCTTGACAGTGTCGCTGCCAGCAAAGCAAAACGTGACATGGCGCATCTGTTGCGGGCCTCCCTGGCGTGGGATCCACCAGGGCGCCAGGCTGGCGTGGCGGGCCAATGACCCCATGAACGCGCAACCCCTCTATGACCTGACACCCCTGGCCAGCCTGTTGCTGGTGGGCGCGCTGCTGGCCCTTGGGCCGTTGGCCTGGGTCTACTGGCGCAACCGCCACCATGCGCCCTTGCAGCGCGCCCAGGCACTGCGCCTGTTCACGCTTTTCTTGACCTTCGATCTGATTCTGTTTGGTGCTTTCACCCGGCTTACCGATTCGGGCCTGGGTTGCCCGGATTGGCCGGGTTGTTACGGCAGCACCTCGCCACTGGGCGCCCAGCACGCCATTGCCGCGGAGCAGGCTGCCATGCCCACCGGTCCGGTGACGCAGGCCAAGGCCTGGATCGAGATGCTGCACCGTTACCTGGCCACTGGGGTCGGCGCGCTGATCGTGGCCATGACACTCACCAGTTGGTTGCAATGGCGCATCAGCGCGCGCGCCGGGGGGAAGCCGTCCCCAGGGGCGCTGTCGCCCTGGTGGGCCACGTTCACCCTGTTCTGGGTCTGCTTGCAGGGGGCGTTTGGCGCCCTGACGGTCACCATGAAGTTGTTTCCCGCCATTGTCACCTTGCACCTGGCGGGTGCCCTGGTGCTGCTGGCCTTGCTGGCGCTGCAGGTGGTGCGCGGCAACCCGACGCCGCCAAGTCGGGTGCTGCCGGCTGGCCTTCGCCGCTGGCTCGTTCTCGGGCTTGCCTTGCTGTGGGTACAAATTTTGCTCGGAGGCTGGGTCAGCACCAACTATGCGGTACTGGCCTGCAGCGACTTTCCGCAGTGTCAGGGCCGCTGGTGGCCCGAGATGAATTTCAGCCAGGGCTTCGAGTTGTGGCGCCATTTGGGTGTGACCGGTACTGGCGAACCCCTCGATTTCTCAGCTCTGACCGCCATCCACTACGTGCATCGATTGATGGCCTACCTGGTACTGGTCGTGCTCGCGTTGCTGGCCTGGCAACTCAATCGCAGCGACGCGTGGCGCAACCCAAGTCGCGCGTTGGCAGCGCTGGTGGGCTTGCAACTGGCCACTGGGCTGAGCAATGTGGTGCTGGACTGGCCGCTCCTGGCTGCGCTGTTGCACACCGGCGGCGCCGCCGCGCTGGTGCTGACGCTGACCTGGACCCTGGCCGGTTCGGCGTCCTCAGCTCCCCAGCAAGCGGGACGTCTGCCGTGACTACCCTGGCGTCGCCGGTCGCCCTGTCGGCCTTTGCCCAGTATTACGCGCTGACCAAGCCGCGCGTCATCCAGCTGATTGTCTTTTGTGCCTTGATCGGCATGGTGCTGGCGGTGCCCGGCGTGCCGTCCTGGCGCGAGGTGGGGGTGGCCGCCGTTGCCTGTCTGGGCATCTGGCTGGTCGCGGGAGCGGCGGCGGCCTTCAACTGCATCATCGAAAAAAGCATTGATGCCAAGATGAAGCGCACCGCCTGGCGGCCCACGGCCAAGGGCGAACTTGGCGACCGGCAAACCCTGCTGTTTTCAGCCACCCTGTGTGCGCTGGGTTCTGCGCTGCTCTACTTTGCGGTGAATCCGCTGACGATGTGGTTGACGTTCGCCACCTTCATTGGCTACGCGGTGATCTACACCGTCATTTTGAAGCCGTTGACGCCCCAAAACATTGTGATTGGTGGCGCCTCCGGGGCCATGCCGCCGGTATTGGGCTGGGCCGCCATGGCGGGCAATGTCGGGCCCGAGGCCATCATTCTGTTTCTGATCATTTTTTTGTGGACGCCGCCGCATTTCTGGGCACTGGCCCTGTACCGTGTGGAGGACTACCGCAAGTCCGGCCTGCCGATGCTGCCCGTGACCCATGGCAACGCGTTCACCCAGTTGATGGTGTTGCTCTACACCTTTATCCTGCTGGCGGCGTGTTTGCTGCCCTTTATCTACGGCATGAGTTCCTGGCTGTACCTGGTGGTCGCGGTGCTGTTGAACGCCGGGTTCATCCTGCATGCTTGGTGGTTATGGCGTGATTATTCTGACCTGCTGGCGCGCAAGACCTTTCGTTTCTCGCTCATCCACCTGAGCCTGTTGTTCGCTGCGCTGCTGATTGATCATTACGTCTAACGGCCAAGGCGATGGTCTGGCCCGGTTTATCATCGACCGCATGAACAAACGAAACGCGATCAAATCAATCACGGCCGGCGCCATGCTGCTGGGCGCGGCAAGTCTTTTTTCCGCCTGCTCGCCCAATGCCCCCCAGTTCACGGCCATTGACATCACCGGTGCCGATTACGCCAAAGGCTTTTCCCTGACCGACCACAATGGGCAGGTGCGCACGCTGCAGGATTTCCAGGGGAAAATTGTCATGATGTTCTTCGGCTACACCCAGTGCCCGGACGTCTGCCCCACCTCCATGCTGGAGATGGCCCGGATCAAGCAGTTGCTGGGCAAGGACGGTGAGCGCGTCCAGGGCTTGTTTGTCAGTGTCGACCCGGAGCGCGACAAGCCGGACATGCTCAAGGAGTACATGGCCGCTTTCGACCCGACATTTTTGGCCTTGGTGCCCACGCCCGAACAGCTGACCTTGCTGGCCAAGGATTACAAGGTCTATTACAAAAAAGTGGACGGCCCGACCCCCACCAGCTACACCATGGACCACACCGCGGGCAGCTACGTCTACGACACCCGCGGCAAGCTGCGCTTGTTTACCCGCTACGGCACCAAGCCCGAGTTGACGGCGGCTGACATCAGGCAACTGCTGGTGTCTGCACCCTGAGGCCGGGGGCATCCGCGTGATGCCTTGCGCCTTGTGAGTGAACCCTGCGCATTGTCATGTGCCGGCTGGCGGGCCTGGGGTACAGTCAGAACCGTTCATTGCTCGTCACGGGCACTTACTGAAGTCAAAACAGGAGAAAAAATATGCAGATTCAGGTCAATACAGACGATCACATTCAAGGTGGAGAAGGTTTGGCGCAATGGGTGCGCGACGAAGCGACCGGTCGCCTGGCCCGTTTCAAGGACTACGTTACCCGTCTGGAAGTTTTTTTGACCGACATTGACGGTGCAAAATCTGGCGTCAACGACAAGCGGTGTCGTCTTGAGGCTCGCTTGGCCGGGCGTCAGCCGGTTACCGTGACGGCCGAAGCCGACAAGATGGCGGGCGCTTTCATCAGTGCCGTGGACAAGTTGGCCAGCGCGCTGGACACCGACCTGGGTCGCGCCAAGGACCGTCACGGGCGTGACACGATTCGCGCAGCGGCGCAAGAGTAGTCGTCGCGTTGCCCGGCTACGCCGGGCTGGCTGGCTACTGGTTGCTCACCCCCAGTTTTTTGATGATGTCGCCATAGAGCAAGGTGTCCGACTGGATGCGCTTGGCCAGTCCTTCGGGCGAGGAGCCCACCACTTGCCACCCTTGGGAAAACAGTTTTTGCCGGACTTCCGGGGAACGCGCAATGTCGCTGACGAGGCTAGCCAGTTTGGCCACCAGAGCCGGTGGCATGGACTTGGGGGCTGCCACGGCGTTCCAGATTTCCAGATTGAAGTTGGCCACCCCCACTTCAGCCATGCTGGGCAATTCAGGTGCCAAGGCGCTGCGGCCACTGGACGTCACGCCAATGGCGCGTAACTTGTCGCCCTTGACCTGAGCCAGGGCCAGAGCGGGTGGCAACATGGACAACTGCAATTGCCCGCCGATCATGGCCGTGGCCACCTGGGCATAGCCAGGGTAGGGGACGTGAACGGCTTGGGTGCCGGTTTTACTCTGGAGCAACTCCATGCCAACGTGCCCGATCGTGCCGACACCGGGCGAGCCATAGCTCCAGCGGTTACCGGCTTGTCTGGCCGCTGCCAGAAACGCAGGGGCGTCAGCACCCGGTGCGGTTTTCGGCGCCATCAACACCAGTGGCGAGACACCCACCAGACTCACGGGCAGCAAGTCCTTGAGCGGGTCGTAGGGCAACTTGGGGTTGAGCAGTTTGGCCGTGGTGAGATTGCCGTTGATCATCAGGCCCAAGGTGTGGTTGTCCGTGGCCTTGGCCACGTAATCGGCGGCAATGTTGCCACCGGCTCCCACCTTGTTTTCCACAATCACCGGTTGGCCCAGCGCTTTGGATAAAGGCTCGGCCAGTGTGCGCGCTGTCAGGTCCGGCGACGACCCGCCAGGAAAGCCGACGATGATGCGCAAGGTCTTGGCAGGCCAGGGTGTTACTTTCGACGGCGCCTGGGCGGCCGCGCACAGGGGCAGGACGCCGACGGTGATCGAGATGAGGCTTAGTTTGATCCATGGGCGAGGCATGATGACTCCTGTAAAAAACACCCCTGAAGCCGGGGCTGTCAGGGGTATTGTGGCGCAGCGCCTGGCGCCTGCTGGCGTGGGCCAGAGATTCAGGCAAATTCAACCAGCACTTTTTTCATTTTTTTCATGGCGGCGACCTCGATCTGGCGAATACGCTCGGCGCTGACACCATGCACCGCCGCCAGATCATGCAGTGTCATGCCGCCGCTACTGTCGTCATTCACCTTCAGCCAGCGTTCTTCCACGATATGTCGGCTGCGCTCGTCCAGTGTGTCCAGCGCCATCGCAATGCCGTCACTGGCCAGTAGATCGCGGTGATGCGCTTCCAGCATGGCCGTGGGTTCGTGTGCCGAATCGGTCAGGTAGGCAATCGGGCCAAAGGCATCTTCGCCATCATCTGACGGACTCGGGTCCAGCAGTACATCGCCGCCCGCCAGGCGCGCTTCCATCTCAATCACTTCCTCGCGCTTGACATGGAGTTCAGCGGCCATCGCATCGATCTGGCTTTCGTTGAGTGTGTTGCGGTGCGTGTCGAGGTCAGCCGCCGCGTCATCACTCTGGTAACGCTGCTTCATGGAGCGCAGGTTGAAAAACAGCTTGCGCTGGGCCTTGGTGGTGGCGACCTTGACCATGCGCCAGTTTTTCAGGATGTACTCGTGGATTTCGGCCTTGATCCAGTGCAGGGCGTAGCTCACCAGGCGCACGCCCTGGTCCGGATCAAAGCGTTTGACAGCCTTCATGAGGCCCACGTTGCCTTCCTGGATCAGGTCACCATGCGGCAGGCCGTAGCCCAGATACTGGCGCGCAATCGACACCACCAGCCGCAGGTGGGACAACACCAACCGCCCTGCCGCCTCCACATCGCTGTCCTGGCGCAGTTTGCGGGCGTAGCTTTGTTCTTCTTCCAGGGTCAGCATGGGCATGCGGTTGACGGCCGCAATGTAGGCATCCAGATGGCCCAGCGCCGGTACCACCGACCAGGGATTTGCCAGGGTCAGGGGGTTGCCAGTAACGTCAGTGTAAGTAGACATGCCAGAACTCCTTGTTGCTCAATTTCGCAATGTTAGCACTCTCTATGAGTGAGTGCCAGCAGGAAGGTTCAACGGCGTCAATGGGTTGATTCAGCCCCTTGGTCAGCGTGGCGTGACGGGCAAGGCCAGCTCTTCTGCCAGCGCGTGCAGGCTCAGCAGATCACGGAAGGCCGCAAGGTCGAAGAGGGCTTGGGTCGCGGCTTTGCGAAAAATGCAGCGGTCCATGAAAAGCTGTGCCTGTTCACCAGGCCACAGGCGCGTCAGGGTGGCCAGGACGTCAGGATAAGAAGCCAGGTCCTGACCGTCCTGCAGGTCATCGGTCAAATCAGGCAAGTGCACATTGAAATGCTGCTCGCAGATCTCGCGCAGCTGATTGAATTCGGGAACCTGATTGGCGTGCTGGTACAGGCCCAGCAGGTCCATGCAGACCAGGGGATTGGGGAGCTCGGAGGCGGCAACATGCTGGTTCAGGATATGGACGGCCCGGTGATCCTGCCCCAGCGAAATAAAAAATTCTGCCTGCTGGCGAAGGTCCTGAACCGACTCCGGGTTGATGGCGATTGGCGCGGTCGCCGGAGCCGGAAGGGGTTCAGGCTGGGTGATCACGAGTGGCTTTGCCACGCTTGCAACAGGTTTGGACGCCGGCGGTGCCGCTTCGGGCTGTAAAAAAGCCGTCAGGTCTTCGTCCGAGGCGTGTTGCCACCATGATTGCGCGGCAACAGTCAACTTTTTCTGGCTGTGCCAAAGCCACGCCAGACCCGCCACGACGGCGAGCAACACGGCGATCAGGGCATAAAGGAGGGTGCTGAACATTTGCCGGGATTGGGCTTGTTCAAGTTGGCTGCGTAGCGCCAACAGGGCGCTGTCATTCTTGACCGCGAGCTCGCGCATGGACTTCACCTCTTCCTGCAGCGCTGCAATCTGTCGACTTTGCAACAGGGCGTCCTCGGCTGGCACAAAGGGCATGTTGAGTTCCAGGTTGTCCATCCGGTCCGACAGGATTTCCAGAGGATCCAGCTTGAGCACCGATTTGGCTTGCTGCACGACTGCGGGCTTGGGATCGCGCGGGCGCTTGGTGGCAGTGGGTTTGGGCTTCTGAGCTATTTTTTTGCTTTTGCCAACGGACGAAGCCGGCTTTCGGGCTGCCGATCTAACGGGTTTGGCGGCCTGGGCGGGTGCCGCCTGGGGCAACACGACCGCCGCCGGGGCGCGGTTGGCGCTGGATGTCTCGGACGCGGCCGGGGTTGCGACGGGGGGTGTGTTGGTTGCCACGTTGGCACTGAAATCCGGCGGCAGATCAGCCAGCAGGACATAGTTGCGCATCTGGCTGGCACCACAAAAAGTGCGCAGCTGGACCCTCACAACCGGTTCATTGACAGGTTCGGCAAGTTGCACCCGCAGCCGGCTCTCTTGAAGCGTGATGCGCGGCGTTCCCTGTTGAGCTTCGCCGTAGTAGACGTCAGCGCGGACGCAGCCTTCAGACAAGGCATCTCCTGCACTGGATTGGACGGGTATGCTCACGTCCAGCGCACGCCCGATCAGGGCCTCACCCTGCAGTTCTCCCAGTGTCATCGCCTGGGCTGCGACGATGGCACCGGACAAAAGGACCAGGCCCCATTTGGTGGCCGCAAGCACACTTTCTTTTGTGACAGTTTTTTTGATGTGTGTTGGGCTCATGGGCGTATCAAAATTTTCGGATGCGGCAAGATGGGGCGTTCGTATTCGTCATAATCAAGCACGGAGATATCTGACAACAAGGGCGGTCGCGACTTGCGCTTGTCCGACAGGAGCGCCGTACATTATTTTTTTACGCTGAATAATAGCGCTTTTGGTTTCATTTCCGGTTATGTCTTTTGTCAAGGCCACGGATTTATGTGTCAACTTCTGGGAATGAACAGCTACCTGCCGGCCAGCCTGACGCTGAGCTTTACTGGATTTTCGCAGCGTGGCGGTTGCACCGACCACCATGCAGACGGCTGGGGTATTGCTTTTTTCGAGAGTGACTGCGCCACCCCAGGCAAGGGCGTGCGCCATTTTGTTGACAAGGCCAGTGCCGCCACCTCGCCCATCGCCCAGATGCTCAAAAGTTATCCCATTAAAAGTCATAACGTGGTGGCGCATGTGCGCAAAGCCACCGTGGGCCAGGTGGCGCTGGAAAATTGCCACCCGTTTGTGCGCGAGTTGTGGGGCCGCAACTGGGTCTTTGCCCACAATGGCGACCTGAAAGATTACGCGCCCAAGCTGCACGGCAGCTTTCAGCCGGTGGGCACGACAGACAGCGAACTGGCCTTTTGCTGGTTGATGCAGGAGCTGGCCAAATCCCACGCCGACGTGCCATCGGTAGCAGAGCTGAGCTGTACCTTGCGCGAATTGGTTCCGGCGATTGCCCGGCACGGCACCTTCAATTTTTTGCTCAGCAACGGCTTGGCATTGTGGGCGCATGCCACCACCCGACTGCATTACGTGATGCGTGAGCACCCGTTTCACCAAGTGCACCTGAAAGACGAGGATGTCAGCGTCAACCTGGCCGAACTCAACAGTCCGCAGGACCGGCAGGTGATCGTCGTGACCGAACCCCTGACCACCGATGAAAGTTGGATCACCATGCGGGCTGGCGAACTCCACGTGTTTGTTGATGGCATGCTGGCGGACTGCAGCACGACGGGCCGGGGGCTGGCTGCCTTTGACCCAAGCTGAGTCTGCCGCCGTGCTGCAAATCGTTGTCATTACCTTTCCTTTTTTTGCACTGGTGCTGTGCGGCTATCTGGCCGCGCGCAGGCGCATGCTGCCCCTGGAGGCCATTCCCGGCTTGAACGGCTTTGTGCTGTTTTTTGCCCTGCCGTGCATGTTGTACCGGTTCGGCGCCGACACGCCCATAGGACAACTGCTTGATGTCGGCGTTTTTGTCACCTGGCTGATCTGTGCCTTGATCACGGTGGGATTTATCGTGGCAGTGAGCTTGAATGCACGCATTGGTTGGAATGATGCGTCCTTTGGCGCCCTGGTAGGTGCGTTTCCCAATTCCGGCTTCATGGGGGTGCCGCTGTTGGTGGCTTTGCTGGGGGCGCAGTCGGCTGGGCCGGTGATCCTGACCATGATGATTGACATGATCGTGATCACGTCGCTTTGTATTGCGCTGTCACGCCTGGACGGGGCTGACCAACATGGTGCTGCCAAGGCATTCAAAAAAGCACTCAAGGGCGTGCTGGCCAACCCGATGCCATGGGCCATTTTGTTGGGCGCGTTGGTGTCGGTGGTCGGTTGGGAGCCGCCCGCGCCGGTGGCGCAGACCATAGGCTTGTTGGCCGACGCGGCCTCGCCGGTGGCGCTTTTTACCATCGGTGCGGTGCTGGCGCGTGCCCAAATGCTCGCCAAAGCGGGTCATGCCACGGCGCCACTGCTGCGTGACTATTTGCCGGTGGCACTCTTCAAGCTGTTTGTACATCCACTGCTGGTGCTGCTGGTGGGCGCCGGTCTGATCAGTCAGGGCTTGCCGTTATCGCGTTTTGCCTTGACGGTCATTGTGCTCACTGCGGCCTTGCCAAGCGCCAGTAATGTCTCGCTGCTGGCCGAGCGCTTTGGTGCCGACAACGGGCGCATTGCACGCATCATTCTGGTGTCAACCGCCGCCGCTTTTCTGACCTTTTCGCTGGCCGTGGCCCTGATGGTCTAAGGGCGCTGTCATCGCGCTTTCGCCAACGCCTGTTGGCATTTTGATCTGCATCAATACAGGGTTTTCCCAGGGGCGTGTAATCGGCCTTGGTCATTTTTTTGACTCCCTTACCCGTCATTTGAAAGAACGCGATGTCTGCCTGGTTTTCTTATACCGTCTTTACCGTGGTGGTGGTGCTCGCCAGCACCGCCCTGTTTTTCTTCACCCTGACCCGCGGCGCATTGCTCGTGCGTGGTGCCATGGGGCAGCTGACACATGATGCCGCCCATGTGTACCCCATCTATTCCAACATGCGGCTGATTCGTCTGGTGGACTGGCAGCCCATCATTTCGGCTATTTTGTTATTTCAGTACAGCCGCCTGGTCTCCATCATTACCCATGGATTGCGTCAGGATGATTTGAAGAACAAAGATATCCTGATCACCTCGTGCGCCTTCGGTAATGTGATTCCCCGTGTGGTCGATGCCGCCGTCAAGTCGGGTGCCTGCAAGGTGCTGATTGCCGACATCATCCAGAATGAACTCGACCATGCACGAACCAAGCTCGGGGCTTACGCCGATCGCACGGTGTACCTGCGGGACAATGCGGTCGCCATGCAACAGCCCGACGCCTCGGTGCAGGCCAACGTGATGTTTTTTCTGCTGCACGAGTTGCCGCATGATCTGAAAATTGAGGCCTTGAACGAAGCCATGCGGGTGTTGGCCCCGGGCGGCAAGTTGTATCTGGGCGAGTTCCACCGTCCCCGCCCCTGGTTGCTGCGTACCTTGAGCTGGACTTATTTCAAGGTCTTCGAGCCCTACGGTCTGGCGCTGTGGGACAGTCATGACCCGGTGCTGCAACTGCAGGCCATGCCCGGTGTCCGTTGCGAGCGCCACACGGCGTTCTTTGGCAACTTCCAGGTCATCGTGGCGACCAAGGCCGGCTGAACTTGTCCGGAGGAATTACCCGCTCAGATGTTGAGCGGATCCACGTCAATCGCCCAGCGGATCACGCCTTTGCAGCTGGGATCTGACCGGGTGCTGTGCAGCACGCCTTGCCAGGCACTCAAGAAGCGCTGGAGTACCGTGCGCGACGGGCTTTCCACCAGCATTTGCGCACGCTCGATGTTGGCAATGCGCGCCATGCTCATCGGCACCGCCGGGTAGAGCATGAGGTGGGCCAGCAGGGCCGCCGTATCGCTTTGGCTGGCTGCGGTCTGGCTGGCCAGGTTGAGGAATCCTTGTGCGGCTTCCTGGCTGCGTGCTTCGGCACGGACCAGCGCCTGGAAGCTGAACGGCGGCATGGCGGCTTGTTGCCGCTCTTTGAGTTGTGAGGCGGCAAACGCGGGGTAGTCGTGTTTCTTCAGCGCCTCGTACAAGGGGTGCGTGGGCTGACAAGTCTGCAGCCACATTTCGCTTTGGGTGGCCACCGTTTCATCACGCCCGGCCCGCCCGGCGGCTTGCATCAACAGGCTGAAGAGTCGCTCGGGCGCCCGAAAATCGCTGGAAAACAGGGCATTGTCCGGGTTCACGGCGGCCACCAGCGTGATGCGGCGAAAGTCGTGCCCCTTGGCAATCATCTGGGTGCCCACCAACACATCGACCTCGCCCGTGTGCACCTGCGCCAGCTGGGATTCGAGCGTGCCCTTGAGTCGCGTGGTGTCGGCATCGATGCGCATGATGCGCACCGGCTCGCCGTCCGGGCGACGCAGGTCTGCCAGCAATTCGGCCAGGTGCTCCTCCAGTCGTTCGGTGCCGCGCCCCAGCGGCACGATGTCGGGGTTGCCGCAGGCCGGGCAGGCACGCGGCACGCGCTCGCTCAAACCGCAGTGGTGGCAGCGCAAGGTGCGGTCAATCTTGTGAAAGACCCGGTAGGCGCTGCAATGCGGGCATTCACTTTTCCAGTCGCAGTCGCTGCATTGCAGCACCGGAGCGTAGCCGCGCCGATTCAAAAACACCATGCTTTGCTCACCCCGGGCGATGCGCTGAGCCATGGCGGCCAACAGGGGGGGGGAGATGATGCAGGACTTCGGCTGATGGTTCATGTCGACCCGGCGTACCAGCGGCAACTGGCCGCTGCCAATGCGGCTTGGCATCTCCAGCCGCAGGTAGCGCCCGCCCTCGGCGGCGGGGCGGCTGTGGTACCAGCTTTCCAGCGAGGGCGTGGCGGAACCCAGCATCACCTTGGCGCCCTCCAGGCGGCCCCGGTAAATGGCCAGATCACGCGCCGAGTAGCGCGCACCCTCACCGCTTTTGTAGCTGGGGTCATGTTCTTCGTCGACCACGATCAAGCGCAACTGCGGCATCGACGCAAACACCGCCATGCGGGTGCCCAGCACCACGCGGGCAGCGCCACTGTGGGCGGCCAGCCAGCTGTTCAGGCGTTGTGCCGGTGTCATGCCGCTGTGCATCGAAACCACAGCGTCGTCGCCATAGATGGCACAAAAGCGAGCCTTGAAGCGTGCTTCAAGTTGCGGTGTCAGATTGATCTCGGGCACCATGACCAGCGCTTGTGCCTCGCTTGAGGCGGCCAGCAGCGCAGCGGTGCAGTGCATGAAAACTTCGGTTTTGCCGCTGCCAGTAGCGCCAAACAGCAGGAAGGGGCCCGCCTGCTGGTGAAACTGGTCGATGGCCTGCTGCTGCTCTGGCGTCAACCGGACGCTCTGACTGGCACCGGTTGCCTCGGGCGCCGGCGCCGTGTCGGACGCCTGAGTTGGCCTGGTTTCTGGTTTGACGGATGCGCTGGCCGCCTTGGCCAGTTTTTTCAGTCGGCGTCCGAGCTGGACGCTGCTCATGTCGCGCAGTTGCGGCGGCAAGGCCGCCAAGGCCACTTCGCCGGCCGTGCGCTGGTAGTAGCCGGCGGCGAAGCTGATCAGGGCCCGCCAATGGGGGCTCAGGGGGGGCAGGGCCTCCAGGGCCGCCGTGATCGGGCGCAGTTTGGCTGGGTCCAGCGCGGTGTCGGGTGGGGTGGCCGACTCACCGGGCCAGACCACGCCCAGCAGTTCGCGTTGTCCCAGCGGCACCCGCACCAGGGTGCCCGGGGGTAGGGGCGCCGGGCTCCAATAACTCAGCGCGCCCGTCATCTGGCTGTGCGCCGGCGTGTGAACGAGCACCTGAGTCAAGCAGGCGCCAGGGGCGGAGGGAGGTGGCATTTTGTTCAAGTGAACTTGCGGAAAAAGCGTTAAGTGCTTGATTTTGAGAGCTTTTATAAGTCATCCAGATTTTCTGTGGATAACTTTGTTGATAAGGGCTCTGCAACGGTCCCCAGGCCTTGCAAATCAAGGCTTCGGTTAGCTTGCTTAGAAAAAAGGCAAATTTTTAAACCTATATAAATCAATGGCTTGCAACTTGCATGGCTTTTGGAGTCAGCCAGCAGAAGGAAAAGTACAGACTCTGGCTTATGCCTATTTTTGTGCATAAGTGACAAATTATTTTGTCGTTCAGGACTGGTAAAGCAGGCAAAAAAGTGCTAGCAGACGGGTCCGGGCAAGTTTTCCTCCGGTGCGCCAGGTTCACCAGGTTCGTCAGCTGGCAAGCCGCATTTGGCGTGAATGCTGGTGGACTGCCTGCACCAGGGCGGCCACATGCGCAGGCTCGGTGTGCTGGCTGATGCCATGGCCCAAATTGAAAATGTGGGTGGGGCCGGCGCCCTCACCACGGTGCGGGGTGCCAAAAGCCTGGAGCACCTTGAGTACTTCAGCCTCGATTTGCGCTGGCTGTGCAAACAGCACGTTAGGGTCCAAGTTGCCTTGCAAGGCCTTGCTGGCGCCAACCTGCGCGCGAGCCTTGGCCAGGTTCACGGTCCAGTCGACACCCAGCACATTGCAGTCCAGTTGCGCCATTTCGTCCAGCCACAAGCCGCCGCCCTTGGTGAAGACAATGCTGGGAATACGTGCGCCCTTGTATTCTTGGTGCAATTGCGACAGCACCCGGCGGGTGTAGGCCAGGCTGAATTCCTGAAACGCACCGTCGGCCAGAACACCGCCCCAGCTGTCAAAAATCATCACCGCCTGGGCACCGGCTTCGATCTGGGTGTTGAGGTAAAGCGCCACCGCGTCGGCGTTGATCTGCAGCATCTTGTGCATCAGGTCCGGGCGGCTGTACATCATGGTCTTGACCAGGCGGTAGTCGTCAGAACCCGCACCTTCGACCATGTAGCAAGCCAGTGTCCAGGGGCTGCCGCTGAAACCGATCAGCGGCACGCGGCCGTTGAGCGCCTTGCGGATCGAGGTCACGGCATCAAACACATAACGCAGCTTGTCCATGTCAGGTACCTGCAGCTTGGCCACAGCGGCTTCGTCACGCACGGGCGACGCAAATTTGGGGCCTTCGCCCAGCGCAAATGACAGCCCCAGGCCCATGGCATCGGGCACGGTCAGGATGTCACTGAACAGGATGGCGGCATCGAGCGGGAAGCGTTCCAGCGGCTGCAGCGTGACTTCGGTGGCAAAGTCGGTGTTGGTGGCCAAGCCCATGAAACTGCCTGCCTTGGCCCGGGTGGCGCGGTATTCGGGCAAAAAACGTCCGGCCTGGCGCATCATCCAGATCGGCGTGTAGTCAGTGGCCTGGCGCAAACAGGCGCGCAGAAAGGTGTCGTTCTGGAGGGGTGCGAAAGAAGAGGAAGTGGGCGTGGAATTCATGACGGGATTGTCGCATTGCGCCGCGACCCTCAGGCGCCGGGGTGATAAAAGCTTGCGGGTCAGACTAAAGCCGGGCCAGTGCGCTGCGCACTTCCGCCACTGACAGGATTTCTGACAGCACCACCGGCGCACGGCCGTTTTGGTACAGCACATACACCGGCACACCGTTGCGCCCCAACTGCGCCAGCGCGGCGGTGATGGTGGGGTCTCGGCGCGTCCAGTCGGCCCGCAGCAGCGTCACATTTCTGGCGGCAAAGTCGGCCAGCAGTTCGGCGCTGGCCAGTGTGGTGGTCTTGTTGTACTGGCAGGTCACGCACCAGGCCGCGGTGAAGTCGACAAACACGGGGGTACCACTGGCCAGTGCCTGATCCACCTTGCCCGGCGCCCAGGGTTGCCACAGCGCCGTGCTGGTTGTGGTGCTGTTGCTTTCCAAGGGTGTGATGATGTTTTGGCCGATGGAACCCGCTAAAAAAGCGAGCGCCGCCATCGAAAGTGTTGCCAGCACCAGGCGACTGCGGCCCCGCAAACCCAGCGCCCAGATGACCCAAGCCAGGCTCAGCAACAGTGCCAGCAGGCTGGCGGCGCCGTTGATGCCGCTTTGCTGGCCCAGCACCCAGAGCAGCCAGACCACGGTGGCAAACATCGGGAATGCCATGGCGTGGCGGAAAGTGGCCATCCAGGCGCCCGGACGCGGCAACAGGCGGGCCAAGGCCGGCGACCAACTGGCTGCCAGGTAGGGCAGCGCCATGCCCAGCCCGAGGGTGGCAAAGATGGCCAGGGCTTGCGTGGCGGGCAGCGCCAACGCCAAGCCCAGCGACGCACCCATGAAGGGCGCGGTGCAGGGTGAAGCAATCACCACGGCCAGGATGCCCGACAAAAATGCATCCACTGACGGGTTTTTGGCTTCCAGCGCGGCCACGCTGGAAGGCACGAACTGGCCAAACTCAAACAGACCGGCCAGATTGAGGCCGATCACGGTGAACAGCACGGCCAGCGCCGCCACCACGCCGGGCGACTGCAACTGAAACCCCCAACCCAACTGCTCGCCGGCGCCACGCAAGGCCAGCATCAGCGCCCCCAGCGCGACAAAGGACAGCACCACGCCGGCGCTGTAGGCCAGGCCGCCGACGCGTTGTCGGCGCTGGTTTGTGCTGTGTCGGGCAAAACCAACTACCTTGATGGCCAGCACCGGGAACACGCAGGGCATCAGATTCAGGATCATGCCACCCAGTAGGGCGCCCAGCAGCGCCAGCCAGAGCGAGGAGGGCAGGTTGGAGGGGGGTGCCAACGGAGGCCCCGGTGTGGTTGCGGCCACCTCAGACGGTGCTGCCTGGGCGGGCCAAGTGCCTGTGACCTTGGCTTGGGTGACAAAGCCCACCTGCTCCTTGCCCAACTGCGCGACCAGCACCAGCGGCATCACGGTCGGGTCGCTGCTGCGGTGCTTGGCCATCGGCACGGCAGCCGTCCACACGGCCCCCTGCCAGCTTTGCTTCCATTTGGCTGCGGTCTCGATGATTTCCGGGGTTTCCGGGAAAAACTCCAGCGTTTGGCCCTGCAGGCTGGCGGGCAGGCCAATCACCGACACCTTGAGCGTGCGGTTCTCAATGGCCACGCTACCCGCTTGCGGCAGCGCCTCGGGTTGCGCCTTGAAGGCGGCATCGAAAGCGGCGCCATGGATGGCGGTGGAGCCCTTGACGGGGATGCGCAGCACGAAGTCACCGTCTTGCGGGACACATTCGAGCTTGCACACCAACCAGCTGGCTTGCAACTTGATCTCCAGTTCGGGGTTCAATACGGACGGCTTGAAGTCTGGCGTGATGGTCAGAGGTACCGGCAGCAGCACAGTATCTTTGTAACCATAGTTGGCCAGATTGCCGATCGGAATCTTCACAGGCAGCGGCCAGGCGATGTCGCCCGCCAGCACGCCGGCGGGCAGGGTCCAGCTCAGGCTGGTGGCCAGGCCGGAGTCGCCAGAATTCTTCCAGTAGGTGTGCCAATCCGGCTGGTGCTGTAGTTGCAGCCCGACCCAGACCGTTTTACCGGGATCCACGCCATCGGGCGCGTGCGCCATCAGTTCAGCCTGAACCTGCTCGGTGGTGAAGGTGTTCTTGGGGCTGTTCTGTGCCATGGCGGCGGTCGGTAGCGCGAGGCTTGCCAGGAAAAACAGCGCAGAAAAAGGGCGCGTCAGATGTTTCAGAAGGGTCATGGTGCAGTGAGAGGCTGAAGGAGTCTTGAAGTTCCGCGGACTAAGCTGAGCTTTTTAGTGGACAGCAGCATCAGCGCCAAAAAGCGACGCCTGTTCTGTGGGCTCGTTAAATACAGCGGGCAGTTTTGTCGGGGCTTTGATGCGCAATTGCTTGTTGACGTTTTCCTGGCCAAACACCACCTCGATGGCAGCCAGATTCACCCCAAAGAGCGGCGCCAGAAAACGCAGCATGTGGTCGGTGGCCTTGCCGTTCTGGGGCTTGGCGGTGACGCTGACCTTGAGTTGGGTGCCCTTGGGTTTGCCAATGGCATCCTTGCTGGCACTGGGTTTGCCCAGGATATTGACCACCAGCACGTCGCCATCCCAGGCAAAAAAGCTGTCTCCTGTGATGTGGCGTGAATGTTTTTTGGTCATGCGCGGATGATAGCGGGCTCTACAATTCGGCTCTTTGCTCCCAACCACCATGTTGAACTTGCCTGCCTGCCCCCAATGCACCCTCGAGAACACCTACCCGGACGGTGACAACTGTGTCTGTCCGGATTGCGGTTTTGAGTGGCCCCAGGCGGCGGTTGTCGCGGAAGGCGAGGAAGCCGGTGGTCCGGTCAAGGACGTCAATGGCAACCCGCTGACCGATGGCGACACGGTGATCTTGATCAAGGACCTGAAGGTCAAGGGGTCCTCGATCGTGCTGAAAAAGGGCACCAAGATCAAAGGCATCCGCTTGCCTGAAGGCGCCGGGGACCATGAGGTCGACTGCAAGACCGAGCAGGGCGCGTTCATGCTCAAGGCCGAGTTCATGAAAAAGGCTTGAGCCGCAATTTTTCTCACGCTGCAAACCCACCATGACCACCTCTTCACGCTTTTGGGCTGACTGGACCACGCTTGATTTTGAGCGTCTGCGCGCCAGTGGCCTGGCCGCGCGCACCATCGCGGTGTTGCCCGTGGCAGCGACCGAGCAGCATGGCCCGCACCTGCCGCTGAGCGTGGACACGGTGCTGGTCGACGGCATCATCACGGCATCGCTGGACCAGCTGCCGGCCGATGTGCCGGTGCTTTTTTTGCCGACGCAGGCGGTTGGCCTGAGCCCGGAACACGCGCGTTTTCCCGGCACGTTGACCCTCAAAAATGAGACCATCCTGCGACTATGGACCGACATTGCCGAGTCGGTGGCCGCCGCCGGCATCCGCAAATTGGTGCTGTTCAACAGCCACGGTGGCCATGTCGGTGTGATGGACCTGGTCGCGCGCGACCTGCGCGCGCGGCTGGACATGCTGGTCTACAGTGTGAGCTGGTTTAATTTGCCGCTCGCGGACGCGCAGGGCCGGAATGTCCATGCTTTATTCAGCGCTGAAGAACACCGCTTTGGTATCCACGGCGGTGACATCGAGACCTCGATGATGCTGGCGCTGGACCCGGCCCGCGTGGACATGGCGCAGGCGCGCCATTTTGAGTCAAGGGCGCAGGCGCGCGCGGGCGCTTTTGAGATTCTGGGCAACGGCAAAAGTGCCAAGCTGGGCTGGCAAACACAGGACTACAACCCCGCCGGGGCGGTGGGCCATGCCGCCAATGCCACGGCAGAAAAAGGCCAGGCCCTGGTTGATGCCGCCGGGAATGCACTGGCCAGACTGCTGGTGGAAGTGGACCGCTTGCCGGCCAATACGCTGTTGGACCGACCCGCGCTCGGGTAATGGCCCCCCGCGACCTGCTGGCGCTGAATGGGGGACGGCGCTGATTCTGTGGCGCTAGGAGTTAGGGCGGCAGAGCGTTCTGCGCAGGTAAAAGGAGGAGCCCGCAGGGCGGGGGACACGCAGCAGGACGCTCTGCCGCCCTGGCTCCTAGAGTCATACCCTTAACTTTTTTGCTGCACTGCAACAAAAAAGACTTGAAAAGCCCTGGGTTTTCCCTATAATTCAACTCATGCTGCACTGCAACATAAACCGCTTATCCGGACGTTACAACGCAATCAACCCCATTTAAAAGGAACTACCATGTTTATCACTGCTGACCAAATCACCGCCACCAATCAAGCCGCTTTCGACACCACCCAGGCACTGGCCACCAAATCTTTCGCTGGCCTGGAAAAGCTGGTTGAGTTGAACCTGGCTGCCGCCAAGGCCTTGATGACTGAATCTTTCAGCCACGCCCAAGCCACTCTGGCGGCCAAAGACCTGCAGCAAGCCATGGCCCTGCAGAACGGTCTGCTCGCCCCCATGGCTGAAAAGTCGGTGGCTTACAGCCGCCACGTGTACGGCATCACAGTTGAAACCGGCGCTGAATTCAGCAAGGCCTTCGAAGGCAAGGCTGCTGACGCACAGAAAGCGTTCAACCAGGTGGTGGAAAACGTGGCCAGGAATGCACCGGTCGGTACCGAGTCGGCTGTCGCTGTGTTCAAGAGTGCTTTGGCTTCCAGCCAGACCGCCATTGACTCTGCTCAAAGCTCGGCCAAAAAGGCCCTGGCCGTGGCTGAAAGCAACATGGCTGCCGTGACCGAGCAAGCCCTCAGCGCTGCCGCCGCAGTGACTCAAAAGGCGTGATCACGCACTGCCTGCGGGCAGCATGAGAGGCACCTTCGGGTGCCTTTTTTTTGGGCTTCCGGCATAGAATGAACGCCAATTACAAACTGTGACAAGGTCTAATCGTGCTGTCTGTCGCTCTTGAGCTCACCTACAACATGGCCATTCTGGTGGCCATGGTGTTGACCTCGGGTTTGATCAGGCGCAGCCAGGAATCGGCCACGCGGCAGGCCATTTTGCAAGGCCTGCTGTTCGGCACCGCCACGGTGATCAACATGGTGGCGCCCATGGATTTGGGGTCGGGCCTGATTTTTGATCCACGCACGGTCACCTTAAGCCTGTGCGGCTTGTTCTTTGGCCCCCTGGCGGCTGGTGTTGCGGCTGCGCTGGCCCTGGCTTACCGGCTGCCTCTGGGCGGCGCGGGCGTGATCATGGGCGTGCTGGTGATCGTGTCTGCAGCCGTCTGGGGCTGGTATTTTTACCGACGCTGGTCCAGCGCCAAGCAGCCCATTCGCTTGCCCCAGTTGCTGCTGCTTGGGCTTGTGGTGCACCTCACCGAATTGTCGCTGATGGCCACCTTGCCGGCCCCATTGGGCTGGCGGACGCTGCAGAGCCTGGGGCTGCCGATCATGCTGGCTTTTCCGCTCTTGACCCTGCTGCTTGGCAAGATGCTGTCGAGTCAGGATGCTGTGGCGCAAGCCGTGGCTGCCTTACGCAAAAGCGAACACCAACACCGCAGCATCCTGGAAGCCGCCATGGATGGTTTTTGGTTGACCAACCTGCAAGGACGCTTGCTTGAAGTCAATCAGGCCTATGCGCGCATGAGTGGCTATACCGTGCCCGAGTTGTTGGGCATGCATGTCAGCCAGTTCGAGGCCGGCGAGTCCGAGGCGCTGAGTCTTGCGCACATTCAAAAGGTTTTGGCCGTGGGCTCGGACCGTTTTGAAACCCGGCACCTTGCCAAGGATGGCCGGGTGTTTGATGTGGAAGTCAGTGTCCAACTCCATGCGCTTGAAGCGGGGCATGTGGTGGCCTTTCTTCGCGATATCACCGAGCGCAAGCGCTCTGAACAGGCCTTGCTGGACGCCAAGACGCTGACCGAGGCCATTGTGGAAAACGCGCCATTGATGATTTTTCTCAAAGATGCGCGCAGCTTGCGTTTTGTGCTGTTGAACCGCGCCGGTGAAAATATGCTGGGCTTTGGTCGCGATGACCTGATTGGCAAGAGCGATCTGGACTTTTTCCCGTCGGTGCAGGCGGAGGACTTCATGCGCAAGGACCGGACGGTCCTGGAGGGCGAGTCGGGCGTGCAGGACACTCCGATCGAGGCGGTCCAGACAGCCCACCAGGGTGTGCGGTTTTTGCACACGCGCAAGGTGGGTATCCGGGGTGGCGACGGCCAAATGAAATACCTGCTGGGCATTTCAGAGGACGTGACCGAGCACAAGAAGGCCCAGGAGAGGCTGCTGCTGACGGCCAATGTGTTCACCCATGCCCGCGAGGGCATCCTGATCACCGACGCTGCAGGCACCATCATCGATGTCAATGAATCTTTCAGTCGCATCACTGGCTTTTCTCGCGCGCAGGCGCTCGGGAAAACGCCCAACATCCTGAGTTCGGGTCATCAGACGCCCGATTTTTACCAAGCCATGTGGGCAGCCTTGCACCGCGACGGCCAGTGGTACGGTGAGATCTGGAATCGGCGCGAGAATGGCGAGGTGTATGCGGAACTGCTGAATATTTCGGCGGTCTTTGATGCGCAGGGCCAGGTGCAGAACTATGTGGCCCTGTTTTCTGACATCACGCCCATCAAGGAGCATGAAAAGGAGCTCGAGCGCATCGCGCATTACGACGTGCTCACAGGCTTGCCCAACCGGGTGTTGCTGGCCGACCGGTTGCACCAGACCATGGCGCAGAGTATCCGGCGCTGCCAGCAGCTGGCGGTGGTTTACCTCGATCTGGACGGTTTCAAAAACATCAACGACCGCCATGGCCACGATCTTGGCGACCATTTGCTGCGCCACGTGGCCACCCGGATGAAACTGGCGCTGCGCGAGGGCGATACCCTGGCGCGCATCGGGGGCGACGAATTCGTGGCTGTGTTGATCGATCTGGATGACAGTCAGGCGGCGGTGCCGCTGCTCGATCGCCTGCTCAGCGCAGCCGGCGAGGAGGTGCAACTGGGCGATGTCTCATTGCAAATTTCGGCCAGCCTGGGGGTCACCTTTTATCCGCAGGTCGAAGCTGTGGAGGCCGACCAATTGCTGCGCCAGGCCGACCAGGCGATGTACCTGGCCAAACTCGCTGGCAAAAATCGCTTTTACTTTTTCGATGCGGAAAATGACCGCAGCACAAGAGGTCATTTTGAGAGCCTGGAACGCATTCGCAACGCACTGGCCGCCCAGGAATTCTTGCTTTATTACCAGCCCAAAGTCAATATGCGCACCGGTGCCGTGATTGGCGTGGAAGCGTTGATTCGCTGGCAACACCCGGATCGGGGTTTGCTCGCCCCAGCCCTGTTTTTGCCGGTCATTGAGGAGCATGCGCTGGCGGTGGTGGTGGGCGAGTGGGTGATGGACACTGCGTTAAGCCAGATGGAGCACTGGCAGAACGACGGCCTGGTCCTGCCGGAGAGCTTCAATGTCAGCGTCAACGTGGGCGCACGGCAACTCCAGCAAGGCAATTTCGTCGCGTTCCTGCAGACCTTGCTGGCGGCGCATCCGCAGATCCGGCCGGCGCAGCTCGAAGTCGAGATTCTGGAGACCAGCGCCCTCAGTGACCTGGCGGGGCTCTCGCGACTGATTGATGACTGTCACCGCCTGGGTGTTCTGTTTGCGCTGGACGACTTTGGCACGGGTTACTCCTCGCTGAGCTACCTCAAGCACCTGAGGGTCAGTGTGCTCAAGATGGACCAGAGCTTTGTGCGCGACATGCTCGACGATCCGGACGACCTGGCCATTTTGCGGGGGGTAATCGGTCTGGCGGATGCGTTCAATCGCCGGGTGATCGCGGAAGGGGTCGAGACCGAAGCGCATGGCCGCAGGTTGCTGGAAATGGGCTGTGAGCTGGGTCAGGGTTATGCCATTGCGCGGCCCCTGCCGGCACAGGCTTTTCCGCAGTGGCTGCAGCACTGGCAGCAAAACCCGGTGTGGGGTGTGGCGGACGTGGCTCTTGCTGCGCGCTCGGCTTAAACCGTGGCCATCCACAACGCCGTGGCGACCAGCACCATCGCCATGCAGCGGTTGAACCAGCGCAGGCGTCGCCCACCATGTTGCGGGTCGGCCAGCCACTGGCGCAGCAGCGTGCCCACCAGCGCGTAACTCAGATTGCTGGCCAGGGCAAATGCCAGCAGCAAGGGCAGCACCACGGCAAAGCGTGCCCACAGGTCGTCGCGCCCGGCCAGCCAGCCGGCCACCACCGTGAGCGACAGCATCCAGGCCTTGATGTTGAGAAACTGCAGCATCACACCTTGCCAGAATGTCACGTTGAGTTGGCTGCCTTGGGCCTGAGACAGTTGGTGCGCCTGCCAGAGCTTCCAGGCCAGCCAGATCAGGTAACCCACACCTGCCGCTTTGACGCCCAGGCGCAGCGGCGGCAGGCTCACCACCAGTGCACCCACACCGCTGGCGCACAGGCTCAGCAGCAAACCCCAGCCGACCGGGACCGCCAGCACAAAACGCAGCGCACGGCGCAGGCCAAAATTGGCCGCCAGTGCGGTGGAAAGCGTGGTGTTGGGGCCAGGAGTAAAACTGACTGCCGTGCACAGCAGCAGCAGTGCGGTGATCTCAGCGCCGCTCATGGGGCCATCATCCCGGACTCAGGGTGCGCTGCAATGAACGATCGGGTGGCTCAATGCACCACGACCGGATTTTGTGCCAGTTCGGCGTATTGCTCCAGCGTGTCTTCGACTTCTTCCTGGGTGGGTGTTTTGGTTTGCCAAGCCGAGATTTGCTGTTGAAACAGCTCGGCCCAGGAGCCGTCAAGGTAGACCTCCTTGTTGGCACGCTTGTCGACAATTTCAAAACCGTGGCGCACCAGCTGCGGCACGATCAGCAATTGCTCGCCCGCCTTCATGTCATCAGGCTGAAGCTCTGCCGTGACAGCGTTGGCCAGCATGTGGGTGACGGAATAGGTCTCAGAGTCGTAAAGCGTGTGCATGCGTCAAATTATCCACGAATCCCAAAGAGCTTGTACTTGGGCACCGCTTGGCGCCATTCAAGGGCCGTCGACCGCTTGCGAGGCCAGCCATTTCTGATCCACATAATTGCCATTGGCTTCGGTGATGCGGATCCGGGCGGGCAGGTAGGCCAGGCCGGGGGCCAGCCAGACTTCGAGTTTCTGGTCGTAGGGTTGGCGCGGCTGGCGCACCAGCTTCAAGCCCTGCTGGGGGCCGCCGGGGAGTTCCAGGGTTTCCATGTTGCCAAACATGAACAGCCACAGGTCGCCATCGCGCGGGCCAATGGTTTGAACTTGCAGCGTGGTGCCAGGGCCAAAGTTTTGTGGTGCGCTGGCCACCAGGGCCGCCAGCTGCACCAGCACGCTCAGGCGATCCTGGGCACCGGGCTGCAAGACCAGGCTGGGCGTGTTGGCGCTGAAGCTCACCAGACCCTGCGCGCGGTTGAAGTGGGCGGCCAGCTCGCTGCGGTATTTGTCTGAAAAGCGCTCCGGAGCCAGGCCAAAGGGGTCAATCTGGCCGCGGCTGGTTTGCACCCGTGTCTGGCCGAGCGTGCTGATGCTCAGTTGCGCCTGGTAGCCCTGGTCCAGCTTTTGCCATAAAAATTCACCGCTCAGCGTGTACGGAAACTTGTTGGCTTCGACCTGGTACGTCAGCTTCACCGAGGCTGGCAGACTGTCGGGATTGAAAGCGACTTCGGTTGTGGGAAGGGCCGACGCCTGGGGTTCTGTGGTGCTTTCAGGCGCGCTGGCGGGACTGATGGCCGCCACGGCAGGCGCGGAGGCGACGCTGGCCGGGGACTCGGCCGGTGCTTGTGTTGGCGCTTGGGCAGTGGCTGCACCAGGGTCAACGGCGCCCAGCGCGGGCGCCACGGTGTTGGATATGGCCGATTCAGGCGTCGGTTCGGCTTGGGCGACGGGTTGGCGGGCGGGCGTTTTGGCGGCCGGTGTTTTGGCTTGGTCTTGTCGTGTGGTGGCTGCCCGGACTGCGCCAGGCGTGGGTGTACGAGTCAACAAGACAGATCGGGTGGTCAGCGTGGGCTCGCTTGGCGCTCGGGTCAAGGGCCGAGTCAAAGGCAGCGTTTGCAGCAGGACCAGGTGCAGCAGCAACACCGCCAATGTCAGTGACAGCCAGATTTTCAAGTTCATGGCGCCCGCGCGGGCTTGCTTCGGCGGGCCAGGCTCATGTCAGTTGTGAGGCGAAGGTCTTGATACCGCGCAGCATCATCTCGATCGAGACGGCCACCAGCACCAGGCCCATCAGCCGTTCCAGTGCCACCACAAAGCGGTCACCCGCCACGCGCTGGATGCGCTCGGCCAGCACCAGGACCACCGCGCTGACCGTCATGGTGACGCACAGCGCCGCGATCCACTCGATCCGCTTTTCGGGCGCTTGTGACACCAGCAGCAGCACGGTAGCCAGCGCCGACGGTCCGGCAATGGCAGGAATGGCCAGCGGCACGATCAGTGGTTCACCCGGAGGTTCGTCAGTTTCCACCTTGGGCGGTGGAAAAATCATGCGCAGCGCGATCAAAAACAGGATCACACCGCCGCCAATCTGCAGCGACAGCGCGCTCAGGTTCATCACGCGCAGAAAGCTTTCGCCAATGAACATGAAGGTCAGCAGCAGCAAAAACGCAATCAGCACCTCACGCAGGATGACGCGTGCGCGTCGCTCGGGTGCCACGTGCTTGAGGGCATTGGCGAAAATCGGGATGTTGCCGATCGGATCGGTGATCAGGATCAGCAAAATGGTGGCGGAGGCAAAGGTGTAGTTCATGCGCGCTGCAAGGGCTGTCGGTGGCAACAGGATAGCAGGCTTGAGGCTGGCAGCTCCCTGAGTTGCCAGCCGACACGCCCGCTGCGCTTTGCGATGGGCGCAGCAGACGGTAAGACCAAGGGGTTCAGGCCGCTTTTCTGCGTACCAGGAACAGCGACGTGGTGGCAATGCGCACCAGGTTTTCTGCCACGCTGCCCATCACCATGCGCTCAAAGCCGCGCCGGCCGTGGGTGCCGATCACGATCAGGTCGGCGTCCCATTGGCCGGCCGCCTCCACAATCATGTCGGCGACGCGTTTGTTGTCTGACTCGACCAGAATGCGGAAAGGGTCCAGGCCAGCCTCTTTGGCTTTGTCCATGGCGTCGTCAAGCAGTGTCTCGGCGGCCTGGCGCATACCGGCTTTGACCTGGTCGATGTCGAACAGGGCGCCCATACCCATGCTGTTCTTGCTCAGCATCCCGGTGTCAAGCACGGTGCCTATGCACAGGCTCATGCCCGGAAGGCTGGCGAACTGGATGGCCTCGACCAGCGCTGCCCGGGCCGTGGTGCTGCCGTCGATGGCGACAAAAATACGTTTACACATGAATGAACTCCTGGGGAATAAAGTGGATCAAGGCTTGACCGCCAACATCATCGGGTCGGTGACTCCCAGGCCATGAATGGCGATCATGGTCAGCACGCCCGCCACGACGAGGTAGTAGAGCGTCGGGATGATGGTCATGCGCAGAATCGTGCCTTCGCGCCCGAGCAAGCCCACCGTGGCCGATGCCGCCACCACGTTGTGGATGGCGATCATGTTGCCCGCAGCGGCCCCGACGGCCTGCACGGCCACCAGCAGGGCACCCGAAACGCCGATCAGTTGCGCCGTGTCAAACTGGAACTGCGCCATCATCAGGTTCGACACCGTGTTCGAGCCGGCAATGAAGGCCCCCAGCGCGCCCACCGACGGGGCAAAAAACGGGTAAATGCTGCCCACGGCGCCAGCCACCAGTTCGGCCATGGCGCGCGGCATCGAGGGCAGGTCGGCCATGTTGACACCTGAGTTGATCAGGATCCGGACCATGGGAATGGTGAACATCAGCACAAAACCGGCACCGAGCAGGGTGCGTGACGATTCACCCACCGCCGCCTTGAGCTCCGAAAATTTCATGCGCTGCAGCAGAAAAGTCGCCAACACCACCATGATCATGATGCCGCCGGGCAGGTACAGAAACTGGATGCTGCCCGACAAGCCTTTTTCCCCCAGAATATTCGACCAACCCAGCACCAGGTTGTTGGAAAAGAAGGCCTTGACGCCGGGGTGCACGCGCGACAGCACCAGCAGGCCCGCCAGCAACAGGTAGGGCAGCCAGGCCAGGCCGACCGACATGGGGGCCTTGGCGGTCAATTGGTCAAGTTTGATTTCGATGCTGCCCATCCAGTGCACCGGCCAGTCCTTGGCTTCGGCAAAGTCCCAGGTTTTCTTGGGCAACAAGAAGCCCATTTTGGCGGCAGGCACCACAATCGACAGACCCACCAGGGCGCCGATGATCGATGGGAATTCGGGGCCCAGAAAAACACCGGCCGCGGCGTAGGGCAGCACAAAAGCGAGTCCGCCGAAGAGCGCAAACGGTGCAATCGCCAGGCCTTCGCGCCAGGACTTGTTGGCACCAAAAAAGCGTGTCAGCATGGCGCACATCAGCAGCGGAATGACAAAACCGATCAGCGCATGGGTGATGGCCACCTCCGAGGTGATGAGTCGGTAAAAAACATCCCAATCCGAGCCCTTGGCCAGCAATTGGCTTGAGATGCCGGCTTTGTCCAGACCCCCCGTCACGCCCACCACAATCGGCGTGCCGACCGCGCCAAAAGACACCGGGGTGGACTGCACCATCATGCCCAGCATGACCGCGCCCATGGCCGGAAAGCCCAGCGCCACCAGCAAGGGTGCTGCCACCGCAGCGGGGGTGCCAAAGCCGGAAGCGCCTTCAATGAAGCAGCCAAACAGCCAGGCCACGATGATGACCTGCACCCGGCGGTCCGGGCTGATGTTGGCGAAGCCGCCACGGATGGCCTTGATCGCGCCTGAATGCTTCAGGGTGTTGAGCAGCAGAATGGCGCCAAAGATGATCCACAGCACCGCGCCGGTCAGGATCAGGCCCTGCAATATCGAGGCGATGACCCGGTTGGTCGACATGCCCCAGGCGCCCAGGGCAATCACCACACTGAGCACCAGCACGGCCGGCATGGCACGTTTGGCGGGCCAGTTGAAACCCACCAGCAGCACGGCGGCCAGCACCAGTGGCGCAAAGGCCAGCAAGGAAAGCATGGTTTGATTCATGATGGCCTCCTGCGTCTTGAGGGTTGTGAAAAGAGAGGGATCGACCGCCAGGTGTTCATGATGGAAATACTCCTTGCTGAATGGGAAAAAAAGGAATGCGCGCCAGGACGTCCATCAAATGGCGCATGGTTTGTCTTCTTTTTGTTGTTTGGTAAATTGGTATTACCAGTTGATAACTGTAACAATCTGGATTTTGACGTGGAACTAGGGTTTACCCTGCGTTTTGATGCAATATTTTCAATCAGGTTTTGAAATATGATGCAAGTGGTATGACCAGTATTGCCCAAAGACAAGCATGATCTCAACACGTCCCGGTGCTCCTCGCCTGGCCGACTCTGTCGCCAGTGAACTCGAAAAAAGAATGCTTGAAGGCTCACTCAAGTCGGGCGACCGCTTGCCTGCAGAGCGCCTGCTGGCTCTGGATCTGGGCGTGTCGCGACCCTCGCTGCGGGAAGCGATGCAAAAATTGGTGTCCAGGGGCTTGTTGACCACGCGCCATGGCGGCGGCACCTATGTGACCGACCGGCTCGATGCCCATTTTGTCGACCCCTGGCAGGACATGCTCAAGGGCAACCCCCTGCTGCACCGTGACCTGCTTGAAGTGCGCCAAATGCTGGAAAGCCAGGCGGCTTCGCTGGCAGCCGACCGTGCCACCGATCTCGACATCAGCCGACTCGACGAGGTCTATGCAGCGCTTGAAAACAGCTATGAACGGGATGATTTGAGCGCCTGCATTGACGCCGACGTCGCCTTTCACCAAGCCGTGGCCGAGGCCACCCACAACGTGCTGATCGGTCACCTCACGGCCAGCCTGATGCGCGTGATTCACGGCCATGTGTCAAATAACCTGATGCACTTGCACGCCCGGCCGCAGCGCTGGAGTCACTTGCGGGCACAGCACCGTGCCATCTGGCAAGCCATTCGCGAGCACAGGCCGCAGGAGGCGGCGCTCGCCGCCAGTGAACACATTGAATTTGTGCGCCAAGCCATCGAGGACAAGGCGCTCGATGAAGAGCGGCGCTCAAGTGCGCTGCGGCGATGGGGGGAAACGCCTGCGGGCTGATCAGCTGGCGTAAAGCGATGCCAGCGAGGCAAAGCCCTTGACCTCGATCGGGTTGCCGAAGGGGTCGCAAAAGAACATGGTCCACTGCTCACCCGGTTGCCCGGCAAAACGCAACTGTGGCGGCAGGACGAAGTCGATGTTGGCGTTCGTCAAGCGCTTGGCCAATGCCTGCCAGTCGGGCAGCCCCAGCACCAGGCCAAAGTGCGGCATGGGCACCAGATGCTCGCCCACATGACCCGTGGGCGTGGTCTTGAAAGGCTCGCCCAGGTGCATCGAGAGTTGGTGTCCAAAAAAATCAAAATCGACCCAGGTCGCGGTGCTGCGTCCTTCGCGGCATCCCAGCACGCCGCCGTAGAACGCGCGGGTCTGGTCGAGGTCGGTGACGTTGAAGGCCAGGTGAAATAAGCTGTTCATCGACCGCAGGATAGCAGGTCCGGGGAGACGTTGGGATGCCATAATCGCGCCCCATGACCCTTCTGCAATCCCTGCGCAATGCACCCTGGCTGGCCAAATTGGCTGTGCTGTGGTTTGCCCTGACGCTTGGCGCTGCAGTGGCCTCGCCCTTGGTCAACCCGCAAACCGAGCTGGTGATCTGCACCGGCGCGGGCATGCTCAAGGTGGTGTTGGCGGACGACGGCACGGTCACCACCGCTGCCCCGTCTGACAGCGGTGACACCCTGTTTTGTCCCTTGTGCCTGGTGGCGGGTGCGCCACCCCCTGTGGTGTTGAACACCGTGGCTGCGCCACAGCCACTGGCCCATGCCTTGCGGCGTATTCCAGCGGCCATCATCGCCGCCCGGACCGCTGCGCTACCGCCAGCGCGCGCCCCCCCCAAAGTCTGATCGCCCGTCAGAGTCGCTGTTGGGTTGTTGTCGGGCCGTCGTAGGGTCGACTTCAGTCGACCAGGCGGGTGCAAGTCCGCCCTACAACACTGCCGGGTGCAGCCCTTTTTCTCAGCTCAAGCGGCCATCCCCTTGGTGTTCTTTTCGTCATGGCCTGAGCCATCTTTTTTCTGTCACTCATACGGTCGTCCCGACCTTTTTAATCCTGAAGGAAACCCCATGAAATTCAAATCACTGATGACCGCCGTCGCCCTGGCTGCGACCACGTTCGGCGTGCTGGCTGCCGATGCCGCCGTTGAGGTCAAAAACGCCTGGGCCCGCGCCACCGTCACGGGCCAGTTGGCCACCGGCGCGTTCATGACGATCACGGCCAAGGAAGGTGCCACCCTGGTCGGCGTGGCCTCACCGGCCGCCGGCGTGGCGCAGGTGCATGAAATGAAGATGGAGGGTGGCGTGATGAAAATGGCCGAGGTCAAAGGCGGCTTGGTCCTGCCCGCCGGCAAGGCCGTGGAACTCAAACCCGGCGGTTACCACCTGATGCTGATGGACTTGAAAGCCGCGCTGGCCAAAGACAGCACCGTACCCGTCACCCTGACGTTCAAGGACGCCAAGGGTGCCGAGAGCAAGCTGGAGCTGAAGCTGCCCGTGGCCGCCATGGCACCGGGTGGCATGGTCAAACCGGCCGCCATGGACCACTCCATGCACGGCAACATGCCAGCCAAGTAAGGCTGTAGGGGCGCTTGCGAAAGCGCACGCCCACGGCCCGCCCGGGCCCGATTTTTCCTGTTTTCGCCGGATCTGCACCACTGCAGCAACGCGCGCCGGTCCGGCGTGTGTGTGCTGTGCGTGTGTTGTGGGTCAGTACGCCCATCTTCAGCCCAGCAAGACGGCGACGGAGTCATTTCATCCTTTAGAACAACGCCATCAAGGCAAGAAAATCACCATGTCTTATCCTCAGTCCCATCCATTCTCCCGTGCCATGACGCTGGCCATGTCGGCGCTGTGCCTGCAATGCAGCCAAGCCCTGGCACAAGAGGCCGCCACTGCAAGTTTGCCCACCGTGACGGTGAACGCCAGCAAAATCGACACGGCCCAGCCACCGGGCGCGACCCCGGTCGATCCAGCCGTTTTGGCCTCCAGACTGGCCACCACCAGTGACACTGCCAGCCTGTTGACCGACGTGCCGGGCCTGAGCCTGTACGGTGCGGGGGGTGTGTCGAGCCTGCCCGCCATCAACGGCCTGGCCGACGACCGTCTGCGCATCAAAGTCGATGGCATGGACTTGATTGCCTCCTGCCCCAACCACATGAACCCGGCGCTGTCCTACATCGACCCGACCCAGCTGGGCGCGCTCACGGTGTATGCCGGTATCGCGCCGGTTAGCAGCGGCGGCGACAGCATTGGCGGCACGATCAACGCCGAGTCGCGCGCGCCAGAGTTCGCTGCACCTGGCCAAAAGCCCATTGTCAAAGGCGAGGTCGGCACGTTTTACCGCAGCAACAACAAGGCCAGCGGTGTCAATCTGTCGGCCAGCTACGCCACGCAGGCGCTCAGCATCAGCTACAGCGGGGCCAGCAGCCAGGCTGACAACTACAGCGCCGCTGCCGATTTCAAAACGTATGACGCCACCGGGCGCCCAGGCCATATCCTGGCCCGTGACGAAGTGGGCTCCAGCGCCTTCGACACCCTGAACCACACCCTGGCCCTGGCGTTCAAAAATGACAACCACCTGTTTGAGGCCAGGCTGGGCATCCAGGACATGCCGTTCCAGCTCTACCCGAATCAGCGCATGGACATGCTCTACAACAAGCAGGACAGCCTGAACCTGAGCTACCTGGGCCAGTTTGACTGGGGTTCGCTGGAGGTCCGCGCCTACCAGGAGAACGTGGACCACTTCATGGACTTTGGCGCGGACAAAAAATATTGGTACAGCAATCCGCCAGGTCCCAGTTATTCGGGTGTGCCCTGCGTCGTGACGGCCTTCCCTTCGGCGTGTGCCGCCGGCATGCCGATGTACACCGAGGGCAAAACCACCGGTGTCAGTGTCAAGGCCGGGGTGGCCCTGAACCCGCAAGACCTGCTGCGCGTCGGCGCCGAGCTGCAGCAATACCGCAACAACGACTGGTGGCCAGCGTCAGGTGCGAGTATGGCACCGGGCACCTTCTGGAACATCAAGGACGGCGAGCGTGACCGCACGGCCCTGTTTGCCGAGCTGGAAAGCGGAAAAAGCGCGCAGTGGATGACGCTGATTGGCGCGCGTTTGGAGCAGGTCAGGATGGATGCTGGCGAGGCTGCGGGCTACAACATGGCGCCTGCAGCCATGGGCAATCAAGCACGCGATGCCAACGCCTTCAACGCTCAAAGCCACGCCAGCACCGACACCAACCTCGACCTGAGCGCCTTGGCCAAATACACCGCCAATGCCAACTATGACGTTGAATTCGGCTTTGCCCACAAGGTGCGCTCGCCCAACGTGTACGAGCGCTTTACCTGGTCAACCTGGACGATGGCGGCTTTGATGAACAATTTTGTCGGTGACGGCAACGGCTATGTGGGCAACCTGGGCCTTGTGCCCGAGAAAGCCAACACCCTGAGCGCCACCTTCGACTGGCACGCGGCTGACAAGGCCTGGGGCTTCAAGGCCACGCCGTTCTTCACCCAGGTGGACGACTACATCGATGCCGTGCAGTGGAATGCCACCGCCAACGCCGCTGCCACCACGCTGGTCACCAACGCTTTCAGTGTGTTGAAGTACATGAACCAGTCGGCGCGACTCTACGGGGTCAATCTGTCCGGCCACCTGCCACTGGCCAAAACCAGTTGGGGCGAGTTTGGTTTCAAGGGCCTGTTGAACTACACCCACGGCAAGAACCGGGACACGGGCGACGGCTTGTACAACATCATGCCGCGCAACGCCCGGCTGACGGTGACGCAGAAAACCGGTGCCTGGGACAACAGTCTGGAGCTGGTCGCAGTCAAGGCCAAGACCGATGGCTCGACCCTGCGCAACGAGATCAAGACCCCCGGCTACAGCCTGGTCAACCTGCGTGGCAGTTATTCGTGGCAAACCGTGCGGCTGGACTTCGGTGTGGAAAACCTGTTTGACAAGTTCTATTTCCTGCCCACCGGCGGGGCCTACACCGGCCAGGGCACCACCATGAGCAGCACGGGCACGCCTTACGGCACTGCCGTGCCGGGCATGGGGCGCTCGGTTTATGTGGGCGTGAACCTGAAGTTTTGACCTTGGAGTCCCGGCGCGGCACCGAGAAAAGCTGTTTCACGCCCGGCGCTTTGCGGTAAGCTGTTGCCTGTGCCACGACAACAACTTTTCAGGAGAAAAACATGAGTCATTCAGACAACGACGGTTTTGCCAAATTTGTTCCTGGCTTTGACTTTTTGCAAAACCTGGCCAAGGGCGCCACGCAAGCGGTGCCGCAAATGCCCAACCTGTCCAACTGGATTGCGCCGTCGCTCAATGAAGAAGAGCTGGACAAGCGCATCGCCGAACTCAAGGCGGTGCATTTCTGGCTCGATCAAAACTCCAAGGCGCTGGGCGCCACGGTGCAGGCGCTGGAGGTGCAAAAACTCACCCTGGCCACGCTCAAGGGCATGAACCTGAGTATGGGCGAGGTGGCCAATGCATTCAAGTTCAAGGCCACGGACGCCGCGCAGGAGCAGGTCAGCAAAGTGCCGGAAAAAGTGCAGGAAAAACCCCAGGCCGAGGTGGAGAAGCCGGCTGAGCCAGCCAGCAAACCGGCAACTGCGGCGGCCGGTTTGGTCGACCCGATGCAGTTGTGGACTGCGCTGACCCAGCAGTTCCAGCATATTGCCGCGGGCGCCATGAAGGACGTCAACAAGGTACCCGCGAAAGACGCCCCTGCCGCTGCGCCCAAGCCTGCCCGTAAAAAAGTGGCGAGCAAAAAGGCACCTGCCAAGACGGCCAGAAAAGTGGCGGCCAAATCCAGTGCCCGAAGCCGCTAACTTGTACCACCGCAACTGCCAGGCCGGGTCATGAAATTGTTTCCTTATGGGCATGCCACCCATCCGCAGTGGGGCATGGCCGCCAACCTGGTGTTGGCGCAGCTGCGCGCCCAGATGGCGCTGCACGGTTACGCCAGCAGCCCGACCCTGGCCTTGCTTTACATCACCGACCACTACGCTGCCCAGGCGCAGGAGATCCTGGAGCACCTGAGCGCCGAACTGCCTGAAGTCACCGACTGGTCCGGTACCGTGGGCGTGGGCATTGCCTCGAACAATGTCGAGTACTTTGACGAGCCCGCGCTGGCCGTCATGCTGTGTGAGTTGCCCAGCGACCAATACCGGGTGTTCTCGGGCGTGGCGCCCTTGGGGCTGGCCTTTGAGGCACACACCGCACTGGTGCATGCCGACGGCCATACCCCTGATGTGGGTGAACTGATCGAGGAATTGGCCCAGCGCACCGACTCCGGTTATGTGTTTGGCGGACTGGCCTCCAGCCGTGGTGCGACAGTGCAATTTGCCGTGTCGGGCAATGGCAATGTCAAGGGGCAGGGCGCGGCCAGCGGTGTTTTCAGCGGCGGCTTGAGCGGCGTGGCCTTTGGCTCCGAGGTGGCGCTGGTGTCGCGCGTCACCCAGGGCTGCCTGCCCATCAGCCGCGCGCACCAGGTCACCAGCGCCGAGCGCAACGTGGTGCTGACGCTGGATGGCGAGCCGGCACTGGATGTGATGTTGCGCGAACTGAAGGTGTCGCTGGACGAGCCGCGCGAGGCGCTGAAAGCTGTGCGCGCCACACTGGTGGGGCTGACCGCGCCTGAAAGCCTGGCGGATGCGTCGCAAACCGTGACGCGCACCGGTAACTTTGGCCCCGATGTGCTGGTGCGCCACATCATCGGCCTGGACCCGGGACGTGCCGGTGTGGCGGTGGCCGACATCGTGACCGAAGGCATGGAGCTGGCGTTTTGCCAGCGCAACGTGCAGGCCGCGCGCGCCGACCTGATGCGCATTTGCGCCGAGATCCGTGAAGAGCTGGAGCCGCAGGAGCAGGCGCTGGAAACGGCCGCTGCGCTTGCGCAATCCGAAGCCGAAGCAGCACCGCATGCCTCCCGTGGCATTGCCGGCGCCATTTATGTGAGCTGCTCAGGCCGCGGTGGCGCCCATTTTGGTGGCGACAGTGCCGAGCTGCAGATCATTCGCCGCGCGCTGGGCGACGTGCCGCTGATCGGCTTTTTTGCCGGCGGCGAGATTGCCCGCCATCATCTGTATGGCTACACCGGTGTGCTGACGGTGTTTACTGGTAAATAAATTTACACCCCGCGCGCCCGGTCCGCCTTGAACTGCTGGCGGAAAGCGCCAAAGCTGCCGGCATCGAGTGCGGCGCGCACCTCGCGCATCAGGTTCAGGTAGTAGTGCAGGTTGTGGATGCTGGCGAGCATCGGGCCGAGCATTTCGCCGCAGCGGTCGAGGTGGTGCAGGTAGGCTCGGCTAAAGCCGCCGCTGATCGTGCCGTTGGGCCGGGTCGTGCCTTTGCAGGTGTAGCAGCTGCAGGTGCTGTCGAGCGGCCCGTGGTCTGCCTTGTGGCGCGCATTGCGCATTTTCAGGTCGCCAAAACGCGTGAACAGGGTGCCGTTGCGCGCGTTGCGGGTGGGCATCACGCAGTCGAACATGTCCACGCCCTGCGCCACACCCTCGACCAGGTCTTCGGGCGTGCCCACGCCCATCAGGTAACGCGGTTTGTGCCAGGGCAGGCGGTGCGGCGTGTGCGCCATGATGCGCAGCATTTCTTCTTTGGGCTCGCCCACACTGACGCCGCCGACCGCGTAACCGGGGAAGTCCATGGCCACCAGTTGCTCCAGCGATTCCTGGCGCAGGCCCTCAAACATGCCGCCCTGCACAATGCCGAACAGAGCGTTGGGGTTTTCCAGCCGGGCAAATTCGTCCTGGCTGCGTTTGGCCCAGCGCAGGCTCATTTCCATCGAGACCCTGGCCTCGTGTTCGGTCGTTTTCTGGCCCTTTGTTTTGGGTTCGACCGACAGGTAGGGCGTGCATTCGTCGAGTTGCATGGCAATGTCGGAGTTCAGCGTGGTCTGGATCTGCATCGACACTTCGGGCGACATGAACAGCTTGTCGCCGTTCACCGGCGAAGAGAAGTGCACGCCTTCCTCGGTGATTTTGCGCATGGCGCCCAGGCTCCAGACCTGGAAACCGCCCGAGTCGGTGAGGATGGGTTTGTTCCAGCGCTCAAAGTCGTGCAGGCCGCCAAAGCTTTGCATCACGTCCAGCCCCGGGCGCATCCAGAGGTGAAAGGTGTTGCCCAGGATGATTTGCGCGCCCATGTCTTCCAGGCTGCTGGGCATCACACCCTTGACCGTGCCGTAGGTGCCGACCGGCATGAAGATCGGGGTTTGCACCATGCCGTGGTTCAGCACCAGCGTGCCGCGGCGGGCATGGCTGCCGGCGTAGCCGGTCTCAGGCAGCGGCGGGTCGGTGCGCAACAGGTCGAACTGAACCACGGGCTGGGTCGGAGGTGGATGCGGATGGTCGTGGGGATGATCGTGATCGTGTGTCATGGCGATGAAGAGGAGCTTGGGCGGTATTGTCTTTGATCTGGGGCGCAGGCCATGGCCTTGGGCGCGATGGTGGGTGAGATGCGGGGTCAAAGGCTTGCATCACCCGACTGATTAGACATTTATTTGCTTTACGTTTATGATGTGCTTTACTTAACTTTAAGTAAAGGATTTGCCATGCAAGCAGAAGCAATTGTGTCAAGCAAAGGGCAGGTGACGCTGCCGGCTGCCATGCGGGCCAAGCTGGGGATTGGTCCGGGTTCCCACATCCAGTTTGAACTGCGCGGGCAAGAGTTGGTGATCAAGCCTGAACTGCCGATGAGCGCGTATTACGGGCTGCTCAAAAAATACAATCTCGATCCTGCCGATCTGGAGATTGAAAAAGAGCCTGATCGGGAATTTGAATGAACGTCGTTGATTCTTCTGGCTGGATTGAATTTTTTCTTGCGGGCGCGAATGGCCCCAAGTTCAAGCCCGTGATCGAGCAGCGCAACACCCTGCTGGTGCCTGTGATTGCGCTGTTTGAAGTGCACAAGGTGCTCAGCCGCAAGGTGCCAGCCGATGCGGTCACGCAGTGCCTGGACGTGATGCGGCTGGGCCGGGTGCTCGACATCACCGACCGCCGGGCCGTGGCGGCGGCCAGCGTGGCCGTCAAACACCGCCTGGCGATGGCCGATGCCATGATGTACAGCCTGGCACTGGAACTCGGCGCCACGTTCTGGACGCAAGATGTCGACTACCAGGGCCTGCCGGGGGTGAATTTTTTTGCCAAGCCTTGAGCGCCAGGTGCGCAAGGCTTGCCGTGCGTTGGTGCGCCAGACACACCAAGCATGAGAATTCGCAACGGAGGTAATTTCGTCAAATCATAGGATGCTTCACCGTTCAATCAACAGGAGCATCACCATGAAACATGTCAGCAAAAAAACCGTCCTGATGGCCGTGTCACTGGCGCTGTGCAGCGGTGCCATTTGGGCGCAGCAGGCAAAAACCGACCAGGGCAAGTTGGAGTACGACACCAATTGCGCGGTTTGCCATGGCCCGTTGGGCAAGGGCGATGGCTCGCTGCGGGACTTGCTGCGTGTCAGCGCAACCGACCTGACCCAGTTGGCCAAGAAAAACCAGGGCATTCTGCCGGTCACCCGGATGTATGACGTGATCGACGGCAAGGGTGTGCCAAGCCATGGAAGTCGCGACATGCCGATCTGGGGCCAGGCTTACCGGGTTGATGATGCCCAGAGGCTCCATGAAGCCCGTGGCAATTACGACGCAGACGGCCTGGTGCGGGGGCGCATTTTGTTGCTGGTCGAGTACATCAACCGGCTTCAGGCCCGCTGAGCGCGCGCGTCAGCAACATGGCGTCGCCGTAGCTGAAAAATCGGTAGCGTTCGCGAATCGCATGGGCATACAGCGCCATGATGTGCTCGTGCCCGGCAAAAGCGCTGACCAGCATCATCAGGCTTGACTTGGGCAGGTGAAAGTTGGTGACCAAGGCATCAACCACCCTGAATTCAAAACCGGGGGTGATAAAGATGCATGTGTCGCCGGTCGGCTGGCCACTCAGGGCCCAGGATTCGAGCGTGCGCACTGTCGTGGTCCCCACCGCCACGACCCGACCGCCGCGCGCGCGACAGTCGGCAATGGCCTGCTGGGCGGCTACCGGCACCTCGTACCACTCGCTGTGCATCTGATGCTCGGACAGGTTTTCTGTCTTGACCGGTTGAAAGGTTCCCGCGCCCACATGCAGCGTGACGTGGGCGCGCTGCACGCCCATGGCGTCAAGTTGCGCCAGCAGGGTGTTGTCAAAATGCAGCGCGGCCGTGGGCGCCGCCACGGCGCCCAGATTTTTGGCAAACACGGTCTGATAACGCTGGGCGTCCTCGGCCGAGTCGGTGTGGGTGATGTAGGGCGGCAGGGGCACATGGCCGTGGCGCGCCATCAGGGTGTAAGGGTCATCACCCGCATCATTGGCCAGCACAAAGCGAAACAACGCGCCGTTTGCATCGGGCCAGCGTCCCAGCAGCGTGGCGCTCACATTGTCCGGGTGACCCGGCGCGCTGACCAGAGACATGGTGTCGCCAATGGCGGGCTTCTTGCTGACACGCAGGTGCGCTGCCACCTGGTTGCCACCGAGTACGCGCTCGATCAGCAACTCCAGTTTGCCGCCTGTGGCCTTTTCGCCAAACAGGCGCGCGTTCATCACACGGGTGTCGTTGAACACCAGCAGGTCGCCTGCCTTGAGTAGCCCGGGCAGATCCCGGAAGATGCGGTCGGTGGGCGCGCTGGCGCTGCCGTCGAGCAAGCGTGAACCGCTACGCTCAGGCGCCGGGTGCTGGGCGATCAGTTCGGGCGGCAAATCGAAGTCAAAGTCGCTCAGGCAGAAAGTGCGTGCTGTCGTGGAGGTATGGGGCATGGGGCTTACACCGGCCAGACCACGCCGTGGTCGTTCAAAATAGCGTCCATCGGCAGGTCGTGTGGTTCGGGTTCGAAGTCAGGTAAAAAGTCGGTGCCAAAGCCCAGGCCCACGGTGAACGGGCGCGGGTTCAGGTTGGCCAGGGTACGGTCATAAAAACCGCCGCCGTAACCCAGGCGGTAGCCTCCGGGCGCATAACCGACACAGGCCACAAACAGCAGCGAGGGGGTGATGACCTCGGTGTCTTTGGGTTTTGGGATGCCGTAAGCGTCCTCTTCCATCGGACAGCCCGGGTACCAGGTATGAAAAGCCATGGTTTTATGAACTTTATCCACCACGGGCAGTCCAATTTTGCGCAGTTGCTGCTGCTCGATGAGTTCGCCGTCTTCTTTCCAGCGGTGCAGGGCGGGCAGGGGGTCGAATTCTCCCTTGATGGGCCAGTAAGCGCCAATCACGGTGTCGGGGCGCCCCACCAGCCAGATCCGCAGTACCTGTTGCAGCATGGCCACACGCTCTGTGCGGTCCGGCAAGCGCAGGCGCTGGTCAATCAGCCGCTTGCGCAAAGCTTTTTTTTCAGCGGCTTTTTGTTCTTCAGATTTATTCATAATCACTCTATGCAGTTCACAACTATTTTGACATTGATTGGCTTGCTGGTTTCGCTGGCCGGCCTGCCCGCGCAGGCCCAGCCGCAGGGCGCCGGCACCAGCGCCTCCGATGCTGTGATGCTTGACATGCGCGAAGCCTTCAACAAGAGTCAAACCAAGCGCCTGAGCGAGCTGTTGCCGCGTGCCCAGAACCATGTGCTGGCGCCCTGGGCCGCTTACTGGGAACTGCGTGCCCGCCTGGAGACGGCCACCCCCGACGAGATCAGTCGTTTTTTAACCCGCTTTGCTGGAACCTACCAGGAAGACCGCTTGCGCAACGACTGGCTGCTGCTACTGGGGCAGCAGCAGGAATGGGGCACGTTCATGGCCGAATACCCCAATTTCCGCATGAACGATGACCGCTCGGTCCAGTGTTATGCCTTGCTGACCGACTTCAAGTCCAACGAGCGCGATGTGGCGCAACAGGTTGAAGACCGTTGGCTGGCCCTGCGCGAGGCCGATGAAGGCTGTGCCACGGCGGCCGGGCAGTTGCTCCAGGCCAAAAAGCTGCCAGCGCATACCGCCTGGCTGCGTGCCCGGCTCGGGATGGAAAACGGCAAGCCGCGCGTGGCCGTCCAGGCGGTGGGCTTGCTGGACCCCGAATGGGCCAACACGGTCAGCGCCATCTACGCCAATCCCGAGCATTACCTTGAAGGCCGGCTGCTGGCGCTGCGCGCGCGCACCAAAGAGCTGGTCACGCTCGCCATGATTCGCCTGGCGGTCAAGGACCCTGAGCTTGCCGCCCTTGAGGTCGACAAGCTGCGCTGGAAAACCCAGCTCAGCCAGGAAGAGCGCAGCTGGGTTTGGGGTGTGATCGGCAAAGGCGCTGCCATACGCCAGTCGGACAAGGCGTTGGCCTTTTTTCTGAACGGGCAAGACAAGCTGATGCACGCCGACCACCTGGCCTGGAAAGTGCGCGCTGCGCTGCGTGCAGGTCGCTGGGAACAGGTCGCAGCCGCCACTGCGGCCATGACCGAGAGCCAGCGCCAGGAGGCTGCCTGGGTCTACTGGCGCGCGCGGGCTTTGCTGGCGCTGGCCAAAATGCCAGCTGATCGTGCCGAGGCCCAAGCCTTGCTGCAAAGCGTGGCGGGTGTGCAGGGCTTCTACGAGTTGCTGGCACAAGAAGAGTTGGGCTTGGCGATCATGCCACCGCCCCCGCCCGAACCCCTGACCGCAGCTGAAAAGGCCGCTGCCAATGGCAACCCCGGTTTGCAACGTGCGCTGGCGGCCATTGCCATTGGCTTGCGCGCGGACGGGGTGCGCGAATGGAACTACAGCACCAATCTGCACACCCGCGGTGGCATGGGTGACCGCGAGCTGCTGGCTGCGGCGGATCTGGCGTGCCGCCACGAGGTCTGGGACCGTTGCATCAACACCAGCGAGCGCACCAAGAGCGTGATTGACCTCGCGCAACGCTTTCCCATGCCGCACAAACAGGCGGTGTTGGTGCGCAGCCGTGAGATCGGACTGGACCCGGCCTATGTCTATGGCCTGATCCGCCAGGAAAGCCGCTTTATTGTGGATGCCCGCTCGGTCGTGGGGGCTTCCGGCCTGATGCAGGTGATGCCGGCCACGGCGAGCTGGACCGCCAAAAAAATCGGCATGACCGACTTCAAGCCGCACCAGATCACCGAGCGCGACACCAATATTGCCATTGGCACCGGTTACCTCAAGCTGGTGCTCGATGACTTTGCCGGCTCGATGCCGATGGCCGCCGCGGCTTACAACGCCGGCCCCGGTCGGCCGCGTGCCTGGCGCGGACAAGCCGGCGCACCGGTGCTGGAGGCCGCCATCTGGGCCGAAAATGTGCCCTTTACCGAAACCCGCGATTACGTCAAGAAAGTGCTGGCCAACACCACCATTTACGCCGCCATGATCAGTGGCCAGACCCAGTCGCTCAAGGCACGGCTGGGCAAGGTGGGTCCACGGGTGGCCGACGGCACAGTTGCCGCCAATGACCTGCCCTGAACGTATCATCGGGGGCTTCTCTCTCATTGGCTGACCATCCGGAGACCCCATGCGCCTTGCCTACCTGTCTGTTTTGCTGGCTACCGCCCCGGGTGTGTCGGTCTCGGCCCCGGCCCAGACCGCCCCGGCCAGCCGCCTGGCAAGTATTCAAGTCAGCAAGCTGGTGCGCGTGTGCCTCTGGCCTGACTGCTACAGCATCACTTACCGCAACCCCAAAACGCATACGCTGTCCGGCGTTGACATCGAGATGGCGCACCGAAGTCAAAACCTTGATGGGCACACTGATCCCGGTGTTGTTGATGACCGTCGGCCCTTTGCAATCGGCAGATGGTCTTGCTGAAACAGCGCTCATTGTCTGAGCAGCGTGCGCAGGTTGAGCGCGTGCTGCGTATCAATGCGGCTGTTTTTGAAGCCAGTTCCGAATCCATTCTCGTGACAGATCACGAGGCCAACATCCTGTCGGTCAATGCGGCGTTCACGCGCATGACGGGCTACCCGGAGCAAGAGGTGCTGGGGTGCAATCCCCGGATCCTCTCCTCAGGGCAACAGGACCGGGCTTTCTATGCAGCGCTGTGGGACCAATTGAAGCAAACCGGCCGGTGGCGCGGGGAGCTGGTGAACCGGCGCAAGGACGGCAGCTTGTTTGATGCCCAACTGGCCATCAGCACATCACATGACGAGCAGGGCAACTTGCGCCACTATGTGGGGGTGATCTCCGATATCACCGAAAAAAAACAGGCGCGCCTGGCGCACGATGAGGTGTTCAACCGGTTCAAGAAAATTGCCAGTCGCGTGCCGGGGGTGCTTTACCAATTCAGGCTGCGCCCGGACGGAACAGCCTCTTTCCCCTATGTCAGCGAGGCTATCGGCGCCTTGTACCGGCATCGACTGAACCCGGCCGATGTGCAGCACGATGCCAGCCCGGTGTTCGCCATGATCCATCCGGACGACCTGGCTGCTGTGACGGCCAGCATCCAGCAATCCGCCCAGCAGTTGACGCCCTGGGAGCACGAATACCGCATTCGCCTCGACGCCGACACAGACACCGAGAGCTGGATGCATGCCAGCGCGATGCCGGAACGCGAACCCGATGGCTCCGTGTTGTGGCACGGTTTTATCTCGGATGTCACCCAGCGCAAGCGCGCCGAAGAAAAGCTCACGCTGGCGGCCAGTGTCTTTGGTACCGCCCGCGAAGGCATCATGATCACCGACACCAAGGGGGCGATCATCGACGTGAATCAAGCCTTCAGCCTGATCACGGGCTATACCCACGATGAAGTGATTGGCCGAAATCCGCGCTTCCTGCGCTCCGGGCGGCAGGAAAAGGCGTTTTACGAGGCCATGTGGCGCGATCTGCAGGACAAGGGTCACTGGTATGGCGATGTCTGGAACTGCCGGAAAAATGGCGACCTCTATGCCGAGATGCTGACCATCAGCACGGTGTTTGACGACCACGGCCGACCCCAGCATTACGTGGCCATTTTTTCCGACATCACCGAGGCCAAGCAGCATGCGCAGCAACTGCACCATGTGGCGCACTTTGATGCCCTGACCAATCTGCCCAACCGCGTGTTGCTGGCGGACCGCCTGAGCCAGTCGATGCTGCAATGCCAGCGCCGCGGTCTCAAGCTGGCGGTGCTGTTTCTGGACCTGGACGGTTTCAAGGCCATCAACGACAGTTTTGGTCATGATGCCGGTGACCATTTGCTGGCGGTGCTGGCCAACCGCATGAAACTGACCCTGCGTGAGGGCGACACGCTGGCGCGTTTGGGGGGTGACGAGTTTGTGGCGGTGCTGGTCGACGTGGCCAACGACGCCGAGCTGCTGCCCATGCTCACGCGCTTGTTGGCTGCGATCACCGAGCCCATCGTTTTTAACGATGCCCGCTTGCGGGTCACGGCCAGCCTGGGGGTGACCTTTTACCCGCAGGAGTCGGACATTGATGCCGACCAGTTGCAGCGCCAGGCTGACCAGGCCATGTACCAGGCCAAGCTGCTGGGCAAGAACCGGTTTCATATTTTCGACACCGAACACGACCGCAGCGTGCGGGGTCACAATGAGAGCCTGGAGGAAATCCGGGAGGCGTTGGGAAGTGGTCAGCTGACGCTGTACTACCAGCCCGAGGTCAACATGCGCAGTGGCCGGCTGGTGGGCGTGGAGGCACTGATCCGCTGGCAGCATCCGACCCGTGGCCTGCTCGGACCGGGGCTTTTTTTGCCCGTCATCGAGAACCATGCGCTGGCGATCGAAGTGGGCGAATGGGTCATCCATACCGCGCTCGATCAGGTGCAGGCCTGGCATGCCCAGGGGCTTGATCTGCCGGTCAGTGTCAACGTGGGCGCGCGCCAATTGCAGCAGCGCGATTTTCTCGGGCGCCTGCAAACCATTTTGGCCCAACACCCGACGGTGCTGTCCGGCCGACTGGAACTCGAAGTTCTGGAAACCACCGCGCTGGAAGATATCAGCGGGGTGACCCATGTCATCGAGCAATGCCGGCTGATGGGGGTGTTGTTTGCGCTCGACGATTTTGGTACCGGCTACTCGTCGCTGAACTACCTCAAGCGGCTGCCGGTGGCGCGCATCAAGATTGACCAGAGTTTTGTCCGTGACATGCTCGACGATGCCGACGACCTGGCGATTTTGCAGGGAGTCATCGGTCTGGCCCATGCGTTCAAGCGCGAGGTCATCGCCGAAGGGGTTGAAACTCTGGCACACGGCAGCGCCCTGCTGCAGCTGGGCTGCGAACTGGCCCAGGGTTACGGCATTGCCAAGCCCATGCCCGGGGCCGAGTTGTTGCAGTGGTCGCAGCGCTGGCAGGCCGACGCGACCTGGATGCGCGGGCTCAGCCAGCAGCCGTCGGCGCCGCCGCCGCTGGCTGCTAGCATCACGCCTTTGAAAGCTGCTTCATGAAACTTTATATCGGCAACAAGAATTATTCGTCCTGGTCGATGCGCCCCTGGGTGCTGCTGACCCAGGCCGGTATTGCGTTTGAAGAGGTGATGTTGCGCTTTGACGCCTTTAGCCCCGACTCAAACTTCAAGGCCGCGCTGCGCAAGCTGTCGCCCACCGGCAAGGTGCCGGTGCTGGTGGACGGTAACCTGGTGGTGTGGGACACGCTGGCCATTGCCGAATACCTGGCCGAGCAGTTTCCTGAAAAAGTGCTTTGGCCCCGCGACAGGGCCGCCCGGGCGCGTGCACGCAGCCTGTGTGCCGAAATGCACAGCGGCTTTACCGGCCTGCGCGGCCATTGCCCGATGAACATCGAGGCCAGCCTGCCCGCGGTGGGCGCCCTGGTCTGGCGTGACCAGCCAGCCGTGCGCGCCGACCTGGCGCGCCTGATCGCCATGTGGCGGCAATGTCTGGTCGAACACGGTGGCCCCATGTTATTTGGCGACTTCAGCGTGGTCGATGCCTTTTATGCCCCGGTCTGCATGCGCCTGCGCAGCTACGCCTTGCCCTTGCCGGCTGACGTGAGTGCCTATGTGGCGCGGGTGTGCGCCTTGCCGGGCGTCCAGGCATGGGTTGATGGTGCGCTGGCCGAGCAGGATTTTTTGGACTTTGAAGAGCCTTACCGCTTGTCGCGCTGAAGCAGGGGGCCCCGGCATGCAGATCTACATGGTGGGTGGTGCGGTGCGTGATGCCCTGTTGGGACTGCCGGTGCAGGACCGCGACTGGGTGGTGGTGGGCAGCACGCCGCAGCACATGGTGGCGCAGGGCTTTGTGCCGGTGGGCAAGGACTTTCCGGTGTTCCTGCACCCGCAAACCCATGAGGAGTATGCGCTGGCGCGCACCGAGCGCAAGACGGCGCCGGGCTACCGCGGCTTTGTCATTCATGCGGCGCCTGACGTGAGCCTGGCCCAGGACCTGGCGCGGCGTGACCTCAGCATCAATGCCCTGGCGGTCGCGGCCGACCAGCTCGGCCCTGGCGGCGTCTTTGACCCCCAGCACGTTATCGATCCGCATGGCGGCGTGCAGGACCTGGTCGACAAATTGTTTCGCCACGTTGGCCCGGCGTTTCGCGAAGATCCGGTGCGCATTCTGCGTGTGGCGCGCCTGGCGGCCCGTTTTCCTGAGTTCACAATGACACCCGAAACCTTGACGCTCATGCGCGAGATGGTCACCAGTGGCGAGGTCGACCACCTGGTTCCCGAGCGCGTCTGGCAAGAGCTGGCCAGAGGCCTGATGGAGGCCATGCCGTCGCGCATGTTTGCCGTGCTGCGCGACTGTGGCGCATTGGCCCGCTTGCTGCCCGAGGTGGACTGCCTGTGGGGCGTGGCGCAGCGCGCCGACTACCACCCCGAGGTCGACACCGGCGTGCACGTGATGATGGTGATGGACATGAGCGCGCGCCTGCTGGCGCCCCTGCCGGTGCGGCTGGCCTGCCTTTGCCACGACCTGGGCAAGGGCAACACGCCCGCCGATATCCTGCCGCGCCATCTGGGGCACGAGCAGCGCAGCGTCGGCTTGCTGCGTAACCTGTGCACGCGTCTGCGGGTGCCCACCGAATGCCGGGAACTGGCCGAGGTGATGGCGCGCGAGCACAGCAATATTCACCGCTCAAGCGAGTTTGATGCCGCCGCTTTGGTGCGGCTGCTGGAGCGCTGCGACGCGCTGCGCAAACCGGCGCGTTTCGCTCAGATCCTGCTGGCCTGCGAGTGTGATGCGCGCGGGCGCCTGGGCTACTTTGATTCCGCCTACCCGCAGCGCCCGCGTTTGCAGGCGGTGCTGGCGGCGGCTCAGGGGATCGACACCGGTGAGGTCGCCGCCAGTGCCGTGGCGCGCGGTGCCAAAGGGCAGCACATTGCCGAGGCCGTGCACACCGCCCGCGTGGCTGCGGTGCGGACGGTCCTGGCTGCTTGACGACCGCAGGCGTGAACGCGTCGGGTATGCTTGCCACATGTCTAGTTTGCTGATCATTGAAGACGACGAATTGCTGCGCGATGGCCTGAGTGCGCAGTTCACCCAGGCCGGCCACCTGGTCACGGCCGCGGCCGATGGCGAGGCCGCGCAGACCTTGCTGGAAACGCAGCGTTTTGACGGCGTGGTGCTCGACCTGGGCCTGCCCAAAATCAGTGGCATGGAATTGCTGCGCTGGGTGCGCAAGCGCCTGCCCGCCCTGCCGGTGCTCATTTTGACCGCGCGCGAAGGTGTGGATGACCGGGTGCAGGGGCTCAACGCAGGCGCCGACGATTACCTGACCAAACCCTTCAACATGGCGGAGCTGCAGGCCCGCATGGGTTCCCTGCTGCGGCGTGCCCGGCTGCCGGCATTTGGCGGCTCGCTGGAATTGGCCGGCAGCCAGTCCGCCCGGCCGCTGCGTGTCGATGCCGTCCTGCCGCAGGCCTGGCTGGGGGACGAGGCGCTGGAGCTCACGCAGCGCGAATGGGCCCTGTTATCCTTGCTGGTCACCCATGCCGGGCGTGTGGTGAGCCGCGAGGATGTGCTGGAAACCTGGCAGAGCGAGCCCGGTGAGCCCGGTGCCTTGGCTTCCAATGCGCTGGAGGTGTATATCCACCGCCTGCGGCGCAAGCTGGTGGATTCCGGCCTGAATATTCGCAATGTGCGCGGCCTGGGTTACATGCTGGAAACGGGTGTCGCCTGAACCTGCATGCGCCAATGACTCTGCCCACTGCAACGCAACACCACGGGCAGGGCTTGTCACTCAAGCGCCAGTTGTTGCTGTGGTTGCTGCTGCCCCAGCTGGTGTTGTTTCTGGTGGGCGGTGCCCTGGCTTACCGCATGGCACTGAATTACACCGAGAAGGCCATCGACCAGTCACTGACCCAGTCGGTGCGTTCGCTGGCGCGTCAGGTCAAACCGATTGGTTCAGGCCTGCTCATCGACTTTCCCCGAGCGGCGCAAGACATCATCGAGCAGGACCCCGAGGACCGGGTGAGCTACATGGTGTCGAGTCCGCCCGGCAGTTTCCTGTTGGGCAACGGCCAACTGCCGGGGCCGGCTGAAGCAGCGCAGCCACCGACCCATGAAGCGCTGCTGTACAACGCCCGGGTGGACGGCAAACCCATGCGGGTGGCGCTGATCGAGGTGGATTATGGCGATGCGGGTGCGCCCCAGCGCATGCGGGTCCAGGTGGCCAAGAGCCTGGCGGTGCAACAACGTTTGACCACCGAGCTGATTGCCGACATGCTGGCGCCGTTGCTGTTGTTGGGTATCGTGCTCAGCGTGCTGGTCTACGGTGGCATTTCCCGCGGCCTGCAGCCCCTGACCCGGCTGCAGGCGCAGCTGGGGGATCGGCGCAACCAGGCGCTGTCGGATGTGTCGCCGATCGAGATGACCGAGGCGCCGCAGGAAGTGCACGCGCTGGCCAGCGCCGTGAACCACCTGCTGAGCGCGGTGCGGCGCAGTCTGGGTCAGGAAAAGCGCTTCTTGAACGATGCTGCGCACCAGTTGCGCACGCCGCTGGCTGGCTTGATCAGTCAGACCGAGCTGGCGCTGGCTGAAAACGACCCACAGGCCTTGCGCGCACGGCTGACCAAGGTGCTGTCGGGTGCCCAGCGCAGCGCCCATTTGGTGCAACAGTTGTTGTCGTTGGCACGCAACGAAGTGGAAGTCAAGCTGCAGCCGCTGGATGTGGCCAGCCTGGCGCGCGAAGTGGCGCGTGACTGGACGCCACGCGCGCTCAAGGCCGGGATAGACTTGGGTTACGAAGGGGCTGACCACCTGATGCTCGCCGGCGAGGCTTTCCTGTTGCGTGAAGCACTGAATAATTTGATTGACAACGCGCTGAGGTATGCTGGCGCTGGCAGCGAGGTGACCTTGCGTGTGCGGGAGCAGGGCCCACAGGTGGTGCTCGAAGTCGCCGACAACGGCCCGGGCTTGTCGGCGCAGGACTTTCCGCATGTGTTCGAACGCTTTTGGCGGGCCAGCGATGTGCCGGGTGGTTGTGGTCTGGGGCTGGCAATTGTGGCTGAGATTGCGCAGCGCCATGGTGGCCACGCGCAGGTTCTGGCGGCCCAGCCCCGGGGCCTGCGGGTGCAGTTGTGCTTGCCGGCCAGGGTGCTTGAAAACGTGTTGGTTTGAGCCTTGCTATTATTTTTTATGGTGAAAATTCATGGTGAATGTCAATTCTGAAATCAGCACCGGGCAGGCAACACACGAGCTTTGGCAGGCCATGCTGGCCCATATCAGTCAGGGCGTTTGTGTGTATGACGCCCACGGCTGTGTGAGCCTTTTCAATCCGTGTCTGTCCGAGTTGCTCGACGTGCCACCAGAGTTCCTGGCCAGCAGCCCGTCCCTGCGCGAGATTTATGATTTTCAGATGCAGCGCGGTGATTTCGCCGGCGCCCCCCATCCGCTGGACCAGCCGTCCGGGCTTGCCAGCGACGCCGACGACCCGGCTGAGCCCACCGAGCATTACCTGCGCCTGAAGCATTTGGGGCGTACCCTGCAAGTGCAAACCCGGCGCCTGCCCGGGACCGGTCTGGTGCAGACCGTGCTGGACGTCAGCGACTATGTGCAGGCAGAGGCCGGCCGCAAGCGCGCCAACCAGTTGCTTTTTGCCACCCAGGCACTGGCCGAGCTGGGTGGCTGGGAAGTGGACTTGCTGCGCGAGCAGGTGACCTGGACCGACGGCGTTTACCGCATTTTCGAGACCAGCCCGCAGGACTTCAGTCCGTCGCCCGCCACGATCAAGCCGCTCCATACCGAAGATTCACAGGCCGTCGAGGAGGCGTCTTACCAGCCGTCGGGCCAGTCCACATCGACCCATGAGTTCGAGATTGAAATGCTGACCCTGAAGGGGCGGCGCATCTGGCTGCACTCGCGGGGGACCACCAACTGGGTCAATGGCCGCGCGGTCAAACGCACCGCCATCGTGCAGGACATCACCCGACGCAAACAGACCGAGATGGCGCTGCGCGACAGCGAGGCACGCTGGAAATTGGCGCTGGAAAGCGTGGGCGACGGCGTCTGGGACCTGCAGGTGCAAAGTGGTGAGCAGTACCTGTCGCCCAATCTGCTGCGCATGTACGGTTATGACGATGGCGAACTCCAGGCCAGCGTGGCCGAGCTCGATGCCCTGGTTCACCCCGAGGACGTGGGCCGCGTGCAGCACGACCGGCAGGCGCATCTGGATGGCCTCACGCTCACCTACAGCAATGAGCACCGGGTGCTGTGCAAGGACGGCAGCTGGAAGTGGGTGCACAGCCGGGGCATGGTGATCAGCCGTGATGCCCAGGGCCAGGCGCTGCGCATGCTGGGCACCCACGCCGACATCACCGAGCGCAAGACGGCCGATGCGCTGGTCTGGCAGCAGGCGCACTTCGATGCGCTGACCGGCTTGCCCAACCGGCGGCTGATGCGCGAGCGGCTGGTCCAGGAAATCAAGAAATGCCGTCGCAACGGGCACAAACTGGCGCTGTTGTTCATCGACCTCGATCACTTCAAGGAAGTCAACGACACGCTGGGGCACGACCGTGGCGACGATTTGCTGGTCGAGGCAGCGCAGCGCATCCAGCGTTGCCTGCGTGAAACCGACACCGTGGCGCGCATGGGTGGCGACGAGTTCACGGTCATCATCACCAGCCTGACCGACGAGTCCAATCTGCAAAGCATCCTGCCCAAGCTGCTCAACACCTTGAGCGCTTCGTTCCACCTGGGGCTGGACCAGGTTTTTGTGTCGGCCAGCATGGGTGTCACGGTGTACCCGACCGACACCATGGAGGTGGAAGACCTGCTGAAAAATGCCGATCAGGCGCTCTATGTGGCCAAGGCGGCAGGGCGTAACCGGTTCAGCTTTTTCACTCCGGCGCTGCAGGAGGCCGCCATGCAGCGCGCCCAGCTGACCCACGATTTGCGGGCTGCCCTGCCGGCGCAGGAGTTCCGCATGGTCTACCAGCCCATTGTGACCCTGGCCACCGGCGAGATCCACAAGGCTGAGGCCTTGATTCGCTGGCAGCATCCCAAACGCGGCCTGATCAGCCCGGCCGAGTTTATTCCGGTGGCAGAAAGCAGTGGCCTGATTGTGGAACTCGGAGATTGGATTTTTGCCCAGGCGGCCGCCCAGGTGAAATGCTGGCGTGCCGACCTGCACCCCGAGTTTCAGGTCAGTGTCAACAAGTCCCCCTTGCAGTTCGAGAACCCGAACCCCAATCACGTTTCCTGGATCGACCAGTTGCGTGTGCTCGGACTGCCCGGTGAAAGTGTGGTGGTGGAGATCACCGAGGGCTTGCTGCTGTCGACCAGCAACGGCGTGGTCGATCAGTTGCTCAAATTGCGCGACGAGGGCATCAACGTGTCACTCGACGACTTTGGCACAGGCTACTCGTCACTGTCCTACCTGCAGAAATTCGACATCGACTTCATCAAGATCGACCAGTCATTTGTGCGCGACCTGAAGGTGGGTACCACCGACCTGGTGCTGTGCCAGGCCATCATTGCCATGGCGCACGCACTGGGCATGAAAGTGATCGCCGAGGGCGTGGAGACGCTGGAGCAGCGTGACCTGCTGAAAGCCGCGGGCTGTGATTACGCGCAAGGCTATTTTTACTCGCGCCCGGTGGGTCCGGCCGAATTCGCAGCCATGGTGCAAAAGTCTGACGAGGCGCTGCGCGAGGCTGCTTGACCAGCCAGGCTGCGCTGTGGCTCAGGCCAGGCGCAAGCCGCTTTGCGCGTCAAACCAGTTGTTGTGCCGGCCGCTGACTGTCATGCCCACGCTATCGCCGATCTTGACCGGCGTGTTCGGTGCTGTGCGCACCGTGACCAGCCCGACCCCGGTCTTGACCACCACGTAGGTGTCGGCCCCGGTGGGCTCGACCAGCGTGACCTCGCCGCGCCAGCTGGCGTCATCGCTCAGATGGATGTGTTCCGGGCGCTGCCCCAGCGTCACCATGCCGGTGGCCGGGCAGGGCAAGGTCAGGCTGCCGCCTTCAAAGGCAAATACCGCGTTGTCGCCATTGCCGCTGGCTTGGCCCGGGATGAAGTTCATCGTGGGTGAGCCAATGAAGCCGGCCACATAGGTGTTGGCCGGGCGGCGGTAAATATCGTCGGGTGTGCCGATTTGCTGCAGGATGCCGTCTTTCATGACCGCAATGCGGCTGCCCAGTGTCATGGCCTCGATCTGGTCATGCGTCACATACACCGTGGTGATGCCGCTCACCAGGTGCAGGCGCTTGATCTCGGCGCGCATTTCCACGCGCAGCTTGGCGTCCAGGTTGCTCAAAGGTTCGTCAAACAGAAACAGTTGTGGGTCGCGCGCCAAAGCGCGCCCCATGGCGACGCGCTGGCGCTGGCCACCCGAGAGTTGCGCTGGCCGGCGGTCCAGCAGGTGCTCGATCTGCAGCATGGCGGCCACTTCCTGGATGCGCTTTTTGCGCACCTCGGGTGGCACCTTGCGCATTTCCAGCGCAAAGCCGATGTTGTCGGCCACGCTCATGGTGGGGTAGAGCGCGTAGCTCTGGAACACCATGGCGATGTCGCGCTGCGCCGGCGCCATGCCAATGACGTTCTTGCCGGCTATTTTCAGCTCGCCCTCGGTGGGTTCTTCCAGGCCGGCAATGATGTTGAGCAGGGTGGACTTGCCGCAGCCCGAGGGACCGACCAGGATCAGGAACTCACCAGGGGCGACCTCGATGTCGATTTTTTTCAGGATTTCGACGGCCTTGTCACCCTTGCCGAAAACCTTGCGAATGCCTGCAATATGAAGTGAAGCTGCCATGATGTTTATCCTTTGACCGCACCGGCGGTCAGACCTTTGACGAAATATTGTCCGGCCAGCACATAGACCAGCATGGTCGGCAGGCCGGCGATGATGGCCGCAGCCATGTCGACGTTGTAGCTTTTCACGCTGCTGGTGGTGTTGGCCATGTTGTTCAGGCCCACCGTGATCGGCTTGCTGTCGGCGCCGCTGAAGGCCACGCCAAACAAAAAGTCGTTCCAGATGTTGGTGAACTGCCAGATCAGCGTGACCATCAAAATGGGCGTGCTCATGGGGATCACGATGCGGTAAAAAATACGCCAGAAGCCGGCCCCGTCCATGCGCGCAGCCTGAATCAGCTCACGCGGAATGGCGGTGTAGTAGTTCCTGAAAAACAGCGTGGTACCTGCCATGCCGGCCAGGCTGTGCACCAGCACCAGACCGGTGATGGAACTGCTCAGACCCAGAAACCCCAGCACTTGGCTCATCGGCAGCAGCACCACCTGGAATGGCATGAAGACGCCAAACAAAATGAAGCCAAACAACAAGTCCGAGCCCTTGAACTTCCACATGCTCAGCACGTAGCCGTTCAAGGCACCCCAGGCGGTCGAGATCAGCACCGCCGGCACCGCCATGCTCACCGAGTTCCAGAAGTAGGGTTTCAGGCCACGGCAATCCACGCCAGTGCAAGCCGTCGACCAGGCCAGTTGCCAGGACTCGACATTGAGCGATGTCGGCAGGCTCAGCAGGTTGCCGGCGCGCAATTGGTCGGCATCCTTGAAGGAGGTGACCAGCATCACATACATGGGCGCCAGAAAGAAGAAAGCCGCCACCGCCAGCACGGCATACACCGCCAAACGGGACATATTTTTAGCATTCATGGTCAGGTCCCGGTTCAACGCTCGTGCGGTTTGGACCGCAACTCGCTGTAAAGATAGGGCACCACCAGCGCCGCCACCATGGCCAGCATCATGGTGGCGCTGGCGGCGCCCAGACCAATCTGGCCGCGGGTAAAGCTCATGGTGAACATGAAGGTGGCGGGCACGTCGGACGCGTAGCCCGGCCCACCCGCGGTGAGCGCCATCACCAAATCGAACGCCTTGATCGACAGGTGTGACAGCACCAGAATGGTGGAGAACACCACCGGGCGCAACACCGGCAAAATGATTCGCCAATAAATACGTGGCAGGCTGGCACCGTCTATTTGCGCCGCCTTGATGATGCTGTCGTCGATGCCGCGCAAGCCGGCCAGGAACAACGCCATGGCAAAACCCGCCGACTGCCAGATGCCGGCAATCACGACGCAGTAAATGGCGGTGTCGGATTGCACCAGCCAGTCAAAGCTGAAGCTGCTCCAGCCCAAGTCCTGCATCAGTTTTTCCAGACCCAGGCTGGGATTCAGAATCCATTTCCAGGCGGTTCCCGTCACGATGAAGGACAGCGCCATGGGGTACAAATAAATGGTGCGGATCACGCCCTCGAAGCGGATTTTCTGGTCCAGAAAAATGGCCAGCAGCATGCCCAGCAGCATTGAGCCACCGACATACAGCACGCTGAACAGCCCCAAGTTTTTCAGCGCCACGTACCAGCGGTCCATTTCCCACAATTTCACGTATTGCTCCAGCCCAACGAATTCGTCGTAGTTGGGCAACATGCGCGAGTTGGTCACGGACAACACACCGTTCCAGATCATGAAGCCATAGATGAAGGCGAACCCGAGCACAAAGCCCGGCGCGATCACCAGTTTGGGCAACACGTTTTCAAAAGATTTCATGGACATTGCGCCTTACGGTTGGGAAAGTTTTGGGCTTGGTGCATGGTGCGCCTGCGTTGTTCCTGGGCTGTGCTTGCGCTGTGACGGGATCAGACGGACCGGGTATTTCACTTCGTTCGTGTCCCCCAACCCTAAGCCTGCGGCCTAGGGTCTCCTCCTTGACCTCACTACGCGAAACACCCGACCCGTCTGATCCTGGGGAGGACTTTGCTTTGCTTGTCACAAAGCCCAAGTCCGAGTCAGGGTCGGCAAGGTTTTGGTTTTCCTGCCAGTAAATCCACAATTCAGCAGTAGGGCTGGGGTGCATACCAGAGCGAAGTCAAGGAGGAGCCCGTCAGGGCGGGGGACATGAGCGGCGGTATGTACCCCAGCCCTGCTGCGGGCATGGGTAAAAATACCCCGCAACCCCCAGGCTTTACTTGGTCGCCGCAGCCTTGGCAATGCTCTTGACGCCGTCAGCCACACTCATCTTGTCGTTGTTCCAGAACTGGCTGACCGCATCCTTCATGGCACCCGACACCGCGGGAGGAACCGCCATTTCGTGGGCGATGGACGGCACCAGGCCACCGGCTTTGGAGGTCGCCACAAAGTCCTTGCTCGACAGCTTGGCGCAGTCGTCAAACTTGGCCATGTCCATGTTCAGGCGCACCGGAATCGAACCCTTGTTCAGGTTGAAAACCTCCTGGAACTCGGTGCCCATGATGGCTGCCGCGAGATCTGCCTGCGCTTTTTGGGCGGCGGCATCCTTCAGTTTGAACATGGCAAACGAGTCCACGTTGAAGGTGAAGGCGTTGGCGGTGCCCGGCGCGGCGGCGCAGATGTAGTCCTTGCCCGGCACCTTGTTCGCGGCGGTGAACTCGCCCTTGGCCCAGTCACCCATGAACTGGAAGGCGGCTTTTTCCTGGATCACCATGGCCGTGGCCAGGTTCCAGTCGCGTCCGGGAGCCGCTGCGTCGGTGTAGGACTTGACCTTGCGGAAGGTTTCCAGTGCCTTGCTCATGGTGGCGCTGGTGAGTGCTTTTTTGTCCAGCTTGACAAAGGCATCGTTGTAGAAACCGGCACCGCCAACGCCCAGTGCCACGGATTCAAAGGTGGTGAAGTCCTGCCAGTTCTGGCCGCCGTGGGCGACCGGAATCAAACCGGCTTTTTTGACCTTTTCAGCGGCGGCAAAAAACTCGTCCCAGGTCTTGGGGGCGCCGGCGACACCGGCTTTTTTCAGCACGGCGGCGTTGGCCCACATCCAGTTGACGCGGTGCACATTGACCGGGGCGGCCACGTAATTGCCTTTGTACTTCATGACATCGGCCACCACCTTGGGCAACAGGCTGTCCCATTTTTCGGCTTTGGCCACTGAATCCAGATTGGCCAGCACGCCCTCGCTGGCCCATTCCTGAATGGCCGGGCCCTTGATCTGGGCGGCTGCAGGCGGGTTGCCTGCCACCACGCGGCTTTTGAGCACGGTCATGGCATTGTCACCACCGCCACCGGCCACGGCAAAATCTTTCCAGGTGTGGCCCTTGCTCTGCATGATTTTTTTCAGCTCGGCGGCCGACTTGGCTTCGCCGCCGGCGGTCCACCAGTGCAGTACCTCGACTTCGCCAGCCATTGCTGCGTTAGCTGCCACCACCATGGCCACGGCCGTGGCCAACTGGGTAAGTTTGATCATGTCATCTCCTTGAAGTTGGCCTGGGTTGTTCTTGGGGAAGCCAGGCGCGGGTTGATTCGGGCAGACACCGTGTTGCCGGAATTAATTAATTGTTAATTAATTTTCAGGAAGCCGCAAGTAAGTATTTACCCTTGGTTGCGCCCGATCAAAGAAACTTACACCACCAGCGCCAGCGCGCCGAAATCACCCACGCGCTCGCCCAGGCCGGCGCTGACCAGTTCGCAGCCCTCGGTGAGCGGTGGTAGTTTGCCTTTCACCACGGCGCGCAGGCGCGGCAACAGGTGATCGCGGTGGTGCCAATAGACGCTTCCGCCCAGGCTGATGCGCTGCAGATCGAGCGTGACGATCAGGTTGTAGAGCATGCGCCCCATCACCTCACACAAGTCGTCAACGATGGCGTTGGCCCCGGCATCACCGGCGTAAGCGGCGGCAAACAATGAAGCCGAGTCCGCATAGCCCGCCGACGCAAAGCGGCGGGCGATGGCGTTGCCCGCGATCAGGCCTTCCACGTCGCCCAGGTTGCCGCAACCACACAGGGCGTCGTTGTTGGTGCTGACAAACAGGTGCCCGGCATGACCGGCGTTGCCGTTTTTGCCGCGTAACACGTGGCCATCCGCACACAGGCCGGTGCCAATGCCGGTGCTCCAGGTCACGTAGGCACAGTTGGCCATCGGCACACCATTCGTCTGCAGGGCACCCCAGCGGCGCTCGGCTTCCAGCGCACCAATGCCATCGTTTTCAACCCGCACATGGGCGAAGACGGCGCGCAGCGGGGCTTCCAGCAAGGCCGTTTTCCAGTCGTTGGGAAGACCGCGCGCGGGGCCGGCCTGACCGCCGCAAATATTGGGCGCCGCCAGCTCCACCAGGCCCTGGTTCAGCACAAAGGGCCCGCAGGACGCCACGCCAACCCGGGCGATGCGCTGCACCGGTACGTCGGCGGCGTCACAGCTCTGGCCAATCAAGCGGATGATTTGCCGACCCAGCGCATCGTTGACGCCGGTGGTGGCGGTGGGTTCGGACACTTTGCCGCGCACTCCCTGGTCGTCCACGATATTGACGGCCACCTTGGTGCCGCCAATGTCCACACAGGCGATCGGCGCGGCACCGCTGGGCAATTTAAAACCGTGGGTCAGTACATTTGAATTCATGATTGTTTCCATGGAAATGGGGCGCCAGGCATCAATATGGCCATAAGTGGTGAGGCCGCTATGCTAAACCCTGACGCCGGGGCCGGTTGCCAAGGCATTACCCTGGCGCTTATCGCTAACCGCTTGGGGTTTCAGGCTCGACCGTGTGTCAACTCGTCGGCAAATTGGTGATTGACGTCGCGGTGGTGTGCCTCATCCGCGCGAATGACGACGATGACTTCCCGCAGCATGGCGCCCGGGGCCAATTTCCAGTAGTCGATGGCGACCTGCGGTGCTGGCACATTCGGGTAGGTGCCGTTGTCCACCCCTGCCAGGTATTCGGTGTAGCTGAACACGGCCTCTTCCTCAAGGTAACCCACGATCCGGTGTGCTGTTCTGGGCGTAAACATATAAAGCAGAAAGAACAGGTTGTAGAAGGCACCTTGCACCAGCAGAACAAGCAAACGCTCAAGCCGTGACGGCTGTGCAATCTGGATGAAGGTCATCAAGTGCATGCGTTCATTTTCGGCTTCCTCCAGCAGCACGCGGATCCAGCCGCGGTCACTTTCCATGCGTCGCAGCGCACGCAAATGTTGCAGCGTGCCACCCACCATGCCCGGCACCGCGGCAACGGTTTCCAGCACCACCGCGCGAATGCCGTAGCGCTTGGCGAAAAAGGCGTCTGCAAAGAAGCGCATGAACTTGACCAGTCCGAGGGCGAATCGGTCGCAAAAACACCTTGGTTGATGGTGTTGGGGCGGGTCAGTTTCAGTGGCCATGCCGGGTCCTCTTTGTAAAGTTGCCTGTGGGTGGTACGCGCCCAGGAACCCGAGCCGATGCTTTGCAGTCCATGGTAGAGGCTTGAAGGCCAAGCGAACGTTCGGTGGCTCACAGAGCCGGTGCCAGTACCAGTACGCTGCCGCACCGACGGGCCGCCATCGCGCTCCTAAGCTGAAGGAACAGTCTTCGGACCGAGCCCTGCGCTCGATCCACCTTCAATTCACCCAGGAGAAGCACATGAACCCATTGATCACCCCACTTTCCGACACCCCAGCGGTCGACGAAGACCTTGCCGAGCAAGCCCTGCCCGGTCACGGCATACCGTCGCAGGACACGGACCCCGCCGCGCAAGTGGCGCTCGAACCCCAGGAGGCTGAGCGCGAGGCCAACTCGGTGCTGGTGGGGGGCGGCGTGGTGGCTGGTGCCGCCACGGGGGCCGCCATTGGCGTCGCGGTGGCGGGCCCGGTGGGGGTTTTGGTTGGTGCCACGCTGGGGGCCGTTGCCGGCGCCGTGGGCGGGGCTGCCGCTGGCGCCACGGCGAACCCGAAGGATTCGAGCAGCACCAAGACACGCTGAGTGACGACCTTGAGAAGCTGACAGTGCCGGCCCTGGTGGTCCACGGCGATGCGGACGCCATCGTGCCCGTCAAAGGCTCGGGTCAGCGCGCCCATTGCGCCGTGGCCAGCCGCTGCGGCTTCAGGGGCGTGGCAAATGCAGCTGGGTCCAACGCACGATGTCGGCCGCACCCATGGCGCCAGCCTGGCGTGCCACCTCGCGGCCATTCACAAACAGGGCCAGCGTGGGAATGCTGCGGATGTTGAAGCGTGCGCCCAAGGCCTGCTCGGCCTCGGTGTCCACTTTGGCCAGCCGCACGGTGGGCTCCAACTGGGCTGCCGCCTGCTCAAAAGCCGGTGCCATCTGGCGACACGGGCCACACCAGGGAGCCCAAAAATCGACCAGCAGCGGAATCTGGTTGCGCTGGATGTGGCGTGTAAAACTGGCCTCGTCGAGCATCACCGGATGGGCGTCAAACAGCGGCTTGTGACAACTGCCGCAGTCGGGCGCGCTGCCCAAATTGGCGCGGCTGATGCGGTTGGTGGTGTGGCAGTGCGGGCAAACAATGTGCAGGGCATCGGTCATGGGGAATCCTTTCAAGCCTTGCAGATGGTTGCAGTTGGCATGAATTCAAGCACCAGCGTCACACGAATTTGGCGATGGCCGCGGCCACCAGACTCAGCACGATGGTGGTGGTGAGCGGAATAAAAAATTCCTTGCCGAACACCTTGAAGCGAAAGTCACCTGGCAATTTGCCAAAACCCAGCTTCTGCAGCCAGGGCGTGAAGCCGTTGATCAATACCAGGGCCAGAAAAACAACAATGAGCCAGCGGAACATGGTTTGCCTTGTTTACAGGGTGTGCGTCTTGTCGCCAGACTCAAACCCGAGCGCCTGCCAGGGCTCGCCCTTGTAAAAACCGATGACCTTGAAGAGCTCGCCCATTTCGTGTTCCATGATGAGTTTTTGCGCCATCACACGGGTCGGCAGGTCGGCGGCTTCCATCTGCCTGAGCAGGCCGCAGTTCATCAGGAAGCGGCCTTGGTTGCAGTAACCCAGAACGCCCAGGCCCGCTTCATTGCCTGCCAGCGCCACGCCGGTGAAGTTGACGTGGGCGGTGATGTCTTTCAGGCCAACGCGCGCCAGCGGGTCGTCGTCCACCTGGTGCGCCTGGTGGCACATCACCGTGCCCATGTGGCGTTGCGGATGGTAATACTCGGCCTCGGGAAAGCCGTAGTCGATCAGGAACACCGCGCCGCGCGAGAGCTTGTGGCCCAGCGTGCGCACAAAGGATTCGCCCTGTGGGTGAATCTCGGTCAAATAATCCTGCGGCCCGGCAATCTCCAGGGGTGGGCGCAGCGCCGTGGGCCGGTCAGCCCAGGCAAAAGCAGGTGTCCCGTCCGCTTCTGCCCCGCTTGGCACCACGCCGCGCTCATGCCAGGCGCCATGGATCCGGGCCAGCAGCTTGACCGGCATGGCGTCAAGCACCTCGTTGCCCAGCACCACGCCCTGCAGCTCGTCGGGCAGGGCGTCAACCCAGCGCACCTGCCCGGCAAACGCCGCCAAGGTGACTTGTTGTCGCGCCCGCAGGCTGCTTGAAATGTCCACAATGGTGTAGCGCGGCAAAGGCCCGCCCTGGGCCTGCAGGGCTTGCAGAATTTGCAGCGCCAGCGCGCCAGAACCAGCGCCAAACTCCCAGACTTCCTGGGTGTCGGTGACGTGCAGCGCCTGCACGACCTGCTGCGCCAGGGTCCAGCCAAACAGCGGGGTGATCTCGGGCGAGGTGACAAAGTCGCTGCCAGCAGCGCGCACACCGTCCTGCACGGCGTAGGGCAAAACGCCAAATTTGGCACTGCCGTGGGCGTAGTAACCCAGGCCGGGGGTGTACAGGGCCAAGTCCATGAAAACATCAAACCCGACCCAGCCGCCGGCGTCAAGAATGGTCTGGCCGATGTGGTGCGCGAGCTCGCTCGTTAAACTGTGGGATCTTGTCATAGCCTGGAATTGTCCCCGAATGTCTCACCCTGTCACGCCACCGCCTGCCGCCGTCCCCGTTCCGCGCACCGTTTTGGTCACCGGTGCTGCCAAACGGCTGGGCCGCGAGATCGCCCTGACCCTGGCCCGCGCGGGCTGGCGGGTGGCCGTGCATTACCGTGATTCGGTGGAAGAAGCGCGCAAAACGGTCGCCGACTGCGCCAAGCTGGCAGGCGCCAGCGCCTCTTTTCGCGCCAACCTGGGCAATGAGACAGCAGTGCGCAATTTGTTGCCGGGCGTGATTGAAGCGCTCGGGCAGGTGGATGCCATTGTCAACAGTGCGTCCACCTTTGAGCACGATACGCCCGAGAGCTTCAGCTTTGCGGCCATGGAAAAACACATGCGCGCCAACACCGGCGCGGCCATTCTGTTGAGCCAGGCCTTGCATGCGCATCTGCTGACGCGCGAGGGTGCCCAGGGTGCCGTGGTGAACCTGCTGGACCAGAAGTTGTGGAACCCGAATCCGGATTTCGTCAGTTACACGCTGTCCAAGGCCGCGCTGGAGTCTGCCAACACCATGCTGGCGCTGGCGCTGGCGCCGCGCGTGCGGGTGGTGGGCGTGGCCCCGGGCCTGACGCTGACCAGCCACATGCTGACGCCGGAAAAGTTTGAGGCGCTGCACAAGCTGTCGCCACTGGGCCGCTCCTCCACCGCGGCCGACGTGGCGGCCACGGTGGCCTTTGCCCTTGAAAACCAGTCCATCACCGGCACCACCCTGCTGGTGGATGGTGGCCAGCACCTGATGAAGTTCGAGCGCGATTTTTCGCTGCTTTGACCCCGGGCCGCATTCCCACTTACTTATTCCTCACACCATGACTTATTTCACCAGCAGCCACACGCTGGGCCAACAAACCCTGACTTTGAGTGGCCTGCGTTTTGATGCCAACCTGGGTATTCTTGAAGCCGAGAAGATCGCGCCGCAACCGATCCAAGTGGATGCCGAGCTGAGCCTGGGCTTGCAACCCTTGCTGCCGGCCGATGACGACATCATGCATGTGCTGGACTACCGCAAGGTGCGCAAGATCATCATTGACGAGTGCACGGCCGTGCACGTCAACCTGCTGGAAACGCTGATTGGCAAGCTCGCCAACCGGCTCATGCAGCTGCCCAACGTCAAGGGGGTGCGCGTCAAGATCGCCAAGCTCGAAATTTTTGCCGACTGCGAAGTGGCCATTCGCATCGAGACCGGCCAGTGGAACAAGGATTGAACCCATGAATGCCATTTGGACAGACAGCGCCGAGAAGGTGCAGCAGCCAAAAATCGAGCGCGAAATCCACAAGCTCGAAAAGCGCCTGTGCCGCCAGGTGGGCCAGGCCATCATCGACTTCAACATGATCGAAGAGGGCGACCGTGTCATGGTGTGCGTGAGCGGTGGCAAGGACAGCTACGGCTTGCTTGACATCCTGCTGAAATTGCAGAAGCGCGCGCCGATCAACTTCGAGATTGTAGCCGTCAACCTCGACCAGAAACAGCCGGGCTTTCCGGCGCACATCCTGCCCGAGTACCTGGCCAAGCTCGGCATCGAGTTCCACATCGAGACCCAGGACACCTACAGCATCGTCAAAAAAGTGGTCGCCGAGGGCAAAACCATGTGCAGTCTGTGCAGCCGACTGCGCCGCGGCATTTTGTACCGGGTGGCCGACGAGCTCAAGATCACCAAGATTGCGCTGGGGCACCACCGTGACGACATGCTGGCTACTTTCTTCCTCAACATGTTCTTCGGCGGCAAGCTCAAGGGCATGCCGCCCAAGCTGGTGAGCGACGACGGCGGTCACATCGTCATCCGGCCGCTGGCCAACGTGGCTGAAAAAGACCTGGTGCGCTGGGCCGCGCACCGCGAATTCCCCATCATCCCCTGCAGCCTGTGCGGCAGCCAGGAAAACCTGCAGCGCCAGCTCATTGGCCAGATGCTGCGCGACTGGGAAAAGCAGTACCCGGGCCGCACCGAGACCATGTTCACGTCACTGCAGAACGTGGTGCCCTCGCACTTGATGGATGTCAATCGCTACGACTTCAAAAACATCAAAATCACCGGACGGGCCGATGAAAATGGTGACAAGGTCTTTGACGAGGAAGAGTTTCCGCTGCCCAAGGTGGCGGGTTTGCAGGTGGTGCAGCTTTAACTCATGCATGGACTGCTGTGCTTCGCTCGCAGTGATAAGGTCCTTTGGCTTGTGATTATGGGGAAAAATATGCGGTCAATCGTGAACAAATTGGGGCGCGCCGCCCTGCTGATCGGGGTGGTCCTGCTTTCGGGCTGTGCCGGCGTGCGTCTGGTGGACACCCAGGTCAACAGCTTTGCGCCGCAAGCAATCGCCACCGGTGCCAGTTACCAGTTCGAACGCCTGCCCTCGCAAATGGCGGACCCGGTGAATCAGGCCAAACTGGAAAAGCTGGCTGAGCAGGCGCTGGCCAAGGTTGGCCTCAAGCGTCAAAACAACGCAGCTTTGCTGGTGCAGGTGAGCGCCGTGCAGCGCCAGGAAAATACCCTCAACCAGGGCGGCGTGGGCATCGGCTGGGGACTGGGCTGGGTCTTTGGTCACGGTGCCATCAGCATTGGCAACCGGGGTCCGCTGTTTCCCGGCCTGGAGTCGCGCACCACTTACTGGCGCCAGGTCAGCCTGATCATACGCAATGCCGCAGGCGCAGTGGTGTTCGAGAGCCACGCCAGCCACGAGGGCATCTGGCCGGATGGCGATGTGGTGCTGGCGGCCATGCTGGACGCGGCGCTGCAAGGCTTTCCGACGCCGCCTGCCGGGGTGCGACGGGTCAATATTGAAATTCCCAATTAATAAGTTGACGACCTAGCTGGCCATGCAAGCAACCCGTATCATCGCCATCCGCCACGGAGAAACCGCCTGGAACGTGGATACCCGGCTGCAAGGCCACCTTGACATTGCGCTCAACGCCAAAGGACTGTGGCAGGCCGCGCAGGCGGCACGCGCGCTGGCCGAGGAACCCGTGGCGGCCATCTACACCAGCGACCTGCTGCGCGCCTGGCATACCGCCAGTGCCATCGCGCAGAGCACCGGCGCGCCCCAGGTCGCCAGCCGGGATTTGCGCGAGCGCTGTTTTGGCAGCTTTGAGGGCAAAACCTATGCCGAGCTCGAAGCGCAGTGGCCGCTTGAGGCGATGCGCTGGCGCCGGCGCGAGCCCGACTGGGCGCCCCCGGGGGGTGAATCCTTGCTGGCGCTGCGTGAGCGCATTGCCGCCACCGTGACTGCTTTTGCGGCGCAACATGTGGGCGGGCAAATTGTGCTGGTCGCCCATGGCGGTGTGATGGATGTTCTCTACCGCCTGGCCACCGGCCAGGAGCTGCAGGCGCCACGCACCTGGCAGCTGGGAAATGCCACCATCAACCGCCTGCTGTGGACCCCCGAGGGCCTCACCCTGGTGGGCTGGGGCGATGTCCGTCATCTGGAAGAGGCGACGCTGGACGAGGGCAGTGCCTGAGGCAATCCTTTCACGGTAACATGCCCGCCTTTGTTGACCAATTTTTGGAGAATTTCCGTGCAGCTTGTTTGTCTTGACCTTGAAGGTGTCCTGGTTCCCGAAATCTGGATCGAATTTGCCAAGCGCACCGGCATTCCCGAGCTCTCACGCACCACCCGCGACGAGCCCGATTACGACAAGCTGATGAGCTACCGGCTGGCGTTGCTCAAGACCCATCAGCTGGGCCTGCCCGACATTCAAAAGGTGATCTCCGACATGGGGCCCATGGCCGGCGCCCGTGATTTTCTGGACGCGCTGCGGCGCGACTACCAGGTCATCATCCTGTCGGACACGTTTTACGAATTTGCCATGCCACTGATGGCCCAGCTCAACATGCCGGTGCTGTTTTGCCACAAGCTCGAAGCCGATGCCGATGGCTTTCTGGTGAACTACCACCTGCGCATGCCCAACCAGAAAAAAGAAGCGGTGCAGCGTTTCCGCGAGCTGCAGTTCCACGTGATTGCCGCCGGTGACTCCTACAACGACACCGCCATGCTGGCCGGGGCCCATGCCGGCATTTTGTTTCACCCGCCACAAAACGTGATCGACGAGTTTCCGCAGTTTCCGGTGACCATGAACTACGCTGAATTGCGCGCCGAGATCGACCGTGCGGCAGCCAGGCGCTGACCCTTATTCGCTCTCGAACTGGTCGGCATTCCGGCCTTTGAAGGGCGCATAAAAAGCCTTGATCTGCAGCATGTCGGCCTCGAGGTTGCCGCTGGGCACAAACAGTGGTCCGAGGCCGCTGACCTTGCGCTGGTAGTCCATGTAGGCCAGCACGATCGGCACTTGTGCTGTGGCTGCAATGTGATAAAAGCCGGTTTTCCAGTAGCGCGTTTTGCTGCGCGTGCCCTCGGGCGGCACGATCAGTTGCAGGGCGCCGTCCGCCGCCTGAATGGCTTGGGCCGAGGCCAGCACCAGGTTATTGGTCTTGCTGCGGTCCACGGCAATGCCGCCGAGCCAGCGCATCAGCGGTCCAAACGGAAATCTGAAGATGCTGGCCTTGCCCATCCAGTAAATGTTCAGGCGCAGCACAAAAGCCACCATCAGGGTGTAGGGCAGGTCCCAGTTGCTGGTGTGGGGGGCCGCAATCAGCACGCTTTTTTGCGCCTGCTCGGGCAGCACGCCCTGCACCTGCCAGCCCGCCAGCTTGAGATAAGTCACTGACAAGGCGCGCAGCAGGGTGTTGACGACGGGGGTCGAGAAAATGGTTCGGTGCATGGCTGAAACGGTGGCGTTGAAAACGTCCAGCGGCCCAAAACAGGCACCAAACGGCGGTCTTTACTGGGGCAAATTATGGCCTATAGATCCAGATTCATGAGGGTTTGCAGCGGCGCGTTTGGGGCCGCATTGCGCAGTCCGGTTTGATATTCGGTCAAGGACAGCAAGGAGCCCACGCGCACTCCCAGCAGGCGCAGGCGCTGCTGCAGTGGTACCCGTTTCAGGCAGAGTCCGGCCTGGTGGCGAATGGCGGCGGCATCACAGACGTAGTCGGGCAGCGTCAGGTCGCGCGTGACGCTTTTGAAGTTGTCATAGCGCAGTTTGATCCCGATGGTTTTGCCCACATAGCCCTTGTGCGCCAGGTCTTGCGCCACCTGGTCGCACAGCCGGGTAAAGATGGTGCCCAGCTCGGCCTTGTCGCGCACCGCGTGCAGGTCGCGCTCGAAGGTGGTTTCGCGACTGATGGACACCGGTTCACTCGCCAGCACCACGGGGCGCGTGTCAATGCCCCGGGCAGCTTCAAACATCCAGGCGCCGGTTTTCTGGCCAAAGTGGTCCATCAGCCAGCCTTGTTCTTTTTGCGCCAGATCGCCGATGGTTTTGATGCCCAATTGCTGCAGCCTTTCATCGGCCTTGGGTCCAATGCCATTGATTTTGCGGCAGGCCAGCGGCCAAATTTTGCCCGCCAGGTCGTCCTCGGCAACAATGGCAATGCCGTTGGGTTTGTTGAACTCGCTGGCCATCTTGGCCAACAGTTTGTTGGGCGCCACGCCCACCGAGCAGGTGAGGCCGGTGGCGTCAAAAATGGCTTTCTGGATCAGGCGTGCCAGCACCCGACCACCTTCGCGTTGGCCGCCGGGGACTTCGGTGAAGTCGATGTAGACCTCGTCAATGCCGCGGTCTTCCATCAGCGGCGCAATGTCCAGGATGATGTCCTTGAAGGTGCGGGAGTAGTGCCGGTAGGCGGCAAAGTCCACGGGCAGCAAAATCGCCTGGGGACAGAGCTTGGCGGCTTTCATGAGTCCCATGGCCGAACCCACGCCAAACTGGCGCGCCGCATAGGTGGCGGTGGTGATGACACCGCGCCCGCTGTAGTCTTGCAGTCGGGGGAACTCGGCCACCGCAATCTTGTGCAGCGGGCGCTCACCTTGTGCCGCCTTGAGGTCTTCGTCCTGCGCCCGGCGTCCGCCGCCAATCACCACCGGCAGCCCCTTGAGTTGGGGGTAGCGCAGCAGTTCCACGGAGGCATAAAACGCGTCCATGTCCAGGTGGGCAATGCGGCGCAGGGGGATGGTCCGTGGGGTGCTCATGACACCCTGATTTTCGATGCAAATGAGGCCGCTTGGCAGCCATCAAGGCAATGTGGCTTAAAGTCGTGCGAATGCCTGCTTTTTTGGTGCGCCAGGTCAAAAAAATGCCGCGCCATTCCGGTTAAGCTCTGCATTGCAGATTCACGGTCTGGATTATTTGTCAATAGGTGGTTTCATGGATAAGCATTTTTTGAGTTCTCTTTTTTCGCCGACCTCCATTGTGGTGTTCGCCGGCAAGGCTGAAGAGTCCGAGACGCTCACGCCGCAAGCGCGCGTGTTGCACCAGGCCATCACCGCCCAGCGTTTTACCGGCAAACTGATTTTTCTGGACATTCATGCCAGCGGGACCTTGGCGGACCTGGCTGCGGTCAATGCCGATCTGGCCATCATCGCGCTGCCGCCTTCCGAGGTCGTGGCTGCGATGGAAATTGCCGGGCGCATCAAATGTCGCTCAGCCCTGGTGATCTCGACCGGCATCGACGCCGCCCTGGCCGCCGACCTGCACAAAATGGCCACCCGCGACGGCATTCACCTATTGGGCCCCAACAGTCTGGGTTTTCAGCGGCCAAGCCTGCAGCTCAACGCCAGTGTGGCGGGGGATTTGGCCTCGCTGGGGCCGCTGGCGCTGGTGTCGCAGTCGGGCGCGCTGACTTCCTCGATTCTGGACTGGGCCAAAAAGAACGCCGTGGGCTTTTCCGCAGTGGTCTCCCTCGGACCCAATACCGCGGTGGACATCGCCCAGGTGCTGGATTTCCTGGCCTCGGACGCCAAGACCCACAGCATCGTGATCTACATGGAAGGCATTACCAACGCCCGGCGCTTCATGAGCGCACTGCGCGCCGCTGCCAATGCCAAGCCGGTGGTGGTGCTCAAGGCCGGGCGCAAGCCGGCCAGCAATCAGGCGGCCCTGACCCACTCGGGCACCATCGTCGGTTCCGACGACGTGTTTGATGCCGCGCTGCGACGTGCTGGCGCGGTGCGCGTGCGCTCGTTTGTGGCGCTGTTCTCGGCGGCCAAATGCCTGGCTTCGCGCTACAAGCCCGTCGGCAAGCGCCTGGCCATCATCACCAACGGTGGCGGACCCGGCGTGTTGGCCGCCGATTGGGTCAGTGAAATCAATCTGACGCTGGGGCGACTCACGCCCGAGCAGGCGGTGGCCCTCAAGCCGCACATGCCAGCGCTGGCCACCCTGACCGATCTGATCGACGTGTCAGAAGACGCCGGGCCGGAGCATTTCCGCCTGGCCATTGAAACCGTCAGCAAAGCACCCCAGGTGGACGGTATTCTGGTGATTTATTCTCCCAAGATGGGTGCCGACGGCGACGCTGTGGCGAAGGCCATGGCCGACTTCAACGCCCACGTGAGCAAGCCGCTGCTGACCTGCTGGATGGGCGACGCCACGGTGGGGGATGCCCGCAAGATGTTGAACGACGCCGCCATTCCCACCTTCCGAACCCCTGAGGCGGCAGTGGGTGCCTTTGGCAACATTGCCTCGTTCTACCAAAACCAGCAGTTGCTGCAGCAAACACCGCCCCCGCTGTCAGACCTGTCGCAGCCGGATGTGGAAGGCGCACGCCTGCTGATCGAGAGCGTGCTGGCCGAGCGTCGCAAGGTGCTGACCGAGATGGAGTCCAAGGCCTTGCTGGCGGCCTTTCATATCCCGGTCACCAAGACCATCCTGGCGCGCAGCGCCAATGAAGCCATCATGATCGCCACCCAGCTGGGTTTTCCGGTGGCGCTCAAGATCGATTCCCCGGACATCAGCCACAAGTCCGACGTGCAGGGTGTGGTCCTTAACGTTTTGAATGCCACCAGCGTGCGCGACACCTACCTGTCGATGATTCAGACGGTGACCAAAATGATGCCCAATGCCCGCATCAACGGCGTCACGATCCAGAACATGGCGAACCTGAAACGCGGCCGTGAGGTTTGCGTGGGCCTGGTCACCGACGAGCCCTTTGGCCCGGTGATCGCTTTTGGTGCCGGTGGCACCATGATCGAGCTCATCGACGACCGCACCATGGAACTGCCGCCACTGAACCAGTTTTTGGCACGCCGCCTGATCGAGCGCTCGCGCGTGGCGGAAACCCTGGGCGTGTGGCGTGGTGCGCCGGCCGTCGACATGGAAGCACTGGAGCAGATTTTGCTGCGTGTCTCGGAGATGGTGTGCGAACTGCCGCAACTGCGCGAGATGGACATCAACCCCATCATCGTCGACGAGTCGGGCGCGCTGGCCGTGGACGCGCGCATTGTGGTGGACAACGCCGCACCGTCAGTGCGTCATTACAACCACCTGGCGATCCTGCCTTACCCATCGCAACACGAGCAGTTGTGCCCATTGGCCGGTGGCGGCGAGTACATCGTGCGTCCGGTGCACCCCGACGACGCCGACATGTTGCAGGCCTTTGTGCGCAGCTTGTCACCCGAGAGCCGCTATTTCCGTTTTGTGTCGAGCATGCAGGAGCTGCCGGCCACCATGCTGTCACGCTTCACGCTGATCGACTACGACCGTGAGATGGCGCTGGTGGCGCTCATCACCGAAGAGGTCACCGATGCGCAAGGCCAGACCCTTGAGACCACGCGCATCATTGGCGTGTCGCGCTACATCACCAACCCGGACCGCGCCAGTTGCGAATTCTCGCTGGTGGTGGACGACGCGTTCAAGGGCCGCGGCCTGGGTTCACGGCTGATGCTGTCGATCATGGACTTTGCCCGTGAAAAGGGGCTGACCGAAATCGAGGGCCTGGTGCTGGCCAATAACCCCAATATGCTCAAACTCATGAAGGGCCTGGGCTTCAAGATCAAACCGTTCCCGGAAGACCCGGACTTCAAGCTGGTGACGCACCAGTTGCAGCTGGTTTGAAGCGGGCACTCACGTCCTTGCCTTGAGTGCTTTCCGCAAGGGGGAAGTGCCCAACTTGAACGTTCTGATTGAGCCGGCTGATGCGACTTGGCAAGCTGGGGCTTAAAAAAGAGGAAAACAATATGCTGTTAACTGATATCGCCGTCGAGCACACTCTGGTGTCCAAAAAGAATGGGGTTCGTCAGTCTTTCTTGCTGCATCCGTTTACCAATACGCAGCGAGATACGCTTGGTAAATTCGAGATCGTTCGTGACATCAGTGAGCCAGGGTTCAAAGAAGTTAAACGCTCAGCCTTCGTGACGTTTCAACAATTGGCGGAGCTGTATGCGAAAGGCGTACTCGAAGAATTCGGGTTTTCCGTTCGTATGTGTCCGGGGCAGGGCACTCCCCCCACTGTGAATCCTGTAAAAAAAGTACTGCCAACCAACATCAGTCCAGGCTCACCGTTCGACCTGGCTGTTCAAAAGGTGGATGTTTCAAAACCTGCCAATCGCGAATTGAGAACAGCTTTGCTTCGCACGAACGTCAAACTTTGAATCCATCCGTTGCCCATGCCGAACTCATCGCCACTTTCAAGCGGGCGCAAGCAGATGCTGCTCACAAGTTCGGATTGATCAAAACTGCTGCGCAAAAGGGGCCCAAGGCAGTCCAAGCGGCCGCCGAAACAGCTGCAAAGGCAACAAAACGCAGGGACTCGTATGCCAAGAAGCTGGATGCCTTGGGGGTGAGCCTCAAGGATTGAGCACGGCCCAGCGTAGTGCCCGTCACCAGTCTTTGGCGACTACCCTCACCTGGCCCGAACCGGGCGCTCCCGATTTTCTGGTAAATGACAGCTGCTGCTGCAGCACAGTCCGCGAAGCTGGAGCAGACATCCGAAATGGTTGTCTTCTTGTTCAACCACCAACAACGCTCACCGGCAGAATCAGCCCAGCCGATAAAAAAATCCCAAGCGCGTTTTGCGAATGTCCAAATGACGGCTGCGAGCCTACGTGGGATACGTCCCGGGCAGCAGTATCCCCTTGTCCACCTTGTCGATGTGCGTGCGCCCGCAAAAAGCCATCGTCAAATCAAGTTCCTTGTGGATGATCTCCAGCGCGCGGGTCACACCGGCTTCACCCATGGCGCCCAGGCCGTACAAAAAGGCACGGCCAATGTAGGCGCCGCGCGCACCGAGGGCGCGGGCCTTGAGCACGTCTTGCCCGCTGCGGATGCCGCCGTCCATGTGCACCTCGATCTGGCTGCCCACGGCGTCGACGATGGCGGGCAGGGCGGTGATGGAACTGGGCGCGCCGTCCAGCTGGCGGCCGCCGTGGTTGCTGACCACCAGCGCGTCCGCGCCTGACGCCACCGCCAGTCGGGCGTCTTCGGCGTCCTGAATGCCTTTGAGGATGAGCTTGCCGCCCCAACGCTTTTTGATCCATTCCACGTCGTTCCAACTCAAGGCCGGATCGAACTGTTTGGCGGTCCATTCGCTCAAGGTGCCCATGCTCTCGATGCCCTTGACGTGGCCGACGATGTTGCCAAAGCCGCGCCGTGGCGTGCCCAGCATACCCACGCCCCAACGCGGCTTGGTCATCATGTTGAGCATATTGCGCACGGTGAGCTTGGGCGGTGCCGACAGGCCGTTGCGGATGTCGTTGTGGCGCTGGCCGATGATTTGCAGGTCCAGCGTGAGCATCAGCGCCGAGCAGTTGGCCGCCTTGGCGCGGTCGATCAGGCGCTCGATGTAGTCGCGGTCTTTCATGACGTACAGCTGGAACCAGAACGGGTGGCCACCGGTCCCGGCGGCCACGTCTTCGATCGAGCAGATGCTCATGGTGGACAGGGTGAACGGAATGCCGAATTTTTTGGCCGCATTGGCCGCCTTGATCTCGCCGTCAGCACACTGCATGCCCGTCAGGCCGGTGGGCGCAATGGCCACCGGCATGGCGACATTTTGGCCGATCATGGTGCTGGCGGTGCTGCGGTGCTCGATGTTGACGGCCACCCGCTGGCGCAGCAGAATTTTCTGAAAATCCTCGGCATTGGCGCGGTAGGTGGACTCGGTCCAGGAGCCCGAGTCGGCGTATTGATAAAACATGCGCGGCACACGCTTTTGGGCCAGCAGGCGCAGGTCTTCGATGTTGGTGATGATGGGCATCGTGGTAATCCTTTGAATCGGCAACATGTTACGGTGACCAGATGGGCCACGGCTTGAAATTTGCGGTGCAGGACCTGAAAATATTTTGCCAGCCCTGTTTTTTCGGACTCGTTTACACTGCGCCTCGCCCGGGGTGTGCTGAATCAGCACTGAGATGGTTGTCCGAACCCGCGAACTTGATCCGGTTGATACCGGCGTAAGAAGTGCCAAACGTTGTGTTATTGCCATTGCCGCGCATCGATCCAGGTCGATGCCTTGCGCTACCGGCAGGCGGCGTTTGATCTTGTCTGTGTTTGCGTTGAGGCTGGCCGAACTCCCGAGTTGTTTTTTCAACACATCAGGAGACTGTCCCCATGAACGCCCCCGACAAATTCACCGAACTGTTGCGCCTCACGCGCGCGCCCTTGCCGGCATCAAGCAAGATCTACATCCCCGGCAGCCAGGCCAATATCCAGGTGCCGATGCGTGAAATCATGCAAAGCAACGGTGAAGCCGTCACCGTGTATGACACCTCCGGCCCCTACACCGACCCCGCCGCCCAGATTGACGTGCGCCAGGGCCTGCCCCATGTGCGCAGCCCCTGGATCGCTGCGCGGGGTGACACCGAGTCGTATGCCGGTCGCACCCCGTTTGCGCTGGACGATGGCCTGAAGAACGGCGAATCCGAAGCGCTGGCGGCCTTGCGCGCCCAGGCCAGCGGGCTGCAACGCACACCGCGCCGCGCCCGCAGCGGGGCCAACGTGTCGCAGATGCACTATGCCCGGCGCGGCATCATCACCCCCGAGATGGAGTACGTGGCCATCCGCGAAAACCAGAAACAGGCCTGGATGGACCAATATCAGACCAGTGCCGAGCGCGAGACCCGGCTGGCCGGCAACAGCTTTGGTGCCAGCATTCCGCGGGTGATGACACCCGAATTTGTGCGCGACGAGGTGGCCCGTGGCCGCGCCATCATCCCGGCCAACATCAACCACCCCGAAGTGGAGCCGATGGCCATCGGCCGCAACTTCCTGGTCAAGATCAACGCCAACATCGGCAACTCGGCCGTCACCTCCAGCATCGAGGAAGAAGTGGAAAAACTGGTGTGGTCGATCCGCTGGGGCGCAGACACGGTGATGGACTTGTCCACCGGCAAAAACATCCACACCACACGCGACTGGATTTTGCGCAACTCGCCCGTGCCCATTGGCACCGTGCCCATCTACCAGGCGCTGGAAAAAGTGGGCGGCGTGGCCGAAGACCTGACCTGGGCCATCTTCCGCGACACGCTCATCGAGCAAGCCGAGCAGGGCGTGGACTACTTCACCTTCCACGCCGGCGTGCGCCTGGCCTTCATCCACCTGACAGCGCAGCGCATGACCGGCATCGTGTCGCGCGGCGGCTCCATCATGGCCAAGTGGTGCATTGCCCACCACAAGGAAAACTTCATCTACAGCCACTTTGATGAAATGACCGAAATCCTGAAGGCCTATGACGTCAGTTATTCGCTGGGTGACGGCCTGCGCCCGGGCTCGGGTGCCGACGCCAACGACGAAGCGCAGTTTGCCGAACTGCGCACGCTGGGGGAGCTGACGCAAAAAGCCTGGCAGCAGGACGTGCAGGTGATGATCGAAGGCCCCGGCCACGTGCCCCTGCACATGGTCCAGGCCAACATGACCGAGCAGCTCAAGCACTGCCACGAAGCGCCGTTCTACACTCTGGGGCCGCTGACCACCGATATCGCGCCCGGCTACGACCACATCACCAGCGGCATTGGCGCCGCCATGATCGGTTGGTTCGGCACCGCAATGCTGTGTTACGTCACGCCCAAGGAGCATTTGGGTTTGCCGGACCGTGACGACGTCAAGGTCGGCATCATCACCTACAAGATCGCCGCCCATGTGGCCGACGTGGCCAAGGGTCACCCGGGCGTGCGGGCGCGCGACGACGCGCTGTCCAAGGCGCGCTTCGAGTTCCGCTGGATGGACCAGTTCAACCTGTCACTCGACCCCGACACCGCGCGCGACTTCCATGACGAAACCTTGCCCAAAGACTCGTCCAAGGTGGCGCACTTTTGCTCGATGTGCGGCCCCAAGTTCTGTTCCATGAAAATCTCGCAAGAGGTGCGCGACTACGCCAAAGACAAGGGCGTGAGCGAGGTCCAGGCCCTGACCGAGGGCATGGCCGACATGTCGGACGCCTTCAAGCGCGCCGGCGGTGAGATGTACGTGCCGATCAAGCCGGTGGCCTGAAGCTGGCGGATTGACTCGCGTTACAGTGTTTGCATGATCTTCCTCAATTAAAAATCATGCAAACCTCAGACGTTCTCATCATTGGTGCCGGCATGGCGGGCGCCTCGGTGGCTTATTTTTTGGCGCCCCATGCCAATGTGGTCGTGCTGGAGCGCGAGCCGCAGCCTGGCTACCATTCGACCGGGCGCTCGGCTGCGCTTTATTCCGAAACCTATGGCAATGCCACGGTGCGTGCCATCACCACCGCCTCAAAACCTTTTTACTTCCAGCCTTCCGAGGGCTTTTCGCCCTATCCGCTGGTGACGCCGCGTGGTGCACTGATTGTGGGTGGCGCAGCCGACCATGACGCGCTGCGCCAGACGCTGGACAGCATGCGCGCCCTGGTGCCCAACATTGCCTGGTGGACGCAGGACAAGATACTGCAACGGGTGCCGGTGCTCAAACCCGAAGCCGCGGTGGTTGGGGTGTATGAACCCGACGCCATGGACATGGACGTGCACGGTATTCACCAGGGTTTTTTGCGCGGTGCCAAAGCCGCCGGGGCGCAACTGGTGTGTGATGCCGGCGTGCGCCAAATCCGCCATGATGGCCGGGCCTGGTGTATCGAGACGGCTGCGGGGTCATTCAGCGCGCCGGTGTTGGTGAATGCGGCCGGCGCCTGGTGTGACGAACTGGCGCAACTGGCCGGCGTCAGGCCGGTGGGTCTGGTGCCGATGCGGCGCACGGCCTTCACCTGTGAGTTGCCGGCGTCCGTGCAAAGCACGGGTTGGCCGCTGGTGATCGATGCCGCCGAGACCTTTTATTTCAAACCCGAGGCTGGGCTGCTGCTGGTGTCACCGGCCAATGCCGACCCGGTGCCGGCGCAGGATGTTCAGCCCGAAGAACTCGATGTGGCGATCGCCGTCGACCGGCTGGAAAGCGCCACCACCTTGCAGATCAGGCAGGTGCGGCGCAAATGGGCCGGTTTGCGTTCGTTTGTTGCCGACAAGACTCCGGTTGTGGGCTTTGCGCCCGATGCGCCGGGGTTTTTCTGGCTGGCGGGGCAGGGCGGCTATGGCATCCAGACCGCGCCCGCCATGGGCGAACTGGCTGCGGCCTTGGTGCGCGGCCTGCCCGTGCCGCCTGCCATGGCGGCGTTGGGTGTGCGGCAAGAGGCGCTTGCCGCCGGACGGTCTTGGTTTAATCAGCTGGGGTCAGAGCACGTCGCTGCGCGAGTGGTCTGAATCCTAATCAGTTGAGGACAGAGCAAATTTGCTGCGCAAATCTTGGTCTGTCCCGCAAGGTCTCAGGTTTTTTAAAACGCTTTCTGAATCAGCGCGCCGCGGTACAGGTAGGGCTGCAGCGGTTGCGCGCCCGGCTCAGCACCGCCTCGGTTTTCGACGCTGATCGCCAGCTGCGTGATGGCCGCCAGGGTTTTCTCGGTGGCTGGCAACTGGGCCGTTTTGAGTTTGGGCGTCAGCACGCCCAGGGATTGGGGCTTGGCTGGAGTGCTGATGTCCCACAGCTGCATGCTGTCGTTTTGCCCTTCCTTGATGTCGGTCAGCCGCTGCAGCTGCACAAAGCCGTCCTGTGGGTCAAAGGTGACCAGCACGCCGGGCGCCAGCTGGGCATCGAGCAGCACCGCCACGTATTTGGTTTGCGGCACGTTCTTGAGCTTGGCCTGCAGGTGGCCGATTTGCGCGTTGAACATCTCATACATGCCGACGCCGCTGGCGGCGGCCACGGCCAGCATCACCAGGCAGATGATGGTCGCCAGGCGCCAGCCGGTGGTGTAGGGCGGGATGATTTCTTTGGTTTCAGATGTTGTCATGAGGTTTATCCAGGTTCAACCCAGTCGGGCCCGGTGCTTGGCAATTTGCAGGCGCACCTGCTTCGGCGCGGTGCCGCCCAGGATGTCACGGGCGTTGAGCGAGCCGCGCAGGCTCAGGACGTCGTACACGTCTTTGTCGATGCTCGTGTTGAAGCCCTGCAGCACCGCCAGCGGCAGTTCCGACAGGTCCACCTGGTGGCTGACGGCGGCCTTGACCGCGTGGGCCACGGTTTCGTGGGCGTCACGGAAGGGCAGGCCTTTCTTGACCAGGTAATCGGCCAGGTCGGTGGCGGTGGCATAACCGCGCAGGGCGGCCTGCTCCATGGCAGGGGCGTTGACCGTGATGCCCCCTTCCTTTGTGCCGCTGGCCGGGTTGATTTGTCCGCCGATCATCTCGGCAAAAATACGCAGCGTGTCGGTGAGCGTGTCCACGGTGTCAAACAGCGGCTCCTTGTCTTCCTGGTTGTCCTTGTTGTAGGCCAGCGGCTGGCCTTTCATGAGGGTGATCAGGCCCATCAGGTGGCCGACCACGCGACCGGTCTTGCCCCGTGCCAACTCGGGTCCGTCGGGATTTTTCTTTTGCGGCATGATGGAGCTGCCGGTGGTGAAGCGGTCGGCAATTTTGATGAAGCCGAAGTTTTGGCTCATCCACAAAATCAGCTCTTCACTGAGGCGGCTGATGTGCACCATGCACAGCGAGGCCGCAGCGGTGAACTCAATGGCAAAGTCGCGGTCGCTCACGGCGTCGAGCGAGTTCTGGCACACCTGGGCCACACCTTGCGCATCGACCATGCCCAGGGCGCGGGCCACGCGCTCGCGGTCCAGCGGGTAGCTGGTGCCCGCCAGCGCGGCCGCGCCCAGCGGCAGGCGGTTGACGCGCCGGCGCACGTCCGCCATGCGCTCGGCGTCGCGGCTGAACATTTCCACGTAGGCCAGCAGGTGGTGGCCAAAGCTCACGGGCTGCGCCACCTGCAGGTGGGTGAAGCCGGGCAGGATGACGTCGACATTCTGGTCGGCCACCTCGAGCAAGGATTGCTGCAAGTCGTTCAGCAGGGCGCTGATCAGGTCAATTTCGCCACGCAGCCACAGCCGCACGTCGGTGGCCACCTGGTCGTTGCGCGAGCGCCCGGTGTGCAGGCGTTTTCCGGCATCGCCCACCAGCTGGGTCAGGCGTGCCTCGATGTTGAGGTGCACGTCTTCCAGGTCGAGCTTCCACTCGAACGCGCCGGACTCGATCTCGGTGGTGATCTGTGCCATGCCGCGCGTGATGTCGGCCAGGTCCTGGGCTGTGATGATGCCCTGCGCCGACAGCATGTCGGCGTGCGCCAGCGAGCCGGTGATGTCGGCTTGCCACAGGCGCTTGTCAAAAAACACGCTGGAGGTGTAGCGCTTGACCAGATCGCTCATGGGTTCGGAAAACAGCGCCGACCAGGCCTGGGACTTTTTGTCGAATTGGTTTTGGCTCATCACGGCTCAAGGGTAAGAGGAGGGCAGCATGCCCGAGAATCATCAATAATTGCCCCAGTGGCCGCTTGCGCCACGCATCAGGCAGATGAATGAAAGAATCCCAAATTTTATCGGTCTTCCACAACCCCGCCTCCGCCTCGGCCAGGAATGCCGTGCAGCCGTCCGTGGCGCTGGTGTTTGATGCCTGCCATGTCGGCGTGGTGCTGCGCGCCGTGCTGTTTGTGCAGGCCGTGATGGCGGTGGCCACCATGTTTGGCGCCGTGAACCTGATGGATTGGTTGACGCGGCTGGCGTTGGTGACCGGCGCAGCCTTGCCTGCCACCCTGTTGTGGCTGATCCTGGCCTGTATTTTCAAGAAAGTGCTGGCGCGTTTGCCCCACCCCGGGCAACAGGCGGCCGGCATTGCGCTGGGAGCGCTGGCCGGGCTCTATGGCTGCGCCATGCTGGCCTGGTCGGGTTTGCAGCAGCCGGCCCCGTGGTGGGGCAGTGCCTTTGCCGGTGCCCTGCTGGCGGCGGCGCTGGTCGCGGCCCTGGTGTTGCGGGCCAAGGGCAAGGCGCCGGCCACCACCACCGCGCGGCTGGCAGAATTGCAGGCGCGCATCCGGCCGCACTTTTTGTTCAATACCCTCAACAGCGCGATTGCCCTGGTGCGGGCCGAGCCGGGCAAGGCCGAAAACTTGCTCGAAGACCTCAGCGACCTGTTTCGCCATGCCCTGATGGAGCAGGGCGAGTCGGTCACTTTGCGTCAGGAAATTGCCATGGCGCAAGCCTATCTGGCCATCGAACAGGTGCGCTTTGGCGAGCGCCTGCGCATCGAATGGGCGCTTGATGAGCGTGCTGGTGCGGCCCGCTTGCCGCCGCTGTTGCTGCAGCCACTGGTGGAAAACGCCGTCAAGCATGGGGTTGAGCCTAGCGCCAGCGGCGCTGACATCCGGGTCAGCACCGAGTGTCGTGGTTCGCGCGTGGTGATCAAGGTCAGCAACACCACCAGCGGTGTCATTGGTGCGGGCGGCAGCGGCACGGCGCTGGGCAATGTGCGCGAGCGTCTGAGCCTGCTGCACGACGTGCAGGCCGATTTTCAAATTGGTGTGAAAGACGGTGTGTTCCGGATCCGTATCGAGGTACCCATATGATGATTCGCGTGCTGGTGGTGGACGACGAGGGCCTGGCGCGCAGCCGGCTCAAAACCCTGCTGGGCGACTGCCGAGAGCCGCAAGCGCAGGTGCTGGGCGAGGCCGCCAATGCAGTGCAGGCGATGGACTTTTTGCAGCACCACGCGGTGGATGCCGTGTTGGCCGACATCCACATGCCCGGTGCCGATGGGCTCATGCTGGCGCGGGCGCTGCGCCAGTTGCCGCATCCGCCTGCCGTTGTTTTTGTCACCGCCTTTGCCGAACACGCGGTGCAGGCGTTCGAGCTGGAAGCGCTGGACTACCTGACCAAGCCAGTGCGGCTGGAGCGTTTGCAGGCGGCGCTGCAAAAAATTGAACGGGCGCGGCATCAGGCCGCAGACGCTGCGACCGAGGCGCAGGAAGACGTGCTGGTGATCCAGGAGCGCGGCCGTGCCGAGCGCGTGCCGCTGGCGCAGGTGCTCTACCTGAAAGCCGAGCTCAAATACATCACGGTGCGCACCGCCAGCCGAAGCTACCTGCTGGAGACCTCACTGTTCGAGCTGGAAGCCCGTTATGGCAGTCGCTTCATCCGCATTCACCGCAATGCCCTGGTGGCCCGGCGCGCCGTGCGTGCGTTGGAAAAACACCTCGACCCCGAAGAGGGCGAGGGCTGGGCGGTGCGGCTTGACGGGGTGGAAGACGCCTTGTTTGTCTCGCGCCGCCAGCTCAGTGCCGTGCGGGCGCTGGTGAGTGCGGTCTGACGCCATGACTTCTTCCGTGACACGCTTCAAGGTCTTGAGCGCCGGTATTTTCAGCCTGATTCTGGTGCTGGGCGTGGCCCGTTTCGCCTACACCCCGCTGCTGCCGCTGATGCAACAACAAGCCGGCCTGGGCGTGGCAGCGGCCGGTTGGCTGGCGGCCATCAACTACGCGGGCTACCTGAGCGGCGCCCTGATTGCCTCGCGCATCAGCAGTCTGGTGCTGAAAGACCGGCTTTACCGCATCGGCATGGTGTTGGCCATTGTCAGCACGCTGGTGATGGGCCTGAGCACCAATGTGGTGGTCTGGGCGCTGTCCCGCTACGTGGCGGGACTGACCAGTGCCGCTGGCATGCTGCTGGGCACCGGGCTCATCATGAACTGGCTGATCCGCCACAACCACCGCAGCGAGCTCGGCATCCACTTTGCCGGCATCGGCCTGGGGATTGCCGGCTGTGCCGGTGCGGTGATGCTGTTCACGCCCTGGCTGGACTGGCGCGAGCAATGGTTTGCCTTTACCGTTCTGGGCTGCCTGTTGCTGGTGCCGGCGTTGCGCTGGCTGCCGCCGCCCGACAGCAGCGGCCTCACCACCAGCGGCCAGAAGTTGCAGGACCAACCGCCCAGCAGCCTGTATTTGCGGGTGTTCATGGCGGCCTATTTTTGCGCCGGTTTTGGTTATGTGGTCAGCGTCACCTTTATTGTGGCCATCGTGAACCAGTTGCCGGGCCTGGCCGGGTGGGGCAATCTGGTGTTTTTGGCGATTGGCCTCGGGGCGGCACCGGCTTGTATGAACTGGGACCTGATTGCCCGACGCACCGGCGACCTCAACGCGCTGATTCTTGCCGCCTTGCTGCAGATTGTCGGCATCTTGCTGCCGGTGATGGTGCCGGGCCTGTGGGCTGCGATGCTGGGTGCGCTGCTGTTTGGTGGCACCTTCATCGGCATGGTGAGCCTGGTGCTGAGCATGGCCGGGCGCTACTACCCCGGCATGCCCGCCAAGATGATGGGCAAGATGACGCTGTCTTATGGCGTGGCGCAAATCATCGGCCCGGCCGTGACCGGCCAGATCGGTGCACGCTTGGGCAGCTACAACGCCGGCTTGTACGTTGCCGCGACCATCATGGCACTGGGCGCGGGGCTGCTGATGCTGCTCAAGCTGGTGGAAAAGCGCGACGCGCAGGGGCTTGAGCGTGTTTAACCCGTATTGCGCAGCCCCGCCGCAATGCCGTTGATGGAAATGTGAATGCCGCGTTTCAGGCGCTCGTCGGTTTGCCCGGCGCGGTGGCGGCGCACCAACTCCACTTGCAGGTGATGCAGCGGGTCGATGTAGGGAAAGCGATGGCGGATCGAGCGTTGCAGCGCCGCGTTGTGCGTCAGGCGCTCCTTGTCACCGGTGATCAGTTCCAGCGCGTGCGCGGTGCGCTGCCATTCCTGCTCAATCGCGCCAAAGATTTTCTTGCGCAGGCGTTTGTCGTCCACCAGCTCGGCGTAACGCGAGGCCAGCGCCAGGTCGCTTTTGGCCATCACCATGTCCATGTTGGACAGTAATGAGCTGAAAAACGGCCATTGTTGCTGCATCTGTTGTAACAAGGCCAGGCGCTGTTTGGTCATTTTGACGGTGGCGCCGGGCGGGTTCAAAAACGCTTCCACGGCGCTGCCAAAGCCAAACCAGCCGGGCAGCGTCAGGCGGCACTGGCCCCAGCTGAAGCCCCAGGGAATGGCGCGCAGGTCTTCAATTTTCTGCGTGGCCTTGCGTGACGCCGGGCGCGAGCCGATGTTGAGTTCGGCAATTTCACGGATCGGCGTGGCATCAAAAAAGTATTCGGTGAAGCCGGGGGTCTCGTACACCAGTTTGCGGTAGGCGGCCATGCTGGCCAGCGACAACTCGGCTGCACTTTCCAGAAACGCCGGCGCGGCGGGCTGGGTCGGGTGCAACAGGGTGGCCTCCAGGGTGGCCGCCACCAGGGTTTCCAGGTTGCGCCGACCGATTTCTGGGTTGGCGTATTTGGAGCCAATCACCTCGCCTTGTTCGGTCAGGCGGATCTGGCCGCGCACTGTGCCCGGAGGTTGCGCCAGGATGGCTTCGAAGCTGGGGCCGCCGCCGCGCCCCACAGTGCCACCCCGGCCATGGAACATGCGCAAGCGGATCGGACGGTCAGCGCCTTGGTTGATGCCATCGAACATCGCCACCAGGGCAATCTCGGCCTGGTACAGCTCCCAGTTGCTGGTGAAAATGCCGCCGTCCTTGTTGCTGTCGGAGTAGCCCAGCATGATGTCCTGCTCGCCATACTGGTCGGGGCCGCCGCGCTGCACCATGGCCAGCACGCCGGGCAGGGCGTAGTACTCGCGCATGATGGTGGCCGCGTTGCGCAGGTCTTCGATGGTTTCGAACAGCGGCACCACGATCAAATCGCAACTCGCATGGTCGTCCAGCGTGCCCTGCATCAGGCCCACTTCCTTTTGCAGCAGCATGACTTCGAGCAGGTCGCTGACGGTTTCGGTGTGGCTGATGATGTAGTGGCGAATGGCTTCGCTGCCAAACAGGGCGCGTGACTGCCTGGCAGCCTCGAAAATGCTGATCTCACTCAGAGCGTGGGCGCTGTAGCCATGACCCATGACGCGCAAGGGGCGCGCGTCGTTCAAGAGGCCCAGCAACAGGGCACGTTTGGCGGCCTCATCGAGCTTGGCGTAATGCGGCGTGATACGGGCCACTGCCAGCAGTTCGGCCAGCACGGCTTCATGCTGGTCCGAGCTTTGCCGCAGGTCGACCGTGGCGAGGTGAAAGCCGAATACTTCCACCGCCCGGATCAGCGGCTGTAGCCGTTGCCCGACCAGGGCTTGTGCCTGTTGCGTGATCAATGAGGACTCGATCACGCGCAGGTCGCGCAGCAGTTCGTCAGGTCCCAGGTAGGGGTTTTGTGGCGCCACCGCGTGGCGCGCCGCTTCGCCACCGCTGAGGTTTTTGAGCGTGGCTGCCAGGCGCGCATAGACGCCGATCAGGGCACGCCGGTAGGGCTCGTCCTTGCGGTGCTCATTGCTGTCGGGTGAGTGCTGGGCCAGCACTTGCATCTCGGGCGGGAAATCCACCAGCATGGCCGACAGCGACAACTCACTACCGAGGTAGTGCACCTCGGTCAGGTGATGGCGCAGCGCCATGTCGGACTGGCGGCTTAAGGCGTGACGCAGGGTCTGGGCGTTGACGTTGGGATTGCCGTCGCGGTCGCCACCGATCCACTGGCCCATGCGCAGGAAACTGTGCACCGGGTGTGGCCCCAGCGCCTGCTCCAGGCTGGCGTAGAGTTTGGGGATTTCACGCAGGAAGGTGGATTCGTAATAACTCAGCGCGTTTTCCACTTCGTCGGCCACCGTCAGCTTGGTGAAGCGCAGCAAGCGGGTGTGCCACAACTGCAGCACCCGGGCGCGCAACTGGGCTTCGTTCTGGCTCAGTTCGCGCGGCGTCAGGGCGTCATGCGCCACCGGGCTGGCGGCCGCCTGTGCCAGGATGTCGTCGCGCGCGGTGAGCAGCTGGGCAATGGCGCGTTCGGCGTCCAGAATGCTTTTGCGCTGCACCTCGGTGGGGTGGGCCGTGAGCACCGGCGAGACAAAACTGTGCGCCAGCATCTCGCTGATGGCTTGCGGCGTGATGCCGCCACTGCTCAGGCGCTTGAGCGTCATGTCGATGCTGCCGGGGCGGATGCTGCCGGCGCGTTCGTGCACCGCACGGCGGCGGATGTGGTGGCGGTCTTCGGCCAGGTTGGCCAAATGGCTGAAATAGGTGAAGGCGCGCACCACGCTCACGGTCTGGTCGCTGCTGAGCGACTTGAGCAATTTGTTGAGCGCCTTGTCGGCCACCGGGTCGGCATGGCGGCGAAACGTGACCGAGAGCTGGCGGATCTGTTCGATCAAGGCAAAGGCCGCGTCGCCTTCCTGCTCGCGAATCACGTCGCCCAGAATGCGCCCGAGCAGGCGGATGTCTTCTACCAGCGGGCGTTCGCTGCTGGGGAGGGCGTTATTTTTGGGTGCGGGAGTGGACTTTGACATGGCTGATGGAAGAGTCGATAGGAGTGAGCATAAGCAAAAGCCATGCTAGCATTCCTGCAACGTTCACGATTACGAAAAGGTTACGGTATTTTGCCGATCACTATGCATCAATTCACCATTGCAACCCGAGAAAGCCGCCTCGCGATGTGGCAGGCCGAGCATGTCCAAGCCCTGTTGGGCGGCATGGGGCACCAGGTTAAATTGTTGGGCATGACCACCCAGGGCGACCAGATTCTGGACCGCGCCCTGAGCCAGGTGGGCGGCAAAGGCCTGTTTGTCAAGGAGCTTGAAGTTGCCTTGGAGGAAAAGCGTGCCGATCTGGCTGTGCACTCGCTCAAGGACGTGCCGATGGAGCTGCCAGAAGGCTTCAGCCTGGCCTGCGTGATGGAGCGAGAAGACCCGCGCGATGCCTTTGTCTCCAACCAATATGCCAACCTGGACGCCTTGCCGCAAGGTGCGGTGGTGGGCACGTCGAGCCTGCGCCGCATGGCCTTGCTGCGCGCGCTGCGCCCCGATCTGCGCATCGAACCCCTGCGTGGCAACCTTGACACCCGCCTGCGCAAGCTCGACGAGGGCTTGTATGACGCGATTGTGTTGGCCGCGGCAGGCCTCAAGCGCCTGGGTCTGAAAGAGCGCATTCGTGCTGAGTTTGATCCGTCGGTGATGCTGCCCGCTGCGGGCCAGGGTGCTCTGGGCATCGAGGTGCGCACGGATCGCGCCGATGTGGTGGCGGCGCTGGCACCGCTGGTGCACCACACCACCTGGCTGGCTGTGGCGGCAGAACGCGCCGTGAGCCGGGCCATGGGCGGCAGCTGCTCGATGCCGCTGGCGGCCTATGCCACGCTGGCCGAAGACCACCTGACGATCGACGCCGCCTGGGGCGATAGCGAGGGGCAGTTGCCGCTGGTGCGCGTGCGTTTGAGCGGACCGGTGAGTGATTTGGCCAGCGCCACGGCTTTGGGGCAGCGCGTGGCGGATGACCTGCGCAGCCAGGTGCTGGCCCAAGGCGGCACATTGGCCCACTTGACCGAACCTGCCAAGCCCAAGGCCTGATGGTGCGCCTCATCGTGACCCGGGTGCAGCCGCAGGCGCAGCAGTGGGCAGACCGGTTTGCAGCCCATGGCGACGACGCCGTGGTGCTGCCGCTGATCGAAGTGCGGGGACTTGCCGATGTGTCTGCAGTGAGCAGGGCCTGGCTGAACTTGCCAAACTACAAGGCGTTGATGTTCGTCAGCCGCCATGCGGTCGATTATTTCTTTCTGGCAAAGCCGGCTTCAGTCCCGGACGCCAAAGCACTCGCAGCCATGACAACGCGCTGGTGGGCCACCGGCCCCGGCACCGCCCATGCATTGCTGGACCATGGCGTTCCGGTGCCTCGGCTGGACACGCCCCCCGAGCAGGCCGGGCAGTTCGATTCCGAGGCGCTGTGGCAGCAGGTTCACGCCCAGGTCCAGCCGGGCGACAAAGTGTTGATCGTGCGCGGCGACAGCGTGGCGCCTGACGGCACGTCGGTGTTCGACAACGACCAGGGCGTGGGGCGTGAATGGCTGGCCGAGCATCTGCGCCAAAGCGGTGCGCAGGTCGATTTCGTGGTGGCTTACCAACGCGGCGCACCTTTTTGGACCGACGTGCAATGTGCCTTGGCGCAGTCGGCGGCCACCGATGGTTCGGTCTGGTTGTTCAGCAGCGCCGAGGCGCTCGGTCACTTGCAGAGCTTGCTGCCCGGGCAGGACTGGTCGGCCGCCCGCGCCGTGGCCACCCACCCGCGCATTGCGGCAGCGGCCAGGGGCCTGGGTTTTGGTGTGGTGACCCAGACACGGCCCACGTGGGAAGAAGTGCGGGCCTCGGTAGAATCATTGACATGAATGCCCAGCTTCCCTCTGACCCAGCCAGCCACCGCGGCGCGGATGTGCCACCGTTCGACACCGCATCAAGCGCTGTCAGCCCCGTGGCTAAAAGCGAAGTCTTGATGCGCGCGCTGATGTGGGTGTTTGCAGGTGTGGCCCTGCTGGCCTTGCTGACCGGCGCTGCCCTTTGGCAAAAAGTGGCGGGCATGCAGGAGCAGCTGGCGCGCCAGAGCGCCGAAGCGCAGGCCCAGTCACTGGAGGCGCGGGCCATGGCCAAGCAGGCGGTGACGCTGGCGCAGGATGCCGCGGCGCGCGCGGCCGTGCTGGATTCGCGCTTGAGCGAAGTCGCCCTGCAACGCAGCCAGCTTGACGAGCTGATGCAAAGCATGTCGCGCTCACGTGATGAGAACCTGGTGGTCGACATTGATGCCGCCTTGCGGCTGGCCCAGCAACAGGCGCAATTGACGGGTAGCGTGGAGCCTCTGCTAGCGGCCCTGAAAAGCGCTGACCAGCGCATTGTGCGTGCGGCGCAACCGCGGCTGGCCTTGCTGCAGCGTGCCATTGCCCGGGATATTGACCGCGTCAAATCTGCTGCGGTGAGCGACACCCCCACCCTGCTCGTCAAGCTCGATGAACTGGTGCATCTGGCGGATGAACTGGTGGTGGCCAACGCGGTGGCACCCGCGCGCCAGTTTGAGAAAAATCTCGTCGCACCGCCCAAGGCGTCACTCGCCTGGTGGCAAAGTGGTTTGCAGATGGTGATCGGCGAGGCGCGCAACCTGGTCAGGGTGAGCCGCATTGAGGCGCCGGAGGCGGCGCTGTTGTCCCCAGAGCAGTCGTTTTTTCTACGGGAGAACTTCAAGCTCAAGTTGCTCAACGCCCGTTTGGGGCTGTTGGCACGCCAGATCGATTCGGCGCGCTCTGATCTGGCCGATGCCGATGCCATGCTGAAAAAATATTTTCAGGCCAATGCGCGTAAAAGCCAGGCCGCCAGTGCTTTGCTGCAGCAGGTCCAGACCCAAATGCGCACCCTGCAGTTGCCGCGCATCGACGACACGCTGGCGGTGCTGGCCACCGCTGCCGCAGGACGCTGAACATGCGAGTCGCCTTGTGGTTTTTGGGCTTGTTCGGTGTGGCTGTGTTGCTGGCCTTGTTCGTCAGCAACAACGAGGGCACCATCACCATTTTCTGGCCACCACATCGGGTCGATTTGTCGCTCAACATGGTCGTGGTGCTGTTGGGCCTGTTGTTCTTGCTGATCCATCTGGCGCTGCGGGCGCTGGCCGCCTTGTTTGCCCTGCCGGGGCAGGCGCGCTCGTGGCGCGTGCGCCACCAGGAACAGGCCATGCATGCCAACTTGATCGAAGCCCTGTCGCATTTTGTCGCGGGGCGGTTCCTGCGGGCCAGAAAAGCAGCGCTGGAAGTGCTGGCGCGCGAAGCGGCCTTGTCGGGCATTGGTGAGGGTGGTTCTGGTGCCGTGCGTTTGCGCGTCATGTCGTCCCTGCTGGCGGCTGAAAGCTCGCAGGCCTTGCAGGACAAGACGGCTCGTGACACCCATCTTCAACAAGCCCTGACCCAGTCGGCCAGCCCGGGCGCGCTGGGTGTGCGCGAGGGTTTGTTGTTGCGCGCCGTGCGCTGGGCATTGGAAGACCGCGACGCCGCGGCTGCGCAGGACTGGTTTGACCAGTTGCCCTCAGGCGTGGCACGGCGCACCGTGGCCCTGCGTTTGCGGCTCAAGTTGGCCCGCTTGACGCGGCAGCCCGGTCTGGCGCTGGATACGGCCCGCCTGCTGGTCAAGCACCGCGCCTTTACCGAGGCCTCGGGTCGTGGCCTGGTGCGCGCCCTGGCCCTTGAAAACATTCAGGATGCCCGCGATACCGAGCAGTTGCAGCGTGTCTGGCACAAGCTGGAGTCCATTGAGCAAACCATGCCCGAGGTGGCCTGCCTGGCGGCAGAACGCTTGCTGTTTCTGGGTGGCGAACAAGTCTCCGCCCTGGCCTGGCTGTTGCCGGTCTGGGAGCGCATGCTGATGGCGCCAGACGGGCTCACGCCGAGCCAGAGAATCAGCCTGGTGCAGGCACTTGAAGCAGCGTTCGCTGACACCGTCGACTCGGTCTGGCTGGTACGCATTGAGCAAGCCCAAATGGCTCAGCCGGGTGACGCGGTTCTGCAGTATCTGGCCGGTGTCGCCTGCCTGCACCTTGAGCTATGGGGCAAGGCACGTCAATTGATCAAACAGGCCTTGCCGCGCCTGCCCGACCAGCGCCTGGCGGCCCGTGCCTGGATGATGCTGGCCGATCTGGCCCAGCGCCAGGGTGATGACGAGCAGGCGGCCCAGGCCTGGCAGCAGGCCGCGCAACTGGCGCTGCGACAGGACGACTGAATTGAGGCATTCGCCCAACTCTCACTACAGAACCCACCATGCTTCAAAAATTTCCTGGCTTCGCCGGCGTGCCCGGCCCGGTTGTTGTCATTGTCATGGACGGCTACGGCCTGCCCAAGCTTGACGCAGGCAGTGCCATTGCTGCCGCCCACAAGCCCACGCTGGACCGCTTGTTCGCCGAATTTCCCCACATCAGCCTGCGCGCGCACGGCACGGCCGTCGGCATGCCGTCCGACGATGACATGGGCAACTCCGAAGTGGGCCACAACGCCATTGGCGCCGGGCAGGTGTACAGCCAGGGCGCGGCGTTGGTGGCCAATGCCATAGCCGACGGCTCGATCTGGCAGGGCCAGGCCTGGCAGCAAATTGTGGCTGGCGCCAAGGCGGGCCGGGGTGTGATCCATTTCATCGGTCTTTTTTCTGACGGCAATGTGCACAGCCACATCGACCACCTGAAAGCCATGGTGGTTCAGGCCAAGCTCGAAGGTGTGAAAACCGTGCGTATCCACGCCCTGCTGGACGGGCGCGATGTGCCCGAGACCAGCGCATTGGATTACGTGGTGCCGTTCGAGGCCTTTCTGGCCGGGCTCAGCACCGACAGCTTTGATGCCCGCATTGCCTCGGGCGGGGGCCGCCAGAACATCACCATGGACCGCTATGACGCGAATTGGCCGATGGTCGAAAAAGGCTGGAAAACCCATGTGCTGGGCCAGGGGCCGCAGTTTGCCAACGCCACCGAGGCGGTGAACGGCCTGCGTGCCAGCCACCCCGGCACCATTGACCAGGACTTGCCGGAGTTTGTCATTGCCGACAATGGCCAGCCCATCGGCACGGTGGAGGACGGTGATTCGGTGGTGCTCTACAACTTTCGCGGTGACCGCGCCATCGAGATCACGCGCGCTTTTGTCGAGCCGGACTTCAGCCGTTTTGACCGGGTGCGCACGCCGCAAGTGACCTATGCCGGCATGCTGCAGTACGACGGCGATCTGCAACTGCCCAAGCGTTTTCTGGTGACGCCGCCAGCCATCCGGGACACCTCGGGCGAATGGTTCAGCAAGGCCGGCCTGAGCCAGTTCGCCTGTTCCGAAACCCAGAAATTCGGCCACGTCACTTATTTCTGGAACGGCAACCGCTCCAATAAGTTCGAGGGTGAAACATGGCAGGAAGTGCCCAGCGACGTGGTGCCCTTCGAGCAGCGGCCGTGGATGAAGTCGGCCGAGATCACCGACGCGATGATCGCCGCCGTGCAGAGCGGCCAGCACAAGCTGCTGCGCTGCAACTTTGCCAACGGCGACATGGTCGGCCACACCGGCAACTTCCGCGCCGCGACGATGGCCGTGGAAGCCGTTGACCTGGCTCTGGCGCGCCTGCTGCCGGCCATTGAAGCGGCGGGCGGTGTGGCGCTGATCACTGCCGATCACGGCAACGCCGACGAGATGTACGAGCTCGATAAAAAAACCAAACAACCCTCCTTGAACGCCGACGGCACTTACAAGGCCAAAACCGCCCACACCCTGAACCCGGTGCCACTGATTTTGTTTGACAAGGTCAGCGGCGGCAAGCTGGCGTTAAAGCAAACAGCCACTGCAGGTCTGTCCAATATCGCGGCTACGGTGGCCAATCTGGTGGGGTTGGAGAAACACGCCAAATGGGACGAGAGTTTGCTGGTGGTGAAGTGAGCCGATGACAGACCCTTTTCCGGTCGGTGCTTGAAGACGGCGGATCAACTCAATCAGATCCCTGCCACGTCACAGGCCCCAGATATCACTTTTTCGGATCAACTCTGGAAAGGCAAGGCTGTGTTCGGAGTCAAGATTGTTGAGGGCGCGGGCAATGTCCATAGGAAACCCCTGTCTTGGCTCTCCTCTTTTGTTTTGTTGCAGGTCATCCATCAGGACAACGAATTCCGGATGCCCCCAAAAGAGTCGGATTTTTTTGCCAATGTGCGGAAAAGATTCGTTGACTAATTTGAAATCGGTATTGTGTTCAATCATCGGAGCATCTCTGAATAGAACGTTCCTTTTTGCGTTCGACAATCCCACCCTTGTGTTTTGACCTGGAACAGAGCGACGTCATCAGGGCGGCAGTACTGCCGCAACCTTCAAAGGGCGAGAAGTTGTTGGCCACGCGTTCCGAGTTTTCTCTTGAATTTGATTTTTTCATCCTGGTTGTCCTTGAAAAGTGGATGAATTTCTTCGCGGCCAAGGTGTAAGTGAATCGTCAAGCCAATGCTAAGTGCTTGTCGCCACTTCGTCTGTGTGCTGCCATACGCAGCCTTGCGTTTCTGAAGAATTCCGGGATCAGCGATGGTTTGTCCTGCTTCATGCGTCGTGTGAAAACGCAAGCCTGGCTTGGAAAAGTTCGCTTGAAGATCTCCCGGACAAAAAAAGGGCACCCGCAGGTGCCCTTTTTTGGGGTGTCAGCGCTTAGGCTTGTTCGGTCTGCTCGAACGGCAGCTTCTGGTCGCGCAGGTCGCGCTTGGTTTCCACAAGTACCAGTGGCTGGTTGTCGAGCACCGGCACGGGCGCACGTTCACGTGGCACATGCACCGGCTTGGGCGCTGCGGCAATCGCCGACTGCACCATGGCCACTTTGCTGGCATCCGATTGCACCCACTGCAGACCGGATGATTCGGCCACTTGGGCCAATTCTTCCAGCGGCAAGGCAAAGGGCTGCACGGCGGGCATGGCCTTGGTCGGTGCTGCAGGCGCGGCAGCCACTGGGGCAGCGACCGCCGCAGCAACCGGTGTCGGTGCGGCGACCACTGCAGCAACCGGAGCCGCGACCAACACCGCAGGCGCGACTTCGGGCGTTGCCACGGCGGCGGGCAATGCTGCCGGCTCAGGCGTTACGTCAATTGCAACCGGTGCGGGTGTTGCTGGCGCTGCCACCACCGTGTCGGGCTGGCTGCTGGCTGCAGGCACGCTGAAGTACGATTTGCGCACGGGCTCCTGTTCAGCGCTTGCTTCAGTCGCTTGAGGCTCCTGGCTGGGCTGCTCGGGTGACTCGTTGCGCTCAGCGCGGGGCTTGCGGTCGCGGCCATAACGGTCACGCGAGCGTTTCTCCCTGGGTGCGCCGTTTTCATCACGCATGGTGTTGTCTGCACCGGGCTGATCGGCAGCGCTGTCTGCACCTTCGGTCGCGGTGTTGACAACTGCTTCCACGTTGCGAGGCTCTTCTTCGGCGCGGGGCGCGCGCTCGGTGCGTGGCGGACGATCGCCGCGCTCGGCGTTGCGGCCACCGCGCTCGGTGCGTGGCGGACGGTCGCCGCGCTCGGCGTTGCGGCCACCGCGCTCGGGGCGTTGTTCGCCACGTGCTGCGGTGTCGACCGTGGTGCCCGGTTCGGGTGCGGCGTTACCTGCGTCCAAGGCGTTTTGCACTTCGGTCCGGTCCCTGCCGGCGCCATTGCGGTCAGGGCGGCCGGAGCGGTTGCCACCCCGGTTGTCGCTGCGACCTTCGCCGCGTCCGCCACGGCCTTGTCCTTCGCTGCGCGGACCACGTCCTTCAGGGCGACCTTCGCCACGGCCGTCCGGACGACGCGCGCCGTCACGGCCTGGGCGGCCGTCACGTGGTGCGCGGGTCTCGTCCTTGGCTGCGGTTGCGGCCACCGGGGCGGCAGGGGTGGCCTCAGGGGCAGCACCAAACAGGCTCTTCAGCCAGCCGAAGAAACCTGTTTCCTCCACCACAGGCGCTGCAACAGGCTTGGTCGGGTGTGCCACCGGCGTGGCGGCTTTCACAGGCTCGGGTTTGGGGATGGCCACAGGTGCGGGGGCGTCAGGCAAGACGCCTTTGATCACCGGGGTTTGCCGGTTGGTGGGTTCCTGTGAGCGACGTGTGACGGCAGTGGCTTCTTCGACCTCATCGGCCATCTTGTAGCTGGCCTGGATGTTGTCCAGGCGCGGATCGTCGTGTTTCAGGCGTTCCAGACGGTAGTTGGGTGTTTCCAGCGACTTGTTGGGCACCATCAGCACGTTGATGCGCTGCTTGAGCTCGATCTTGGCGATCTCGGTGCGCTTTTCGTTCAGCAAGAACGACGCCACTTCCACGGGCACCTGGCACATCACGGAGGCGGTGTTGTCCTTCAAGGACTCTTCCTGGATGATGCGCAAAATTTGCAGCGCGCTCGATTCGGTGTCGCGGATGTGGCCCGAACCACCGCAGCGCGGGCAGGGGATGGAAGCACCTTCGGACAGCGCCGGGCGCAGCCGCTGGCGGCTCATTTCCATCAGGCCGAATTTGCTGATGGTGCCAAACTGCACGCGAGCGCGATCCTGGCGCAGCGCGTCGCGCAGGCGGTTTTCCACTTCGCGGCGGTTGCGGCTTTCTTCCATGTCGATGAAGTCGATGACGATCAGGCCACCGAGGTCGCGCAGGCGCGCCTGGCGTGCCACTTCGTCAGCGGCTTCCAGGTTGGTGCGGGTGGCGGTTTCCTCGATGTCGCCGCCTTTGATGGCGCGGGCCGAGTTGACGTCCACGCTGACCAGTGCTTCGGTGTGGTCGATCACGATGGCGCCGCCGCTGGGCAGCGTCACGGTGCGGGCATAGGCCGACTCGATCTGGTGCTCGATCTGGAAGCGGCTGAACAGCGGCGCGTCGTCGCGGTAGCGTTTGACGCGGGCGGCGTGCTCGGGCATGACGTGCGCCATGAACTGCTGGGCTTGTTCGTACACGTCGTCGGTGTCGATCAGGATGTCGCCGATGTCGTGGTTGAAGTAGTCGCGGATGGCGCGAATCACCAGGCTCGATTCCTGGTAAATCAGGAACGCACCCTTGCCGCCCTTGGCAGCGCCATCAATGGCCGACCACAGCTTGAGCAGGTAATTCAGGTCCCATTGCAGCTCAGGCGCGGCGCGGCCGATGCCGGCCGTGCGGGCAATGATGCTCATGCCGTTGGGGTATTCGAGCTGGTCGAGCGCTTCCTTGAGCTCGGCGCGGTCCTCGCCTTCGATGCGGCGCGAAACACCACCACCGCGCGGGTTGTTGGGCATCAGCACCACATAACGACCGGCCAGCGAGACAAATGTGGTCAGCGCTGCACCCTTGTTGCCGCGCTCTTCCTTTTCCACCTGCACCAGCAGTTCCTGGCCTTCGCGGATGGCGTCCTGGATGCGCGCCTGGCTGACCGCTACACCTTGCTGGAAATATTGTTTGGAGATTTCCTTGAACGGCAAAAAGCCGTGACGCTCTTCGCCGTAATCGACAAAGCAGGCTTCCAGTGAGGGCTCCACGCGTGTCACCACGGCTTTGTAGATATTGCCCTTGCGCTGTTCGCGCCCTTCAATTTCGATTTCGTAGTCGAGTAATTTTTGTCCATCGACAATGGCGAGGCGGCGTTCTTCTGCCTGCGTCGCGTTGATCAGCATCCGTTTCATGGGTCGCGTTCCTTCAATTCAAATAGCAACAAACTGCTCATGACGAGCATTGATACACGAACTGACGCTTTGAAACGAGGCGGAAATAGCCGGAGAGCCCGGACTCAAGTTGTGAGTCTGGGTGTGGGCGCGTGGAGGGGAGCGATCGGGATGGGTGTTGGTTTTGCTATTGATATAATAGCTGTTTGCGTCCGTTTGGCGGGCGCCGATGCCTGATAAATGCCGAGCAGCAGCGCGGTTTCGCGCTGCAGGCAATTACACATCAGGTTGATCAACACAAACATATCGCTTCAATCCATTCACAGCACAGGTCTGTGAATTTTGGGTATTCCATATCAGGGTTTCATTGCGTCGTTTTGACCCTTCACCCACTCTGCCATGACTGACAATGGGTCAGCCATTTGCGGGCAAGGTGTCAGGCGGTATCGACTTTTCTGGCGGGGCAAGCGGCGTGTGAACTAAACTTCACCGACATAAAGAATGAATGATTCGTTAAATCAACCACTTACAGCACACCCCCAGTGAAAGTCATTATAGAGGGCAAACCCGCTGCGCCAGCACCCCAGGTTAAAACCGTTTGCATCGATGAGGACAGCTCTGGCCAGCGTGTCGACAATTTCCTGATGCGCCATCTCAAGGGGGTGCCAAAAACCCATATTTACCGCCTGATCCGCAGTGGTGAGGTGCGTGTCAACAAAGGCCGGGTGGGCGCCGACACCCGGCTGAATGAGGGTGATCTGGTGCGTCTGCCACCGGTGCGCATTTCCGAGCGGGTGGCTGAAAAGGCGCAGGCCATGGCCCAGGGCACGGCGCGCGGCGTGCCGGCGCGTGACTTTGCGGTGCTGCTCGAAGACGAGCACCTGCTGGTGATCAACAAGCCCGCCGGGGTGGCAGTGCACGGCGGTTCGGGCGTGAGTTTTGGCGTCATCGAGCAATTGCGCATGGCCCGCCCCCAGGCCAAATTCCTGGAACTGGTGCACCGGCTGGACCGTGAAACCAGCGGCATCTTGCTGGTGGCCAAAAAACGCAGCGCGCTAAAGAACCTGCAGGACCAGTTTCGCGAGCGCCAGACCGGCAAAACCTACCTGGCCATGGTGCGCGGCGCCTGGCCAGCCAAGCTCAAGGTGCTCGACAAGCCCTTGCACAAGTATTTGCTGGATGGCAAAGACGCCCAGGCAGGTGAGCGCCGCGTCAAGGTGGTGGCGCGTGATAACGCCGATGGCATGCCTTCGGTGACCCTGGTCAAGGTGCGTGAGCAGCTGCCGCAGGGGACGCTGCTGGAGGTGACCATCAAGACCGGACGCACCCACCAGATTCGGGTGCATCTGGCCAGCGAAGGCCATCCGATTCTGGGGGATGACAAATACGGCGACTTCGACCTGAACAAGACCCTGGCCGGTGCGGGCGCCAAGCCAGGGCTCAAACGCATGTTTTTGCACGCCTGGCGTTTGCAGTTCAATCACCCCGTCAGCGGTGAACGCCTGGAAATTCTGGCAGAGTTGCCGTCTGAGCTGTCCCAATTTCTTTCAAACCCGGCGCCAGTGCGCCCATCACTCTGACCCTTTCACATGACTTTTCGCCGTTTTGACCTGATCGCCTTTGACTGGGATGGCACCCTGTTTGACTCCACCGCCATCATTGCCCGCTGCATCCAGGCCGCCGTGCTGGACGTGGGGGGCCAAAAACCCAGCGATGAGGCAGCTTCCTATGTGATTGGCATGGGTTTGATGCAGGCGCTCGCTCACGCGGCGCCTGATGTACCCCAAGAGCGTTACCCCTTGTTGGGTGACCGCTACCGGCACCATTATTTTGCGATCCAGCATGAGATCAGCCTGTTTGAGGGCGTGTTGCCGATGCTGGCGGCGCTCAAGGCCCGCGGCCACCTGCTGACGGTGGCCACCGGCAAAAGCCGCCGCGGACTCGATGAAGCCCTGGCTACCTCCACGCTGGCAGGCACGTTCGATGCCTCACGCACCGCCGATCAAACGGCTGGCAAGCCCGACCCTTTGATGTTGCGTGAACTGATGGCCGAATTTGACGTGCCACCCGAGCGCACGCTGATGATTGGCGATACCACCCATGACCTGCAAATGGCACTCAATGCCGGCTGCGCCAGTGTGGGCGTGAGCTACGGCGCGCATGAACCGGAGGCGTTTGTCGCACTCAAACCCCTGGCGGTGGTGCACGATGTGGCGCAACTGCATGACTGGCTGCATATCCATGCCTGATACCCATGTCTGAGCGCCCCGCATGACCCAAGCGATTTTGCTGTGTCAGTCACACGAACTGGCAGACAGCAGCCTGGCCGTGCCCTTCAAGGTGCGCTACTTCGGCAAGAATCAGGCGGCTTTTGCAGTGCGTTACCAAGGCAGCGTCTATGCCTACCTGAACCGCTGCAGCCATGTACCGATGGAAATGGACTTCCAGCCAAATGAGTTTTTTGACCTGTCCGGGCACTCACTGATGTGCGCGACCCACGGCGCCACTTACGCGCCGCAGACTGGCCAATGCCGCCTGGGGCCCTGCCGTGGTGGCCTGGTGAAAATTGAGGTGAGCGAGGCCGAGGGTCTGGTGCACTGGCATACTTCCGATAAATTTCAACTGCCTCTTTAATATGAACGAACCTGTCATTGACCCCGCAGAGCCATCGCCCGGTGCGTCCGAACCTGAGCGGACTTCAGCGTCGGAGTCCACCATGAAAGCCAGCGAAGCGTCAAAAAAGGGGGGTGGCCCCGGCCTTCAGGAGACCCCGGGCTGGGAGCGTGCGACACTGGAAAAACTGGTTTTTGCCAGCTTGAAGGAGCAGCGGCTGGCACGCCGCTGGCGTACTTTTGTGCGGCTGGCCTGGCTGCTGGTGTTTGTGACCTTGGCCTGGTTGGCTTTCAGCGAAGGGGTCAATACCCAAAATGTGACGACGCCCCACACGGCCGTGATTGAAATCAAGGGTGAAATTGCTTCCGGCGCCGAGGCCAGTGCCGAGCTGGTGGTGGCCTCGGCGCGTGCTGCTTTTGAAGATGAAGGGGCGCTGGCGGTGGTGTTGCTGATCAATTCTCCGGGTGGCAGTCCGGTGCAGGCCGGCATCATCAACGATGAAATCAAACGCCTGAAAGCCCTGCACAACAAGCCGGTCTACGCCGTGGTGGAGGAGTCGGCAGCTTCGGCGGCCTATTACATTGCGGTCTCGGCCGACAAGATATTTGTGGACAAAGCCAGCATTGTGGGCAGCATTGGCGTGTTGATGGATGGCTTTGGCTTCACCGGCCTGATGGACAAGCTGGGAGTTGAGCGCCGGCTCATGACGGCGGGTGAAAACAAGGGCTTCCTGGACCCCTTCAGTCCACAAACCGAGACCCAACGCGTCTTCGCCCAGGCCATGCTCGATCAGATCCACCAGCAGTTCATTGCGGTGGTCAAGGAAGGGCGCGGCGAGCGCCTGAAAGAAACCCCCGAGACCTTCAGTGGTTTGTTCTGGAGCGGCCAGCAGGCCGTCGAGATCGGACTGGCCGACCAGCTGGGCAGCCTGGATTTTGTCGCGCGCGAAGTAGTCAAGGCCGAGGAAATCATAGATTACACGCGCCGTGACAACGTGGCCGAGCGGCTGGTCAAACGTTTTGGCGTGGCCATGGGCGCCGGGGTCATGTCGGCGTTGAAGGCCGGCGCGGCCCCGCATTAAGGCCAGCTCAGCGGCCGATGGCAAACACGGCTGGCGTGGCGTTGTTCACCGCCACCGCTTTGTGTTTCCAGTTCTTGATGCTGTCGCTGGCAATGCTGGCACTCGCCAGCGTGAGCCCGCTGCTGATGGCCAGCCGGGTGTTGTGCTGCAGGGTTTGCAGCAGGGCCCCAAACATGGCCAGGTTGCGATAGGGCGTTTCAATGAAAAGCTGGGTCTGGCCGCTTTTGAGCGCCAGTGCTTCCAGTTCCCGAATGCGCTGCACGCGCTCTTGCGGGTCCTGCGGCAAGTAGCCCACAAAAGCAAAATTTTGGCCGTTCAGGCCACTGGCGGCCAAGGCCAGCAGCAGTGACACCGGCCCCACCAGCGGCACCACCGTGATGCCCAGATCATGCGCGGCCCTGACCACCGACGAGCCAGGGTCGGCCACGGCGGGCATGCCGGCCTCGCTGACCAGGCCCATGTGGTGCCCGTCAAACGCCGGTTGCAACAGCGCGCGGGCATCGAAATTGCCGTTGTGGTCGCCTTTCTTGTGCACTTCGCGTGGCAGCTCCACCAGCGACAGCGCCTGGATCGGCTGGCACAGCGGCGTGATCTCGTTGACGCGTTTCAGGTAGGCGCGCGCCGACTTGGCGTTTTCACACACCCAGTGCGCCAGACTGGCGGCCACCGTGAGGGTGCCCATGGGCAGGGTGTCGCGCAAATCAGCGCTTTGGCTGCAGCCAAAGTCCAACGGCGCGGGCACCAGGTAGAGCCGGCCTTTCATAACACTGCGAGCCCGGCGGCTTCCAGCAGGTGGCAGGTGCGGATCAGCGGCAGGCCGACCAGCGCAGTCGGATCGTCGTTGTCAATGCGCGCCAGCAAGGCAATGCCGAGTCCTTCGCTCTTGGCACTGCCGGCGCAGTCGTACGGTTGCTCGGCCAGCAGGTAGCGCTCGATCTGAGCGTCGCTCAGGTCCCGGAATTGGACCTTGACGGCTGCAAGCTCGGTTTGGGCGAAGCCGGTGGCCTGGCACACCACCGCGACAGCCGTTTGAAAAATGACGGTCTGCCCGCGCATGCGCTGCAATTGCGCCACGGCGCGCGCGTGGATGCCGGGCTTGCCCAGCGCTTCGCCGTGGAGGTCGGCCACCTGGTCGGAGCCGATCACCAAGCAGTCAGGATGCTGCGCGGCGACCGCTTGCGCCTTGGCCAACGCCAAGCGGCGGGCCAGAGGCGCCGGGCCCTCATCGGGCAGCGCTGCCTCGTCCACCTGCGAGGCGATCACGGTAAATGGCAGCCGCAGCCGTTCCAGCAATTGGCGGCGGTAAACAGAGGTAGAGGCCAGGATGATCTGGCGTGGGAATGGTTCAGTCATGCCCCGATTCTCTTACACTGCGGGGCATGACGACTTACCAACGCCCTCCCAAAATCGACGTCAAACACGCCGGACAAGCCTCGCAACAACTTTCCGGCCAGGACGTGCTGGCCCATTACGAGCGCCTGATGGAAGAAACGCAGAGTCTTGGCGGGCAGAACACGCTGAACTGGACGGCGCGGGGCGAGCTTGCTTCCGACGCAAAAGGGCAGCTGCAGCCCTGGTTATATTTGAGTGTCAGCACCAGTCTGCCCCTGACCTGTCAGCGTTGTCTCGGGCCGGTGGATGTGCCGGTGCAGATCGAACGGGCTTTCCGCTTTGTCGAAACCGAAGCGCAGGCCGAACAGGAAGATGATGAGTCTCCAGAAGATGTGCTGGTGTTGAGCCGGGACTTTGACCTGGCGGCGCTGATTGAAGACGAGGTGCTGATGGATTTGCCGGCGGTGCCGCGTCATGACACCTGCCCCTTGCCGGTCAAGCTGACGGCGGTGGATCCTGACTTTGAGGCGCCCTCGCCCAAGCCGAGCCCCTTTGCGGTGCTGGCTGGTCTGAAAGGTGCCGGCAAACTTTAAGGTTCGAAGTTCTCCGCCTTGGGTTATACTCTGCGGTCTTCGCGCACCACGACGTGCGCTTTTTAATCATTTTCAACGGCTGCCACTCCGGCAGCTTATAGCCTTAAGGAGCGGAACATGGCCGTCCAACAAAACAAAAAGTCCCCTTCCAAGCGCGGTATGCACCGTTCGCACAACGCTTTGGTCGTGCCCGGCATCGCTGTGGAAGCCACCACGGGCGAAATCCACTTGCGTCACCACATCAGCCCGAATGGTTTTTACCGTGGCCGTCAGGTGATCAAGAGCAAGACTGAAGCCTAACGCTGTCAGGCACCCAAGGCCCGGGGCTACCCAACGTGTAGCCCCGGGCTTTTGCTTTTTTGAGTCTGATGCCTGTCGGACTCGTCCTTGATGTTTGTTGGGCGACCTGTTATTCATGATCACTATTGCTGTTGACTGCATGGGGGGCGACCACGGGCCTGAGGTGACTCTGCCTGCGTGTGCCCGTTTTCTGGATCAGCACCCCGACGTGCACTTGATCCTGGTCGGTTTGCCTCAAAGCATGACGGGTTTTTCCCACGCGCGGGCCACCGTGGTGTTGGCCAGTGAAGTGGTCACCATGGATGATCCGCTCGAAGTTGCGCTGCGGCGCAAAAAAGATTCATCGATGCGCGTGACCATCATGCAGGTCAAGGACGGCGCTGCTCAGGCCGCAGTGTCTGCGGGCAATACCGGCGCCCTGATGGCGATTTCCCGTTACCTGCTGAAAACCCTGGACGGCATTGACCGCCCCGCCATTGCCGGGCAAATCCCCAATGCCAAGGGTGGCGCCACCACGGTGCTCGATATGGGGGCCAATGTGGATTGCACAGCCGAACATTTGCTGCAGTTTGCCGTGATGGGCTCGGCGCTGGTGTCGGTGCTCAGTGGCGAGGACAACCCCAGTGTTGGCCTGCTCAATATTGGCGAGGAAGCCATCAAGGGCAATGAAGTCATCAAGAAGGCCGGCGAATTGCTGCGCGCCGCTGGCAAGGCCGGTGACCTCAACTTTCATGGCAATGTCGAAGGCAATGACATTTTCAAGGGCACGGCCGACATCGTGGTGTGTGACGGTTTTGTCGGCAACGTCGCGCTCAAGGCCAGCGAAGGCCTGGCCGGCATGATCGTGGACTTTCTCAAGAGAGAGTTTTCGCGCAATATTTTCACCAAAATGTCCGCCCTCGCTGCCTACCCGGTGATTGCCGCACTCAAGAAACGCATGGACCATCGGCGCTACAACGGCGGCGCCCTGTTGGGCTTGCGTGGTCTGGTGTTCAAGAGCCATGGCTCAGCCGACCAGATGGCTTTTGGCTATGCCCTGACGCGGGCGTATGATGCAGCCCGCAATAATTTGTTAGATCGTGTTCGGGTTCGGATTGCCCATGCCGCTCCGCTGTTGGCAAGTGATGACGTGCCCATTTAATCGCAGACGACTTCCTCGGCTTGATTCATGAAAATCTACTCTCGCATTACCGGTACCGGCAGTTATTTGCCGCCGCGGCGTCTCACCAATGCAGATCTGGTGGCTGAACTGGCGACCCAGGGCGTGGAGTCCAGCGATGACTGGATCGTTGAGCGCACCGGCATCCGCGCCCGGCATTTCGCTGATGCTGACATGGCCAGCAGCGACCTGGCCTTGCATGCAGCGCGCCAGGCCTTGCAGGCGGCGGGTGTCCAGGCCCAGGACATCGACCTGATCATTGTGGCCACGTCGACCCCCGACATGGTGTTTCCTTCAACCGCCTGCATTTTGCAGGGCAAGCTGGGCGTCAAGGGCGGTGCGGCATTTGACGTGCAAGCGGTTTGCAGCGGCTTCATTTACGCCTTGACCATTGCCGACGCCCTGATCAAGTCGGGTACCGCGACCAAGGCGCTGGTGATTGGCTCCGAGGTTTTTTCGCGCATTCTGGACTTCAAGGACCGCACCACCTGCGTGCTGTTCGGCGACGGTGCCGGCGCGGTGGTGCTGGAGGCGTCCACTGAGCCCGGCATTCTGGCCACCGACATCCATGCCGATGGCAGCTACACCAAAATCCTGTGTGTGCCCGGGCATGTTTGTGGCGGTAGTATTCTGGGTGACCCGTTGCTGCGCATGGACGGCCAGGCGGTCTTCAAGCTGGCGGTGGGTGTGCTCGAAGAATCGGCACGCGCTGTCCTTGCCAAGGCGGGCAAGACCGATGCCGACATCGACTGGCTGATCCCGCACCAGGCCAACATCCGCATCATGCAGAGCACCGCGCGCAAGCTCAAGTTGCCCATGGACAAGGTGGTGGTCACGGTGGATCAGCACGGCAACACCTCGGCGGCCTCAATCCCGCTGGCGCTCGACACCGCAGTCCGCAATGGCCAGGTCAAGCCCGGGCAAACCTTGCTGCTCGAAGGCGTCGGTGGTGGCTTTACCTGGGGTGCTGTGCTGCTGAAGCTGTAAGCGACGCCACTTGTCGCTTACGGGGTAAAGTATTGCCTCTCATCTCTATCTGACAAAAATGAAACCTTTTGCATTTGTATTTCCGGGCCAGGGCTCGCAGTCTGTGGGCATGCTTGACGGCTGGACCGATCACCCGCAAGTGCGCGCCGCCGTCCAGGAAGCCTCTGATGCCCTGAACGAAGACATCGGCCTGCTGATCAAGGAAGGCCCCAAGGAGGCGCTCGCGCTCACCACCAACACCCAGCCGGTGATGCTGGTGGCCGGTGTGGCCGCCTACCGGGTCTGGATGACCGAGGTGGGTGTGGCGCCACAAGCCCTGGCGGGTCACTCGTTGGGTGAGTATGCGGCGCTGGTGGCTGCCGGTGTCCTGACGCTGACTCAAGCGGCGCCGCTGGTGCGATTTCGGGCCCAGGCGATGCAGGACGCCGTGCCGGTGGGCGTGGGCGCCATGGCCGCCATTCTGGGCATGGATGCTGCCAGGGTCAGTGCCGGTTGTGCTGAAGTCACAGCCTCTTTTGGTCCTGGTTCGTCTGAAGTCGTCGAAGCTGTCAATTTTAATGACCCTGGCCAGACTGTGATCGCGGGCTCCAAGGCGGCTGTTGAGCAGGCCTGCGTGGCACTGAAAGCGCTGGGTGCCAAGCGCGCCTTGCCCTTGCCGGTGTCGGCGCCGTTTCACTCCAGCCTGATGAAGCCGGCCGCGCTCAAGCTCAAGGAAAAACTGCAGGCTACGGTTTTTGCCGTGCCTCAAATTGCAGTGGTCAACAACATCGATGTGGCTGTGGAGCAGGACGCCGACCGGATCCGCGATGCGCTGTTTCGCCAGGCCTTTGGCCCGGTGCGCTGGGTCGAGTGCGTGCAGGCGCTGGGTGCGCGCGGTTTGCCCACCCTGGTCGAATGCGGCCCGGGCAAGGTGCTGGCCGGCATGACCAAGCGCATCAACGCCGAGATGCAGGGCTTGCCCTTGTTTGATCTGGCCAGCCTGACTGACGTCAAAACTTTTATTCTGGATGCGCAAACAACATGAGCGAAATCAAATTTGAAGGCCAGGTGGCCCTGGTCACGGGCGCCTCACGCGGCATTGGTGCCGCCATTGCGCTCATCCTGGCCGAGCGTGGCCTCAAAGTCATCGGCACCGCCACCACGGCAGAGGGTGCGGCCAAGGTGTCGCAGTCGCTGGCAAGCCACGCTGGCTGCACGGGTCGGGTGCTGGATGTCAATGACCCGACCGGCGTGGATGCGCTGATCGACAGCATCGTCAAGGAACACGGCGGGCTGCAGATTCTGGTGAACAACGCCGGCATCACACGCGACAACCTGGCCATGCGCATGAAGGATGACGAATGGGATGCCGTGCTTGACACCAATCTCAAGGCGGTCTTTCGCATGAGTCGCGCCGTCATGCGCACCATGATGAAGCAGCGCTACGGCCGCATCATCAGCATCACCTCGGTGGTCGGGGCTTCGGGCAACCCGGGCCAGGCCAACTATGCGGCGGCCAAGGCGGGTGTGGCCGGCATGACGCGTGCCCTGGCGCGTGAACTGGGCTCGCGCAACATCACAGTCAACTGCATTGCGCCCGGTTTCATTGAAACCGACATGACCGCCAACTTGGCCGACGAGCAGCAAAAGGCCTTGCTGAGCCAGATTCCCCTGGGTCACCTGGGCAAGCCGGCTGACATCGCGCACGCCGTGTCTTACCTGGCGTCACCGCAGGCGGCTTACGTCACAGGACAAGAATTGCACGTCAATGGTGGTATGTTCATGGCCTGAAGGCCAGGCGCCATTGATGTCACAATAAAGCCGCGTTATCCGTACGGCCGCCGGGTTCAGGAGTGCTCTCCAAGCCCGGCTAAAATCACGGATCTTTTCACAACCCTTTGAGGGAACCCATGAGCGATATTGAAGCACGCGTTAAAAAAATCATTGCCGAACAACTCGGTGTTGAAGAATCCCAAGTGACCAACGAGAAAGCCTTCGTGGCTGATCTGGGCGCAGACTCCCTGGACACCGTTGAACTCGTGATGGCACTGGAAGACGAATTCGGCATTGAAATTCCGGACGAAGATGCTGAAAAGATCACCACGGTGCAAAACGCCGTCGACTACGCGACCAACCACAAAAAAGCGTAATCCTGAGGGCGTGCGCCCTGCAGGGGTGGCGCCATGGTCAGCATCACATGCCGGTCATTGACAGGTGTCTGGATGCTGGCAGTACCTAATTTTCATCCCGTCCCGTCCTGGGGTGGGGTTCCATTCGGACGAACCACTGACTGCTTATGAACATGCCTCGTCGTCGCGTTGTCGTTACCGGTTTGGGTTGTGTCAGTCCCGTTGGCAACACGGTGGACACGACCTGGGCCAATTTGCTGGCGGGTCAGTCCGGTGTGGGCTTGATCACCCACTTCGACGCCTCCACTTTCAACTGCAAAATCGCAGCCGAGGTCAAGGGCTTTGACATCGAGTCCTACATGAGCGCCAAAGAGGCGCGCACCATGGACACCTTCATTCACTTTGGCATTGCCGCAGCGGCGCAGGCTGTGGCGGACGCCGGCCTGCCCACGGGCGAGGCCTTGAGTGACGAACTGGCCACGCGCATTGGCTGCGTGATCGGCTCCGGCATTGGTGGCCTGCCCATGATCGAAAACGTGCACACCGAATTTGTGCAGCGCGGCGCACGCCGCATTTCGCCATTTTTTGTGCCGTCCACCATCGTCAACATGATTGCCGGCCACGTGTCCATCCGTTTTGGCTTCAAGGGCCCGAACCTGGCCATTGTGACCGCCTGCACCACCGGCCTGCATTGCATAGGTCAGGCTGGCCGTATGATTGAGTACGGCGACGCTGATGTGGTCGTGGCGGGCGGTTCCGAGGCCACGGTTTCGGCCTTGGGTGTGGGTGGTTTTGCCGCCATGCGCGCCCTCAGCACCCGCAACGACGACCCTGCCACCGCTTCGCGCCCCTGGGACAAAGACCGCGATGGTTTTGTGTTGGGCGAAGGTGCCGGTGTCATGGTGCTCGAAGAATACGAACACGCCAAGGCACGCGGCGCCAAAATTTATGCAGAACTGGCTGGTTTTGGCATGAGTGCCGATGCGGGTCACATGACTGCGCCCAACATGGACGGCCCACGCCGCGCCATGGTCAGCGCCCTCAACAATGCCGGCCTCAATGCCGATCAGGTCGACTACGTCAATGCGCACGGCACTTCCACACCGCTGGGTGACGTCAATGAATCCAACGCCATCAAGGCAGCTTTGGGTGATCACGCCAAAAACGTCGTGGTCAATTCCACCAAGTCCATGACGGGTCACCTGCTCGGTGGCGCCGGCGGGCTGGAGTCTGTGGTCACGGTGCTGGCTTTGCACCACCAGAAAAGCCCCCCCACGATCAATATCTTCAACCAGGACCCTGAATGTGACCTGGACTACTGCGCCAACACGGCGCGTGACATGAAGATCGAGGTGGCGGTCAAGAACAACTTCGGCTTTGGCGGTACCAACGGGTCGCTGGTTTTCAAGCGGGCGCCCTGACGTTCCAGTCTGAGCGCACCCGCCCATGTACAACGCCCCAGCGGTGACTTATCCGGTGGGGCGTTCGCATTTTCAGGCGGGCCTGACCTTGGCGGTCGGCCTGGCAGGCGCCTTGGCGGAAGGCGCCTGGTGGCTGCTGTCTGACGCACATGGGCCGGTTCAGGGACTGGCTTGGCTGCTTTGGTTGGGTTTTTGTGGCTGGGCGCTTTGGAGCAAACTGCACACACCCCGGGCGCAGGTGGTTTGGGATGGCCAGGAATGGCGCTTGCAGGCGGGCGCCTTGAACCTGCTTGTGACGCCGCAGGTGATTCTGGACGTGCAGCACAGCCTGCTGCTCTGTTTGCGGCCTGAAACCGGGCTGGCGCGGTGGGTCTGGCCGGCGCAACAGGCGCAGCCTGCGCGCTGGCTGGCCTTGCGCCGCGCCTTGTTCAGTCCTGCGGCACACGCCGACCCTTCCCGTTTGGCCGCGTTGCCAGAGGTCTGAATGGCTGCCGACCAAGATCCAGGCTCAGACGTCACGCCGCAGCCCGGCGACAGTGATGCCATGCTGGTCGAGCGGGCGGTGGCCGGCGATCAGCGCGCCTTTGAACTGCTGGTCATCAAGTACCAACGTCGCATCGAGCGCCTGATCGGGCGCATGGTGCGCGACGTTGATCTGGTCGAGGACATTGCCCAGGAAACCTTCATTCGCGCCTACCGGGCACTGCACCAGTTTCGCGGCGATGCGCAGTTTTACACCTGGCTGTACCGCATTGCCGTCAACACTGCCAAACGCTTCTTGCTCAAGCTCAAGAACGATCCTGCGGTATTTCAGTGCGCTTTGCAAGGCAATGACGAGGACGATGAAACTTTTCAACGCAGAAGTGAACCAAGCACAGACGAGACACCCGAATCGGTATTGGCGGCCAAGGAAATTGGCCAGGCGGTGAATGCGGCACTGGAGGCTTTGCCTGACGATTTGAAGCAGGCCTTGACGCTGCGCGAGATCGATGGATTGAGTTACGAGGAAATTTCCGAGGTCATGAATTGCCCCCTGGGCACCGTGCGTTCGCGCATTTTCAGAGCGCGCGAGGCGGTTTCCAGCAAGGTGAAACCCATGCTGGAAAAGCAGACGGGCAAGCGGTGGTAATCAAGGATTTTTGGGCCCAGGCAGGGCATCACGACAGAGGCATGGACGAGCATGACAGACAGCTTGATTGAAAACAATGCGTTGGTTTCGGCCTTGGTCGACGGTCAATTGCGCGGCACCGAATTTGCCCAGGCCATGGCGCTGCTGGACGAAAGCGCCGAGGCGCGCCAACGTTGGCACAGCTACCACGTCGTGGGCGATGCCATGCGCACCGGGCAAGCCGACGTGCGCCCCCATGATGCCGATTTTGTGTTGCGGCTGCGCGCCAGGCTGCAACAGGAACCTGCGCTCCCTGCCTTGCAGGATGCGCCTGACCCGGTAAAAATTCATGGCACGCTCACCAGTACCGCCAAGCCCAGCGCCAACGACCGCTGGTGGCCCCTGGTGGTCGGCCTGGCATCGGTCGCCATGGTGACCGTGGTGGCGTGGCAGGGCTTTCAGGGGCTGGTGGCCCCCGACCAGCAACTGGCCGCTGCACCGCGCACGAGCCCGGCGACCGTGACCCTGGCGCAGTCCGGGGCAGCGGCCGGTGCCGGGGGAGCGGCGCCGGTCATGATTCGTGATCCGCACATTGACGCGCTGCTGGCGGCGCATCGCCAGTTTGGTGGCACTTCTGCTTTGCAGGCGCCCACCGGTTTTCTGCGCAATGCCACGTTTGAAGAGGGCGCGCGTTGAGCCGGCTCGCCGTAGTTTTTTTGGGTCTGGTGTTCAGTGCCGGCCTGACTTGGGCGCAGGGTGACCCCGGCCCGTTGTCCGTCAAAATTCAGCCGCGCAAGGCCGAAGAGGCGCCCATCAGCCGCTGGCTGGTGCGCTTGCACGAGGCAGCCAGGCAAAGATCCTATGTGGGCACCTTTGTGGTCACCGCGGGCGACACCCTGTCTTCATCCCGCATCTGGCATGTGTGCGATGGCCAGCAGCAAATGGAGCGCATCGATGCCCTGACCGGGGAGTCGCGCACCACGTTTCGTCGCAACGACCAGGTCGCGACCTTCTTGCCGGAACGCCGACTGGTGATTGCTGAAACCCGTGAGTCGTTCGGCCTCTTTCCCAATTTGCTGAACCGGGCCGATTCGTCCATTGCGCGGTATTACGGACTGAAGCCGCTGGGGCAGGACCGTGTGGCCGGCCTGGTGTCTGACGTGGTGCAGTTGGTGCCGGTTGATGCCTTGCGCTACGGCTACAAGGTCTGGACCCATCGTGAGACCGGCGTGGTGCTCAAGCTGCAAACCCTTGACGCCGGCCAAGGCGTGTTGGAGCAGGCCGCCTTTTCGGAATTGCAGCTGGGTGAGCCGGTCAGCATGGCCAGCCTGGTGGCCCTGATGAACAAGACCGAAGGTTTCAAGGTTCTTAAACCTGAACTGCGCAAGACCTCGGCGGCGCAGGAGGGCTGGTCATTCAAGGGCCATTTGGCAGGGTTTGAATCCATGGCCTGCCACCAACGTGTCAGTGTCAGTGCCAGTCAGTCCAGGCCCCATGCCAACACCTTGCAATGGGTTTTTTCGGATGGCTTGGCCTCGGTGTCCTTATTTATTGAAAAATTCGATGTTGAACGACACGGTCACCTGACGTCCCATGAGTCTCTGGCCCGGGGCGCCACGCGCATGCTGACGCGGCGTCTTGATGATTGGTGGGTCACCGCAGTGGGCGAAGTGCCTGCGCAGACGCTGGCATTTCTTGCCAAGGGTCTTGAAAGAACTCGTTAAGTCTCCATTTCCATGTGTGTTTTATCAAAAAGGCTGAAGATGATTCAACTGAATTTAAAAAGCGTGTTCGCATGCGTTTTGAGCGCCACCGTGGTGGCCACGGCCTCAACCACGATGTTGCCAATGTCCCCGGCGTTTGCCCAGGCGCGTGCGCTGCCTGACTTTACCGATCTGGTGGAGCAGGTGGGGCCTTCCGTGGTCAACATTCGCACCCTTGAGAAGGTGACGCCGCGGCAGAACCAGCCGGGTCAGATCGACCCCGACATGCTGGAATTCTTCCGCCGCTTTGGTTTGCCCATTCCCAACATGCCCAACGGTCCGCGGCAAGCGCCGCCACCCGGACATGGACAAGGTCCCAACCAGGAAGACCAGCCGCGCGGTGTCGGTTCGGGTTTCATCTTGACGTCGGATGGCATGATCATGACCAATGCCCATGTGGTCGACGGGGCGGACGAAGTGCTCGTGACCCTGACCGACAAGCGCGAATTCAAGGCCAAGATCATCGGCACCGACAAGCGCAGCGACGTGGCGGTGGTCAAGATCGAGGCCACCGGCTTGCCCGCAGTCAAGGTGGGCGACGTGAGCCGTCTCAGGGTCGGCGAGTGGGTGATGGCAATCGGCTCGCCCTTTGGTCTGGAGAACTCGGTGACGGCCGGCATTGTCAGCGCCAAGCAGCGTGACACGGGTGACTACCTGCCCTTCATTCAGACCGACGTGGCGATCAACCCGGGCAACTCGGGCGGCCCGTTGATCAACATGCGTGGCGAGGTGGTGGGCATCAACAGCCAGATCTACTCGCGCTCGGGCGGCTCCATGGGGATTTCCTTCTCCATTCCGATGGACGAAGCGGTGCGGGTGAGCGAGCAACTGCGCGCTACCGGCCGTGTCACGCGGGGTCGCATCGGGGTACAAATCGAACAGGTGACCAAGGAGGTGGCCGAGTCCATTGGCCTGGGGCAGCCCTATGGCGCCCTGGTGCGCGGCGTTGAAACCGGCGGGCCAGCGGACAAGGCGGGCGTCGAGGCCGGTGACATCATCATCAAGTTTGATGGCAAGAAGGTGGAAAAATCCAGTGATTTGCCACGCATGGTGGGCAGCACCAAGCCGGGCGTCAAGAGTGCGCTGACGGTGTTTCGCCGTGGCGCCAGCAAGGACTTGACAGTCACCATTGCCGAGATCGAACCCGAAAAGACAGCTGCCAAAACGCCTGAAAAAGCGCCCAAAGCCACGGAATCCAAAATGGCCCAGGCGCTCGGCCTGGACTTGAGCGAGTTGACGGACAAGGCCAAAAAAGAATTGAAGATCAGCGGGGGCGTTCAGGTCAAGGCCAGCAGCGGGGCGGCCGCGCGCGGTGGTTTGCGCGAAGGTGATGTCATCGTCGCCGTGGCCAATGTGCCGGTGACCAATGTGGCCACTTTTGAAAAGGTGGTCGCCGAGCAGGACAAGTCCAAACCCGTCAACATTCTTTTCCGTCGCGGCGAGTGGGCCCAGTACACCATGCTCCGATTCAATCCTTAATCAGTTGGGGTCAGAGCACGTCGCTGCGCGAGTGGTCTGACCCGCAAGGTCTCAAGTTAGTTGGGGTCAGAGCACGTCGCTGCGCGAGTGGTCTGACCCGCAAGGCATCTAATCGGGTGGGGCCCGATTTAATTACAATCGGGCACTTTACTTTGGTGCAGCCAATTCCCTGGTTCGGGGCGCGTCTCTCTGGAACGCGCCCTTTTTTCTGTTGTTCTCTTACTCACTTAAATCGGTTTTCCTGGATGCAACACATCAGAAATTTCTCCATCATCGCCCACATTGACCACGGCAAGTCCACGCTGGCCGACCGCCTGATCCAGCGCTGTGGTGGTTTGCAGGAGCGTGAAATGGAAGCGCAGGTGCTGGACTCGATGGACATCGAGAAAGAGCGCGGCATCACCATCAAGGCCCAAACAGCGGCGCTGCACTACAAGGCGCTCGATGGCCAGGTCTACAACCTGAACCTGATCGACACCCCCGGTCACGTCGACTTTTCCTACGAGGTCAGCCGTTCCCTGTCGGCCTGCGAGGGCGCCTTGCTGGTGGTGGATTCCAGCCAGGGTGTCGAGGCCCAAACCGTGGCCAACTGCTATACCGCACTCGACCTGGGCGTGGAGGTGGTGCCGGTGTTGAACAAGATGGACCTGCCCAACGCCGACCCCGACAACGCCCGCTCGGAGATCGAGGACGTGATCGGCATTGACGCTTCGGCGGCAATCGCCTGCTCGGCCAAAAGCGGCATGGGCATCGACGACATTCTGGAAGCCGTGGTGGCCCGCATTCCGCCGCCCAAGGGCAACCCGAAGGGCCCTTTGCGCGCCATGATCATCGACAGCTGGTTTGATTCCTATGTGGGCGTGGTCATGTTGGTGCGCGTGGTCGACGGCCGTTTGGCCAAGGGTGAGCGCATCAAGATGATGGCCACCGGTACCACCTACAACGCCGACAGTCTGGGTGTCTTCACGCCGGCCAATGAGCCGCGCCAGGCCCTCGAGGCCGGCGAGGTGGGCTACATCATTGCCGGTATCCGTGAACTGCAGGCCGCCAAAGTGGGTGACACCATCACCTTGATTCGGCCAGGCAGTGGTGGCGCAGCAGCCACCGCCACCGAAGCCTTGCCAGGTTTCAAGGAAATCCAGCCGCAGGTGTTCGCCGGCCTGTACCCGACCGAGGCCAACCAGTACGAAGGCCTGCGCGACAGCCTGGAAAAGCTCAAGCTCAACGATGCCTCATTGCACTACGAACCGGAAGTCTCGCAAGCCCTGGGTTTTGGCTTCAGGTGCGGCTTTTTGGGCCTGTTGCACATGGAAATTGTGCAGGAACGCCTGGAGCGCGAGTTTGACCAGGACCTGATCACCACCGCTCCGAGCGTGGTCTACCAGGTGGTGTCGGTCGACGGCGAGGTCAAGATGGTGGAAAACCCGTCCAAAATGCCCGACCAGGGCCGCCTCGACGAGATCCGTGAGCCCATCGTCACCGTGCACCTGTACATGCCGCAGGAGTATGTCGGCCCGGTCATGACGCTGTGCAACCAGAAGCGCGGCGTGCAGCTCAACATGGCTTACAAAGGCCGTCAGGTGGTGCTCACCTATGACATGCCGTTGGGTGAAATCGTGATGGACTTCTTTGACAAGCTTAAAAGTGTCTCGCGCGGTTATGCCTCCATGGATTACGAGTTCAAGGAATACCGCCCGGCCGACGTGGTCAAGGTCGACATCTTGCTCAACGGGGAAAAGGTCGACGCGCTGTCGATCATCGTGCACCGCTCCCAGTCGCAGTACCGCGGCCGCGCGGTGGTGGCCAAGATGCGCGAAGTCATTTCGCGCCAGATGTACGACGTGGCGATTCAGGCCGCCATTGGTGCCAACATCATTGCGCGCGAAACCATCAAGGCGCTGCGCAAGAACGTGATCGCCAAATGTTATGGCGGCGACATTTCGCGCAAGCGCAAGCTGCTGGAAAAGCAAAAAGAAGGCAAAAAACGCATGAAGCAAATTGGTTCGGTCGAGGTACCCCAAGAGGCATTCCTGGCCATTTTGAAGGTGGACGCATGATGTCGACCCTCACCGCCGCGATTCTGGCGGCCTTTGCCGGTTACGTGGGCGCCTGGTATTTTGGCGCTCTCGAAGGCAACTTTGCCCTGTTGCTGTTTCTGGCCACGGTGGTCACCGGCATTTACTGGTTGGCCGAAAGGTTTTATTTTTTGCCGAACCGCCAGAAAGCCGCTGCGGCCCTGGAGGCGCAGACCATGGCCCGCCAGGCCGAGCTCAGCAAGATGGGCATCAGCAAGGTCGATGGGGATGTGGCCGAGGGAAAGCAACGCATTCTGGCGCAGCCCTGGTGGCTGGATTGGACCGCCGGATTGTTCCCGGTGATCATTGGTGTGTTCATCCTGCGTTCCTTCCTGTTCGAACCGTTCAAGATCCCGTCGGGCTCGATGATCCCGACGCTGTGGATCGGTGACCTGATTCTGGTGAACAAATTCCATTACGGGCTGCGTTTGCCCGTGCTCAACACCAAGATCACCGAAGGCACCCCGCCACAGCGCGGTGACGTCATGGTGTTTCGCTACCCACCCAAGCCCAGCCTGGACTACATCAAGCGGGTGGTGGGCGTGCCTGGCGATGAGGTGGCCTACCTCAACAAGCGTCTGAGCATCAATGGCAAGCCGCTGCCCACCAACGCGCTGCCCGAGTTTTTTGACGAAGACACCATGCGCTACTTTCCGCAGTTTGAGGAAACCCTGGGAGCGCAGCCACACCGCCTGCTCAACGACCCGGCACGGCCCGCGTTCATTCCGGGTACGGATGAATTTGAATTCAAAAACAATTGCCGCTACAGTATTGAAGGTGTGGTGTGCAAGGTGCCCGCAGGGCATTACTTCATGATGGGCGACAACCGCGACAATTCACTGGATTCGCGCTACTGGGGTTTTGTGCCCGACAAGAACATCGTGGGCAAGGCATTTTTTGTCTGGTTGAATTTCGGTAACCTCAAGCGCATCGGCTCTTTCAATTGACCAGGAGACAGACATGACTTCTTCTTTCAAATCCGGCCAGCGAGGGATCACCCTGATCGGTGTTCTTTTTGTCGGCGTGGTGCTGGCCGGCGCCGGTGTGCTGACCGCCCAGGTGGTGCCCACCGTGATGGAATTCCAGACCATTCAGAAAGCCGTGAACAAGGCCAAAGAAGGTAATACCGTGCCTGAAGTGCGCATGATCTTTGACAAGACCGCGAGCATTGACGACATCAAGTCCATCAGCGGCAAAGACCTGGAAGTCACCAAAGAGAATGACAAAGTGGTGGTGAGCTTTGCCTACGAGCGCGAAATCCATCTGACGGGTCCGGCTTTCCTGACCCTCAAGTACAGCGGGAAATCGAATTGAAGCCACAGGTGACGGTTTGAATGCAGACTTAGTCGCGCTGCAACAGCGTTTGCAGCACCCCTTTGCGGACACCAGCCTGCTGAAGCGGGCGGTCACGCACCGCAGTTTTTCATCGGATCACAATGAGCGCCTGGAGTTTTTGGGTGACTCGGTCTTGGGCGTGGTGGTAGCCGACATGCTGTACCAGCGCTTGCAGAAACTGCCCGAAGGTGATTTGTCCAGGGTGCGGGCCAACCTGGTCAAACAGGACACCTTGCACCAGTTGGCACTGTCGCTGGGCTTGCCGGATGTGATGCTGCTGGGCGAGGGCGAGATGCGTTCGGGCGGCCAGAAGCGGCCCTCCATTCTGGCTGACGCGCTGGAGGCGCTTATTGGCGCGGTCTACCTGGATGCCGGTTTTTCTGCCGCCCAAGCGCTGGTGCAGCGGCTCTACCAGGCGGTGCAAATCAACCCGGAGATGGACGCCATTGGCAAGGACCCCAAAACCGAGCTGCAGGAGTGGCTGCAGGGACGTCGCATGAAGCTGCCCAGTTACCGGGTGGTGGCCACGCTGGGCGCGGCGCACAAGCAAAGCTTCGATGTGGAATGTGAAATTCCCGAACTCAACCGCGCTGAGCGCGGTATTGGCGGCTCGCGTCGTGCAGCCGAGCAGGCCGCCGCGACGGCGATGCTGGAAATTTTGAAAGCAACGGTGAACCCATGACAACCCCTAAAAAACCAACTTCCGATGCCGACACCCCCGTGCCTGAGGTGCAGGACAACCTGGAAGACTTGTTGGCCGGCATGCGTCGCGACATGCGCCCCGCCGGTGCTACCGAGGCGCCCGTGGCGGGCCAGCGGTGCGGCCTGATTGCCATCGTGGGCAAGCCCAATGTGGGCAAATCCACCCTGCTCAATGCGCTGGTGGGGCAAAAGATCAGCATCACCTCGCGCAAGGCGCAAACCACGCGTCACCGCATCACCGGCATGCACACCCAGGGCGCGACCCAGTTTGTCTTTGTCGACACACCCGGTTTCCAGACCCTGCACGGCAACGCGCTGAACAAGTCGCTCAACAAGACCGTGGTGGGCGCGGTGGCCGATGTGGACCTGATTTTGTTTGTGGTGGAAGCCGGCAGCTTCACCCCGGCCGATGCCCGTGTGCTGGCGCTGCTGGACAAAAAAATCCCGACGCTCTTGATTGCCAACAAGCTTGACAACGTGCATCGACGCGGTGACATCGCGCCCTGGCTGCAGACCATGCAGGAGCGTCACGCCTTTGCCGAGTTTGTGCCGATGTCGGCCAAGAGCGCCAAGGATGTCGAGCGCTTGTTGGGGATTTGCGAAAAATTCCTGCCTGAGCAGGCTTGGTGGTACGCCGCCGACGAGCTTACCGATCGCAGTGAACGCTTCATGGCGGCCGAGATGGTGCGCGAAAAGCTGTTTCGTCTGACCGGCGACGAGCTGCCCTACACCTCGACCGTCATCATTGACAAGTTTGAGGAAGAGCCACCGCAGAAGAAGGGCCAGAAACGCCTGCTGCGCATTGCCGCCACCATCGTGGTCGAGCGCGACGGCCACAAGGCCATGGTGATCGGCGACAAGGGCGAACGCATCAAGCGCATCGGCATGGAGACCCGTGTCGAGCTTGAAAAGCTGTTCGATTGCAAGGTCTTCATCGAGATGTGGGTCAAGGTGCGCTCGGGCTGGGCCGACGACGAAGCGCGTGTGCGCTCGTTTGGCTACGAGTAAGTCAGCAGCGCGTGGGGGCTGGCGCCAGTCCGGGCGCCGTTTCAATAATTCCATCTCGGGTTATATTTCGGCCTATTCCAAACCGCCGATATAACTTCACCGCCTGCCAATGCGCCCCGCCCAGCTTACTTTGGTTCTTGAACGCGAATTTCTCAGCACCGCCCAGGGGCACCATACCCCGGTGATGCTGTGGGGGCCGCCCGGTGTGGGCAAATCGCAAATCGTCGCCCAGGTGGGTGAGCGCCACCAGGCGCCGGTGATTGATATCCGCCTGTCGCAGATGGAGCCTTCTGACCTGCGCGGCATCCCGTTTCGGGTCGGTGACCTGGTGCAATGGGCGGTGCCAGCCCTGTTGCCTGATGCGCAGCGCCACGGCCAGCGTGGTGTGCTGTTTCTTGACGAGATCACCTCGGCACCACCGGCGGTGTCGGCCGCCGCCTATCAATTGATTCTGGACCGTCGTTTGGGTGACTACCGCGTGCCCGACGGCTGGGTCATTTTTGCCGCAGGCAACCGCCAGGGCGACCGTGGCGTGACCTACGCCATGCCGGCACCGCTGGCCAACCGCTTTTCGCATTTTGAAGTCACCGTCAACCTCGACGACTGGGCCGCCTGGGCTTATGTCCAGGGTATTGACGAGCGTTTGATTGCGTTTTTGCGCTTCAAGCCCGAGCTGCTGTTTGCCTTTGATGCGGCACGCTCCCTGGCCGGGGAGATGGCGTTCCCGAGCCCGCGCTCGTGGGAATTCGCCCACCGTGCCCTGCAAAAGTTTGGTGACAGCCCGCAGTTGCTGGTCGGCGCCCTGAGCGCCTGTGTCGGCCAGGCGGCGGGTGTGGAATGTGCCGCCTTCATCGACAGCCTGGACCGATTGCCTGATCTCGATGCCATCACCGAGGGACGCGAGGCCGATGTGCCGACTGAAATCGACCTGCAATACGCCGTGGCCGCCGCGCTGGCCGGGCGCGCCCTGCGGGTCAAGGGCAAGCCTGAAGCGCGTCAGGTGTGGGGCCACATCCTTGACTACGCGCGGCGCCTGCCGCTCAAGGAAATGGGTGTCATGCTGGTGTCTGACATGCACCGCGGCATTGGCTCCGCCCTGTTTGCCGTGCCGCAATTTTCCGGTTGGGCCCATGCCGTTGCCGACGTCATCCTCTACGAGTAATCACGGCCTGGGTTTTGTGGCCGGTGCGCCAGCCGAGCCCGAACGCCCGCTGACTGCTGCGATGCGGCAGGCTGCGGCGGCCAAGCTGGCTGCTGCGCGCACCCGGCTGATTCTTGATAAACCCTTTATCGGCGCGCTGGTGTTGCGCCTGCCCCTGGTGGAAGCCGGTGCCTGGTGCCGCAGCGCCGGTACCGATGCCCGCAAGCTGTACTACAACCCCCGGTGGATTGATGGGCTGAGCACGGCACAAGCGCAGTTCGCCCTGGCCCACGAGGCGCTGCATTGCGCGCTGGGTCATTTCGCCCGGCGCGGTAGCCGGGTGCAGCGCAGGTGGGACCTGGCCTGTGACTTTGCCATCAACCCGCTGCTGATCGACGAGGGCCTGCAAGCCCCGCTGGGTGCGCAAGTGCTCGACCTGTACCGTGGCATGGCAGCCGAAGAAATTTACCCTTGCCTGGACGACGACCTCGACAACGACACCCTGGACGAGCATCTGTGGGACGGAGATGAAGGCGGGCAGGGTGGCAGCGGCGACAGCGATGCCCAGGGCCAGGGTGGCGGTGATGACACCGCGCCCAAAGACGGCAACCAGGGCGCCAGCGCGGCGCAGGACACTGACCGCGACGCAGGCGGTACCAAACCTGAGATGGTGGGTGCGGCTGATGCGCCAAGTGACACAGCAACACAAGACAGCCCGCCGCCACCCTTGACCGCGCAGCAAAAAGAAACCCTGCAGCAACAGTGGCAGCGCCACCTCGCCGCCGCAGCCCAGCGCGCCCGCGAAGCCGGCAAACTCTCGGGCCTTCTGGCGCGGTTCACTGAGGAGGCGCTGGCGCCCCAGGTGTCATGGCGCGCCGCACTGGCGCACTATTTGTCGCAAGCCGCGCGTGACGACTACACCTGGCTGCGCCCGTCCCGGCGCACCGGTGAAACGGGTGGGGGTGCCATTTTTCCCAGCTTGCACAGCCACGCTGGCGACATTTTTGTGGCACTGGATACCTCGGGCTCCATCGACGATGCCGACCTGGCCCAATTTGTGGGCGAACTCAATGCCATCAAGGGCACGCTGCCCGTGCGCCTGACGCTGTTCGCCTGTGATGCGGCGCTGGCGGCAGACGCACCCTGGGTGACAGAACCCTGGGAAGCGTTGTGCCTTCCGCGCAAGTTCGAGGGCGGCGGGGGCACCGCCTTTGCGCCGGTGTTCGACTGGATCGAGCGCGCGGGCGCGCGCCCCGACGCCCTGGTGTATTTCACCGATGCGCAAGGCGACATGCCCCGGGTGCCGCCCGATTACCCGATGTTGTGGCTGGTCAAGGGCGGTGCCAGCGTGCCCTGGGGCCTGCGCATACAGTTGAATTGATTTCATTTCCAGATCATCGCGCCATGTCAACCGAACTCTCCCCCGAAGATGAGCTGCGCCTGAACGTGTTGCTGGCTGGTGAGGTGCACGCGGTGCGCATCGACGAGAGCACCATGACGCTGCACGCGCTGACCTCTCTGGGCGAGGCCCGGGTGGTGCTGCACCGCAATTGCCGCCCCGACCTGTACGTGCAGCGTGTGCGTGAGTTGCTCGGCGGTCATGCCATGGGCTCGCCTGGCGGCTACCCGGTGCATTTGATGCGCTGGACCAGTATGGGTCAGTCCAGCGCCAAAAATTTGCAGGCTTTGCTGCTCTTGGGTGAGCCCGAGGCGGTCAAGGCCATGGCGCAGGCGTCCACCCTGACGCATGAGCTGGCGCGGCGGGCCTGGTGGGCGCTGCCCGGCATGGATGTGGCGCGTTACCTGCTGAACCACGCCTCGGTGCGAGCCGGCACCATGGGCCAGGTGTTGGCCGACTTCCTGATTGAGCACCTGCCGTTTGAAGAAGACCCGATCCAGGCCATGAACTCGGTGCGTGCGGTGCTGGGGGCCGGCTTGCTGGATCCAATGAAGAGTGCCCAGTTGTGGGCCAAGGCGAAACACCGGCCGCATTATTTCGTGGGTTTTCTGGAGCTTTGCCCCGATGACTTGCCGCCGGACCCTGAGCGCCTGGTGCCGCCCCACCTGGCGCAGAGCGCCGCCTCGGGTGACGCTTGGGGCCAGAACTTTGTGCGTTGTTACAGCCCCAGTGGCCAGAGCTTTCTGCGTGCCTGCGCGATGCTGCTTGAAAAACCACCGGCCCCCGAGGCGGTCTACCTTTTGCTGGATATTCTGGGGCGGTATTTTTCTGGGGCAGAGGAGCGCACCATTCGGGTAGACTGGCCCGACGATCTGCAGCGTGAGGCGCGGGCCATGGTGGCCTTGGGGCGCCTGAGCCATCTTGATGCCCGGCCCATCCTGAACAAAACCACCGCGGTGGGGCCACTGATGCGCAGGCATCTGGCGCCGCTGTTTGGGCACATTTTGATCAAGCTTCAACAACTCAGGGGACAGAGATGAACACCGGTATCAGCCTTGACCCCGATGTGCCTCACATGATGCAGGCGTGTTTTGCCATCGCGCATGTCACGCGCGGCGCACGCAAACGCTTCCCAGAAAGTTGTGTGGAAGTGCTCGATGATGAGTCCGCTGCCCGCGCCCAAGCCAGGCCCGAACTCAACCAGCATGCGGTGGAGGTGATGGGGCCGTCGCGCTCCTCCGAAGGTTTGCGACTCTATTACCTGGTGCGCTGGCTGGATTGACCCGCGCGCAAAGACTTGACATGACCCATGGCCACCAAACGCATTTCTGACGAACCCGCCTATGTGCTGCACCGCTACGACTGGAGCGAGACCAGCCTGATTCTGGAGGTTTTCACGCGCCACCACGGCCGTATGGCGCTGGTGGCCAAGGGTGTCAAGCGGCCCAGTTCCAGTTTTCGGCCCATTTTGCTGCCATTGCAGCCGCTGCATCTGGCTTTTGGTGGCGAGGCCGAAATCAAGACCCTCAAAGCCGCCGAATGGCAGGGCGGCCACGTCATGCCCACCGGTGACGCGCTGATGTCGGGCTATTACCTCAATGAGTTGTTGCTGCTGCTGCTGGCACGTGAAGACCCGCACCCGGTGTTGTTTGATGTTTATGCTGGCGTGGTGCAGATCATTGCCAGCGAGCACGGCGAGGTGCTCGAAGCCGCCCTGCGGGCCTTTGAGCTCTTGCTGCTGCGTGAAATTGGCCTGCTGCCCTTGCTCGATGCCCAGACCATGACGCTGCTGGCGCTGCACCCCGAGGCGCGCTACAGCCTGGTGCCTGAAGGCGGTTTGCGCCAGGCCAACAGCAACGACCGCACCAGCCTGAGCGGTGGGCAGTGGACAGCGCTGCAACAGGCTCTGGGTGAGCGCGTGCCGCTAACCACCCTGTTGCGTGCCTGCGCCGAGGTGGCCAGCGCGCTCAAGCCGCAATTGCGCACCCTGCTCAATTACCATTGCGGGGTGCCCAGTCTTCGCACCCGGCAAATGATGATCGATCTGCAAAGCTTATGAAAACTACTTCTTTGTCCGTCAACCTCAACAAGGTCGCGCTGGTGCGCAACACCCGGCACCTGGGGATTCCGAGCGTCACGCGCGCGGCCACGCTGTGCCTGCAAGCCGGTGCCAACGGCATCACCGTGCACCCGCGTCCCGATGAGCGCCACATTCGGGCCAGCGATGTGCCCGAGTTGGCCAGGCTGCTCAAGGACTGGCCGGACCGTGAATTCAACATCGAAGGCAATCCCCTGCACAACCTGATGGACGTGGTGGGTGCGCTGGTGGCGCAGCAACTGCCGGTGCACCAGGTGACGTTTGTGCCCGACACCGAGGGCCAGTTCACCAGCGACCATGGCTGGATTTTCCCGGCCGATGCGCCAGTGCTGAAGCCCCTGATCGACCAGGCCCACGCCTGGGGCCTGCGCGTGAGCCTGTTCATGGATGCCGACCCGGGCGCCATGGCCGCGGCCAAAGCCGTCGGTGCGGACCGCGTCGAGTTGTATACCGAACCCTATGCCGCCGCCTGGGGCACGCCCGGTCAGGCGGCGCAACTGGCGCGTTTTTCCCAGGCCGCCCAGGCGGCGCTGGACGCGGGCCTGGAAGTGAACGCCGGCCATGACCTCAACCGTGACAACCTGACCGCCTTCATCGCCCGGGTGCCTGGGGTGAGCGAGGTGTCCATTGGTCACGCGCTGATCGCCGATGCGCTGGAGCTGGGCTACAGCGCCACCATCCAGGACTACCTGCGCTGCATTCGTGACGCCGCATGATCTACGGCATTGGCACCGACATCTGCGACGTGCGTCGCATCCAGGCCAGCCTGGCGCGCCACGGTGAGCGTTTTGCGCAAAAAATCCTCAGCGAGGCCGAACTGGCCACGTGGCGCGAACGCAGCGAGCGCTGGCCCGAGCGCGGCGTGCGTTATTTGGCCACCCGTTTCAGCGCCAAGGAAGCCTTCAGCAAGGCCATTGGCTTGGGGCTGCGCATGCCCATGACCTGGCGCCTGTGCGAGGTCGGCAAACTGCCCAGCGGCCAGCCGACCATCGTGTTGCACGGCGAACTTAAAACCTGGTTCGAGGCCAAATCCTTGAGCGCCCACATCAGCGTGACCGACGAGACCGACTACGCCGCGAGCTTTTGTGTGGTGGAACTCATCGGTAAAAATGGTCTTTAATCGTTAGTCAGTCAGTCAGCACACCACATCACGCCATTTACCCGGGAAAACACCATGACTCTGCACGCTCCCCTGATCATCGACATTGCTGGTTTGAGCTTGAGCAAACAGGACAAGCAACGCCTGAAACACCCGCTGGTCGGCGGCATGATTTTGTTTGCCCGCAACTGGCAAAGCCGTGAGCAACTCATGGCCCTGTGCCATAGCATCAAGAAGGTGCGCAAGGACTTGCTGATTTGTGTCGACCACGAGGGTGGACATGTGCAGCGTTTCAAGACCGATGGCTTCACCCATTTGCCGCCCATGCGCGCCCTGGGCGAGCTTTGGTTGCAGGACGGCAAGGCGGGCGAGGGCAGCGGTGCCATGCGTGCCACCCGCGCCGCCACCGCCTGTGGTTATGTGCTGGGCGCCGAGCTGCGCGCTTGCGGCGTGGATCTGAGCTTTACCCCGGTGCTGGACCTGGATTACGGCGAGAGCAGTGTCATTGGCAACCGGGCTTTTGCGCGTGATCCGCGCGTGGTGAGTCTGCTGGCCAAAAGCCTGATGCACGGCTTGCTGCAAAGCGGCATGGCCAACTGTGGCAAGCATTTTCCCGGCCACGGCTTTGTCAAGGCCGACTCGCACACCGACATTCCGGTCGACAAGCGCAGCCTCAAGGCCTTTCTGGCCGACGATGTCCAGCCCTATGACTGGCTCGGCACGGCGCTCACCAGCGTCATGCCAGCCCATGTGATCTACCCCAAGGTCGATGCCCGGCCGGCTGGTTTCTCGAGCAAGTGGCTGGGTGACATCCTGCGCGGCCAGCTTCGCTTCAACGGTGCGGTGTTCAGCGACGACCTGTCGATGGCCGGGGCCCGCGTGCTGGACGGCCAGTCGGTCAGCCCGACCCAGGCGGCGGTGGCAGCGCTGAATGCCGGCTGTGACATGGTGCTGCTGTGCAACCAGTCAGCGGGCGAGGGCGCCGAGCTGGATGCCCTGATCAACGGCCTGACTGAAGCACAGCTCAAGGGCCTGTGGCAACCCAGCGACGCCAGCGAAGAACGCCGTCTGGCGCTGTTGCCTGTCGGTCACGCCACGCCCTGGGACGAGCTGATGGTGCAGCCGGCCTACATGCAGGCGCTCGACCTGCTGCCGTGAATTCAAGGCGAGCGGTGCAACCGGGGCGCTGACAACTCGGCGATCATGTCGTTGGTGGCTGCGTCCACATTGGGGTTGGACTTGATCAGGTTGGCCGCCATGAGCAGCTTGCGCAGGTCCTGCAGGTCTTTCACGGTGGGGGCCACCTTGATCTGGGCAAGGGCTGCCGAGCTGTTGCCGCCCTTGATCAAGGCGACTATTTTGGGTGCCCAAACGCTGGGACGTGACATGTGCGATTTCCTTTGAATGGCGTGGTTGGCCATTTTGGCTGATCTTGGGGCCCTGTGCGGGACAATCAGCCGTTTTAACGTCAAGCCCTTTGATTCATACCGGCTGATTCGCATGAAAAACAAACTCCTCAGCAGCGGCCTGGTCTACAGCACCGACAGCGGCCGCATGTGCCCGAAGTGTCGTCAACCACAGGCGCAGTGCAGCTGCCGTTCTGCCGCAACTCGCCCCGCAGGCGACGGCATTGTGCGGGTGTCGCGCCAGACCAAGGGGCGCGCTGGCAAGGGCGTGACGCTGGTGAAAGGCCTGGACCTGGATGACGCGGCCTTGATCGCCCTGGGCAAGCAGCTCAAAACCGCTTGTGGCTCGGGCGGCACGGTGAAAGACGGCGTGATCGAGGTGCAGGGCGACCATGTCGAGCGCGTCATGGAGCTGCTCAAGGCGCAGGGTCACAGCGTCAAACGCGCCGGGGGCTGACATGAACCCCGAAGACCTGTTGTTGCTGGTGACACGCGAGATGCCCTTTGGCAAGTACAAGGGCCGCCTGATCGCCGATTTGCCCGGCGACTACCTGCGCTGGTTTGTGCGCGAAGGCGTGCCCAAGGGCGAGATCGGCCGCCTGCTGGCGCTGATGCACGAGATCGATCACAACGGGCTGTCGGACTTGCTCAAGCCGCTGCGCAATTAGCGGCTTCCCAAAGCCGGGCACCCGAGGTCTCCAGATGGGTCAGATATACCCGCACCTCGAATTCAAGCTGGTGGTAGCCGGGTTCCATGTGTTTGCAGAGCTGGTAAAAGGCCTTGTCGTGGGCTTTTTCCTTGAGGTGCGCCAGCTCGTGCACGGTGATCATGCGCAAAAATTCATCGGGCACGGTTTTGAACAGCGTGGCAATACGGATCTCGCGTTTGGCCTTGAGCTTGTTGCCCTGCACGCGTGACACGCTGGTGTGTGTGCCCAGGGCGTTTTTCACCACATGCAGTTTGCTGTCAAACAGCACCTTGTTGACCGGCTCGGCGCCGCGCAGGTAATCGGTTTTAAGCGCCTGCACATAGTCAAACAGGGCGCGGTCGGTGCGCACCGTGTGGGCTTGCGGGTATTTCTGCAGCAGCCAGTCGGCCACCTTGTCGTGCTGCAGCATCTGTGCCACTTGCGCCAGTGTGCTGGCGGGGTAGCCCTGCAGGTATTTCAACGCGGCAACAGGTGCCTCGGCGGGAGCTTGGTTCATGGTCTTGAGTGGTGTCTGAATGGGCGGAGGCTGCTTCTACAATGCCCACCTGCCTCTTGGTGGTAGCTGCGACCATTTTCCACTTTTCATGCCCTCACTTCACGAACCCACCGATTTGCCCGTCGAGGTGCCAGACCCTGCCGCGCAGGACGAGGTCACCGTCGTCCCTCTCAAGATCGAGGACTGGCTGACCGTGATCGTGATGGGCTTGCTGGCCCTCATCACCTTTGCCAACGTGCTGGTGCGCTACTTCACCAACCAGTCCTTTGCCTGGACCGAAGAGTTTTCTGTCTTCTTGATGATTGTGCTGGCGCTGGTGGCCGGCTCGGCCTCAGTGGCGCGCAACCGTCACATCCGGATCGAATTTTTTGCCGATGCCGGCTCCCCAGAGCGCCAGCGCGCGCTGGCGCGGTTTGGCGCCCTGATGGTGGCCGTGCTGTTTGCCTTGCTGGCCGTGCTGAGCGCGCGCATGGTGGTTGACGACTTTCAGTACGGTGAAACCTCGCCCGGCATTGGCGTGCCACAGTGGTGGTACAGCATGTGGCTGCCCATTCTGGCCTGTGCCATTGCCCTGCGGGCGCTGGGCCTGTTCATTCGGCGGGGGCGGCGCGCATGATCGCCACGCTGCTGTTTGTGGTGTTTCTGGTCATGATGCTGGTCGGCGTGCCGATTGGCGCGGCCTTGGGACTGGCGGGCGCGACCGCCATTGCGCTGGCCAACCTGGACGCGCAATGGTTTGGCCTGCTGGCGGTACCGCAAAACTTTTATGCCGGTCTGGGCAAATACCCCTTGCTGGCGATCCCGATGTTTGTGTTGGTGGGCTCCATTTTTGACCGCTCCGGTGTGGCGCTGCGCCTGGTGAACTTTGCGATTGCCATCATCGGGCGTGGCCCCGGCATGTTGCCCGTGGTGGTGATTGCGGTGGCCATGCTGATGGGTGGTATCTCCGGCTCCGGGCCGGCCACCGCCGCGGCTGTGGGCGGCGTGATGATCGCCACCATGACCCGCTCGGGCTATCCGCCGGCGTTTTCCGCCAGTGTGGTGGGCGCTGCAGCGTCGATCGACATCCTGATTCCGCCCTCGATTGCCTTCATCATTTATTCGGTGCTGGTGCCGGGCGCCTCGGTGCCCGCCATGTTCGCCGCGGGCATGCTGCCGGGTTTGCTGGTGGGCCTGGCCTTGATGGTGCCCAGTGTCTGGTTGTCGCGCAGGCACCATTTGGGACAGCAAGAGGCGCAACTGCCCAGGCCGCCGTTTTGGGCCAGCTTGCGTGAAGCCTCCTGGGGCCTGGCGGCGCCGGTATTGATTTTGGGCGGCATGCGGGCCGGCTGGTTCACGCCGACCGAGGCCGCTGTGGTGGCGGTGTTTTACGGCCTGTTTGTCGGCATGGTGATCTACCGCACCATCAAGGTGCGCGACCTGTTCCACATCCTGCGCGAATCAGGCGAGTTGTCGGCCATTATTTTGCTGGTGGTGGCCTTGGCCGGCATTTTTGCTTATTCGCTGTCCACCCTGGGCATCGTTGATCCGGTGACGCAGGCCATTGTCAATTCGGGCTTGGGTGAATACGGGGTGTTGGCGCTGCTGATTTTGATGCTGGTGGCCGTGGGCATGTTTCTGGATGGCATCTCGATCTTCCTGATCTTTGTGCCCTTGCTCCTGCCCATCGTCAACTTCTACCATTGGGACCCGGTCTGGTTTGGTGTGCTGCTGACCTTGATGGTGGCCTTGGGCCAGTTCACGCCGCCCATCGCAGTGAACCTGATGGTGTCGTGCCGGATTGCCGGGGTGCGCATGGAAGAAAGCGTGCGCTGGGTGCTGTGGTTGATGGCCGCGTTGCTGTGCGTGTTGCTGCTGGTTATCATCTTCCCCTCTCTGGCGCTGTGGCTGCCCACGCGCCTGGGCTATTGAAACCTGAAATATTTTTCAAACAAGGAGACAGATGTCATGAAAGTTCGTACCTTACTCAAATTAGCGCTGGCCGCAGGCGCACTGAGCGTGGCCACGCTGGCTTCAGCGCAAAGCTACAAATCGGAATACCGCATGTCGCTGGTGCTGGGCCCGGCCTTCCCTTGGGGCAAGGGCGGCCAGATCTGGGCCGAGCTGGTGAAGGAACGCACGCAGGGCCGCATCAACATCAAGCTGTACCCCGGTGTGTCGCTGATCCAGGGCGACCAGACGCGTGAATTCTCGGCGCTGCGCCAGGGCGTGATCGACATGGCGGTGGGCTCCACCATCAACTGGTCACCGCAAGTCAAACAGCTCAACCTGTTCTCGATGCCCTTCCTGATGCCCGACTACGCCGCCATTGACGCGCTGACCCAAGGCCCGGTCGGCAAGCAAATTTTTACCACGCTGGACAAGGCGGGTGTGGTGCCGCTGGCCTGGGGCGAAAACGGCTACCGTGAACTCTCCAACTCCAAGCGCGCGGTGCGCACGCCGGCCGACCTCAAGGGTCTGAAAATCCGTGTCGTCGGCTCGCCGTTGTTCCTTGACACCTTCACCGCGCTGGGTGCCAACCCGACGCAAATGAGCTGGGCGGACGCGCAACCCGCGTTTGCCAGCGGCGCCGTGGACGGCCAGGAAAACCCGCTGTCGATCTTTACTGCTGCCAAGCTGCACAACGTCAGCCAGAAACATGTGACCTTGTGGGGCTACGTGGCGGACCCGCTGATTTTTGTCGTCAACAAAGAGATATGGGCTTCCTGGACGCCGGCTGATCAAGCCATCGTGCGCCAGGCTGCGCTGGACGCGGGCAAGCAGGAAATTGCTTTGGCGCGCAAGGGCCTGGTGGAGGCTGACCAGCCGCTGCTGAAAGACATTGCCGGCCTGGGTGTCACCGTCACGCAATTGAGCCCGGCCGAGCGCGACGCATTTGTCAAGGCCACGCGCCCGGTCTATGACAAGTGGAAAGCCACCGTGGGTGTGGATTTGGTCAAGACGGCTGAAGCTTCCATTGCGGCACGCAAGAAGTAAGTCACATCTTTCCCGACGCACTGGCCTCCCTGATCGGGAGGCCATTTTTTTGAGCGCCTGAATCGTTTCAGGCCAGCGCCAGGTCCTGGGTGAGCACCTCGCCGCGCAGCGTGAAGGTGCGGGTGTCTGTGATGGTCACATCCACCATCTGCCCCACCAGGCGCGGCTGGCCGACAAAATTGACCACCCGGTTGCACTCGGTACGACCCATCAGCTCGGTGGTGTCGCGCTTGGAGGCGCCTTCCACCAAAATGCGCTGCACCGTGCCCATGCGGCTTTCACTGATGCGCTTGATGCTGTCGTTGATGACCGTCTGCAGGTGTTGCAGGCGACGCAGCTTGACCTCGTGCGGCGTGTCATCCGCCAGGTTGGCGGCCGGTGTGCCCGGGCGCGGGCTGAAGATAAAGCTGAAACTGTTGTCAAAACCAACGTCGTCAATGAGCTTCATCATCTTGCCAAAGTCGTCTTCGGTTTCACCCGGAAACCCCACAATGAAGTCGCTGCTCAGCGCCATGTCAGGGCGGATGGCGCGCAGCTTGCGCACCGTGCTCTTGTATTCCATGGCGGTGTAGCCGCGCTTCATGGCCATCAAGATGCGGTCACTGCCGTGTTGCACCGGCAGATGCAGGTGGCTGACCAGCTTGGGCAGTTTGTCATAGGCGGCAATCAGCGAAGGCGTGAACTCGTTGGGGTGGCTGGTGACATAACGGATGCGCTCGATGCCGGGAATGTCTGACACGTATTCGAGCAGCGTGGCAAAGTCGGCCAGCTCCGACGTCTCTCCCATCGGCGCGCGCCAGGCGTTGACGTTTTGCCCCAGCAGGGTGATTTCCTTTACGCCCTGGTCGGCCAGGCCCGCCACCTCCACAAGCACGTCTTCGAACGGGCGGCTCACCTCTTCGCCGCGGGTGTAGGGCACCACGCAGTAGCTGCAGTACTTGGAGCAACCTTCCATGATCGACACGAAGGCGCTGGCGCCTTCGACACGCGCGGGCGGCAGGTGGTCGAATTTTTCGATCTCGGGAAAGCTGATGTCGACCTGCGAACGGTTCAGACGCGCGCGCTCATCGAGCATTTGCGGCAGACGGTGCAGGGTTTGCGGGCCAAACACCACGTCCACATAGGGCGCGCGGGCAATGATGGCTTCGCCTTCCTGGCTGGCCACACAACCGCCGACGCCGATCAGGGCGCCCCGTTTTTTGAGGTGCTTGACGCGTCCCAGGTCCGAGAATACTTTTTCCTGCGCCTTTTCGCGCACCGAGCAGGTGTTGAACAGGATCAGGTCGGCCTCTTCGACGTTGTCGGTCGGGGTGTAGCCCTGGGCCGCGCCGAGCACGTCGCTCATCTTGCCCGAGTCGTACTCGTTCATCTGGCAGCCGTAGGTTTTGATGAAGACTTTTTTGCTCATGGTAAAAAATGGTGTTGTGTGTTGATCTTTGTTTGAGGCCCGCCTCGGGCCAATGGCTGTATGGGGTCCATCGCGGCGAGGGCGCCGCTCCTACAGGGCGCCGCTCCCACAGGGCACAGGTCCCATAGCGGGTAAAGCCCTGGCATGTCACTGACTCTGCTGGAATTTCGGCAACTGGTCGAACGGTGTCTTGCCGTCGTCGGTCTTGGGTTTGTCGGCATCCGAGCCGAAGACAAAATTGGTCACCGCTTCCATGCCCGTGCGCTTTTGCTGCGCCTCGGCCGGGCTCAGCAACCACACTTCGTGGATCAGGCCCTGCGGGTCGCGCAGGTAATTGGCCAGCAGCGCTTGGCCAACCAAGCTGCCGGACAACACGATCATGTTATTGGGGTTCTTGATGCGGGCACCAGGCGATAGCCGCTCGGCGTGGCCGTTGATCAGGATGTTGGGCGGCTGGGTGACTACCAGGGTGCCGCGCTTGGCGGCAGCCGGGAATTGCCGCACCAGGTCTTGCGCAGCCAGGGGCTCGGGGGCCAGCGTGACAATGCTCACCAGCAGGGACATCAGTCCCAGGAAAAAGCCCTTGCGGGCGGGGAGGCAGCGGTTCATGGTGTTCATCCAGAGGCTGTTGAAGAGAGTGCGATTTTAAGGCACGGGTGTTTTTGCTTGGGCTGCCAGTGCGCGCAGCTTGTCTTTCTTGCTCGGGCGCAGGCCCTTGATGCCGCCGTTGCCGGCGGCATCAAGGGCGCTGGAGGCGGGCGCAGCAGCCTCCAGCGCCTCGAAACCCGGAATGCTTTCCAGCGTCAGGTCGAGCCCTTGGCGTTTGGCAATCAGGCGCCAGTGTGCTTGCGTGGCTGCACTGACAAAGCTCATCGCCAGGCCAGGTTCGCCAGCACGGCCGGTGCGACCCACGCGGTGGGTGTAATCGCTTGCCGAGCGCGGCAAGTCAAAGTTCACCACCACGGGCAAGCCGGCGATGTCCAGCCCGCGCGCCGCCACATCGGTGGCCACCACCACACCCAGGCGAGAGGCCTTGAAGTCGGTCAGAACCTGGGTGCGCTTACCCTGGCTCAGCTCGCCGTGAAAGGGCTCGGCCGTCAAGCCCGCCTTGCGCAGCTTGTCGGCCACGATCTCGGCGGCAAATTTGGTGGCCACAAACACCAGCACCCGCGACCAGGCGTTCTGCTGGATCAAATGGCGCAGCAACTGGGTGCGTTTGGGCGTGTCCACCGAGATCGCGCGCTGCACGATCTCGGTGGGTGGCGCGGCGTCGGGCCGCACATCGACGCGCACCGGTTCGCGCAACAGGGTGTTGGCCAGCACCTGCACCGCTGGCGCAAACGTAGCCGAGAAAAACAGGCTTTGGCGCTTGGCGGGCAGCAGCGCCAGCAGCTGATTGAGTTCTTCGGCAAAACCCAGGTCGAGCAGGCGGTCGGCCTCGTCGAGCACCAGCAGATTCACCCCGGAGAGCTTCACCGCGTTGTGTGCCACCAGGTCGAGCAGCCGCCCTGGTGTCGCTACCAGCACCTCGGCACCACCGCGCAAACCCATCATTTGCGGGTTGATCGAGACCCCGCCAAACACCACGTTGACCCTGGCCTGTTGGGGCAGGTGCTGCGCCAGGGCACGAATCGTGTCGCCCACCTGGGTCGCCAGCTCCCGCGTCGGTACCAGCACCAGCGCTTGGGCCAGACGGCTTGGTGCGCCTGACAGGCTTTGTAGCAAGGGCAGCGCAAAAGCCAGCGTTTTGCCAGAACCGGTGTGGGCGCAGCCCAGCACGTCATGGCCCTGCAGCGCCGGTCCAATGGCGCCCAATTGAATGGGCGTGGGGGTGTCAAAACCCAGCTTCTGAACGGCTGCAAGCAGCGGGCTGGACAAGCCAAGTTTGGAAAAGGACATATTGGTGGTGTGGGGTGAAGTCAGAAGCGGCAACGAGAAGTAGTGATGTGATGGGGCAGTTTACGTGTTTCGCATCAGGGGGGCGTTGACAGAAGGCGGTGGCAGGGCTCGACGCATAATCACCCCCACTCATGGCGGCCACGGCAGGCTGCTGACAACGGATTCAAAGGACCTCATGAAAAAAACATTCCAACTCACTATTGAAGGCAAAAACCGCGACCGCGTGCTGGAGGCTACCAAGCACGAAATTCGCCAGTACATCAAGCGCGAACGCCGCAAAACCCTGCCCGAAGGCGTGGACTTCTGGGACTTCGATTGCCGTTTTGGCACCCATCCGGACAACGCGCAAGGGGTGCACCCGGCCACGCTGACCGCCTTGATCGACGCCGTGGCGCTGGCCGGCGGCGATGCGTTTTACCTGGAGTTGCTGGCCAAACCGGGCCTTCGCGGTGCCCGCGCCGGCGCCGAGCCAAGCGACGATGATCTGGTGTAAATAAAAAACCCGCAACGGCGTTGGCCGATGCGGGTTCAGGGTATCTTGGTGGTGATAGGTGGATTTGAACCACCGACATCAGCATTATGAATGCTGCGCTCTAACCAGCTGAGCTATATCACCAACAGGGCGAGATTATAGCGGGTTGTGAGCCGCTTTTTGGCGGCTCGGTGTTTCATTGGTGGGTAAAAACGGCTTTGCGTTTGTTGACAAACGCGTCCATGCCTTCTTTTTGGTCGGCTGTGGCAAACAAGGCGTGGAACATACGGCGCTCGAACATGATGCCGTCGTTCAAGGAGCCCTCGAACGCCCGGTTGACCGATTCCTTGGCCGCCATCACGGCCAGTTGCGAGAACTCGCTGATCATCAGGGCGGCGCCCAGCGCCTCGTCCATCAGTTTGTCCAGCGGCACCACACGGCTCACCAGCCCGGAGCGCTCTGCTTCAACGGCATCCATCATGCGCCCGGTCAGTGCCAGGTCCATGGCCTTGGCCTTGCCCACGGCACGCGGCAGACGCTGGGTGCCACCGGCACCGGGGATGATGCCGAGCTTGATCTCGGGTTGACCAAAACGGGCGTTGTCGGCGGCAATGATGAAGTCACACATCATGGCCAGTTCGCAGCCGCCACCCAGGGCAAAACCGCTCACTGCGGCGATCACGGGCTTGCGCACGGCGCGGATTTTTTCCCAGTTGCGGGTGATGTAGTCGCCTTTGTAGACATCGGCAAAGCTGTAGCTGGCCATGGCGCCGATGTCGGCGCCGGCGGCAAAAGCCTTTTCGCTGCCGGTGATGACCATGCAGTGGATGCCGGCGTCGGCATCGAAGGCGTGCAACGCATCGCCGAGCTCGGTCATGAGCTGGTCATTGAGGGCGTTGAGTTGCTTGGGCCGGTTCAGGGTGATGATGCCAACCTTGTCGGCTTCGGTGCGCACGGTGATCAGTTCGTAAGTCATGGGGTCTCCTGTTAGGTAAAAAATAGGGAATCAGGCAGAACTCTTGCCATCCAGCCAGGCGTTGAGGGCTTGGGTGTCGGACACCGCGAGTATGACCGGGCGTACCGTGTCCATCCAGTTCAGGGACAGCGTCAGCAGGCGTTGGTCACGGGCAACCAGTGCCCGGCAACGGGTGTCGCTGCCAAGGTACGTGGCCAGGTCGTCGAGTTTGTTCAGGCGCCAGCGCTGGCTGGTTTTGCCCTCGCCCGTGGCCACGCCCAGCCACTCGTCACCGGCGGCAAATCCCGCCAGTTCGGCAGCGCTGCCACGCAGCACGTTTTTGACGCGGATGCCTTGCTGCTCGTTGAGTTTCAGGCCCAACTGGTCGGCCAGTGGTGCCGGCGTTTCCTCAACGCGAATGCCGTGCTGCTTGAGAAGTTTCTTGAGGGGCAGGTCAGCTGTACCGTGCACCCACTGCTGCAGCTCATTCGCATAGGATTTACCCGACAAGTCGGCCAGCACCGCCAGCAGGTCGTCCTGTGTCATGGGGCCGCCCTGGCAGCGCAGCCACAGCGCGCGCATCACCGCGTCCAGACTGGTCTTGCCGCTGTGGCGCAGGCTCAAATCCAGGCACAGGGCCACCAGCGAACCCTTGGTGTAATAACTGACCGTGGCATTGACGGTGTTTTCATCCTGCCGGTAGTACTTGACCCAGGCGTCACGGCTGGACTGGGCCACGCTTTGCACTTGGCGCCCGGGGGTTTGCAGCACCTGGTTGATGGTTCGGGCCAGCAACTTGAGGTAATGCGCGTTGTCGATCAGCGTGGCGCGGCGCAGCAGCAGGTCGTCGAAGTAGCTGGTAAAGCCTTCAAAAAACCACAGCAGCTCGGTGTAGTTTTCCTGGGCGTAGTCGTAGCGGGAAAATTCAGCCGGGCGCAGCCGCTTGACGTTCCAGGTGTGAAAGTACTCGTGGCTGATGAGACCCAGCAGGGTGGTGTAGCCGTCGGGCGGCGCGCCGACCTTGGCTTGGCCGTGGCGCGGCAAATCGGCGCGTTTGCAGATCAGCGCGGTCGAATTGCAGTGCTCCAGCCCGCCGTAGCCGTCATGCATGGCATTGAGCATGAACAGGTAGTGGCGTTGCGGCGCCTGTTGTGCTTGACGGCCATGCCAGAACCTGATTTCAGCCTCGCAAATGGCCTGGGTGTCGGCCAGCAGGCGCGCGCCATCAAAGCTGGCGGGCGCACCCGAAACGATGAAGTGGTGTTTGATGCCGGCAGCGACAAATTCGCCACGCCAGAACTGGCCCAGTTCAACCGGGCTGTCGACCAGTTCGTCATAGTTGGCCGCCAAGTAGTCACCAAAGCCGCGTTTTGAGACGCGTTGGGCGCGCAAAGCCGTGGCGGCTTGCCATTCTTTGGGCAGACCCTCGTCAATCAGCGTCAACCGGTGCGGCGTGTCCTCCTGTCCATGCACGCGCAGGCACAGGCTGGTGCCGTTGAAAAAACCGCGCTGGCTGTCGAGCCAGGCGGTGCGCACCGAGCTGTCAAAGGCATAGACCTGGTAGGTGAGTACCAGCGTCTTGCCGGCTTTGGCGTGGATCTGCCAGCTGCACTTGTCGCGCTGGGTGATGGTCACCGGCTTGTGGCCTTGTCGCGCTTGCAGGCACTGCAGGTGTTTGGCGAATTCGCGCAGCAGGTAGCTGCCCGGAATCCAGACTGGCAAACTCACCACCTGATTGGCAGCGGGCTGGTCAATGGTGAGGGTGACTTCGAACAAATGCGCCTGCAGGTCCAGCGCCCGCACCGCATAGCCCACCTGGGTAGAGGAAGCAGGCAGCGACCCCATCAGTTCAGGCGTTTTTCAACCTGGTCGGCACTCACGGCACCGGGCACGCGGCTGCCGTCCGCAAACACCAGTGTGGGGGTGCCGGTGATTTTGAACTTGCGGCCCAGTTCCACATTGCGTGCAATGGCCGCGCTGTCGCAGCTGGCGGCGGCTGGCGTGACATCGCGCACCATCCAGTCCTGCCAGGCCTTGACCTTGTCCTTGGCGCACCAGATGTTTTTGGACTTTTCAACCGAGTCCTTGCCCAGGATCGGGTAAAGAAAGAGGTAGACCGTGACGTTGTCGACTTTTTGCAGGTCTTTCTCGAAACGCTTGCAGTAACCGCAGTTGGGATCTTCAAACACCGCCAGCTTGCGCTTGCCGTTGCCGCGCACCATGGTGAAGGCATCCTTGAGGGGCAGGGCGCCAAAGTCGATCGCCGAGAGTTTTTCGACACGTTCCTCGGTCAGGTTGCGTTTTTGCCGGGTGTCGATCAGGTTGCCCTGTACCAGGTAATTGGCGTCAGCATCGGTGTAGTAGATCTCGTTGCCATTGACGCGAATCTCGTAGAGCCCGGGCATGGGCGATTTGATGACTTCGTCAATTTGAGGCAGTTGCGGAATGCGCTCAGCCAGGTTCTTGCGGATGGTGGCTTCCTGCGACCAGGCGGTGCTGGCCAGCAGGACGGTGCCAGCGATCAAGGGAATAAGGAGTCGTTTCATGGGTATCCTGTGATGAATCAAGCTGGGTCAGACCGGCCTGCGTGAAATAAGTTCTATAGGCCCATGGCACGCCGTGCCGCCCAATGTTTGGAAAAGCCCACATGCTCAAAGCCCGACAAGCCCCAGTTGCGCAACTTTTGCCAGCCATTGCCCGGCTTGTCAAACAACTGTTGCAAAGCCGTCATGGCGGCATCCGTGGCGCTGACCTCGGTTTTTCGGGCGCGCTCGTACTGGCGCAGCAGTTTGGCATCACTCACCGGGCGCCAGTAGGCGCGCTTGTGCAGGATGTGTGTGAGCTCGGCCACATCGGCCAGCCCCAGGTTCAGTCCCTGACCGGCCAGCGGGTGCACGGTGTGCGCCGCATCACCGGCCAGCGCCCAGGCCTGGCCGTTGGTCACGCCCATCCAGCGGCTGGCCTGTGCCGACTGCAGTGGCCAGGCTTTGCGCGGGCTGATCAGGCTGAGCTTGCCCAAAACGCCTTCGCTCAGTTGCTCAAGCTGCTCGCAAAAGCAGTCTTCGCTGTCATCCAGCAGCTCGGGTGTGCGGGCATCGCGCGCCGACCAGACCATGGCCACAGTGTCGCCCTGCGCGCCGTCGAGCGGCAAAAAGGCCAGGATCTCCCCCTGGGTAAACCATTGGCGTGCCACTTGGCCATGCGGTTTTTCGCATTTGAGTCGTGCGGCAATGGCGTGTTGCGGGTAGCGCGTGGCGGCAAAGTCGACGCCGAATTCTTCCCGCGTGCGGCTGGCCTTGCCTTCACACACCACGGTGAGGGTGGCCGGCCGTGGGGACTCCAGCAATTCGATATGCGGTTGAAAGCGCACTGCCTCGCGCAACTGGGCTTCCAGCGTGGGCACATCGACAATCCAGGTCAGCGCGGGCACAACCAGCTCGGTGGCCGAAAAATTGACGCAGCCACCGTCGTCGCCCTTGACCTGCATGTCCATCACCGGCGTGGCGTGCAGGGCATCCGGCCAGCAGCGCACCGATTCAAGCAAGGCCTTGGACTTCGCGTTGAGCGCATAAGCCCGCACGTCAGGCTCGCCCTGGGCGGCGGACTGGGGTGCGACCAGGCCAATACGCAGCCGGTCGCGCGCCAGCAATAGCGCCAGGGCATGCCCCACAATGCCGCCACCACGAATGCAAATATCAAGATGATGTGTCATGGAAGGGATTGTAGGAGGGCGCACCTGGCGCGTCGCTCAGCCCCTTAAAAACCGCATCGCATACACTCACCAGCTTGTTTTTTGCGGTGATCAATGCCGTGACAAGGAGTGTTTTTTGGATTTATCGGATCTTTTTCAAAAGTATTGGCCCATCCTGGCCTTGTGTGGCTGGTTTGGCTACAAGTGGTGGAATTCGAAAAAAGTCGTTGCCATGCTGCCAACGCTCAAAAAGAATGGCGCCACCTTTGTCGACGTGAGATCAGCTGCTGAGTTTGCCAGCGCGAACGCTCCCGGAACCATCAATATCCCCTTGCAGGAGTTGGGTAGCCGGCTCGGTGAGATCCCTAAATCTGCCCCGGTGGTTCTTTGCTGCGCCAGCGGATCACGCAGTGGCATGGCCAAGCTGTTGCTTAAAAAGAATGGCTACCCGGAGGTGTACAACATCGGGGCCTGGCGCAAGTTTTTGGCCTGACCATTCGTTTTTTGACTCATAAGGATATTTCATGAAGTGTGGCATCGTGGGCTTGCCCAACGTCGGTAAATCGACCCTGTTCAACGCGCTGACCAAGGCGGGCATTGCGGCGGAGAACTACCCCTTTTGCACCATCGAGCCCAATGTGGGCATTGTCGAGGTGCCCGACTCCCGACTCGACGCACTGTCGGCCATCGTGCACCCCGAGCGCGTGCAACGCGCCATTGTCGAGTTTGTCGACATTGCCGGTCTGGTCGCCGGTGCCAGCACGGGTGAGGGCTTGGGCAACAAGTTTTTGGCGCACATCCGCGAGACCGACGCCATCATCAATGTGGTGCGCTGCTTTGAAGACGACAACGTGATCCATGTGTCCGGCCGGGTCGACCCGATTTCTGACATCGAAGTGATCCAGACCGAACTCTGCCTGGCTGATCTGAGCACGGTGGACAAGGCGCTGTCGCGTTACCAGAAAGCCGCCAAATCGGGCGGCGACAAGGAAGCAGCCAAACTGGTCAGCATCCTGGAGCGCTGCCAGGCTGCCCTCAATGAAGCCAAGCCGGTGCGCGCACTGGACTTCAGCAAGGAAGAGCAGCCCTTGTTGAAACAGTTTTTCTTGATCACGGCCAAGCCCGCCATGTTTGTCGCCAACGTGTCTGAAGACGGGTTCGAGAACAACCCCTTGCTGGACCGCCTGACGGCCTATGCCGCGGCCCAGAACGCGCCGGTGGTGGCTATTTCTGCCAAGCTGGAGGCCGAAATGGCCGACATGAGCGACGAAGACCGCCTGATGTTCCTGGAAGAAATGGGCCTGCACGAGCCGGGCCTGAACCGTCTGATTCGCGCGGCCTACGATTTGCTGGGCCTGCAGACTTATTTCACCGCCGGGGTCAAGGAGGTGCGCGCCTGGACCATCCACAAGGGCGACACCGGGCCGCAGGCGGCGGGCGTGATCCACACCGATTTCGAGAAGGGCTACATCCGCGCCCAGACCATTGCCTATGACGACTACATCAGCTACAAGGGCGAGCAGGGCGCCAAGGATGCCGGCAAGATGCGCGCTGAAGGCAAGGACTACGTGGTCAAGGATGGCGACGTGATGAACTTTTTGTTCAGTTCGTAAATTCGCGATCTAGCCGTTAAAAATCCCCAGCAACGCAGCTGTCATGGTGATGTAGCGGGCGCATTTGCCGATGGCCATGTAGCCCAGGCAGGGCCAGAATGGCAGTTTCAGCCAACCCGCCACCGCGCACAGCGGGTCGCCCACCACGGGCAGCCAGGCCAGCAAGCAGGCCTTGGGGCCGAGGTGCTCCAGCCAGGCGAGCGCACGCAGGTGGTGTTTTGAGTGCTGGTATTTGTCCACCACCTTGTGCGACGCCAGCCCCATCCACCAGCTGACCGCGCCGCCCAGTGTGTTGCCCACCGTGGCGACGGCAATCGCCGGCCAGAACAGCGACGGATTGAGTTCCACCAGGCCGTACACCACGGGCTCAGAACCCATGGGCAGCAGGGTGGCCGAGACGAAGGACACCACAAAAACGCTGCTGAGGCCATATTTGGGCAACGCCAGCAGGGTGAGAAGGTGATCTATCCAGAGTTCCATGAGTGCCGCAGTATAGGTTTTGCAGGGTAAGCGCAAGGATTGGCGTTTATTTCATTTGCTGAAATTTTGGGCAGCTAGAATCCTTATTCCCCAAATTTTTTGTTACCTCTTTCCCGCTGGCATTTCCCTTTGCTTTGAACACGTTCGCATGAACATCGGCCCCTACTTTTTGCCCAACACCTGTTTTGTCGCCCCCATGGCGGGGGTGACGGACCGGCCGTTTCGCCAGCTGTGCAAACGGCTTGGTGCGGGTTACGCGGTGAGCGAAATGGTGACCAGCCGACCCGACCTGATGCGTTCGCTCAAGACCTCGCAGCGCGCCAACCACGAGGGTGAGCCTGGCCCCATCGCCGTGCAGATTGCCGGCACCGATGCACCCATGATGGCCGATGCGGCGCGCTACAACATCGACCGGGGCGCCCAGATCATCGACATCAACATGGGCTGCCCGGCCAAAAAAGTGTGCAACAAATGGGCTGGTTCCGCCCTGATGCAGGACGAGACACTGGCCATCAGCATTGTGTCGGCGGTGGTGCAGGCCTGTGCGCCGCTGGGTGTGCCGGTCACCCTCAAGATGCGCACCGGCTGGTGCAACACCGCCAAAAACGCGGTGCAACTGGCCCGGGCGGCCGAGTCGGCCGGCGTGCAGATGGTGACCGTGCATGGCCGCACCCGCGAGCAGGGTTATCGCGGGCAGGCCGAGTACGACACCATTGCGGCCGTGAAGGCTGCGCTGCGTATTCCGGTGGTGGCCAATGGCGACATCGACGGTCCGGAAAAAGCGCGCGCGGTGCTCGCTGCCACCGGTGCCGACGCCGTGATGATTGGCCGCGCGGCACAAGGGCGGCCCTGGATCTTTCGGGAAATCGTACATTTTTTGGCCACGGGTGAGCCCCTGGCGCCGCCGCTGGTGGCCGAGGTCAAACACCTGCTGCTGGCCCACTTGCAAGACCATTACAGCCTGTACGGTGAATTCATGGGCGTGCTCAGCGCGCGCAAGCATATTGGCTGGTACGTGCGGGATCTTCCCGGTGGCGAGGCCTTTCGGACCCACATGAACACTTTGCCGGATTGCCAGACGCAATGGGCGTCGGTGGCAGAATTTTTTGATGAACTCAATGCACGCATGGATCGCCTGCCCCAGCCATCCAGCCCGCCGAATCATTTTGAACGTGACCTCAATAAAAACATGGAGACCCTTCAATGAAACCCCTGCATATCGCAGACTGTGTGCGCAGCAATTTAGAAAGCTACCTGACCGATTTAGGGCATAGCGAGCCCAATGGCATGTACGACATGCTGCTGGCCGTGGTGGAGAAACCCCTGCTCGAAGTGGTGATGCAGCGCGCTGACAACAACCAGTCCAAAGCGGCCCAATACCTCGGGCTGAACCGCAACACCCTGCGCAAGAAACTGCTCGAGCACAAGCTCATCGATTAAGCCTCGGCAAGGTGTTTGCCCAACGCCGCCGCACCGATTTCAAACTTAAAAACGAAGAACCATGAACGCTTTAATTTCTGTCTCCGACAAAACCGGCATTGTTGAATTTGCCCAGGCCCTGCACGCGCTCGGCATCAAACTGCTGTCCACCGGCGGCACGGCCAAACTGCTGGCCGACCAGGGCCTGCCCGTGACCGAGGTGGCCGAAGTCACGGGTTTCCCGGAAATGCTCGACGGCCGTGTCAAAACCCTGCATCCCAAGGTCCATGGTGGCCTGCTGGCCCGGCGCGATGTGCCCGAGCACATGACCGCCCTCAAGGCCCACGCCATCGACACCATCGACCTGCTGGTGGTCAATTTGTACCCGTTCGAAGCCACCGTGGCCAAGGCCGGTTGCACGCTCGAAGACGCCATTGAGAACATCGACATTGGCGGCCCGGCCATGGTGCGCAGCGCCGCCAAAAACTGGAAAGATGTGGCGGTATTGACCGACGCCTCGCAGTACGCCCAAGTGCTGGCCGAGCTGAAAGACGGTGGCTTGACGCTCAAGACCAAGTTTGCCCTTAGTGTGGCGGCATTCAACCGCATCAGCCAGTACGACGGCGCCATCAGCAATTATTTGTCATCGATCACATTCGAGGAGGGCGCCAGCACACCGGCGCGCAGCCTGTTCCCGGGGCAAAGCAACACCAACTTCATCAAGCTGCAAGACCTGCGCTACGGTGAAAATCCGCACCAGAGCGCCGCTTTTTACCGCGACCTGTACCCGGCACCAGGCTCGCTGGTGAGCGCCGTGCAATTGCAGGGCAAGGAACTCAGCTACAACAACATCGCCGACGCTGATGCCGCCTGGGAATGCGTCAAGAGCTTTGACACCCCCGCCTGTGTCATCGTCAAACACGCCAACCCCTGCGGCGTGGCCGTGGGTGCCGATTCGCTGGAAGCCTACAGCAAGGCCTTCCAGACCGACCCGACCTCAGCCTTTGGCGGCATCATTGCCCTCAACTGCCCGCTCGATGAGCGCGCTGCGCTGCAAATGTCCAAGCAGTTCATCGAGGTGCTGATGGCGCCCAGCTTCACGCCCGAGGCACTGGCCGTGTTCAAGAGCAAGGTCAATGTGCGTATTTTGCAAATTGCATTGCCACCCGGTGGCGCCAGCGACTGGGACAACGGTCGCAATGCCATGGACATCAAGCGCGTGGGCTCGGGCCTGCTGATGCAAACCGCCGACAACCACCTCCTCACGCTGGCCGACCTCAAGGTGGTCACCAAGCTGCAACCCACGCCCGAGCAATTGCAAGACCTGCTGTTTGCCTGGAACATCGCCAAGTTCGTCAAGAGCAACGCCATCGTCTTCTGCAAGGGCGGCATGACCATGGGTGTGGGCGCGGGCCAGATGAGCCGACTCGATTCGGCGCGCATTGCCAGCATCAAGGCCGAGCATGCGGGCCTGAGCCTGAAGGGTACCGCAGTTGCCAGCGATGCCTTCTTCCCGTTCCGCGACGGCCTTGATGTGGTGGTGGATGCCGGCGCTACCTGCGTGATTCAGCCGGGTGGCTCGATGCGCGACCAGGAAGTGATCGATGCCGCCAATGAGCGCGGCGTCGCCATGGTGTATTCAGGCGTGCGCCATTTCAGGCATTGAGCTGGTTAAAAGACGCTTTTAGCCAGGCTTTGATTTCTGGCCCATGCCTCAATCTGTGCGGGCGACCTATGAGGTGAATGACGAAAGTCTTGATGCTTGCGGAGGATAGGTTTGCAGCGTTTGCAAACCACCACGAATACCCGCTGTCGGGAAGTGCAGCAGTCCAGCGTCTCTATGTTGCTGGACACCCGGCACCGATCAAATTTCCGTTTTCTCAGCCCATCCCGCCAGTTTTGGGGTGCATGCTGCGCCAACCTTTGATCGCCAAGCCCCGCAACTGGTTGGCCTTGTTCACATCCGGCACATTAAAGTTGAAAGAATCGTGCGCGCCACCAACCCCGTTTATCGAGTTTTGACAATGTGGCGCAACAACGCCGATTTCATCAGCCGGTGTTGACTTCATGTCGTCTCGCGTCGAAAGGGGTGCTGGTGCGGAAACTTACTTCCCTCACGCTTGTTTCAAGCGGCTCTAACCTCCTTGAGCAGTTCGAGATGACGCTCCAGAACCTTGAGCAGTTTCACCATCTTCAGAAAGGTTCCGCAGCGCACGGCGAGGAGGACCGAAGAACCGTTTACTGGCGACCAAGATCCTGAATCCCGTCGATCACCATCCGCGTGCCGGTGCTGATGAGCAGGATGTCAGAGGCCACCCGCACATAGCGCTGACCAGCCGGTGGCACACCAAGTTGCACCACCACAGCCGGCGGCACGGGGTAATACACGACCTCGCGCGGCAACGGTTGGCCCATTGCCCACTTGCGGGCCTGCCCCGGCGGCATGCAGCCGTTGTTCTTCTTGGCCAGCCCCGGCGGGCATTTACCAACCCGGTATTGCTCGCTGTAATAGTTGTGGGCCGCGGTGCGCTGCTCCTCACGGAAATAGCCGCCCACCTTGACGTTGTCGCGCTGCTGCGTCGACTCGCTACTGCGATGCTCCTTCACCTTGCGCTCTGGCGCTTGCGTCTTCTTTTCCTCGACGTGCTTGCCGCCCTGGCCATTCTTGCCGCCACCGGCAAAATCCGGCTTTTCAGCGATCGCGCCTGCCGTGGCGAGCAGGCCCGCCAGCAGCAGCGCCAATGTCCGGCTGGTCTTGATTTGAGTTGTTTTCATATTGGACCTCTTGATGAGTTAAGGGAAGGTGTAATTGGTCGTGATCGTGGCACCAGCGACTAACGGTGCCAACGCTGTCGATTTATCCGCAAAGTCGGTCAGGACCAATTGCATGGGTCCCATTCTGCGTGAGCGTACATGAACGCAAACTGAACCGATTGAAGAAAGATCTTTAGCCGGATCTGGCGGAATTGAGTCACTCGCGGTCGGCGACCGGCGTGGCGGTGCCGATCATTACCTGATATCAGACAGGCAGTTGGGCGTACGGCCGCTGTCCAACATCCGGACACTCGATGTGAGGTGCGTGCAAACCGGCCATGAACGATCGGTCAGGTGCGGGCCGTACAGGCGTTGCCGATCCAAAGAGAACATTCGTCAAAACGAAAATCAGACATTTCATCCTCACTTGAGAGAAGAGACGTTTCCCGGCCAGCCGGGAAACGCCAATTCAACGAGTAGACCTCAGGTCTAAGGCTCACTCATCCCGCCTCCCCTTGGATTTCATGACGGAGCGCACAAGCTTGCCGAAATCACGGTCCTTCTGGCGCTTCTCGTGATAAGACATTTCGAGAAACTCAGATTCTTTCTTCAGCTTCTGGTAGCTTTGAAAATGCGCCGCATCCATTTCACCCTTGGCGATGGAATCCCGGATGGCGCAGCCAGGCTCGCTGGTATGCGTGCAGTTGCTGAAGCGGCAGTTCAGTGAACGCGCTTGTATATCGAAAAAACTGTCATCGATCCCCTCGCTGACACCGAGCATTCCCAATTCGCGCATGCCAGGCATGTCAATCAAAAACCCACCGTTCTCAAGCACGATGAGTTGACGCCGGGTGGTTGTATGCCTGCCTTCTCCAGAATTGCTGACTGTTCTTGTTGCCAGAGTGGAATCACCGACCAGGCGATTGACGAGCGTCGTTTTGCCTACGCCGGATGATCCCAGCAGGCAGTAGGTTTTGCCGGGTTGAATCAGCTCGCGGAGTTGATCAATGCCGTTTCCGCTGACATTGCTTAGAGTGATGATTCTGGCGCCGATGCCGGCATCGCGAATCTTCGAGACCAGTTGTTCCAGCGCCGCTGGACTGATCAGGTCAGTCTTGGTGAGTAGCACGACTGGCTGAATATGCCCTTCGCTGGTCATCACGAGATAGCGCTCCAGTCTTCGCACATTGAAATCAAAGTGGCAGGACTGGACAATGAAGGCCACATCGATATTGGCGGCGATCATCTGGAACTCGATATTGCTGCCAGGTTTTTTTCGTCTCAGAAACGACTTTCGCGGCAGAACATCAAGAATGCTCGCATGAGCACCAAAGTCGTGATAACTGACGCGGACCCAATCACCGACGCAGGGTAGATCAACGGGCGATTCGCTGGAGTAGATGGTCCGGCCCGTCAGCTTGGCGGGCACTTCACCCTCCGCATTTCTGATGATGTATTGGCCGCGATCAACGGCAGTTACTCTGGCAATCGACTCGCCAGAATCATCGCCGGCGTCAGGGGTAGAGGTGCTGCCAAGACTGGCATGCGCATCAAGAAGCTGTTGCTTCGGCTTGGAAGTATTCATGTTGGAAATCAATTAGCAGTAATCCAGACGAACAGACACAGCAGGCCGCCATGTAGCGGTCTGCCAACCGTTTGTGATCGCGATAACCAAGATGCCCCGCAAGTGCAGGGATCGGGTTATCGGATTACTGCAATCTCCAACATCCAAACCTCGAAAAGTAACGCGAGCCGAATCTGGCTACGCGGGTCGATTCTAGCTACGAGGAGAACGAAAATCAAGAAGCTTGGAATCGGGTTCGGGCATCCCGCTTGCCAATTTGTGAACAAATGATTACAATTTATTCATGTTTATCGTCAAACAACTGACAGAATTCACTGATTGGCTAGACAGCCGCAAGGACAGCATGACGCGCATTCGTCTCGCCAAAAGGTTGGACAAGGCACAGCGTGGATTGCGCTGTCAAAAACTATTCAGGAGTGACCACCATGACCCAAAAAATCAAGCTTGCCGACTTGCCAGTGTTCGATATGGCTGAGCACCTCAAGACCGACGAAGACATCGCCAATTACTTGACGCTGGCGCTGCAAGATGACGACCCATCCGAGTTGACACATGCGCTGGGCATGATTGCCCGGGCTCGTGGCATGACCGAGGTGGCCAAAATTTCGGGGCTGACCCGAGAAGCTTTGTACAAAGCGTTGCGGCCCAATTCGCAGCCACGCTTTGACACGATCTCTCGCGTGTGCATTGCGCTGGGCGTGCGTCTGGTGGCGCAAGCAAGCCATGCACAGGGGGTTTGAGGAGGTTGGCCCTTCACCCTCTGGCGGGCAAGATAAAGCAAACCACGCTTCCTGCCTGAAATCTATTACTTTGGAAGTAGTTTAAAGATTTCACGTGCCGCCGCCACGGTTTCGGCAATGTCGGCGTCGGTGTGCGCGGCGCTGACAAAACCGGCTTCGTACAGCGCTGGCGCAATGTAGACGCCACGGTCCAGCAGGCCGTGGAACAACTGGTTGAATTTGGCGCCATCGGTTTTCATGACCTGGCTGTAGGTGCAGGGCAAGGTGTCGAGCAGATAAAAGCCCATCATGCCGCCCTCTGAGTCGCCACAAAACGCCACGCCTTCAGCCTTGGCGGCTTCGCTCAGGCCGCTGATCAGGGCGCGGGTCTTGCGGCCCAGTTCGTCATAAAAACCGGGCTTGCTGATCTCGGCCAGTGTCGCCAGGCCGCAGGCCGTGGCCACCGGGTTGCCGCTCAAGGTGCCGGCCTGATACACCGTGCCCAGCGGTGCCAGGTGTTCCATCACCGCGCGCTTGGCACCAAAGGCGGCCAGCGGCATGCCGCCACCGATCACCTTGCCCATCACCGTCATGTCGGGCTCGAAGCCGGGGATGTCCTTGGCGTAAACGCTTTGGGCGCCACCCAGCGCCACCCTGAAGCCTGTCATCACCTCGTCCAGCACCAACAGCGCGCCGTACTGGGTGCAGAGTTCGCGGCAGCGTTTCATAAACGGGACGGTGGCGCGCACAAAGTTCATGTTGCCGCAGATCGGCTCCATCATCAGGCAGGCGATTTCCTTGCCCTGCTCGGCAAACGCGGCTTCGAGCTGCTCGATGTTGTTGTACTCCAGCACCAGCGTGTGCTGCACCACCTCGGGCGGCACGCCGGCGCTGGTCGGGTTGCCAAAGGTGGCCAGGCCCGAGCCGGCTTTCACCAGCAACGCGTCAGCATGGCCGTGGTAACAACCCTCAAATTTGATGAACTTGCTGCGTCCGGTGGCACCGCGCGCCAGGCGGATGGTGCTCATGCTCGCTTCGGTGCCGGAACTCACCAGGCGCACCATGTCCATGCTTGGCATCAGTTTCAGAATGGCTTCGGCCAGTTCCACCTCACGCTCGGTCGGTGCGCCGAAGGAGAAACCTTCCAGCAGGGCTTTTTGCACGGCTTCCACCACCGCCGGGTGGCCGTGGCCCAGAATCATCGGTCCCCAGGAACCGATGTAGTCGGTGTAACGCTGGCCGTTGGCGTCCCACATGTAGGCGCCTTGCGCGCGGCTGATGAAACGCGGCGTTCCGCCGACCGCGCGAAAAGCGCGCACCGGGGAGTTGACGCCGCCCGGGATCACCTGGGCGGCGCGGGCAAACAAAGTGGCATTGCGATCAGGGGAATGGGTCATGGCTGGTATAGGGCAGAATAAGGCGATGGGTACCGGGCTTGTTTGTTGGAATCAAGCCTGGATGCGAGTGATGAGACATTCTATTGGAAGGCTTTGGACACTGTGACGCAATCAACAACCTGGATGTGCCTGATTTGTGGCTGGATTTATGACGAGCAAGCGGGCGATCCGGAGCACGGTATTGCACCGGGCACCGCCTGGCGCGACGTGCCCCTCAACTGGACCTGCCCCGAGTGCGGTGCCCGCAAGGAAGATTTCGAGATGGTTCAAATTTAAAGTGGCTGTGCGCTTGACTTCTTGACCACCGCATAACGCTGCAAGGTCTTGGCGCGGGCCTCGTCGTGGGCTACGACGGGGTGCGGGTAGGTCTGGCCCAGCACCACGCCGGCCATTTGCAGCTCCAATGGTTTGGCTGCCCAGGGCGCATGGATGGCTTTGTCTGACAGCTTGGCCAGTTGCGGCAGGTAGCGGCGGATGAACTTGCCTTGCGGGTCGAACCTTTCGCTCTGGCTCACCGGGTTGAAGATACGGAAGTAGGGTTGGGCATCACAACCGCTGGAGGCCACCCATTGCCAGCCGCCATTGTTGGCCGACAGGTCGAAGTCGTTGAGCTTTTCGGCAAAGTAGTGCTCGCCCCAGCGCCAGTCAAGCCCCAGATCTTTCACCAGAAAGCTGCCCGCCACCATGCGCAGGCGGTTGTGCATGTAGCCGGTCTGGTTGATCTGCGCCATGGCGGCGTCGACCAGCGGGTAACCGGTGCGACCCTCGCACCAAGCTGCAAACAGTTCGTTGGCCTGCCGGCCGCTTTCCCAGGCAATCGCGTCGTATTCGGGCTTGAAGGCCTGCCGCGCCACGTGCGGGAAATTGGCCAGAATGGCAAAGTAAAAGTCGCGCCACACCAGTTCGCTCAGCCACACCGTCGCGCCCGCGCTGCCTGCGGCCTGGCGCTGCAGCGCAATGCGTACCAGTTGACGGATCGACACGGTGCCAAAACGCAGGTGCACGCCCAGGTAACTCGGCCCCTTGACCGCCGGCAAGTCACGCGTGGCGTGGTAGTCGTCCATGCGCTCAAAAAAGGCTTCGAACAAGGTCTGGCCACCACTTTCGCCGGTGGGGATCTTCAGGCTGTCCAGGTTGGTCGGCTCAAAACCCAGGTCGCTCAGGCTGGGCACCGGGCGCTGGAATTCGGGCGGGCGCTCAAGCAGGCGCGGGGCCAGCGGCGCGCTGTCGTGCTGCGCCAGGTCTTCGGGCGCCACGCGTTTGAGCCAGTTGTTCTTGTAGGGCGTGAAGACGCCGTAAGGCGTGCCGGACTGGGTGAGGATATCGCGGCCTTCAAAAATGACCTGGTCCTTGCAGGTGAAAAAGGCGCAGCCCACTTGTGTCAACGCCTGGCGCACAGCCTCGTCCCGCGCCTGCGCTTGTGGCTCGTAGTCGCGCGCGGCAAATACCGCTTGGACCCGGAGGGCTGCAGCCAGCCGCGGGATCTCGTCACGGGCGACAGCATGGACCACGATCAGGCCAACACCGGCCTTGCGCTTAAGCTGGCGCAGGCCCGCGTCCAGTTCCACCAGGGATTCGCGGATAAATTCCACGCGTCGGTCCGCGCGCGGCAGCGGCGCCAGAATGTCCCGGTCGAAGACAAAAACGCAGTGCACACGCGCACATTGACGCAGCGCCAGATGCAGCGCGGCGTTGTCCACCAAGCGCAAATCGCGCCGGAACCACATCAGGCCGGTTTCAAAGTTTTGGGTCATGTTCATCGCTAGAATTGTTCCATGTCTTCTGAGCCTGCCCCCATCAACCTGGCGAATCATTTTTTGATCGCCATGCCCGGTCTGCAGGATCCGCTCTTCGGCCAAAGTGTCGTTTATCTGTGCGAGCACAGCCCCCGTGGTGCCTTGGGGCTGGTCATCAACAAACCCTGCGACATCGACCTCAAGGGTCTGTTTGAAAAGGTGGCGCTGCCTTTGAGCCGCCCCGACCTGCAGTCCGCCCCCGTTTTCTTTGGTGGCCCGGTGCAAACCGAGCGCGGCTTTGTGCTGCACGAGGCCACCTTTGCCGGTGACGATCAGCCTGAACACCCGGTTTATGCCAGCACCATGGTCATTCCTGGCGGTTTGGAGATGACCACCTCGCGCGATGTGCTGGAGGCCATCTCGACCGGCAGCGGGCCGCGCAAGCTGCTGATTTCCTTGGGATATTCATCCTGGGGTGAGGGCCAACTGGAGTCCGAACTGGGTGACAACAGCTGGCTCACGGTGGAAGCCGACGCCCGGCTGATTTTCGAGACCCCGGTGTCCGAACGTTATGCCCAGGCGCTCAGGTTGCTGGGCCTGGAGCCCTGGATGCTGGCGCCTGACGCCGGGCACGCATGAACACCCCGGCCGACAGTTCAAGCGTCGACCCACAGCCGGTGGTGCCGCCCCATCTGCAGACCTTCATGGCACTCGATTTCGGCCTCAAGCGCACCGGTTTTGCGGTCGGCAACCGCATCCTGCGAACGGCCCAGCCGCAGGGCACGATTGCCGCCGAGGGCAAGGCGCGCTTCGAGAAAGTGGCGCAGCAGCTCAAGATCTGGCAGCCTGATGCGCTGGTGGTCGGTGTGCCGTTTCACCCCGATGGCGCAGCCCACGACAACACCGTGCGCGCGCGCAAATTTGCCCGCCAATTGCATGGCCGCTTCAACTTGCCGGTCTTTGAGGTGGACGAGCGCTACACCACCACCGAGGCCCATTCCATGGGCGCGGTTGATGCCGATGCGGCCGCCGCCTGCATCATTCTGGAACAGTTTTTAAGGAGTCTTCCATGAGCACACTGGCACTCGATGCCGAGGCGCTGTATGCCGATCTGGCGCACAAGCTGGATCCCCTGCTGCAGCCCGACACGCAATTGCTGGGCATTGCCTCGGGCGGCGTCTGGCTGGCCGAGCGCCTGCGCCAGGACCTGGGCCTGGCGCAGCCGTTTGGCGTGATCTCGTCGGCCATGCACCGTGACGACTATGCGCGCCGCGGCATGACCAGCAGCGCGCAGACGCAAATCCCGTTTGACGTCAATGGCGCCCATGTGCTGCTGCTCGACGATGTGCTGTTCACCGGGCGCACGGTGCGCGCGGTGCTCAACGAACTGTTTGACTTTGGCCGTCCGGCCAGCGTCAAACTGGCGGTGCTGGTGGACCGCGGCGGCCGCGAACTGCCGATCCAGGCCGACCTGTGCAGCGCGCGCATCCACCTACCCGCCAGCCAGTCGCTGGCGCTGGTGCGTCAAGAGGACGGTCGTTTCAGCTTTAACCTGAAAGAAATCTAGCCATGCTGTACAAGCACAACCCGCAGCTCAATAAAAACGGTGAGCTGATCCATCTGCTGTCCACCGAGGGCTTGCCCAAAAGCATCCTGACCCAGGTGCTTGACACCGCCGCCAACTTTGTCTCGGTGGGCAACCGCGAGGTTAAAAAGTTGCCATTGCTGCGCGGTAAAAGTGTCTTCAACTTGTTTTTTGAAAACTCTACGCGCACCCGCACCACCTTCGAAATTGCCGCCAAGCGCCTGAGCGCCGACGTGATCAACCTTGATATTGCCAAGTCGTCGGCCGCCAAGGGGGAGTCGCTGCTCGACACCATTGCCAACCTGAGCGCCATGGCCGCCGACATTTTTGTCGTGCGCCACAGCGAGTCGGGCGCGCCCTACCTGATCGCCCAGCATGTGGCGCCGCATGTGCATGTGGTCAACGCCGGCGACGGCCGCCACGCCCACCCCACCCAGGGCCTGCTCGACATGTACACCATTCGCCACTACAAGGGCGACTTTGCCAACCTGACGGTGGCCATCGTGGGCGACGTGCTGCACTCGCGCGTGGCGCGCTCCGACATCCACGCCCTCACCACACTGGGCTGTGCCGAGGTGCGCGTGGTCGGCCCCAAGACCCTGGTGCCCTCGGACATGGCGCAGATGGGTGTGCGCGTCTGCCACACCCTCGAAGAAGGCATCAAGGACGCCGACGTGGTGATCATGCTACGCCTGCAAAACGAGCGCATGAGCGGTGCGCTGCTGCCGTCGAGCCAGGAGTTTTTCAAGAGCTTTGGCCTGACCCCGACCAAGCTGCAACTGGCCAAGCCGGACGCCATCGTGATGCACCCGGGCCCGATCAACCGCGGCGTAGAGATCGACTCGGCAGTGGTGGATGGCCGCCAGAGCGTGATCCTGCCGCAGGTGACCTTTGGCATTGCGGTGCGCATGGCGGTGATGAGCATCGTGGCCGGCAACGAAGCCTGAACTTTTTTGAGACAAACAGATGAACAAGCAAACACGTGTGCTGATTCAGGGTGGCCGGGTCATCGACCCCGCCAGTGGTCTGGACGCGCCAGCGGACGTCGCGCTGGCCAACGGGTCCGTTCTTGGCATCCAGAACATTCCCGCAGATTTTCAGCCGGAGGTGACGATCCAGGCCAAGGGCTGTCTGGTCTTGCCGGGCCTGGTGGACCTGGCCGTGCGCCTGCGCGAGCCGGGCAACGAGCACGCCCGCATGCTCGAATCCGAGATGGCGGCAGCCATGGCTGGGGGTGTGACCAGCCTGGTCTGTCAGCCCGACACCGACCCGGTGCTCGACGAGCCCGGGCTGGTCGAGATGTTGCGCTTTCGGGCTGAAAAGCTGGAGCAGGCGCGGGTCTACCCGCTGGGCGCGCTGACGCGCAACCTCAAGGGTGAAACCCTGACCGAAATGGTGATGTTGACCGACGCCGGCTGCGTGGCCTTCAGCCAGGCCGAGGTGATGCTGGGCAATATCCAGGTGCTGCAGCGCGCTTTTCAGTACGCCAGCACCTTCGGCTACGCGGTGTGGTTGCGCCCGCAAGACTATTTTCTGGGTCAGGGTGTGGCGGCCAGCGGCCCGCTGGCCACGCGCATGGGTTTGAGCGGCGTGCCGGTGATGGCCGAAACCATTGCCCTGTACACGATTTTCGAACTGATGCGCGCCACCGGGGCGCGTGTGCACCTGTGCCGCATCAGCAGCGCCGCCGGTGTGGCGCTGGTGCGCCAGGCCAAGTTGGACGGCCTGAAAGTGAGCTGCGACGTCAGCATCAACTCCCTTCATCTGACCGACGCCGACATCGGCTACTTCGACAGTCGCGCGCGCCTGAATCCGCCCTTGCGCCAGCAGCGCGACCGCGACGCGCTGCGCGCCGGTTTGCTCGATGGCAGCATCGACGCGCTGGTGTCAGACCACACACCGGTGGACGAAGATGCCAAGAACTTGCCATTCGCCGAAAGCGAGCCCGGCGCCACCGGGCTGGAACTGCTGCTGAGTCTGGCCTTCAAGTGGCACCAGGACAGCGGTGTGCCCCTGCTGCGGGCGCTGCAGGTCGTCACGGATGGCCCGGCCAAGGTGCTGGGCACGGCGCTCGGCCCCCGGCTGGGGCGCACCGGACGCCTGCAGGTGGGCGGTCTGGCCGATGTCTGTGTGTTCGACCCGCAGGCCGCCTGGACGGTGCAGGCCGACACCCTGGTCAGCCAGGGCAAACACACGCCGTTCTCGGGCTACGAGTTGCCCGGTCGTGTGCGCTGCACGCTGGTGGGCGGGCGCGTGGCGTACCAGGCGAGCTGATCCGGGGGAAAGAACTTGCCTGCGGTAAGGACGGAGCTTGGGCGGCGGGTTCTCCGAGGCTGCGCTGTGTTGTGCCAACGCTTGGCACCCCCCGATACGGTCTTTCTGTCAGCAATTTGGCGATGACTGAGTCGAGCCCATCCGTCCCGTGCGTTCAGGCCGCTGCGCAGGAGCGTCACTCGCGAAGGCATAGCCAGACTTGTTTTGCTTGGCCCGGTACATGGCTGCATCGGCGCACTTGATCAAGGCCTCTGCGGTGGTGCCATCTTTCGGGAAAATCGAGATGCCAATACTGGCGCTGACCGTGAGTTGTCCGACGCTGACGTCACACGGCAACTGAGCCGCCTTGATGATTTTTTTCGCCACAATGGCGGCGTCCTGGTTTTGTCTCATTTCCATGAGCAGGTACAAAAATTCATCGCCGCCATGGCGGCTGACCGTGTCGTCGCTGCGTGTGTTTTCAATAAGTCGTCTGGCGATCGACTGGAGGACTGCGTCGCCAACGTCGTGACCATGGGTGTCATTGATGATTTTGAACTTGTCAAGGTCCATGAACATCACGGCCAAGGTCCAGCCATTCCGTTTGGCTTGGGCAATCCCGTGCTCCAGCCGGTCATTAAAAAGCACGCGATTTGGCAATCCGGTCAGAGCGTCATGAAGAGAGGCAAGCAGAGCGTTCTCCTGCTGCTCAATGACCGCATTCAGTTTCTGTTCCAGGAGGTGTCTCTCCTTGACTTCACTTTCCAGAAAAAGATTCACCTGGGACAGTTTTTCCGACGCCACTTGCACTTTGATTTCAATCGCTTCACTTTTTTCAAGTGCCGTCGCTACCTCGTGCAATCGATTCCGGTTCGAAAACTCCTCATTGAGAGTCACGTTGACCAACGCCAGTTCAGCTGCTGACTCTTTGACCATCTCCTTGACAATTTCGCTTTCTTTCAGCGCTTGGGACAAAGACTTGGCTGCTTGGTTGCGTTCAGGCAATCTGGACGTATGTTTTGTTTTCATGGAGAGGTTCTTTTTCGCAGTCCAACACGTCGCCGAGACTGCCTTGCGCTCGCCTGATTCTGACTTACTCAAAAAAAATGGTCTGTATGGCAACGCACATTCAGCCTGCCAAAAGTAGTCAATCACACGCCACTTTTCCTGTTTGTCAAGTCATCACCAACCCATGCATTCTTCAAAAGCAAGGATGTTGCACTAACATTCCGTCTGCCCCCCGGACCAGCTCAAATAAACTCAACCAGCACGTCTCCGGTCTGCACCCGGTCACCCTGGGCCACCTTGATCTCGGCGATCACGCCCGAGACCGGGGCGGTGATGTTGGTTTCCATCTTCATGGCTTCCAGAATCAGGATGGAGTCGCCGGCGTTGATGCTGGCACCGGCTGCTGCCACCACCTTGACCACCACGCCGGACACCGGGCTGCGGCAGGCTTTGCCCTCATCCGCCACGGCCGGCGGATGGCCAGCGCTCGATGAAGCGCCTGCGGGGGCACCGGCACCGGCAGCGGCACTGCCGGTCAGCCGCGCCGAGCCCACCGGGTAAGCCGGGGGCAGGCTGGCATGGTCGGCTTCGGCCACTTCGACCTCCACTTCGAAGGTCTTGTCGTCCAGGGTGATGCGTAGTTTCACAGTAGTTCCGTTCAATGGGTATGGTGCGATGCGTGGGTGCCCATGCGGCCAACTTGGGCCCAGGCGCTGGAATGCACCAGGCGCACCTGGCGGATACGGGCACGGACTCCTAAAAAGGCCGCCACGGCAGCGGAAATGGCCAGCATGTCTTCTTCGCTTGGCGCGGCCGTCGCTGCTTTGGCCGCCTGGCGCTCCAGCACGTTGACGCGGTCTTTGAGTGCGGTCAATTCCTCGCGCAGTTGCGCGATCATGGCCAGTGTTTCCTTGTCTTGCGCTTGCATGGCGGGCTTTCTAGAGGGGCGAAAGCCCGTGTTTTTTGTGCGGCCGTGGCACCCGCTTGATCTTCAGGTATTCCAGCGCCTGGGCGATGTGGCGCCGCGTGTCCTTGGGCTCGATCACCGAGTCCACCAGCCGCTGTTCGGCCGCCACATAGGGGTTGGAGAAGGTGTCGCGGTAGTTCTGGATCAGTTCCGCGCGGCGCTGGGCCGGGTCGGCTGCTTCGGCGATTTCCTTGCGGAAAACGATTTCTGCGGCACCCTCGGCCCCCATCACCGCAATCTCGGCCGTGGGCCAGGCAAAGACCCGGTCGGCGTCGAGGTCCTTGCCACACATGGCGAGGTAGGCGCCGTCATAACTTTTGCGCAGGATCACGGTGATCTTGGGCACGGTGGCTGCCGCGTAGGCAAACAGCAGCTTGGCACCATGGCGAATGATGCCGCCGTATTCCTGCTGCACGCCGGGCATGAAGCCGGGCACATCGACCAGCGTGACGAGCGGGATGTTGAAAGCGTTGCAGAAACGGATGAAACGCGCCGCCTTGCTGGACGCATTGATGTCGAGTGCGCCAGCCAGCACCGAGGGTTGGTTGGCAATGATGCCGACCGAGCCGCCACAAATGCGCGCAAAACCCACCACGATGTTCATGGCGTGGCCGGCCTGAACTTCAAAGAAATCGCCAAAGTCGACAATCGACTCGATCACGGCGCGCATGTCGTAGCCCTTTTTGGATTCGTCGGGCAGGATGTTTTCCAGCGCCGGGTTGGCTTCCACTGAGCGGTCGCCCTCGGTCTGCGGTGGATCTTCCAGGTTGTTGGCCGGCAGGAAGCTGAGCAGTTTGTGGCACAGCGCAATGGCGTGCAAGTCATCGTCGGCAATGAAATGGATCACGCCCGAGTGCACCATGTGGGCCTCGGCACCGCCAAGTTCTTCAGCCGTGACGTCTTCGCCGGTGACCTGCTTGATGACTTGCGGCCCGGTGATGAACATCTGCGCCTGGCGCGTCTGGATGATGAAGTCGGTCAGCGCCGGGCTGTAGGCGGCACCACCGGCACAGGGACCGCAAATCAATGAGATTTGTGGCACCGCACCCGACAGCAGCACATTGGCATGAAACACCCTGCCATAACCCGACAGCGAACCAATGCCTTCCTGCACCCGCGCGCCACCCGAGTCATTGATGAACACAAAGGGCGAGCCGGTCCGCAGCGACTCTTTCATGATGTCGGCGACCTTGATTGAATGCATTTCACCCGCCGAGCCGCCGGCTACCGTGAAGTCCTGGCTGGCCAGGTGCACCAGGCGCCCGTGCACCGACGCGGCCCCGGTGACCACGCCATCGGCCGGCAGGTTTTTGCCCTGCATGCCAAAGGATGAAGCATGGTGGGTGACAAACAGTCCCACCTCGTCAAAGCTGCCTTCGTCGACCAAGGCTGCGACGCGTTCGCGGGCCGTGAGGCGGCCGCCCTGGCGCTGTTTGTCCTGTTTGTCGGCGCCGCCACCGAGGTAAGCGGCTTGCTGGCGACGATGAAGTTCGTCAATTTTTTGCTGCATGACCGTCATGGTGTGTCCTGTTTATGGCGCGATGGGGGTCACAGAGACCCGGTGTGAGCGGCCGTTGAGCTTGACGTCGTAGGTGACCGGCGCCTGGATGGAGGTGGGTGCTGAACCCGGGGCTGCGGCTGGGTCAATCGCCTTTGGCTCGCGTCCGAGCTTGAGCGGCCCTTGCGCGCGTTTCTCAAAAAAAGCCGCCGCCACCTGCGGAAACATGGCGTAGGTCAACACGTCTTCTTCGCTGCCATTGGCGCCGGACAGGGTGCTGGCCGCCGTTTGCAGACTCTCCCACTCGGGTTGCAGCAGGTCGGCGGGGCGGACCTCGATGGCGGGTTTGTGCGCTTGTGCTGCGGCCATGGCCAGTACGTCAGGGTCACGCTCGCCCGGGGTCTTGCCGTAGAAGCCCAGCATCAGGTCGGCAAACTCGCTCGACATCACCTTGTAGCGCCCCATCAGCACATTGAACACCGCCTGGGTGCCCACAATCTGGCTCGACGGCGTGACCAGCGGCGGAAAGCCGGCGTCTTCGCGCACCCGCGGCACCTCGATGAACACCTCGTTGATGCGGTCGCCGGCGTTTTGCTGCTTGAGCTGGCTTTCCATGTTGGAAATCATGCCACCCGGAATCTGGCTGTCAAAGATGTCGGTCTCGACCCCGTAGATGTTGGACATGAAGGCTTGGTAACGCGGCCGCACGGCGGCGAAATGATCCTTGATGCGGTGCAGGCAGTCCTTGTTGAGCTGGGTCTGGTAGCCGGTGCCGTCCAGCATGGCGACCAGGCTTTCGGTCGGGTTATGGCCGGGGCCCAGGCTCAGGGAACTGATGGCGGTATCGACACCGTCGGCACCGGCCTCGATGGCCTTCATCAAGGACACCAGCGTGACGCCGGTGGTGGCATGGGTATGCACATGCACACGCACGCCCTCGCCGCAACGGGTCTTGATGCCCTTGACGATGTCGTAGGCGGCCTGTGGCTTGAGCAGGGCCGCCATGTCTTTCAGGCAGATCGAGTCGCAGCCCAGTTCGACCAGGCGCTCGGCCATCTCGACAAAGGTTTCTGTGGTGTGCAGTGGGCTGACGGTGTAACAGATGGTGCCCTGGGCGTGTTTGCCGTTGCGGCGCACGGCCAGCACCGAGTGGCGGATGTTGCGGATGTCGTTGAGCGCATCAAAGACACGAAAGACATCCATGCCGTTCTCGGCGGCCTTGTCGACAAAGCGGTCCACCACACCGTCTTCGTAATGGCGGTAACCCAGCAGGTTCTGGCCGCGCAACAACATTTGCAGGCGCGAATTGGGCAGCAGGGCGCGAAAGGTGCGCAGCCGCTCCCACGGGTCTTCGTTCAGAAAACGGATGCAGGCGTCAAAGGTGGCGCCGCCCCAGCACTCCACCGACCAGTAGCCCGCCTGGTCGATGTCGGCGCAAGCCGGCACCATGTCTTCCAGCGCCATGCGGGTGGCCAGCAGGCTCTGGTGCGCATCGCGCAGGCACAACTCGGTGATGTCGATGGTCTTGGTCAATTGAAACTCATTTCTTGAAAAATTCTGTTGCTCGGAAATGACCCGGGCTTCAACGCATTGCCTTTAATACCTAGGGTAAACCCTTATTCATTCTAGCGAAGGAAGTTTGCTCTTTCCGGTCTGCTTTGTGTTCTTTGGTCAAGCGTGCTGCCGGCCGCCATGGCAGTGCACCAAATACACGCAGGGCTGCACCATTTCATCCCAAAATAAAGGCAGCAAGGTACGGCGTGGCGCGTGATGTCGCAAACTTTCAGATATTCGAACCAAAAAAGATGGCACGTGTTTTGCTAAATACTGAAGGCAAGAAGGGTGATTTGTGCACGGATGCACAAACGCTTTAGCGTAGGGGCACTAGGGTTCCGGTTGGCGAATATTGCGTTCGCACGATGTCTGGTCCGAGAGTGCTCCGGCCTCGCAAGAGGCTCCACGGAGGGATAAAAGCCCGGGAGAACGATGTACAGATCGTCTCTTCCTGCGCCTTTTTTTCACTCCAGGAGCTTTGTCATGCGTTCACCAAGTTTTTCCACCCCTGCCGTCGGCACATCGTCTTTGTTGAGCCGCCTGTTCAAACCCGCCCTGGGTTTGGCTGTGTCCCTGGCTGCTGCGTCAAGTTTTGCCGCCGGCCCCACCACCATGAAACTCGGCACCGTGGTCTGGATCGGCTACGGCCCGTTTTACGTGGCGGAAGCACTCGACCTGTACAAAAAATACAACCTGAAAGTTTCACTGCAGGTGTTCAACGACCCGGCACTGATCCCCTCAGCCATTGCCTCGGGTGCCGTTGATGGCGGCCATTTGACTTATGACCAGGTGGTGGGGCAGGTGGCTTCTGGCAACGCGCAAAAGGTGGTCATGCCCATCGACTACTCCAACGGCGGTGATGCCATCGTGGCCGACGCCAGCATCAAGACCGTGAAAGATTTCAAGGGCAAAAAAGTCGGCTTCAATCCGCTCTCGCCGTCTGACTTCTTGTTGTCGTACGCACTCAAAACCAATGGCATGACCGACAAGGATATTGTTCCCGTGAGCATGACGCCTGAGGCTGTGCCGGCTGCCATGGCCTCCGGCCAGTTGCCGATTGGCGTGACCTATGAGCCCAGCCTGTCGCAGATTCTGGGCCAGGGCGGCGGCAACAAATTCAAGGTGGTGTTTTCGTCCAAAAACGCGCCGGGTCTGATCGCCGACGTGATGGTGTTTGACGAAAAGGTCATCAAGGCCAAACCCACCGAGATCACCGGCATCATCAAGGCCTACCTGGATGGCGTGGCCTACATGAAAGCCAAGCCGGATGACGCCGCCAAGATCATTGGCAAGTTCATGGGTGTGTCTGCCAAGGAAGTCAAGGAGCAGCTCTCGGGGGTGTACAACATTCCCTTGGCCGAGATGCCCAAAGCCTTCATGAAGGCCAAGGAAACCACCTCTTACTACGCCAGCGGCGAGATCATTGGCGAACTGCTCAAGGCCAAGGGTCAGATCAAGGCCATTCCGGCGGCGGAGTCCACCTTTGACGCGCAATTTGTCACCGCATTGACCAAGAAATAAGCTTTGGTTTGACGTGTTGCAGAGCCATTGGGCAGGCCCCATGGCGTTCTGCAGCCCCTGATGTTTTGTTCAAGAGGTGTGTGATGGCGCAAATTTTTCGTTACCCAGATGGTGTGTGGCCCAACGTGGCGGCACTGGCATTTACTTTGTTGGGCTACGGGGCCGGCGTGGCCCTGCTGGGGTCTGCCTCCTGGGCACTCAATGCGCTGGGCCTGGCGCTGGTGGCGCAAACCCTGGTCTGGTCAGCCTATTTCATTCATGAGTTCGCCCACAACGCCATCTTCAAGAGCGCAGCGGCCAACGAGCGCTGGGGTAACTTGATGAGCTGGGTCAACGGCAGCTGTTACGCCAGTTTTGCCGACATGCGGCGCAAGCACATGCGCCACCATGTGGAGCGCGCCGACGTCATGACGTTCGATGTCCGTGGATTTTTGTTGCGCGCGCCAAGCTGGTTTCGCAACACGGTGCTGGCGCTGGAGTGGGCCTACTTTCCGGCAGTTGAATTTTTAATGCGCGCCTTTGTGCTGGCGCTGCCGTTTCGGGATGAGCGCAAGCACGCCGCCAGAGGCCGTATTCTGGGTGTGGCTGTCGTCCGACTGAGTGCCTTTGCCTTGCTGGGCTGGTGGTCACCCAAGGCTCTGCTGCTTTACTTTCTGGCCTATCTGGTGTTTGTCACGGTGCTGCGTTTTGCCGATTGTTTTCAACACACCTACGACGCCTATCCGATCCTGGACGACAAACCGATTCCGGACGACAAACTGCGTGACCGCGCCTACGAGCAAGCCAATACCTTCAGCAATGTGGTGGGCCTGAACCACCCCTGGCTCAACCTGCTGTGGTTGAACTTTGGTTACCACAACGCGCACCATGAGCGTCCCACGGCGCCCTGGCACCGCTTGCCGGCGTTCCACCGCGAGTTGTATGCAGACGACTACGCCCAGGTGACGCCGGTGCGTGAGTTGCTGCGCAGCTTTCACATCAACCGCGTCAAGCGCGTGCTGGCCAGCGACTACGGCCAGGTGCAGGCGCCCGGTACCCCCGGGCGTGCCGATGGTTTTCTGGGTGCGGTCGGTGTGTCTTTTCTGACGGCGGTGTGAGTTGAAATCCAGCTACGCCTTGCAAGGCAAAACGGTGGTGCTCACCGGAGCCGCGGGCGGCATTGGCCAGGGACTGGCCCAGGCCTTTGCCGCGCAGGGTGTGCGCCTGCTGCTGCTGGACCGGGTTGCGGCACCACTGCAAGCGCTCGCCGATTCGCTGGCTGGCCACGCCGAGGTGACGACGGCCGTATGTGACCTGGGCGACGACGCGCAGGTGGCCGCGCTGGCCACCCGCCTGCAAAGCCAATGGGGCAGGGTGGATGTGCTGGTCAACAACGCGGGGGTGGAATACCCCACCCCGATCGACAGCCCGGCGCCGGACGCCATGGCGCGCTGGGCGAGCCTGCTCGACAACAATGTG